>CALKEQ010000001.1 GCA_938084905.1 uncultured bacterium
CCATTTATATTCCTTTTTGGATCGGAAATCCCGAGCCCCTTAAGCCTCATCTTAGAATGGCTTTTTACGCCAGGAGGAATCTTTACCTTTTTTGGTCCATATATACTTGGGACCTCAACTGTCGCCCCTAGAATCGCATCGGTCAGTTTGATATTTTTTGAAACGTAAATATCGTAACCCTCCCTTCTAAAAACCGGATGTTCACCCACCTTTATGGTGAGATAAAGATCTCCCACTTCACCAGTGTAAGGGTTCCTATTCCCCTTTCCCTGTAAGCGAAGCTTCGTTCCTGTTGTGACGCCTACTGGAATCTTAACAGTGACCTCTTCCTCTCTTCCATTTCTCACAAATGAGATTCTCTTCTCCGCACCTTTGACTGCATCCATAAAGGGAATCTCCAGCTCGTAGTATATGTCGAGCTCCCCTTCGCGCTTCTGCTCCCTTGTTATGAAGTCACCGAAGGAAAAGTCAAAAAATCTCCTTTTACCTTGGGTTCTTCCCTCTCTTCCAAATATTATGCTAAATATGTCACTGCCTCCAAAGCCAAGATCTCTGAACAAATCTCCAATGTTGAAACCCCTAAATATGTCCTCTTCAGTGTAGTATTTGTGGAAGTCGCTCATCCCGTATGTGTCGTAGTGACGCCTCTTTTCCTTGTCGCTCAGCACAGCATAGGCCTCATTTATCTCCTTAAACTTCTCCTCAGCCTCTTTATCACCCGGGTTACGGTCAGGGTGGTACTTAAGTGCTAGCCTTCTATAGGCTTTTTTAATCTCCTCCTCGCTTGCATCTCTCGGAACGCCAAGAATCTCGTAATAATCTTTTTTTGTAGGCATAACTAACCTTCCATATATAGGGCAAGGTAAGATCCTACAGGATATCCTGTAGAGGCTCCAACTTCCTTACACTTGACCTTCATCACGTAAGTTACTGGTCTTCCTCCGAATTCCGTGATCGTCTCGTAATTTCCCATTCCTTTCGCTATTACAAATGTTTCTCCCTCCCAAAGCTGCTTCAGTATCCCTTTCAGATCCTTTCTCGTAAGGCCAACCTCTGCCGTTCCAGTTGAGATGAAGTTAGTGAAAAATGCATAAAGTCCATACCTTTCCACATCCTTTATTGAAAGGTCGTTCTGGACAGGTTCTCCTTTTACCGTGTAAAATACCTCCTTCCCTAGACTCTTAAGGTACTCGATAAGTTTCAAATCAAAGACAAAATCGGCAACGTTATCGCCTATTATGAGAACGTTTACTGAGTTCAAGATACCTTCTTCTATCTCTTCTAAGTTCCCAAAGAAGGACATGTCACTGTAAGTAAAGTTTCCGTTCATGAAAAAATCTGACGAATTGCCTATCGCTGAGAGCTTCAAAGCTCCGGATAGATCAGGTGGAAAACGGTCTTTTAGCATTTCAAAGGCTTTTTTCGCCCTTTTTAACTCCAGGTCCTTAACGGACCTAAAGGGATCTTCCACTTTAAACCTTTCCCTGATCTCTTTTAGAACCGCATTAGCCACATAGGGAGGGGAAAGGTCACTTCCCCACTTCTTTCTGATCAGTTCTTCCAGTTCTTTAAATTCTGATTTTAAACCGATAAGCTCAAGTGTTCTTTTTGCCAGTCCTTTTATACATTCGAAGCACGACTCTCCAACCTTCATAAATAAAAATTAAAACCAATTCTTTTCTGTTTCAACGAAATTTTTAGGGTTGCAAAATCGGTGAGGCGGATTGGTTTGGCATCAGCCGTACCTGTATTGGACTCCGAATTCTCCCCCAGGGTACTCCCAGCATATAGCCCCCCTTACACATGCAATCATACAGGTTCCGCATTCTAGACATCCTGAGTACTCAACAATAACCTCTTTCGTCTCTTCAGAAATCTTATAAAGGTTACCAGGACAAACACTCATACAGTATCTCTTTTCGCATCCAGCGCAAATCTCATTTCTAATTTTTATGTGGCTTACCTTACCACTTTTAATTATGTTCTTTGCTAGTTTCTCCTCAACATTCATATCTTCCTAGCCTTAAGTAGCAGTTTCATAGTCTTTCTATTGAGAATTTCTTTTGCCCAGGTCTTTAGGGTTCTCCATATTCTCTCCTTCGGACTTTCGCCGAAGTATGTGAGTCTTCCTATAAGCTCTGTCAACTTTCCTGGGTAATAGGCGAATATATCCTCGTTGTCCAGAAATTCTGGCATTTCCTTAAAAGATTCAAGTTCCTTAAGAACAAAGCTTTCCTTGAGTCTCTCCTCATACCCTGAAAGTACCTTCTCTGAAAAGTCTCCTTTGGAGAATGCCTCTTTTATCGTTTCTGCGGCAAGCATTCCACTGGCAATCGCAAAATCCATACCTCTAACGGTTACACCCATATTGAGGGAGAAACCAGCTGCATCTCCCACAATTAAAACTCCATCTCCGTAGAGTTTTCCAACTCCGTTATAGCCTGCTTCGGGGATTATGTGGGCAGAGTATTCAACTGTAGAGCCGTCCTTTATGATACTTTTTATCTCATAGAAAGCCTTAAACCTCTCCATAAGCTCGTTCGAACTGATATGAGGATAGGCACTCATTATAGCGCTTATCTTGACTACAACTCCAAGTGAAATACTATCCCTGTTCGTGTAGAGAAATCCGCCACCAAAAAGTCCCTTTGTCACACTACCTATAAACAGGTGTGCAACCCCCTCGTCTTTCTCAACGTTAAACCTCTCATTTATAACCTCCTCCGGAAGCTCCACTATTTCCTTTATTCCCAAAGCGTATTCACGAGGGGAAAGGCTACCTCTCATCCCAAGCTTTCTACTTAGGAAGCCGAGAGCCCCTTCTGCAATCACAACCACATTGGCGAAGAGGTTCTCTTTTCCCACTGAGACCCCAATAACCTTACCGTTATTCTTTAACACGTCATCAACCTTGTATTTGGGAATTACTAGCACTCCCTTTTCCTCAACTCTTTCGGATAGATACCTGTCAAATCTTGCTCTAAGCACAGTGAAACTGTGATCCTCCTCCCTTATCCTTCTTGAAGTAAAATCAAAAGTTATTGAGCTATCATCTCCTAGAACAGTCCACCTTTCCCTTACAACCTTTCTTTCAAAAGGTGCACCTTGAAGCATGTCCTTAACAATCGGTTTTAGAGGGTTAAGGTATAATCTTCCTCCTGTTACATTTTTGCTTCCTGAGAATTCTCCTCTTTCAAGAACGAGCACATTTAACCCTTCGTCTTTTAATCCGTATGCACACGCAAGTCCCGCTATGCCACCACCGACTATAATGACGTCCAGTTTTTCCATTAGGTTTGTTCCTTCGCTTTCTTAAGTTCTTCCTTAAGTAAAGGAAGGATTGTGAAGAGATCGTCCACTATTCCGTAATCTGCAATGGAGAATATGGGCGCATTTGGGTCTATGTTTATGGCCACGATAGTCTTCGATGTGTCTATCCCCATCGTATGGTGGATAGCACCTGAGACGCCGCAGCCTATGTAGATCGTTGGAGAAACCGTCTTTCCACTCTTTCCGATCTGTTCATCATAATCCCTCCATTTGGCGTCAACAACGGATCTGGAAGCTCCTACTCTTCCACCCATTATCTCGGCTATCTCTTCGAGGATTCTAAAGTTCTCAGGGGACTTCATACCCCTGCCCCCACATATGATGAAGTCTGCCTCCTGAATGTCCACCTTCTTTCCCTCTTTCCTTTCAGATTTTAAGAGCCTTATCCTCTCGTCCTTTTTTATCTCAATCCTCTCCCTTACGATCTCTCCAGAGAAATCACCTTCCCCTGTTTTTAAGCTCTTTGGTCTAAAAGTTAAAACAGCGTTTGTATCTCCGCTTATACTAAGATGGGAAACGATCCTTCCTCCAAAAAACGGTTTCTTGAAAAGAATCTTCTCGCCTAAGATCTCAAATCCAGTTAAATCGGCAAGTATAGCCCAATCTAGTAGAGCCGCAAGCGTACAAAGAACTGGTTTACCGTAACCTGTGTGTGAACCGAGAACAACTGATATTTTGTATTTCTGAACAAGTTGAGAAAGAACGTAAGCGTAATTTTCTGAGACAAAATCTCTAAGCTCCTCTTCATCTACCGTGAGGATAAAATCGGCATGTTTTTTCAGCTCAGAGGAGATCCTCTCAACTCCACATCCTATAACAGCAGCGTAAAGTCTTGAAGAGTAAAAGTTTTTCAACTCTTTCCCAGCACTTAAAACCTCGTATGATACTTTCCTCACCGATTCATCCTTATGTTCCACAAAGACCAATATGTCTCCCATGTTCCACCCCGTCTTAGATGACCTTCGCTTCCTCTCTTAGAAGGGTTATAAGTTTTTTAACCTTCTCTTCTGGAGTGGCTCCCTCTATTATCTTGACCTGTGGCCTTTTTTCCGGAAAATCATAGCTTTCAATCTGAGTTTTCGAAGTGGGGGGAGAAAGGGATGATACCTCAAGTACTGGAATTTTCATCTTCATAGCTTTCATCACACCTGTAACACTGGGTACTCTGGGCTCATTTATCCCCTTTCTCACTGAAAAGACAGCCGGTAGAGTAACCTCGTAGAGGCAAAACGAACCATTGATCTCCGACTCCGCAACTGCCTTTCCTTCTCCCTCAATTTCCAACCGTACGACAGAACCAACGTAGGGGATCTTAAGATAGCCACCCACAAGCGCTCCCGTAACCCCATTCTCATCGTCCATCGCCCTTTCTCCGCAAATTATCATATGGAAGCCCTCTCTCTGTGCAAAAGCTGAAAGGACCTTTGCGGTGTAGGAAGGGTCCAGTATCTCGTATCTTTCAGTCTCGATTAGGACCGCTTTATCCGCTCCCATGGCTATTGCCGTTCTTAGTACCTCCTGGGCCTTCTTCGATCCAAGGCTAATCGCCACAACTTCACAATTCGAGATCTTCTCCTTTATTCTTACTGCCTCTTCAATTGCAAACTCGTCGAAAAAGTTTAGACTGAACCTTTCCTCGAAGTTCAAAGACCTTTTGTCTTCTTTTAAGCTGATCTTTGCCTCCGAATCGAGAATCTGTTTTACAAAGGTAAGGATTTTCAAATCTTTCCTCCTATTATAGTTTTCCGATTATGCTCCTCCCTATGAAATCCTTCAGTACCTCGTGTGTTCCGCCTCCGTAAAGAAGGAATCTTGCATCTCTGAAGTACCTTTGTGGATTGTACTCGTACGCAAAGGCATTTGCGCCGTATATTCGTGTCACCTCATCCACAACTTTAAGGCAAACCTCTGTTGCAAACATCTTTGCCTCAGCTGCAATTACCCTCGCATCCTTTCCGTTTTCTAGAAGCCAAGCTCCGTAATAAACAAGGAGTCTTGCAGCATTCATCAGAGCGTCCATCTCAGCGAACTTCTCCCTTATTAGCTGGAACTTGCCAATTGGCTGCCCGAATGCGACCCTCTTTCTTGCGAATTCCAACCCCTCCTCATAAGCAGCCCTTGCCAGACCAAGTGCCATCGCTCCTGTCATTAATCTAACCTCATCTAGGATCTCTCCAACGTATTGTACGCCTTTGCCGAGCTCCTCTCCTAAAAAATTTTCATCTGGAACCCAAACGTTATCGAATATGAGCTCCCCTGTAACTGTACCTCTGCATCCCAATTTGTGCAAGATCTGACCACTTGAAAAACCGGGAGTTCCCTTCTCCACAAGGAAGAAGTTAAGACCCTTAAGTCCTAAAGAAGGGTCCACAGTGGCAAGCACTGTGCAAAAATCGCATATTGGTCCGTTCGTTATCCACATCTTAGTTCCATTTATCCTCCAACCATTCCCATCTTTCGTAACCCTGGTTCTTGTGGCTGCAAGGTCGGACCCTGACTGATCCTCCGTGAAACATATGGTTGCTATTTTTTCCCCTCTCATTGCAGGGTAAAGACATCTCTCCTTTATCGACTCACTGCCAAATCTGTAAATGAAATAAGTTCCCATTAAAATGTTCATTATGACGCTTTGAGCAAACCCAACTGATCCCCTTGTAATCTCCTCATAGAATATCATGCACATTATTTTGTCCGCATTCATTCCTCCTATTTCAACTGGATATCTAAGTCCCAGGTATCCAAGTTTTGCGAACTCTCGCCAGAGATCCCAGGGAAATTCATCCTTCTCGTCTATTTCTCTCGCTTTCGGAACTATCATTCGATCAACCGTCTCTTTTATCGTTTTTCTAAAAAATTCCTGCTCTTCCGTTAGTTTGAAGTCCATGGCACAACCCTCACATGCAAGGTTTTGTATACAATAATTTTAAAGGGACAGGATTGTCAAGAAAAACCGTTCTTCCTTTTCAAGCCTCCAGAAAGGGGTAGATCTTTTTCGCCCTTGTGGGATGCTTCAATTTCTTTAGAGCCTTTGCCTCTATCTGCCGAATCCTTTCCCTCGTAACCTCGAAAACCTGACCAACCTCCTCGAGTGTGTAATCCTGTTTCTCACCTATTCCAAACCTCATTCTTATGACCTTTTCCTCCCTGGGACTTAAAGTGGCCAGGACCTTGTCCAACTGCTCTTTTAAGTCATTGAATATGACAGAATCTTGGGGAGAAGGGGTCCCCTTATCCTCTATGAAGTCGCTCAAATGGGTATCATCTTCGTCGTTCATAGGAGTCTCAAGGGATATAGGCTCCTTCGTTATCCTTAGCACCTTCCTAACCTTTTCAGGCGAAAGCCCAATACGCACCGCTATCTCCTCCGCGGTTGGTTCTCTCCCATTTTCCTGGACGAGCTCACGGGATACTTTTATTATCTTGTTTATCGTCTCTATCATATGAACTGGAATCCTTATCGTTCTAGCCTGATCTGCTATAGCTCTCGTTATCGCCTGCCTCACCCACCAAGTGGCGTATGTGCTGAACTTGTAACCTCTTTTATACTCGAAGCCCTCCACAGCCTTCATGAGGCCTAAGTTCCCTTCTTGAACCAGGTCAAGGAAGGAAAGTCCCCTGTTCAAATACCTTTTTGCAATACTCACAACAAGTCTAAGATTGGCCTTTACAAGCGTATTTTTTGCCTCTATGTATCTTCTTTCCGCATCAACTAACTTGCAGACGTACCTTTTCAGTTTTTTTGAGGAAATTCCAGCTTCTTTTTCAATCCGCCTCAACTCTTCTTTTAAAGATTTTACCTCTTCCCCATCTGCCTCCTTTATTTTCCTTTCCAGCTCCTCCATTTTTCCAGCAAGTTCCTTCATCTCTCCAGTAATCGTCTCCGTTATTTTTTTACCCAGGTTTATCTCCCCTATGATCTTCCTTATTTCATCCAGATAGTATTTCCTTTCCGACGTCGTTTTTGCCTCGCCCATTTCATCGTTTGCCCTTTTCAATCTCTCCAAAAGGTTCAAAACCCTTTCCGTTTCATCATCCACGTCACCTCCCGAATCCTCCTCCTCAAAATCGAAGGTGATCTCCTTAATTAAAGAACCGCTTTTTTTGAGCTTTGGCAGTAAATTGAGGAGTACCCTTACGGTGCCAGGATAAGAGACTATAATTGAGTTTATCTCCTTTTTCGTCTTTTCAATCTCCTTTGCTATCCTAAGTTCCTCCTCCCTTGTCAAGAGCTTCAAACTACTCATTTCCTTTATATAGTTCCTCACGGGGTTAGTGATATCATCCTCGTATCCTTGAGTGATGGTATCATCGAGGAGACCCTCCAGTTCCTCACCTTCAGGAGAGAAACAGGCTGAATCTTCCAAATCGAATGCCTCCATCTCCTCAAATATGTTGCCAGATCCCTCCTTTCCCGTAACCAGAGAGTAAATGTCTCCATTCTCTTCAGAATCACAAGGAAAATAGACTCTTATTTCTTCATCCATTTTACCCCCCTTATCTTTATCGTAGAGTTTTCAAAACCTCCTTTTTTTCCTTAAGAATTGCGGCAATTCTCATCTCGTCCTTCTCCTTCTCAGCAATGGCCAGTCTTTCAGTTAGTTCCTTCAATTTTTCCTTCATGACTATTTGCCTTACGTGCCTTAAATAATCGTCGATGATTTTTTTTCTTCCATCTCTGTCCAGCGTCTGTGTCTCAAAAATTGCACATATGAGAGATTCCTTAAGATTCTCGTCTTCTATCTCACTCAAAAATCTATTCAGTTGCAAAGCGTCGACACCAGCTCCCATCTCAAGGAACCGTTCCATAACCCCTTTTACCTTACCATCCTTTATATGACCTAAGATCTCCTTAAGTCCCGAGACTTGCGCAAGTTCAGGGTCGTTAAGCACAACTCCTAGAAGGACCCTGTCTACAGCTTGCAACGATCTCCTCTCCTCCTTTTCAGAACCCATATCAATTTTTTGCGACTTTTCCTTCATCTCATCCCAGAAGATGTGTTCCGGAATACCTGTAAGCTCAGAAATCCTTCTTACGCAAAGGTTTTTGTGAAAACTGTCCCTTATCCTTTCTACGTAGGGCATTACACTTCTTATAAAGGCTAGCTTCTTCTGGACTGTCTCCAGCCCCTTCTTCTGCCTAAAAAATTCAAAATAGTAGTCCAGAATTGGCATCCTCTTCTCTATCAATGACAAAATTGCCTCATACCCTCCTTTTCTTGCAAAGCTGTCAGGGTCTTCACTTTCTGGAAGTAAGACTATTTCTCCGTTTACATTGGCAAAAGAGAAAATATCGATCGCTTTAAGTGCACTTTTGATCCCAGCTTCATCAGAATCGAGCATGAGAGTTATATTTTCAGTGTAATTTTTCAGTCTTCTTATCTGCTCTTCTGTTATGGAGGTTCCAAGGGAGGCGACAACGTTTTTTACCCCAAGCTTGTAAAGGCTGATCATGTCAAAGTATCCCTCCACGATTATGGCGAGGTTCTTTTCAATTATGTGTTTTTTTGCCTTCTCTATTCCAAAGAGTACACTTCTCTTTGAAAAGACAGGAGATTCAGGAGAATTTATGTACTTGGGTAACCTGTCTTTTTCTATGGCCCTCCCCCCAAAACCGATTACCCTTCCATTCACATCATGTATGGGAATAACAACTCTTCCCTTAAAAATATCCTGAACCTCCGAGCCTGAGATTTTAAGAATGCCCGTTAAAAAGAAGACATCCCTCGGAGTACGAGTGGAGGAAAGAAACTCTTTCACATTACCATCGCTAAAACCGAGCATAAACTCGTCGATTAAGTCTAACTCTATCCCCCTTTGCTTAAGATAAATCAGAGCAAATTCGCTCTTTTTTAAGGTCCTATGATAAAAATCGGCAAGCTCGCTTAAGGCATCGTAAACTGAAGATGTTTTTTTGTTCCAATCTTTTAGGGGAATCCCATACTCTCTGGCTATATTCTCCACAGCATCCTGAAAATCGAGATTTTCATACTTCATCACGAAACTTATGACATTTCCACCTGTGTGGCATCCGAAACAATAGAAGAGTTGCTTTTCTGGACTAACTGTGAACGAAGGGGTTTTTTCCTTGTGAAATGGACATAGCCCAACGAAGTTGCGACCCGTTTTTTTCAGTTTTACGTATCTGGAGATAAAATCTACTATGTCGACTTTTTCGAGAAGCGTCTGAACTTCGTACCTCATTTCAGTTCAACCACAGTAACACCAGGATTTTTCTCATCAAGCTTGAAATTGTTAACATATTCGGACTTTAAAAGATACTCCTTCACTTTTAACATCAATCTTCCCGTTCCAATACCATGTACGATTCGTACTCTGTTCACTCCCTCAAGGACTGCCCTATCTATGAATCTGTCAAGCCTCTCGATTGCCTCATCAACATTCATACCCCTTACGTTCAGTTTCCATTCTTCCATCTTTTCAGCTTTAAGGTGTACATCTACATGTCCCTTTTTTCGATTTTCTCCTTCGTCTACTTTTATCAGATTACCCTTTGGAATCCTTGTCCTTATGTTACCTATCACAACCTCGTACTCCCCTGAGGAATCCTCCTTTTCCGATATGTACCCTATCGTATTGAGCGTCTTTATCCTAACCAAATCCCCCACTTTCAGTTCTGATTCCCCATCTTTTTCCACCTCCATGCCTCTTTCGTCCTTCTGTCTTAATTTCTTAGCCATCTCCTTGGCTCTTTTTAGAGAAGCTTTCTCCCTTTTTGAAATCTCCTCCTCAACCTCTTTTATTCTCTCCTCAAGTTCTGCCATTCTTTTTTCCTGCCTCTCTTCAAATCTCTTCAGTATCTCATCCTTTTTTTGCTCCAAAACGCTCATCCTCTTTTTAAGCGCTGATTTTAATCTCTCTAGCTCTTCCCTTTGTCTTTCCGCCTCATCCCTTTCCCTTTTTAGAGATTCCACAAGACTACTTATCATCTGCTCCTGTTTCTCAAGGTAGTTCAAGCTTTTTTCTATAATACTCTCTGGGAGCCCCACGTTCTTCGCAACCTCTAAAGCGTTACTCATCCCAAAAGTTCCATAAATGAGTCTGTAAAGGGGTCTCATTCGTTCCGTATCATACGCACATGCCGCATTCTTTGCAAAATCTTTGGTAAAACCGTAACCTTTAAGATGACTGAGATGGGTCGTTACAACGATTTTGCAACCCTTCTCAACAAAGGCATCTATTATCCCCATAGAAAGAGCTGATGCTTCTCTGGGATCGGTTCCTCCACCAATCTCATCAACAAGAATCAGCTCTCCACCCTTAGATTCCTCAAATATCTCCTTTATGGTCAAAATATGGGATGTAAAACTACTCAAATCTCTTGAAAGGTCCTGTTCATCACCTGTTAAAGCGTAGATCTTTCTGAAAAGAGGCACCTTTGGCCTTCCTCTGGCAGGAATGAACATACCCGAATAGGCCATAAGCAGGAGGAGACCCATAGTTTTTAGAGCCACAGTTTTTCCGCCCGCATTCGGACCACTTATTATTAAACAGCTTTTACTCTCTTCAAGGATCAAATCTATGGGTACTACCCCATCGCCCTTGTAAATCCGTAAAAGAGGGTTAATAGCTCCTTCTATGTAGAGGTCTCCCTTTTCCGTCACGTAGGGCCTCACACATTCGAACTCCTTTGCAAAAAGGGAAAGGGCACAGAAAAAATCGAGTTCTCTTATAGCCTCCAGATTTTTATGGAAAATTCCGAGATGTCCATTCACGTAAGCTGTAAGTTCCTTAAGTATTCTCTCCACTTCCTCCTTCTCCCTCTTTTCCAACATGTTTATTTCGTTGTTGAGAGGTACGCACTCAATAGGTTCCACAAAGGAAGTTTTCAATGTGTGGGAATAATCGTGTACTATTCCGTTTATTGCCTGGTTGAAATTCGGCTTCATTGGTATTACGTATCTTCCGTTCCTTATTGTTATGTAATTGTCCTGAAGGAAGTTCCTGAACCTTTCACTCTCCATCAAAGTTTCAAGGTGCCTTTTTACCCTCTGTCTCTTTATGTGCAATTCCCTCCTAATCTCGAGAAGATCATAAGAGGCCCCATCCTCAACAAAGCCCTCCCTATTTACAGTCTTCCTTATCCTTTTAACCAGGTGAGTAAGGGGATCGATCTTTTCCACAATGCTAGTTAAAAACCGACCCTTTGAAGGAACCTTTTTTAAAAAGAGAGATAGGTTCTGGACAACCTCAAGAAAATCGGAAAGCTGCAAAAACTCCTTTGGATCTAAAACTGAGTTTTCCACTGAGAGCTTTTTTAAGGTCTCCCTTATATCAGGGGTTCCAACTATTGGAGGTTTCCCATAGATCGTTATTGCCTCATAAACCTCATTAAGGATCTCTTGCCTCTCATTTATCCTTTCGATTTCATAAATGGGGCCTAAGTTTAAAATCTCTTCTTCTGCATAAGGTGTTGAGATGTAAGACTTTATAAGATCGAGGAGTCTAAAGAAATCGAGATGGTTTAAGGTGTTATCGTCCATGCCGTGCTTCAAAAGCTATCCAATTTCATTTAGATAGCCTCTTGAGCACCATCTCACTTAAAGTTTTTCCGTCGATTCTTCCTGGATATCTTTCCATTATAAATTTTATGACTTTTCCCATATCTTTCCTGTCCTTGGCGCCCACCTCTCTTATGCCATCCTCTATAGCATCAAAGAGCTCCTTTTCCGAAAGAAGGGGAGGGAGAAGAGCTTCAAGGATTCTTAGTTCCTTCTCCTCAAGTAAGGCCAGATCCAACCTGTTCCCTTTTTTGAAGCTCTCTATCGATTCCTGGTGTTGCCTTATGAGACTTCTAACAACGCTATAAAACTCCTCCTCAGAAAGGGGTCTTCTCTTTTCAACTTCCCTGTTTTTTACTGAAGTGAGAAGGAGTCTGTATACTGAGATTTTTTCCTTTTCGCGGTTTTTTATAGCCTCTTTCAGCTTTTCCTCTACATCCTTTTTTAAGTCCATTTAGTAAAGGCCCTTTTCCATTATCTTCCTCAGCTTCTTCAAGGCCCTCTTCTTTGCAGCGAGAACCTTTTTCTTCCTTCTCACACTCGGTTTCTCATAATGTTCCCTTTTTTTGATCTCGGAAAGTATACCTGTCTTTTCACATTGCTTTTTAAATCTCTTCAATGCGCTTTCTAAGGATTCTCCTTCTTTTACAATGACTGCTGGCATCCATTCCCCTCCTCCCTTGATCGTTTTTAAGCCTTATATTAAAACTTAAAAAAATAAGCCGTGTCAACAAATTTCCTCGACTCTTTAGCCCCTCCCTAACGTTTACAAAAATGAGCCTCAGATGGTAACATCTATTGATGGCACCTCAAGCTATAGAGTCTATAATAGTCGTATTTGGAATCTCAGCACTCATCATCTACTTTCTTGGAAAACTTAAGCTCCCTTCTGTAGTCGGTTTCCTTCTAGCAGGTACCGTAATCGGTCCTTATGGAATGGGTCTTGTGGAAAACCCAAAGAACGTGGAAGTAATCGCCGAGATAGGCGTCATTTTTCTTATGTTCACAATCGGAATAGAATTTTCACTAACAAGGCTCTCAGGGTTAAAAAAGGAGGTTTTTCTTTTTGGCTTTCTCCAGCTAATTGTTACTGCGGCTCTATCTGCAACTCTGGGCCACCTTTTTTTAGAAGTAAGTCTAATTAAGGCCATTTTCTATGGGTTCGTTGTTAGCCTAAGCAGCACAGCGATTGTTGTTAAGCTCCTCGGTGAAAAGGGAGAATTGAATACAAGGCATGGAAAGATAAGTTTAGGTATTCTGCTCTTTCAGGACATTTCCGTTGTCCCCTTAGTGTTACTCACAGGGCTCTTTTCGGAAGAAAGCGGACAACCCACAACAGGTTATTTTTTTGTCTTTTTTAAGTCCGTCCTTATACTTTCCCTTGTTTTTCTATTCTCCAGAACGGCTATTCCGTACATTTTTCAACAAGTTGTAAAAACGAGAATGAGGGAGCTTTTCATTCTGATCACCGTCTTTTTCTGCCTTGCAACAGCGTATGTAGCTTGGAAACTTGGTCTTTCACCTGCCCTTGGAGCCTTTCTGGCAGGAGTTCTAATATCCGAATCTGAGTATTCCTCACAGGCACTTGCGGATATAATGCCCTTCAAAGAAATCTTTACTGGTCTTTTCTTTATTTCTGTAGGGATGTTACTAGATTTTCATTTGCTAAGATCAAGGTTTTTTGAGGAGTTCATTCTCGTGGGAACAGTTCTCCTAATAAAAGCCATCTCCGTTCTTTTTACCATTTACCCCTTCTTCAAATCACTTCGCATCTCTATGAAGGTAGCCCTTTTTCTTGCCCAGATAGGGGAGTTCTCCTTCGTACTTTGCTACGCTGGTAAGGTGGCAGGACTTATAGAGGAAATGGAGTACCAGAGATTCATAACTGTCACAGTTGTATCGATGATATTAGCTCCTGCACTTATTCAGCACGGGCCAAGATTAATAGACGAGATAGTCGGAAAAAAGCCTTTCAGACTTTTTGAAAAGACAGCAAGGATTAAGGATGGCGACATTGTAGTTAAAAAAACAAACCATGTCATAATAATCGGCTTTGGAGTAAATGGAAGGAATCTGGCCCGCGTTCTAAAAGAAGCGGATATACCATATTTGATCCTTGAGCTCAACCCTGATGTGGTAAGAAAGGAAAAAAGAAAAGGAGAACCTATATACTACGGAGATGGAACAGCCCCTGAAATACTTCGCAAACTGGGCATCTTTTCTGCGAAGGTAATTGTTGTGGCAATCTCAGATCCAGCAGCAACCAGAAGGATAGTCCAAATTGCGAGAAGTGAAAACCCACGTATACATATAATAGTGAGAACCCGCTTCGTATCTGAAATCGATGAGCTTGTCAAGTTGGGAGCGGATGAGGTAGTTCCCGAGGAGTTTGAAACCTCCCTTGAGATCTTTGGCCGGGTCCTCCACTTTTACGGTACACCACGGAACAAAATCCTCCATTACATAGAGAGGATAAGAGGCGAAGGATACAGACCTTTTCGCGGAGAGGAAAGAGCAAAAACAAGAGTCGGCTTTGAGTGCCTAATGATTGAGGGTCTTGAAATGGACAGTTACCTTGTTGACGAAAAATCCTGGCTCATTGGTAAATCCATAAAATCAATCAACTTGAGAGCAAAAACCGGTGCCACAATTATCGCTGTAAGGCGCGAAAATACGAACATTCTCAATCCTGATCCCCAATTCACACTGAAGGAAGGGGATGTGGTAGCTTACATAGGCACGAGGGAGCAGCTCATTTCAACCTTTACCTATTTGAGTGGAGGATATGGCGCGGAAAGTGCGAACTAGAGAGTCAAAAAGACTCATTAGACCTTTCAAATTCCCTAAGGTCCATGGCTGGAAGTTCATCCGGACTCACTAGTCCCGACTCAGTTTAGCTATCGACTCGATTACTTTCTCCAGCCCATATCTTTTAAGGAGCGCCGAAACGCTATCCAGGAGTTCGTCACTCTTTTTTGGTTCCACTTCCACCTCTTTTTCTACGTAAGTAAGAGCTCCAGAATGGCATTCTCTGACGCAAAACGGTACGTCAGTATCTTCTCCCTCACAACCGTCACATTTTAAAGGAAGGCCAGATTCAGGGTCTTTAAAGGCATCCCTTGAAGGGCAGGAGGCGGGACAGAGTTCGCAGGTCCCGAACTCTTTTCCCTCAATTGTGTATGCGTTTCTAGCGTTACATTCAGCGTCTGTGTACCGTCCGGCTCTAACAGCGATGTAGGTATCTTTAAATTCGTCAATTATTACTCGAATCCTCGCCTTGGCCGGATTCACACTGGCATACTTTGGGTTTGCGTGGATCTGAGAGCATACGATCTCACATGACCGGCATCCATTGCATTTGTCCATGTCAAATCTGATTTCTTTTATCCTCTTTCCCATTATATTCCCCATGGATACTTATCCTTGTATTTTTCGTAAACTTTAGGAACCTCGTCATTTCCCTTAAGGATCCCCCTTTTTAAGAAATCCTCTGCAACAAAATCGAGATTGAGGTTTTTTAAGGTCTCAACTGTTGGGATTCCATCTACAGTCCATCCCTGATATTCGTAATAGCAGTCAAGGAGAATCTTCTCGTATTCAGGATTTCTAACAGCCCAATGGTCATCAGGTGGCTTTTCGTCCTCTCTTCTCATTCCTCTCCTTACATTGAGAGCTCGAACTAGGTTCCTGTTTCTTTTGTACACCTTCCAGAGCTTGTCCTCATCGAACTCAACTCCGGTAACAAGGGTCAAAAAGTAAGGGATGTTGTGAATGTGATAAACCGTTCTTCCACCAAACTGACCCCTGAAAGATGAGACGAAACCGCAGAGACCCGTTGCATCGTCTATATAATGCATTGCCTCATTCCACTCTGTTATAGCACAGGCCATCTCTATGGTGACCCTCTCCCTTTTTTCCCATTCAAGAAACCACTTCTTAAATCTCTCGTCCTTTGCAGCAACCCATCCCTTTACAAATTCTTCCCTTTGTTCTCTTGTGGGAAGAGGATCCTGAGGAAAGGAACCTTCGATCTGGGTGATGTTCATCTTCTCACCAGTAGCTATCATAAGAAAGTAAGGGGGGTTTAGCTTACCGAGCTTTATAGGAACCTGCTCAAACTTTTTCGTTGTGTTGTGATCATAGGCTTCTGCCCCTCTTCCAATTTTTCTTGCTGCCCAGTAGACCCCTTCAGCCAACACATCCCCTATACCCTCCCTTTTTACAATCTTGTCCAGGAAATAGAAGAACCTTCCCTTTACATCATTTGGCATACCTGGCAGATCATTGTCCGTAAGTATTCCCGCCTCATAAAGCTCAAGGGCAAATGCTATCACCTGAGGGGTCGTGTAAGAATCGAGTCCCAGATTCTGGGCAACTCCCAGAATGTCGTAGCTAAAATCGAGTTCCTGGAATGCAGCCATATGGTACGTGTCCTTTCCAAAGCACTTATACGAGAATCTCTTTCTATTTGGCCATGAAATAACATTGTGGCATCTTTTAGGGCAGTTAAAACATCCTGTTTGTCTGTCAAGATGCTCGTATTTTAGCCTTGTGAATCTCTCCTGAATCTCTGGGGTCCAGTACCCCTTTCTTCTAACTCTCGCATTTCCCCACGCAAAGTTATCATGATGGAAGCTGTCATCCTCGTCAGTAGCCATCCAATCACCAACATGAGGATTCTCTGCAATTTCCTTCCTCAGTCTGTTAGCAATCTCAAATACCTTTTCCGGATTTGCGACGTAGACATCTTTTGTTCCTCTTATTGCTATTGCCTTAATTTTTTTGTCTCCCATCACAGCTCCCACTCCTCGAGCCGCGCTTGAGTGGCTGTGGTCAATTGATGCGTAAAAAACCCTGTTTTCGCCTGCAGGTCCTATGGCCGCAATCTGAAACTCCTTTCCCAGCTCTTTTTTTAAGACTTCCTGTGTATCGGTCGTACCAAGTCCTTTTAGATGGCTTGCATCTCTTATCTCAACTTTATCGTTGTAAATTACGACGTAGACGAGTTTGTCTGCCTTACCTTTAAATATTATCTTGTCGTACCCTGCAAATTTCATCTCAGCGGCAAAATAACTTCCCATCATGGAATGGGCATGAAGATTCGTCTGCGGTGAAAACGTGTTGACAATGGTTCTATTGGCGCCTGGAATTGGGGTTCCGCACAAAAGGCCAGCACTGAATATAAGCAGATTTTCTGCGGAGAAAGGTTCAACCTCTGGAGGTACCCTTTCCCAAAGTATCCTATCTGCCGTCCCCTGACCTCCGATGTAAAGTTCAAGCCAGGTCGGATCGGACTCTATTTTTTCTATATTTCCCGTGGAAAGGTCAATCTCCAGAAAGTAGCCGGTTTCTGCGTATCTCATTCTCTCACTCCTTTTAAAAACTCTTTGAACTCACAGGAGTTATTTCCCTTGAGAGGGAAAGGAGGAAGTTTGCGACCTCATCTATCCTTTCTTTAGGGAGTTGGTTTTTAAGTCCCACAACCCAGATAGCCGATTGAACATTTTTACTTCCAGTATTTATCGGAACTGAAAGTCCCACCATACCCTCTATGTACTCTTCAAAATCGTAGGCTACCCCCTCTTCCTTCACTTTCATGATCTCACTCTTAAACCTCTCCTTATCCATGATCGTTTTCGCTGTGAATCTTTTCATTTCAACATTTTCCAGGATTTCTGCTACCTTTTCCTCACTTAACTGGGAAAGCATCGCCTTTATTCCCGCCCCAGCAAGTGGGGGCATTGTCATCCCTATCTCCGAGCTCAATTTAATCCCAGAATCGGCGTCAACCTTATCTATGATTACGGCATGTGCACCGGATCGGACACCTAAAAAGACGGAAAGGCCGGTTCTCTCCTTGATAAGTTCTAAATAAGGATGAACATGGTGGATCAGGTTCGACTTTTTTCCGCATGTATTTGCAAGGGTGTAAAAGAGCGTTCCAAGTGTGAAGCGTCCTGATGGTAAAGATTCGAGCACATGTAGTTCGGCAAGTGTGTAGGCTATGTTGTAGACTGTGCTTTTGTTTAATCCCAATTTCTTTGATATCTCGGTGATACCTAGTGGCTCAGGGTTTTTGCACAGTAGTTCTATAATCTTGAAGCTTTTTTCGACTGCCGGGACCTTTTTGAACTTGTTCTCCATGGAGAACAATATGTTTTATATAATAAACAAAGCCTGGTGTCAAGAGATTTTTTTCTATAAGCTTTTCAGGACATCCTTTAGCATTCTTTCCAGTTTTGCCTCCTCCGTATCATCCGCGTATTTGGGGGGAAGCACATCTGGAAAGAACTGAAAGATTCCCTTAATGATAACTTCCGCATGTGGAGGACACCCTGGAAGGTGTATACCCCTTTCCGCATTGTGAAGCTGGCACGTACCCAGAAATACGTTTATCTCATCTTCGACTATCTCTTTTCCCGCATAAGGCCCGAGATAGATGTTTATCCTTCTTTCAAGAGGTCTATCTATAAGCATCCTTTCGCTCATCGCGGGATCGGGTCTTCTAAGCTTGTGGAGAACGAAGTGGAGATACCCTCTACATCCGGGGCAGGCTCCTTCATCATGAACCTTGATGTGAGAACCACCTGACAAATCGATTTGTGGCATCTTGAAAGGATCGATTAGATCCTCAATTGAAGGTCCAATTACCTTGATTTTCTCCGGCTCGATAGGCCCCAATCCCTGAATATAGGCAAGAAGCACGCAAGGAGAATCCTTGGGATCAAGACCCATTATCCTCATGCAAACCGCATCTAATGCTACTGGGTTTTCTCCAGCTATCAGAAGATTCATGACCTTTGGACTTCCGGAGACGGGGCCAAAGTCCTCCTGCCCAACGATACCGTCAATGATCGTTAAATTCGGCTTTACAAGGTAATGGATGTTGACCAGGTTCTGCCACAGCCCAAAGAAATGGGTCATGTACTTTTCGAGGGGTGGCATTATACCCTGAAGGTTCTTTATGCCCAGAGAAACAACTGCTGCGAAATGTAGCTTCATCACAGGAAGACTTATTATCACGTCAGCATCGAGAATGGTCTTGGGAACCTTCCTTGAATTCATACGCCTTCCATAGGGAACGGGCATCTCATAAGTTTCATCCCTGTTGAGGTCCACAAGGGAAACCAACCCTGGGTAGATTTCCTCAAGTTTGTCATACCCGTAGATCTTGAACATCTTCGTAGTTGCGCTTCTATTTATAGAAGATCCTTCTGCGATTAAGATCTTTGAAGCATAAGGCAAAAGTAGTCTTATCAAAGCCTGAACGACCCTTATGTCCGTCACAACACCCCCTTTATACTTTCCATCAACCATCCCGTGGTCAGAGACCAAATTCGGTTTCAGGACCACCTTCTGTCCCTTTTTGATGTATTTCTTCAAACCCCCGAGTTTCTCAAAAAGATTCTTTAGGGCCTCGTAAATATCCTCCTCTGACTGATTCGGTTTAACCTTTTCTATGGCCACAAGTTCAGTCTTCCTGTAAGGCTTTATCTGTTTGAATTCTTTGAGCCTATCAAAATAAACTGCCGTGCTCAGCTCTAACTTTTCCCTCTTTATTCCTTTTTCCTCCATCTTCCTGAAGGGTCGAAAGCCATAATCTATAAGCCATTTTCTCTTTTTTGAGTCCTCCTCTAAAACTGTTACCGATAAAAGGCTATGAAGGGAGATCATCTTGTCGATGGCAGAAAAGCCAACTCTCGTAAAATCTTCACCTTCCTTTACATATATCTCCTCAATGTTACTCCTCTTTCTGTCAAAGACTAAAAAGCCCGTATCTTTTTCACCCTTCTTTATTGCATATACAAGGATATCCTCGTTTTGCATCCAGCTCATCCATAGAAGCTCAAAGTACTCTCTTGCCCCCTCCCCAATCCCTCCGTAGTAAAGTTCGAGCTCTTCCTTTACCTTTTCTCTGAGCGTTACTTTTTTAAGATGTACCTCTTCCATTTTACTCCCCTAAAAATCAAAGGTTTCAATTAACTCGTATTCCAGTGCAATGTAGGGCATTGGATCGATGAGTTTAAGTCTCCTTTCCTTAACGATTGTAGACCAGCTGAGAGTAAAAGAACAATTTCCAAGGAGGACGGCCAACGATACGTGCATGTGTGCAGGAACGTTACCCTTTTTGGATGGCGCGAATTTACCGACAGGTTCCCCCCTCTCTAACTTTTTCCCTTTTTTTACTTCGCCATTTATCTCTATGTGCCCATATGCCCAGATAAAATTCGGAGGAGAAAAAACAAAAATGGAACTTCCAAGGTAGTCCTCAACAATAGACACAACCTCTCCGGAAAACAGTGCAGGAATTAATGTACCAACTTCAACTCTTTCGATGAGACCTCTTTTGGTCTTATAAAGCAAGAGATCGACACCCTCATGGGGGGCTTCCCTATTCCCTTTCTTATTCCACCACTTCCTCTCGCTTTCAAAAAGCATCCCAGGAAGGAATGTCCACATTTTAAAATCCCGCATCCTCTTTTTGTTCAGGCTCAAAAAGGATCCTGTAAAAGCTTCAGAGTAGCTTTCCATCCCTGCTATTATAAACCTCGTAGGGAATGAAAATCAAAACTGGTTCCTGGAACTTATTCTCTTGATTCTTGGCAAGAAAGTTATAAAATAATAGTTCCCATGGACTGTGAAAAGCTAAGGGAAGTAGCTTACGATTTTTTATCTTACCTTAAGTTCGAAAAAAACTACTCACCCCACACTTTAAGAGCCTATAAGACCGATATCGAGGAATTTATCGACTTCTTGGGGGATGCAGAATACGAGATCGAGGATCACAATGCCTTAAGAGCCTTTGTGGCTCAAAATTACAAAAAGCTGAGTAAGGTAACCCTTTCTCGAAAGATTTCCTCTTTGAAATCCTTTTACAGATTCATGAAGAGGAAGGGTTACATAGAAAGAGACCCAACTTTTCTTATAAGGAGACCCAGGGCAGAAAAGGTACTACCAAAATTCTTTACCGTAGACGAGATGTTCCACTTCCTTGATTCGATCCCGGATAAAAATTGGCTTGACAAAAGAAACAGGGCCATCTTCGAGCTAATGTACTCCACTGGTTTGAGAGCAGAGGAGGCTCTCAGTATGAATGTGGGAGACATTCACCTGGAAGGGATGTGGGTGAAGGTAAAGGGTAAAGGAGGAAAAGAAAGGGTCGTCCCTTTCGGAGAAAAGGCAAAAGAGGCGGTTATTTCGTATCTTGAAGAGAGGAGTAAAAAATTCAAATTTGGGGAAAGGGACCCTCTTTTTATAAACAAATACGGGAGGCGTCTCTCATACAGGGGCTTACACACGATCATGAGAACCCTAATGATCCGCCTAGGTATCCATAAGGATCTTGCCCTTCACGGAATAAGACACTCCTTTGCGACGCATATGCTCGATGGAGGAGCAGACTTAAGGTTCGTCCAAGAGTTACTAGGCCATTCAAAACTGTCAACAACTCAAAGATACACCCACATCTCGATAGAGAAGCTCATGGAAGTCTATGATAAAGCCCATCCAAGAAAGTAGGCTATTGAGTACAACTGTTATCTCTGTGAGAAGAAAAGGTTCTGTGGCAATGGCAGGTGATGGACAGGTTACTTTAAGCAATTACGTTATGAAACATGAGGCGAGAAAGATAAGGAAACTCTATAAAAACAGATGCCTAGCCGGTTTTGCTGGTGCAACTGCAGATGCTTTTACACTTCTCGAACGTTTCGAAAAAAAGCTTGAGGAGTTTGGAGGCAACATAATGAGGGCATCCGTTGAGCTGGCAAAGGACTGGAGGACAGACAGACTTCTAAGGAGATTGGAGGCATTCCTGATTGTTGCAGATCTTGAACATACCCTTATTCTTTCAGGAACTGGAGATGTGATTGAACCTGATGATGGTATTGCAGCAATAGGTTCTGGCGGACCCTATGCTCTTGCCGCAGCACGCGCGCTTATTAGGCATACTGATCTTTCCGCATCTGAAATAGCGGTAGAGGCTATGAGGATAGCATCCCAAATATGCATATACACAAATGAGAATATAGTTGTTGAGGAGCTTACCCAATGAAGGTTCTCACTCCAAGGGAGATCATGGAAGAGCTGAATAGATACATAGTTGGACAGGAAAAGGCAAAAAGGGCAGTTGCCATAGCCTTAAGGAACCGCTGGAGAAGGCAGATGATCCCAAAGGAGTTAAGGGATGAGGTGGCTCCAAAAAATATAATTATGATAGGTCCAACTGGGGTCGGAAAGACTGAGATCGCAAGAAGGCTTGCAAAATTGGCAAATGCACCTTTTTTAAAGGTTGAAGCTACAAAGTTTACGGAGGTTGGGTACGTTGGAAGAGATGTGGAATCAATGATAAGGGACTTAACGGAACTTGCGGTAAATATGGTCAGGAAGGAAGAACAGGAAAAAGTAATGGAGAAGGCAAGACAGATTTCTGAGGAACGTATAATAGATCTTCTCCTTCCACATAGAAGGTCCGAAAATCCAGAAGATCACGTTCTCCGTTCAGATTCAAGGGAAAAATTAAGACAGAAGTTGTTACAGGGTCAGCTAGACGAAAAATTTGTAGAGTTAGAGGTGCCAGAAAAGACAATTCCGGTAGTGGAAATATTTGCGGCCCAGGGTCTTGAGGATCTAGATGCCCAGCTTAGGGAGCTTTTCAGCAATATTTTGCCGAAGAAAACGAAAAAGAGAAAGATGAAGGTGAAGGAGGCATTCGAGTATCTAGTTCAAGAAGAGTCTAAAAAACTGATAGATATGGACAAGGTTGTAAAAGAGGCTATAGAGAGGGTTGAACAGTCGGGGATCATATTTATCGATGAGATAGATAAGATAGCAAGCAGGGATAAAACTTACGGACCCGATGTTTCTAGAGAAGGGGTCCAGAGGGATATACTTCCAATCGTCGAAGGGACCACTGTCACAACAAAGTACGGAATGGTAAGAACTGACCATATCCTCTTTATCGCAGCTGGCGCCTTCCACATGTCTAAGCCTTCAGATTTGATCCCCGAACTTCAAGGAAGATTTCCTATTAGGGTAAATCTTGACCCCCTAACAAAAGAGGATTTCTTTAGGATCCTAACAGAGCCTGAGAATGCTCTAATTAAACAGTACAAGGAACTTCTGAGAACTGAGAATGTGGAGCTAAATTTTGAAACGGACGCAATATACGAGATTGCGGAAATCGCTCAGAAAATCAACGAGATGACCGAAAATATAGGGGCAAGAAGACTATACACGGTAATGGAAAAGCTTTTGGAGGATATCTCTTTTTATGCTCCTGAGATGGCAGGACAAAAGATTGTGATAACCAAAAACTACGTGCGCGAAAAGCTGGCAGAATATCTAGAAAAAGAAGACTTAAGCAGATACATACTTTAGTCATGAAGGAAAAGATAAGCGTACTTCTTGAGGCTCTCCCTTACATAGTTAATTTCTACGGGAAAACGTTCGTCATAAAATACGGTGGTTCGGCAATGGAGGAGGAAGATCTTAGACAGGACTTTGCAAGGGATGTGGTTCTCTTGAAACATGTTGGTATAAATCCCGTTGTTGTTCACGGAGGCGGAAAAAAGATCGGGAGACTACTCAAAGAGCTTAAGATAGAAAGCCACTTCATAGATGGCCTAAGGGTAACTGACGAAAAAACCCTCCAAATCGTTGAGATGGTTCTATCTGGAAGCATAAATAAGGAGATCGTCAAATACATAAACGAAATGGGAGGTAAAGCAATAGGCCTTTCCGGAAAGGACGGAAGGCTACTTGTGGCCAAAAGGGTCGCAAATGAGAAGCTTGGACTTGTTGGTGAGGTTGTCTCTGTAAATACCGAGATCATTGAGAGTATAAGTCGCATGGGATACATTCCAGTTATAGCCCCCCTTGCAGACGGTCAAGATGGAAAGACGTACAATATAAATGCCGATACTGCTGCAGGAGCCATAGCAGGTGCACTTAAGGCAGAAAAACTTATTCTTTTAACAGATGTGGATGGGGTGATAGACGCTCACGGGAATCTTCTTTCTGTTATAGATGCAAGGGAGATTGAAAAGATGATAGAAGAGGGTGTTGTGAAGGGAGGCATGATTCCGAAGCTCAGTTGCGCAAAAGAGGCCCTTACAAAAGGGGCCAAAAAGGTCCACATAATAAATGGTAGTGTTCGACATGCCCTTCTTCTAGAGATATTCACCGATTCTGGAATAGGAACTCAAATAGAGGGAGATTAAATTATGCAGGACGAGGTGATCCTTAAGGCAAAAAACCTTATTGCAAACACGTACAAAAGGTTTCCCATAGTTGTCACAAGAGGAGAAGGCTGCTGGTTGTGGGATCTCAATGGTAGGAGGTATCTCGATTTTATATGCGGGATTGCTGTTTGCAATCTGGGGCACACAAATAGGAATGTTGTGAACGGAATAATCGCTCAGTTAGAGAAGCTTACCCATGCCTCGAACCTCTTTTACAATGAGACACAGGTGAAGGCTGCTGAGATATTAATTCAGAACTCCTTCGGTAACAAGGTCTTCTTTTGCAACAGTGGGGCAGAGGCGAATGAGGCGGCAATAAAGCTCGCGAGAAGATATTCTTACAAAAAGTACGGAATGGGCAGATTTTATATTTTAACGATGGAAAACTCTTTTCATGGAAGGACAATAGCTACTCTTTCCGCCACTGGCCAGAAGAAGTTTAAAGAAGGTTTTGAGCCAATGCTAGACGGATTTATACATGTGCCTTTCAATTCGAAAGAGGCTATAGAGGCAAAAATTAAAGACGGTGTGTGTGCCGTTCTTGTTGAACTGATCCAGGGAGAAGGGGGCATAAATGTGGCAGATTACGAGTATGTGAAGTTCTTGAGGGAGATAACGGAAGCCAATGACGTTATTTTAATTATCGATGAGGTTCAGACTGGACTTGGGAGAACCGGAAAACTTTTTGCCTATGAGAATTACGGGATCGAACCAGATGTGATAACCCTTGCAAAAGCACTGGGAAACGGCTTTCCATGCGGAGCAATTGTGGGAAAGGATAAATACATGGAGGCCTTCGATGTGGGAAGCCATGCTTCAACCTTTGGTGGAAATCCTTTAGCATCGAGTGCCATACTTGCCACATTAAATACGATCTTCGATGAGGGACTTTTGCCTAGAGCACAGAAGATGGGTGAATATATCTATCAGGGTCTAATGAAGCTAAAGGAGAAATTCAGCGTCGTAAAAGATATAAGGGGAATGGGACTTATGTGGGGAATAGAGGTAAAGGGTGACGGAGAAGAGATGGTCCATGACTTCTTTGAGGAAGGGATACTGATAAACTGTACACGGGGAAACGTTCTCAGAATCCTACCACCCCTAATCGTAAAAGAAGAGGAAGTTGATCTTTTTTTCGAGACCGCAGAAAGGGTCTTTGGAAAATACGAAAGTAGGATAGGGGAAATTAAATGATCAGGCATTTTACCAAGCTTCTCGATATCAAAGAAAATGAGGCGAGGTCTATATTCAGGAGAGCAAAAGAGTTGAAAGAGTTGAGAAAAAGAGAAGTTTGCGTAAAAACTCTGCAGAACAAGATTCTCGCCATGATCTTTGAAAAGGCTTCAACAAGAACAAGAGTCTCTTTTGAGGTGGGGATGAAGGAACTTGGGGGTGACGCGATTGTGATGAATACTCAGGACATGCAGCTTAGTCGAGGGGAGCTTCTAAAGGATACGGCAAGAGTACTAAGTAGATACGTCCACGGCATAATGATAAGAACCTTTAGCCAGACAGTAGTTGATGAGCTTGCAGAATGGTCGCTCGTCCCTGTCATAAATGGCCTATCCGACAAGTATCATCCATGTCAGGTCCTCTCAGACATATTCACAATAGAGGAAATAAAGGGAGACATTGAGAATCTTCATGTGGCATACGTTGGAGATGGAAATAATGTGGCAAATTCTCTTATAGAGGCTTCCATTTTATTCCATTTCAGACTAACTATTGCAAGTCCTCAAGGTTTCTTCCCAGATGTGGACCTTACAGAGAGAGCAAAAAAAACGGGCCTTTTCCAGATCACCACAGACCCGGAGAAAGCGGTTATGGATGCAGATGTTATATACACGGATGTATGGGTATCAATGGGTCAGGAAAAGGATGCATCCAGAAAGAAAAGGCTTTTCGAACCGTACAGGGTGGACGATTCACTCCTTAAGAAGGCGAAAAAGGATACTGTCGTTCTCCACTGCCTTCCAGCCAAAAGAGGAGAAGAGATAACTGATGAAGTTTTTGAGAGATTTCAGGATGTCATATTCACCCAGGCCGAAAATAGACTCCACGTTCAAAAATCTCTTCTTGAGTGGCTTATGATAAAGGCTTAAGGGTCTGGAGGTAAGAAATGGAAAAGGTAAAAAAAGTTGTTCTTGCCTACTCAGGAGGCCTCGATACTTCAGTCATCCTTCACTGGCTAAAGGAAAGGTACGGTTGTGAGGTCATCGCATACGTTGCGGATATTGGGCAGGAGGAAGAGCTTGTGGGAATAGAGGAGAAAGCGTACAAAACTGGGGCTTCAAAGGTTTACATAGAAGATTTAAAAGAGGAATTCGCAAGGGATTTTGTGTTCTTCGCCATAAAGGCATCCGCAGTTTACGAAGGCGGATACCTTATGGGTACTTCAATTGCAAGACCGCTTATAGCAAAAAGGCAAATTGAGATCGCTCGAATGGAAAAGGCAGATGCGGTGGCTCATGGAGCAACTGGAAAGGGTAATGACCAGGTAAGATTTGAACTCACGTATTATGCATTTGAACCTGAAATAAAGGTTATTGCGCCTTGGAGGGAGTGGGAATTTGCCTCCAGAGAAGAACTTATAGAATACGCAAAGAGGCACAAAATTCCAATTAGCGCAACGAAAGAGAAGCCTTACAGTATAGACAGAAACCTTATGCACATAAGTTATGAGGGAGGGATTCTTGAGGACCCATGGGTTGAACCGGAAGAAAACATGTTTATACTTACAAAATCTCCTGAAGAGGCTCCTGATGAGCCTACCTACCTGGAGATATCCTTTGAGGACGGATCTCCTGTGGCTGTAAATGGTGAGAGGATGTCTCCAGCAAAGCTTATCTACCATCTAAACAGGATAGGAGGGGAAAATGGGATTGGAAGGATCGATATTGTCGAAAACCGTTTTGTTGGTATGAAATCGAGAGGTGTGTATGAGACGCCAGGTTGTACCATACTTCACGTGGCTCACCGTGCGATAGAATCGATAACAATGGACAGAGAGGTAATGAGGATAAGGGACAGTCTCATACCTAAGATCTCCGAACTTATATACTATGGGTTCTGGTTCTCCCCCGAGATGGAATGCTTGAAGGAGTTCATTGAGAAATCACAGAAGGGAGTGACAGGTACTGTAAGGCTCAAGCTCTATAAAGGTGGATGCTACGTGGTTGGAAGAAAATCTGATAGTTCCCTTTACATGAAAGATCTTGCCACATTTGAGAGGGGGAGGTTCTACGAACAGAAGGATGCAACTGGCTTCATAAAACTGAATTCCTTAAGACTAAGAGTGCAGAGCATGGTGAAAAAAGGGAGGTAAGATGAGGAGTTACGATCCCTCTAAAATAGAGGAGAAGTGGCAGAAGATCTGGGAGGAAAAAAAGCTTTTCAAGGCTACAGAAAAAAGCACAAAGGAGAAGTTCTACATACTAGAGATGTTCCCATACCCTTCGGGAAGGATTCATATGGGACATGTGAGAAATTATTCCATCGGAGATGTACTTGCCAGATACAAGTGGATGAAGGGGTATAATGTCCTTCACCCAATGGGATGGGACGCTTTCGGAATGCCAGCTGAAAATGCAGCGATGGAGCACGGAATACATCCCGCTCAGTGGACTTACCAGAACATAGATTACATGAGAAAACAGCTCAAGCGCCTAGGTTTCAGTTACGACTGGGACAGAGAAATAGCGACCTGTGATGTGGATTACTATAAGTGGGAACAGTGGTTTTTTCTAAAAATGTACGAAAGAGGTCTCGTCTATAGAAAAAAGGCACCTGTTAACTACTGTGAAAGATGCACGACCGTACTTGCGAACGAACAGGTCCTAAACGGAAGGTGCTGGAGATGTGGGGAGATTGTAACTCAGAAAGAACTTACCCAGTGGTTTTTTGCGATAACAAAATACGCCGATGAACTTTACGATTTTTGCGACAAGCTTGAGGGTTGGCCGGAGAAGGTAAGACAGATGCAGAAGAACTGGATAGGAAAGAGCGAGGGTGTGGAAGTCGATTTTTACGTGGAGGATGGAACACCATTGAAAATATTCACAACAAGGCCAGATACCTTATTCGGTGTAACTTTTATGGTTTTAGCTCCTGAACATCCACTTTCGGAAATACTACCAAGAGGGACGGAGTACGAAGAGGAAGTAAGGGCATTTATAGAGAGAATTAGATCTCAGGACAGAAGTTTTAGGGGAGAGGGGGCTTTGGAAAAGGAAGGTGTTTTCACTGGAAGATACGCCATAAACCCGGTAAATGGCAAAAGGGTTCCCATATTCATTGGAAATTTCGTTCTTATGGAATATGGAACGGGTGCTATAATGTCCGTGCCAGCCCACGACCAGAGGGATTTCGAGTTTGCAAAAAAATACGGTCTTCCCTTGGTTTTGACAATAATGCCCTATGATAGAGTCCTGGATCCTAATGAAATGGAATCCGCATATGAGGGAGACGGATACCTTGTAAATTCAATGGAATTTAACGGAATGGAAAACAGAAAAGCTATCCCGAAGATAATAGAGTATCTTGAGAAGAAGGGGATTGGAAGGAGAAGAACGTATTACAGATTGAGAGATTGGGGAATATCGAGGCAAAGGTACTGGGGGACTCCCATCCCAATGGTACATTGTGAAGACTGCGGGGTGGTACCGGTTCCCTACGAAGACTTGCCTGTAGTCCTCCCTCTTGACCTTGAAGTAAAACTTGTTGGAAAATCTCCCCTTGCTGAAAAGAGAGAGTTTTACGAGACAAGTTGTCCAAAATGTGGCAAATTGGCAAAAAGAGAGACAGATACCATGGACACTTTCGTTGAATCATCCTGGTACTTCTTAAGATTCACGTGTCCAGATTACAAAGATGGGGCCCTCGACAAAGACCTTGTAAACTACTGGATGCCTGTCGATCAGTACATAGGGGGGATAGAACATGCCATTTTACACTTGCTTTACTCCAGGTTTTTCAACAGGGTTCTAAATGAGCTTGGTTTTGTAGAAGTTAGAGAGCCCTTCAAAAACCTCTTGACCCAGGGAATGGTTATCAAGGATGGAGCAAAGATGAGTAAGTCGAAGGGTAACATTGTTGACCCAGATTACCTTATCGAGAGGTACGGAGCTGACACAACTAGACTTTACTGTCTCTTTGCAGCTCCTCCGGAGAAGGACCTTGACTGGTCTGATAGGGGTGTGGAGGGGTGTTACAGGTTTCTAAACAGGCTATGGAGGTTCATCTCAGAAAGGGAAAATCAGCTAAAGAACACAAAGGAGATTCTCTTTGCTTATGAGGAAACTGAAAGGGACAGAGAACTGACTCAGAGGATGCACAGGACTATAAAGAAGGTCACAGATGACATAGAGAGGTTTCATCTGAACACGGCAATTGCCTCGATTATGGAATTTTTAAATTTCCTTTACAGATTGCAGGAGGAAAAGACACTGGAAAATATCCATCCCCCATTGCTCAAAGGTTGTTGTCTTATCATGCTTAAGCTACTTTACCCATTTACTCCACACATTTGCTGTGAGTTATGGGATGTAGTTGGAGAGAGATTTGAGGAACTTCTAGACGGCTGGCCAGAATATGATCCAAAATACATAGTTGAGGAGAGTGTTACTATCCCAGTCCAAATAAACGGAAAACTAAGGGACACTCTTGTTGCAAAAAGAGGTTTAGATGAAGAGGAAATAAAAAGACTCGTTTTCTCTCTCGATAAGGTCAAAAAACACCTTGAAGGGAAGGAAGTAAAAAAAGTAATAGTGCTACGAGACAAGCTAGTGAACATAGTATGCCAATGAAGAGATTGCCCCTTTTTTTTCTCATTCTCCTTTTTCTTTCCTCATGTGGCTACAAAATAGTTCGGGAAAAGGGAATAAACCGCGGAGAGATAAGGTCTATATATGTCTCCGCCTTCAAAAATAGCACATTCGAGCCCCATATCAGCATGTACGTGACAGACGCGATTGTCTCAGAGCTTATTTCCCTTGGCCTCTTCGAAATAAACAGACCCAATTACGAGGCAACTCTTGAGGGCGTCATAAGCAAAATTAAGGTACGTCCTCAATCTTTGGATAAAAAGGGTTTTGCAGTTGAAAAAAAAGTGGAGGTGGAAGTCGACATTTTCCTCAAGAGGGCATCTGGTCAACTTATAAAAAAATGGTCACTTGTGGAGAATGAGACCTTCAGGTCTGACAATCCCAATTACGAGGATTACAACAAAAGGGAAGCGATAAAAAGGGCGGCAGAGAAAATTGCGAGACGCCTTTGTTCGCTCCTTTTTATGGAGCATTGAGATTTTCGCCTCACGCACTCTTTTGCAGGAGCTTATTTACCCTTTTTGTGAATCTTGAGATTTTTCTCGAGGCAGTTCTCTTATGAATCGCTCCCTTCGATGCAGCCTTATTTATCACAGAAATTGCCTTCCTTACACATTCGTCTATAACTGAAGGATCCTTTTTCTCCTCAATGGCCTGAAGCGCCTTTTTTATGTAAGTCTTCATCATGGATTTTAAGCTAGAATTTCTTATTCTCCTCTTCTCCGCCTGTCTTGCCCTTTTTATCGCCGATTTATTTTTCTTCAATTAGCCCTCCGTTTCCGGTGTATACCATTATCTTTGGCCTTTGTCAATTACTTCCTCGCGCTCCTCTTTGACGCTTTAAGCGGATTTATCTTCTGCTCCTCCTGTTTCACGACCTTCTTTACGTGAGTTGCCATAGGGCAAATTCCTGAAAGCCACTTCTGAGCCGGATAGGGAAAAGCAAGGCAGTACTTTCCCGAATCGAATTCCTTTACTCTTGCGCAACCTTCGCACTTATCCACTATTGGATGACATGTTCCTCCGTTGTAAGAACATCCTGTCTTTTTCATAAAGACACATTCCACTCCTTTTTTCACAGTCTGACAAACCATTGGTACCTCCCTATTCGATTTTTCTTAAATTTAAACCAGAAGAAAGCTGGCCTGTTATTAAACAAAATTTTTTTTAAAATGTCAATCCCAAATGGCGAGAACCTCAGCTAGCATGGGCTAGATTCTCAAGTTAAAATTTTTTTGACAATCCGTTCTCATTCAGTTATCATTCCATGGCCGTGCCGATCCTTGAGAAGGACAGTGAAGTTCAGAGGATTCTCAAAGAAAGCAAAAATATAGCTGTCTTTGGGATAAGCAAGAATCCAGAAAAACCAGCATATTACGTTCCAAAAGCTTTGATCGAAAAGGGATTTAAAATTTTCGGTGTTAATCCAAAATACTCCGGGGAGGAGATACTCGGAACCAGAATTTACTCCTCCCTTCTTGAGATCCCTGAAGAAATAGACGTGGTTTTAGTTTTCAGACCTCCTTCTGAACTTCCGCAGATCCTTTCTCAAGCCTATCTTAAAGGGTTTAAGACCTTCTGGATGCAACCTGGTACCTTAAATGAGGATGTGAAGAATGAGCTGAACATGAAGGGGTATAACGTCGTTTTTGAGAGATGTATGAAGAAGGAATCTGAAAAATACATCAAGCCATGATAGTACCATAAGATTCTGAGGTTCTCAGGTGTCAATGGTACTTGGAATAATGGGCAGTCCGAGAAGGAATGGGACCTCCGAAAGGCTCCTTCGCGTTTTTATGGAAAAGTTAGAAAAAGAGTCTCTAAAAAGAGAGATCATAAGTATCTCAGATTTTAGGATCTACCCATGTCAGGGTTGTAGGTTCTGCGAAGAAACAGGGTTTTGTAAAATCGCGGACGACATGGAAAAGATCTACTATCTACTAAAGGAAGCGGATCTCATTGTTCTTTCAGCGCCTGTCTTCTTTTACAACTTCCCCTCTCAGCTTAAGGCCATGATCGACAGATCACAGGCTTTATGGGCAAGGCGCTATAGACTAGGACTAAAAGATCCAAAGGAAAAGTCTAGAAGAGGATTCGTAATTTCCGCTGGGGCAACAAAAGGTTCCAATCTATTTACCGGAATTCATCTTACGGCAAAGTACTTCTTTGATGCGCTAGGAGCCATATTTGAAGGTGTCCATGGTTTAAGAAATGTGGAAAAACCGGAAGACATTGATCTTTTCCCAGAGGATGTTTTTAGGTTGGAGGCTAAGGCAAAAGATCTTTCCGATTCCCTATTAGCAAAGAAAAAAATCTGTTTTGTCTGCAGAGAAAACTCCTGTAGGAGTCAGATGGCTGAGGCCCTTTTTCAAAGTGAGGCTGAAGGCCTCTTCTCTGTAATGAGTGCGGGGGATGACCCTGCAAAAGAATTAAACCCAATCGCAGTTGAAGTTATGGCTGAGATAGGTCTAGATATAAAGTTTCAGAGACCAAAAAGCCTAGACGATATAAAGATCTATTTGCCTTTCGATCTTGTTGTAACAATGGGCTGTGAGACCCACTGTCCCTCGGTATACGCAAAAAAAATCGAGACATGGGAGATTGAGGACCCGAAAGGAAAACCAAAAGAAAAGTTCAGGGAAGTAAGGGATGTAATATACGGAAAAGTAAAGGAACTTTTATCAACCTTACGAAAAGATTAATTTAAGACTGCAAATCAAATTTTCTTGACAAAAGTACGACCTCTAGTGTAAACGTTAAAAAAATTGTATACAAAAGTCTGAAGGGGGGAGAGATGACAAAGGATAGACAAATCAAAAAAAGGGAGGTTGCGATGAAAAGGTTTTTATGCGCTTTTTTTGTTCTAAGCTTTCTCCTTTTTATGCAGGTAGGGGCTCCAAAGATTAGTTTGGCTCAGCAGATCACTCTCAAATATGCCAATTTCCCTCCTGCGACCACATTCCCATGTGTCCAGATGGAAAGATGGGCAAGGGAAGTTGAAAAAAGAACAAACAATAAGGTCAAAGTCCAGACATTTCCAGGTGGAACTCTCCTTTCCGCAAAGAACATGTTTGACGGAGTCGTGGCTGGCACAGCCGATATCGGTTGTCTTGCGATGGGTTACCAGCCTGGAAGATTCCCAGTATCTGAAGCTATCGATCTTCCAATAGGCTTTACAAGTGCAAGAGCCGCAAGCATGGCTCTCCTTGACCTCCTTGAGAAGTATAAACCGAAGGAATTTGAGCAGGTGAAGGTTTTGACCGCATTTACTTGTCCGCCTGCCGACTTTATGACGAAGACCCCTGTCCGTTCGTTAAAAGACTTAAAGGGAATGGAACTTCGTGCTTCAGGTGTGGCAACGGAGATTCTGAAGAGACTTGGTGCAGTTCCCGTTGGAATGCCACAGTCTGAAGCCCCTGAAGCAATACAGAAAGGTGTTGTGAAGGGAAATGTCTCCTCAATGGAAATTCTAAAAGACTTCAATTTTGCAGCCTACCTCCCTTATGCCACTGAGGCTAAACTATTTGTTGTGAGCTTTGCAGTGGTTATGAATAAGGACAAGTGGGATTCTCTCCCTTCAGATGTGAAGAAGGTTATGGACGATCTAAAAAGGGAGCATGCAGAATGGACAGCAACTTATGTGGATAACCACGTTCTGGAAGCTTTAAAATGGTCGAAAGAAAAGTACAATCATCAGGTTTTCAAGTTCCCACCTGAAGATCTAGAGGAGATAAAGAGGCTTACAAGACCAATTATCGATGACTACATAAAGAGAGTCACTGCTCAAGGATTGCCAGGAAAGCAAATAATCGAGGACGTTTTCAAATTCAAGGAAAAATACGAAAAGATATACAAGTAGTGAGCACCGCGGAGGTTATCCTCCGCGGATCTTTCTTCCTGAGGAGGACAGATGGGTCCATTAGGGAAATTCGTTTTGAGCTTGGACAGGGTCTGTGCTTTTTTAAGTGGGATTTCGATTCTAGTTCTCACCTCAATTGCCGCTGGAAACATGCTTATGAGAATGGTTTACAAGCCAATACACGGTTCTTATGAGCTCATAGGTTTTTTTGGAGCCACTTCAGTCGGATTAGCCTTAGGTTACAGTCAGATAAGAAAGGATCACATAGTAGTCACAATAATAACCGAAAGATTCAGTGAAAAGGCAAAAAGGATCTTGGACAGAATCTCGTATTTTTTGAGCACTATTTTCTTCTTAATCTGTGGATGGCAGACGTTCATGTGGGGATTTAAGCTACTCAAGGCTGGAGAACTCTCAGAAACTTTGAAAATAATATACTACCCTTTCGTTTTCCTTTTATCTTTCGGCTTTTTCGTTCTTGCGCTAACACTTATTTTTGATTTTATAAACACTTTCCAGAGGAAATAAGTTATGACCCCAATAGATGGTGCCATATGGACTATACTTATGCTTTGTGCAATGCTCCTTCTCAGAATTCCCGTCGGTTTTCTGATGGGAATAGCTGGGTTTTTGGGCATAGGATACGCCGTCTCATGGAAGGCTGCTTTAAACACTGTGGCAACAGATATCTGGCAAACTTTCTCAGCTTACGGACTTACCGTTATTCCAATGTTCGTACTCATGGGTCAGATCTGTTTTTACTCTCAGGTGAACGAGAGGCTTTACAGAACTGCCTACAAGTGGTTCGGAAGTATAAGGGGGGGATTGGCTATTACAACTATCATGGCATGTGCGGGCTTTGCGGCAATATGTGGTTCAAATACAGCTACGGCTGCTACCATGACAGCTGTGGCCCTCCCTGAAATGAAAAAGTACAGGTACGATCCCCTTATAATTTCTGGCTCTATTGCAGCTGGTTCAACTTTGGGGGTAGTAATTCCACCAAGCGTTGTACTCGTTGTCTACGGAATATACACCGGATCTTCCATAGGAAAGCTATTTTTCGGAAGTTTTCTGCCAGGCCTTATTCTTGCAGGATTTATGGCTATAACATCCTTTTTGATGTGCTCAATGAAGACCGAACTTGGCCCAAAAGGACCAAAAACTTCAATGTTTGAGAAGATCAAGTCCCTACCAGACGCTCTAGATATGGTTCTCCTCTTCGCCATTATAATGGTGAGTCTCTATGCGGGCATATTTACACCTTCTGAGGCTGGTGCTGCTGGCTCAGTTGTGGCAATAATAATATCCATTTTAAGAAGAAGGTTGACCCTTAAAGGTTTTTTTGATGCGGTAATTGACACATTAAGGGTTTCTTGTCTTATCTTCGTTCTGGTTGCTGGAGCAACTCTCTTCGGAAGATTCATAGCTGTAACGAGGTTACCGTATGTGGCTGCAGAGTGGGTCGGTTCCCTTCCCTATCCAGGATGGGTCATTCTCTGGTCGATGCTCGTAATTTACATTATTGGCGGATGTGTTATGGACGCTCTTGCCTTTCTCCTTATAACGGTACCCATATTCTTCCCCGTTGCGCTGAAACTCGGATACGATCCAATCTGGTTTGGGGTTGTGCTCACAGTTGTAACAACTATGGGTGCTGTTACACCTCCTGTGGGGATATCGGCCTACGTCGTTTCAGGGATGTCGAAAGAGATTCCGCTTTCCACAGTCTTTAAAGGGGTTATCTTCTTCCTTCCATCTTACGTTTTCACTCTCATCTTGATTAATCTCTTTCCTGAGCTGGTCACGTTCCTTTCGGGTCTTGTGAGGTATTAGACGGTTTTAATGTAGGTAGGAGCTCGATCCTGAGTTTTACCTCCTTTAATCTTTTGGTAATACTGGTACGTCATTGGGTCTCCCTCACCAGTTATTTCTGCCTCCGCCACCCTTCCCAAAAAGAGCGTGTGGGTTAAGACATCTACCTTCCTTTCAAGAGTGCATTCCATATACCCCACTACGTATTCGAGTACGACAGGCACTCCAGTTCTTCCTATTTTGTATTCCAAATTTTCGAATTTGTTTAGCTCCCTTCCACTTCTGAATCCAAAACGACCTATAAACTCTAGCGGTGCATCTGTAGAAAGGACTGAGATAGAAAATACCTTGCTTGATTCTATGAACTCGTGAGTTAAGTTCCTCTTGTTTATGGATACTGCAAAGATAGGGGGGTCGGAGGTAATCTGAAAGACAGTATTAGCGATCTGTCCGTTGAGCGAATCATCCTTCTTTGATGCGACTATGTATAACCCGTAGCTTATTTTTTGGAAAGTCCTTACATCCATAGATCACTCCTTTCTAAAGAGAGTGGAGAAAATCCTGGATTAAGAGATTTATAAAATCTTCTCCCATCTCTTCCTTAAGGACAGGTGTGGCGATAACTCCAAAGACTCTCTCCGGAATTGGACCTTTGCCTTTCTGGATAAAACCATACCATACCCTTTTCCTTTTGTCGATTATCTTTAGCCTTCCTCCACTTTCATAGATTCTCTCAGGAAAGAGAAGTATTCTCGGAGGCGGATTCCCCGGTCCAAATGGACCGAGAAGCTCAAAGCTATCCAAAACTTCTCTGCTTAGCTCGTCAAAATCCGCATCCGTATCGTATTTTTTGATCTCTTCCCCAGATGTGTAAGAGCCAACCAAAGAATCGAAAGATTGAGAAAAAAGCTCAAGGTTTTCCCTTTGAAGGGAAAGACCGCATGCGTATTTGTGACCACCGTATTTGAGAAGGAGAGGTGAGAGAGCACAAAGGCACTCGTAAAGGTTCAATTTTTCAGTTCCTCTTCCAGAACCTTTTATTACACCGTCTACTGAAGTAAGAACTATCGCAGGCTTTCCGTAAGATTCAACGATTCTCTGAGCCACTATCCCCAAGACACCAATATGCCAGTTCTCACTAAAAAGGACGAGTCCCTTTTTCTGCGAGATTGCCCCCTCTGATAGATGGGCCTCTATCTCTTCTAGAATCTTTTCCTCAATCTTCTGCCTTTTTCTATTTGCCTCGTCCAGTTCTCTAAGAAGGGAAAGGGAAGCCAAAGGATCTTCCTCTGTCAAAAAATGGAGCGATCTTTTAGCATCGAGTATTCTTCCAGGTGCGTTTATACGTGGAATGATTACAAAGTTGAGTGAGTAATTGTCAAGTCTGCCGTCCGGAAGTATCTTTGAGAGATAAAAGGACTTTAACCATTGTCTTGGCCACCTTTTCATCATCTCCAGACCAAATTTTGTGAGCAGTCTATTATCCCCAACGAGAGGTACCATATCAGCCAACGTGCCAAGTGTCACAAGATCGAGCTCTTTTTTCAGATTTATGTGAAAATCGAGAATCTTCCTTTTTGCAAGTTCCCTGCGTAGGGCTATAAGGAAGAAGAAAGTAACACCGCATGCTGCAAGTTCCCTTGTGGGAAAAAGAGAATCTTCTCTTTTTGGATTGACAAATGCGAAAGCGGGAGGATAGACATTCTTCACCTCATGATGATCTATGACTATAGTATCGATTCCTAGGCTTTTTGCAAAGGATATCTCTTCAAAATTGGTAGTCCCCAAATCTAAGGCTATAAGTAAGCTTATCCCTTTTTCTTTCAGTTTCTCCAAAGATTTCCGATTGATTCCGTAACCTTCCTCTCTTGTGGGAATGTAGAACTCTAAAGGTCTGTTTAAGGATCTAAAAAAATTGGCCGTTATTGCACAGGAAGAGACCCCATCCGCATCGTAGTCACCATAAACACATATCTTTTCTCCCTTAGAGATTGCCTCCACTACCCGTAGCACCGCTTGTTCCATGTCGGGAAGGAGATATGGGTCAGATAGGTCTTTAAGCTCAGGATATAGAAAGCTCTTTGCATCCTCAACAGTCCTTATACCTCTTGAGAAAAGAATTCTGGCGGTAAGTGGTGGTATTCCAAGTTCTTCTACAAATCTCTCTTCCATCTTCCCTCTTTGTACCTTCTTTTAAGTTCCTTTATCACTTTAGGGATCGTATTCGGATCGACAAAGGTTGCAGTTCCAATCTGGACTGCCTTTGCTCCTGCGAGAAAGAAATCTAGAGCGTCATTTGCGTTCATTATCCCTCCTGCGCCTATTATCGGAATGGGGAGTCTTTTTGCACATTCGTAGACGGCCTTAAGGGCAAAAGATTTCAAAAAAGGTCCAGAAATTCCACCTCTTATAAATTTTCCTCCATCATTTACAACCCCAGGTATTGTGTTGATCAGAGTGAGGCCGTCAACCCCGCCTTCATAGGCAGCCTGTGCGACTTCAACTATATCTTTCACCTCTTGTGATAGCTTGGCTATTACCGGGATATCGGTCTCAGATTTTATCCCACGAATTATTCTTCTTACAACCTCAGGGTCCTTTCCAAAACTTATACCACCTTGTTTCACATTTGGACATGAGAGATTTACCTCTATGGCGAGGACAACTGAAGTATGGCCGATTACCCTTGCACACTCAAAGTACTCCTCTTCCGTAAATCCGAAGATGTTCACAATAATTGGAGTCCTTCTTCTCCTGAAAAATTGAGAATACTCCTCCATGAACCTCTTTATCCCTATGTTTTGAAGTCCGATGGAGTTAAGCATTCCGTATCCCAAATCCCAAATCCTTGGCTGGGGATTTCCGTGGTGAGGCCGAACGGAGAGCCCTTTGGTTACAAAGGCACCAAGTAGACTTATCTTCCAAAGTCTCTCTATCTCCTTTCCGTAACCCAACGTACCCGATGCGTTCATCACAGGATTTCTGAGTTTTTTCCCGAACAGTTCTACAGAGATATTTCCCATAAGCTGAATGCCGGACCTTCAAAACATACCCTTTTTTCAGGATCCGATTCGTCATTTGTCTTAACAACGCATCCAAAACAGAGTCCCATTCCGCACCCCATTCTTTCCTCCCACAGAATCTGGCACGCAAAACCGTACTTGGAAAGGAGTTCTTTGAGGCTTCTGTACATTTCTTTAGGCCCACATGCAAAAACCTCCAAATCCTTCCCTAAAAAACCGTCTATTTTCTCCCTCAGAGAGGATACCACATCTCCCCTGTAACCGTAACTTCCATCCATAGTTGAAATTACAGGTTCGTAATCCATAAGATCCTTAACCAGTGAGACACCTAAAGAAGAAGAGGTTCCGTAGAAGAGTTTAGCCTTCTTACCTATTCTTTTCATGAGAAGATGGACACCAGCGATACCTATTCCACCAGCTATAACCAGATAAAAATCCCTTTTTCCTATGTGGAACCCCCTACCAAGAGGACCAAGTATAGACAGTTTCTGCCCTTTTTTCATTCTGCTTAAAACCATGGTCCCACGACCCCGGACCTTATACATAATCGAAAGAAGGTCCCCTCTTTGGTCGTAGACTGTGAATGGTCTCCTGAGAAATACCTCTCTATCCTCGATTCTTACCATGAAAAACTGGCCGGGTGTGATCTTTGGAATCCTTCCTTTGACCCTTACGTTGAGAATGTAATGGTTTTCTATGATCTCTTCATTTTTCTCTATTATGGACTCCATATCCCTCATGGTCGACTTTAAAGTGAAAGATGCATAACGATGGCGTCCTCTCCTGTATCCTCGTAATATCTTTTTCTCCTTCCCACAGCCTTAAAACCGAACTTAAGATAGAGTTTGATAGCGGCTAGATTACTCTCTCTAACTTCAAGATAAACCTCTCTTATCCCTTTTTCCCTCAGTATGGAAAGGGCGGATGAGAAAAGTTTCGATCCGTAACCTTGTCTTCTGAACTTGGGATCTATAGCAAGGTTCAGAACGTGACATTCATCTTTTGAGATAAGACACATTATGTATCCAACGACAACTCCATCCGCCTCTATAAGGAGGTTAAAGGCAAAGGGTGATAAGATCTGGACTTTTAGCGCCTCCTTTGACCAGGGGGTTGGAAATGAGGCCCTCTCTATCTCAATTAGCCTCGATAGATCGAAGGGAAGTATTTCCCTCACTTTGAGGGACTTTTCTTCCTCTCTCATTCCATGAGGGTTTGGGAGAATTTTTCTAACTCCTCCTTTGTATTTATGTTCGCAAATACGGATGTTCCCCTATTGTAAAAGGAAGGATTGTCTTCCACAATCTTCACCTCAAGGAATGGAAAAACGGTTTGTATTTTCATAAATCCCAAATCGAGCATTTTCAGAAAAAAAGGTATGCACCTTTTTCCGTAAATTGCGTGAAGCGGTTCAAAACCCTTTTTTGTCTGTGGAACTACTATATCCTCATTTTTCAGATTTCCTATAACGCACCTTAGGCTTTCTTCCGTTATGAAAGGCATATCGCATGCAACAACAAAGGTATACTCTTTTGAACTCTTAATAAGGGAAGTCAAAATACCAACCATTGGACTTCCCAATGGCATAATGTCTCTATAGATTTTTACCGGTATTCCTTCGGGACTTCTCCCATCCTTTGTAATTACCATCACCTCGTCGAAGATTCCTTTTGCAATGTCGTAAACGTGTCTTATCAAGGCCTTACCATTGAAGATGACTGTCGCCTTATCAAGCCCCATTCTTGTACTAGATCCTCCAGCTAGGATCGCACACGACACTTTCATAAGACCTTTTTTTAGCATCTTTTAAGTTCCGAGTAAAGGATTGACAAATGCTCAAATAAGGTCGTACTATTCTGGAAAGAGGAGGGAATATGGCAAAGGATCCAAAGATCGGATATAAAATCACAGGGCAGATAGTAAGAGTCAAAGGCAATTGCCTTGCAGGCCATTATGTGGGCGAGAGTTTCGAGATCTCATGTCACAATCCGGCAGGGCTATGTGGTTTCTTTTACCACGACATATTTCCAGCTCTCTTTACCTTTCAGTTCGGTGGTTCGGCACCATGGTGGCACGGAGATGAGATAGAACTCTCATGTCCGGATAAGGAGAATGAGGTTGTGATCAAACTGGTAAGATCTAAAAGATAAACCTAGAAGTTCTCCTTTTACTTTGGACGCCCAAAGGTTTTATCTTACTGCCCCTTTTGGCCATTCTGCTTGACTTTAGGTAGAAATTTTCATATTCTTTTTGGACCGCAAGGGCCGTTAACTCAGCCAGGTAGAGTATCTGCCTTTTAAGCAGAGAGTCGGAGGTTCGAGTCCTCCACGGCCCATAAGTCCCCATCGTCTAGTCAGGCCCAGGACACCGGTCTTTCAAGCCGGCAACGGGGGTTCAAATCCCCCTGGGGACGGTTCTTTCCATAAGAGGCGATCCCTCAAATTCTCGTTGACAAAGCTGCCTTTTTGGGATAAAAGATTGTGAAATTTTTAATTAAGTGGCAAAGGAGGGCAAAATGAAGGTCGTAGTCTGCGTAAAGCAGGTGCCAGATACGGAGGCGGAAATAAAGTGGGATGTGGAGAAAGGGGTTCTAAAAAGAGACTCCATGGATCCTATAACCAACCCGTTCGACGAATTTGCCGTTGAGGAAGCGTTGCTTACCCGCGAAAAATACGACTGCGAGATATACGCTATTTCAATGGGACCTGAAAGAGCCCAGGAGGTTCTAAGGAACGCCTTGGCCTTAGGTGTAAATGGCGTGTACCATATACTGGACCCCCAACTTTCCGGATCTGATACATTTGGAACAGCATATGCCCTTGCGAAAGCAATAATGAAGATAGGAGATGTGGACATAGTCTTTATGGGCAGGCAGTCAACAGATGGAAATACTGGAGTTGTTCCTGGAGAAGTAGCCGCCATTTTAGGATACACCCCTCTTACCTACGTTTCAAAGATTAGAGAGATAGATTTTCAGGGGAAAAGGATAGTTGTGGAAAGGGCCATAGAAGGTGGGTTTGAAGTTGTTGAAGCCAAATTACCGGCTGTTGTTTCCGTAATAAAAGGCATAAATGAGCCAAGACTTCCCAATCTGATGGGTATTAGAAGGGCCGCAAAAATGGAGATACCTAAGTGGACATGTGACGATCTGGGCTTAGATAAGGATAAGGTTGGACTTTCAGCCTCCTCTACCAGAGTTGTGGAAATATCCGTTCCGCCACCTAAGGCTCAGGGCGAGATCCTAAAAGGTGATCTTGATGAGGTTGCGGAACAGCTTGCCTCCAGGCTATTAGATCTGAAGATTATAAAATAAAGGAGGAACACATGGGAGACGTATGGGTATATATAGAACATAGAGAAGGTTCAACTTCGCCCCTCTCCTTCGAACTTCTTGGCATTGGGAAAAAGCTTGCCCAGGAAAGAGGGGGGAAAGTTTGTGCTTTGGTAATAGGAGAGAGTGTGGACCAGATAGCTAAAGAGGCCATCGAATACGGTGCTGAGAAGGTATACGCTTTAACAGGCGGTGTTTTTAAAAACTTCAGGAGCGATGTATACACAAAGGCCGCATGCCAGCTCATAGAAAAATACGGTCCAGACATTATACTCTTCAGATCTACAACGCAAGGTACTGATCTTTCCTCAGGGATCGCTGGGAAATTAAACGTTGGAATCTGCGCTGACGCTATATCCGTATATCACGAAAATAACGTCTTAAAAATGGTAAGGGCCGCATTCGGCGGAAGATTCAACGTAACAGTGGTAAACGAGAGGGCAACCCCCAAACTTATAACAGTGAGACCGAAGGCTTTTGAGATGCCAGAAAAGAAGGATGGTCAAAAGGGGGAAATTATAAGTGAGAGTGTGGGAGTTTCCGATTCTGATTCGATGATGAAAGTCGTCGACTTCGTTAAGTCCGCTGTTACAGTCAATCTCGTGGAAGCAGATATAATAGTCTCAGGCGGAAGGGGTCTTGGCAAACCAGAAGGGTTTAACCTTCTTAGGGAGTTTGCAGATCTAATAGGTGCTGCTTTAGGTGCCTCAAGGGCTGCTGTTGACTCAGGATGGATCCCGTACGAGCACCAGGTTGGCCAGACAGGAAAGACTGTCAAACCAAAACTGTACATCGCATGCGGAATCTCAGGGGCCATCCAGCATCTTGCCGGAATGAGAACTTCAGATTGCATAGTTGCGATAAATAAAGACCCAGATGCACCCATATTCAAGATCGCAACTTTCGGAATCGTTGGCGACCTCTACCAGGTAATACCGAAGCTTATCGAAAAATTCAAAGCAAAGCTCGGAAAATAAGAGGCTATCATGGAAAGCCACGATTTCGATTTTACCGAACTCAAAAGGTTTATAGAGGAGTCGAAAGGGGAAAAGGGCATACTTATAAAGACCCTTTACAAGGCTCAGAGTTTATTTGGATATCTGCCTATTGAGGTCCAATCCTTTATAGCAAAGGAGCTTAATCTAAAGTTTTCTCAGGTCTACGGGGTCGTGACTTTTTACAACTTCTTCCGGATGGAGCCTGTGGGAAAACACCTGATAAACGTGTGCCTTGGAACTGCATGCCATGTAAAGGGGGCTGAAGATGTCCTTTCCTCCATTTCCCAGGAGCTAAACGTAAAGGTAGGAGGAACAACCAGTGATAGATTGTTTACCCTTTCAACTGCCAGGTGCTTTGGCGGTTGTGGACTCGCTCCCTGCATAATGATTGACGAAGAGGTCTACGGCAGGCTAAATCCGAAGAAGGTTGTGCAGATATTAAGGGAAATCAGGGAGAAGGAAAATGAAAAGGGATGATCTCTTTAGGATAAAAGAGGAAAGGCAAAGGAAAGCGAAAGAGGCAAAATACGAGGTTTTTACGTGTTCTGGAGCTTCATGTATATCTTCAAGAAGCCTTGAAATTAAGGAGGCCCTCCTTCATGGCCTAAAGAAAGATAATCTCATGGACAGAGTCAAAATAATAGAAACTGGATGCATGGGGCCATGTCAGGAGGGGCCACTTCTTTACGTTAAGCCTGAGGAGATATACTACGTCAGATTAACAAAAGAAGACATCCCCGAAATAATTGGAACCCACATCAAAGAAGGAAAGATAGTTGAGAGATTGGTATGGCGTAATGAGAGTTCTTTTTTCGAAAAACAGAAAAAAGTGGTCCTTTCTAATTCTGGAAGGATAGATCCGGAGGACATAGAGGCCTACATAGAGAAAGACGGTTATTTTGCTCTCCTTAAAGTCCTTGAAGAGATGACACCGGAGAAGGTTATTGAGGAGATTTTAAAATCAGGACTGAGGGGAAGAGGAGGAGCAGGATTTCCAACAGGTCTAAAGTGGAAACTTGCAAGGGAGAGAGAGGCGGATGAAAAATTCGTAATATGTAACGCAGATGAAGGAGATCCCGGTGCATTCATGGACAGGGCAGTGCTGGAGGGTGATCCCCATGCCGTACTTGAAGGAATGGCTATTGCCGCTTACGCAATTGGCGCAAAAAAGGGGTATATATACGTAAGGGCGGAGTATCCACTCGCAATAAAAAGGCTTGAGATAGCCATAAGCCAAGCAAGAAATTACGGACTTCTTGGTAGAAATATACTTGAAAAAAACTTCGATTTTGACGTGGACCTAAGAATAGGGGCAGGAGCTTTTGTCTGTGGAGAGGAGACTGCCTTAATCGCCTCTATTGAAGGAAAAAGGGGGATGCCAAGACCAAGGCCTCCTTTTCCGGTTGAAAGGGGTCTTTGGGGAAAACCAACAGTAATTAACAATGTAGAGACTTTTGCGACAGTACGACACATAATTCTCAATGGAAGCTCCTGGTTTTCTTCAATTGGGACAGAAAATAGCAAAGGAACCAAGATTTTTGCCCTCTCTGGAAAGGTTGAAAATACCGGACTCGTTGAAGTCCCTATGGGAATAACACTTGGCGAGATCGTTTTTGACATAGGAGGAGGAACTCCGAAGGGTAAAAAGTTTAAAGCAGTTCAGACTGGAGGACCATCAGGCGGCTGCATACCTCCTTCACTCCTCAACTTACCCGTTGATTACGAGTCACTGAAAGAGGCTGGTGCCATTATGGGCTCTGGAGGAATGATAGTTCTCGATGAGGATAACTGCATGGTGAACATGGCGAAGTACTTTGTGGAATTCACAATGTCCGAATCTTGTGGTCAGTGCACTCCCTGTCGAGTTGGGCTTAAACATCTTTACGATATCCTAGACAGAATTACAAAAGGCAAAGGCAAACCGGATGACCTAATTAGACTCGAGAAGATCGCAAAAGAAGTTAGAGATTCGTCCCTATGCGGTCTTGGACAGACAGCTCCAAATCCTATCCTTTCGACCCTTGATTATTTCAGGGACGAATACGAGGACCACATATTGAGAAAAAGATGTAAGGCCTCAGTTTGTGCTTCCCTTTTTTTTGCACCTTGCAGTAACACCTGTCCGGCGGAAGTTGATGTGAGTAGATACGTGGCTTATGTGTGTGAGGGAAAACTTGAAGAGGCCTTTTTAACTCATATGGAGAACAACCCCTTTCCCGCGAGTTGTTCAAGGATTTGTCCAGCATTCTGTGAGGGCAAGTGCGAAAGGGGAAAGATGGACGATCCGATCTCTATAAGAGAAATTAAAAGGATATTTGCTGATTACGCACTAAAAAAGGATATAAGGTTTGACCCACCAAAAAGAGAGAAGAAAGAAAGGGTAGCAATCATAGGTGGTGGACCGTCAGGTCTATCTCTCGCTTTTTATCTCACCCGTCTCGGTTACAGACCGACCCTTTTCGAAGAGAGTGAAAAGCTCGGCGGTATGATGAGATACGGCATCCCTCCTTACAGGTTACCTAAGAGGATCCTCGACCTGGAGATAAGTAGGATAGTCGATGCTGGGGTGGATGTGAGGCTTAAAAAAAGGGTAAGTAGTGTTCGAGAGCTTCTCTCCCAGGGCTTCGATGCGGTATACGTTTCAATTGGAGCATCTTTATCTCAAAGACTGAATGTGGAAGGAGAAAGATCACCTTCCGTTTTAGACGGAATAGAATTTCTGAGAAGGATTAACGAAGGAGAAAAGATCGATCTTCAAGGGAAAAGGGTCCTTGTTGTGGGTGGCGGTTCTACAGCCATGGATGCGGCAAGGGTTGCGTTAAGACTTAAAGCAAAGGATGTGTTTTTATCTTACAGAAGGACAAGACTCGAGATGCCTGCCCAGAAAGTCGAAGTCGAGGAAGCTGAAGAAGAGGGTGTAAAAATGCTATTCTTAACAAACCCCGTTGCTTTTAGAACTAATGGGGGAGGACTTGAAGTTGAGTTTGTCAAAATGGGACTTAAAGGGTTCGACAGAATGGGCAGGAGAAATCCCTATCCGATCGAGGGATCCCAGTTTTCAATGCCATTCGACATCGCCATTTTATGCATCGGCCAGAAACCTAACTCCCAAATCTTTTCAGAGGAACTGGAGATTGAAAAGGATGGGACCTTTAAAGTCGACCCTGATACGCTTATGACTTCCATTCCTGGAGTCTTTGCAGGAGGGGATGCGGTTCTCGGTCCTGCAACCGTCGTAGAGGCCATCGGTCACGGAAGGAAGGCTGCAATCTCAATAGATAAGTACTTTGGGTATTCCGGTGAGCTCCCCTTTGGGGAGAGGCAGGAGGTAAAGACAACTTACAATGAGGAAGAGTTCCTGAAAGAAACGAGAAGGAAAAAACCGAATCTTAAAGCAGTAGCCGAACGGATCACCTCCTTTGTTGAAGTTAACGAGGGTCTATCCCTGGAAGATGCCATATTTGAGGCGAGAAGATGCCTCCACTGTGATAGGGGGAAAAGGGTTGTAAGATAGGAGGGAAAATGGAAGTCGAAATTACAATAGATGGGAAAAAAATAAAGGCTCAGAAAAATGAAAACCTTCTGAGGGTAGCGAAAAAAAACGGGATATACATTCCCAGCCTCTGCTACTATGAAAAAATTTCTCCTACAGGGGTTTGTAGACTCTGTCTTGTAAAAGTGGAAAACATGAGAGGGCTTGTTCCGGCGTGTGCGACTTTTGTCACAGACGGGATGAAGGTCATTGCAAATGATGAGGAACTCTTCGAGCTTAGACGTGACATACTCGACATGCTTCTTTCAGAGCACAACGCCGATTGCATAGCCTGTGACAAAAACGGTTCCTGCGAGCTTCAGGATCTTGCCTATAGATTCGGCCTCGAATTGAAAAACAGAAAATTCAGACCTCTCTGGCATGAACTGGAATTAAGAAGGGACGAATCCTCCTATGTCCTCTCCTTTGACAGTTCCAAGTGCGTTAAATGTCAGAGATGTATAAAGGCCTGCTACGAGATTCAGGGAAAGGGGGTCCTTTCATTTGCAAAAAGGGGTATGGAAACGTATCTTGTGGCAGGTTTCGGAACCTGGAAAGACTCTGAATGTGACGCCTGCGGAGAGTGTGTTCAGGCATGTCCAGTAGGCGCGATAGTTGAAAAACCGGTCTTTGAAAGGGTACGAGCGATCGATGTGGAAAAAAAGGTGGAAACAACATGCCCTTACTGTGGAGTTGGATGCCAAATAGAACTCTGGGTGAAGGAAGGAAAAATTGTGAAAGTAAGAGGTCTCGATGAGAAACCTAACAACGGCTCATTGTGTGTTAAGGGAAGGTTCGGTTTTTCTTTTGTCCATTCGGAAGAAAGGCTAAAATCTCCTCTCCTTAGAGAGGGAAACCAGTTTAAAGAGATAGGGTGGGATGAGGCAATAAGGATTTTTGTAGAGAGAATAAAAGAGATCAAGGAAAAATACGGACCAGAAAGCATAGCAGTCCTTGCTTCTGCTAAAATCACAAATGAGGAGAACTACCTTCTTCAGAAGTTTACGAGGGTTGTCCTGGGAACTAATAACATTGACCACTGTGCCAGACTTTGACATGCACCGACCGTCGCAGGTCTTGCGGCGGCTTTTGGTTCAGGGGCAATGACAAACTCTTTAGAGGAACTTGAGTATGCGGATTGTATTCTCCTTACAGGCTCAAATACAACTGAGACCCACCCTGTTACCGCCACATTCATAAAAAGGGCCGTACTTTTACATGGTGCCAAGCTCATTGTTGTCGATCCAAGGGAGATCGAGCTCGCCAAATACGCAAATATCTACCTTCAGCCCAGAAACGGGACCGATGTGGCATGGATAAATGGGATGATGCATGTAATACTTAAAGAGGGGCTTCACAACAAAAAATTTATAGAAGAGAGGACAGAAGGCTTCGAGACGATAATCCCAATTATAGAAAAATTCACTCCTGAGAAGGTTGAGGAAATAACTGGTATCCCGAGGGAAAAGCTGATCGAAGCGGCAAGGATCTTTGCAACGGCGAAGAATGGCTCCATAGTCTACGCAATGGGAATAACCCAGCATATAACTGGAACGGACAATGTACTGTCCCTTGCCAATCTCGCTATGATCACGGGAAATGTGGGAAAGGAGTTTTCGGGTGTAAATCCTCTAAGAGGTCAGAACAACGTTCAGGGTGCATGCGATATGGGTTGCCTCCCGTCTTTCTTGCCTGGTTATGCAAGAGTGGAAGATGCTCAAGCAAGGAAAAGGTTTGAGGATTTTTACGGAGTGCCTCTTCCAGAAAAGGCAGGACTTACAGTTGTTGAAATGATGGAGGCTGCTATAGAGGGGAAAGTAAAAGCCATGTACGTAGTTGGTGAGAATCCCCTCCTTACGGATCCGAATATCCCTCACGTTGAGAAGGCTTTAAAAAATCTTGAATTCCTCGTAGTTCAAGACATGTTTATGACAGAGACCGCAAAATGTGCTGATCTCGTTTTACCGTCCGCTTCCTTTGCGGAAAAAGAGGGTACATTCACGAACACTGAGAGGAGAGTATTGCCTGTAAGACCCGCTTTTGAACCACTCTACGGCTCAAAAACAGATCTGGAAATTATCTCTCTTCTTTGGAGAGCCATGGGAGGGGAAATCCGGATCAGTTCATCGAAGGATGTCCTCGATGAGATAAACAGGGTAGTCCCATCGTACCGAGGAATAACGTATGAGAGGATAAAGTCTGGAGAGAGGATTCAGTGGCCCTGTCCAGATGTTAATCACCCTGGAACAAAGTACCTGCATAAGGATGTTTTCGCAAGAGGGAAGGGTAAATTTCATCCCGTTGACTTTATCCCGCCTAATGAGTTGCCTGATGAAGAATATCCATTTTTGCTTTCAACGGGTAGAATCATGTTTCACTACCACACTGGTTCAATGACAAGAAAGGTCTCTTCCCTTGAACTCTTCGCTCCAGAGCCATTTGTTGAGATTAGTGACAAGGATCTCAAAAGACTCAATGTAAAGGATGGGGAGATGGTAAAGGTCATTTCCAGAAGAGGAGAAATTACTCTTAGGGCCAAAAGGAGTGAACGAGTATTTGAAGGCTCAGTCTTTATCCCATTTCATTATGCGGAGGCTTCAGCAAACATACTGACCAACGACGCTCTCGATCCTATATCGAAGATTCCAGAGTTTAAGGTTGCTGCCGTAAGGATTGAAAAAATTTAGCACATTTAACTGGAGCTTAAATTTGGTCTTTAAGCCTCTCCACATATGTGGTATTATGATCTCAAATGAAAAGACTTTTTCTCATCGTATTTTTAGTCCTGCCGCTTCTCTCTCACTCCTCTGATTTCTCACAGGCCATCTACTATTACTTAAGGGGCATGGACAAGATGGCCCGTGGCCTCCTTTTTGATGCAATTTACGAGATGGAGAATGCTCTTAAATTTGACCCTTCTTCCTCCACTTTGAGGACTGAACTTGCAAATCTTTTTCTCCGCACAGGCCAGTTGGAGAAGGCGGAGGAGGTCTTACTGGAGGCTATAGAGATAAATCCAAAAAACAGAGCAGCATACCTTATCCTTGGAGGTCTTTACGCGGCCAAAGGAGACAATGAAAGTGCAAAAAGGACTTACCTAAAATGTGTAGAGGCCCTTGAAGAGGATACTGAATGTTACATTCACCTTGCTTCCATCTTTTTGATGGAAGGTAATTTTGAAAGGGCGAGAGAAATATATCAGAAGATTCTGAGCTCCGACCCTGAAAATCTTATAGCCCTTTACTATCTCGGTCGGATAGGGGCAGAGATGAAGGATTATGAAACTGCAAAGAAATATTTTTTTAAGGTTTTGGAGGTGAGGCCCAATTTTGAAATTGCCCTTTTCGACCTTGCAACTGTTTATGAGATGGAAGGTGAGATAAGAAAGGCAAAGGAGATATACGAGAAGATCTTACTTTTAAACCCCGCAAATAGAACGGCAAGGTCTAGGATTGCGAATATATACGTGAGGGAAAAGGAGTACGAAAGAGCCATCTCAGAATTTGAAAAGTTATCTAAGATGGATGAAAAGGATCTTTCCATAAGGGTGAAAATTGGTCTCCTAAAGATGGAGATGGGAAATTTCGATGACGCAATCAGGGAGTTTAATCTTTACCTCGCATCTGATCCAAATAACAGCACTGTCAGGACGTACTTGGGCTTTGCATTGAAAGAAAAAGGTCTTTTCAGAAACGCCATAGACGAATTTTTAAAGGTACCTGTAGACTCGGCCGAATTCCCAATAGTCCTGAGGAACTTAACATTTCTTTTCGTAAAGGCCGATCTCGTTGATGAAGGGATCGAAAGGCTCAAATCCTTTCTAGATAAGGTGAAAGATAAGAAGGATGTATACGTTCTCCTTTCAGTCCTTTACGAGGAAAAGGGTGATCTTAAGTCTGGAATAGAGATGCTAGAAGAGGCTCTAAGAATAGATCCTCAGAACCTGGACACCCTTTACAGTATTGGCATGCTCCATGAAAGGGCGGGAAATACGGACGAAGCAATAAAATACATGCAAAGAATCCTCGATCAGGACCCTGAACATCCTGAGGCATTAAACTTCATAGGTTATACGTGGGCAGAAAAGAACATGAACCTTGATGAAGCCGAAGAAATGATAAAAAAGGCCCTTTCTAAAAAGCCAAACGCAGGCCATATAATAGATAGCCTTGGGTGGGTCTATTTCCGAAAAGGAAAACTAAAGGAGGCTCTTGAACAGCTACTTAGAGCTTATGAACTCATTCCGGACGACCCAACGATCTGTGAGCACCTCGGAGACATTTACGAAGCGATCGGTGAATACCAGAAGGCAGTTGAGTACTTTGAAAAATCAATAAAGGCTGAAAAAAAAGAGGAAAAGAGAAGGGAAGTGGAAAAAAAGCTTTTGGAGCTCAAAAGAAAAATTGAGAGAAAAATGGACCCCTCCGTCAGATGAAAAAAAACCTTTTTCTTATACTCCTTTCACTCCTCTCCTTTTCCTGTTCTTCCGCTGCTTATAGATTCAGTTGGCCAGAGACCGCACAAACTGTAAGAGCCTACTGTGAGTTAGATATTTCCTCGCGCCTCTTCTCTTTCAGCGGTTATGCCACACTGAGAATGGATCCCTCTCAGTTCTACGCAGAAATACTCGATTCTTTTTCCACTACTCTCATGATCTTGAAAAAGGAAGGTGACAAAACCACTTTGGTTTCAGCAGATGAAATGATTTCCGAGGCATTCGGCACTCTTCTTTTTCCTTTTGAGGACGTGATAGAGGATATTCGGAAAGCCCAATTTTATCTGACAAAGGGAGAGAGAGTATCCCTTGATAAGAAATATTACAGAGTGACCTACGATCCAACAAAAAGGAAACCTTCCATATGCTGGAATAGGGAAGATGGAAGCATGTGCATTACCTTTCTTGATGTGCAGAAAATCTGAACCTTTTCCAACTTATTCGGCGAGAATTCTTATTATCTCCGGGAATATGTATTCAGCCACATCTTTCCTTTTTCCGCCATGGGTTATAATGATGTACCTTCCTCCGCAGACTTCTTCTGTAAAACCCTTTACCTTTCGAGCCAATTTCAAGAAAAAATCCTCCGATAATCCCCTATCCCCATAGTCCCCCCTGCACGTGTCGTGTCCAAAGTTGTGAAAGAGAAGATAGGGTTTAAAATTCTTGAACCTTGGATAGAACTCATGATCTATAAGCTCTAGATATTTCTCGTCAGTTGTCGTCAAACCAACATCTACGTCGATCTTTTCTCCATCCACCTTGTTTAAGGAACAGAAGCAAACGTGAAGGACATCCTTTTCGTTTCTAAATATCTCTCTTGTTCCATTTCCATGGTGGCTATCAGTATCAAGTATGGCAAATCTTTCACGACCGTACTTCTTCCAGTAAGAGTAAATCGCCGGACCACAACATGAGAGGTAGGTACCTCCCCAGCCGGAGCCCCTTTCAGCATGGTGTCCTGCCGCACAGGAAAAGACAAAAGCCCGATCTATTATCCCCTCCTTTATCATTTTTAGAGCCATGTGCGTTCCAGATACAGAAAGAGAAGCACCTCTGTAAAACCAGGCTTTTTTTAGAGAATCCAGGTAAGAACGGTCATGTACGAGAAGAATAAGATCCTCTTCTGCTTCAGGTGGTTCTACTATAACTACGTTCTTTTCGTGGGAGAGCCCTTTTAAGATTTCTGCGAAATTTTCGTACTTTCTCCCTATTACTGGCCAGTCATGCTCAGAAAAGTGTGGATGGAAGAAGACCCCTACCCTCACAAATAAAATTTTAAAAAAAGTCGACAAAAATGTCGACCTCTTCATTACTACTTCGACAAAATTTACCTAATCTCATCTTAAACCCCATCTTTCACCTTTGTTTTTTTTATGGCATGGCCCTTGCTATAGAAAAGAAAAAAAAAGGAGGTTAAAATGAGGCGAAGAATCCTTATCGTCTTTATGTCATTTGCACTTCTACTTATTGGAACACACGCGGCTTTTGCAAAATGTCCAGCATTCGGTTTTGGGCTTCCCCTATACCAGGATCTGTCTAAAGAACAGGCTGAAAGGCTTTACCAGATAAGAGAAAAGTTCAGAAGTGAGACAGAAGATCTAAGGAGGGAGATCTTTCTTAGGCGCCTTGAACTCAACCAGCTTTACAGGGATCCAAATGCCACTGAAGAAAAGATCAAATCAAAGCAAAAAGAACTGAGCTCTTTACTTGAGAAACTCTCTGAAAAGATCCTAGAACGGAGACTTGAAGAGAGGAAGGTTCTGAGTCCTAATCAGCTAAAAAGAGGTATCCCTCCCTACCGTATTTTCTGTGGTTGCAGGTAAAAAAGGAGACTAGAATCCTCTATGCTTTTTTTGCGGGTTATCCGCGTTAGAAGATTTTTTAGCAGGGGAGAAGTTCGAGAAAAATGGGTTCCCCAAAAAGAGTAATTTATCTTCTTCTTATCCCCTTTTTCTTTTCCCTTTGGGGCCCTCTTTTCGCGAAGGAAAAATTCGAAGACCTCGAGAGGGAGCTCAATTTTGATTTGGAACAGAAAATAAAAGCTGATCAGATAAGAAAGAAGTACATGGAGGAGATTCTTGCAACTCGGGAAGAAATTCTGAAAAAAAGGCTAGAGCTTCTGAGTGAGGCAAAAAAAGAACATCCTGACCCTGAAAAGGTAATTAGAATAAGAAAGGAAATTGAGGATCTAAAAATGAGAACTTTTTTTCTCATAGAGAAGTATCGGGAAGAGTTGAGAGAAGTTCTGAGTGACGAACAAAAAAGGCGACTGGACGATTACTGGAGAAAGGAGAGAAAAAGGATGAAAAGATTCCTGGAGTGGAAATGCCGTGATCAATAAAAAGAGGCTTGTGTACCTCTCCTCGGTTTTCGGAATTTTTTTCATCATCATCGGACTAACAGGATATTTCCAGGTATCGGTCATTAAAAGAAACATGTGGTCACTTTTAGAAAAGGAGGCTGAGCTTGCCTATGGACATTTAAAAAGGGAAATAGATATAAATCTTGAATACCTCGATCTTGCTGACCGGTCGGTATTTGATGTGACGCCAGGTTTCCTTACGGCCATAACATACGAAGATGAAGTTATTGAGGATCTTGTTGAAAGGATTCTGGTTTCACCTGAAAAAAGTTTGAAGGAAATTTCTCCTTTGGGATATGCCATCTTCGACAAGAAAGGGAATTTGGTGGACAAAAGAGGATTAATCCAAGAAGATCAAAAATTGCTTCGTTCCCTTCTTTCCGGAAAAGAAAGGATAATAACAAAACCTCGCTCACAAGGCGGTGAGAATCTTACTTTTGGACTTCGTCTAAATGATGGGGCAGTTATAGTTACATTCACAAAAGAACAGATGAAGGACTTAAAAAGAAAGTACGTTCTTAGAGAGATAGGAGAACAAGAAAAGGAAAGATTGAAGCTCGTTGGAATCAACGTCTACGACCCAGATGGAAATCCGTACTATATGTCCCAAAATCCGAACGGAAACTATTTCAGATTCAAAAAAATGATGGACAGTAGATACCTTCCAGGCTACTATTTGGAAGTGCTTCTTTCTAGAAGCTTACTAGACGAGGTTCTTCAAAGGACGATTCTCTACCTTCTTTTTACTCTATTACTTTTGATCACCTTTGGTGCACTTACCGGATACACAGTTTTCCTCGTGGAAAGAAAGCTGGAAAAAAGAATGGTACAATTTGAGAGAGAGATGGCTAAGAATGAGAGACTTCTCTCACTTGGTATGCTGTCATCAAGTATGGCTCACGAAATCCGAAACCCCCTAAACGCAATATCACTTTCTCTGCAAAGGTTGAAAAGGGATTTTGTTCCAGCTGATTCGCGGAAGGAGGAGTATGAGCAATTTTTGAACGTTGTTGGAAAGGAGATAACAAGGATAAACCGGATAGTAGAAGACTTTCTTTTGCTTTCCAGGCCAGAACCCCAATACGAACAGATTAATTTAAATGGCATGCTTGACGAGATTTTCACGATCTTAAAGGAAAAAGCGGAAAGTAAGGGGGTAAGACTTCTAAATCTGGTAAATCCTGAGATAAACGTAACTGGTTATAAGGAAAAATTGAAGCAGGCTCTCTTCAACATAGTCCTTAATGGTATTGAGGCAATTGATGGTGAGGGGCAGGTCAAAGTCGAAGCTGAGGAATTTGATGAGAAGGTAAGGATCTCTGTAGAGGATAATGGATCAGGTATAAAGGAAGGTGAGATCGAAAGGATATTTGAATACCATTACACAACCAAGCAGAGGGGAGTTGGATTGGGGCTTCCGATTTCCTATATGATCGTGAAAGACCATGATGGGAAGATAGATGTTGAGAGCAAACCAGGAAAGGGAACAATCGTGAGAATCACAATTCCAAAAAAGAGAGAAAAGAAATGACAGATCTCAACATACTTGTAGTCGAGGATGAGAAGTTTCAGAGGGAACTCCTCTCCGAATTGCTAAGAAAGGAAGGTTATTCTGTTTACGAGGCGGAGAACTCAAAGTGCGCTCTTGAGATCATGGAAAAGAGACCCATAGATATCTGTATTCTAGACCTTAAGCTGCCCGATATGGACGGAGTAAGTTTACTCAGAGAAATGAAAAAAAGGGATCCAGAAGTAGACATCATAATCATAACCGCTTATGGAAGCATAGAAACTGCAATAGACGCGTTAAAATCGGGAGCTGAGGACTATTTGACCAAGCCTATAAGTTTCGAAGACCTTCTGATACGGCTAAAAAAGATAAAAAACAAGAGGACCTTACTTTCGGAAAATAAGATCCTGAAGGAGACACTCAAAGAGAGGCTAAAATCGGAGGATTTTATCTTTGCAAGTGAAAAAATGCAGGAAGTTGCGAGTCTTATAGTTAGAGTGGCAAAAACCGACTCCACATGTGTCATAGAAGGGGAAAGCGGGGTGGGTAAAGAGATCGTAGCTAACTTAATCCACGCGTATAGCGCCAGACGAGAATTTCCCCTTGTAAAAGTCAACTGCGCCGCTATACCTGAGACTCTCCTTGAGAGTGAGCTTTTCGGGTACGAAAAGGGTGCCTTTACTGGCGCTTATCAGAGAAAGCCCGGAAAGTTTGAAATCGCAGATGGAGGAACAATTTTTCTGGACGAGATAGGAGAGGTTCCTCTCTCCGTTCAGGCCAAACTCTTAAGGGTAATCCAGGAAAAAGAGTTCGAGCGTTTGGGGGGTCTCAAACCTGTGAAGGTAGACGTGAGAATCGTGGCTGCGACAAACAGGAGGCTTGATGAACTGGTAAAAAAAGGTATGTTTCGCGAGGATCTTTACTACAGGCTAAACGTACTGAGGATATTCATACCACCCTTAAGAGAGAGGAAGGAGGACATCCCGCTCTTAATTGACCATTTTATAAAGAAGTACAGTCTCAGACACAAAAAGGAGATAAAAGGAATAACGAAGGAAGCGAGGGATCTGTTGATAAAATACGACTATCCTGGAAATGTGAGAGAACTGGAGAATATCATAGAGCGGGCTGTAGTTCTTGCAAGAGGGGAATACATAACCACAGAGGATATAGCTGGCATCCCCTCCGGCCAAAGGGAAAGTGAGAGTTTATCCATGAGGGGTATGATCGAGTCCATAGAAAAGAGCATGATTCTGGAAGCTCTCGAAAAAAACAATTGGATCCGTACAAAAGCAGCCTCTTTCCTCGGTTTGAGCGAGAGGATGTTGAGGTACAAGATGAAGAAATACAAAATAGAGAAGGAAGACCTAGATAATCAACGATGAGAGACCAGTTTTTTGTGATCTGGTGAATCGACCCTGAATTCAACAACAAGACCTTTTCTTCCCACCGCTTCGCGCGCGTCTTCCGCGTTTGCGTACACACCGTCGAAAGTGTAACAGTCGTAAAGTTCATAATAGTGATAGGCAACATAAACAAAATCGTCTTCTAATCTTTCCCCACAAAGCTCAACCCTCTTTATCTCCCATTGGCAGAACAGGTCCTGGATTTTACTTGCATGTCCATAAGCCAGATCTGAACGTGAAAAGACACCAAATACTCCTCTTCCAAAAAAAGCGGAATCAATAAGAACATAAAGGTCCATGGTATAAGATTTTTATACCATATAACATCTCAAAAAGGCCAGGTCCAATTTGTCCTGTATTTGATAAAGGTGATTTTAGATTTTTTAATTGACAGTTATGTGCAACTGGGGTACAGTATACAAGTGATAGAAATAAAGTTCACTGGAAGGGGCGGTAATGGCGTTGTCGTAGCCGCGCAGATGCTGGCAAAAGCTTTTTTCCTCAGCGGATTTTATCCTCAGTGCTTTTCGCTTTTTGGTGGGGAAAGAAGGGGGGCACCGGTAAAGAGTTTTTTAAGAGTCAACTCCAGTAAGATATTGCTCAAATGTGAGATAAAAAAAGCCGACCATCTAATTGTAATGGCAGCCGACCTCCTCCCTGAAGAACCGCTAACAGAGAACCTTAAGAACGGAGGATTAGTACTCATAAACGCTGACAGGCCTTTTAAGGTTGAAGGACCATTTAAAGTGGCATACGTTGATGCCCAAAAGATAGCAAGGGAATGTAGACTCGGTAACATAATAAATACAGCCATGCTCGGGGCCTACGCCCGAATCAGCGAGATTCTGTCACTCAACTATCTTGAGAAGGCAGTAAGAGAATACGTGCCTTCAAAGTTGGATGAAAATCTGAGAGCATTGAGAAGAGCTTATGAAGAAGCACGGACTTTTTGATGAGATAATGCCTGTATCAAAAACCCCCACAAGTGCACATAAGACAGGGCTTTGGGGAAATCTGAAGCCTCTATACAAGGAAGCTACCAGTCCGTGCAGGGAATCCTGCCCACTTAATACAGATATTCCTCTCTTCATCTTCCATATGAAGGAAAAAGATCTAAAAAGAGCAAAAGAGGAGATCCTCCTAGAGAATCCCTTTCCTGGAATATCCGGCAGGGTCTGCCACCACCCCTGTGAGGACGCCTGTAATAGAAGAGAACTTGATTCATCGGTCTCTGTTAGGGCCCTCGAGAGGTTTTTGGGAGATTACCCCTTCTACGAAGTTCCTGTATCTGAAAACAGAAGCCCAAAAAAAGTGGCAATAGTTGGCTCTGGTCCGGCAGGTCTTTCCTGTGCTTACTTTCTTTTGAGACTAGGACACAAGGTCACCATATTCGAGAAGGAAAGTGATGTGGGTGGTCTTCTACTATTCGGCATTCCTCCGTACAGACTACCAAAAAATGTACTTCGGAGGGATCTACATGTTCTTTTAGCCCTCAAACCTCAAATAAGACTAAATTTTGAACTGACGGGAGATAATATTTTCTCCCTTCTTGGGTCCTTTGACTATGTGTTTCTCGCTCCAGGCATGGGAGAATCGAAAAGGCTACAAGTTGCAGGTGAAAATAAAAAGGGGGTTTACTACGGAGTTCAATTCCTAAAGGAAGTAAAGTCGATTGAGGATGAAATAAGAAGAGCAATAGTTATCGGCGGTGGGGATGTTGCAATGGACGTGGCAAGAACGATAAGAAGACTTAAGCCCGATGCAAAGGTAAGTATCTTTGCACCTGAGAAAGTGGAAGACCTACCTGCATTAAGAGAAAACGTCGCGGAGGCCCTCGAAGAAGGGATAGATTTAATCTGCGGGTATCTGCCCCTTTATTTTGAAGGAAAAAAGAGGATTGAAGCGGTAATTTTTCAAAGGACTGAGGTTAAAAAGGATGAAAAAACTGGAAAGTTCCTGTTCATTCCCCTAAATGAAAAAAGGGAGGAGGCCGCAGATATGGCGGTTGTTTGTATAGGACAGAAGCCTCTGGAGGCAAGTAAACTTAGGGAGATTGCGGAAGAGGAGGGGTATATTCTGGTTGACCATAGAGGAAGAACTAAAATCGAAAGGATCTATGCGGGAGGTGACATCATTGGACAGAAAGCCACTGTTTCTTTGGCATCATCCTCCGGAAAAAGAGCGGCCATATGCATAGATATGGATGCAAAACGCCTCGATTTGCCACTAGATGAGCTCTATGTGGGAAGCAAAGGGTTTCTGTCATTTAAAAAATACTTGAAGCTCGAGAAAAAGGAGACTAGGAAGGTGGTAGGATTTTCTGACCTTAACACGCTACCTCATGAAAAGATCCCCAGGGTAGATGCAAAAAAAGAGGAACCTCTTGAGAGATTAAAGGATTTTCGCGAGATCGGATACACCTATACAAAGGAAGAGGCGGAAAAGGAATCGGATAGATGCCTCTCATGTGGACAGTGTATGAGGTGTAATCTTTGCTTCTATCTATGCCCAGATGTCTCTATAAGGAGAAAAGCAGATGGGCTATACGAGGTGGACGAAGATTACTGCAAGTCCTGCGGAGTATGTGCAAAAACGTGTCCCTCAAATGTAATAGAAATGGTAGAAAAAGATGGCGGAGCTTTTATCAGGTAATCACGCCATAGCAGAGGCTGTGAGACTCTCAAAGGTCGATTTTGTTGCCGCTTATCCCATTACTCCTCAGACACCAATTTATGAAAAGATAGCTGAGATGATCTCGGAGGGAAAAATGTGCGGCCAGATGATGAGAGCGGAATCTGAGCACTCCGCAATGGCTGCCTGCATATCCGCGTCCCTTGCCGGCGTGAGAGTATTTACCGCCAGTTCTTCCCAGGGAATAGCGTACATGCACGAGATGCTCCATTTTGCATCAGGTTGCAGGGTTCCAATTGTAATGGCGTGTGTAAACAGGGTCGTTTCTGCTCCGTGGGCCTTTGGAACTGATCAAACCGATACCCTCTCTCAGAGGGATACTGGATGGATACAGCTCTACTGTGAGGACGGCCAAGAGGCACTAGATACGGTGATTATGGCTTACAAGGTCTCGGAAACCATATTTCTTCCTGTAATGGTTATAATAGATGGGTTTTACACTTCCCATTTCATAGAACCTGTTGAGATTCCGGAACAAACACTCATCGATCAGTACCTACCGAAAAGGAATCTGCCAAACAGATTCGATCTTTCAAATCCTGCTTTTTTGCAGAATGTTGTTGATCCTCCTAACTATACCCGGTTTAAAAAGAGGCAATTTGACGACACTTTAAAAGCCAGAAGGTTGCTAATTGAGGCGGACAAAGAATTTGGCGAGCTTTTCGGAAGATCGTATGGAGTCGTTGAGCCATTAGAACTCGCTGATGCAGAAATAGGGATAGTAACAGCAGGTTCCATGACGTCTTGTGCGAGGATTGCGGTTAGGACTTTAAGGAGTAAAGGAATAAAAGCAGGGCTTTTAAAAATAAAGCTTTTTAGACCATTCCCCTACAATGAGGTGGCAAGATATTTGGGGACTCTTGAAAAAGTGATCGTTATAGATAGAAACGTTTCAAGTGGAAAGGGAGGGATATTCTGCGACGAGCTTAAGGCTTCAATGTACAACCTAAAGAATAGGCCGGAGATTTACGGTTTTATTGGAGGGCTCTGCGGGGAGGATCTGCCCCCTGAAAAATTTGAGAAAATAACACTCTCCGTTCTTAGGGCAAAAAAACCTTGGGATGTACCAAAATGGATACACAGGATGAGATTTTAAGAAAAGGACATTACGCATGCCCGGGGTGCGGTTTGGCCATAGCCATGAGACTCGTTCTCCGCGCCGTCGGGAGAAAGGCAATAGCTGTGATTGTACCATCGTGCGAGGCAGTAATAAGTGGCACGTATCCCTTTTCCGCACTGGAAGTACCTGCATTTCACTCCGCCTTTGCAATTGCAGCACCAACTGCCGCTGGCATTTCCCGCGCTCTAAAGATAAGAAAGGAGACTGACGTAACAGTTCTCGCATTTGCCGGTGATGGCGGAACTTACGATATAGGCTTACAGTCTCTCTCAGGCGCTGCTGAAAGAAATGAAGATTTTATCTATGTTTGCCTTGACAATGAAGCCTACATGAACACTGGAATACAGGCGAGCTCCTCAACTCCTCCCTTGTCCTGGACAGTAACTACACCGAAAGGAAAGGTAGAGAAAAAGAAGAGGCTTATGGAAATAATCGTTGCTCATTCGGTTCCCTATGCTGCCACAGCCACGATTGGTTATCCTCAGGACCTCATGGAAAAGGTAAAAAGGGCAAAGGAGTTTCAAGGAACAAAATTCATACATGTTCTGACACCCTGCCCTACAGGATGGAAGATGAAGGAGGAACTAACAGGAGTTATTGCTATGCTTGCCTTCGAAACGAAGGTCTTCCCCTTGTACGAGGTTATAAACGGGGAAATCTACAGAATCACAAAGGTTCCGAAGGGACTTCCGGTTAGGGATTACCTCTCAATCCAGGGTAGATTTTCCCACCTCAGTGAAGATGAAATAGAAAAAATCCAACAGGAAGTGGACATAGAATGGGAAAGGCTCATTTACCTAGCTAAAAGACATGAAAAGGTTTAGCATCACGGACACGGAATCGATTAGAAGGAAGGTTTACAAAAAGATAAGAGAGATGATACTTAAGGGAGAGCTTGCCCAGGGAGAAAGGATCTACGAGGAAAAAATCGCAAAAAAAATAGGGGTCTCAAGGACACCCGTAAGGGAAGCACTTCACGCACTCGAGCATGAAGGACTGCTTATTTCAAAGCCAAGAAGCGGGTACATTGTAAAGCCAATGAGTAAGGAGGAAGTTTACGAAATATGCGAATTGAGAAAAGTTGTGGAGGGTCTCGGATTAAGGTGGGCAATAGATAGGAATAGGGAGAAGCTCATTTCTGAGCTTAAAAAAAACATAGAGCTCTCCGAAATAAAACTCAAAAAGGGTGATATCAGATCTTTCATCAATTTGGATGCTAAATTTCACGAAACAATAGCGAGACTCAGTGGGAGTAAAAGACTTCTTGAGCTTGCAATGACCTTAAGACGACATATGTTGAGGTATAGGATAGAAAGTATATACCTTAAGGACAACGTGGAGAGAGCAATAGAAGGGCACAAAAGAATCGTGGACGCTATAGAGAACGGTAGGAATGATAAGGTAGACGAAGCCCTAATAGCCCACATAGATACGTCGAGGGAGGACATTTTGAAGTATGCCTTCTGATCGCCACGCGAAGGGACTTTTCGACAGGATTTTGAATTTCTTCTTCTATTTCTCTTGCGCAATCGTGGCTTTTATTGCCATTTCTGTCTGCTACAATGTTTTCATGAGGTACTTTCTCAAGTCACCGCCACTATGGGTGGTACAGGCAACAGAATATTCCCTTTTGTGGATTGTCTTTCTTTCTGCTTCTTACCTTTTGAGGGAAGGTGGGCATATCTCCATTGACTTAATTTACGGGAGTCTGAAGGGTAAAAAAAAGGTGATTGTTGACCTTTTGATCAACTTTCTTTGCTCTTTCTTCATGGGGATTTTGACCCTTTTCAGTTCTTTTTATTTCTTTGAGTGTCTTTCCTTAAAAGTGACGGATGTGAGGACGTACACAGTACCGAAGTGGATACTTTTTTCGGTTATCCCATTCGGTTCTTTCTTTTTGACTGTGCAATTTTTAAGACTCTTCTTTAAGGAAGTGAAAAGCCTGTGGAGTGGTACCATACGCTAGTAATCCTTTTTTCCTCTCTTGTTTTCCTTTTTCTTCTCGGCGTACCTGTCGCATTCTCCTTCCTAATTGTGAATCTTGTAGCAGCTTACCTTTTAATGGGCGGAGTAAACGGGATAATGGGCCTAGTTGCTGGTGTTTTTACATCGATTACTACTTTTGCACTCGTTCCTGTGCCACTGTTTGTCCTCATGGGTTCCATTATATTCCACAGCGGACTTGGATTTGACGCTATAAACGTCCTTGACAAATGGCTAGGGAAAATCAAGGGCAGACTATCCATACTAGCCATTCTCATGGGCATAATCATCGGCGCTCTAAGTGGTTCGACTATTGCCACTTGTGCTCTTCTGGGAACAACATTGCTTCCGGAAATGCTGAAAAGGGGCTACAGTAAGCGTATGAGTTTAGGGCCAATTATGGGGATCGGAACCGTTGATGCTCTCATACCTCCAAATGCGCTTACAGTCGTTCTTGCCAGTCTCGCTAAGGTAGATGTTGGGAAGTTGCTAATAGCAGGGATAATTCCCGGGATTTTTATGTCCGCACTTTATCTTTTGTACGTACTTCTTTTCGTCCATCTAAAACCCCACGAGGCACCGAGCTACGATGTTGAGAAAGTGCATTTTTCGGAAAAGATCAAACTCACTTTTAAATATTTGGTCCCACTCGGTTTCATAGTTTTTATGGTCATAGGGCTCATTTTTTTGGGAGTCGCCACACCTACGGAGGCGGCCGCAACAGGTGTTCTTGGCTCCTTTTTCCTTGCTGCTATATACGGGAAGATGGACTCTCGGGTCCTTAAAAGATCGATTTCCGACTCGGCCAAGATAACGACTATGATTTTTATGATAATTATCGTTTCTGACACTTACAGTGCAATTCTAGCTTTTACTGGTACCGCATCAAAATTGATCGAATTTGTCACGCAGATGCAGGTTTCCCCTTACACGGTTCTAATCGCTATGATGGTTACCATCGTCATACTCGGTTGCTTCATGGAAACTGTTGCGATGATGATGATTACGGTTCCAATATTTATGCCTGTTGCTCAGGCCCTTGGATTTGATCCTCTCTGGTTCTGTGTCCTCATGCTCATAAACATGGAAACTGGTTTACTTACCCCACCCTTCGGAGTAACTCTCTTTGTAATGAGAGGTGTGAGTCCTAAAGAGATCACGATGGCGGACATATGGAAGGCAGCTATTCCTTTCGCGCTAGTGGACTACCTATGTTTGACGTTTGTCATTCTCGTTCCCAAAATTGCAACTTATCTCCCCTCCATTATGAAATGAGAGGGGAGAAATTAATAAAAAGGAGGTGTAAAGCCATGTTTAAAAAGATTTCCCCTTTGGTAGTTCTTCTTTTGATTCTTTGGCCAATCTTTTCTGTTTGGGGCCAAGGTATAACTCTAAAAGCGGTCACGGCCTGGCCAAAAAATGCGACGGATAACAGGGCCTTTTTCATCTTCACAGAGCTCGTGGAAGAAATGGTCTCTAAAAAATACCCGGGACAGCTGAAAATCAATTACGTTGGAGGACCGGAAACAATAAAAAGTACAGACCAGGCTCAGGCAGTTCAGAGGGGAATTGTGGATATGGCTTTTTTAACAACCGCATATTACCTCTCAATTCTACCGGAGGTGGACGCTATTAAGCTGTCAGAGTTTTCTGCTCCAGAAGAGAGACAAAGAGGAGCTACCAAATTCATCAACGAGCTTCACGAGAACAAACTTGGTATCACTTACCTTGGAAGGCTTGGACTGGACATAAAGTTCTATCTGTATTTAAAAAAACCCATTCGGACAGCAGATCTTAAGGGCTTAAACATAAGGGTTTCGCCTATGTACCTTCAGGCAATAAAAGGTCTCGGCGGAAACCCTGTTGTCATTCCTCCCACGGACGTGTTCCTTGCACTGGAGAGGGGTGTTGTGGATGGATATTGCTGGCCGGAAGTCGGAATAAGGGATTGGGGCTGGGAAAAGCATACAAAGTACATAGTAGAGCCTGGGTTTTACAGGGTTCCCAATCCTTTAATCATGAATAGGAGGGTCTTTTCCTCACTTCCCAAACACTTAAGGGATCTGCTCGTCGAGGCAACAATTGAAGCTGAAAAGAGAACGCACAAGCTTTTCCAGGACCTTGCTAAAAAGGAAAGACCAGAGCTTGAAAAAATCGGTATACAGGTAATAGAACTGCCCCCACCCGAGAAGGAGAAGTTTCTGAAGGTCGCTTACGAAGAGGGCTGGAAAGATATAATCCAGAAAGTGCCGAAGGAAGGAGCCGAGCTTAAAAAATATCTCACCAGGGAGGGAAAATGATAAAAAGATCCTACATAAACTATGAGGACAGGAGGGTGTATTTCACCCTCCCTGACCAATGGGATGTGGAGGTGATAGAAGGTAAAGCACCACCTGAGCCGTGTCAGGACCAAGACAAAGAAATAAGAAGAGCACTTGATAATCCGATTAGATCGAGAAAGCTAGAAGAGCTCTCAAAATACGCATCAGAAGTGGCCATACTGTTTGATGACTCCCAGCGAAACACTCCATGTGAGACCATTCTGCCCCATCTGATTGAAAGGTTAAACGAAGGGGGCGTACCAGACAAAAGAATAAGGCTTGTCTGTGCAGTCGGCACGCACCCAGTAGCGTCAGATGAGGATCTAAGGAAAAGGGTCGGGGAAGCGATCTATGGAAGGTTCAAGGGCGCTATTTTTTCTCATGACCCGTTTGGCGAGCACGTATTCATTGGAAAAACCAGAAGAGGAACTCCGGTAGAGATAAATAAGATTGTCCACGAAGCTGATCTCGTAATCGGCGTAGGAACATGCGCCCCCCATCCCTCATCTGGATACGGAGGAGGCTATAAGATCCTTATGCCAGGTGTTACCTCCTACCGAACAACTGAAAAACATCATATTGTTTTTCTAAGGAACAAACGGAGCATGGTCGGGATGTTGAGGGGAAATCCTTTCTTCGAAGACATAAGGGATATAGGGGAGATGGCCAACCTCATGTTCAAAGTAGACGTTATAATGGATGAAAAAAAAAGACTGATTAAAGTTTTCGCCGGTCATCCCTATTTTGAGCATGTGGCCGCATCCAGCTATGCGGAAATGCTACAGGAAGTAAAAATAAATGGCCTTTCTGAAGTAACTATAATTTCAGCCCATCCTCTTGAAATAGGGGTCCAGGCTACCAAGGCATTGCTTCTTGCCCGGCATGTGACGAAAAGGGGAGGAATCATAATATGGGTTGCTCCCCATAAAAAGCCGGGAGGCATTCGTCCACTTCTTGAAGAAATGGAAAAACCCCTCACCGCTGATCAATGGCACAGAATACTTCTTGAAAAGGGAATCCCCGAACATCTTAAGAATCTCGGTGTCTCCTATGTTATGCAGGTAGTTCACTTCAAAGAAATAGCTGAAAGATTCACAGTTATCCACGTTACCGACGGATTGGAAGAAGAGGAGGTCCGAAAGATGGGCTTTGTTTATGCAAGTACAATGGAGGAGGCATTGGACATGGCAAAAAGGCGAATACCTCAAGGCAAGGTCCGCATCTTTCCTTCAGGAGGCACCATCCTTCCAAAAATAACTCACCCATAGTCTGTGACAAAATCTACCATTTGACTCGGTGGAAGGAAGCTTAAAGAGCTCGTTATAAGCGAACTTTGATTTCCTTAAAGAAAGGGTAATCCAAAATCACAAGAGAAGCAAAGGCCTGTTCGTAGTAGACTGGGAAAGGTTAATTTATGAATACTCTTTTGTACTTCTTCATATCCTCCAAGGCACGCCCCGCTCCCATGACCACGGAGGTGAGAGGGTCATCCGATACGGAAACCGTAATCCCTGTCTCAAACTCAATTCTTTCCTTCAAACCTTTAAGAAGGGCCCCACCTCCAGTGAGGACCATCCCAGACTCATTTAGATCGGAGACAAACTCAGGTGGAAGTTTTTCCAGAGCCCTCCTTATAGCATCTATTATTGCTGAAACAGGCTCTTCTATTGCTTCCGCAATCTCTCTTTTCGATATCTTTATGCTCCTTGGAGCGCCGGTCAAAATGTCCTTACCCACAACGTTTATCTCCTCGTCGGAAGTTGGATAGAGGGAAGCATGGTCAATTTTGAGCTTTTCAGCAGCTATAAGACCAATCGACAACTGGTGCTTTCTCTGGAGATACCGGACTATGGATTCATCGAGTTCATCTCCCGCCACTCTTAAAGATTCGCTGTAAGCGATAGCAGAAAGACTTATTATCGCAACCTCTGTGGTTCCTCCTCCAATGTCTACGATCATATTCCCTCTTGGAAGTTCAATTGGCATATCTGAACCTATTGCAGCTGCCATAGGCTCTTCAATAAGGTATATACTCCTTATTCCCACCTGAAGACAGGCATCTATAACTGCCTTTTTCTCAACCTGGGTGATACCTGAGGGTACACCAACTACCATTTTTGGCCTGGAAACCTTCTTCTCCTTTCTCACCCTTTCCAGGAAATATTTAATCATCGCCCTTGCCACATCGAAGTCTGCAATTACCCCGTCTTTGAGAGGCCTTACCGCACTTATATTTGGTGGGGTCCTCCCAATGTACTCTTTTGCCTGTCTTCCAACCGCGATCACACGGCCCGCACTGTTGTCAACGGCGACAACGGATGGCTCATTAAGAACTATCCCTTCGCCCTTCAAATAAATGAGAGTATTTGCAGTTCCCAAATCCATTGCCATATGTGAGGTAAAAAGTCCTAAGAGCTTCTCAATTATACCCATCCTTCCCCCCTATGCATCTGTCTTTTCAAGAAGGGTGCATAATTCTACACCATCTTCCGGAAAGAAAGCCACCCTCGAATATACTCCATCTTCTTTTTTTGAAAACTTCGTTTTTCCATCGTAGTTCTCGTAGATACCCTTAAAAAGGGTGTACTCTATCATTCTGACTAGATTCTTCACAGCCTGCGGGTCTCTTCTCGGCAAAATCACGTAAAACCTGCCTCCTCCTTTTCTTGCAACAAAGGATGCCTCCCCAGATGTATGTTTTATAAGATGATAAGCCCTTCTTATGAAGTCGTCGGTAAAATCGAGCCCCTTTTCTCGATTGAAAACGTTAAGCTTGAGAAGTTTCACCATTATTAGACCGAACTTTGTTTTCTTCTTTATCAAATCCTCTCCTATTCTGAGAAAATAATGAAACTGTAAAGCACCAGTCAAAGGATCAAGACCCTTTAGCCTTTCTAGGTACTCCTTCGACCATAAAGCAGAGTAGTAAAGTGAAAGCATAACCGAAATGTCTCTTAAGGTTCTGATGGACTCCTCTGAAAGGGGATGGTCTCCCAAGGAAGCAAAACCTGCTACTCCAAACACAACATCATCTATGAAAAGGGGAAAACCAAAGAATTGCCTTGCCTGAAATGTCTCTCCAAGGTAAATGAGGGGTTTCTCCTTTAGGTATCCAGTATTGAAAGGAAGGAGAAGCTCACTTCCCGATTCTATTACGCTTGAGGCAATACTTTCGCCAATTGGGCAGGTCCTTGCCAAACATTCAGTTGCTTTGAGACCCACTGCATCCTTTATTTTCAGTTTTCCTTTGTCCTCCATTCCTATAAAACACATATCCGCACCCGAAATCCTCAAAGTCTCATTTAGGACTTCCTGAATGGTTACCCTCCCTGAGAGAAGATCCTTGAAGATGGAGAATATGAAGTGTTTTGTGTTCAACTCATTCAACCTTTCCTCAAAATCCGAACCTTTATCATCCTGACCTATTTCCTGAAGAATTAAAGGGACGAAGCTTTTTAAGTTTTTCTTCTCTTTATCCGTGAATGAGTACTTCTTTTTGCTGTCGATGCATATAACCCCGTTCCCTTCAACTGGATAACCCATGAAGGATTTTATATCCTCATCCCTCTCATAATACCCAAGCGTTTCAGTTTCTTTGTCGAAATTGGGTATTATAAGGGGTTCTCTGTGTTTGACCACCCAGCCGGGTAGTGTTTCATCGATTGGAAGCAACCTACTTCCGGAGAAGTTCTTAGAAAGTGTGAGGAAAGACATGCATCTTAAAAAGTCGCCTTCCCTCTTGTAGACTGCGACTGTGTAAGCCTCATAAAAGTTGAAAATGATCTGACATATGTCTTCCAGTCTCTTCATCGCAAAAAACTGTACTCTCTGTAGACAATCGATCCGGAGGGATTAACCCTTTCCAGAAGTGAACAGAAGAAACACTTTTCTCCAGAGGCGGGATAGTTGCATGAGATGCAGTATTTTACAGGTTTTTCATCCCTTTTTTCTTCCCCTACCTTTCCCGACCTTTTCAAAAAGCCCTTCAAAAAGTTCAGTTTAGTTCCAGGTGAATCCTCTTCTATCATGTTTAAAATCTCCTTGTAAAGAAGGGTCTTTGCGCCGCGTGAGTGCGGACATTCCTCGTAAATGTAGTCTATCTGCGATATCACAGCATATGCCGCTATCTCCCTTTCTGAAACTAAAAAAAACGGTTTTACCTTTTTTACCAAATGTCCTTCCTCACTTTTGAGCACTATGCTTTTCCTTCGAAGGTAATCTTCCTTCCAATAGAGGAGGTTTCCCAGAAGGGAAGAAGCCTCATCATCGAGATTATGTCCAGTAGCCAAAACTGTGTAACCCTTCTCTATTGATATTCTGTTCATTATGTATCTCTTTATCGCCCCACAGGCAGAGCAATAAGTCCTTCTTAGAGTGCGGGCCAAATCCAAAATTCCAAGATTCATAATTTCCTTCAAAAATACAACCCACAATCGGCCCTCCAATTTCTTTGCAAAAGAAAGAGCCTTATCAAGGGAAAGATCGGAATACCCATCTATTCCAAGATGTATGTAGAGACCATCAGCTTTGTATCCCATTTTTTTAAGTATTTGCCAGAGGGAGAGGCTGTCCTTTCCTCCAGATACAGCAACAAGTAGGGAATCATCCTTTTTGAAAAGGCCGTACTTTTCAATCGAATTTTTTACTCTCCTTTCAACGAAGGCTAAAAGATGAGAGGCGCACAGGGAGAGGTTGTGAGCTTTTAGCTTTATTACGGCTTTATCGTTGCAGAGTTTGCATTTCAACCGCCGGAAACCACCCTTATAATTTTTACGCTTTCTGCGTTGCTAACTATCTCATCTTCTGTTACAAGTCTGCCATCTACCACAACAAGGTGGCCTTCCGAATTCAGAGAGAGTTTTTTTAGAAGCTCTTGAACTTTCAGAGGTTTTTCTATTTCGATCTTTTTTCCATCAATCTCTACGGGCATGACAATTGATAACATATGAGACCGTTCATTTTCAAGGACTTACCCTCATCAAAAGAGGTGTGGCTTCTTAAGAGCTATATTCCTTTCCCTGTACATGGCGTTGAAAGTGATCTCCTCCTCAATTTTCAAAAAATCCGGTATCTTTACACATTCACTTTCTTCGGTCAAATCAAGACTTAAAACCTTAAGGTTTGGAAGTGGTTTAAGATACAGATCAAGTTTCAGGTACTGGTTCTCCCAGAAAAAGCAGTACCTAATTTTCCTTACGGGGACGGTCCTTTTATCCCTCATTCTGAACAATCTTAAATACTCCTCCTCGCTTATCATCCTCTCAGTCTCCCTTAGTAATGTACCGTCTTCCGCTAAGCTGCGCCTGACAACAAAGTAAAGCTGAGCATCCCTCTGTCCCCTTCTCTTTAACATTATCTCCTCATTGCTCGTTCTTTTCTGGAGATAATGCTCCTCTATTTCAATTTTTTCATGTTCGGGGAAAGATCGGAAGTCTACGCTCTCTACAATGTACTTCCTTGTCATTCCTTTTACGACAGGTATTCCCAGCATTTTCGAGATTGATATGAATGTTCTTCTTATCTTTTCCTGAAAGTCCTCCTCATTTCCTATGATGCACATGTTAGGATGACCGAGCCAAGCCTGCCTTATCTTACGATCCAACATGCATGCAACATCCGGACTCTCTATCCTAGCACTGTTTCCCTCAAGCGTGTAGTACTCTCTCTTACCATCCGCGCATGTTACAAGATGTATAACCCCTGTGTACCTGCTTTTCACACTGTGCTGGTTCAAATTCCTCCTTTCAAGCATCTTTTCAAACTCCTCTTCATATCCTTCCGGCATAAAAGCCTTTATATCCATTATTCCTCTGTCTAGGAGCACAACTGGGGAGCACTTCGAGAATACCTCGTATACGGACCTCTCAACCCTTTCTTCTAAAAAGAGCTGGAGATCAAGGATGGCCTCTTCGTACTTTACTATCTGGGAACTCATCTTCATTCTTCTTCTGTCAATCCCACAATTGGTTATAATGGTGGCAGTTTCAGGAACCACAAAGACCGTGAATCCGTAGTCAGAAAGCCTCTCAACGAGGTGCGCTATAGAGCTTGTTTTTCCACTGCAGGGCCCTCCCGTAAGGACAAACTTTGGAATGGTTTTTATCTTCTTGGCTATCCCTTTCATACGTCTTTCTTCAATTCCCGAATAACGTTAAGCTCGGGAAAAGGTGAAGGCGTAAAGGAGAGAATGAAAATTAGGAGAATGATTAGGGCAAGGATCTTCCTTTTTCCATCTATCTCCGTTTCCATGTCGTAGGGTTCTGGGTGCTTCATACCAAAGATAATAAGAAGAATAACTAGGGCCAGCCAACCTGGATTGTAAAAAAGTGAAAGGAAAAGCATAAAAAAAGTGGTGGCCAGGTAAACTATTCTGCTTTTTGCTCCAAATATGGCGTAGACAACATGTCCACCATCCAGTTGACCAACAGGTAGAAGATTCAAGGCTGTCACAAAAAGGCCTACCCACCCCGCGTATCCGAAAGGGTGAAGGACAATATCGTAATTGGGGGGGAGCTCCCCATAGATAAACTTCTGAATGATCTTAAAAAGGTAAGGATCACCGAGTCTGATAAACCCCTGACCTTCCACAATCTTTTGTACCTTTGAAAGCTTCATTCCGATCACGGCAAATGGCAAAGAGGTAAGAAAGCTCATAATAGGCCCCGCAACGCCAATATCAAAAAGTGCCTTCTTGTTGATTATGATTCCTTGCATCTTTATTATTGCGCCGAAGGTGCCGAAAGGAGAAAGGGGGAAGGGGATAAAATACGGTAAACTCGCGGGAATTCCGTATCTTCTGCTGACAAAAAAGTGGCCCATCTCATGTGCAAGGAGGATTGTCATTATGCCGAAACTGTAGTAGGGACCTCCCACAAGTGTTGTGGACAGGACTGTCAGAAAAAAGAGGATTATCTTAAGCATCCATAATCCTCAGGACAATCATTTCAAGCCTGGTTCGTTCAAATTTCGTTCCCGTTTTAATGAGAAAATCGTATTCGCTCAAGGATTTAAAGAACTCCTTGAGTCTGGAAAGGGAGATCCTTTTTGCACAATTAGTTATGCTGAGCGCGTATCTAGGTGCAAGATAGGGAAAGTAGTTCTTTTTTTCCCCTGGCACAAATGGAAAGAGGTTTTTCAAATCCGAAAATTTCCTTACGAAGGACCCCTCTGAATAGTAAGATTCTAGGAGATCCACAAATTCTTTGCTCTGGATGAGGAGCCTCACGAGTCTTTCAAGATAGGTATTGATCAGGAGGGGGTGAAACCCGCAGTCAAAAAGGTTATTCAAGACCTTAAGTATCTTTCTTTTATCCGTCTCCTTTATGATCTCAAAAAGAGAAAATAGAGTCGCTTCCTCTGTGCGAATTGTGATTTCTTCCACGTCTTTCGATCTTATCTGCTCTCTTTCTCCAACGTAGTTTACCAGTTTTAGGAGCTCATTTTCCACAAAGGCATCATCAGTAACATTCCGCGCGAATAGATTAAAGGCTTTATCCGTCATAGTCTTTCCAAAACCTTTAAGGAAGGAGAGAACCTTCTTTTTCAGCCTTCTTTCCCTCTCTTCCCCTAAATAACCTTTTTTGGCTACTTTATCGGAGTGCTCAGTTTCACAGATAATTATCCAAATCTTTTTACTTAAATCGTACAGGCTCGATTCTATCTCTTTCAATGTCTCCTTTCGAGGATCAACAAGGACAAGAACAAGATCTTCCGGTGGAAAGAGAGAGGAAGATAAATTCCGAATCTCCCTCTTTATCTCCTCGCCCTCAACTGTGAGAACCTTACAAAACGGACTCAGTCTGCGCGCAGTCTCATGAATATCTGAAAGAAGCAAACTTCTCTCCACCTTCCTTACTAATATTCCACCCATAAATCTATCCTAAAATGCCTATTTTAGAGGAGGTATACGGACCAGAAATTTCGTCCCTCTACCTTCTTCGCTTTGAATCTTTATCTCTCCTTTAACACTGTCTAGTAAAGCCTTGACACAACTCAAACCGAATCCTAATCCTTCGATACATCCCTCATTTTTTAATCCTATACGGGCAAACCTCTTAAATACGCTCTCAGTTTTCTTCTTCGGTATTCCCGGGCCGTCGTCTTCAACACAAAGTAAAAGATCACTATCACCAGAAACTGAGATCTGAACCTTACTTCTTCTGTATTTCAGTGCATTGCTGAAAAGATTCCTCATGACATGAACGACCTTTCTTCTGTCATGAGGAAAATTCTCAGTTGCGTACTTGCCCTGAATGGATACAAAAATGGAGGCCTCTTCCAGGTTTCTTTTGAACTCTTCTTCCCCTTCACATTTCATGAGTCTCTCCGCCAAATCTGGAGCGTATATATCCAGGACTTCCTTTAAGGTCTCCTTGAGTACCTCATTTACCGAAAAGTAGGAAATCTCAAACCTACCTTCTTCAGATTTTAGAGCTTCGACCATCTCGGAAAGAAGGGATTGGGCTTTTTTTGCGTTTCTTAAGGCTCTCTCAAGCACCCTCTTTTGCTCCTCTGTGAGTTTTCCATACCTATGTTCTTTCCGGAGAAGGTTATCTATGTCAGTGGTGAGAATGGAAAGTGGACCTCCAAGGTCATGGACAAGAAGGTCATGAAGGATAGACTTTCTTGGCACCGTGATTAATATGTTCCAAAATTCGCGAGATTTTGTCAACATACACGTATTCAAAAGAACTGAAAAACGAAAAAGGCAAAGGCTCAAAGTGCAAAATAACCAAGAATCTTCTTGATCTCAACTTAGGAACCTGTTAGGCTTAGTCGGTCCCTTTTTCTAATGATAAAAAAAGACGGACAGGACGGAAAAGCACTCTTAAGAAGGGCAAGCATTTTAGCTCTGATTACAATATTCTACAACCTTGCGGAAGGTGTCGTTTCAACCTACTTCGGTATAAGTGATGAGACTATTGCGCTCACGGGATTCGGGCTAGATTCCTTCGTTGAACTCCTCTCAGGATTAGGAATATTCCACATGATTGAGAGGATAAAGAAAGGCAAAAAAGAGGAGTATGGACGATTTGAAAGGACTGCTCTTACGATCACAGGAATTGCCTTTTACATCCTGGCTATAGGCCTCGTCTTCTCCTCTATTCTAAACATCTACTTTGGAAGGACTCCCACTTCGACTTTCTGGGGCATTGTTATATCTTTGGTGTCCATATCTGTAATGTGGATTCTCGTTAGGATGAAGCTGGAAATTGGCAGAAAACTGAATTCGGACGCCATAGTTGCGGATGCAAAATGCACAAAGGCCTGCATGTACCTATCCTTAATACTCCTTTTTTCAAGTGCGGGCTATGAACTTACAGGGATCGGATACTTGGATTCACTTGGTGCTTTGGGGATTGCTTTCTGGTCATTCAAGGAGGGAAAAGAGGCACATGAAAAGGCAAAAAAACATGAAATTGAGCCAAATGAACGGGCTTTTGGCTAAATTAGGTACAAAGATTTTCGTAGTATGATAAACCAGATCCGTTTGCACTTACTTTTTTTGGTATGCTATAAATTACTGCTTTCCAATGTACTTTTGTGGGTTGGGAGTTTTCAGAAGGCTTAAACTTACCTTGGTTGCAAGACCACTTATCCAGGAACTTCCAAAAAAGTTCAACGAAACGACTTTTTTTGCCATAAAGGTAGGTGATTTGCCGAATATTGGAAATCATTTTCTGACACTTTGCGTAGCTGGGTTTGCAAACTCCTTAGATAGAAGAACTGCGGAATTTGGAGAAAACTTGAAGCTAGTTGCCCGTTCTTGCTTTGAGAGGATCCGTATCCGAGGTTGAAATCGTAAAGGGAGGGAATTATAAAATAAAAGACAAAAAATAAGGGGAGGAAAAAGGTGGAAAGGGAGAAAAAGAGGCTTCTATTTGTGATCTTTGTCATCTCCTTTATCTTGTTTACCATCTCTTCAGGTTTTCCAGCAGAGCAAAAGAAAAAGATCGAAGATTACGAAAAGATACCAGAGCGGTCACTTTCCATGGCAGCCGAATTTCCAGGAGTGGAGGTTCCGCCTGGAGAATCCGTGAATATGAACATCACCTTTTTTAACAGAGGTAGAAGGACTGAGGCCTTAAAAGTAATGATCATTTCTAAACCTGAAAACTGGCGTGCAAGACTGAAAAGCGAAACGTACACAATTACAGGTGTATCCGTACCTTCTTTAGAGGATAAGACAATAGTCTTCGAAGCGGAACCGGATAAAACAGTAAAACCAGGTGAGTACGTCTTTGTTTTACAGGCGAAAACCATTGATGAACAGATAACTTTGACACAGAACATAAATGTAAGGGTAAAGCCCCGTGAACCGGGAAGGGAAAGGGGAATAAGACTTACAACATCTTACCCTGTCCTTAAGGGTCCTTCAGATGCAAAATTTGAGTTTTCTGTTGAAGCTGAGAACAAGCTTGACAGAGATGCGGTCTTTAACCTATCCGCATACGCACCAGAGGGATGGGAAGTTAATTTTAAACCCGCTTACGAATATAAAACCATATCGAGTCTAAAATTGAAGGCAAATCAGAGCCAAAGTATAACAGTCGAAATCACACCCTACAAAGATTCAAAGCCTGGAAGTTATCCAGTTATAGTTAGGGCATCATACGGAGACGTAAAAGCCGAGATCCCACTAACGGTTGTAATTACAGGAACCTATGCCATAGAAGCAGGTACACTTACAGGACTTTTAAGCCTTGACGCAAGGCAGGGTAAAAAGACGACCACAACCATCTTTCTTAAGAACACGGGAAGCGCCACTTTGAACAACGTAAAACTCACGTCCTTTAAACCTGAAAACTGGAAGGTCGAATTTAACCCCGAATCTATACCTGTACTTGAGCCAAATCAGGTAAAACAGGTTGAAATTTCGATTACACCTTACGAAGATGCACTTGTTGGAGATTATTCAGTTTCGGTTTATGTAGATGCGGGAAGGGCTTCGAAGAATCTGGAGTTCAGAGTAACAGTTCGGGCGGCAACAACATGGGGCTGGATAGGTGTGGGGATAATAGCCTTCGTGATTGTTGGACTCATGGTCTTATTTAGAGTTGTCGGGAGGAGGTAGATGGGTAATCCAGTTATTGAGACCGAGGAACTTACAAAGGTTTACGGAAATCAAAAAGCCGTTGACAGTGTTACTTTTAGTGTATATGAGGGTGAGATATTTGGTCTTCTGGGTCCAAATGGTGCTGGTAAAACAACTGTTATACTTATGCTTTTAGGGCTAACCGAACCTACAAGCGGTAAGGCAAAAGTTCTAGGTGTTGACCCAACAAGGGATGCTATAAAGGTAAAAAGAATGATAGGTTATATGCCGGAAAATGTTGGATTTTACAACGACATGAATGCCATACAAAGCCTAAGATTCATAGGAGAATTGAATTCCATCCCAGAAAAGGTACTTGAAGAGAGAATAGAAAAAGCACTTCAAATAGTCGGACTTGAGCAAGATGCAAAGAAAAAAGTTGGGGCCTATTCTAGGGGTATGAGACAGAGGCTCGCATTAGCAGAACTTTTAATAAAAGAACCAAAAGTTGCCCTCCTTGATGAGCCAACTTTGGGCCTTGACCCGGATGCCACATCCAAAATGATCGAACTGATTGAAGCCTTAAAAAAGGATAAGAACATGACCATCGTGCTTTGCTCCCATTATCTTGAAATGGTGCAAAAACTCTGCGACAGGGTGGGCATAATGATAAAGGGGAAGATGGTGGCGCAGGGAACTATAGAGACTTTAGCGAAGGAAAAGTTTGGAATGGGTCAGGAGGAATACACTCTGGAAGAGATTTACATGAAGTACTTTTTGGAGGCTTAAAAAAGGAATGGGCGGACTTAAAGTTGTCTTCAAAAAGGAGCTATCTGATCATTTCACCAGTTATCGATTCCTCATAATCTTTTCCCTTATCTGGATGGTTAGTCTTCTCATAACTTACATGGTGGGAACCAGCATAAGGGAGGAACTTACAGGGATAGCCAAGCCCAGATACGTCTTTCTTTTGCTCTTTATGTCTTCTGGCGGTTTCTTCTCATTCATCCAGTTTGTTGCATTTTTTGGTCCTTTAATAGGGATCATCTTAGGATTCGATTTGATAAACAGGGAAAAGAACGAGGGAACACTTGGCAAGATTCTGGCTCAGCCGATTTACAGGGATGCGGTCATAAACGGTAAGTTTCTTGCAGGCGTTGTTACGATAAGCATCATGCTCACCTCTATTGTGCTCGTTATTACAGGGCTTGGGCTGAAAGTGGTAGGTGTGGTTCCCGGAACAGATGAACTACTGAGAATAGCAATCTACCTCATTGTAAGTATTCTTTACGTTTCCTTCTGGCTTGGGATGGCCATTCTCTTCTCGATAATTTTCAGGAGTGTGACAACCTCGGCTTTGGCTTCCCTTGCCGCCTGGATATTTTTCACCTTCTTTGTCCCTCTTGGAGCTGGGATTGTGGCCAAATCCTTTGTACCCCATGGAGAATCGGAAAAGACGGAAGCTATACTGAGGCAGCTCTCAATTCAAAGATCTGTTTCCCTTATGTCTCCAGTTTCACTTTATTCGGAGGCATCCTCCACCATAATAGATCCCACAAAGAAGACAACGAGGGCTTACGTGCTTATGGGACCATTTGAAAAACTGTCAATTGAAAGATTCTCAGGCCCCCTCCCAATCTCCCAGAGCCTCCTCATTGTATTTCCATACATCATCTCCATAATAGCCATAACCACTATCCTTTTTGCGGTCTCTTATACGGTCTTTCTCAGGCAAGAAATAAGGTCCCTGTAGGTGCGACTGAGAACCCTCCCTCTTTTTTTATCTTTTTTTCTATACTTTCTTCCCAGTTTCTCTTTACCTTCTGAGTACTCCCGATTCGGAATCATCGGTGATACTTCTATAGGAGAGAATGAGAAGGTCTTCGTCAGTTTTGTTCGTTACTTAGAGAAAGAAGGGATAAGGTACTTTTTCCACACAGGTGATGTGATTCATACTCCAGGATCAGAATCCCAATGGGACAGATTTTTGGAGATTAAAGGGCCCTTCCTCCAATTCCACATATCTCCCGGAAATCACGATATAAACTCTATTCCGTCTCTCAACATGTACAGAAAAAAAACAAAAAAACCGCCTTTTTACTCATTTGAGACTCATGATACCCTCTTTATACTTCTTTGCACGGAGCTTCCAGGTGAGACGGGGAAAGTAGCGGGGAACCAGCTGAACTGGCTTGTTCAGGAACTGAAAAAGGAGAAGAAATTCAAGTTCATTTTTCTCCACAGGCCCCTATTCTCAACTGTCTTTGGCAAATCGTTACCCCCAGGCAGATATCAAAATGAAAGGGATAACCTTCATGGGCTTTTTCTGAGAAATGGCGTATCCTGTGTTTTTTCTGGCCACGAACACGTATACGGCAGGATCAGTAAGGATGGGATCATCTATGTGACAACTGGGGGCGGTGGAGCAAAGCTTTTGCTGAACATTGAGGAATACGGAGGATTTCACCATTATATTGTTGCAAAAAAAAAGGAGTATGGATATATTTTTTCGGTTCTCGATATAAAAGGGCGTAAAAGGGACGAATTTACGATCAATAGATGAGGTGAAAGATGGGCAGCGTATTAAAGTGGAGAAGAAAGAAAATGAGAAAGCACAAGTATAGAAAACTAAGGAAGAGGATGAGACATCAGAGGAAGAAGTAAGGACCTTACAGTTTCCATGTTTACCTTATCCATCTTTCCCATCTGAGGTGTCTCCATGATTGCACATAGGCTTTTTAGACGCGAATCATTTAGTATATGACGGAAAGTCTCTAATCCCATCTTTCCCCTTCCTATATGCCAGTGCCTGTCCACTTTACTGCCAAGATCTGTCTTAGAGTCATTTAAATGGATAAGTCCAATCTTTTCCCTCCCAAGGGTTCTCTCAACACTAGATAAAAATAGTTCCCATAAAGAACTGTCCCTTATATCGATTCCAGACTGGAAGAGGTGAGCGGTATCTATGCAGAGTTTGACCCTTTCCTTATCCTTTACTTTTTCGATGATCATAGAGATCTCCTCCAGAGTGCTGCCAATGGAATTTCCCTGCCCGGAGGAGTTTTCTATAAGAACATTTATAAAAAAATTCGCATGCGCAAGATTTATCACCTCTGAGACACGTCTTAACCCATCTCCTTTCCTTTCAGACGAACCACAGTGAACCACAATCGATTCTATTCCCAGTTGGAGCGAGAGCTCAATCTCTTCAAAAAATCCGGAAATATCCCGTTCATTACCTTTTGCAAGGTTTGGAAGGTAAGAAAGGTGGGAGAATTTGGGCACCGATGAAAATCTCTCTCTAAAGAGATTTATCTCCTCCTCCTTGAAACTCTTCTTTTTCCAAGATCTTGGATTCTTCACGAATATCTGTACACATTCGCATCCCAACTCAAGGACTTCCCTGTGCATCCTTTCTAATCCGCCAGATGTGCTCATGTGAAACCCTATTTTCACATCATATCTATACCAGATCTCTCTTTCTTCTCAAACATTCGAGTTCTCCGATTACAGAATCGGATTCTCAATAAGTTCTTGAAATGGTCAGTTGAAATGTAATAAAAAGAGTATTCATGCAGAAAAAAAAGCTAGCCATAATTGTCGGTGGAGGTCCAGCTCCTGGAATAAACGGCGTAATAAGCTCAGCCACAATTGAAGCACTAAACCATGGTCTTAAGGTTTTTGGAATTGTGGGAGGTTTCAAGACCCTCTTCGACGGAAATCTGAGCAACTTTAAACCCTTAACCATAGATGACGTCTCAAGGATCCACACAACGGGCGGATCCATATTGAAAACCTCCAGAGATAGACCTGAGAACGCTCACGAAAAGTTTAAAACACTCCTCTCCACCTTATATAAGAGCGGAATCGACTATCTCATAACCATTGGTGGAGAAGGCACTCTTTTTATGGCTTCATGGATAGAAAGAGAGACAAGGGGTAAAATCTCGGTTGTTCACGTTCCCAAAACCATAGATAACGACATTCCCCTTCCCGGTGGTTTTTCCACATTCGGTTACCAGACTGCACGCCACGTGGGGGTCAACCTTGTAAAAAACATAATGGAAGATGCCAGGACAATGGAGAGATGGTACTTCATCACAACTATGGGAAGACACACAGGCCATCTTGCACTTGGAATTGGAAAGGCAGCAGGGGCAACAATCACCCTTATACCTGAGGAATTCCCGGAAAAGAGACTCTCAGTGAGAAAGGTTGCTGATATACTCGCAGGTGCCATAATAAAAAGGTGGTCCATGGGGAGACAGTACGGTGTTGCCATCCTCGCAGAAGGGATTGCGGAAAAGTTCGATATGACCGAACTATCAAGGATGGAGTTCATTGAAAGGGACGAAGTATCAGGAAAAGTAAGAATATCGGATATCCAGTTAGGACGTATCTTAAAACCCTTTGTTATGGAGACATTGCGTGAGTGTGGGATACAGACGAACATAGTTTCTATGAACATAGGATACGAACTGAGGGCTGCTGATCCCATCCCCTTCGATATAGAGTACACAAGAAATCTAGGTTACGGGGCTGTCAATCACCTGATAAAAGGTGGCACAGCGGCAATGATAACGGTTTATGAAGGAAGAATAATGGCTGTTCCATTTGTGGAGATGTTAGATTCAGGAGGAAATGTTAAGGTTAGGAAGGTTGAAATTGACTCTGAACTTTACAAAGTTGCAAGAGAGTATATGATAAGGCTTGAGGAGAGTGACTTAAGTGGTGAAACCTTAAAAAAACTTGCAGAGACAGCCAATATGAGTCCTGAAAGGTTCAGGGAACGTTTTGGGTACCTCTTTGGCCTCTCCTGATGGGAACGAAGAAAACCCTCATTTTTGATTCTTCAATGGCAAAAAGACCGGAGAGAATCTCAATCAAGGTCCTTCCCTCTTCCTTTTTTGCCTCAAGGAGGAAAGCGAATCTTTTTTTCCAGTTCTCCCCCTTTCTCTCATCAGTATAAAGACCGTAAAGGATGTTCAGTCCCCTCCAATCATCCTTTCTTTTATATTCCACAATTGAAAAGAGTGGGTTTATCAAGCTCTGGATGCGCTCAAATCTGAAAGGAAAAAGGAAGGGTAAACTAAAGCTCTTGGTGTTCTTTTTTTCCTCATATCCGAAAAGTGGCCAGACGTTGAAAAATGTCTCTTCCCCTTTTTTCGCGTACCTGTTTAATATGAGAAATCTCACATCGATCTCCTCTTCTCCTTCAAAGAACGATTCTTTTTTCGTGTAAAGAAAAGGCCAGAGAATCCCTTCTATTTCATATTCCTCCGTGACTAGATGTTTAAAAAAAGGAAAAATTGAGATTCCAACTTCCTTTCCATCTGATTTTGTAATGAAAGGCCAGAGGATGGACTCCTTCGTGCCCTCACGATTTTTGAAGTAGCAGTAAAGTGGAAAAAGTACGCAATAGGACTCGACTGATCTTGATTCGTTTCTACCGGATAGATAAAAGGGCAGAAAATAAAAGGAGTAGTAAGGGTCTTCTGTGTCCATGTCCTTCTTTTCTAAATAAATTAATGGCCATAGAAAAAATCTCGATTTCTTTACCCCTTCGATTTCCCTTACTCCGTAAAGTGGAAAAACCTTGTATCCAGTCTCTTTACCACTGTACAAAGAAAAAAAGGGCCATATAAAGTTCTCCTTTTTCTTCCCCTTGATTTCGCTTACCCCGTAAATTGGCCAAAGAAAAAAGCCAATTCTGTCCCTGCCGAATCTGTTTTTCATCTCTCCGTAGAAGGGAAAGATGCCAAAAAAAGTTTCATCCCCTTCCCTTCCATAAAATAGGAGAAAAAGGGAGAAGTAGCTCCTATCTATTTCCTTTGTGGCAGAGTAAAATGGGATAAAGTAGGATTTATCAGGCGAAAATTTTGCAAGGGGGTATGGAAACATGAGAGCCTTCTCCTCATGTATTAGAAAAAGGGGCCTTATGATTTTTTCCTTTTTACCCTCCTTTTTTGAGAATGAGACAAGGGGACCGAATATCCTTTTTTCTTCCCCAAATTCATAAAAGACGGGCCAGAAGGCCTCAAGACTTAAAGGCAAAAGTAAAAAAAGAGTAAGGAGATACCTGTGCATCAAAAGAGAATCCCAAGGAGGGTTCCGAGAACCGTAATGGGTGTCATCTCCTGAATTCCTTCGGAGGCTCTCTGAATATCCTTTATCGCCTTTTTGGTCTCTGCGTATAGAGTTTCGTCTTTTGTAAGCTTGCCAATTGTGCCCTCCCCCTTACTTACGGATTCTGTTATTTCCTTCAGATTCCTCACCGTATCTTTTGCCTCCACATATATGGATTCGTCTTTGAGGAGTCTACCAATAGTTCCTCTTCCTTCGTCGACTTCCTTTGCGATGTTTCTAATCGTTCCAACTGCCTCTTTTGCCTCGCTTATCATTGCCTTAGCATCTCTGTACACAGAATCATCTTTAAGGAGTAGTCCAAGGGTTCCTCTCCCCTCTTCCACCTCCTTAACTATTTTTTTTAGTCCTGATACTGCCTCATCAGCATTGGATATGAGCTTTATTACGTTTTCCTTGTTTTTTGATACAATGTCACTAAAATCGCCGCTTACGTTCTTTAAATTCTTCAAGCTCTCCTTTATGTTGACTTTCTCCTTTTCTCCAAATACGCCCTTAAGTTCACCCATTAACTCTCCAAAGCTAGATGCTGCCATATCTATCCTTTTAAACATCTCCTCAAAGGATGGGAAACTGACCACGTTTTCTATTACCCCGTTTTTAGGAAGATAAACCTTTTCCTTCCCTGGCAAAATTTCAATGTACCTATCTCCGAGGACACCCTCTGTTCTCACAACAACTAAACTGTCCTTCGGAATCTTCACATCTTCCCTTATCATCATAACCACCTTTGCCCTGTAGTTCTCAAGGGTTACACTTTTCACCTTTCCGATTATAACCCCTGCCAGCTGAACAGAGGAACGGGTATCTATTCCCGATGCATTTTCAAGATATGCGGAAAGCTCGTAAAATTTCACCTTCATCACCCCGAACCTCTCAATCTTGAAGGAAATGTAAAAAAGGAGGATTATTCCAGCAAGAACAAGCAAACCAACCTTTAACTCAGGTCTCAATTTTTCCCTTTTCATTTTTTACCCCCTATCTCCTTTATTCTTGCTGCTTCTAAAAACTGGGAGATTTCCTCAACGTCCATCGATATTATCTCTTCAGGTGTGCCATAAGCGATTATCTTTCCTCCTGATAGCATTGCCACCTTGTCTGCTATTCTGAACATTCCTATTATGTCATGACTTATAATTACGTACGTTTTCTTAAGTTTCCTCTGAGTATCCTGTATGAGCCTGAGGATTGTAAGTGCAGTAACAGGGTCGACACCTGCAGTCGGTTCGTCAAAAAGAACAACAGGAGGATCAAGTACAAGGGCCCTCGCAAGGCCAGCCCTCTTTTTCATACCACCGGACACCTCGCTTGGAAGTTTGTCGTCGTGCCCAAATAAACCTACCTGCTCGAGTTTCTCATCAACTATCCTCTTTATCTCTTCCTTTCTCATCTTTGTCCTCTCAATCAGAGGAAATGCCACGTTCTCCCAGATGGTCATTGAATCGAAAAGTGCTGCTTCCTGGAAAAGCACCCCAAACTTAGTCCTCATCTTATTCAGCTCACTCTCATCAAGTCTTGTAATCTCGACTCCATCAACCCATATCTCACCGCTGTCTGGTTTCATCAGTCCAATTATGTGCTTAAGGAGCACACTTTTACCACTTCCACTTTTTCCAATAATAACCGTTATCTTTCCCCTTTCTACCTCAAGATTCACACCATCTAGGACCCTGTTATTCTCAAAACTCTTCTTAAGTTCCACTATCCTTATGACAACATCTTCCATACTAAAAAAGGAGAGAGGTAAGTATGTAGTCTGAAACGAGTATGGACACACACGAGGCAACAACGGCCTCGGTTGTGGCTTTTCCAACACCTTCCGCTCCACCTTTGGCATAGAAACCCTTACAACAACATATAAGACTAAATATGATCCCAAAGCATGCAGCTTTTACAAGGCCAACGTATATATCATGAAACTCAAGGTACCTGTACATCCTGTTCAGAAAGATCCCCTCTCCAACATCCAGTAATTTAACTGCCACAAAGTAGCCTCCCAAAATACCAAGGACGTCAGCAATTATAGTCAAAATTGGAAGCATAAGGAAAGAGGCGATAACACGTGGAACGATAAGGTACTTTACAGGATTCAATGCCATCACAACGAGTGCGTCAATCTGTTCAGTTACCCTCATTGTTCCAATCTCCGCAGCCATAGCTGAACCCGCTCTGCTTGCAACCATAAGTCCAGTAAGGACAGGGCCAAGCTCTCGAGTCATACTAAGTGCTACGGTTACTCCTATAAGTCCTTCCGCTCCCACCTTCCTAAAGCCATAGTAACTTTGGAGTGCAAGCACCATTCCAGTGAACGTACCTGTAAGAAACACAACAGGTAAGGACTTTACACCTACAAATTCCATCTGCCTTACTATGTAGTCGATTTTTAAAGGTCTCTGGAATGCCAGAAGGGCACACTGAAAGAAAAGGTATCCTACCATCCCAAGTTCTGAAACGAACCTACTCAGAGGTTTAAGGATCTCCTTTAGGTTCATAGGTAGTACCTTTTTACACTCTTTGATATTCCACAGAAGATCTCGTAAGGTATGGTTTTCAGTTTCTCTGCCAGTTCCCAGGCTGTTATTCTCTCCTTCCCTTCACAGCCAAGGAAAATTACAGGATCACCTTTTTGAGCTTCTGTTTCTGTCACGTCTATCAGCGTCCAGTCCATGCATATTCTACCAACTACAGGGCATCTCTTACCTCTCACTATTACAGAGGCGCAATTGGAAAGTTCCCTCCTGTATCCCTCACCGTATCCAAAGGGAACAAAAGCGATCTTGGTTTTTCTGTTCGTTCTATACGTTCTTCCATAGCTCAGAAAAGAACCCTCTTCAAAATCCTTTAAAAATGCGATTCTTCCTTTCAAAGATAGGGCCTCCTCTATTGGGAGAGCCCCCTCCAAGTTCCTTGAGGGGTAAGTGCCGTAAATACCGATTCCAACTCTCACCATGTTAAAGTGGGATTCAGGGTAGTTTATAACTGCACCAGTGTTTGCCATATGAACGTACTTCGGGTTTATTCCACTTAATCGAAAAAAGTCCACTATTTTGGAGAAAATTTCGATTTGACCTAAACCATAGGAATCTCTCTCCTCCGAACTGGAAAAATGGCTCATTATCCCGTCAACTAAAAGGGAACTCTCATTCCTTAAAAACTCCACAAGAGCTCCCGCTTCTTCCGGCATAAAACCAAGCCTTCCCATGCCTGTGTCAAACTTTATATGGAAGGGTATTTTTTTCCCTGATCTCTTTGCAAGACCGAGAAGTCTCTTTAGCCCTTCGATCTCGTGTACTACAGGAGTAAGGTCATACTTAAGTATTGACCTTTCTCCATCAAAAGGGAGAATCCCTCCGAGAACGAGGATCCTTCCCCCTATCTTAGCCTTTCTCAGTTCTATCCCCTCTTCTATGGTTGATACGCCAAAAAAATTACAGCCTGCCAAAGAAAGCCTCCTCGAGACCTCAATTATACCGTGACCGTAGGCGTCGGCCTTAACAACCGCGAGAACATCCACTTCCTTTCCTACTTTCCCCTTTATGAGATTGTAGTTTCTCTCTATTTTTCCTAGGTCAATTTCGACAAAAATCCTCTCCTTCTCTTTAGCTCGAGAGTCTTTTGAAGACCTTCTCATAAGCTTCAATTGTGAAAGCTATCTCCTCTTCTCCGTGAGATAAAGTCAAAAAGGACGCCTCAAATGGGCTTGGTGGGAAAAAAATACCCGAGTCGAGCATAAGCTTGAAGAATTTCTCATACATTCTTCTGTCGCTACTTTTCGCACTCTCGTAGTCATCTACCTCTCTTTCTGTGAAAAAGCCTGAAAACATCCCGCAAATTCCATTTACGGTATAAGGGATTCGGTACCTTTTAGCAAATTTTTCAGTCTCCTCCATTATCAGATTCACCTTTTCGCTAAGATAAGTGTACGCCTCTTTGTGTTCCTCCAGATACTTTAGCACGTAAAGACCAGCTCTTACTGCAACAGGGTTTCCAGAGAGAGTTCCAGCCTGGTAAACACCTCCAAGGGGAGAGATACATTCCATTATCTCTCTTTTGCCTCCAAATGCTCCAACTGGAAAACCACCCCCTATTATCTTTCCCAGACATGTGATATGAGGATCAATCCCAAATATCGTTTGAGCACCACCATAGGTAACTCTAAATCCGGTGATTACCTCATCAAATATGAGTAGAATCCCATTCTCCTTACAGATAGATTCCAATTCTCTTAAGAAATTGGCCTTAGGAAGAATAACACCCATATTTCCCATTATAGGTTCAACAATGATTGCGGCAATATCCCTTTGTTGTTTTACGATCCTCCACACAGAGTCTATATTGTTGAAGTCTGCTACAAATGTGTTTCTTACATGTTCCTCAAGTACCCCTCTGCTTTCCGGCTGGGACATCTCAGCCATCCCCGATCCGCCGCTTGTCAGGAGAAAATCTGCATGGCCATGGTAAGCTCCTCTGAACTTTACTATGTTTTTTCTGCCCGTAAATCCCCTCGCAAGCCTTATAGCACTCATCGTAGCTTCAGTACCGGAGTTTGTAAGTCTAAGGAGCTCAATGGAAGGAAAGGCTGAGATGATCCTTTGGGCAAGTTCAACCTCATACGGATGACAGGCACCGTAGCTGGTGCCCTCATCTAATGCCTTTTTTACTTCAGCGACAAGCCCCGGATCGGCATGGCCGAGGATTATAGCCCCAAAGGAGGCAACGTAATCTAAGTATCTATTTCCATCAATATCGAAGAGATAAGCCCCCTTTGCCTTCTCTACGTAAAAAGGCGTGCCATTTACAGAGATGAAGGATCTGACCGGACTATTTACCCCTCCTGGGATGATTTTTTTTGCCCTTTCAAAAAGTTTATAGGACTTTTCCCTATTCATTTTTCAGAGAGAGACCGGTTTTTTTAAATTCCCTTTTGCTCAGAAATACCCTGTACTCCTTAATCCCTGTTTTTTCTGATATCTCCTTTACTTTTTCGAAGAATTCTCTCTCGTTTTTTGTGTGGATCATGGTGTAAAGGTTGTAATCCCAGAATCCAGACTTCTCCCTCTCGTAGCAATGGCTCACCTCAGGGTATGAGGCCATTATCTTTCCCTTCTCCTCAACCTCCTCCTCCTTTACCTTCCAGACAACCATCCCATTGTAAAGATAGGATACCTTTCTATGGTTAAGAATGGCAGCGATCCTTCTCAATTTCCCATCTTCCCTCATCTGTCTTAAGATCCCAATAAGATCCTTCTCCTCCATCCCAGCATTTTCTGCTATGATCCCGTAAGGTCTCTCCACAAGGGGAAAATCTGACGGTATCTTTTTTAAGATCTCTTTCTCGTCCACAAGGGATAGTTTCACATATAAAGGTTGAGCTTTTCAAGCTAAAAGGTGTGTTTTTTTTTTTTTTGTGTGTTATACTTAAATTACTACCTATTGAATGAGCGCGCAATCCAGACAAAAAAGATCAAAAAAATCGGGGATAATCTCAACCTTCTTCGATTCCATCCCAGAATCCTTACTACTGGTTGATGGCGAAGGTAGGGTCCTTTTTGCGAACAAGGGGTTTGCAAAAAGGGTGGGTAGACCCCTAGAAAAGATAATCGGTTTTACCTTGTTCGACCTCTTTCCCAAGAATGTGGCAGAATTACGAACATCCCATATAAAGAGGGTCTTTGAGACTAGGTCTATTCAGATTTTCGAAGACGAAAGAGAAGGAAGGTACTACAAGGCTTACATGATCCCCATTTTTAATAGAAAAGGTGAAGTACACCTAGTTGGAATTTACGCAGCTGACGTAACTGAGGAGAAGAAAACATTAGAGCTCCTAAGGATGGAAAAGGAGCAAATGATCTCAATTTTCAATAGTCTAGATCACCCAATCTACGTCAGTGACATGGATACCTTCGATGTGCTCTTCGCAAACGATTATTTAAAAAGGATGCTAGGTAGGGACCCGACTGGAGGTAAGTGTTTTAGGGAATTTCAAGGCTTTGAAAGTCTCTGCGACTTCTGTCCAAATTCCACACTACGTGAACTTAAAGGAGAACCTTACAGATGGGAGTACTATAATCCAGTTCTGAAAAGGTACTTTGACATAACTGACAAGGTTATAAGATGGTACGACGGTAGGGATGTAAAACTTGAAGTGGCGATTGACATAACTGAAAGAAAAAATGCCGAGATGGCATTGAAACTGAGTGAGGAGATCTTTAGATCCTCTATAGCCAATCTCCGTGAGGGATTTGTACGGTTGACCCTTGATGGAAAGATAGTCTTTGTAAATTCCGCTTACGCCAGAATCTACGGGTTCCTTTCACCAGAGGAGATAACAAGGTCAGAAAAAAACTTCTTCAAAGATCTCTTCGTCAATCAGAAAGACGGGGAAAGACTATTGGAGCTTTTGAAAAAAGAGGGTCAGATTGAAAACTTTGAATCTGAAAGAAAAAGAAAAGACGGGCAAAGAATCTGGGTATCAACAAATGCAAGGGTTGTAAAAGGCGAATATGGGGAGATCTCCTTCATCGAGGCAACAGAGGTTGATGTAACGGAGAAGAAAAAAGCGGAAGAGACTTTGGAGGAGGAAAGGAGGAAGTTCTCCGTTCTTGTTGAGAATCTACCATTTGGCGTTGTTCTCTGTGATATTAGTGGTAAATACCTTTATGTGAATCCAAAATTCACAGAGATTACAGGTTACACAATAGAGGATGTACCAGACGGAAGGACCTTTTTGAAAAAGGCCTATCCTGACAAAGGTTTAAGGCAAGAGGCTTCATCTCTCTGGAAAAAAGACGTAGAAAAAATGAGGATCGGAGAATCCACACCTAGAACCTTTTCCGTAACGTGTAAAGATGGTACTGTAAAAAGGTTTACAATTACAACTGTGTATGTGGCAGAAGGTCTTTTCGTGATGTCCTTTGAGGACGTGACAGAAAAGGAGAGGAACGAAATTCTTCTCCGCGAGAGCGAAAAGAGATTCAGATCCATATTTGAGAACGCCCAGGAAGGCATCTTCCAGTCCACAATAGATGGAAAGATCCAGATCGCCAATCCAAGGCTCGTAGAAATGCTTGGCTATTCCTCATTTGAGGAATTAAAAGAATCCATTAAAGATGCAAGAACCCAAGTTTACGTCAACCCTGAAGATAGGGATAGGCTAATTCGGACAATTGAAAGAGAAGGAAAGGTAGTTAACTTTGAAACCCAGCTTTTAAGGAAGGATGGAAAGATAATCTGGGTCAATATTAGCGCCTGGCCTGTATATGACGAAAATGGCAATTTAGTTTCCATTCAAGGAATACAGGAGGATGTAACGGGAAGGAAAAAGAAGGAGGAGGAGCTAAACTCACTTAGGGAGCAGTTTTTACAGGCCCAAAAGATGGAGGCAATAGGACGCCTTGCAGGAGGCATAGCTCATGACTTCAGTAACATCCTCACAGTCATAATTGGTACATGTCAGCTCGCACTTATGGATCTAAAAAATGAGGAAAGGATCAAAAAAAGTCTTGAGAAGATAATCAATTCGGCAGAGAAGGCTTCATCTCTCACAAAGCAGCTTCTCGCCTATAGCAGAAAGCAGCTTATGCAGCTCAGGATAATAGATCTTAACGAGCTTCTGGGAGATATGGAAGAGATGATAAGGAGACTACTCGGTGAGGATATAGAGGTGATAACTTACCTTTCTCCCGATTTAGGAAGAGTAAAAGCAGATCCAACTCAGTTGCAGCAGGTAATACTGAACCTCGTTGTAAACGCCAAAGACGCCATGCCTCAAGGTGGAAAACTGATAATTGAGACCTACAACGTGGAACTTACTGAGGATTACGCAAGAACCCATTTTGGCGTAAGTCCTGGCAAATACGTAATGCTTTCCATAACGGATACAGGCTGCGGGATACCAAAGGATATCATGCCCCATATTTTCGAACCTTTCTTTACAACAAAGGGGAAAGGGGAAGGAACCGGTCTTGGACTCTCGACCGTTTACGGAATTGTAAAACAACTCTCAGGGCATATATACGTCTACAGTGAAGAAGGAAGGGGAACAACATTCAAGATATATCTGCCCAGTGTAAAAGAAAAAGAAGATGTCAAAGAAAAAGAGGAGATTCAAGAAAGGGTTGTTCTTCCCTCCAATGTGAATCTCCTCCTTATTGAGGACGATGAGGAAGTACTGAAAGTAACATCTGAAATGCTGAGAAATTCTGGATTTAAAGTACTTGAGGCTAAAAATGAAGATGAGGCTCTAAAGGTGGCATCTGATTTTAAGGAAAGGATCGACGTTATTGTTACTGACGTTGTTATCCCTGGAATAAAGGCTCCAGCACTCGTTGCGAAAATAAAAAAGATCCATCCTGAGGCAAAGATCCTATACATGTCCGGATACACTGAGAACGTCATATCTCATCAGGGAATCGTCTTTCCGGGAGTAAATTTCATTCAAAAGCCTTTTGCCTTGGAAGATTTAAAAACGAAGATAATTGAACTCCTCAAGAAGGGTTAGACTTAAGGATTATAATTTCTATCCTTCTGTTCAATGCCCTCCCCTCAGGAGTCTCATTATCTGCGATAGGTTTAAATTCGGCGTATCCCGCGGCTGAGAGTCTCGAAGGAGGAATCTGAGCTGTTTCAATAAGGTACCTCACTACTTCAGTTGCCCTTCTCACTGAAAGTTCCCAGTTCGATTTAAACTCCGCATTGTGTATAGGCACATTGTCTGTGTGACCTTCAACCCTTATGTGATTCGGTATCCTCTTTACGATTGGTGCTATCTTATCTATGGTCTTTCTTGCGTTCTCCTTAAGGTCGGCCTTTCCCTCGTCAAAAAAAGCCTTGTCAAGGATTCTTATAACCACACCTCTTTCATCAACAATTACTGAGATGGCTCCCTTTCCCTCATCTAACTTTCCTATCTCATTTTGTAGATCACTTTTTAGAATCTCCTCAGCATCGAGTATTCCACTCTTTCCCTCTGTAATTCCAGAACCAGCAACAAAAATGGACCTAAGCTGGCGTGAAAAACTTCTGTACTTTTCCGCATCCTGCTTCGATACTGCGTACATCATGATGAAAAAGGCAAGAAGCAGGGTTATAAGATCTGCGTACGTGATCAACCACCTTTCCACATTTTCGTTTTCTTCCCGTATCCTTCTTTTACTCATCCTCAAACCTCACCTCTCTTATCAGGCAAAAGGAAGGACAAAAGCTTCATTTTAGTCACCCTTGGGTTTTCGCCAGCGGCAATTGAGATTACTCCTTCCTTTATAAGTTCAAGGTGAAGGGCTTCTTCCTGATGCTTCGCCCTGAGCTTATCTGCTATGGGAAGGTATATTAGGTTAGCCATAGCCACACCCCAAAGGGTTGCAATAAAAGCCGATGCTATTGAAGAGGCCATATTTGCCGTATTTTCCATGCTTGACAGAGCATGGATCAAACCTAAAACTGTACCCATAATCCCGAGTGTTGGAGAGAACCCTCCTAGTTTTTGAAAAAAATTAGCTCCTGCCCTGTGCCTCTCCTCTATGGAGGATATCTCTATATCAAGTATCTCTCTGATCTTGATCGTATCAAATCCGTCGATTGCAAGCTGGAGAGCTTTTTTGAAGAATGGATCCTTAATTTTCTGAAGATCGGACTCAAGGCTCAAAAGTCCAGTCTTTCTCGTTTTTTGGGCAAGATTGAAAATATTCTCTATTAGTTCCTGGGGATTCAAATTTTTGTGGAAGAAGGCAACTTTCAAAACTGAAGGGAGGCTTAGAAGCTGTCCCAGTGAGGTTGTTACTGTAGCGGCACCAAATGTTCCGAATACTACAAGTATTACCGCTGGAAGTTGGAAAAGGGAAGAGACCCTCCCACCTTCCAGAAGGAAGGATGAAACCACTGCTCCGACCCCAATTATGAGACCAAGTGCAGTTGTCACATCCATGATCATTCATCCGCTTTTCTCTTTTTTATAATTTCCCTCTCTCTCTCTATCAAATACGCTATTAGTGCGTCCCTGTCATCTTCCAGTATCTCCACGTACCTTACGGCAATTTCCCATAGGAGATCATCCCCAACTTTTTTCTCGTTTACTCTAACAACTTCCGCTATAATTCTTATTCGCTGCCGATTAATATCCGGGAGAAAGATGAGAAGTTCAAGGTGGCTCTTTTTTGGTTTTCTATCGGAAAGAAACCTTAACCCCGAACCACTCACATCTATTGTGGATAGACCCCTTACAAAACCTTCCTTCTTATCCTTCTCATTCATACTCTCAAGAAGGAGATCGAGCTTCTTATTTATCAACTCAAGACAAAGCAAAATTTCCCTGTTCTTTCCCTTTGAGTCTTCGAGCGTTCCAAAATCTGGCAAAATACTTTTCAGTTTGATTCTTTTCGAATCAAGGATCATCCTCTCCCTTGCACTGGCAAACTCCCATTCCTCAATCTCTCTAAATTCTATTGGGAGGTTTTCCCTTAATCTAAAGTACTCCCTTTTTTCGTTTAACATTCGTCCATCATTTCCATAAAAGCGTCAACTACTTGAGGGTCAAACTGAGTTCCTCTACATCTTTTTATCTCTGAAAGAGCCTCCTCTCTGCTCAGTGCTCGCCTGTAAGGTCTTTCCGTAACCATCGCATCGTATGCGTCGCATACTGCGATGATCCTAGAACATAGGGGAATCTCATCAGAAAGGAGCCCATCCGGGTAGCCTCTTCCGTCAAATCTCTCATGGTGATGCTTCACAATTTTCGCCTCATTGGCAAGTATTTCGAACCTACTTATTATCTCCTCACCATAGACCGAATGGTTCTTCATGATCCTATATTCCTCCTCTGTGAGTCGACCCGGTTTTAGGAGAATCGCATCTGGGATTCCTATCTTTCCCACATCGTGAACAGAACCCGTTACCTTAAGGATATTTTTTTCATAATCTGAGACACCGAGGATCTCTCCTACCCTTACGCTGTTTTTTGTGACCCTCTCGCAATGGCCTGAGGTATAAGCATCCCTTCTGTTTATGGAGATGACAAGCGACTTTAAAGTCTGAATTATGTTCTGAAAAAGACTCTCATAGAGCATTCTGTTCTCTATATGTACGGATGACTTCTCCGCTATTGTCTTCAGAAGAAGAAGTTCTCCTTCCTCCAGTTTCCCATTTTTCCTCTTTCCCTCCATACCTATGAAACCGACGCACTCACCTTTTATCACAACGGGAACAAAGAAAAGGTTTTCCATCTCCATATGTCTCTTTTTTGATAAAAGGTCATCTAAGGTAGCCTCAGGAACCGTTATGCTTCTCCAGATCTCCCTCGTACCTCTTGTTTTAAAAGGAACTATCTTCTTTTCCTTTGAATCAACAACATAGTACGCACACGACCTACCTTCAAATATCTCACCTACGACCTCGAGAACCTTTTCGAAAATATCCTCCTCGAGCTTTATGGTGTTGAATTTCTCGGAGATTTGGTACATAAGCGAGATCTCTTTTATCTTCTCCTGAAGCTCCCTGTTAAGAAAGAGTATCTTTTTTTTGTCATCAAGGAAGTCCTGAATTCTCATCTTCTCCAAGAGGAGTTCTCTCTCCCTTTTTGCCCTAAATAAGGCAAGGATGAGCCTCTCGAATTCAATGGGTTTTAAAATAAAGTCAGAGGCTCCCTTTCTCATTGAGTCAACAATTAGGTTCGGCTCAAAATAACCTGTGATCATTATGACAGGGATTGTGGGATCGAGGGACTTTATTCCTTCAAGTAAGGAGATTCCGTTTGTATCTGGAAGTTTCACATCTGCTATAACAGCTTCAACTTTCTCTTCACTTAGAATTTTCAGCGCCTCTTTGCCCGTTCGGGCCTCATGCACCAAACATCCATGAAGCCTCAAAAACTCACCTAAAACATCCAAAATATCTGGTGAATCATCAACGATCAAAACCTCAGTTCCTTCTATCATCTTAAAACCTCTAATGGAAATCTCTGCCACTTCCCCTTTTCATTTCTTCCAATCTTCTTATTTCGTTTATGAGGTGCTCAGTGTCGGTCAGTGGAAGAGACTCTTTTTTAGTTCCGTACTTTCTTATATCCTCATAGAGCTTTGTGAGCTTAGAGAGGAGCTCAAGGTTCAGTTTCCTTAAGTAGATCTTATCCTTTGCGTTCCTAACTGCTATCTTAAGTTCGTCAAGTCTAAACGGTTTGACTATGTAATCGAATGCCCCTAATTTTACAGCCTCTATTGCACTTTCGAGGGAAGCATATGCGGTGATTATTATGAACTCCGTCATATCTGAAATGTCCTTCAATTTCTTTATGAGCTCTATACCTGATAGGCCGGGCATATTTAGGTCTGTGATTACAAGATCGTAGGGATAACCCCTAAACTTAATTAAGGCCTCTTCGCCGTCCTTTGCACTCTCTATCAGTTCCGCTTCGTCCCTTAGATATTCTGTAAGAAGGGAGACAATTTCGTAATTGTCATCCACAATAAGGATACTGAATCGATTACTTTTCTGGCTCATATTTTTTCGCCATTTCGGCCATCTTGTCACCTATCCTTTCGAAAAGGGCCTTCTTCATCGCTTCTTCAGATATTATGACCCGGTCTTCTCTTGGACTGTCTAGGTTTGTCTTTTCCTTAGGCTTTGCCTTCATCTTCATGTGGTTCATGTACAATCTTATAACAGCTGTGATTTGGTAATCTGATATGGTCATTTTTGGCCTCTCTTCTTTTATCGGAATTAGGACAGAAAACTTAAGAGAAAACTATTCCTCTTTTTCAAAAAATGCGGGGGTTTGAGGAAAAGGGAAGGAACTGGAGTAAAGCTTTATAAGTCGCCTTTTCTTCGAGAGTTCCTCCATCTGAAAAAGCAACTCTTCCTTTATTTTGTGTAGTCTCTCAAGTACCTTCTTTTCCCTAATCAGATCCTCCTCAGTTATCCAGGAAGTATCCCTCCCTCTCTTGAAGATGGAATCTCCAATACTTGCCCTTCTCATGAGGATCTCTATAAATTTGTCGTTCTCTTTTTCTTCTAAAGCCCTCTCTGTGAGAAAAGTGAACTCATTAGACAAATCTTTCGTCGTAGATCTCATCTAATCCCGCATCCATTCAACAATCTTAAGTCAAACAAAGACCTCCGTGAAACCTCCTTTCAAAACAAATGTGAGAATTTTGAGAAGGAGGTTTTTCTCTCATACCCTTCTTTCTCCAATCTTTGCCTGAGGAGCTTCCCCCTTACCTTTTTTTTCGATTTCGTATGCTTTTTTAAAACCATCAAGCAACGAAGATATTATATGCTTACACTCCTTCAGTTTGGCCTCGCTGAAATCAAGATGAAGGCTTCTTAGATTTTTAAGTACGTAAAGGTAAAGGGATGAGAGATTTTCGGTAAGCTCGCCGTAAGATCTGTCAAGGGAAGAATGAAGGATTTCGACCATCCGTTCTATTTTTGAAAGTTCTGTGAACTTCCTTGCAAAATCCTTTTCTCTGTTTGCAATATCCACAAGATCGAGCTTCTTCACGATCACCTCGTAAATTTTCAAAAGAAGCCTCGGTTTGTCTTCAAAATCAACTACCGATTCAGCCTCAAAGTAAGCAGAGGTAACTTTTCTGGAAGAATTAAACATGGAGCCTCCTTAAACTCTCTTGTAAATAGCAGCTATCTGATTTTCCATCCACTTGCTTATCGTGCTTGATTGCGAAATCAAAAGCTCAAGCTGGGTGTACCTTTTTTCAAGCAACTCTCTCTCCTTTTCAAACCTTTCCTCTATCTCTTTCATTCTCCGGCCTATCCTCCTTAATTGACTTTCAATTGAGTTTTCGATCTTCTTGTACGTACCGGAGTAAGGATCGAGAAGTGGATTAAATCTCGTAAGGAGCGTATCCGCAAAATTCTCCAAAACCCTTATTACTTCATCCCTTCCCTTAGAGAGGCTCTCAAGAAAAACGGTCCTATCGATCTTTAGCAATCCATCCCTCTGGAAGACAATCCCAATTGAGGAGAGTGTCTTAAAAGTACCGTTATTACTCTCTTCTGCGTATACGGCTTTGACAATACAGTTTCTCACCGCACTTAGGTTAGTATCCCCTATAAGCGGGTTATTTTTCCCTTCCGAATAAGTGTTTTGAGTTTGGATAAAAGATAAGAGAGAGTTTATCCGAGATATGAGCTCCTCTATCTTTTTTTCAAGTTCGCCTGTGTCTTCCTCGATTCTCAAATTAAGCGTGTAAGGAGTCGTTTTTGCTTTCAAATTCAGAGTTACTCCTGGTATGAGATCGGTAAAAGTGTTTGAAGATGATACAATTTCAAATCCTTCGAACAATATGGAAGCATCCTGTCCATCTCTTATCACGTTCTTTTTGTTTCCATCTTCGTCAAGAATTCCAAGAGACTTTAAGATGTTGTCCGGGTCCGAAAGAGAAATTCCTGATGAGCCTTCCTTTTCCGATTCAAGAAGGAGCCTGAAATGGTTGCTATCGATTTTTAGGATAGTCGCCTCCACTTTTGCATCACTACTATTTATGGCTGATGCCAAATCAGTAAGAGTGAAATCGCTTTGTACTTGAATCTCAACCCCATTTATACTTATCCGTCCTGAAAGTAGGAGAGGTTCGGTCTTTGAATAAATCTGATCGCTTGAGATCTTCTCCTTTTGGGCAAGGGATAGGATTTGCAAATCGTACGTTCCTTTTTGTGGATTACTTCCCATTTTTATATCGAGGGCACTTTCAGGACTGATCGTTGGATCGCTCGATGAGATTTTATACGTATAGGATTTATAACCGTTTTTTTCCGCAAGTCCACTTTCTCTTATAAAGTCCAAAACTCCTTTGATCCTTCCAATAAACTGTTGCCAGCTAGAGAGCTTCCGCTCGTAAATTGTCTTCTCGTTACTCACGGGTGATAAAAAGTAGGCCTTTTTTGCATTTACGATTTTTTCCACCAGGTTCGACCAATCTATGGTACTTTTAAGACCTGAAATCGCAGCTATTTTTGCCATCTCATACGATCCTTTCAAATATCATGGCAAGAGTCTTTCTATACATTTTTATAAACCGTACAAATTCCTCTGTTGGAATCTGCCTTAAAACCTTTTCCGTTCCAGCCTCAATGATAGAAACGATCACCTTGTCTATTTCTTCGTCGTACCTCATCCTTATGGAAGTTGTTCTATTGACCCTCTCCAAGAACTCCTCTATCCTTCTTTGTAGATCTTCAATTTTCTCTTTCTCCCCTTCCCTTTTAGAAATTTCTTTAGCCGCCTTTTGCGCTATTGGGTGTGTCTTTTCTCGACTAGCGTCATTAAAGAGGGTGAAAACCTTTTCGATTTTTAAATCCAACTTTTACCCCTTCTCTAATTTTTGGGGCCGCCCAAAGCGGCCCCTCCCTTCTACCTCATCAGCGCGAGTATGAGCTGAGGAAGCTGGTTTGCCTGGGCAAGCATCGCTATACCTGACTGAACTATGATCTGGTATTTTGTAAATTCTGCCATCTCTCTAGCAAAATCTGCATCCTTGATGGTAGATTCTGCCGCCCTTGTATTCTCGTACATTGCCGACATATTTGCAACGTGGTAAGAGATCTGATTCATAATTGCACCCACATTAGCCTTCTCGGTGTTGAGGGTGTCAACAGCGGTATCTATCGTATTTAGTGCCTCCTGCGCACTAGCCAAACTTGAGATGTCTATCGATGAGACTCCAAGACCAGTAGTTGTTAAAGGTGAAAAGGTAATGGAGATTTGCTCATTCACATCATTCGTATTTCCAAGCTGGAAGGTATATGTGCGCTCATCGTCTATAAGTGCCACACTTCCATATTTCGTATTGTTCGCTATCTTGTCGATCTCTTCAAGTAGTTTGGTCGCTTCCGTGTTCAGATATCCCCTTTCAGTATCACTTAGGGTATCTGATGCTGCCTGAGTAGCTAACTCTTTCAGCCTTGTTAAGATGTTCCCTATTTCGTTCATTCCGCTTTCAGCAGTCTGTAACATAGCGATCGCCTGGTTACCGTTTTCTATTGCCTTGGATAGAGATGCTCCTTTCACATTTAGGGTTAGTGCAACGGCTATTCCTGCGGCGTCGTCTGCAGCTTTGTTGATCTTATAGCCTGACGAAAGCCTCTCCAGGGATTTACTCATTCCAGCCTGGGCAACTGAAAGCCACCTTTGAGTGTTGATTGATGCTACGTTTGTTGCGATTCTGAAAGCCATAGTTCAACCTCCTTGTTTTTTATTTTCGGGCCTCATGCCCTTCCTTGGGGATCTTTCTCTTCACCTCCTTCCCTCCCCTCTGCTTTTATTATCGAAAACTTTTAGAAAAACTTAAGAGGAGTAGATTAAAAGGTTGGAAGAGAGTCTAGGGTTCTAAACGCTTTAAAAAAAACTTTAAATGCGCGGGCTTCACCCTCTCTCTTAAGGCCTTCTTTGATCCTCACGATGGGATTAGGATCGAATGGCTCTTCAGGAAAAAGCATCTTAGCTAGTTTTTTGAAAGATCCCACTAGGAGGTCCCTTCTTCCCTCAATTACTTACAGATGGATAAGTAAAACCTCCTTCTCCAAGTCTTCAGATGAATTCAGAGTGTTAGGTTTTCTCATAATCCCCTTTCTCGTAATGGAGAAAGGCAAGTTCCTTTACGATTTCGTCGTCTTTTCCAAAATTGGAAATGAAAGAGCTGAGACTAAAAATAACCTCATCCACATCCTTTTATGCTTTTAGAGGCGATCGTTTTGGCAAGATAAGCATTCCTATCGGAAAAACCAGAATCTGTTGCCTTTTTAAGGAATACCTTCGCCTCTTGAAACCTACACTTAAGAAGTAACAGTTACGCTCAATCAGGTCTTTCAGATCACATCCGTAAAGTTCCCTATATTCATCCAAATAGCTAATCATGGCTTTTCCTTATCCCTTTCTTGAGGAAAGTACGTCGAAAAGATCCAAATATGCCATTCTCAAGTACTGTCCGAACATAAGTAATTCGTCCTCTTTTCCCAAGAAAATTTTTAGCATGAGAGATTCTCCCAAGCCATAAAACATGTCCTCTCGTAAAATAGCCTTGAGAGAAGATCATTCGGATTTTCCGCTTCCTCTTTAGGTCCAATTCAAGGTCATATTCCCAGTGTGTTATAATTACGTCAAGGAAACGGGTTCGAATACCTAGCCTCTTTTTTTAAGAAGTTCGGCTGCTCGTGTATTATTCTCTCAAAGAATATATCCCTTCTCTTAGGGAAGATTCTAAGCTAGTGACATTTTTGGATCTGGTCACCCTTTTAAGCCTTATCTTAACGTAGAATGCTCTTCCACTCCACCTCCTAATTGCTTTTCTAATCGCAGAAGATGAATGAGGATTCAGTTCATCATCCGCGTCTATCCACATGATGTACATGTGCTCCAAAGGATATGGCAACTTGAGGGGTTCTATCCTTTGATCCCGTATCTACAACCCTCATCCCTTACTATCATACAGACGGAGATGAAAGGTTTTTGCAAATTAACTTTCCTTTTCTTCTCTTTTTATTGCAAAAGGGACTTTAAGTCCGTATCCCTCGTTTTTTAAAACAACCTGTGCAAATCTACCATCCTCCGTATTTATCAGTAAAGGACACCTTAAATTGACGTAGAGGACCTCCTTTTCTACCCTCACTATACACATGACCGCAAGTCTGTCTATCTTTCCCTTAATCCCTACTTTCTCCTCAAGAATTTCCTCATCAACCTCAAAAACGTAGTCCTCAAAAATACTGTAAGGGTTTACAAGAACGAAAGAGATAGGTTTATCTGCAAAGGAGAGAAGCCTAAATGGCGAATCCCCTCCAAAAGGATCTGTGAGAATGTAGTCTGTCTGATCCTCAAAACCGAGGATCTTCCCTTTAAGTCTTATTTTTTTCATCTTTGGCCCGTAAAACCCTTCTTATCTCTCCTATGTCAGTTAAGGCTGCCAACTTGTTAGATCTTTCAATCTCTCTCAAAAGCTCCTCCCTTACGATCAGGTAACTCCCTGGCGCCTCTATTCCAAGACGTGTCTTTCCCCTTTCAGTCTCTAAGACAACGATCCTAATATCAACCTCATTTCCCTTTATTATGATTGCCTCACTCTTCTTTCTTGAAAGAACAAGCAAATTCTCTCTCTCACCTTAAGTAATTCAAAATATTCAGTTCCCCAATCTTAGATGCCGCATAAAGCATAGTTTGGTATGTAAGCGTAAGTGCGTTAAAATCGCTTATTATCTTTGCAAGATCCGCATCTCTTAACTCCGATTCTATCTTCTCGATCTCGTTCGTCTTCAAATCCAGAAAATCTTTTGTTCTCTCGAGCTTTGATACGTAGATTCCTGCGTAGGAAAGATTTGCCTCTGTTTTCTCAATCGCCATGTCAATTTTATCAAGAGATTCCCTTATTCCCTGAACGTTGTTTGTCTCGAGAGCATCTTTTAGATCCTTAAGGACTCCGAAAATGTTCGTTCCCTCTATGAATACCTTATATCCTGAGATCCCCAAACTCTCCGTTTGATCGGTGTCAGTGTTTACTTTTATTACTTCCTCTGTCCCAAAGAAGGTCACATTGTAATCGTTATCCAAGCTGAATGGCTTAACGTCTAACCTTTTTCCTCCAAATATGTAGAGACCGGCCACATTTGTGTTCCCAATTGAAACGAGCTCCTCAATTATTCCCTTTATCTCTTTGCTTGAGGAGAACCTGCTTTGAGCATTCATCGTATCAGATGCCTGACTTACCGCTATCTCCTTAGCTCTTCTTAGAAGCTCACCAATCCTACTTATACATGAATCGTAATAACTTCCGAGAAGTAGAAGTCTCTCCACGTTTCTCTTGTATTTCTCGTTTTTTTTCAGCTGGGAGTCGAAATGGATGCAACTGGAGAAGTAAACAGGGTCGTCTTGCGGCCTAAGAAGAGATTTGCCCGATGATATTATGGTCTGAGCTCTGTCAATCTTCGCTTTTATATCGATTAAATCTCTTTTCAATATTTCGTATCTCAATCTGTCAGATATCCTCATCTTACCGCATCAATAAGGCTTTTAAATAGCTCGTCCGCGATTGTGAAAAGTCTGGCTGCAGCCTGATAGGCGTACCCATACCTAATAAGATTTGAAATCTCCTCATCTAGTGATACACCCGATACGCTTTCCCTTTGTTTTTCCATTATTAAATACGTTGCCTCACTGAATTCCGCCTTTTCCGTCCAATCTTTTGCAAGTTGCCCGATTTTGTTATTAATTGAGGAAATGAATTCCACAACCGTAGCCTTTCCTCCATGGTATATTTTCTCATTTAGAAGATTTGCCATCCTCCTTGCTATATCCCCTCCCAATGGAGATTGCCCGTCTACCTCTTCTGACGCTGCGATGTTCTTTACGTCAGATCTGACCTGAGAAGATAAATCTATATCTTTGGCGAAGTACTGAGTTATCTCCTCAAAGAAGGGGATTCCATCTCTTCCGTAAAGATTATATCCCTCCGCGTGTAAGGCATTTACAGTCTGGACAAGACCCTTTGCCAGTTCGTCAAGCTCACTTAGAAGGCTCTCTATCACATTGTCCCTAAGATGGATCGTAGCCTTAAGCCTTCCACCTCCTATTGTGGATGTTATGTCTACCAGATTATTGAGTTGATCCTTCCAGGCAACGCGAGAAAATCCTTTATTTCCAGCATCGATTCTCTCCAGCTTGTAGGATGTTCCTCCGTCGACGAGAAGAGTTCCATTCCGCGTAAGAACTGTGATCATTCCGAAGTCGTTTTCAAAGTAACTGATATCCATCTCTCCTGAGAGTTCTCTAAGAAGCATCTGTCTTTTGTCCATAAGAGCATTATCCCCACTCGTCTTGGAAGATCCCTGAAATATTCGTCTGTTGAGGTCAGCTATCTCAGCTAACAGTCTATTTACATTTTCAATGCTGAAAGAGAGCTTCTCATCGAGTTCAACCTGAAGATTAAAGAGGCTGTTGTAAAGGTTTTTTATGACAGAACATAATCTAGATGCGGAAGATCTTACCGCTTCGCGTGATGAGACGCTGTAAGGATTGAGGGAGAGCTCGTGCCAAAGATTGAAGAAGTCGTTTACAACTTCCGAAAGTTTTGAATTTTCCTCGCTTATTAGTGCCTCTATCCTCTCGGAGTATTTCCTATAAACCCTATTTTCTTCAAGTTCCGTATTTTTCTCACTCAGCTGTCTCTCTATGTATTTGTCTGTGTATCTCATTACCCCACTCACGTAGACCCCATTACCAAGTATGGCACCTCCAATCTTCACGGATGATTGCGGTTCGAGTACTGCCACCTGCCTCGAATAACCTGCCGTGTTTAAATTGGAAATGTTGTTTGCAGTTACCTGAATGGAACATTGGGCTGCAAAAAGAGCGTTTTTGGCTATGTTGAGTATAGACGAGATACTCAAATCACACCTCTTTTGAAAGGATAAGAGAAAGGCTCTCCCCTTTCAATTTTCCTCTCGTGTATTCCATGTTCTTTGTCAGACCTTCGATGATCCTCTCTATGATTCCTTTCATATTGTCCATGGAAAATGTGAGAAGCCTCATATTTCTCTCCATCTGGGCTGAGATGTCTCCTAAAAGAGAAAAGTACGAATCCCTCATCTCTTTGATTCGTCCTTTTACTCTCTCCCTTTCGGGCTCTCGCAGACTTTCAATAATCCTTTCCCTTTCTGACTCTATAAATTCGATCTCCTTAAGAAGGGACTCCTTCCTGTTATTACACTCAATTATCCCCTCGACGGAAAAAGAGATGATAAAATCCCTTTCATCCTTGAGAACTCTGTAAAATTCGTTGAGGATTTCCAGTTCCTTTTTGCACAGCCTAATTACAGTATCCTGTGTATCACGAATCATACGATCTCGCCCAAAATTTGGCTTCCGGGTGCGGCCTCAACCACTATTTCTCCTCTCATGCTGAAGTTTTTTGTCTGGCTTTAAGCCGACTCTCCATATAAAGGACCCACGATTCTTTAATCGATCGTAGCTCTCTCGCAAGTTTTTTTTCAAAAAAGGGTCAGTGCTTCCTAGAACCTCAAGTCTTAAGAGATCGATCATCCGATTTTTTCCCCTTCTCTTTTTTTATCGGTAAAATCTGTACGCTCTTTAGAAAGGTACTTTGAGATAAGGTCAGAAATTTTTGTTCCTTTTCCCGCAAGATGGGAAGCGACTTTTTCGTAAAGGATATCCATGTAGGCATCTTCAGCAAAGGATTTTTTAAAAAGGCTCGTACTTTTTTTCATCTCCCTAAGCAAGATGTACAAGAACAAGGCTTCAAAATCTCTCGCCACTTTCTCAAGATCTGCCATCTTTTTTTCAGTTGAGAAAGGTCTAGGCAAAATGTTAGGAAAGATCACATTTGAATTACCCTTCATCTTTTAGATTACCTCCAATTCTGCATGAAGGGCGCCTGCAGCCTTAATTGTCTCTAAAATCACAATCACATCCCTCGGGGTTGCACCAAGGGCATTTAAGGCCGAAACGAGTTCCCTTATTGTAACTCCACCCTCAAGTATGAAGAATCTGCCTTTTTCCTCTTCCACTCTGATTGAAGTCTCAGGTGTAACTACCGTCTCACCCCTTGCGAAGGGAAGGGGCTGGCTCACACTCAAACTCTCTTTAATCTGAATTGTTATATTCCCGTGTGAGACAGCAACTGTGGAAATTCTGACATTTTCCCCAATAACAACAGTTCCGGTTCTCTCGTTCACAACAACCTTTGCCGGTATCTCCGGATTTATCTCCATGTTCTCAATGAGGGAAACGAATCTTACGGGGTCATCTCTCATCTCATCTGGGACGTATACGCTTACTGTTGCTCCGTCCTTCGCCTTTGCCGCATTTTTGAAGACCTTGTTTATTTCGTCGGCGATCTTTTTCGCATTTGTAAAATCCGGGTTCTTCAAAGAGATCAGAAAACTGCTCTTTCCAGCTATACTCTGATTCACCCCCTTTTCCACAGTTACTCCATTCGGAACCCTTCCAGATGTGGTGTGATTCTTTTGAATTGCAGCCGCCTGACCCTGCACCTGAAATCCTCCAACAACAACAGGTCCCTGTGCAACTCCATATATCTCTCCGTCCATTCCCCTAAGTGGTGTCGCAAGAAGCACTCCGCCTTCTAAACTCTTTGCATCTCCTATAGATGATACCAGTGCATCAACTCTCATTCCCGGCTTTGCGAATGGGGGAAGGGTTGCAGTCACAATCACTGCCGCAACGTTATTCACCTTTGTGGCTGAAGGATTTACCTTTATTCCCATTTTTTCAAGCATGTTCGAAAGGGACTGGTTCGTAAAGATCGTGCTTGACTTGTCTCCAGTTCCATTTAAACCCACGACCAGTCCATATCCAATTAACTGGTTCGGCCTTACACCATCTATAAAGGCAATATCCTTTATACGTACCGAAAAGGATGGAGAAGGGAAAAAGAGAGGAACAAGGAGGATGAAGATAAAGAGGACGATTCTCACCTTCATTTCCCCTCCCTCAGAAGGGCCAGATTAAGTCTAAGATCCTCGCTGCCCATCCAGGTCTCAGCTTTTCAGAAACAACACCTATTCCAGTGTAGATGATTTTCGCATCCGCTATCTGCGTAGAAAGGATGGAGTTGTCAGCTGCTATATCCTTCGGTCTTATAACACCCTGCAACCATATTTCCTTTTTTTCGTTGTTTATGTAAATTTCCCTTTTACCCTCGATCAATAAATTACCATTCGGTAAAACTTCGACAACCCTGGCGGTGATCGTTGCGCTTATTGAGCCAGCTCTTGTTGTTTCTCCTTCACCTTTATGTTCGTTCTGGGTTCGAGCCACTACCAGTTTCTCAGGATTCGAGAATATTCGCGCCTTTGGGTTTACTTCCAAACCTAGTAGATTAGGAATTCCAGCGTTCAGGCTTGATGATCTGCCAACATCCGTTGTTGCCTTCTCAGAAGCCTGGGATACTTCAACTATTCTCACGGTGATTATGTCACCCTTTGCCTTCGCTCTCTGGTCAGTAAAGAATGCGTTCATCTCGCTTTCTTTGCTCCATAAACTTCCAGGTGGTCTCTCTTCTATCTGCGGCCTCGAAGACAAATAAACATCGTCTACAAAATAAGGCCTTTCTTTTACCCTGTGAAAATCCAAATCAGTGCAGCTATAAAACAAAAGGAAGAATAAGGCGAAAAATACCCTCATCTTTCCTCCTAAAAGAATACCCTCACTTCCTTTTCTCCAGAGACGATCCCTACTATTTCCTTTCCAGAAGATAAATTCCTAAGCCTTATTACGTCTCCCATTTTTCCCTTTTCGAGAGATAGTGCTTTAGCTAAGATCCTCATCCTCTCATTTTCCACTTTTGCAGTTACTATATCCCCTTTTTTAACAAGATAGGCTTCCTCAAGTATTTCCTTCGTGATCGGAGTACCTGCAGGAACATCCTTCTTTAGTTTTTTTCCTAGAATCTCCTCAGAAGAAAGGCAGACTGTCTGATCACTTAGAAGTGCCTCCTTTTCGTAAAAGTCATCGGCCGTAATAATCTCCCCCTTTTTCATATCTCTCTTGAGAACGTAAAACCTCTTCGTCCCAAAAACCCTAAAGGAGACGTAGAAGGTTCTTTTTCTCCCTACCTTTTCCTCTGTTTCGATTAGTGCTTGACCGTCTCCTCTTTGGTCTGGTAGTTTCGTTATGAATACACCTTTTATGTTTCTATCAGCTGCCAAATCCTTTGGCAGATTGTAAAAACGGACGACTATCTCTTTAGTTCCGTATATTTTTTTCAGCTGGGAAAGAAGAGAACTTTCCAAAGTTGAATCGCTACCAAAACATGTACTAGATGCCAGAAAAAGGATAAATAGCCAAAGAATCGCCATCTTTACCTTCTCACATTGTTTGTCATCTGGAGCATCTCGTCTGCCGCCTGAACAGCTTTTGAGTTAACCTCGTAAGCCCTCTGGCCAATGATCAGACTTATCATCTCTTGAAGCACATTAACGTTGGACATCTCCACATATCCCTGAAGGAGAGTTCCAAAACCTGGATCACCTGGTTTTCCAACTATTGGAGCTCCACTTGAATCCGTCTCAACGAATAGACATTTTCCAATGGAACTAAGTCCAGCTGGATTTGGAAAAATGGCAAGCTCTATTGTGCCAAGCTGCTGGGGCTTGGACTGTCCCTGAACTATCGCAGAGACCGTCCCGTCAGACTCTATTGAAATCTGGATCGTATTCTGGGGAACTGTGATACTAGGTTCAAGAGGATACCCGTCTGAAGTTACTATCCTCCCATCAGCGTCCTTTTTGAAAGTTCCCGCCCTTGTGTAGGCTTTCTCCCCTGAAGGCAGAATTACCTGAAAGAATCCGTTCCCTTGAATTGCTATATCCAAATCATTCTGAGTCTGCTGGAGGTCTCCCTGTGCAAATATCTTCTGGACTGCCGCAAGTGTTGCACCGAGCCCGATCTGTATTCCCGTTGGGATCTGATTTCCACCTTCCGTTTTTACTCCCTGAAGTCTAAGCGTCTGGTACATCAAATCCTGAAAGTCTGCCCTACTTCTTTTGAAACCGTTTGTGTTCACATTAGCGATGTTGTTTGCGATTACGTCAAGGTTTATTTGCTGAACAGTCATCCCTGTTCCTGCTGTCCATAGTGCGCGAAGCATATAAACCTCCTAGAATCTTAATGTGTCTAGCAATCTCGACTTCCTCTCACTCTGCACCTGTTCAACTTTCGAGTAAGTCTCATAGGCTCTAAGAACACTTATCATTTCCACAAGTTCCCTAATTAGGTTAACATTCGATCCTTCAAGATAGCCCTGTCTCACTTCTATTTTATCGATTATTTTTTCTCTGTTTGATGGGTCAGAATTTACAAAGAGGGATCTCCCAGCGTGTCTCAGATTCGTCCTTTTTTCAAAATCGACTATCCTCAATCTGTCCACAAAGCGACCATCTACAAAAACTGAACCATCTGACTCGACTCTTATATCCGAGCCATCCAAATATATATGTCCGTTTTGTCCTACAACAGGGTACCCATCTTGTGTTACCAATTTCTTTTCAGCATCCAATCTAAAATTTCCAGCCCTCGTATACCTTGCACCTTCTTCCGTCATGACAACGAAGAAGCCTTCACCCTCAATTGCCAGATCAAGCGGGTTTTTTGTCTCGATAAGGGGTCCTTTCGAAAAGTCAATGTAAGAATCAATTAATAGGGGAATTACTCCTTCCCCTTTTTGACTCTTGTAAATGAGGTAAGCCCTTGAGCCTTTAAAACCTGCCGTGTTAACATTGGCGAGGTTGTTTGTTATCAAATCTAGCCTTCTCTCCATATAGGACTTTCCAAAAATAGCGCCTAGCGTGGCCTGAATCATATCGACTCCTGTTACGTTAAACATGCAAGGTACGTGCCAATTGGAGGCTTATGACTTCAAAAGAGATATTGGTTAAAGAATTGGGAAAAAATTTCCCTGGAAGGTATTTTTTTCACACTGTGATCTCTATCCGGCTCTCTTTTTCTTTTGATTCTTCTCTCTTTTTTTCTTCTGATTCTTGGGTTTCCCTTTTTACCCTCTTTTTCGTCTGTCTTCTCACGGATCCGTAACCACCTGAGATTCGTAGCTTTTCTAAAGGCTCGAAAACGGATGAGATTAAAGGTACTTCATAACTTTCCTTCATGTGATCTTTTTATGGAGTATATTTTTCGGAGGCTTCATCAACTTTCACCTATTTCGCGAATTTTATTTTTTTCGTGCTCCATAAAAACCTTTTTCAGTTCAAGAAGTATGAGGAGCCTGTTATCCAATCTTCCTATCCCCTCTATGTAATCGGAGTCTATCCCTGAGATCATGGAAGGTGGAGGTTCGACTATGCTTTCAGGTATTCTGAGAACTTCACAAACTGAATCTACGATAAAACCGAGTATCATGCCGTCAAGTTCCACGACTATGATCCTCGTGTTTTTGTCGTAATCCCTTTTAGGAAAGTTAAGCCTCTTTCTTAAATCTACGACTGGAACGATCTTTCCTCTCAAGTTTATGACCCCCTCCACATAATCCGGTGCATTGGGAATTCTTGTGATGCTCATCATCTTGTTAATCTCCTGGACTTTTAGAATGTCCACACCGAACTCCTCATTACCGACCTTAAACGTCACAAGCTGTAATATCCTCCCATTATCCATCCTCTATTTCACCTCCAATATCTTATCGGCTTTTTTGAATAAAACTTAAGAGATATGGGTTCTCTTCTGGTGTGAGAGAGAATAGGCTCTCACAAGCGAGGAAATATCGAGGATCAGGATAACCCTCCCATCTCCCCTTATCGTTGCCCCGCCTATTCCAACTATGTTGCCAAGGAACTCTCCAAGAGGCTTTATGACGACTTCCTCTTGGCCAATAACCTGATCTACCTTTATAGCAACCTGTCTTTCTTCCACATTGCATACGACGAGGTATCCGCAACCTTTCCCATTTCTATCCCTTCCAAAAACGGAAGACAGATCGAGCACGGGTATTATTTTCTCTCTGAGCACTATAACCTCTTTTTTATCTACGAACTTTATATCCTCCTCTTTCAGCTTTACAAGCTCAGATACTGTGTTTAGGGGAATGGCATAAAGCTCCTTATCCTTCTCAATGACGAGGGATTTCATTATCGCAAGGGTAAGGGGTAGCTTAAGAACGAGTTTTGTCCACTGGTTTGGCTCTGAGTCTATATAAACCTGTCCATTTAACCTCTCTATTTTGGTTTTAACAACGTCCATCCCAACTCCCCTTCCAGATATTTTTGTGACAGTCTTTGCCGTACTTAGACCTGGGAGAAAGATAAGGTTCATTATTTCCTTTTCCGACATGGAGCTTAATTCTTCATCGCTAATAAGACCCTTCTCTTTTGCCTTCTCTCTTATAGCTTTTGTGTCTATTCCTCTTCCATCGTCAAATACTTCTATAATGATATGGTTACCCTCATTATAAGCGGTAACAGAAAGAAGACCCTTTCTGTTCTTTCCCTTTTTTATTCTTTCCTCAGGGCTTTCTATTCCGTGATCAATGGCGTTTCTCACTATATGAACCATGGGATCGTGAAGAGCCTCTATTAATGACTTGTCAAGCTCTGTCTCCTCCCCTGAAATCCTAAGTTCAACCTCCTTCTTGAACTCGCCGCATAAATCCCTTACCATGCGGGGAATTTTGTTGAATACCTTACGTACAGGTACAAGCCTTGCCCTCATAACGGAAAGCTGCAGCTCATTCGTTATGAACTCAATGTAGCTTGTGACCTCTGACAGACTGTCGATGAGCTTCTCGGAAAGACCGTTAACTCTCGCGTTTTGATTAAGCGCAATCAATCTGTTTTTTCCTAAAACAAGCTCTCCAACAAGGTTCATAAGTTCGTCCAATTTTTTGACGTCTATCCTTATCGTTTGCTCCTCTATCTCAGAACTTTTCATTTCAGTGGTTTCTTTCTTTTCTTCTGGCAGTGGATCTGACGTCTCTTTTTGTATATCCCCATTTTCTCCTCCAGATATCTTTTCGAGTTTCTTCACTAGCCCGTCTATTTCCACAAGATCAGTACCCTTCTTCTCAATACGATCAATAATTGCCCTCATCGTATCAAACGACTCGATGAGTACGTCAATTACTTGCTTTTCTGGTCTTATCTCCTTCTTCCTTATCCTTCCTAGGACCTCCTCTGACACATGGGCGAGCTTCGATAAGTTATTGAAGTTCAAAAAACTCGATGTTCCTTTTATCGTGTGGATAGATCGAAAAACGTTGTTTATCAATTCTTCTTCTTTTGTCTTTTCGAACGCAAGAACGTCATTTGTTGCTCGATCTAACAGTTCTTTCGATTCTAAAACAAATTCTGCTATTATCTCCCTTAACTCATCACTTAGAAAAGCGGCACCCTCCATTGCTTACGTTCCTCCTATCAGGCTTTCCACCTTATAAATTAGTAAGGAAGGACTGATAGGCTTGTTAAGAAAAAGATTCACCCCCGCTTCAAGAGCAGTTTTTCTTATTTCCTCATCCCTTGTGGTCGTCAACATGATGATAGGCACCTCTCTTCTGTAAAAGTTGTTCCTTATAGTTCTTACAAATTCAATCCCATCCATATTAGGCATATTGAGGTCAACTATTATAAGGTCAACAGGCTCCAAACTCAGCTTCTCGATGGCATCCATGCCATCTTCAGCTTCAACCGTTACGAAATCTCTCTGTCTAAGTACGGAGCTCAAAAGTTTTCTTATTGTGTGTGAATCGTCAACTATCATTACCTTTCTCATTTTCCCATCCTTTCTGATAAATTAGAGTTCCAGGGAAGAGAATAGGTCTAAATCCGAATCTCTGCTGATTAAGTGTTTCAGAATAACCTAGGATCAAGAAACCTCCTGGTTTTAGGCACTTAAAAAGATTTTCCAAGACCCTTCTTTTTGCCCTCTCATCGAAATATATAAGGACGTTTCTGCAGAAGATGATGTCCATGTTCCTAAAAGCCTTATAAGCCTCCAGATCCATAAGATTCATAAACTCGAATCTCACGTATTTTTTTACTTCCTCCTTCAACTTGTAGTTTTTCTCTTCCGTTAATGTAAAGTACTTCTCCCTTAGCGCTCCATTCACGTTTCTTAAGCTGTACTCCGAATATACCCCTCTTTTTGCTGATTCCAAAACCTTTGGACTTAAGTCTGTAGCTAAGATGGAGAAGGGAAGATCCACTTTTGTCCTCTCCTGAATCTCAAGTAGAACAATGGCTATTGTGTAAGGCTCCTCGCCTGTTGAACAGGCTGCACTCCATATACGAAGTCCAAAACTTGGGCCTTTACCATTTTTTAAATACTCCTTGACAATTATCTCTCTCAATGCATCAAACTGCTGGGGGTTTCTGAAAAAACTCGTTTCGTTCGTTGTTATTACGTCGTAAAGATTGAGAAGCTCCTTTTTTGCATTCTCGTTTCCGAGCTTAAGATAAAGGTAGTAATCCTCAAAACTAGAAAGCCCAAGCTCTCTCAATCTATTTTGTAATCTGTTTTCCATTAGATACATTTTACTCTCGTGGAAGTATATCCCAGTCTTTTCATAGATGTAGTCCCTTAAGCGAAGGAAAGTTTCCTTTCTTAGCATTTTTTTTGCCCCGCAAGTCTTTTTTCTGCAAAGTAAGCCTCCATTCTTACGTTTTCATCCTCATCTTCCTTTAATGGCAATATGTATTTGAGGGCTTTCTTTTTTCTCGTTGAAAGGAGACACTTAATCCCTGCTATTCGGATGAGGGGGTTTTCATCATCAAGTGCTTTGACAAAGAGGGGGAAAAGAGTTTTATCCTGGAAAGATGAGAGAGCAAGAAGCGAAAAATACCTTGTCCATAGGTCCTTACTTTTATCGCCAGAGAGCTCTGCAACCCTCTCCTTAAACTGCACCAGTTTTTTGTCTTTGACTATTTTTAGTGCCTCATATGGAATCGAATCGCTTGCGAGGATCTCATCGAGTACCTTAAGGTATCTTTCATCATTCACAAAAAATTCTACAACTCTCATTGCAATCCTTCTTTCCTCAATATCCTGGCTCCTAACTAACTCCATAACATACGGGTAATTTTCGTCAGCGTTGAGCATTTGAGAACATGCGGCGTATATCTTCTTATCCATTTGTCCGCCTTCTTTCACCATTCTTTCAATCTCCGACTTCCCCCTTTCTTTGTTTATGAGAAGGAGCGAGTTCAGCGCCTTTATCCTTACATCCGGATAGTCACTCCTGGCCATTTTACAAACCTCTTCCTCCATGTGGGTGAGCCTTTTTCTACCTACTAGATCTGCCGCCTCACCGCGTACGTGTCCATCCTTGTCCTTTATCGCAACTGAAATTATCCTCTCTCCATCCGCACATATATTTGGCAGGTTTTTAACGATATCTCTCTTCAGTTCCAGGGAGGATTTGAGAAAAACATCAATAAGAAGATCCTCATCTATCTTTATTCCTCCTTTTATTGCAGCCCTTACTATATGCTCAAAATGTTCACCAAGGTAGGAAGCTATGTCCTCAGCCCAGACGTCTTTAGCCTCGCACAAAACGGAGATTAGAAACTCGTACTCTTCGCTTCCTGCTTCAATCTCGTTCAATACCTGGAGAATCAATTCAACTGATTCTTTTCGTTTAAAGTATCTAAGTAGTTCAAGTGTCTTTTTAGACCTTCTTTTTTCGAGGAGGATGGAATCTCTAAGGTGAGGGAGAAGTTCATCACCGAAGCTTTCGTAAAGGAAGGGGAATAACTCGCTTTCTATGTTCTCGAGCAGAGCTTTAAGAAAATCTTTTTTTCTTTTCGCCTCAAAACCTTTTATCTTCTTTACAATCTCCTCTATTATCTTTCTGTCCCTGAAATTTAGAAGTGCTCCGCAGGCAGCTATGCCCAGGAGCTCATTTTCCGCATCGAGAAGGGTTAAAAGTCTCGATACGCTTCTTTCGTCCTTTATCTTCCCCAGACTGGATATTGCTGAGAAAGCAACCCACTCTGAATCTTCAATGGCGGACAAAAGAGCGTCAACAACTTCCTTTCCCTTGAACTCTCCAAGTGCAACACAGGCTGCCAACTTTACATTATCCGTATCCTTTCTCAGTGCTTCCAGAAGATAAGGTATGGCCTTTTCAATTTTGAGGTGACCTGATAGTTCGCAGGCAAATATCCTCACGTCCTCAGACCCGTCTGAGAAGAGATTGAGAATTTCGTTAAATTCACTTCCTCGCACATTCCTCAATACCTCAAGTGCAGCCATTCGAACTGAGGGGTCTTTTTCATAGAGAAGGGGGATGAGGGAGAGCACAACCCTTTTTGTCGGAGAACTGCGCATAATTTCAACCGCTTTTTCTCTTCTAAAAGTGTCAGTTCCTCTAATGTCACTTATCAATTCCTGGATCCGGCTTTTTGTCAATTTATGGGAGGGACTATCTAACATGTTCTCCCCCTCTTAAATGTTCCTTATGATCTCCTCTGGGATCATATCGAGAGGCAAAACAGAATTAACGCAACCAGCAGATACGACAGCCCTGGGCATCCCGTAGACCACACATGTTTCTTCGTTCTGGGCGATTATGTAGCCACCTTTCTTATAAAGCTCATTTGCCCCTTTTAGTCCGTCAGATCCCATGCCAGTCAGGATGACCCCTATCGCCCGATCGTTGAAAGTCTCTCCCGCACTGAGCAAAAGCAAATCGACAGATGGTCTGTAGATGTAACTAGTATCTTCCGTGTACTTGAGAATCGCTTCCCTTCCCGTTTTTTTGATAGATATGTGAGTATCACCCGGGGCCAAGTAAGCAATCCCGCCTCTTAAAGGTTCCCTATTTTCCGCTTCCTTCACGGTAATCTGGCACATGGAGTTCAATCTGTTAGAAAAGGACTGGGTGAATAGTCTTGGCATGTGCTGAGCTATGACAATTGGTACTGGAAGATCCTTCGGCATTCTCTTAAGTATGAGTTCTAGTGCTGGTGGACCACCTGTGGAAGAACCTATACAGATTACGTCACGCCTTAAGTCTCTTTTTGGGATCTTGATGGATAGTTCAGGCTTTAGGTTCGACTTCAACCTTTTTAGGAGCAATCCAATCTTGTTTTTTGCCACACTTTTAACCTTAGTTATGAGTTCGTTCTCCTTTCCGTATATTGAGACTGACACGTTGGAAAAATCCTTGGTTATGAAATCTACAGCTCCCATCTCTAAGGCGGAAATTGTTACTTCAGCTCCCTCCCTTGTTAAGGCACTGAACATTATTACCGGCACAGGATTATGTTCCATTATGTGTTTTAACGCCTCAAGTCCGTTCATTCGCGGCATTTCCACATCCATTGTAATTACGTCCGGTTTCAGCTTCTCAGCAAGTTCTATAGCCTCAAGCCCATCTGATGCTGCTCCAACCACTTTGATAGACTCGTCACTTTCAAGCATCTTAGTTAAGACCCTTCTCATGAAGGAAGAATCGTCAACAACAAGAACCTTTATCATTCTCCTTCTCCGATAAAGAACTTACCACTAGAAAGTGCGGAAAATATTTGTTTCATTGTACTCTCTCCCATTTTTCAGTTCTTTTTTCGCATTTCAAAAACCAAAAAGAAGGCCCCCTCTCCATTTTCTCAAGAGCTCTTTTTATTTTTTCGTCTCTCCAACTTTTCTGTGGGGAGAATTTAATATCTCCACAACGTTTCTCAACCCTTTTTACGTCCATACTCTCCTAATTATTATCGGAGAAGGAATGGAAAACTTAACCTTTGAGGCGTTTTTTTAATAGGGATCTCAGGTTAAGAATAGCCTGTGTGTGAATCTGGCAGATCCTTGCCTCGGTTACTCCAAGAAGACTTGCAATTTCTTTCATGTTGAGATCATCTTTGTAGTAAAGTGACAAAACTAGCCTCTGCTTCTCTGGTAATTTTTCAAACTCCTCAGCTATCACCTTTTCCAGTTCTCTTATCTCTGCGATTCTTTCCGGATTCTCTCCTTCGTCAAGTAGGTATCTAACTATCTTTTCCCTGTCCTCTTCCGTGAGATCTGTAAGCTCGTCAATACTGACAACGGAGAGGTTTGCAAAATCTTTCAGCAGATCAAGGTATTCCTCCTTATCCATTTCCAAAAAAACGGCTACCTCTTCCTCATAGGGCAGACGGCCCAGCTTTCCTTCCAACTCCCTTATAGCCTTTTCTATTTTTTTTGCTTTTGCCCTAATACTCCTTGGAAAAAAGTCCCTAGATCTAAGCTCGTCTATCATTGCTCCCCTGATCCGCAGATAAGCGTAAGTCTTAAGCTTTATGCCCTTTTCAGGCTTGTACTTCTCCATAGCCTCAAGCAAACCCAAAACTCCCGCAGAGATAAGATCATCAAGAAGACTCTCGTCATTTATACCCTTTGCGACTTTGAGTGCAAGTGTCTTGATGACTGGGACAAATTCCTCAATTATCTTCTCTTTCTCGTTTTTTGCGTAGGCTGCGTACCCTTTTTTTAACATTCAGCTCCGCAGTAACCTCAAACAGATCTTTTCAAGCGCACTTGTTGCAGGAGAGTCCGGATAGTGCTCAGTCCAAAGTCTCTGCCTTTTTGTTGCCAGTGCAACATTTTTGTCCATTGGAATGTAACCGTAAAAGTCGAGGTAGACGTTCAAAAATCTGTCAGTCACTGTGAGTAACTTACTGTAAACCTTTAGGGCTTCGGACTCGTCATTAACCATATTCACAATTATGTTGAAATTCTTTCTTCCAGTCTTTCTGTTTATGACCTTTATCACAGCGTACGAATCTGCAAGGCTTGCAGGATCAGGAGTAAGGATGAGAAAGACCTCTTCGCAGATCGAATTAAAGTAAATAACATTTGAGGATAGTCCTGCCTGCGTGTCGATTATGAGAAAATCATAATCCCCTATGGACTTTATGGCCCAAAAAAGGGCGTTTTTCTCATGGTCAGAAAGGTTTGAGAGTTCGTAGGCACCAGTTGTTGCTGGAATTATCTTTATTCCGTTCGGTCCACTACTTATTATTTCGTATAGGTCCCTTTTTCCCTCTAAAAAGTCTTTGATATTGTACTTGGGAACTATGCCAAACATTATGTCTATGTTTCCAAGGGCAAGATCAGCATCCACAATGTACGTAATTTCGTTCATCTTGCCGAGGAGATAAGCCATGTTTGAAACCACTGATGACTTTCCAACCCCACCTTTCCCACTGGTCACAGATATTATCTTCCTTCTCTTACCATCCATAAACTTCCCTCAATTAGAATCTTGAAGAACTTCTCCTCATCCGGGGTCACTATATCTTTTGCCTCTTCCCCATTACCGAGAAGTGCGACTGGTAGACCTGTTTTAAGCATGTGTGTGAGTATGTGACCGGAACAGGGCTCCTCGTCGACCTTTGTAAAAACGACGCCAGATGTGAATTTTTTATATCTTTCCCAGTAGAAAACTATTTTCTCATCCCTTGCGCTTGCTGGTAGGACAAGTATTTTTTCGACCATAGGCCCGAGCCTCTCAAGAATACGGTCGCATTCGGAAAAATGGCAATCAACGATAATTTTTTTAGTCGAGCCAAGAGAAATTTTTTCAATGATCTCTTCCTCTGAATGGACAAAAAGAGTAGTTGGATAGGCATCATCTGGAATGCTCAACAGATCGGGAATAGATTTTTTCTCCCTACCCAAAAAAGATATCAGGCAAACTGAAAAACCGAGCTCTCTGAAGATGTGTGAAAGTTTACTTGCCGTAAGGGTCTTTCCGCCTTCCTTTGGACCGAAGAGGATCACAGGACTTTTATCCTTTTTTATCTCGTACAATCTAACCTTCCTTTTTATCACGTTCTTGGTAAAGAAATAGGCCTTCGTCATGCTATCTATCATATCTCCTGCTTCCTTGTACACCTGTGATATTAGATCTAACGCGATCTTTGGATCTAGGCCATTTCTTTTCATTTTCTCGAAAAGTGTCCTAAGAGGAAGAGGATAATCTTCGATTCTCTTAAGAAGCAAGTATCTTTCCAAATTTGAAAAAGACTCATTTACCGCAGAAGATAAAGTCTCCCAAACCTCCTCTATTTTTCTTCTGACCGTATCGGGAGGGAAAAAGAGCTCACCCTTTTCTTCCTCCACAAGAACTGAAATCTCACATCCCGCAGAACCGTTCTTTCCAAAAGTCCTCACATCTACGATCAGAGCATGGGGCCCATGTTTCTCCTTTATCAATTCCATCCCTCTTTTTATATCCTCAAACACGTACGTTTTAGTCCTCATCTAACTTTATCACTCCAAGCGACTGTATTTTTATCTGTGGTGGTATCTCGTTATGGGATATTACGGCTATGCCCTGGATGTATCTATCCAGGAACCTTTTCAATTTAGCTCTAATGGAAGGATGAACAAGTATTACAGGCTGAATGTTCTGGATCATCACCTTTTTTGCCTCCTCCCCTAACTTCTCTATCAGCTTCTGGGTCACATTCAAATCCAGAGCTATAAAAGAACCATGTTCCGTTGTCTTCAGACTATTTATGAGTTTTTCCTCAAGGGACCTCTCAAATATCATCACATTAAGTACACCGTCAATAAGATAGGGTTTGAGTATGCTTCTTGCCATCCTCTGCCTCACGTACTCTGTCATCGCTTCTGGATCCTTCGTAGTTAGAGATATATCGGCGATTGCCTCAAGAATAGTCACAAGGTCCCTTATAGAAACCTGTTCTCTTAGAAGATTTTGCAGAACCTTCTGAATAATACCAACATTCACGTTGTTCTGGGTAAGCTCCTCCACAACCTTCTGATGGAGCTGGGAGACGCTATCGATAAGCTTTTGAGTCTCCTGCCTTGTCAATAGCTCATGGGCATTGTTTCTTATGATTTCAGTTAGGTGAGTAGCTATTACGGTTGAGTGGTCAACGACTGTGAAGCCTTCAGATACGTATCTTTCCCTATCTTTCTCCTTTATCCAGTAAGCCTCAAGACCGAAGACAGGTTCCCTTGTTGGGATACCATCTGTTATTTTCTTCCTCTCATCCTGACTCATTGCGAGTAAATGTCCTAAGAGGAGCTCTCCCCTGCCAACCTCCACTCCTTTAATAAGTATTACGTATTCTCCGCTTTTAAGCTGGAGATTATCCCTCACCTTCATTGGAGGCACAACTATCCCAAGTTCGAAGGCCATCTGTCTTCTTATTCCCCTTATTTTGTCCAGGAGTTCACCATTTTGTTCCGTATCCACAATTGGAATAAGACCGTAGCCTATTTCAATTTCAAGAAGCTCAAGAGGTTCAAAAAGATCCTGCCTTTCCGAAGTCTTTTCTTCTTTAGTTTTCGGCAAACTGGAAAGCTCCTTTTCACGCGCCTTTTTCATCATGTAACCTGCTCCAAAGGTGACAAAGGAGAGCAAAATAAAGGGTATTAAAGGAATTCCGGGGATAAATCCAAGAGAAAAGATAATAAAGGAGGCCAAAAGAATGGCCCTTGGCTGAGTGAAAAGTTGACTTATCACGTCTCTTCCAAGGTCCGAATCTGAAGCTGCCCTTGTTACTATTATTCCTGCAGCTGTAGATGTGATAAGCGCCGGTATTTGACTCACAAGTCCATCTCCTATTGTCAAAATAGTGTAGATGGATAAGGCATTCTCTACGCTAAGTCCTCTCTGAACAACTCCTATTATTAGACCTCCAATGATGTTGATGAATATTATCACTATTCCCGCTATAGCGTCTCCTCGTACGAATTTACTCGCTCCATCCATGGCTCCGTAGAAATCGGCCTCCCTTTCAATCCTTTCCCTCCTTCTTCTTGCCTCCTTATCATCTATTAAGCCCGCATTCAGATCTGCGTCTATACTCATCTGTTTACCTGGCATAGCATCCAAAGTAAACCTTGCCGCAACTTCAGCAATCCTTCCAGCTCCTTTTGTTATAACAACGAAGTTGATAACGACAAGTATAAGGAAAACGACCGCTCCAACCACGTAATTCCCACCGATTATGAAAGACCCAAAGGCCTTGATAATCTTTCCCGCAGCATCCGCGCCTGAGTCTCCTTTGAGGAGTATAAGTCTCGTTGTGGCTATATTGAGTGAAAGTCTAAAGAGTGTAACAAGCAGAAGCAAAGAAGGAAAAACTGAGAAATCTAGTGGTTTTCTTATGTACATTGCTATGAAGAGGACAAGAAGGGAGATACACATGCTCAAAGTGAGTAAGACATCTACTAAAAACGGTGTAAGAGGGATTATCATAATCAGGATTACAAAGACTATTGATACTGCTACGACTATGTCGCTTTTCTGCTTTCCTGCCATTTAACTTACGATCCTTCCTTTCATCCTGTAAACTTGGGCAAGAATCTCCGCCACAACGAGGTAGAACTTCTCTGGTATGTAATCTCCCACCTCAACAGCAAAAAAAAGGGTCTGTGCCAAAATCTTGTTTTCAATTACAGGAACCATATTGCTTATAGCCACCTGCTTTATCTTCTCCGCTATAAATCCAGCACCCTTAGCCACAACCAAAGGTGCGGGCATCTTCCCCATTTCATACTTGAGAGCAACAGCGTAATGGATGGGGTTCGTTATAACCACATCCGCCTTTTTTACCTCCTCAATCATTCGCTTCCTTGCCAATGCTCTCTGCATAGCTCTTATTCTCGATTTTACAAGTGGGTTCCCTTCCCTTTCCTTGTACTCCTCTTTAAGCTCTTGACGGGTCATCATAAGGTCCTTTATGTATTGCCATCTCTGGAAAAGGTAGTCGATCCCAGAGAGAAGTAAAAAGAGAATGCCCAGTTTTAAAGTCAGATTGAAGATCTGAAAGCCCGCGTACTGAAGTAGGTGATTCGGATCCGATCCGGTGAGGGAGAGGATGTGAAAAAGTTCCCTTCTTATAAACATGAAGACGAAAACTGCAAGAATGGCAATTTTTATGATGGATTTTAGTACCTCAAATATTGACCTTTTGGAGAGGAGCCTCTTTATCCCTTCAACAGGATTCAGGTTCTGAAAATTGAATTTCAATCTCTCAAAGGAGAAAACGAATCCTGTCTGGATAATATAGCCGAATACAGAAACGAAAACCAGAACGGAAAAAACGGGAATCATGATCTTCGCCCAGAAATAGATCGAATCACCTCCGATCTTTCTCATTGTCTCCAAGTCTAGCTCCAATCTTGATGATCCTAACATCCAAGTGTAGAACTTGAAAGTCTGCTCAAAGGCTCTTGAAATGGAAAAGTAAAGAAAGACTGATAGGATTATTATCACCAGAGAGGCCGGAATCTCCCTTGAGACTGCAACGTGTCCTTTCTTTCTTGCGTCTTCAATCCTTTTCTCTGTTGGTTTTTCAGTTTTCTCCTGATACGTCTCAGCCATTTTGGCCCTACTAAATGAGTCTTATAACTCTAAAAACGTCTCTCTCAATGCCATTGAAAACCCTGCCCAAATAGGGGACAAAAAAGCTGAGTGAGAAGGAAAGCACAGAAATGGCGATGAGTGCTTTCAATGGAAGACCTTCAATAAATATGTTCATCTGTGGAACCATCCTGGCAAGTAAAGTGAGAGTAAACTCGACAAGTAGAAGGACGACTATAACTGGCGCTCCAATCTTTAATCCCAGAACGAATATCCTTCCCACAATCTCAGACATGAAGAGAAAAATCCCTGATTTAAAAGAAAGAGGACCAAGAGGAACTAGATCGAAGGAGGTAAGAAGACCTCTAATTAAATGATGATGAGCATCTACGCTGAAGAATACGATAACAGCCAAAAGGTTCTTTAGGCTCTCTATAACAGACACATGGGTCATGGAGGCCGGGTCCATGAACCTGGCAAAGCTTAAACCAGTCTGAACTGCTATCACATCTCCAGCTGCGAAAACTGCGGAGAATATCACGCGAATTACAAAACCCATACTCATGCCGATCAATATCTCCTTGAATATGGCTTCCAGAATGAAAAAATCTCCGTAATCTTTGAGTTGAAACTGAACATGCTCGAAAATGGCATAACCTATTGCAAGAGAAAGAGTAGACTTAAAGGCAATTGAGACTGTCCTTGAAGAGAACAATGGCACAAGAGAAAGGACGGAAAGAATCCTCAAAAAAATGAGAAAAAATTTGAGGCTTAGAGGCCCCACCTCTATCATTACTTCTACCTCACATAGACAGGGATATTTGAAATCAGATTGCTTGTGTAGCTCACAAGTACGTTAAGCATCCACGGAGAGAGTAAAAAGAGAAATAGAGCTATTATAAGAATCTTTGGGACAAAGACTAAGGTAATCTCATGGATCTGGGTTGCTGCCTGAAAAATCGCAACAATGAGGCCTGTGAACAAAGCGCCAAGAAGAAGAGGCGCGGACAAAATAAAGGCGGTTTTCAAAAGGTCCCTAAAAACGGTGATCACAAGATCTTGACTCATGGATCCTCCTAATAAAAACTTTTCAAAATCGAACCTATAAGCAGATTCCACCCGTCTACCAAAACAAAAAGCATAAGTTTGAAAGGTAGGGAGATGAAAATTGGCGGAAGCATCATCATACCTGCTGAGACAAGCACGCTTGCCACAACCATGTCTATGATAAGAAAGGGGACGTAGATGAGAAAACCCATCTGAAAAGCCCTTTTAAGTTCGCTTAGGGCAAAAGCGGGAACGAGGGCAGAAAATGGGACATCCTTTTCATTTTTCGGTCTCGGTGCCTTAGTTGCTTGTAAAAAAAGGGCGAGATCCTTCTCCTTTGTAAATTTGAGCATAAATGCACTCAAATGTTCCTTAGAACGGGAAAGGAACTCTTCATGCGATATCTTGTTCTCAAGGTATGGGGCAAAAGCCTCTGTGTGTATTCTTTCATAAGTTGGGGACATGATAAAAAAGGTTAGAAACAGGGAAAGTCCGATTATAACCTGATTGGGAGGCAGCTGAGGTATGCCTATGGCCTGCCTGAGGAGGGAAAGGACAATTACTATTCTTGTAAAAGACGTCATAAGAAGAAGGATGGATGGTAAAAAAGCGAGGAGCGTAAGGATTATGATTACGCTCATTAGGCTTTTGGCTTCTCCTTTGATGATCGATGGGAATATGTCCTTCTTTTCCTGAGCCTTTGTTTGGCCTGAAGCCAGGGTAGGATAGATGAGTACGGACAAACTAATGAACAAGATAAATATCACTCTCATTCTTTTTCTTCCTTTCGCCATTTAGCGAGGAGGCGTATCTCCTTGTCGGTTACTCCCAAAACTAGGATCCTATCCTTTACCTCAACAACTGAAACAAACTTCCTATATCCAAGATGGACGGTATCGAGCCTCTTTAGGGATCCGTTCTCTTTTTTATTTTCTCCACCTAGAAAAAACGTCAATCCACGATTTTTAATCACGGCAAAAAGGCCTATTGTACCTATGAGAAAAAGGACGACTTTTAAAATTCCAGTGTATAGCTCTTCCATCAGCCTAATTTCTGAACCCTTTCTTTAGGTGTGACAATCTCAAGGATTCTTACACCTAAACGCTCGTTCGCCACAACTATCTCACCTTTACCGAGCAGTCTATCATTCACGTATATATCAACGGGATCCTCGGCCATTTTATCCAGTTCAACTATCGAACCCCTATTGAGGGAGAGGAGTTCTCCTATGGTCATTTTTGATCTTCCAATCTCCACAGAGATCTCAATTGGGATGTCCAAAATTCCCTCAATGTCCAATTTTTCGGGTTTCTCCATCCCTTCCTCCCTAATGATCGTATATTCTCTCTATTTTTACTGCCTTTAACCCTTTATACGCACCTATCCTTCCCTCAAATTTTGGCTTATTTTCAATTTCTATAACCACCGGATCCTCAACAAACTTATCGAGAAGAAAAAGGGAACCGGGTTTCAGTTCAAGGAAATCTTTAAGTACCATACTTTTTCGACCAAGAATCGCCCTCGCATCAAGAGGTACATCCTTTACCCTTTCGAAGAGTTTCTCGAACCATTTTTTTCTCATATCCATGTCTTCCCTCGAAGGGGTCGTAAGAAGATGATCTTTTATGGTCTCCAATATGTTGTAAGGTATGCATATTTTCATCCATCCATTTACGCTTGCCACTGAAACTGAAAATTCACATACGCATACCGTCTCTTCCGGAGAAATGAGAGTTATAAATGCAGGGTTCATCTCTGACCTGGAGTACCTGCAACTAATTCTGTAAACCGGCTCCCAGGCCTTCTCCATCTCCGTGCTTACGATTTCTAAAACCTTCCTTATTACCCCAAGCTCAATTTTTGTGAATTCCCTTCCCTCCACTCTCGGAGGGGTAACATCTGCAGCTCCAAAGAGAATTTCCAGAATTGCAAAAATTATCTTTGCGTCAAAAACTACTATGAAAAAACCTTTAAGGTTCTCCGTGACCAGTACATTCATGTTCGTAGGAAGAGGCAGGCTTCTTACGAATTCTTCGTACCTTATGTACTGGATTGGCTTTAACTCAACCTCAACGTCCTCTTCTATAAATACTGAAAGCGAAGACTGGAATGACTTTCCGAATCTGTCAAAAATGAACTGAAGGGCAGGCAAGTGTTCTCTTCTTGTCTTTGCATGTCTTATAAAGTCAAAGCGCCTTAATTCCCGATGTCCGACCTTTTCCTCTTTAAGTGGAATCTCACCTTCGGAGAGGCCCTTAAGCAGGGCATCGATTTCTTCCTGAGTCAGTATCTGTTCCATCCTTCTCCTACTGGATCACAATGTCAGTTATGTAAACTGCTTTTACACTACCCTCATCCTCAAATAATCCCTTTATCTTTTCCCCTATCTCCGATTTTATTGACTCTCTCTGCGCCACATCTAGAAGCGTCTCTGCTGTCTTCGATGAAAGTGTGGAAATAATCCTGTCTCTTAGGGCTGGTACTATTTTCTTTGCCTCATCAAGAGTTTTCTGATCCTTAAGCTCTAAGCTGATCGAAATCTTCGCGTATCTCTGCAGGCTCCCGGAAAGGTTGAGCAAAAAAGGATCAAGTGTTAGAATGGCACCAGGTTTTCCCTCTTTTTTCTGTACTTTTGGAACTTCCGCTTTTTCTCCCTTTTTCAATATCCTTTCTCCGTAAAGAAAATACGCACCCAATGAGGCCCCACCAAAAAGGATAACGAGAATCACGAGAAGTATTAGGGCCTTAGGCTTCTTTTTCTTTTGTATCTCTTTTTCTTCCTCTTTCATCTTCCTCTCCTAAAGAAGGTTCACATCAGAGCAGAGCAATATGCGTGCCAGATTAAAATCCTTGTTTTTGAGGTGGGTTCTTAGTTTTTAGAAATTTTTGGTGTCAAATAATTGACGGGGGATGGGGTCTTATGAGAGACCCCTCATCCCTCACGTTACCTCTTTATGTTCATCAGTTCCGTCAGTATCTCGTCAGTTGTGGTTATGATTCTTGCATTTGCTTGGAATCCCCTTTGAGCAACGATTAGTTTTACAAACTCTGTGGCAAGATCTACATTCGACTGTTCAAGGGAATTTGGATTTATCTTCCCCAGTCCTCCAGACCCAGGGGAATTGGTGTAAGCAGGGCCAGATTCAACAGTTTCAGAGTAAAGATTGGCACCCTCCTTGTAAAGTGCCTGGGGATTGTTGAATTTTGCGAGGGTGATCTGATAGAGGTCTATTATTTGACCATTAGAGTAGTGGCCAGAGATGACCCCTTCAGAGCTCACTGTGACATTCATGAGAACTCCGGGAGGGTAGCCGTCCTGGGTCTGAAAATTGGTTGTTGATGCAATCGGATACTGAGTGGATGCTCCTCCACCTGATTTGGAGCCAAAGATGAGCTCTATTTTCTGCCCGGGCAAGGCTCCTTGAGAAAAGTTAAACAAAAGAGCCCTTGGCTCACCACCTGAAATGAGAAGACCCCTGTTGTTAAATACCAGATTCCCCCAGCCTACCAAAGTATCCCTGTTTGTTGCAGAATCGGCTGCACTTAAGACTGCCATCCATTCCCATGTGCTGTTTCCTGTTGCGGCATCTTCATGCGATTTGCGGAAGTAGACGTTCACCACATGAGCCTGTCCTAGCGAATCATAGACCGTAATTGAAGATGAATAGTTAGACGTGGAGATCGGGTTACGTGTTGAGCTCTCGTAGGAGTAAACGAAGCCCTCCACGGTCATAGTCTGAACCCCTTCTTGAAGGTTCGGGGCTGTAATTATGTCAAGGCCAGAGTTTTGGAAGTTCGAGTACGTATGATTCGGTTCTATAAGACCCTCATAAGTAAAAACCTCTCCAGTGAGATTACCATCAGGTCCTCTCCTCTGGACGGTAACTCTAAGAGTATAAGTGCCAGAATTCTCAGTAACCTCGAAGGTGTAGTCGCCTGCAACAGGGTATTTTCCAGCGCTTGGAGAAACTGAGGAGATTGAAGTACCACTCCCAGATAATGAAGAAGGAACTACCCCTTTCCATTGGCAATTTGACTGAAGGTTAACAGCCATACCAATGTAGGAGGTTGCACGTGGTTCACTCGGTTCTGGAGATATTACTATGTCCGTGCTCACACCTACTGGCGTGTTAGTCGTTCTGTCGATCACCCTGCCCTGGAGAACATATCCTGCTGGAGTGGTAAGGTACCCCCTTTTGTCGAATCTGAACTGGCCTGCCCTAGTGTAGTAGAGCTGTCCTGTATCGGGAGACCTCACGATGAAGAACCCTTCTCCACCTATTGCCAGATCTGTGGGTTCAGAGGTACTCTCGAACGAACCCTGAGAAAAGAGAGTATCCACAGAGCTCAATGCCGTCCCTCTTCCAACCTGAGATGAACCGGAGGATGTGTAGATTGACTGGTAAAAGACATCCTGAAATGTGGCTCTGCTGGCTTTATAACCTACTGTGTTCACGTTGGCGATATTGTTGCCAGCGATGTTTATGGCTTGACTGTTGGCGACAAGACCGCTTATTCCTGAGAAAAAGGAGCTTAACATAGGATCACCTCCCTAGTCTTTTAGACTTTTTACTTCCTTTAGAGAAGTTGTCAGACCGTCCTCGAATAAGAGCCTGGCTTTACCGTTTTCGCCTAGTTCAATCCCCTTCACCACCCTAAAGAGGTCAATCTGGCAAAAGATTATCCTGTTACCTTTGACAGCATAGGCGCTTACGTATATTGGGTTTTCTCCTTCGTGTCTAAAAACGAGAGGATCGCCTTTTTCCATCTTTACCTCTCTTTTCTCTCCAGTTTTAAGATCGGTTATGGAGATTATAACTCTCTCGTATTCTTCATCTGGCTTTACGTAGAGTTCATCCCCCTTAGTCATCACCTGGCTTCTCGTAGATACCCTTTTTCCAAGAAGGGATGCGAGGCTGCCTATGTTTAGGACCTCCATAGCTTCCCTTAGAGCATCAACTGACCTTTCAATGTTTTCTAGTTGCTCAACCTGGGTTAACTGGGAAAGCTGTGAGATGAATTCGTACGGTTTGATTGGCTGGAGCGGATTCTGGTATTTCAGCTGGGCAACGAGGATCTTCAGAAACCCGTCCTTGTCAATGTGTGAAGGTCCATTAGGAAAAGCGCCACTTTTTTCTTCCCTTACACTGTCTACCCTCATGACTCCCCCCTCTATGCTGATCCTATTATCTTTTCCTCAAAATCTTCCACAAACTCTGCAAGTGAGTACCTACTTTTTTTCTCCTTTTGACCCCTTTTTTCAGTTTCCCTATTTTCAGGATAGACCTGTATGGCTGTGGGAACGTTTTTCTCCTCAAGGGAACGTATAATATGGTGCTTGTTTGTCTCGATAAAGCTTGCGAGCGCCTCGCTTTCTGTCTTTATCTCCACCAGCACTTTTTCTCCAAGGTCCTTAAGAGCGATCTTTATTTTCTCTCCAGTATGGAACTCCACTTCCAAAGTTAGACTTTTTGCTTTATCAGCTAGGTAGTGGCTTTCTATCACCCTCTCAATTCTCTCGAGAATTGTATCCTCAAATCCCTTTTTCTCCAGATGGTGAAAAAAATCTATAGGGGGATAAGTAAATTTCTTTTCCCCAATCATCTCCTCTTTGGTTAGCTTTTCATCTTCTTTTGCCCTAAGAGACCCATAAGGATCGATCTTAGGATGTGTTTTTTTGTCTTCCTCACACTCATTCTCGTTCATTTGGACATTTGAGTTGGAATTGCCATCGATTTTTAATACCTTTTGGATAATCTGATTCTCTTTTTGAGGTTTTGCCTCTGCGCAGATAGATTCACTCGAGTTACCTGCCAGCTCTTTTTGGTCGTATTTGAGTTCTCTTAACCGAAAAGGCAGAATGAAGCTAGTCCTCTTTTCTAGTCCATTTTTATGAACCAGTTCAAGGTCTTTGGGTAGCTCTGTCAATTCTTTTTCCGGTGGGTAAAACCTCTTTAGATCCTTTTCTTGCAGAATTTCCTCCAGGGGAGGCTTATCTTTACCCTTAGTTAGGGGTGCCTCTGGCTTCCTATCGAAAGAAAATCGCCACTCAGGATTTTTCGGACTAAAGGCACTTTCCACATGATTTAGGAAATTCTGAGGTATTAAAAGTGGGTAGTTTTTTTCACAGTGCCTCTCCTTTGGGTGAATTTCATCCTTATCAACCTTTTCTTGAGTAGAGTTAGCCTCTTTTAAACAGTTTTTTTCGGTTTTGATCGGGTAGACAAAGACTGGAGTCGAAAAAGAGAAAATTTCGTCATAGGATGTATCAAAGTCGTAGAAAAAAGGTTCTTTTTTATTCCCGCAAAATGGAAACTGCTGAGGACTTTCCTCTTTTTCGTCAATTGGGAACGACCTCAAAAATCTGTAAAGCATCTCTTGAAAATTTTTTATGCTCTCACTTTCAGATTGTTGGCAATTAGGGGAAACTGACCATATTCCTATAAAGGCAAAAAGCTCATCCATTGAAACTCCATCTAATCCCACAGATTTCTTGAAAACAAAAATTGTGCCAAAAAGGAAGGCTAATAAGACCAAGCTTCTTCTAAAGCCTTGAAATGAGGGGATTGGAAATTAATTCACAGGGCGGAAAAAATTTCCCTTGAATTATCTTTAAGCCTCTTTTGATCTAAGCGCAATATCGTCGATAATTTTCTGAGCCCTTCTAGATTCTTCCCTTTTCTTTTCCAAGATTGCCCTTTCCTTCAGTTTCTCAAGTTTCTTTATCTCCCTGTGGAGAAAGAGCAACTCTTCGCCTAGCTTTTCTGCCTTTCCTACGAGCAAGTTGAGCCTTTCTATTAGTTCCTTCTCCTTAATCTCCAGGGAATAAAGGTAGTCTCTTATGACGTTAAAATCGCACCCGTCAATAGGCCCGCAAAGTAACTCCCTATATCTTCTCTCATATTCCTTTCCAGTCTCCCTTATCTCTTCTTTGGTCTTTTCAATTGCCTGCTTGATTTCTTTCAGTTCCTTCTCCTTTTCCTCCTTTTTCTTCTGCCTTACTTCTATTATTCTCCCTATGCGGCTTATAACCATGTTTTACGTGTAAAAAAGGATCTTCAGCGAATTAATCGTATCTTCCATCGTAACCTTCTCGTTGACATCCTGCTTCAGGAAAAGCCTAATCTTATCTATCATGGAGATAGCGTAATCTATCTTCCTGTTACTTCCGGGTACGTACGCACCTATGTTTATAAGATCTTCCGCCCTTTCATATTCTGATAGAATTTCTATAACCCGAGAGGCGTATTCTAGCTGCTCCTTAGGCACAATATCCTTCATGAGCCTACTTACACTTCTTAGTACATCGACAGCAGGATAGATATTTGAATCTGCGAGTTTTCTCGAAAGTACGATATGACCATCGAGGATAGCCCTCGAAGCATCTGCTACAGGGTCCTCCATATCGTCCCCCTCCACAAGGACAGTGTATATGGCGGTCATGGAGCCACTGCCTTCCCCATTTCCAGTTCTTTCAAGAAGCCTGGAAAGCTGGGAAAACACACTAGGTGTGTATCCCTTTGTTGTGGGAGGCTCACCTATCGCAAGTCCAATTTCCCTTTGTGCCATAGCAAAACGGGTGAGTGAATCCATCATCAGAAGAACATCGTAACCCCTATCTCTGAAATATTCGGCAATTGCCACGGTTAGATAGGCACCCCTTATCCTTATGAGTGGTGGCTCATCTGATGTGGCAACTATCACTACAGAGTGGGAAAGACCATCTCCCAGATCCCTTTCTATGAACTCCCTTACCTCTCTACCCCTTTCTCCTATAAGACCAATAACATTTATCTCAGCGGCTGTATGTCTTGCGATCATTCCCAGAAGAACACTTTTCCCAACTCCCGAACCGGAAAATATACCAATTCTCTGCCCCTTGCCACAGGTCAGAAGGCCATTGATAGAACGGATACCAAGATCGAGAGGCTCTGTGATCCTTTTTTTCTTCAGGGGATTAACAGTCCTCCTGTATATAGGGACTGGATCTTTGCAGGAGAGATCACCCTTTCCGTCTATTGGGTATCCAAGACCATTTATCACCCTTCCTAAAAGTTCATCGCCTGCGTAATAAAGTACGGACTGTCTCCTCGTAAGTATCTTTGAACCAACCCCTATTCCCCTTATATCACCTAATGGCATCAAAAGGGTTTTTCCGTCTCTAAAACCGACAACTTCCGCCTCAATTGGATTAGAGTTTTCAAAGGGAAAAATGGAAGCACTGTCGCCAACGGAACATATTGGTCCCTTCCCCTCTATTACCGTACCCACAACCTGCTCAACTTTTCCGTAAATCCGATAAGGGTAGAGGCTTGAAATTCTCTCCTTTATTCTAGGCAGGTCCATATTACCCTTTTTATCTCCTCCAACTGGGTTGTAAACGTACCGTCTATCTCCCCAAAATTACTCTCTATTATAAAACCTGGGTCTTTAAGCGTCTCGTCAGGTAGGACTTTAATGAATGGGACACTACTAGATAAATGAGTCACATCTTCAGGCCTTACCCTTACTGTTATCTCCCATTTTTTCTCACAGATCTCCAGCCCTTTTCTTACCATTGACACGATTATATTTCTATCTATGGAACACTCCTTCAAAATAATTGCCTCAGAAACTAAAACCGCAAGCTCACAGGCAAGGTACTCCGTCTTCTTCCTCATCTCCTCCCTTAATCCTTCCAAACCTGCAATTAGGTTATTGAGTCTTTTTATTACAGGTTCAACCTTCTTCATTCCCATCTCGTATCCGGCCTTTTCTCCTTCCGCGTAAGCCTCCTCAAAGACCCTTCTTATCTTTTCTTCAAATTTCTCCACTTCCATTTTCTCAGATTTGACTTCACTGAAGAGTGGATGGAAGTCCGTCTCTGGGATGTTTGCACGTTCTTCTTTTAGATCTTCGAGCTTAAAAGGCAGAGGTTTATATGAATCTTTCATTTCCACGGGAAAGGACTATTTTTCCCTCAGACTCAAGCTTTTTCGCCAGCATGGCTATTTTTTGTTGCGCTTTTTCAACTTCCGAGACTCTTACTGGCCCCATCGCTTCCATATCTTCCTTCAGCATGGCTTTTGCCCTTTCCGACATGTTGCTAAATATCTTCTCTCTTATCTCTTCTGACGCACCTTTGAGGGCCAGCGCCAGATCCTCGGAAGAAATCTCTTTCAAGAGTACCTGTATCCCCCTGTCGTCGATCTTTAGAAGATCTTCAAAGGTAAACATCAATTGCCTTATTTTTTCCGCAAGCTCCGGATTTCTCTCTTCGATGGCACCTAAAAGCTCGGACTCTCTGGTTCTGTCCATCTGGTTGAGGATGTTTGCGGCCATCTCCACGCCACCGAGCTCCTTCCCCTCAATTAAGCCTATGGATTCCAACTGATCCTTAAGTACACTCTCTATCTCTTCCAATATTTTCCTGTCCACCTTCTCAAGCCTAGCAATTCGCATAAGAACTTCTGCCTGCAAACTATCTGGCAGACTCATCAAAGCCTCGGCGGCACGTCTTAATCCGAGTGCTGATAAAACGACAGCTATGGTTTGGGGATGTTCACCTTTGAGCACGTATGCCAGAACTTTTGGGTCACATGTTCTTAGAAACTCACCTGGCATTCCCTTTTTCAATTCCATTTGCTCAAAAAACGCTTCAGCTTTTTCCTCTCCGAGTGTCTCCTTTAGAAGTCTTTTAAGCATGTCCTCTCCATTTATTATTTTTTTTCCCATCCTGTTTGCCAAAAGTAAAAACTCCTCATGAACCTTCTGAACAACCTCCTCTGGGATGTTCTTCAATTCTGCTATTTCAGTGGCGATAAGCTCAATTTCTTTCTCATCAAGGCTCTTAAGTATCTCCTTTGAGATACTCTCATCAATTGTTAGAAGAAGAATCGCGGCCTTCTTTGCTCCCGAAAGTTCCGTCCTTTCGCTCACATGCTCTCCCTTATCCATTCCTTAATTACTGCCCGTGCCGTCTCCTTATCAAATGTCTTTTCTGCGAGAAACTTCTGGGCACCTTCAGAAAGAGGTACAGCCTGTGGGGAAACCTTTATTTCCCTTACACTTTCTGCCTCTTTGCCACCAGGTATTGTGTAAGATATGGTCCCTTCTCTTTTCGCTGTCTTTAACATACCTATTAGGGGTCTCACAACAAAGAATAGAACTGTAAGGACGAGTATGACGTAAAAGGCGTATCTTGATAACATGTATATCATCTCTCTTTTCTCTTCTTTTTCCAGCTGTGCTTTTTCGTCTACGAAGCCTTCAGTCTCAAATGGGGTGTTTATGACCTCTATCCTGTCCCCCCTTTCCTCATTAAAACCCACAGCCATTGAAACGAGTCTTTTTATGTCCTCAATCTCTTTTTCGGTCCTTGGAATGTACTTGATTTCGTCTCCTTTTTTCCCTTTTTGTATTTCGTATTTCCCATCCACAACAACCGCCACAGAGATCCTTTTTATATCTCCGTAAGGTTCAACGATCTTTTTTACCGTCCTGCTGACCTCGTAACTGGCCTCAGACTCCTCCCTTTCCGATAGTTGAAGTTGTTCGCTCTCCCTCATTGTCTTTTCATCACTCGTTTTCAAATTCGATTTTACTCCCGGTACACCTCCCGATTTCCCATACCTGTTCGTAGATTTTTCCCTCACTTTTTTTTCACTGGTTAAAACAACTTTGTTCGGCTGATATTCCTCCTCCAGCTTTTCCACCTTTCTGAAATTTAAGTCCACGGAGACTCTAACTACAGATTTTCCCGGATTAAGAAAGCTATCTAACATCGACTGGAGTGACTCTTCGATCCTCTTCTCTATATTTCTTTGGATTTCAAACTGATAGGCAGAAGTTGATGAAGGGCTTTCCTTTTCCATTCCCTTAAATAGAACCTTACCCTGCGCATCTACGACAACCACATTCTCAGGCTTAAGTCCCTCAACGCTTGAGGCGACAAGATGAACGATGCTCATGACCGCCTCTCTAGAGAGTACCCTTCCAGGTTTTAGTTTTACAAAAACAGAGGCGGTGGGTTCCTTTTCCCTTTCCGTATAGAGGGATTTCTCAGGGAAGGCAATGTGGACTCTCGATGCTTTTACTTCTGGAATTTGGTTTATGGTTCTTTGAAGTTCACCCTGGATGGCCCTTCTGTAATTTACGTTTTGCATAAATTCTGTCATTCCGTAACTCGTTTTGTCAAAAAGTTCAAAGCCCACCCCTCCACTTCCAGGAAGGGCATTTTGGGATGCAAGGGATAGCCTTACCTCGTGGACTTTTTCCTTTGGTACGTAAATAGCAGTTCCGCCTGCTTCGAGTCTATAGGGGACCTTCTGCTCTTTCAGTTTTGCCACTATCATGGAGGCGTCTTCCACTGAGAGACCAAAAAATAGAGGACTGTAACTTTCCCTCTGGAGAAAGGAAAGACCTATTACCGAACCTCCCAGAACCATAACAAGGATGAGCAAGTAGGTGTACAGTTTTGCCTTGGGAAGGGATTTAAGGTAGTTCTTAGTGCCGTTGACGTATACCTCCAGGCCTGCCATATTTTACACCTGCATTCTCATGATCTCTTCGTAGGCAGATATGATTTTATTTCTTATCTGCATCATTAACTGGAATGTGAGGTCTGCCTTCTCAATGGAGATCATAACATTGTGCAGATCAGTTGAATCGCTTCTTATCAGTTTTTCAGCCTCTCTGTTTGCTTCTCTTTCTAAATCCATTACCTTCTGAATGTAGTCTTTTAACATTTCACCAAATGTGACTTTTTCCTTCTCCTTCGTCTTCTCGGTCGACAAAGAAAAATCAGGAATTTTTAAACTTTCTACTTTCATCTAAGATCCTCCTATTTAAGTATTTCAAGGGTTTTCATGATCATCTCCTTTGTCGCACCAATCACATTCAGATTGGCCTCATAGGATCTTGAGGCGTCAAGCATGTCTGTCATCTCCTCCAGAATGTTTACGTTTGGATAATTGACGTATCCATTTTCGTCCGCATCGGGATGAGAAGGATCATAGACCTTCTGGAAGGGGTCCTTACTCTCCACTATCTCCTTTACTTTCACACCCTGAATTCTCTCTTTCAATGTCTCTTTAAAGGTTTCGGGAACGAAGACAACCTCTTTTTTCCTGTAAGGAGTACCATCCTCGGTTCTTGTGGTGCTAACGTTCGCGAGATTTGATGATATTACTTCCATTCTAATTCTCTGGGCAGAAAGTGCAGACCCACTGATCTTTAATGCGTCGAATGATGCCATTTTTAGATTACCTCCTTCCCTCATTTATTAGGTATCTTAGGAGCGAAAACCTTTTCACAAGAATTTGAATCAATGCGTTGTACATCAAAGTGTTCTCCGTAAGCTTAACCATCTCTTCCTCCAGATCGACTGTGTTGCCATCTGGGGAGTGAACCCCCTCTTGAACTTCAGCAATCTCCTTGACCCTTATGTCTTCAACTCTTTTTATCTCTCTTTTCATCTCAGAGGCAAAATCTATCTCTTTCCTTTTGTAGTTAGGCGTGTTCACATTAGCAAGGTTTCCAGCGATTATTTTGTGGTAAAAAGCCCTGATGTTCAGTGCCTTTTCAATCAGAGAATCTCCCGCCATAGTCAACCTCAGGAATCTTTATCCCCATCTTTCTATATTCCCTTATCTTGTTTCTCAGTGTTCTCGCCGTTATGCCGAGTATCTTTGCCGCCTTAGTTCTGTTCCCTTTTGTAGCTTTCAAGGTTTCAAGGATCATTTTCGTCTCCATCTCTTCTAGGGACCCACTCATATTTGGAGTTTTTTCTTCAATTTCAATTAAGTGCTTAAGCCTTATTACAGAGTAGTCTGAAAGTATGCAGGCCCGGGCTATGGCATTTTCGAGTTCCCTCACATTTCCCTTCCATTCCCTATTAATCAAATATTCCATAGCCTCATCATCAATCCTCACATCCATCCCCTTTGAGTATTTTTTAATCATGTGATTTACAAGAGGAGGAATATCCTCCTTTCTTTCCCGAAGAGGAGGGACAACTATTGGAAAGACATTCAGTCTGTAATATAGATCCTCCCTGAATTTACCTTCATCTACAAGCCTTTTTACGTCCCTGTTTGATGTGGCAATGACCCTCACATCCACCTTCTTTGGATACTTCGCTCCCAATATTTCTATCTCTTTTTCCTGGAGAACTCTAAGAATCTTTGACTGAAGCCTTAGGTCCATTTCCGTTATCTCATCGAGTAGGATCGTGCCCTTGTCAGCCAACTCGAACTTACCGGCCTTTCTATGCGTGGCACCTGTAAAGGCTCCCTTCTCAAAACCGAAAAGCTCACTTTCCAACAAATTCTCAGGTATTGAGGCGCAATTGACAGGAATAAAGGGTTTGTCCCTGCGGCTACTTCTCTCATGAATGTACCTTGAAATCAGTTCCTTTCCCACCCCACTTTCTCCGAGTACGAGGACAGTTACATCCGATTTTGCAACCTTCTCTGCAGCGAGGAGGACCTCTTTCATCTTCTTCGACTCATAAACTATCTTTCCATTTCCTCCCGCTAGTGCCCTCTTTACTACTCCGTAGAGGGCATCAATGGTAAAGGGCTTCTGTATGTAATCAAAGGCCCCTCTCTTCATTGCGGATACTGCATCATCTATAGATCCATACGCTGTGATAAGGACTACAGGTATAAGTGGCATGTTCTCCTTTATGTACGTCAAAAGGTCAATCCCGTCCATTTTTGGCATTCTAACATCAGATATAACAAGGTCGAAGAACCCTCTATCTAGTTCCTCCTTTGCCTTTTTTCCATCTTCCGCAAGGGTCACAGAGTAACCCTGCCTCAAAAGCACCTCTTTCAACGCGATCCTCATCTTCTCATCGTCATCAACTATTAGTATCCTCTCCTTCATACTTACCCTGTTGGAAGGAAAATGGTGAATCTTGTCCCCTCATTAACCTTAGACTCTACTTCAATAAATCCGCCATGTGCCTTCACAATGTTATAGACTGTAAAAAGTCCTAGCCCTACACCTTTCTCCTTTGTTGTGAAAAATGGATTGAAGATCGATTTTTTTACCTCTTCCGTCATCCCCCTTCCGTTGTCGGCTACAACAAGAACAGTAAACTTCCCCTCTTCTTTAACTTCAATTTCTATCTTTCCTCCCTGGTCTAAAGCTTCCTTGGCGTTCATCAAAAGGTTCATTACGGCGAGTTTCATAAGGTGGGGGTCAACTGACTTAGGTCCCTTTTCCCTTTCACGGAAGGTGAGCTCTATGCCACTTTGCTCAAATGAAAGTCTCATGAAGTCGAGGATCTCCCTTATTACGTCAGATAGCCTAACTTTCCTCAAACAAAGTGACTTCGGCTTCGTGTAAGAGAGAAGGTTATTCACAATTCTGTCTATGTTCCTTATCCCTTCAGATATATGCTCCACATAAGATTTCTGCTTTTCCTCAAGAGTGTCTTTTAAGAGCATTGATGCAAAAAGTTCCATACTACCTAAAGGGTTTTTTATTTCATGGGCAATCCTAAGCGCCATCTCCCCCATCGCTTTTAACCTTTGATCCATCTCAAGTCTCTCCCTCATTTTTTCAACTTCCGTTGTATCCTCAATTACAACTATTTCCTGATTCTTTCTTCCAGACAAAGATTCTCTCTTCCATCTGTAAGAGGAGGCTGAGATTTTCGTCTCACCCTCCTTCTTTCCATCCAAGTTGATCCTCTCCAATATAGGCTCAAATCTCATCTCTCTGGCCCTGTTGTTGGAAAAGAGGACACGATCTTCTTCCATAACGATTACGGCAACTGGAAGTGAGTCCAGAATAGTTCTTAGGTCCTCTTTTGTGCTTTCAAGTTCCCTGTTTTTCTGTTCTATCTCCCTTTTCAATGCCTCTACTGTTTTTTCAAGGAGAGAATAGTAGGCTATAAGGGATTCGGAAGCACGAGAAAACTCAAGAAAAGCATCCCTTAAGAGTTCCTTTTCCATCCCCCTTTTTTTCTGCAAGAACTGTACCAGACTTGGAAGGGTTCAGGTTTAAAAGTTGAATAGTGAATAGGGTGTCAATATTTTGACACCCATTAGATCCCGAGTCTTTTCATCTTTTCTATGAGAGTTGTTCTGTTTATGTTTAAAACTTTAGCTGCCTTGCTTTTTACACCCTTTGCCTCGGAAAGTGCCCTCATGATAAGACTTTTTTCAAATTCACTTACCAGTGTGTCATAACCTTTACGGAGATCAAATTCAAAGGTGGGCTTTTTTGGCTTTATAAGTTTCTCCGGTAAATCCTCAACCTCAATGATACCTTTTTTCTTTATCACCACAATTCTCTCTATTATGTTCTGTAACTCCCTTACGTTTCCCGGAAAATCATACTCCATAAGGACGTTCATGGCCTCTTCCGAGATTCCCTCGATCGCACCGTTATTGAGACTGTTAGAAATCTTTAGGAAGTGGTTTATTAGAAGGGGGATGTCCTGTTTTCTTTCCCTAAGTGGAGGTATGTGTATTGGAACAACGTTCAATCTGTAGTAAAGGTCTTCCCTGAACTTCCCCTCTTTTACAAGCTCTTCTAAATTTCTGTGTGTGGCAGCTATTATGCGTACGTCCACTTTTATGGGCTTGTGACCACCAACTCTCTCGAACTCCTTCTCCTGTATTACCCTTAGGAGCTTAACCTGAAGACTCAAACTCATGTCTCCGATCTCGTCAAGAAAAACCGTCCCCCCATTTGCCACCTCAAAACGTCCAATCTTGGTGGAGAATGCTCCGGTAAATGCACCCTTTTCATAACCGAAAAGCTCACTCTCTAGCAGATTTTCCGGAATTGCCCCGCAGTTCACAACTACAAGTGGTTTATCTTTCCTCGATGAGTTGTAGTGGATGGCTCTTGCAACCAGTTCCTTTCCCACACCGCTTTCTCCTGTGATCAACACAGTTGCATTAGTATCAGCAACCTTTTCAATCATCTCAAAGACTTTCTGCATTGGGAAGCTCATACCTATGATATTCTCAAATCTGTACTTTTCCTTTAGCTGGCTTCGGAGTATGAGGTTTTCTCTCAAGATTTTGCTGTCAGAAAATCTTCTCAGCAGGTTTGCCTTCTCCTTCAGTTCCCTTGTCACAAAAAGGTTCTTCATGAGCTTAGTGTAATATATGCCGAGATTTATCGTGTGTAGGATCTCATCAAATTTAAATGGCTTAACTATGTAGTCGAAAGCACCACACCTCAGAGCTGCTATTGCACTCTCCAGACTGCCATACCCGGTAATTACAACCGCTAAAGTGTCAATGAATTCTTTCTGAATAAAGTTGAGAAGCTGAAGACCATCCACATTAGGCATGGCAAGATCTGTAATGAGAATGTCGTACTTTCCAGTTTTTAAGGCGGGAAGAGCGGACCTGCTGTCGCTGAAACAGTCTACCTCAAATCCGTGGTCCATAAAAAAATCCTTAAGCATCGCCAGAATGTCTTGCTCATCATCAACGATTATCAGCCTTCCCTCCCCCATCATCCTCCCTCCAGTCAATTAGAATTTTAAGTTCCTTGAAAAAATCCCTACATTTTTCAATGTTTAATCCGGAAGAGTCCTTCCCTTCTTTTGATATTTCGTAGACTACCTTGTCTTCGTGTCTCTCTATCCTCATTTCACTTTGAGAATGGACCATACGGGGAAAAAGGTATAAGATAGTACAAAGGATGAGAAAAAGGGTAGTTAAAACCATTGACGAGCCCTTTTAGGCTCTCTATACACCAAAAAATATCCCCTGTCAATCTTTTGACAGGGACATAACCTTTTCCTTTACCTTATGATTGCATATTACGTGCCAGAACTAATCCTCGAAGGAAAAGTCCAGGTACATCACCTCCTCGCTTCCGCCATTAACGGAGAAGTAAAAAGGCAGAGAGACAATGGGTAAGGTGGTTATGAAGTTCATTTCCACATCGTTTCCCACTACGACCATTGGAATTGCCGCCTTAAGGTGCAGATTTTGCCTTTCAAACTCCTTTCTCGCCTGACCTGAAATTATATTTGTGAGCTCACCTATAGCATCTATCACATCTTCGTTTATCTCCTGGCATCCATCACCCATAAGGGTGTTGTAGATAAACAATGCTCCATTTTTCCTGAAGCTTATACATAGGGTACCTCTCTGATCACCAGCAAGCCCCATAATCCCAGTTACATCTCCGCTGGTCCTCCTTGTCTGTTTAAGAATAGGTTTTCCCATTTTCACATTTATACCTAGCATGGTCCTGAAGACCACCTGTGTCGCAACAATAAAGGGATTCATGTACCTCACATCCATAACCGAACCTCCTTAAGATTGCACAACTTTTGCCTTTGCCTTTTCTATGGCTTCTTTCAATTTTTCCGGAGTAAATGGTTTTACTATGTAGTTGTCTACGCCCAACTTTATTGCTTCAATTACGCTAGATTTTTGTGCTTCTGCTGTGACCATTATGAAGGGTATTTTTTTCATATTCTCATCGCTTTTACACGCCTTTAAGAATTCTATTCCCGTCATTTCCGGCATTATCCAGTCACTGATTATGAGGTCTATCTTTTCACTCCGTAGAATCTCTAAGGCCTGCTTACCGTTTTCCGCCTCAGTCACTGTATCAATGTCTATCTGCTTCAAAAGGTTCTTGATGATTTTTCTCATTGTCGCAAAATCGTCCACAACAAGTACCCTCATGGATTACCTCCCATTTACTCTTCTAATCTGAAGAATTTCATTTCTTTCTCCAGTAGGCCAGCCAAATTTACCAGCTTTTCAACCTGGGCAGAACTTTTTTCGAACGAGCCCGATGCACCTTTTATTGCATTCTGAACATCGGTTATTGAATTTGTTATTTCAAGAACACTTGTTGATTGCTCTTCCGAGGCAACGGCAACGTGGTTTATCTGCGTCAAAACTGCCTCTGATTCTTTCAATATCTCTTCAAGGGTATTTTTTGCCTCAGTCACAATGCTGAACGCGTGGTTTACTCCCTCAAGGTTTCTGTTTATGAGGTTTGATGCGTTTTCCATTTCCCTTTTCACGTTCTTTATGGAATCGGTTATGTCCTTGGTTGCCTTAATCGTCCTTTCAGCAAGAGATCTTACCTCATCCGCAACAACGGCAAATCCCCTACCATGTTCTCCAGCTCTTGCCGCCTCTATTGCCGCATTAAGTGCTAGAAGATTGGTCTGGTCAGCAATATCCTCTATGAGTGCGACGATGTTCTCTATGAAAACTGAACTTTCCGACAGCTTTTTCATCACGTGAGCCGTCTCATCTGCCACTTTATGGGTCTGTTCCATGGCGTCCGCAATCCGGTTCATAATGTCAAATCCCTTTTTTGCAACCTCTTTGGAGTGTTCTGCACTTTTAACCACTTTAAGACAGTTCTGGGCAATCTCATTTGCCGTCTGAGCCAACTCTTCAGAGGCAGTTGCCACGGAAGCGATCTTATCTGTAGCTTTTTCTACAGTATCCTTCATGTTCAGTTCCATATCTTTCATCATTTTTGCCACATCCACAATCTGCTCATTACCCCTCTTTAGGTTTCCTATTATGTTCTGCATCTTCTCTATGAAGATGTTTAGCTTTTCGCCAATCTGGCCAATTTCATCATCTGAATTGAGCCTCACTTTTTGAGAGATGTCTCCAGAGGAGATCCTATCTATTGCGCTCAAGGAGCTATTTATGGCTGTGTACAACCTTCTTGAATAAAAGGTGCTTATACCCATAGACAGGGCAATTGCCAAAGGAATAATTACAATGTAGACAAAAAGAGCGTTCCTCGTTCCTTTTACAATTGCGGGAGAAAACTTGGAGAATTCCTTGGCCTCCTCCTTCATAATCACGGCAAGTTCACTCTTAATCTTGTTAAGATTAGACTCAATATTCGGAATTATGACGCTCAATTTATCAGGATCAAATTGGGATTCAAAAACAGGGATAATATTCTGGGCCTGTTCCAAAAGTCTCTTTAATCCACTCTTTTCCTCTTCCTTCTTCATCTCATCGATAGCCTTACTGGCATAATTTACGAATTCGTTTATTTCTTTCTTTATACTTTCTGTCCCGCTTTTTACGAGGCTTGGGTCCCTTGTGGAGGTAAGGCTACTAAGGTAGATCCCAGCCTTGTCAATAGATTCTATCATGGCAGAGACTGAATCCATCCTGCTACTTATCCTATTTAACTCATCCACTTTTACCTTTCTGGAGAGTCCTTCATATATCGTGTAGCCGCTTATGAGAAGCATAAACCCGATACATATGGCGATTGGTAATTGCATTCTCGTCTTAAGCTTAAAGCTAAGTCTCCTCATGACTTGCCCTCCTTTTTTTCATAATCTTTATCGCTCCTTTACCTGAAAACTTAAGCCCAAGGGTTAAGTGAAAAAGCTATTGGCTATTGATTTTCAGCATCCTTTATTTTATAAATAGCTTGTGCAAAAAATAACAAAGTGAGAAGGAGGCTCTGTCATGGAGGCATCAAGGGAAATATTCTTCAATGTGGGGCAATCCGCAAGATATATCACATACGGATTTATGGTTTTGACCTTCCTTATACTCGGATACGGGCTTTTCAGACGGTACAAGATGTGGATGATAGGAAGAAAGTCTTCTTTTAACTTTAGAAAAAGGCTTTCCGAGAGAATAGCCTACCTAATAAAAAATGGGGTATTTCATGGCACAATTCTTAGAGAACCCTATCCTGGGATCATGCACCTTTTTTTGTTCTGGGGGTTCCTTATTCTCGCAATTGGCACCCTTATTGTTGCCATCCAAGACGATATTTTGAGGCCCCTATTTAACAAAAACATTTTAAAGGGAAACTTTTACATCTCTTTCTCCTTTGTCCTTGAGCTGGCTGGAATTCTGGCAGTTCTTGGCACCTTGCTCGCACTTTACAGAAGGTACATAAATAGGCCAGAAAGATTGGACAGTAAAAAAGACGATCTTCTCTCCCTTGTCTTTATCCTTGCAGTACTTTTGACCGGGTTTATGGTTGAGGCTTTAAGGATAGCAGTAGACTATCCACAGCATGAGGTATGGAGCTTTGTTGGCTGGACTTTAGCAAAGATTTTTAAGAAAGTGGAAAAGGATGCTGTTAGGTCTCTCCACGCCTTCTTTTGGTACCTTCACATGTTTCTCTCATTCGGGCTTATAGCTTATGTAGCCTATTCCAAGCTCCTTCACATAATAACCTCATCGATAAACATGATGATAAGGGGGGTGGAGGATAATCCAAAAGGCGCCATAGAGCCCATCCCTGACTTTGAGACTGCTGAGGAGTTCGGCGTAAACAAAATAGAGGGTTTCACGAGAAACCAAATTTTCGATATGGACGCATGTACCAGATGCGGTAGGTGTCAGGACGTGTGCCCCGCATATGCAAGTGAGAAGCCCCTCTCTCCGAAAAAGTTCATTCAGGATCTTAAAAACGAATGGGAAAGGGTGGCAAAAGGCTTAAAAAACGGAGAAGGAATAATAGGCAGTGTTATTTCGGAAGAGACCATATGGTCTTGTACAGCATGCCTCGCCTGCCAGGTAAACTGTCCAATATCGATCCCCACATTTGACAAGAACATAGAACTTAGGAGGTACCTTACCCTCACTTTAAGTAAAACAACACCTGAGATCAGACTCCTCTTTAAAAACTTACAGCAGAAGTATGACCCATACGGAATGGGAAAAAGACAACGAACAGAGTGGACCGCGGACCTCAATGTGAAGAATGCACAGGAGGAAGAGATCGAATACCTTTACTGGGTAGGTTGTGTGGCCTCCTTAGATGATCGTAACAGAAAGGTCGCAAAGGCATTTGTGAATATCTTAAACAAAGCGGAGGTTTCATTTGGAATATTGGGACAGGAGGAGATGTGTTGCGGAGATCCGGCAAGGAGGTGTGGAAACGAAGACCTCTACCTCGGGATCGCTCAGGGAAATGTGGAACTACTAAAGGAACTGGGAATAAAGAAAATATTGACCACTTGTCCCCACTGCTACAACACTTTAAAGAACGAGTACCCTCAAATAGGTGGTCAGTTTGAAGTTTACCATCAGTCTGAATTCATTTGGAAACTCATAAAGGAAGGAAGGATTCAAATTTCAAACTTTCTCGATGAAAGGACAACTTACCATGATCCATGTTATCTAGGAAGGGCAAATAGAATCTACGATCCTCCTCGGGAGGTGATCAAAACCCTTACAAAGGGTAATTTCGTAGAAATGGAGAGGCACCACGACAGAAGCTTCTGTTGCGGTGGCGGTGGAGGTAGAATATGGATGGAGGAGCACCACAAAAGGATAAACCATATAAGAATAGAGGATGCGAAAAGGACGGAGGCAAAAACTTTAGTAACAGGATGCCCCTATTGTCTTATAATGATGGAAGATGCTGTAAAAGACAAGGAACTGAGCGATCTACTGAGAGTTGTGGACATTTCAGAACTTGTCTGGTCCTCAATTTCTTAAAACTTGGAGGATAAATATAAAAGGATGGGGCAACCCATCCTTTTATATTTTTTTTGATTTCTTCAATCTTCAAGGGTGATTGCCTCCACAGGGCACTCTTCAGTGCATGCACCGCATTCGGTGCAAAGTTCCGGGTCTACCTTTGCCACATCATTTACAGTTATTGCCTCGGCAGGGCAGACCTCTGCACACGCGCCACATCCCGTGCAGGTTTCCTCGTCAACTCTAGCTGGCATCTTTCTACCTCCTTTTGAGTTTTTAAAATTTACTAAACGAATAGAGTGGGAATGTCAACAGAAAATCGAGTTGACTTGAAAGGGATTTTGTACTATATAAAACTAATAGTAGGGCGGGAATAACTCAGCGGTAGAGTGCAACCTTGCCAAGGTTGAAGTCGCGGGTTCAAATCCCGTTTCCCGCTCTTATGGCGGCATAGCCAAGCGGTAAGGCAGCGGTCTGCAAAACCGTTATTCTCCGGTTCAAATCCGGATGCCGCCTTTACTTAAGGTTTTTCAGCAACAAAAGCAATCCAGGATCTTAAGCTTTTTTCTTCGATTATCCTCATTTTTTCTGCAAGGGAAAGAAAGATCTTCTTCTCACTTTTCTTAATCCCCGATGCGAGAAGTTTTCCCCTCCTCTTTAGTAACCCCAAAATACTTGCCATGTGCTTACTGAATATGGATATCTCTAGATTGGCAAGGACTATATCGAATTTCCCTTTAGTTTCAGAAATGTCCCTTTTCTCAACCTTCACGTTTTTTATCCCGTTTAGAATGAGGTTCTTCTTTGCCGATGAACATGCCTCCTCATCATTGTCAATTGCCAGCACCTTTTTTGCTCCAAGAGTGGATGCGTAAATTGACAGAATTCCTGAACCACATCCAAGATCTACGACTTTCTTGGAATTAAAATCTATTCCTCCCATGATTAGGATCATTAACTTTGTGCTCTCATGCCTTCCCGTACCAAAGGCCGCCCCAGGCTCTATCGTCAAGTAAGTTCGATTAGGTACCTTTCTGTTCCAAGGAGCTACTATGTATATTTGGCCAATCCTTATAGGCCTGAAAAATCTCTTAAAAAGGGACTCGTAGTCTAAGATGGGTTCTTGCTCTATATAGAAGTTGAGCATTTCTGTTTTCTCCTTAAGTACGGAAAGGAGAAAAGAAGGCTCATTTGTGTAAAAAATCACTCTCTTAACATCTCCCTCTCCCTCTATCCACAGGCCACAATTCGCCGCTAAATATACCTCTTCCGGTAGGAGTTCCTCTTGTCCGCTTCTAAAAAATGCGGTTAATTTCCAGATCTTCTTACTCTCCACATTCATATGATATGACTTTTCCGATCCTTTTTCCAAAAGGGGATTACGCTCTAGCTTTACAATTTCCGGCCTTTATGTAAAAATTTGACTCAAACTCCTTTGGAGGAAGTCAATGGGAGAGAAATACGAAGCCATAATCATAGGAGGCGGGCCCGCCGGTCTTACAGCTGGAATATACCTAACCAGAGAGAGAGTAAAGGCCCTTTTACTGGAAAAGATGGTACCTGGGGGTACGCCTCTAAACGCCGTAAGAATAGAAAATTACCCAGGATTTCCTTCTACCATTTCGGGAAGGGAGCTCATGGACAGATTCGTTTCTCAGGCGAAAGGCAATGGACTTGAGATAGTGGAATTCCAGGAAGTAATAGGTGTGAAGAAGGAGGGAGACCTTTTTACCGTTGAGACGGCGGAAGGGTTTTATGAGACCTATGGCCTAATTGTGGCAGTAGGTACAATCCCTCTAAGACTTGGAATCCCAGGAGAAGAGGAGTACGTGGGAAGAGGAGTATCCTTTTGCGCAACATGCGATGGACCCTTTTTCAAGGATGGGGTTGTAGCTGTTATAGGTGGTGGAGACAGTGCCTTTGAAGAGGCTCTATTTCTGGCAAATATGGCAAAGAGTGTCTACATTATCCACAGACGCGACGCTTTTAAAGCTCAGAAGGTACTTCAAGAGAGAGCTTCAAAAAACGAAAGGATAAGCTTTTTCCTAAACAGAAGACCAGTTGAGATAAGAGGGAAGGAATATGTTAAAGAGTTAGTTCTTGAGAACGTAAAAACAGGGGAGAGAGAAATCGTAAATGTTGACGGAGTCTTTGTGTATGTTGGATCTAAGCCTGCCACTTCCTTCCTCGGAGAACTCATAGAAAGGGATGAAAACGGCTTCATATTGACAGATGAGAATATGTCCACGAAAACAGAGGGTCTTTACGCAGCAGGGGATGTGAGAAAAAAGACTCTAAGGCAGATTTCAACAGCTGTGGCTGACGGCGCTCTTGCGGCTTTTAGCCTTACCAAGTATCTTTTGGAAATGAAAATTCATCGGCCATGAGGGTTCTTGGATTTGGGGCCCTAAATGTGGATTTCATATATGAGGTTGAAGATTTAGGTTTTTTGAAATGCAAGGAATTCAATCTCGAGCCTGGAAGAGAAGTGGTACTTGACGAAAATTGCCTTCGTAAGTTTTCCGATAAGATAACCAGATTCGGAATTCTTAAGAAAGTTTGTCCTGGAGGGTCGGCTGCAAATACATGTTACATGTTATCACTTCTTGGAATACCCACCTGCCTCATCGGAGTCCTCGGAAAAGATAGAGAAGGAGATTACTACGCAAAGTGGCTCGATTCAGAATCAAGAAAAATGGTGATAAGAAGAGGAAGGACTGGTATAAGTTACATCCTAAATGAGAAGTCAAAGAGTGGTGGTGAATCTGACAGAGCCATAGCAGTTGTCCCAAACAGCAACAGCGAATTGAAAAAAGAGGATATAGACATGGATAGGGTTTCGATGTGCTCATGGATTCACATGTCCTCCTTCCTATCTGAAAGCGCCATTGAGGCTCAGATGTACGTAAAAGAATCGCTTATCGGAAAGAAAGGTTTGAGCATAGATCCAGGAGAGATCTATGCTTCCTTAGGCAAAAAGATACTCAATCTTATTGAGGGTATGGATATACTTTTCTGTTCTGAAAGGGAACTCTGTTTGCTCTTCGGTTCTGATATTGATTCCTCCTTAAGGAGTGCACTTGGCCTCGTAAAGATGATCGTTCTGAAAAAGGGAAAGGAAGGGGCATCCCTTTACCTTAAAGGGGAAAGCTACAACATTAAGGCAGAAAAAGTCAGAGCCGTTGATACGACAGGAGCGGGAGATGTTCTGGACGGTGTCTTCCTCGGTTTCTTACTTTTGGGATATGATCCCCAATACGCATTAAAAAAGGCTGTTTGTGCTGCTTCGGAAAGTGTGAAGGGTTACGGAAGGGATAGTTATCCGAAAAATCTTCTTTTTGGTACAAAGGATGATTGATATTTGCTGGTTTTCCACTGGAAGGGACGAGGAGGCAATAAAACTTCTAAGGGACGTCATAGAGGCAACAAAAAAGGGAAAGATAAAGGGGAGAATCGCCCTTTGCTTTCTAAATCGGGAAATTGGTGAGTCTAGCTCGTCAGATAGAATGATAGAGGAGATAAAAGCCTCAAATATTCCAGTTGAGACTCTGAGCTCAAAGAGGTTTCTCCAAAAAAATAACCTAACCTTAAATGAGGGGAGAACCCTTTATGATCAACAGGTTTTAAGAAGGATTCAAAAGTACCATTTCGACTTCATATTCCTTGCGGGCTACATGCTCATCATCTCCAATGTTCTTTTTGAAAGGTTCACAATTCTCAATCTCCATCCCTCTTTGCCAGGAAAGTACAAGGGAAAATGGGAAGATGTAATTAGAAGAACTATTGAGGATGGGGAAAGATCATTTGGAGCCATGATCCACATTGTTAGTGAAAAGTTGGACGAAGGCCCCCCTGTTACCTACTGTAAGGCTGAGCTCTCAGGGGACAGAATATCCCTTCTCTTTGAGGAAGCAAAAAGGGGTAAAAGCACATCTTTTGACGAACTTTTTAGAACTATAAGGGAAAAGGAGTTCAGTATTGAGACACCTCTCATTTTAGAGACCTTATCGGCCCTTTCCACTGGAGAGCTAAGAATAATAGGAAAGGATGTGTACTGGATGGGGAAAAGAGTAGAAGGAGGTGTGGACCTGACTGAGAGGATTATGGGAGCAAAAAATGGACAAATATCTCTACATAACTGACTGTGAAGGACCGGTAACAAAAAATGACAATGCTTACGAAATAGCTGATTTTTTCCTTAAGGATGGGGGAAATATCTTCTCCCTTCTAAGCGCTTTTGACGATTATTTGGGTCTTTATGGAGGAATCGAAAATTACAGGTACGGAAGCACGCTAAAATACATCCTTCCATTTTTTTTGGAAGCAAATCTTACTGACCAGATTCTAAGGGATTATTCGAGAAGGACACTTGTCCTCACACCTGGTGCAAAGGAGGCTTTGGTGAGCATAAAGGAAGATATGGATGTCTTTTTGATAAGTACAAGTTATGAGCATTACGTGGAAGAGGTGATAAAGTACTTAAATTTAGAATCTGAAAAGGTATTCTGTACGAGGATGAGTCTTGACCTTTACGAATTGAAGGAGGAAGAGAGAGTTCTCATTCGGGAGTACTGTGATAAAATAAGAAAGCTTCCGCCTATAAGATGGGATGAGAACGGTCATCTCATCGAGGGGTCATCTGAGACGGTGAGTATACTTAAGGGATTTTTCTTTGATATTCTGCCCAAATTTCCCGTGGGAGAGTTTATCAATTCAGTAAACCCTATAGGCGGAAAGGAGAAAGCCAGAATCCTGAGAGAAGTTGTGGAAAGGGAAGGTGTGCCCTACAAAAACGTTATCTATGTTGGCGATAGCATAACTGACACTGAGGCGTTTCTCCTGATCAAGGAAAAGGGTGGACTAAGTTTGAGTTTTAACGGGAACAGATACGCAATTTGTCATGCGGAATACGTTGTTGTTTCTGAAAGTGCAGCTTGTCTTTCAGAAATCGCTAAGGCTTATAAAGCTTTTGGAAGGGATGGTTTGAAATCATTGGGAGAAACCAAAGGTTTTATTCTAACAGACAGGCACGACCCTCAGATCTGTGAAATAAGTGAAAGGATGAGGCGCACAGTGAGGGGTGAAAGGATAGGGGCGTTAGGGTGAAACTTAGAATCTTCGGAACTCTCTTTTTTCTTCTAGCTTTAGGGGAAGCAAATGGGAACCACCTCTATTTGTACTTCGTGAGTCCACCTGATGGAGAACTTCGTCAAGTTTTTTTAAACGCATTAAAAAGAGATGGGATAGAGTTCAGTCTATGTATGGGAAGCAAAAATCTGGAAGAGCATCTGATAAAAGTGGGGGAGATAAACTCGAAGAGTAAAGGTGTGTTCCTTGCCCTAGAGATGAAGAGAGCAAAAAAAAGGGGAATGTTTGTGGCCACCTTTAAACCAAAAAAAGCAGAAGGCAAGATTTTGAGAATAGACGAGATTCCCTATGTCCATCTCCATTCCTCTATGAAGTTAGCCCATTACGTAGCATCTTCGTATGGTAAAAAAGTTGTAAGACTGCCCCTTTTTCCTCTTCTCGGCGTGGACATGCCAGCTCTTTACCTTAGACTACAGGGAGGCAAGGAAGATATGGAGTTTGCAGCAACTGTAATAGCCGAAGGAATTAAAAAATCCGGTATCTGGGAGTGAGACTATGAGAGCTGATGGTAGGCCAAATGACAAAATAAGAGAGGTAAGGATAACACGTGAATATCTAAAGTTTCCAGAAGGTTCGGTGCTTGTGGAAATGGGCGACACAAAGGTCATATGTAGCGTGAGCGTTGAGGATAAGGTTCCACCATTTTTAAAGAATACTGGTAAGGGATGGATTACAGCAGAATACTCCATGTTGCCAAGGGCCACTCACACAAGATCTTTAAGGGAGTCTGTTACGGGAAGAATTGGAGGCCGAACCCATGAGATCCAGCGCCTAATCGGCAGGGCACTTAGGGCAATAGTTAATCTTGACCTCATAGGTGAGAGGACACTATGGATCGATTGTGACGTAATCCAGGCAGATGGGGGAACAAGGACGGCAAGTATAACTGGAGGATATGTGGCCCTTGTAGATGCCTTATGGAATATGAAGAAAAGAGGCTTGATAGAAAAAATACCAGTTAACGATTCAGTTGCAGCCATAAGTGTCGGTATAATAGGGGGGGAGGTTCTCCTAGACCTTACATACGAAGAGGACTCGAGGGCAGATGTGGATATGAACTTCGTCATGACGGGAAGGGGAAGCATTGTCGAGATACAAGGAACGGCAGAAAGGGTTCCATTCAGCAAGGAACAGTTAGACCTCATGTTCAAGTATGCACAAAAAGGTATACAGGAAATAACAAAAATTCAAAAAATTGCCCTCGGAGCTCTTTTCCCAATATGAGAAAAATAAAGACGATTATCGTAGCTACGAGAAATGAGGGAAAGATGAATGAGTTCAGACAGGCTTTAAAAGATTTGTTCGAGAAGATTTATTTTTTGCCAGAACTCCCATTTTTTGATGACTTAAAGGAGGATGAAACTTCCTACGTTTCTAATGCTATGAAAAAAGCGAGGAAGGTGGGAGAAAGATTCGGAATACCCTCAATCGCTGACGATTCTGGACTGGAAGTAGATTTCTTGGGAGGAAGACCAGGTGTCACCTCTTCCAGATACGGTAAAAACGACGAGGAAAGAATAGGGAGGCTGCTTACCGAATTGGAAGGGCTTCCTTGGGATGAGAGGACCGCCAAATTCAGGGCATATTTGGCTTTGTACCTTCCCGAGCCAGAAAGGTATTACGTATTTTACGGGGACCTTAAAGGGATAATCGGTTTTGAAAAGAGAGGAGAATATGGGTTCGGTTTCGATCCCGTATTCTTCGTTCCATCAATTGGCAAGTACCTCTCCGAACTAGACACTCATGAAAAAAATAGGATAAGTCACAGAGGAAAAGCCCTTATGGCTTTAAAGGAGTTTTTAAGGAGCCTTTGAAGTTCCACTGGTCCCAGCGAGATTCGAACTCGCGTTTCCGGCGTGAGAGGCCGGTGTCCTAAACCACTAGACGATGGGACCAAATCATAGGCCATTTTACCAGAAAAGACTTTTAATTTCCATAAAAATGTCGTATAGATAAAAAAGGATTTGGCTTTTAACCTTCTTGATCTTCTTCGATCTCACCCAATGTGTAAGAGAAAGGGGAAAGGTTGCTTTAGAAATCGCGGCCAAAAAAAACTTGGAGGAAAGGTATGAAAATCGCAATATCAGGAAAGGGAGGAGTTGGAAAAACGACAATCTCTGCTCTAATTGCCCGTTACCTATCCGATAGTGGCTATAAAGTACTTGCAATTGATGCGGATCCAGCTATGAATTTGCCAGGCCAGATAGGTATAAAAATGGATGAGGAAAAAAAGATTAAACCTCTTTCGAGTATGAAAGAGTTCATAGAGGAGAGAACGGGGGCAAAAAGAGGTGAGTATGGTGGATTTTTCAAAATGAACCCAAAAGTCGATGACATACCTGATACGTACTCTCTTACTTTTGACAGGATAAAGGTTCTAGTTCTTGGATCGATCAACAAAGGCGGTGGGGGTTGCTTCTGTCCAGAGAACGTCCTTCTAAAGAACCTTCTCTCTTATATACTCATCGAGAGGGATGAATGGGTTGTTGTAGACATGGACGCTGGACTTGAACACCTAGGCAGGGGAACGGCAAAATACGTGGACAGATTGATCGTTGTTGTCGAGCCTGGAATTCAGAGCATAAAAACCGCACTCCGAATTAAAGAGCTGGCAAAGGATTTGGATATAGGGAGTGTGTCACTTATAGCAAACAAGATATCAAAAGAAGAAGATCTTGTATTCGTTAAGGAAAACGCACCAAATATCCCAATACTTGGTTACCTAAGTCTAGACGAGAGGATAAGAGACTCTGACAGGCTAGGCCTTTCTCCATACGATGCGGATGCGAAAATTAGGGAAGAGATAGCTTCAATAGTTAATAGCATGATCAGGCCTCAATGAGGAAGGTTATCTGCCTTCTTTCTCTGGTCATTTCAACTTTGGCTCTTTCCCTTCTTTCATTCGTTCTCTTTATCTTTGACAGAAAGGGTGAGATTCTTCATGAGATAGAGAGGCTATGGGCAAAGATTTACCTTCATTCAGCAGGAATAAAAGTAATAGTTAATGGTACGGAAAGCGTAAAATCTCAACCGGTCATACTTATGTGTAATCACCAAAGCGCCCTCGACATATTTGTCCTCCTATATGGCCTTCCACTATCTTTCAGGTTTGTCGCAAAAAAGGGACTTTTTAGAATACCCTTTATGGGATGGGCAATGAAGTGCGTAGGTCACATAAGTATAGACAGAGAAAGCCCTAGAGACTCAATGAGGGCTCTTGAGGAGGCAAAGGAGAAGATAAAAAGAGGGCAAAGTGTACTCATATTTCCAGAAGGGACAAGAAGTGAAGATGGTACCCTTTTACCCTTTAAGCGAGGGTCATTCCACATTGTGAGTCTCAGTCGCGTTCCTGTTGTGCCTGTTGCCATTTACGGGAGCTCCCTCCTTATGCCTAAGGGAAAGGTCTTACCAATAAAAAGTGGAACCGTATGGATCGAAATTGGAACCCCGATTCTGGCAAAAGGGGACAAGGTAAAAAAAGCAGAAATAATGGAGGAAGTTAGGAAACAGATGGAGACACTTATCGGAAAGGGAAGAATGAGGGCTTATCATGAGCACTGAAATGAAGAAAGAGCTTTTAGGACTTTCTCTTTTCGGTCTTTTCCTTTTCCTTTTTTTTTCACTTATCTCCTACCATCCTCTCGATCTTTCCTTTAGCACCTCCTCACTGACAGTTCACAATTACTGTGGAAAGGCAGGCTCCTACGTAGCAGATCTACTTATTCAACTTACAGGCCTTTCGAGCTACCTTATCCTTCTCTATGTGCTTGCCCTCTCCCTAATATTGGTTAAAAAGAGAAAAGTCTCCAGCTACTTTACCTTTTTTGCCGGACTCACTTTCCTTTTCGTATCCACATCAACCTTCCTTCAGCTCTGGATAAAAAGCGTAAGTATAAAGGGAGTAAGGATACCAGCATCTGGGCTTATAGGTGTTATTTTTGAAAGGTCCTTTGTCAACTCCTTCGGATACTTTGGAAGCCACCTTATCCTCGCCTTCGTTTTAGTCTTCTCATTCTTCCTTTTAGCACACGCTCCACTTATCTCCATTTTGGAAAAAAGACTGAAGGGGAGAAATAGAGAGGAAAAAAGGGAAATAAGGGTAGTTGAAAGGCAACCGTATGAGGCAAAAGCTGTTTCTGAAACAAAAAAGGAGTTCAAGCAGGAGCCTTTTGAATTTCTGAAAAATATCGGGCCTTATAAGCTTCCGTCTGTTGATCTTTTAGATCCTGTGGAAAAGAAGGATATAAAGGTAGATAAGGAGACTATAAATCTCAATGCCAGAATTCTGGAAAAAAAGTTAAAGGATTATGGAATAGAAGGCGAGGTAAAGGAGGTAAGCCCTGGACCAGTTATAACCCTCTACGAGTTTGAACCTGCTCCCGGAATAAAGATAAGCAGGATTGCCAATTTGGCTGACGATCTTGCCATGGCTCTCAGTGCCACATCTATCCGTATCGTCGCTCCAATTCCCGGTAAATCCGTTGTTGGAATTGAGATTCCAAATCCAGTAAGACAGACAGTTTACCTTCGCGAAATAATAGAGTCCAAGCCATTTATAGAGTCTGAATCCTTCCTGACTCTTGCACTTGGAAAAACCATATATGGGGAACCATTCGTTGCTGATCTCACAAAGATGCCCCATCTTCTTGTGGCAGGCTCAACGGGCTCGGGCAAAAGCGTTTCCCTAAACAGCATGATCTGTAGCATACTTTTTAAGGCTTCCCCACTTAACGTCCGTTTCCTGATGATAGACTTGAAAATGCTCGAACTTTCCTTCTATGAGGGTATCCCCCATCTTCTCCTTCCCGTTGTCACCAACCCAAAAAACGCGAAGCTTTCCTTGAGGTGGTTGATAGAGGAAATGGAAAGAAGGTACACCATAATGGCTGAAAAGGGCGTAAGAAACATAGAAAAGTACAATCAGAAGATGGTGAAGGAAAATTCCGATCCCCTTCCCTACATCGTCGTTGTAATAGATGAGCTTGCTGATCTCATGATGGTTTCAACAAGGGAAGTGGAGGAGTACATAGCCCGTCTTGCTCAAATGGCAAGGGCATCCGGTATTCACCTCATAATCGCAACCCAGAGACCATCAGTCGATGTCCTCACGGGTATTATAAAGGCGAATTTTCCAGCACGCATATCTTTTCAAGTTTCCTCTAAAGTTGACTCAAGAACCATCCTTGACACAAATGGGGCTGAGAGTCTTCTTGGCCAAGGAGACATGCTTTTTTTAGGTCCAGGAGCAGGAAGACTTCAAAGGATCCACGGCCCTTTTGTTTCAGAGAATGAGATAAGAAGGATCGTGGAATTCTTAAAAGCACAGGGTCGTCCTTCCTATCAAACAGAGATACTGAAGGAGAAAGAGGTAATTGAGGAAGAGGAATTTGAGGATGAAAAGTACGAAGAGGCAAAACAGTTTGTAATGGAGAAAGGGGAGGCATCTATAAGCATGATTCAGAGGAGATTTAGAATAGGATATAACAGGGCGGCAAGGATAATGGAAAGGATGGAGAAAGAAGGGATTGTTGGACCATCAGACGGGGTAAAACCTAGGGAGGTTTTGAAGAGAAAGTGAGGAGACTAGGACAGATCCTTCTGTTCTTAACTCTTTATTCATTTTTACCGTGTTTTGCTCACCAACTGGGCCATATTGTGGAAAAATACAAATCGATTGAAACCTTTAAAGCGAACTTCAAACAGACGGTCTTTCTGGCTAATCTGGATGAAGAAAGGGATTTCTCTGGAAGCTTTTTTTACAAAAAAGGGAAGGGATTTCTCTGGATGTACGACAGCCCAAAAAAGCGTTACTTCCTTTTTGATGGTACATACCTTTACCAATACGATGAAGATAAACCCTTCATAAGGAAAGAAAGGGTAGATAGCACAGGAACAAGAAGCGTCTTTTTAGATTTGATAAATGATATGGGGAACTTGGACAGACACTTTTTTGTAAAAGAACGGTCAATTGAAGGTGCAAAAGAGGTGATCTATCTGGAACCAAAAAACGGGGGGATGATAAAGTCTGTAAGGATATGGTTCAGCCGGGAACTGAAGCTTGAAAGAATTGAGATAGTTGAAAAAGGCGGGAACAGGAACGTCCTCTCTTTCAGTCAGGTGGTTCTAAATGGTGAAATAGAAGATAAAAAGTTCCAATTCAAGAAAGAAAAGGGGAAAGAAGTGATAGTGAGATAATGGCAAGAGTCAAAGATGAGGCAATAGTATTAAGAAGATTACCATACGGTGAGTCGGACAGAATCGTGCACTTATTCACCAGTTCTTCTGGAAAAATATCGGCTATCGCAAAGGGAGGCGCGAAGAGCTTAAGGAGATTCATGAATACCTTAGAGCCCTTAAGAATCATATACGTGGAGTATTTTGATAAATCTTGGAGGGGGCTTGCCAGAATTGAGAACGCCCACATTTTGGAAGACTTTTCAGAAATAGAAAGGGATTTAAGAAAATTTTTCATTGCAAGTTTCCTCACTGAGATAGTGGACAAACTTGCAAAGGAGAAGGAACCCTACCCTCAGATTTTCGATCTCTTAGGCGCCGCTTTAAGGAGACTTAAGACTTCGCAGGTCTCCTCTCTGGATACGCTAATGCTACTTCTTAAAATTCTTGAACTACTTGGCTTTCTTCCAAACTTCAAGACCTGTGTCCACTGTGGAAAGACTGTAGATCAAAAAAGCAAAACATTCTTTTCCAGTGAGAAAGGGGGGATATTGTGTGGGAGTTGCAGAATGTTCAATCCTTATAAGACTTACCCTTTCGAACTTCTTTCGTCTTTAGGTGGCGACCAAAAAACCCTTGAGATGGACGATGAATTAGTTAAAATGGCTTTCGAGTTAATGGACGATTTTATGAAGTATCATCTTGATATGGACTTTAGGTCTTATAGGTTCGTAAAATCGTCTCATTCATGATCAATACGCTTTTGAGTAAAAAGGAAGCGTTGAAAAGGAAAAAATAAAGGGTTAAAATGAAAGAAAATGAAGGTCACTGTTAAGCTAACTTCAAACCTTATCTCCTCTGGTGGAGTCGCGATTCCGGCCCAAATTGAACTCGAAAAGGATGGAAGTACAGTTCTAGATCTGCTTCAAAAACTGAACGAGAGATTTCCTCATCTTAAGCTCATAAACAATGGGGAGATGGGTGAGGATCTAAGGTACGTTTACGTAAACGGGGTAGATCATTTCAGTCTTAAGGAAGGATTGAAAACAAAACTTAAAGAGTCAGATGAAGTACATGTGGAAATATTCATGGAGCCACTTGCTGGGGGGTAAAATCCTCCAACTAGAAGGAGGAAACCATGGAATATTCGGAGATAGTACTTGACCACTTTAAAAACCCCAGAAATGTTGGTGTAATTGAAGATGCGGACGGAGTTGGGGAAGTCGGGAATCCCATATGCGGTGACATGATGAAGATAACAATAAAGGTGGAGGAGGACAGGATAAAGGATGTTAAGTTTGCGACTTTCGGTTGCGGTGCAGCAATAGCAGTATCGAGCATGGTCACAGAGATGGCAAAAGGCAAAACTCTCGAGGAGGCACTCAAGATCACAAACACAGATGTAGCTCAAGCACTCGGTGGACTACCAAAGAATAAGCTTCACTGCTCCAACCTTGGTGCTGAGGCTTTAAAAAAAGCGATAATAGATTACTACACCCGTAAAAAGGGCAAAGAGGGATACAGATCTGAGGTCTCATCTACAGAGTACATTGGAGAAAGAGAGGGAAAGTGTGTCTGCCCGTATTGCGAGCAGGAGATTCCAAAAAACATTCCTTATTGTTCAAAGTGCGGTAAGCTCATCAAATAGTAATTCCAAAAATAAAAAAAGGAGCCAAAATGAACGTTATCTACCTTGACCACATATCTGCCACACCTCTTCATCCCGAAGTGAAAAAGGCGATGATAGAGTACATTGAAAATGACGGGTTTGGAAATCCTCTTGGCCAGCATCGAATAGGCGATAAAGCGAACGAACTTCTCGAAAGATCGAGAGAAAAGGTCGCAAACCTCATCGGCGCAAAACCAAAGGAAATAGTCTTCACCTCTGGCGGAACAGAGTCCACAAATCACGCAATAAAAGGAGTGGCATTCGCCTTACAGAAAAAGGGCAAACATATAATAACCTCGAATATTGAACATCAAGCGGTCTCCAGGCCTTTGAGGGCATTGATGAAAATGGGATTCAACGTGACCTCTGTAGGGGTCGACAGATACGGAATGGTGGACCCGGAGGACGTACGAAGGGCTATAAGGGAAGACACCATTTTAATAACCATAATGCACGCCAACAACGAGATAGGAACAATAGAACCGATATCTGATATAGGAAGGATGGCAAAAGAGAGAGGCATCGTCTTTCACACTGATGCTGTGGCCTCCTGTGGTAATATTCCCGTAAATGTTGATGAACTTAACGTAGATCTTTTGAGTCTCTCCGCAAACCAGTTTTACGGACCGTCAGGCATTGGCGCTCTCTACATAAGGGAAAAAACTCCAATAGTTCCCATACTGGATGGAGGGATCCAGGAGTTTGGGAGAAGGGCGGGAACGCAAAACATGATAGGGATAGTAGGTATGGCGAAGGCCGCAGAATTAGCTCTAATAGAGATGCCTGAAAGAATGAAGAGGCAAAGGGAATTGAAGAATCAAATGATGAAGAGGATTTTGGAAATAGAAGATGTCATAATAAACGGTCATCCTGAAAAAAGCTTACCAGGTTTACTTTCCTGTTCTATCAATTATGTTGAAGGTGAATCTTTGATGCTTCTTTTGGATGAAGCTGGAATCTGCGTTTCCACAAAATCTGCATGCGCCTCCGGTTCTTTAAGAGCTTCCCACGTTCTCACTGCGATTGGCCTAGATTACGTGAGAGCCCAGGGGACTCTCATATTCTCCTTCGGACGAGATAACACAATGGAGGATGTGGAAAAGACCGTTGAGGTGCTAAAGAAATCTGTGGAGTTTCTTAGAAACATGTCTCCACTGTACAAAAAAAGGACAAGTTAACTCATCCTATTTCCAAGATCTGGTAAACTTTTTCACCTCCTGGCGCGGAAAACCTCACCTCCTCTCCCACGCTTTTTCCTATAAGTGCCCTTCCAAGAGGGGATGTAATCGATATCTTTCCCTGTTTTACATCAGACTCGAATGGACCTACGATCTTGTAAAGAAATACCTCGTCAGTCTCTAAGTTTTTCAGTTTCACCATCGATCCAAATGTACAGACAGACAGAGAGCCATCATGTTCCACTATCTCTGAGTTTTCAAGCATCTTCTCAATCTCTGCAATTCTCTTCTGAAGGAATTGATACTCCTCTTTAGCCGCATCGTATTCCGCATTTTCAGAGATATCGCCATGGGCCCTTGCCTCCTCAATTGCTTTGAGGAGTTCAGGTCTTTTCTTTGCGATAAGGTATTCCCTTTCCTTCTTTAACCTTTCATACCCTTCCTTTGTAATTGGAATCTTCATACCCACCTCTCTTTGAAAAAAGAGTGATTGTGGTTTATTATATTGGAAACGGCGGATTAAAGCAAATGAAAACAAAGGCCCACTCGGTTTGGAGTAAAAATGAAATTCGAAGACGGTTTAAGGAGGCTTGAAGAGATAGTTAAGTCCCTCGAGGAAGGAAGTCTCAGTCTGGATGAGGCACTCAATCTTTTCAAAGAAGGGATAAACTTGACGAATGAACTATCCAGGCGGCTGGAGGAGGTGGAGAGGAAGGTAGAAATTCTCATAAAAAAGGAAAACGGTTGTATAGAACCTGTGCCTTACTTAGAGGAAGAGGAATGATAGACCTTAACGCCTATCTAAATGAGAAAAGGATTTTGATAGAGAACGCTCTAAGGGAAATATTCATCTCTCTTAAGGACGTCCCCGGAATCTTAAAAGATTCAATGGAGTACATGCTCTTCTCAAATGGAAAGAAAATAAGGCCTATTTTAGCACTGGCAACATGTGAATCCCTTGGAAAGCCAGTTGACAATCTCCTCCCATTTGCGTGTGCAATAGAGATGATCCACACTTACTCCCTCATCCACGATGACCTTCCGAGTATGGATAATGACGACTTCAGGAGGGGGAAACCAACGTGTCACAGGGTCTTTGGTGAGGCAATCGCCATCCTTACCGGAGATGCCCTTCTAACTGAAGCTTTCAGGATCATGAGCGATAGCCGCTACACAGAAGGGGTTAGTCCAAGGATTGTAAAAAAGATAATCTTCGAGATAGCGAAAGCTGCTGGTGCAGAAGGGATGGTTGCAGGGCAGGCGATGGATATTATGTACGATGGCCGCGAAGGGTCTAAAAGCATAGTCGACTATATACACACACATAAAACTTGCGCCCTCATTAGGGCTTCGGTCAGAGTTGGAGCAATAATGGGAGGGGCAAAAAAAAGGGAACTTGCGGCTCTGACCAGATACGGAGAATGTGTTGGCCTTGCCTTTCAGATTGTGGATGATGTCCTTGACATCGAGGGGGACGAAGAGATAGTCGGCAAAAAACTGAAAAAGGATAGAACAAAACAGACCTACGTTAAGCATTACGGCTTAGCCACATCCAAGCTGAAAGTGGAGAAACTCGTAGAAGAGGCAGAAAAATGCGTTCAGTTTCTTGGAGAGAAGGCAGAGCTGCTTAAAGGACTCGCCTCCTATATTGGAAGCAGGAATTTTTAATGTACCTGGAAAAGGTCGAATACCCATCTGACCTAAAGAAGTTCACAGTAAATGAGCTCAATCACCTCTGTTCGGAAATAAGGGACCTTATAATAAGGACTGTTTCTCAAACAGGCGGCCACCTCTCTTCTAGTCTGGGAGTTGTTGAACTTACCGTGGCAATACATTACGTTTTTGACGCACCAAAGGATAAAATCATCTGGGATGTTGGCCACCAGTGCTACGCCCACAAGATTCTTACAGGTAGAAAGGAGAGATTTAGAACCTTAAGACAGGATGGAGGTCTAAGCGGATTCCCCTCAAGGGAGGAGTCTATATACGATACGTTTAACACCGGTCATGCGAGCAATTCAATTTCCATAGCTTGCGGTTTTGCAGAAGCGAAAAAAAGACTGAACTCTGATGAAAAGATTCTCGCAATCATAGGAGATGGCGCATTGTGCGGTGGGATGGCATTCGAGGCTTTAAATCATGCGGGACATGCGAAAAGCGATATAATCGTGATCCTCAATGATAATGAGATGTCAATTTCGAGAAGTATAGGAGCCCTCTCATCTTATCTGAACAGGATAATGACGGGAGAATTCGTATCAAAGGCTAGGGAAAGGGTCAAGTCACTGATCAAAAATATCCCTGCATTTGGTCCAAAATTTTACAAAATAGCAAAGTACATTGAGGAGGTCACAAAAGGTCTTATAGTCCCTGGTATTTTTTTTGAAGAACTTGGATTTAAGTACGTAGGTCCAATTGATGGACACAATCTTCAAGCGCTCATAGATACTTTGAAGAATGTCAAAAAACTTAAAGGACCTATACTCCTCCACGTCATTACGAAGAAGGGGAAGGGGTACACTTTTTCAGAAATGGATCCCGAGAGATTTCATGGGGTTTCAGAATTTGATACTGTTACTGGAGAGCCTAAAAAGGAGAGTAAGCCTACCTACACAGACGTTTTTGGATCCACTTTACTCACCCTTGCCGAAAGAGATGAAAAAATAGTCGCCATAACTGCGGCGATGAGTTTGGGTACTGGACTGAGCCGTTTTGCAAAAGCTTTTCCTGATAGGTTTTTCGACATAGGTATCGCTGAGGAACACGCCGTCACCTTTGCGGCTGCCCTTTCTCTTACGGGTTTCAAACCCTTTGTGGCCATCTACTCGACCTTTCTCCAGAGGGCTTACGATCAGATCCTTATAGATGTTTGTCTGCAGAGGATTCCTATATGTCTTTGCCTTGACAGGGGTGGAATTGTTGGCCAAGACGGTCCAACCCATCAGGGGGTTTTCGACCTTTCTTATCTGAGACATATGCCAAACATGGTCCTCATGGCCCCTAAGGACGAGAACGAGCTAAGAAATATGTTATTTTCCGCATACTCATATGGAAGCCCAGTGGCTATTCGTTACCCAAAAGGTGAGGTAGTGGGAGTTAAAATGGACGAGAATTTTAGCCTGATACCACTTGGTAAGTGGGAGATTTTAAAGGATGGAAAGGACGTTTTTATAATTGGTTGCGGAACAATGGTAAATGAGGCTTATCTTGCCGCTTACGAACTGGATAGGGAAGGGATAAGCTGTGGTGTTGTAAACGGGAGGTTCATAAAGCCTGTCGATTACGAGATGCTCAAAGAGATCGGAGGAAGATGCAAAAGAATCCTTACAGTCGAAGAGAACTCGATCGTTGGAGGATTTGGTGCAGCTGTCATGGAAGCTCTATCAGATTTGGATATTATTATCCCAGTGAAAAGACTTGGTGTTCCCGACACCTTCCTCTCCCACGGTACCCAACTCACACTTAGGCGAAAGCTTGGACTAACAAGTGAGGGGATATACAATTTTGTACGGGAATGGATAAAAAAAGAATAGACTTCCTTCTTTTTGAGAAGGGTTTAGCACCATCCAGGGAAAAAGCAAGGATAATGGTTCTTGCCGGTGAGGTCTACGTTTCGGGTGAAAGGGTGACTAAGCCTGACAGAAAGTTTCCGGAAAATGTGGAAATTGAAGTCAGGCACAATCCTGTCCCTTACGTTAGTTTTGGAGGTGTTAAGTTAGAGAAGGCGATAAAGACTTTTGGTATCGAGGTTCAGGGTAAAAAGGCTGTAGATGTAGGCGCATCAAAGGGTGGATTTACCGACTGTCTTTTGAGATTTGGGGCCTCACATGTTTATGCAGTGGATGTTGGAAAAAATCAACTCGACTACTCCCTGAGAAAGGACCCAAGGGTGACAGTTTTGGAGGGATTCAATGCCCGGTATCTCTCGCCGAACGTATTCGGTGAACAACTTGATTTAGCCACAGTAGATGTTTCGTTTATATCTTTAAAAAAGATTCTGCCAAGCGTCGTCCAACTCATAAAACCGGGTGGGCTTATTATAACTCTTGTTAAACCCCAGTTTGAGGTTGGCAGATACGAAGTTGGAAAGGGAGGGATAGTCAGGAACAAGGAGAAGATAAGAAAAGTATTGGAGGACATAAAAGCCTTTGGGAGTACACTAAACATAAGCCCTATAGGTGAAACTGAAGCTCCAAAAGAGAGAGAAAAAAAGAACACGGAGTATTTCATCCTTTGGGGGAAATAAAAGAGAGTAGACCTGTTCTGTACTTTGCAAGCATAATATACTCATCTCAAGAAGCATTCAAGATGGCGAAGGAAAAACTGTGCGAACTCCTAGGGGATGTGGAAGATCTAACAGATGAGATGCCTTTCACACATACCGACTACTATTGTCAGGAGATGGGAGAAAATCTCAAACGGAGGTTCATACTATTTGGGTGTTTGAGAAGAAGAGACGAATTGCCAGAGGTAAAACTAAGAACAAATAAGATAGAGAAGGAGCTTTCACTTTCTGGCAGAAGAACGGCCAATATAGACCCGGGCTACATATCACTTGAAAACGTAATATTAGCCACAACTAAAAATTACACTCACAGAATATACATTGGAAGCGGAATATTTGGTGACCTTACACTGATTTTCAAGAATGGCACATTTAGGCCCCTTGAATGGACATACCCAGACTATAGGAGTGAACATGTTGTGACGATTTTTAACAGATGGAGAGGGTTACTAAAAGGGAAGCTTAAAGCGGGAGTTTAAAATGTTGAGGAGTATGACTGGATTTTCAAAAATAGAAAAGGAATTTGAGGAGGGTAAGATCTACGGAGAGGCAAGGTCACTGAACAACAGATACCTGGAACTTAATATAAAGGTCCAGAAGACTGACTACTTACTTGAGCAGAGGATGCGCGAAATTGCAAAGAAGTACTTAAAGAGAGGAAGAGTCGATGTATCACTAAAGTGGGAAAGGCCTGAGAACTCTTATCCGGTTCTTAAGATAAACGAGAACACTGTCTCCCAATACTTGAGTCTGGCTGAAAAAATGAGGGAAAAATTTGGAATTAGAGGTACCCTCACCGTTGAAACTCTCCTTTCACTTAAGGATACGATCCTCTATGAAGAGCAAACTCCTCTTCAAAGTGAGAGGCTTCTTGAAGCCTTTGAAGAACTTCTTATAGGGCTCGATGCGGATCGGAGAAGAGAGGGAAAATTAATAGAGGAAGAGCTCGAAAAGGGCCTAAACAAACTGGAAAGAATGGTTGAAGAGATCGAGTCCCACCTCCCCCTTGCAATTTCCGATTACGAAAAGAGACTGAAAAGTAAACTGAGCGAATTTGTTGGGTGTGTAAATGAAGAGAGAATACTTGAAGAGATGGTATTTTACATGGAGAAGTGTAACATGGCTGAGGAGATTTCAAGACTTAGAGGCCACATAGAAAACTTCAGAAACTCAATGAAGGGAGAAGGAGGGGTAGGTAGAAAGCTCGACTTCATCATTCAGGAAATGATAAGAGAAGCTAATACAATCGGGAGTAAATCTCCTGATTACTATATAAGTGAAAGGGTGATAAGCATAAAGGTGGAGATAGAAAAAATGAGGGAGCAGGTACAGAATGTGGAGTAAGGGGTCCATCTTTATCCTCTCAGGACCTTCAGGTGCAGGGAAAACGACAATTCTCAATCTCTTTCTAAGGGAAGACAGGAATTCCAGATTCTCAGTTTCCTACACCACAAGGAAAAAAAGACCGGGTGAGGTGGAAGGGATAGACTACCACTTTGTTTCAAGGGAGAAATTTGAAGATTTGGTAGCCAAAGGTTTCTTTCTTGAATGGGAAGAAGTTCACGGGGAGTTTTACGGTACGCCAAGGGATGAGATTTTTGAATATGTGGAAAAAGGCATAGATGTTTTTCTTGATGTGGATGTAAAAGGAGCTTTAAAGCTTAAGGGGATCGTACCATGGGCCGTTCTCATCTTCATAGAACCACCAAGCCGTGAGGAACTCTTAAAAAGGTTAAAAGCGAGAGGGGAAGAGGAGATAGAGAAAAGGCTTGAAAGGATTAACTCAGAACTTGAAGCAAAAACTCTTTTTGATTATGTTATTAGAAATGAATCTCTTGACGAAGCTCTCCAGAGATTTAAAAAAATAGTAGAGGAGGTGAGGAGATCCCATGGCAAGGATAACAGTTGAAGACTGTATGAAGCACGTTGAAAACCGCTTCGAGCTCGTACATCTGGCAGTAAGGAGGGCTAAACAGCTACTCAAGGGAGAAAAACCATTGGTAAAAACGGAGAACAAGGAGATAGTTACAGCTCTTAGGGAAATCGCCGAGGGATTAGTTTACTTTGAGAAAAAGGAACTTCCCCAGAAGACTGAGGAGCGGTACCAGATTTCCAGTTTTACCCCTTAGCTAAGTAGAATCTTACCTTTTTCCCTTTTGCAGCTTCCCGATTTCTATCCCAAAGGTTGTGTACCTAACTTTTATTCTATCGCCAGGCGATATATCTCTAATATCTTTGTATCCCTTAAGATTTGCATTTGTAGTATCTAGGGTCACGCTCCCTCTCCAATTTTTTACAGTCATCAAGTTTGATTCTGGATCCACTGAACTCACAATTCCGTAAAAGTACAAGCCCCTTTGTACCTTCTCTTTGATTATAGCCTTCTTCCCCTTCTCAGCGGGAAAAGCTGAACCCAAAGGAATTAAAGAAAGAACTAAAGTCACTGAAAGAAGGAAAAGGAAAATCCTTCTCATTTGAACCGCCTCCTTTCTTTTCCTTTAGTGTTAGAAATTTTTTTTTACCTGTCAAGAAAATTTCAGGCCCTTCCAAGTTCTATAGAATTTTTTTTTGGCCTGTGTTAAAGTGATCCTGAAAGGAGGGAGAATGGAGATACTAAACGCATCAGATCTACTAAACTTTGCAATTAGGATAGAAGAGTTTGGTGAGCTATTTTACAGCAAGGCTGCTTTATCAGTTGGGGATAAAGAGGCCGCTTCAATGCTTCACAGGCTCGCAGATGAAGAGGCAAGACACAGGGATATCTTCAAGGAAATGCTAAATAAATGGGGAGATCAAAGACCTCCAGAGAGTTATCCTGGAGAGTACATGAGGTACCTACGGAGCTTTATCGATGGGAAGGTTGTCTTTCAGGAGGGGTTAGAAAAGACGGTGATTCACGATCTTTCTGACACAAAATCCGTACTAGACTTTGCCATTCAGAGGGAGCTCGATTCCATTTTGTTTTACCACGAATTGGGTGCCTTTATTTCCCAGTCCCAAAGGAAGGTAATAGATGAAGTTATTTCTGAAGAAAGGAAACACATTGTGCTCCTCTCAAGATTAAGGGAGAAGTTCATTTAGCCTCCCTTTTCCCCTCTTATCTTCATTATTATCTCCGATGTGGAGTGTCTTTTTTCATCACCAACTATTGCGATCCTGCCTCCGTACGAGAGAACAACCTCCCTTTCTGGAACACTCTCCTCTGTGTAATCGGTTCCTTTAGCGTGAATATGAGGCTTAAGTAACCTTAAAAGATTTTCAACTGAAGTTTCAGAAAAAAGCGTGACATAGTCAACGTATCTTATGGAAGCCAAAATCTCCGCTCTTTCTAAATCCGGAGTTACAACCTCAGTTCTTTTTTTAAGGGCCATTGCAGAACTGTCGTCATTTATCGCCACAATTAGCACGTCGCCTAGTGCCTTTGCAGCCTTGAGATAACGTATATGGCCTACGTGAATTATGTCGAAGCACCCATTCCCCAAGACGATTACTTTTCCCTTTTCCTTTTCTTCTTCAACGATTCTTTTCAGCTCCTTGTGATCAAGTACTATTCTTCCCATAATCACTTATGGCCCGTTTAAGTTCATCTGAAGAAGCCACCGCTGTCCCTCTTTTCATGACAACGATCCCGGCTGCAAAGTTAGCTATCCTTGCCGCTGAATAAAAATCTGCACCAGAGGCAAGGGAAAGGGTAAAGGCCGCGCAGACCGTGTCACCTGCACCTGTCACATCTGTAACCTCATCCTTTCCGAATACAGGAATATGGCGGATTTCTCCATCTTTTGTGAAAAGTGTCATCCCCATGTTTCCCCTCGTTATTAGAAGAGCTTTTAAGTCCAGCATTTGAAGGATCCTTTTCCCCATTTCCTCTATACTCAAATTCCTATTACCCCGCAAAAGCTCTTGAGCTTCATTTTCGTTTGGGGTAATAACTGTGAAGCCTTTAAAAAGGGAAAGACTGTACCTTGAGTCTCCAATTACAAGCGTTTCCCTTGCCAAATCTCTCATGATCCCTATTACCCTTCTGTCCACAACCCCGTGTCCGTAATCGGAAACGATAAAGGCATCAACCTTTCCCCTTACTCTCATTATCGACTCAATTATTTTTTCCTTTGCTTTTCTTGAAGGAGGAGTTTCCTCGATCTTATCTATCCTTATCACCTGCTGCTTGGAGGTGTGAGTGTCACCCGCAAGAATCCTAGTTTTTGTTGTGGTGCGCCTTTCGTCCCTTATCAGTCCCTCAGGATTTACATTTCCGGATCTGGAAAGCTGCTCCATAATTCTATCTCCCATTTCATCCTTGCCTATTATTCCTATGGGATAAACGTAGGCTCCCAGTGCAACAAGGTTATTTATTGTATTTCCAGCACTTCCTGGAAAGATCTTTTCTTCTTCAAACTTAACAACAATTACCGGTGCCTCTCTCGAGAGTCTGTAAGGACGTCCAAAGACGAAGATATCGGCTATTATGTCTCCGACAACGCAGATCTTTTTCCCCTGAAACCGGTCTACTATTTCATTGAGATCTTCCAAGATTTAGACACTCCTTTATTTTATCGAATACCATCTGAGGTTTTATGGCTTTCATACACTCGTGTCCCCTCTCACATACCCTTTTGTTGCAGGGACTGCATGGGACAGAAGCCTTAAGCTTGAAGGTCATATCTGAAGGGTACTCAGTGTATCTTTCATCCATCGGACCGATCAGCACAAAAGTCGGTACTCCCAGGGAAGAACCTATGTGCCTGGGACCAGTATCGTTGCTAACTAAAAAGCAGGCATTCGAGATAAAAACCTTAAGATCTCTCACGCCCATGTACCTTATCTCTATCCCATCTTTCTTTTTCGAAAGGTCCCTTATCCTCTCAGCCTTTTTTCGCTCATCAAAATCTGGGAGGATGTAAACTTTCATTCCGTATTCCTCGAAGATCATATCGGCCAATTTTGCGAAATACTCCTCCGGCCAGCATTTGGATGGACCGTATTTTGCGCCAACCGAGAAGACTGCGTAAGGAACCTTCAAATTTTCGTTGATTTCGAAGAACCTTCTTTCCTCGTCTTCTGTGACCCTAAGGAACGGGGACTCACAGGTTCTTTTAAGATTGAGGAAATCGGCGATTTTTAAATAGTGCTCTACTGTTGGTTCAACTTCTCTTTTCGCTCTTAGCTTTCCATTCAAAATCACCCCTCTAAAATTCTTTGCATATCCGATCCTTCTCTTCACGCCTGCCAGGAAAAAAAGGAGAGCAGCCCTAAAGGAATGGGGAAGGACAATTCCCGTTGTGAAACCTATTCTCCTTAAAATTGAGGAGGCTCTCAGCATATCTAAAGGACCTATTTTGTCAATGGGAAAAAATCTGTCGAAAAGGTCCAGTCCGTTGTAAAGGTGTATGGCCTTCGTCTTTCCGCAGAACCACAATTCTCCATCAGTTTGCCTTCTCACTGAATGGAGAAGAGGAATTGCCATTACCATATCGCCAAGCCAATTAGGCAGATAAACTATTGTCCTTCCAGTCACTTCTTACGCCCATAAATGGATTGTACCTTGTGGTGTAAAATAGTGCACACCTCTCCTCCATCTCCTTATCAATTTCTGACAGGATCTTCTGAATCGATTCCTTCTTTTTTTCGTAATCCTCTCTTGAGAGCCCCATAATCTCTCTTACAATAGCCATGTACTTCCCTTCCCCATCCACATTGGCGTACCCGTTAACAAAAGCACAGAAAAAGCTCCTCAACTTCTCAACAAGGAGATCTACACTTTCACCAAGTCTCATACAGGTCCCATCTGTGAAATTGTCGAGTTCTCTCATCTTCTCAAAGTCTATCATATTGGCCTCTTTTGCTATTCTATAGGCCTCTGTTCCGACAAATGGGAAAAAGAGAGACCATCTCATTCTCCCTGGCTTGATTCTGGCAATCAACTTTACAGTCTCAAGAAGATCAAAAACCTCCTCATAGGGAAGTCCGAGCATAACGAATGCTGAGGTGTGCAGCCCCTTCTTGTGAGCGATTAGGAAGGCCTTTTCTATCTGGTCATTTGTCATATAGCGTCTAAGAACTCTCCTTCTTATCCTCTCACTTCCGCTTTCCAATCCGAACTTCACTATCCGGCATCCAGCCTCTTTAAGTAGAGATGCTATCTCCTCATCGAAAATCCGGGGATGGGCGTTACAGACAAATCCTATCCTTGTTACCTTTGGATACTTCTTTGAAAATTCTTCAAGCCAGACCTTGTCAAATGTGAATATGTCATCGTCAAATATGAACATCTTTATTCTTCTGTAATTTCTCAGAAGGTATTCGATTTCTTCCATTATTTCGTCAACTCTGTGCCTCCTCAGGTAATCTTTGGGAAGATAACCGTTTTTTTTATAGAGCTCAATTATTTTGTGGTTTAAGCAGTACGTACACCTGAAAGGACACCCTCTTGAGGCAAGAAGCCCAACCCAACCATCTTTCGCGTCTATAATTTTTTGAAAATCGAATATCTCATAGTCTTTGAATGGAAGAGTGCTTAAGTCTATATAGGGCCTCAAAGGTTCAAAAAAAAGAGAACCTTCCCTTTTGTAACCAATATTTTTCACATTTTTCGCTTCCCCTTTAATCATCAATTCAGCAATGGCCTCTTCTCCTTCTCCTACGCAAACGTAATCCACGTATGGGTTATTAAGCGTTCCCTCCGGATCCATTGTGGGATGGATCCCACCAAAGATAACTGGAATATCAAATTTCCATTTTAGCCTCCGTGCTATTTCGCAGGCGTACTTGTACTGGTTTGTCAAGACTGAAAAACCGATCAAGTCGGGCCTTATTCTAGCAACATCTTTTTCAATTCTTTCATAATCTAATGGGTAACCAAGCTTTTCGTTAATGTTAAGAAGGAAGGTTTCGATTCCTCTGGTTTTAAGGAAAGAGGAAATAAAAGAGATTCCGTAGTTAAAGCCTATCTGCGTGTTAAGATTTGGGTAGATGAAAAGTATCCTCCTCACCTTTCAACTATCTCCCTATAAACCGATTTTACAACCTCGAACACACCCTCAGAGCTTATCTCCTCTAAACAGATCCTTTCCCTGCATTTCCTCTTTTTGCAAGGGCTGCATGGTGCGTCGCTCTTTACGATTTTCACACTCTCTCCGTAAGGACTGTTTATTCTTTCGTCTGAAGGTCCAAATATGGCAATGACCGGAATGCCCGCTAATGCTGCTACGTGTGTTATTCCAGAATCCCCACCTATGTACATGTGTGTCCTTGAAAAAAGGGCTAGAAGTTGCGGTACATTTGTAGGGCAGGAAATAATTACGTCCTTTTCAAAAAATTGAACAAGCTTTTTAGCCTCCCTTTTTTCCTCCTCTGTGCCCCAAAGCACGATAAACTTAACTTCCATCTCTTTCCTTATCTTCTCTATGAGGCTTACGTATCTATCGAGAGGCCACCTTTTGTAAAAACCACGTACGCTCGAGAATGGGTTTACGGCAAAGATTTTCCCCTGAAGTCCCTCTTTCCGAAAGAAATCTTCCACGTACATTTCATCCTCTTTAGGAACCCTGAAAGGAACATTCTCAAATCGTTCCCCTATTTTCAGCCGATCCAAAATTAGCATGTTCCTTTTGACCTTATGTAAATAAGGATCTTCTCCATTTATCCGCTCGTCGTAGAATATGTGAGAGCACTCCTTCGAGTACGGTTTACCAAAACCGATAAGTCTCTTTCTTCTAGATAGGAGACAGATAAAAACACTTCTCAGTATTCCATGGAAGTCGATAACCATGTCATATTCTTTTTCCCTTAAAGATCTAAAGAAATGGGCGAAAACCTTTCCACTTTCTATAAAATTCCCCTTTGATAAGAGACGGAGGATCGTTTCTCTAGGAAACTTGATCACCTCGTTTACAAAATCCATACACAAAAGGAGCTCATAAGCGGAACCCTCGCAAACCCAATGTATCTTAGAGTTTGGCAGACCCATTTTTAAGGAATATACTGCCGGTAATGTCATTACTATATCGCCCAGTGATGAGAGCCTTACCACAAGGATTTTTTCAGGATGCAACATCTTTTAAGATTTCGACAAGATCTTGAGGAAGAGAAATTGGCTTTTTATTTTTATCAACACATACGTGCTTCGTATAGCCTACAGCCAAAATCTTTCCATCTCTTAAGATCTCGTATTCGAATTTAAGACCCCTAGATTTCAATTCTTTTACGCATGTTCTAATAACGAGAAGGTCATCGTAGGTTGCGGGAGAGAAATACTTAATGACAAGTTCGGTCACAACGAGATGGTAACCTTTCTCCTCAAGTTCTTTGTACGTAAGGCCAATCTTTCTCATGAACTCGCTTCTTGCTATCTCAAAGTAGGTAGGATATGTTCCGTAATAGACTATCCCCATTTTATCCGTATCCGCGTACCTAACTCTTACTGGAACATCTACCCACTTTTTTTCCTTTCCTTGAATCTCCTCCATGATGGGACTATAAGGCCCTCAGATATTCTGGTTTTAAAAGTGAAGGATCTTTCCTTTCAAGCACGTATTTTATTGACCGGAGCATCCTTTCTTTATCCTCAGGAAGGTAACCTTTTACGGCCAGGTAATTGGACGCGTGGTTAGATGCAAAAAATGTCCTTTTCACATTTATGTTCTCTATCATTACGTAAAGCTCATTTAGGAGTCTATAAGGGTCAGGTAGCTTAAACTTTCCAGCTTTTATCTCCTCCGCAAGTGGAGTACCTGGAATGACAATCACAGTCAAAGCTCCTATATAGTCAGGTTCGGTCCGACTAAGAAGCTTCCCTGTCTCTTCCGCATGGATTAGACTTCTATCCTCTCCTCCAATCCCTAAAAGTACTGTCACAGATAGAGTTATACCAGCCTCTTTCACTCTCCTCGAAGCCTCTTCAATCTTTTCAACTGTCGTCCCCTTGTTCATCCTGTCAAGTGTTACCTGGTCTCCTGACTCAACACCAAGGTATATTATTCCCAAACCGAGTTCCTTCAATCTTCTTAGGTCCTCGACAGATTTTTTCAAAATCGACTTTACATTCCCATATATCCCTACTCTTTCCAATTTCGGAAATTTCTCCCTTATTTCCTCCATTATTGGCAGAAGCATCTTCTGTGGGATCACTAAGGCATCACCATCTGCGAGAAATACCCTTCTTATAAGCTTTGCATACCTTTCCGTCCTCGAAAGATCTTCTCTTATCTCATCCAAGCTTCTAACTCTAAACTTTTTCTCCTTGTAAGAGCCGCAGAACTTGCATCTGTTATGGCTGCACCCAATAGTTACTTGCAGGATGAGGCTTTCGGCCTCACTTGGTGGTCTAAATATGGCACCCTCGTACCTCATGGTTCCAATTTGTATACTTTTTCCCCTTCTTTTATTAGACCCAGTCTCTTCCTAACAATCTGTTCAAGGTAGTCATTATCATTTCTTAACCGATCGATCTCTTGCCTCATCCTTTTGTTCTCTTCTTCAAGAGCGGCTATCCTTTTTAAGCTCCTGTTTAATTCCCTTTTCACCTTTATAAAATCAAGAAGCCCCTCCTCTCCAAAAAAAAGGAGGTAACAAAGAGTCAAAATTAAAATGACTAAAAAAAAACCTTTTGAAGGGTAAGTGTGCACCAAGACATATATTAACGGCTAAGTGGCAAAATGTCAATCTTGGGCTTCATCTCTTTATAATCTCCAAGGTCACATGGTCTCCAAAAGAAGCAGTTAAAGCCTCTCCCAATTTTTCAAGATCCTCTTCATTTTCGCATTCCACAACTAAGTCTCTATCATCGAGGACCTTTAGAAATCCGTATCTTTTTACCAGATCGATTACTTTCTGAGGGTCGACGGTAATCCAGCCCTTCATTCTCCTAAGCAACTCCTCACCGCTTAAAGATCTTTCAATGGTGAGATCTATCTTTCTCATTTTACCTTCCCACCCTATTACTGCAGGCCTTACCTGTATGGGAGTTACGGGATCACCAATGGCAGCGCACCTGAAGTAGATTTTTGCTCTTACCATCCTCTCACCTCTCTCCTTTTTTTTAAATTTTTCAAAATTTTGATTGTTCAATCAACAATGGTATAATGACTTGAACTGAGCTACGGAGGAGACAAATGGAACTGAAAGAAGCTCTCAAGACGAGGAGAAGCGTAAGAGCCTTCAAGGATGAACCTGTGCCAAAGGAGGTTCTAAGAAAGGTACTAGAATACGCAATATGCGCCCCTTCTGCTATAAATTTACAACCCTGGGAATTTGTAGTTGTTTCAGGAGAAGAGAAAAAAAGACTTTCAAGGAGACTCATTAAAGCTTACAGAGAAAAGAGGATCTCATGCAGTCCTGGCAATGTAAAACCCCTTTCTCCAGTTTTTACAAGAAGAGGCGCCGATTCTTTTTCAGCTTTAAGCAAGTACGTAGAAGGAACGGGAAAAAAATTCGAAGACTTTATAAATGAGGGAAGCTGTGAATTTTACGGCGCTCCTTCAGCAATAATAGTGTGTCTCGATAATTCCTTCTCTCATAGAAGGTTTCTGGATATAGGAATAATGCTCGGCTATCTTCTTCTGGCAGCCCACGATTTTGGACTGGGAACATGCCCAATTGGGCTCATATCCGCGTACGAAGATGAAATTAAGGAGCTCTTGAACATTCCAGAGAGTAAAAGTGTGGTGATGGGGGTAGCCATTGGATATCCTGACGTGGATAACCCGATCAATTCCTTTCGGACAGAAAGGGACGAACTTGACCAATTTGTGAGATGGATTGACTGATTCTTTATAAGACGGGTTTGGCTTTCCAGACTTTTTCAGCGTATTCCTTTATCGCTCTATCGGAGGAAAACCTGCCACATCTGGCTATATTTAGGATGGCCATTCTATTCCAGAGGAAAGGGCGAGAATAAGCTGAGGCGACCCTTTCGTGACATTCTACGTATGACTCATAATCGAGAAGAACGAAAAACTCGTCTTTCTGTAAGAGGGAATCTACTATTGGCTTAAAGAGTGTTCTATTCTCCGGTGAGAAGTACCCCTCCTTTATCAAGTCAATGGCCGCTTTTAGTTCGCTATTCTTCTCATAGTACTCCATAGGACTGTAGCTCCCCCTTATCGATTCCAGTTCATCGAACGTGTGCCCAAAGGCAAAAAAATTTTCCTCTCCAACTGCCCTCCTTATCTCAACGTTTGCTCCATCAAGCGTACCTATTGTTAGTACACCGTTTATTGCGAACTTCATGTTTCCCGTGCCTGAGGCTTCATACCCTGCAGTCGATATTTGTTCTGATAAATCTGCAGCTGGAATTATATTCTGAGCGTGAGTCACACCGTAATTGGGTACAAAAACGACCCTTATTTTCTCCCTCACCCACGGTATAGAATCTATAGCTAAACTCAAATTGTTTATGAGCTTTATTATGAGCTTGCATATAAAGTAACCGGGTGCGCTCTTGCCGGAAAAGAGGAAGATCCTCTTTTCAATACCACTATCAAATCTCCCCTCCATTATCCTGTTAAAAAGGGTAATTATGTGGAGCACATTTAGTAGCTGCCTTTTGTACTCGTGAAATCTCTTTATCTGACAGTCGAGAAAATAATCGGGTGAGATATCGATCCCGTAATTGTTCTTGAGAAATTTCGCAAGCCTTATCTTGTTCTCCTTTTTTATCTTTACAAACTCCTCTTGGAATTCTCTATCTTCTGCAAATTGCTCCAGTTCCTGTATTTTCTCAAAATCCCTTATCCAACCATCACCTATGGCCTCTGTTATTATTGCCGAAAGAGCAGGGTTCGACTCGACTAGCCACCTTCTGTGCGTAACACCATTCGTTATATTTATGAACTTTTCAGGCATCATCTCGTAAAAGTTCTTGAAAACCTTTCTCTTCAGTATCTCGGTGTGGAGCTCTGATACCCCATTTACAGTGTGACTTCCAATTATAGCCAAGTGTGCCATGTTTACAAGCTTTTTCCCATCAGCTTCCTGGAAGATGGACATACTTTTAGCCTTCTCCTCATCATTCGGATACACTTCCTTAACCTGTATCAAAAACCTTCTGTCTATCTCTTTTATAATTTCAAGGTGTCTCGGAAGGAGTCTTTCAAGAATCTCCTCAGGCCATACCTCAAGTGCCTCTGGAAGTACAGTGTGGTTGGTGTAAGCAAAGGTCCTTTTCGTTATCTCAAATGCCCTCTCCCATGGGATATTCTCCTCATCCACAAGGATTCTCATCAGTTCGGCTATGGCTATCGAAGGGTGGGTATCATTCAGCTGGATGGCGACTTTTTCAGGAAAGGCTAAGTAAGTTCTATGCGTTTTTTTATACCTCCTAACAATGTCCTTTAACGTGGCACTCACAAAGAAGTACTCCTGCTTGAGCCTCAGTTCTTTTCCCATTACAGACCGATCATCAGGGTAGAGAACCTTTGATATGTTTTCGCTCATAGATTTATCCTCAACAGCTCGTATATAATCACCACTGTTAAAGTACTCAAGATCGAATTCACGCGTTGATTTAGCAGCCCAGAGCCTAAGAGTGTTAACAACGTCATTTTTGTATCCTGGAATCGGGTAGTCGTACGCCATAGCCATTACCTCTTCCGTATCGACCCACTCTTTACGGAATCTTCCCCCAGGCTCCGTTATAGTCTTTACCCGGCCGTAGAATTTTATCAGATACAAATTTTCAGGCCTTGGAAATTCCCATGGGTTTCCATATCTTAGCCAGCTATCTGGCGATTCTATCTGGTACCCATCTTTTATGGTCTGTGTGAAGGTACCGTACTCGTATCTTATTCCATAACCGTAAGCCGGATACCTGTGAGTTGCCAAAGAATCGAGAAAACAGGCGGCAAGCCTTCCAAGACCACCATGTCCCAGTCCAGCGTCCCATTCCTGCGCCACTATGTCCTCAAATGTGACACCGAAAATTTGAACCGCATGTTTGAACTCCGGAGGAAGATCAAGATTCATAACGTAATTTGTGAGAAGTCTGCCCAGGAGGAACTCCATAGATAGATAGTAGATCCTCTTAACATCCATGTGGTAGTACTTCTGCTGCGTCTTTATCCAGTTTTCCGTAAGGTACCTTCTCACGGTGAGTACCGTTGCCTCGTACTTATCCCTGTTCGTTGCGGAATATAGGTCTTTTGCGAGACTGTGCAGAAGGGTATCCATCAGATTTGATGAGATTTCTTTTATGGTCATAGATCTTTTTTAGATGAGAGAATGTCGGGGCGACTGGATTTGAACCAGCGACCTCTTGCTCCCAAGGCAAGCGCGCTTAACCATGCTGCGCCACGCCCCGATCTTATTCAAACCGAAATTACTTCCTTTACTTCCGGTACTTCCTCTTTTATCGCTTTCTCCACTCCCATTTTCAACGTCATAAGGCTCATTGGGCAACTACCGCACGCACCTTTAAGTCTGACCTTCACAACCCCTTCCGCATAATCTACAAGTTCCACATCACCACCATCCCTTTGCAGAATTGGCCTTATTTTGTTTATGGCTGCCTCTATTCTTTCGCGCATAGAACCTCCTTTCGCCAAATAGTATAAAGGGAAAGAGGGACAATGTAAACATCCATTTTAAAAGAGTACAAGCTGCCCCTTCTGTTGAACTCTTTCCTCATCCTCGAATATTCTTATTTTCCCGTATACTCCGTCGTATCCAGGTGTGATCTTTACCCTCCCTTCCCTCACTCTCTTTATCCCTTCCCTTACAATGTAAGAGGAACATCTTTCTATCTCATCCAGATCTGCAAGCATAAGAATGTGGAACTCATTCCCAAGTTGACTCAACATGTGGAAGTACTCAGTTTCAACCCTTTTTGAACCCACCCCTACCCCATATGCTTCCGCAATGATTTCCATAAGGGGAACAAGAGAAGTATAAGAAGGAGCACCTAAAGGTCTTTCACCATCCTTTCTGTCGGCAAGTAAATGAACCCTATGCATAACACCAATTGTCACCCTTTCTTTGCACTTCGGACAGAGGTAGTTGTTCTTTATCGTCTCCTCAGGGGAGAAAACGACCTTACAATTCTTGTGGCCGTCGAAATGGTACTTCCCCTCTTGAGGAAAAAACTCTATGGTTCCAAGAAAACCCTTTCTAGTTCTTATGGCCTCTCTTATTGCCTCATATGAGATCTCCCCCTCAAGTAGATTAGCCTCCCTTCCAATCCTCTGGGGGGAGTGAGCATCAGAATTAGAGACTAGAGTGAATCTATCCAGCTTTGATACCATCCAGTTCATTGGAGGGTCAGAGGAAAGCCCGGTTTCTATTGCCCATATATGGTCTGTGTAATCCTCGAAGCATTCCTCAACGGAATCGAATCCCGATTCCGATCCGAAAATGGAAAAATGTGGTGTCCAGGCATGGGCTGGCAAAAGAACGGCTGAAGGGCTAATGGAAAGGACGATCTCTAATAGATCTTTCGCATCCATTCCAACGATAGGTCTACCATCTGCTTCAATATTTGCAACCCTTGAAAGCACACCCTGAAGCTTGAAGGCATCCTCCAATCTAGGAAGGAATATGAGGTTGTGAATCTTTTTGAGATCCCCTCCTTTCTTGTATATTGAACTGACCTCTCCTGTAAGCATAAAATAGACCTCATCTTTGACGGCTTCTGGGAGACTCATTCGCCTATACTCTTCTTTGAGCACAAAAAGACCATTAGGTGCCATTTTAAGTTTTTCACTTAACTCCATGAGCCATCCAGGATGAGTTAAATCCCCAGTTCCTATAACCTTAATCCCTTTCAATTGAGCCCAGAGCCAGAGATTTTCTGGTGTCATCTCTTTACTTGTTGCCCTAGAGTAATGGGAGTGAATGTGCAAGTCAGCTATATATTTCATGAATCCAGTATAACACACAAAAAGGTAAACTTGAAATCAAGGAGAAAATGGCTATATTGAAATAGGCTTACAAAGGAAGAAAAATGTACGAGCAGGGACCGATTAGACCACCAAGCGAGGCAAATAGCCTTCTTGTTCGAGTAACAAGAAACTGCCCTTGGAACCAGTGCCTTTTTTGTCCTGCCTATAAGGGGACAAAATTCTCAAGGAGGACTGTGGAAGAGGTAAAGAGGGACCTGGACATGATGGCAGAAGATTACGGAAAATACTCAATTTCTGTAAGGACCGTTTTTCTCCAGGACGCTGATAGCCTAGTTCTAAAAACCGACGACCTCCTAGAGATACTAACTTACATTACTCAGAAGTTCCCCTCTGTCTCGAGAATCACCTCATACGCAAGGGCAACTACCCTAAGAAGGAAGAGCGTTGAGGAATTAAAGATGCTAAAGGAGGCGGGTCTAAATAGAATCCATGTGGGAATGGAGAGTGGGTCTGAGGAAGTGCTGAAACTGATGAAAAAGGGGATAACAACCTCTGACATAATTGAAGGCGCAATGAAGGTAAAAGATGCAGGTATCGAACTTTCCGAGTACATAATGCCTGGACTCGGTGGAAAAGGACTCAGTGAAATACACGCAAAGGAAACGGCAAGGGTGCTCAACATAATAGAACCAAACTTCATCAGAGTAAGGACCTTTGCAATCCACCCGTTGTCGCCAATAGCAAAAATGGTAAGGGAAGGAACTTTCATTCCACTGAACGATGAAGAGATAGTGAGAGAGATAAGACTTCTCATAGAGAACCTTAAGGAGATGAGAAGCTATTTCTCATCCCGCGATTTCAGTCTAAATTTGCTTATGGACGTGGACGGTTACCTTGACGAAAACAAAGAAAAAATGCTGAACCTGATAGACAGATACCTCTCCCTTGAAGGAACAAAAAAGAAGGTTTACTCATTGCTCAGGAGGGCTTCATTTTTCAACTACCCGCTTGAGGTGTTGGAAAATGATGAGTTTATTTCAAAGATAATACCGGAGATTGAAAAGATCGAAAAAGGGGAAAAAGACTTTTATTCTTACATCATGCAGCTTATGAGCTACCAGTTACCACAGCCCCAGGGTGAATGGAGATGAACTAGGTTAGACAAATCTCTATAGCCTCGTCCATCTTCTCGATAAATTTGAAGTCCATATCCTCCTTTATGCTCTCCGGAACCTCTTCAAGGTCTTTTTCATTCAGTTTTGGCAGAATAACAGTCTTTATGCCAGCCCTTTTTGCCGCAAGTACTTTCTGTTTTATTCCGCCAACGGGAAGGACGAGCCCTCTTAGAGTGATCTCTCCTGTCATTGCAACATCGTTTCTGACAGGTCTATCCGTAAGAAGCGAAACAAGTGATACTAACATAGTAATGCCAGCTGACGGACCGTCTTTAGGAATAGCACCCTGAGGGACATGGATGTGAATGTCGTGTTTCTCGAAAAAGTCCTCGGGTATATTGAACTCCTGTGCTTTACTTCTCACATAGCTTAGTGCGGCCTGAGCAGACTCTTTCATCACATCTCCGAGCTGGCCAGTGAGTGACAGATTACCCTTCCCTCTCATTTTTGTCGACTCAACGAATATTATGTCGCCGCCTGTTGGGGTCCAGGCAAGTCCTGTCGCAACACCAGAGTACTTTGTCCTTTCGGCAACCTCTGAGAAGTACTTTATCGGCCCGAGAAACTGATGAAGATTTTCCTCCTTGATGATCCTCTTTTCCGTTTTACCTTCAGCCACATCCTTTGCGACAGCCCTACATATCGTAGCTATTTCTCTTTCAAGATTTCTCACTCCAGATTCCCTTGTATACGACCTGATTATGGCTTTTATAGCATCATCCTCAAAATAGATATGTTCCTCAGTCAGTCCATGTTCGGATATCTGCTTTGGAATCAAAAACTGGCGCGCTATCATGAGTTTTTCTTGATCAGTGTAACCTGGAAGCTCAAGTACCTCCATTCTATCCCTTAAAGCAGGAGGAATGGGATCAAGCATATTTGCGGTCGTAATAAACATTACCTTTGAGAGATCGAAGGGGACTTCAAGGTAGTGATCGCTAAATGAGAAGTTCTGTTCTGGATCTAGGACCTCAAGAAGGGCGCTAGCTGGATCTCCGCGGAAATCAGTGCCTATTTTATCGATCTCATCAAGCATGAAGACTGGATTATTAGAACCAGCTCTCTTTATCCCCTGTATTATTCTCCCGGGAAGGGCTCCAACGTAGGTTCTCCTATGACCCCTTATCTCAGCTTCATCCCTTATTCCTCCAAGAGATACTCTCACGAATTTCCTTCCAAGAGCTCTCGCTATTGATCTTCCTAGAGATGTTTTTCCAACACCAGGTGGACCGACAAAGCAAAGGATAGGACCTTTCATGTCTGACTTTAATTTTCTGACTGCAAGATATTCGAGAATCCTTTTTTTGACCTTGTCAAGGTTATAATGATCCTCGTCAAGTATCCTTCTTGCCTCCTCTATGTTTAAATTATCCTCTGTCTGCTTGGACCACGGAAGCTCCACAAGCCAATCGAGGTATGTTCTTGAAACTGTGTACTCAGCCGACATTGTGCTCATCTTCGAAAGTCTGTCAAGCTCCTTCTCAGCAACCTTCTGTACTTCTGGAGGCATTTTTGCTTCGGCGATTTTCTTCCTAAGTTCTTCTATCTCCGCAAATTTATCGTCAGTCTCTCCGAGTTCTTTCTGTATGGCTTTAAGCTGCTCTCTAAGGAAGTACTCCCTTTGGGTTCTGTCTATTCCTTCCTTCACATTCGACTGGATCCTGCTACTCAGTTCGAGGGTTTCAAGTTCTCGATTTAGGAGAATGGTCACCATCTTAAGCCGATCCTTCAAATCTATCCTTTCCAGTATGTCCTGTTTTTCAGCAACAGTTATGTTTATGGTAGATGCTATAAGGTCAGCCAGATTTCCAGGAGATTCTATTTTTTGTGATATTTGGGCTAGCTCTGAGGAAAGGTATGGAGCCATCTCAACTGCTTTCTTGTAGAGGCTTTTCAGGTTTATGAACATGGCATCTATTTCTATATCCCTCTGGTAATCCTCGAATATGGGTAGTATCTTCGCCTTAAGGTAAGGCTCCCATGCAGTAAACTCTATGAGCTTAAATCTGCATATTCCTTGGATTACGACTCTCTGACTCCCATCGACCATTTTCACCATTTTCATTATAGTTGCAACACATCCGACTGTGTACAAATCGTCAGGGCCCGGATCCTCTATGTCAGGATTTTTCTGAGTGAGGATACCAATTATCCTGTCCTTTGACATAGCATCATCGACCAGGTGGACCGATTTCTCCCTACCTACAACAAGAGGCATAACAAGGTCAGGATAGGCTACTGTCCCCCTAAGCGGAAGAATTGGAAGCTCATTCGGTATAACGAGCTTTTCCTTTAGACTTTTGTCACTTCGAAATCCTATTACCATCTTCTCCCCTACTTTTTCACATCCTCAAATTCAGCATCGAGAACCTCATCATCACCCTTTGATCCACCGGATGCTCTCTTCTCCTCCCTATCCGATCCAGTGTAAGAAGTTGCCTCCTGAGCTCTCCTGTAAAGGGCCTCCGCAAGCCTGTGTGAAGCTTTTGTCAGTTCATCCATCGCTTTCCTGATTCTATTTATATCGCCGCTCTTTAAAGCATCTTTTGCGGAAGAAATCGTATCTTCGATGTTTCTAACCTCATCTCCTGAAATCTTGTCCCGGTTTTCCCTTAATGTCTTTTCAGTTGTGTAGATGAGATTATCTAGCTGGTTTCTAGTTTCAACTTCCTGCCTCTTCCTTCTATCTTCCTCAGCGTACATCTCTGCCTCTTTTATCATTCTCTGGATCTCTTCCTCTGAGAGACCGGTAGATGCAGTTATCCTTATGTTCTGCTGCTTTCCAGTAGCCAAATCCTTCGCTGTGACATGTAAAATACCATTCGCGTCTATATCAAAGGTTACTTCAATCTGTGGAACACCTCTTGGCGCAGGAGGAATCCCGACAAGGTGAAATCTTGCTAAAGTTCTATTATCTTTGGCAAGTTCCCTTTCGCCCTGTAAAACGTGGATCTCAACGCTTGTCTGGTTATCTTCCGCGGTTGTAAATATCTGGCTCTTTCTCGTTGGAATTGTAGTATTTCTCTCTATTATCTTTGTCATCACACCACCTAGGGTTTCTATACCGAGGGAAAGTGGTGTTACGTCGAGTAAAAGTACATCCTTTACCTCTCCAGCAAGGACTCCACCTTGAACTGCTGCTCCAAGGGCTACAACCTCGTCAGGGTTCACTCCCTTGTGGGGTTCCTTACCGAAAAAGTTTCTGACAAGTTCCTGAACCTTTGGAATCCTCGTTGAGCCTCCGACGAGAACAACCTCATCTATCTTGTTCGGTGTCAGTTTCGCGTCTTCTAAAGCCCTCTTACACGGTTCGATAGTTCTCTGAATTATGTCCTCCATCAGTCTTTCAAGCTCCGCCCTTCTCAATCTCATGTTCAGATGCTTCGGACCTGAGCTGTCCGCAGTGATGAAGGGGAGGTTTATCTCTGTCTCAAGGGTCGTGGAGAGCTCGCACTTTGCTCTCTCAGCAGCTTCCTTTAGCCTCTGAAGTGCCATACGGTCCTTAGAGAGATCAATGCCATATTCCTTTTTAAATTCCGAAATCATCCAGTTTATGATCCTCTGATCTATGTCATCCCCTCCGAGGTGGGTATCGCCATTTGTGGCCTTAACTTCAACAACGTTATCTCCAACCTCTAATATGGATATGTCGAAGGTTCCACCGCCAAAGTCATAAACGGCTATTATCTCATCCTTTTTCTTATCGAGTCCATAAGCCAGGGCAGATGCGGTGGGTTCATTTATTATCCTTAAGACGTTTAATCCTGCAATCCTACCAGCATCTTTAGTTGCTTGCCTCTGTGAATCGTTAAAATAAGCTGGAACCGTTATTACCGCATCTTCTACAGGGTGCCCGAGGTACGCCTCTGCCGCCCTTTTTAGCTTCTGGAGTATAAAAGCCGAGATTTCCTGTGGCGTGTACTGTTTCCCTCTAACCTCAACTCTCACGTTCCCATTCGCATCACTGACGACTTTATAAGGCACCATTTTTATCTCTTCCAGAACCTCATTGTACCTTCTGCCCATGAACCTCTTTATAGAGAAAATGGTGTTTTCAGGGTTTGTAATAGCCTGTCTTTTTGCGGCCTGACCAACAAGTATTTCCCCATCCTTTGTAAAGGCGACCACACTTGGTGTCAATCTGCTACCTTCTTCATTAATTATGACTTTCGGTTCACCACCCTCCATTATCGCTACAACTGAATTAGTAGTCCCTAAATCTATTCCGATAACCTTCCGTGCCATGATTTATCCTCCTTGGATTGTTTTCCGATTCACCACTGGTTCGGAGTTAATATAATTCCCTGTAGATCTCTTGTCAATAGAGGGGTCTAGGTGGTCCCCTTCCTGTAATTGGTGAGGTAGATCCCCGCGCTTACGAGAATAAGTCCGATGATGAGCCCACCTGTTATCTCTTCGTCTAGGACAAATGAACCAAAGAGGACTCCAAAGACTGGAGACAGAAAGGTAAATACTGAAAGCTCAGAAACTGGATACCTATGAATCAGTTTAAACCACGTTAAATAAGACCAGAACGCAACGACAAAGGAAGAATAGAAAAGCGCAAAAACTGGAAGGAGATTCAAACTTTTTATCCATTCATCTTCAAAGATTTCACTGAAGATGAAGAGGATAGGCGTTGAGAGAACAAGCTGGTAGAGGAATGTGTTTATAGGGTGTACCCTTTCCGCAAGGTACTTTTTTATGTACACCGTTGTTGCGCCCCAGAGAATCGCCGCTGCCAGTTCAAGCATATCCCCTAGAAACATAAGTTCCCCGGAGTAGGAAGGTCTACCCTTGAAAACGAAGTAAACACCTATAAAGGCAAAGATCAAACCGGCTAGCTTCAAAAAGGTGATTCTCTCCTTCAAAAAAAAATAGGCGCCCAATGCGACAACAAATGGGGAGAAATTTATAAAAATGCCCGCTCTCGCAGAATCGGTGTAGACCATCCCCACATAGATACAGACAAATTCCAGTCCAAAGAGGAGCCCAACCATAAATCCATGGAAAAGCCTTATGTCCCTGTGAAAGAGGGGCTGTCTTATATACAGGCAATATACGATTCCAGAAATTGAGGCAAAGGCGGAGCGCAAAAAGGAATTGAATATAGGTGAGAATCCCGTGTTTGAAATCTTTATTGCACTGTAGTTGAGCCCCCAAAGTAAAGTGAGGAGGACCATCGTTACGAATCCTTTTAGATCTATATGTTCTTTGGGCATGCTTATCCTTTTTTAGGGAAAAAATTGGGGGGTAGACCCCCCATGGTGGAACCGTACTTACGGATGTTTTGCCTTCTTTCCCGTGAAATGGCACATGGAGCAGTCCATCATGCCCCTTGAGTCCTCTAACGTGCCACCCTTGTCGTGGCAGGTTCTGCATCTTTTGACCTCTGCGGAAAGCAGGTAGGCTTGCTTGAATTGACCGGCAACATGACTCTCTATCAATTTTAAGGCGTAAAGAGCGCAATCGGCTGTCAGCCTCCCGCATCTCTCAGATCTCTCCTTTGAGAATGCCTTGTACCCTGTCACCTTACACCAGCGAGTAACAGAGACGTGGCAGAGCGGAGATCTGGCTGCGGATCTTTTTATCTCTACGTTCACTTTCGGATTCTTTGGTACGTATTTTGGAAGAGCCTCCTGCTCATAAAAATTGAAGAGATCCTGGATAAGAGCGTAAGATTTTTCTCTGGTCTCCTTCTCAAGGCCTCCTGTGAAAAGGAATACGGCAGCAGCTGCTCCGAGAAGGGCTCCGCAGAGGGAAGCGACATCTGCCACACCTCCCTGGCCGAAAACGAAGAGTTCCGTTGGAAGCATCGTGTATGGATATCCAAGTAATTCCTGCGCGGAGCCAACTATAGAATCGAAAGCCCCATAACAGCAAGCCCCTTTGTAATACCCAAGATAGGCCCTCTCTGCCACCTTTTCCGGGTCGAGCTTTTTATACGGCCAGGGAAGTGGGGGCGCTTTTTCTTCCTTTGCACGAACAGCCTTCGATGCGAATAGTCCCCCACCGATGAGAAGAGAGGCACCCATCATTTTTATTACGTCCCTTCTTTTCATAAATTCCTCCTCTGAGTTTTTTGAGAGTTTCTGCTTCGATTTTCTCGTATCACATGATCAAAAAAAATTCAAACCTTTTTTGGATCTTGAATTGCCATGAAAAAGGCCTTAGATTATCTTTGGGGTGTTTTCATGGAAGGAATTCGGCCTGCAAAAGAGAAAGCACGTATCGACCGCCTATCCGACCAGAAAGAAAGGGAAGAAAGAAAAAAAAGAATAGGTTGGCTTTCCGAAACAGGAAAACCATCCTATGTTTTTTCCGAAATTGGAAAAGTGGGGAACTTAATTTTTGATTTACTCCCAGAAATGATATGCTTCATCAAAGCCGATGGTACCATACTCTTTTCAAATCGTGCCTTTCAAGAGTATTTCGGCGGACATCTAAACCGGAAAAGATGTTCTCGCGTTTTGGACTGTGGATGTGAGGGAACCGAATTATGCCCACTCATCAGGGCAAAAACTTTAAAGTGTGGACAGTCAAGACAAGTGATTAGAAACGGAGAATTTTTCCTGGAGATGGTCGAACCAATTGAGAACCGAGAGGTTATAACATATGAATTTGTTCTCATTCTTGTCGATTTTACGCTTGCAAAAAAGGCCGAAGAGAAATTAAGAGAAAACGTTGAAAAATACACATCTCTTTTTGAACATGCAAAAGAAGGCATTTTCCACCTAGATGAGACTGGAATGCTCATTAAAGCAAATCCGTCTTTTAAAAGAATGCTCGGTTACCATTCTTTCGGAGAATTATCCGAGGCGGCTAATCTTTATCTGAGACCCGAAGAGAGAGAAGAATTATTCGAAAGAATAAAAAAATTTGGCATGATCGAAGGTTTTGAGACAGAGCTAAGAAAAAAGGATGGAAGTAGGATCCCTGTGAGAATAGACGCTCATCCTGTTACTGACGAGAAAGGAAAGATTATCCGGATAGACGGGTTCGTTGAGGATATGACGGAAAAAAAGAAGGCAGAATTGAGTGTGGAGTTGATAGAGGAGAGACTACGAACCTCACTCGGTGCAATAATAAGAACCCTCTCTTCCCTCTTGGAATTAAGGGATCCTTACACAGCTGGCCACCAGTTGAGGGTATCGAGACTTTCTAGGGCAATTGCCAAAGAGATGAATCTGGATATTGAATCTGTAGAATGGGTCCGTCTTGCTGGAGCAATTCACGATGTTGGGAAAATTGCCATCCCCTACGAGATCCTGAATAGGCCTGGTAAACTTCTACCTGCTGAAATGGAGATCGTGAAGGGACATTGTGAGATTGGCTACAGGATATTAAAAGAGGCAGAAATGCCAGAACCGGTTCCGGAAATAGTCTACGAGCACCATGAAAGACTTGACGGTTCGGGCTATCCAAGGGGACTAAAAGGAAATGAGATACTTTTAGAAGCGCGGATTGTGGCCGTTGCCGATGTTGTCGAGGCCATCTGTTCCCACCGTCCGTATAGACCAGCTTTTCCAATTGATCACGCGTGTAATGAGATAGCGGAAAAAAGAGGAATACTTTATGATAGTGATGTTGTTGATGCATGTCTAAAGGTTTTAAGTGGTCAGGACGCCTTATATTAAACTTTTCTTTTGACCTACAAGCCCTTTATATGGTTCTCTAAAGTAAGCTTCATACGGCGCGAAGATGAATATAAGGGATGAGCTTTCAAAAATAGTCGGAGAAGAGTATGTCTCCGAAAGGGAAGAGGACCTTATCCAATACGCTTCAGATCAATTTCGTACTTCTTCCCTTTTGCCTTATGCCGTAGTCCGTCCTTCTTGTGTAGAGGAGATAAGCGAGATAGTAAAATGGTGCAATAAAAAAAGGATTCCATTGGTTCCTGTGAGTTCGAAGATCCATTTTTATGGGGCTACGATCCCAGAAAGGGGAGGGATCATAGTAGATCTATCAAGGATGAAAAGGATCCATGAGATCGACACAGAGAATCGCTTTGTGAGGTTCGAGCCTGGTCTTACTTGGGGAGAATTGATTAAGGCTCTCAAAGAAAAAGGAATGAGAATGATAATGCCACTTACACCTCCTTACGGAAGGTCTCCACTCACAGATATCCTTGAAAGAGAAGTCCCAACAAATGTGGTTTACGAGTACGGAGAACCCATGCAATCGATCGAGGTCGTCTGGCCGACAGGCGAAATATTCAGGTGCGGCTCAGCAAGCGTAGAAGGATTTCCAAACTCCCCGTCTAAAGGTGTGAATCCCTCTGGACCCGGTCTGGACTTTTACAGGCTACTCCAA
>CALKEQ010000002.1 GCA_938084905.1 uncultured bacterium
GGGGGGTGGGCATGGAGAATGGCCAAAGCATCTGTCCTCCTGTATATGGATATGTGGATACTGGTATCTGAAGAGGCCATAGTTTGCTCCTCCTCAGATGAGCCGTATAGGGGAAGCTTAACTATATCCTCTTCTTTTAACCTTCCAAGCATAGCCCTTGTTCTTGTTATGTAGAGAGAGTCTTTTGACCTCACACTCATATTCCCTGAGTGGGACCCAACAAGACCCCTTAAAAAAAGTTCCCTTCCTGTTTTTCTCATCTGTCTTATTATTTCAATTTCCTCTCTGTACACGGATTGGCACCAATTTCCAGATCTGGCAATGTTATTTTTCCTATAAATTTGACCTTTTGGGATCTGTCTATGCCTCTTAGGAAATCTCTGAGTCTCTTTCGAAAGAGAGGATGAAGAATCTCTTTGTCAATCTCGAGAAGGGGAATCATTGCGAACCTTCTTTTATGTAACTCGGGATGAGGAATTTTCAGATCCTCCTCGTCCAGAATAAGGTCTCCGAAGAGGAGAATGTCAATGTCTATAACCCTTGGCCCCCACTTTTCATTTCTAACTCTTCCCATCTCCTCTTCTATCTTTTTAGTCTCGGAGAATAGATCCCTTACTCTGTCAGGGTACTCCACACATAGAGCGCAATTCACAAAGTCCCTTTGAGTAATCCATCCGACTGGAGATGTTAGGTAAAGGGATGAAGTTTTAAGAAGCGTAAGATCCTTTATCTTACCTATTCGCTTAATCGCCTCTAAACAGTTCGAGACTGGATCACCAAGATTTGAACCTATGCCTAAATAAGCCTTCCTTACGATTTTATCTGTTCTTTCTCCTTCTCTTCTTTGGGAGGGGTTACATCTATCTCATCAAGACCTTTTGTTGCCCTTTTAAAGTTCTTTATACTTTTACCAATGGCAGAACCGATCTCAGGAAGCTTCCCCGCCCCAAAAATCAAAAGGACTATGACAAGGATAACTATAAGTTCTGGAAAGCCTAGTCCGAACATGCGATCAATTTAACATCATTTCTTTTTTCAGTCAATACCCGTCCTTTTAAGCCTTATTTCCCGTTCCAGCTTTTTCCTTTAAAGCTTTAAGGATTTTCTCCGGGGTTATCGGTAGATCCTTTATCCTTACGCCTATTGCATCATATATGGCATTGGCAATTGCAGGAGCACTAGGAACAAGACCAGGTTCTCCAATCCCCTTAGCTCCGTATGGCCCTTCCTTTTCATCAGTTTCAATAATCACGGTTTCAACTGGTACTGCGTCTCTAACTGTAAGGATTTTGTAATCTAGGAAGTTACCGTTTTTCAAGTATCCATTCTGATAGATCAACCTCTCCGAGAGTGCGAACCCTATTCCCATTAAAGCACCGCCCTCTATCTGTCCTTCAAGGAGGAGAGGATTTATGGCTCTCCCAATATCGTGGGCTGCAACGTATTTAAGGATCTTAACCTTTCCCGTCTCAGTGTCAACTTCCACCTCCACACCATGGGTTCCGTAAGTATAAGCAGTGGAAAGATTTCCCTTAAAGTCCTTGCCCAGATTCTCATTGTTTGGATCGTAGAAATGCTCAGCCATTAGCATACTTCCACCTGTTGTGAAGTGTGCCCTCCTTATCGCCCTTGCAACTGGAATGGACTTTTGAGGATCACTTTTTGAAAAGGCAATACCGTTTCTTATCTCCACATCCTCTTGCGGGATCTCTAGAATCTTCGAAACTATCTCAGTCAGTCTCGCCTTTATTTTTCTAGCTGCGTAAAGGGCTGAATTTCCCGCCACAAAAGTCGTTCTACTTGCGTGGACTCCCACGTCCCATGGACAAACATCCGTATCATTGTGGATCACGTTTACATCCTCAACGGGAATCCCAAGCTCTTCAGCAACAATCTGCGCGATGACAGTATCCGCTCCCTGACCTATATCAGTAGCACCTGTGAAAACATCAACCTTTCCAAAATCGTCCATCTTTATTATGGTACCGCATCCATCCGATTTGTATACCCTTGCGCCTCCTCCAACATGTATCAAGGAAGCCATTCCCACACCTCTCTTTCCACCACCTTTCCCTCTTTTTTCCCTCCAATTCAATCTCTTTGCCACCTCTTCTAAGCACTCTTTAAGCCCACATGTGGTAATCTTGAACCCCTGAGGAGTAATTTCTCCAGGCTGGTTGGCATTTATCATTCTAAGATCGTAAGGATCTATTCCACTTACCTCTGCTAAATGATCAAGGGAAGATTCTATGGCAAAGGTCGCCTGGGGGTTTCCGTAACCTCTCATTGCCTGGCAGTAAGTGTTGTTAGTGTAAACACATTTTGCCTCGTACTTAACATTTGGAACTCTGTAAAGGGAGGATATTGGCATCATCATAACGGATGGAGTTGTAGCTCCCCAGGAAGTATAGGCTCCGTTATCAAGTATCATTTCAACTTCCCTGAATGTTAGCTTCCCCTCCTTGGTGCATCCCTGGGATATTTTCGTTATGGTGCATTGTCTAGGAGATGTGGCAAAAAACTCTTCATCTCGGGAAAAAACAATTTTTACAGGTTTTCTCGTTTTAAGCGCCAGAAGTATGGCTATGTACTCGTAAGGATAGGTATCGAGCTTGCTTCCAAATGCTCCTCCTATTGTGACTTGGATGATCCGAACCCTCCTGTTTTTCAGCCCTAAGGCGTTTAAGGCTTCGAGAAAGTCATTTTGAGCGAGAGATGGGATCTGGGTATTACTGTAAAGGGTAAGGTTGTTGTTGATGTCGAAATGGGCAATGCAACCACTTGTGGCCATGCAACAGTGTGTAACCCATTGGGTTGTAAATGTATCCTCAACTATGTACTTAGACTCACTTTTCCCCTTTTCCACGTCTCCGCAGACTAGCTTCCACGGTAGTTTGAGAACGTTCGACCCAAGCTCCTCATGGAGGATGGGAGCATCCTCTCTCATGGCAGTTATTGGATCAAATACTCCTGGCAGTACCTCATAGTCCACATCTATGAGCTCGCAAGCCTCTTCCGCTATCTCTGGACTTATTGCGCAGACAGCTGCAATTTCGTCCCTTGTGGAAAGGACCTTATTCCCTTTAAGCGGCGGATTGTCTTTCATAAATCCGATCCTGAAATTGGGAGGAAAATCCTTCGCTGTCACCACTGCTTTTACCCCTGGTAGTCTTTCCGCTTTAGAAGTATCTATGTTCAGTATCCTTGCATGAGGGTACTTACTGAAAAGGATTTTGCCGTAGAGCATACCAGGTAGCTCCAAATCATCTATGTAAAGTGCCTGCCCTGTCACCTTCAAGGGTGCATCTTTTTTTGGTATTTTTTGACCGACCGCGTTGAATGTCATTGTTGCCTCCTTTTCGCTGATTTTATTGCTTGAACTATTTTAATGTAACCTGTGCATCTGCAAAGATTCCCCTCTATCGCCTCTTTTATATCTTCCTCATCGGGGTTTTCCTTCTCCTCGTAAAGGGCGTAAGCTGACATTATCATTCCAGGGGTACAAAAGCCGCACTGGACGGCTCCTTCCTCGATAAAAGATTTCTGGATAAAATGAAGCTGTCCATCAGGCTTAGACAATCCCTCTATTGTTATAACTTTCTTACCATCAACCTCAAGAATAGGATATAGGCAAGCATTTACTGCCCTTTTGTCTACAACCACAGTGCAGGCCCCACATTCTCCGTAACCGCACCCCTCCTTTGTACCTTTCAGTTTCATAACGTTTCTCAGAAAGTAAAGAAGGGTCCAGTGGGGTTCAACCTCCGCAACAACTTCTTCCCCGTTTAAATGGAATTTTATCTCCTTTTTCATAGATCTCCTCCTATGAACACATCTCGATTGCTCTCTTCACAGACAAAAGAATGGTTCTCTTAGTAAGCACCTTCACCATCTCCCTTCTGTACCAGGCCTCACCCCTTATTGTATCTCTGGGCTGAGCTTCCTCTGCGGCTTTTTCACATGCCTCCCTTAGAGTCTCCTCATTTAAAAATTTACCCTCGAGGCAAGATTCTGCCTTCTTAGCCCGGAATGGTCTTGGAGCTACAACCCCGAGAGCTATTCGAGCCTCCTTAACAAAAAGTGGGTAATTTTTCAATTCCTTATCGAGCTCTTCTACCCCCTTAGAACTCAGAAAGTCTCTAAGGAGAGACTGGTCCTCCGCGGCAAATGTTATCCTTGAGGCAGCACTTACCATTGCCAGATCCATCGCTTCCCGCCTTGTGTGTTTTATATAGGCAGAACCGGTGTACTTTGGAAAAGACGGTAACTCAAAGGAAGTCACTATCTCGCTCTCCTCTTTGGCCACAGTCCCTGGTCCTTCAAAGAAATCGTCTATTGGGACCATTCTTGTCCCCTTCTCACCGAAGATCACAACTTGAGCATCGAGAACAAGGAGGGGACAGGCGGTATCAGCAGATGGAGCAGCGTTACAGATGTTTCCCCCAATTGTAGCAACGTTTCTTATCTGTTTTGAGCCAAGTTTAGTTAGCGCGTCATATAAGGCCGAATAGTACGTCCTTATTTCTTCAATCTTAAGCAGCTCCTGATGGATCAAACAGCTTCCTATCTTGAGCCCGTCTTTTTTCTCTACCACCTTTAGCGAATCTATATTTCTCAAAGAGATGAGATGGGATGGCGACTCTTTTTTCCTTTTTATATTTACAAGAACGTCCGTCCCACCTGCTATGTACTTAGCATTCTCTAGGCTTTTGAAGAGGCTTAGGGCCTCCTCCAGGCTTTTTGGTATATGATAATCGAACTTTTTCACTTTTTCCTCCCAAATCAGTATCTTGTGTCAAAAACTCTTTTCGTTTTTCTCTCAGAGCGTGGAAGAGTTCCGTAATCAACGACTTCCACGTCGCAGCTCACTAGAATCTGGTTTTTTATTCGCTCCTCTATAAGTTTTTTCAACTTTAGATCAATCTCAGCCGAGGGTTGTACATCCTTGGCCCTCTCCACCTTCAACGTCATATAGTCTTTACCGTCCTCCTTTCTGAAGAGGTGTATCTGGTATTCGCTCCCAACTTCCTCTATCTTTGAGAGGATCTCATCGATGTGGCTCGGGTATATGTTGACGCCTCTAAATATGAACATATCATCAGATCTTCCAAGAATTCTGTCATGCATCGGCATAAGGCTTCCGCAAGGACACTTCTCTGGAATAAGACGCGTCAAATCCCTTGTTCTATAGCGGATGAGAGGAACAGCCTCCTTTCTGAGTGTTGTAACGACCATCTCCCCAACCTCTCCAGGCTCACAAGGCTCTAGTGTCTCCGGATTGAGAACCTCCAGTATGTAGTAGTCAGCCCAGTAGTGGATCCCTTTATGGTACTGACAGTCCAGACCAGTTCCCGGCCCGTAAAGTTCTGTCATTCCAGGTATGTCGTAGAGTTCCTCATAAGCGACCCCAGAAAGCTCAGAGATCTTTCTCCTCATCGCATCACTCGACCTTTCAGACCCAAAAATGATCTTCCTCAGTTTTATTTTCCCCCGCAACCCTCTCCTATCGATCTCTTCCGCCATGAGAAGCCCCATAGAGGCCGTACAGCAGAGAACTGTACTTCCAAAGTCCTCTAGGAACTGGCACTGCATATCTATATTTCCAGGCCCAACAGGGATAGCCATGGCACCAAAGCGTTCACATCCGTTTTGAAATCCCCAACCAGCAGTCCATACTCCGTACCCTACCGCTATCTGAACTCTGTCTTCCTTTGTACAGCCGGCGTAAGCGTAACATCTGGCAAACATGTCTGCCCAGTCTTCCACATCTTTTCTCGTGTAACATATAACCTTCCTCTTTCCTGTGGTACCAGATGAAGCATGGATCCTTATAACTTTCTCCAATGGAACTGAGAGAAGTGGAAAGGGATATCCTTCCTGTAAATCCTGCGTGGTCGTGAAAGGGAGTCTTCTTAAGTCATCTAGACTCTTTATATCTTCTGGCTTTACGCCTGCTTCATCCAGTTTTTTCCTGTACGCAGGTGAGCCATAGTAAGCGTGTCTTACGGTCCATTTTAGCCCTTCAAGCTGAAGTGCCAGAAGCTCAGATTCGCTTTTTACCTTGGCGTCAAATGGCCTCTCCATATTCCCCTCCTTCACGATTTTCCCTTTCTCAGTTTTTCCGTTTCCTCCCAGTCAATCTCCATCGTCTCCGGATTTATACTAACACCGTAATCCCTTCGCGCACTTTCCAAACTCACGTAACCTTCAATTACATCTTCGAGAACAAGGTTGGGATCTCTCTCTTTGGGATCTCCGTAACCACCCCCTCCTGGAGCGTCGATTGTAACTACGTCTCCTGGCATAAGCTGGGTTAGCCCGTAGGGATTCCCCTCTTCTCCGTTAACAAGGAAAGCTCCCTTCCTTCCAGGCTTGCCTCCGAAGAGACCTTCAGGCGGATAAACGTACCTACCCGCCTGGATTCCCAAATTGACAGGAGGGACCGGTGCGTAATCGTCATCGGGTACTATGAAAACCTCCCTCTTGCCAAGTCCTCCTCTTGTCCTTCCAGGTCCACCAGAATCGGTTATGAGCTCCCTTCTTTCAACTATAAGCGGAGTATCGTTCTCGAATATCTCAACAGGAGTGTTCGCGCCATTGGCTGGGAATATGAAGACGTATTTTCCGTCGCTTTTTAGACTGGCACCCATTCCTCCACCTCTGATTATCACCGAATGCCAAGGTGTACCGTCCTTCCTTCTACCGTAAAAGACATTCATGGCAGCTGGTGTCCCTCCTGATCCGGCTATTACCCTATCTGGAAGAACAGGAGCCATCGCCTTGTATATTATCTCTGTAAGGAAGTGTCCTATTTGCATTCGAGCCGCACACGCAGCTGGAAATTTACAGTTGACAATTGAACCGTATGGAGCGTAAAGCTTAATGGGCCTCGCACATCCTTCGTTATTTGGAATGTCAGGGGCAAACATACTCTTTATGGCCATAAAAACGTAAGCGTATGTAAAGTTGTAAACCACATTGCCACCCCAGTCAACCTGGGGAGATGAACCGTCAAGATCTACTATTATATCCGATCCCTTGATTTCAACCTTAGCCTTTATAACTATGTCGTCCCTTCCCTTTGGTTGCTCAATTATACCTTCCGAGTAATAGGTGCCGTCTGGTATCTTTTCAATCTCCTCCCTTATCCTCTTTTCGGTAATATCTATTATCTGATCTGCAAGGTCATCTAGGGTATCGAGACTAGCCTCCTCAAGCATCTGTTTTATCTTCTCAGAGCAGACGTGATTTGCGGCTATCTGGGATCTAATGTCTCCTATTACCTGTTCTGGTGTTCTCACATTCCAACGAATGATCTCCAAAATCGCCTGGTTGAGTACCCCTTCTTCGTAAAGTTTGACAGGAGGGATAAAGAGACCTTCTTCGAAAACCTCGTGATTGTCTGATGATACCCTCCCTCCTATATCAGAGTGGTGAAAAACACATGCAGTGTAAGCAACAAGGTTTCCTTTGTAATATATTGGGCTTAAGACACAGACATCGTTTAGATGGCCTGCCAATATCCAGGGATCATTGGTTATAAGGACGTCTCCAGGTTTGAAATAATCCTCAGGTAGACTATTTATAAGTTTCTTTATACCGAGAGCCATTGCACCTGCTTGTCCTGGTGTTGCAAAAGTCCCTTGAGCAAGTTCCCTTCCAAACCTATCCGTGAACATGCACGTGTAATCGTGGGCATCCCTCAGAAGGCTTGAGAAAGCCGTTCTTGCAACAGATGAATCAGCCTCATCAACAATTGAAATCAACCTTCTCCACAGGATCTCTATTGTTATCGGATCAAAGACCTTGCCCATTCTACCCCTCCCTAATTTCGATCCACACAAATCCATATTCATCGACGGTTATTTCCGTGTCTTCTCCAGCAACGATAGTAGATTCTCTCTCCTCTATTATTGCTGGTCCGCGAAATTTGGCTCCTGGGAAGAGTTTGTATCTATCGTAAACTGTGAAGGGGATAAAATCCTTTACTCTCTGGGAAAATGCGAGCCTTTTTCCCTTTATGGCCAGTGAAATATCCCCTCCCCTTTGATTCTCAATTTTAGAAAGCTTTAACAGCTTTTCCGGTAGATGGGCCCTCACCTTGAAATTTATGAACTCTATCTCTGACTCTGGGTAGGTTCTTCCGTAAAGCTTTTCGTAATGCTCATCAAACATTTTTCTTATCTCTTCCTTTTTAAACTCAAAAAATGGCTTATTCGGTATTGGGATCGATATTTCAGACCCCTGTCCAACGAATCTCATATCCAGGGAACGACTGAAGATGATACCTCCCTGTGAGTACTCGCTCAAAAAGGTTGCCTCCGCATCCTTCTCCAATTTCTTAAAGATCTCTTCTATTGAATTAAAGTCAGCCTTACTTAGGGAAACCTTATGGCTCACAAGTACATCGAAGGCCCTGGGAGCGGTAAAGAATCCCATCGCAGAACCAACACCCGCATTAGGAGGAACCATGATTCTTTTCGCCCCAAGTTTCTTTGCAAGACCGTAAGCATGAACAGGGCCCGCACCTCCAAAGGCTGCGATCGTTACTATTTTAGGATTACCTCCCTTTTCAGCTATGTGGGTCTTTGCAGCGGCAGCCATAGTCTCATTTATTAGATCGTGTATTCCCCAAATCGCCTGTTCTAAGCTCACATTTAGAGGCTCTGCAATCTTTTTCTTTATCCCATGTTTTGCCTTGTCTTTATTTAATTTCATCTCCCCCCCGAGAAAGTAGTTCTCATCAAGATATCCAAGGAGGAGATCCGCATCTGTAACGCAGGGATCTTCCCCTCCCCTGTCATAACATATGGGTCCTGGATCTGCACCTGCACTTTCAGGCCCAACCTGGAGTGTACCCATTTTACTGATCTTTGCGATGCTGCCCCCTCCTGCACCTATTTCCATCAGATCCACAACAGGCACCTGAATTGTAAGTCCGCTCCCTCTCATGAATCTCTGTACCCTTCCAACCTCAAAGGTCTGTACAATCCCAGCTTCCCCTTTCTGAATAAGGCAGGATTTGGCAGTTGTTCCTCCCATATCGAAACAGAACATCTCTGAGATGTTAAAGTGTTTTCCGTAATACTGGGCGGCAATAACAGCAGCTGTTGGACCCGACTCTATTATTCTTACGGGAAACTCCTTGGCTATTTCAACCGAAGTTATTCCGCCACTACTTAACATTATGAAGAGTTTGCCTTTGAACCCGAGAGCAGAAAGTCTATCCTTCAACTTTGAGAGGTACCTTTCAGTGAGGGGCTTCACATAGGCATTGGTTACAACCGTACTGGTCCTTTCATATTCTTTTATCTGGGGAAGGACTTTATAGGATATGGAAGTAGATAACCAAGGCGCTTCCTCGTGAATTATTTCCTCGATCATCTTTTCATGAATGGGATTCTCAAAGGAATTTATGAGGCACACTGCAATAGACTCTACCCCCATACTAACAAGCTTGCGTACGACCTGTCTTGCTTCATCAACGTTCAGAGGTTTAAGGATGGTACCATCACTTCTTATCCTCTCATCCACTTCCATTCTAAGTCTTCTGGGCACAAGAGGCTTCGGATACTCGGCAAAAATGTCGTAAGGAGCGTACCTTATCTCCCTTCCAATCTCTAAAACGTCTCTAAAGCCCTTAGTTGTTATAAGGCCAGTTTTTGCTCCCTTTCTTTCTATTATTGAGTTAATCACTAGAGTCGTACCATGGATAAACTCATCAAGTTCTGACACAAAACCTGGAAGCTTCTTAGAAAGTATCTTTATGCCCTCTTCAACTGCGTCAGAGGGATCCTTTGGAGTCGTTAAGCATTTTGCTGTGTGAATCTCACCTGTTAAATCATCTAAAAGAACAAAGTCAGTAAAAGTACCGCCAATATCGCACCCGAGCCTGAAGCGCTTTTTCTCCATTTTTTCCTCCGTAAAAGACCATTTCTAAAAAAGCGATGGTTCCTGAAACTCTCCGAAGATCTCCCGGAAAACATTTGTCATCTCTCCTAATGTACAGTAGGCTTTACAGCACTCAAGTAGATAGGGCATAACATTTTTCCCATCTCTCGTTGCCTTCTCCAGTTCTTTTAAGGTCCTTTTCACCTCACTTGACGATCTTGTCCTTCTTATCTCCCTTAAGCTCTCTATCTGCATTCTAGCCGACTCTTCATTGTACTCATGGAGTTGAACCTCCTTTGGCTCACCCTCAACGTATATGTTCACACCAACTTTTAGAAGCTCACCCCTCTCTATTGCCCTTTCTATTTCATAGGCCTGTCTTGCAAGCATCCTCTGAATATACCCCTCGGAGACAGCCTTTATTATCCCACCGTATTTTTCGATCTTTTCCATCTCCTCGAGGATCTTCTCTTCCATCTGTTTTGTCAGGGTCTCTATGAAATAACTTCCCGCTAGAGGATCAACAGTGTCCCTCAATCCTGCTTCATCCATGAGTATCTGAAGGGTTCTCAAAGAGATAAGTGCCGAATGGGGTGTTGGTATGGTGTAAGCTTCATCGTAACTGCATAGGGCTGTTGTCTGGGCACCAGATAGGGCGGCAACAAGGGCATAGTAAGCACCCCTCACAATGTTGTTTTCCGGTTGGGCCTTTGTTAGGCCATAGCCACCTCCTCCAAAAATTCCCCTTAAAAATAGGTTCCTCTCCTTTTTCACATTGTACCTTTCTCTTAAAAGCCTTGCCCACAACTTCCTTGCAGCCCTGAATTTTGCTATCTGTTCCCACATGTTCCCAAAAACGTTGAAGTTGAAAGTAATCCCTCCGACGAACTCGTCAGGATCATAACCCCTCTTACAAACGTTATCTATGTAAGCAAAGGCTATCAAAAAAGCATAGGCGATCTCCTGGGCCGGGGTCGCTCCGGATTCCCTTATATGATAACCACAGACGCTAACAGGATTAGTTTTTGGCATTACCTTCATCGAGTATTCGATTATGTCACCAACAAGTCTTACACCGTGCTCGACTGGAAATATCCATGCACCTCTGCCTATCATCTCCTTCAAAATGTCGTTCTGGGGAGTCGCCGAAACCGTTTTTGGATCGTAACCGTACTTCTCTGCCACAGCCTGGAACATGGCAAGGATAATCGAAGCTACAGCATTTATGGTTAGGCCAACCCCGATTCTGTCGAGTGCGATTCCCTCAAAGGCAATTTCAAAATCCCTTATCGTATCTACTGCCATACCAACTCTGCCAACTTCTCCTTCAGCCATAGGGTCATCCGAGTCGTAACCCATCTGTGTTGGTAAATCAAAAGCCACATTCAGTCCTGTCTGTCCGTGAGATATCATGAATTTAAAGCGCTCGTTCGTTTCTTTTGGCGTACCGAATCCCGTGTACTGCCTTGTTGTCCAAGCCCTCGACCTATAGCCCAGAGGATGGATCCCGCGAGTGAAAGGATACTTTCCTGGGTCGCCTAGGTCCTCCTCATAGGAGAATCCAATCTCTTCGAGATCTTTAGGAGTGTAAACAGGTTTCACATGAATGCCAGACTCGAGGATCACGTCTAGGATCTGATCCTTTTCGTTCTTAATGTACCTAGCACTCGACATATTCTCCTCCTACTTTTTCACAGATGCCTTAATCGCTTCAATGACATCATCTATCGGAGTTCCACCAGGAAATACCCCTTCTACCCCCATCTCCTTTAGCAATTTGATGTCTTTTGAGGGGATGACACCACCGACAAAGACTTTCTTATCTTGGATTCCCTTTTCTTTTAACTTCTCCATGAGTTTCCTTGTAAGGGGAATGTGGGCTCCACTCATAATTGACAGACCTATAACATCCACATCTTCCTGAATCGCCATGTTCACTATTTGGTCTATCGTTTTGTGAAGACCAGAGTAAACAACCTCCATACCAGCTTCCTTTAAAGCGAGAGCTATAACTTTGGCTCCTCTGTCGTGTCCGTCTAGGCCTGGCTTTGCAATAAGAACTTTTATCCTTTTCTCCTCCATTTATAGTCCTCCATTTTTCCATCTTTAAGCAATTCGGAAACAAAGTGGACTGATGCAGAGTAAGGGTCGATCTTTCCGCTTTGAACTGAGTGTAGAATTTCATTGAACTTGGGATCCTCCTCCACCATCTTCTCTATCCCCCTTGACAGCTCCTCCTTTATGAAGGTAAGAAGGAGGGCTTTTACCTTTTCCCTTCTCATCCCTAATTTCTCTCGCCTTTTCTCCTCAAGAACCTCAAGAAGTAACTCTATTCCCTCTCCTTTTTTTGCTGAGCATTTTATGAAGGGAGGGGCATCCTTTTTCAGATCCCCAATGTAGGCGATTAGGTCTTTCGCCTTCTCCTCCGCATTTGGCATATCCATTTTATTCATTACAACCACATCACCTATCTCTAAAAGTCCAGCTTTCATTAGTTGAATCTCGTCACCGAAATCTGGTGTAAATACGGTTACCACAATGTCTGAGATGAGATAGATGCTAAGCTCAGTCTGTCCCACCCCAACACTTTCCACTATTATGATATCCTTTCCGAGGGCATCAAGCACACACTCCGCTCCAAAAGCCGCCTTTGAGATCCCACCGGAGAAGCCCCTGTGGGCCATCGATCTTATAAATACACCTTCTACCTTTTCCGCACTTTTAAACCTGAGTCTATCACCGAAAAAGGCTCCCTTTGACTTTACACTTGTGGGATCTATTGCAATGATACCTATCTTTTTTCCACTTTTCCCATAGAGGTAGGCAAGCCTGTCGATGATACTACTTTTGCCAGCTCCCGGAGAACCTGTTATTCCGATCTTGAAGGCCCCACCAGTTCTTGGATAAAGGGTGGAGAGCACCAAAAAACCTTCTTCTTCCCCATCCTCTATCATCGATATGACTCGGGCCGCGACGGTTTCGTCACCTGAGATTATTCTTTCAGCGAGCTCTTGAGCTTTAGGATCCATTTCCCTTTATCTTCCCCTCTTCCCTGATTTTCTCCTTTATCAGTTTTTTCCCTCTCAATATGTGCTTTTTTATTAGAGCTTCGACCTTTTTTCCCTTTTTTAATCTCATCAGTTCTATCATCTCCCTGTGATCTCTGAGGGATATCTCGGCTAAGTTCGGGTATTTGAAGATAATTACCCGAAACCTGTATATGAAATCCCTAAGGTCGTTTATAAGGGAGCATAGGATCCTGCTCTTCGAGGCCTTATAAAGCCTTTCGTGAAATTCGGTATTCAAAGGTACAAGAGCTTCAAGGTCACCTTTTTCTAAACGTTCCTCCCCCCTTCTAACGATCTCTTCGAGAATAGAGAGCTCTTCATCCGTTATCCTTAATGTGGCAAGGTATCCTGCGTAACCCTCAAGCATGCTTCTTATTTCAAAGACTTCCTCTAGATCCTCCTCAGTTATCGATCTTACGGCAAAACCACCCTTTGGTAGTTTATATATGAGACCCTCCTTTTCCAGTTTCTGTATAGCTTCTCTAACAGGGGTCCTGCTTGTCCCGAGCTGGGCTGCAATCTTCTCTTCAACAAGCCTTGTCTGTGCCTCAAGTACACCAGTTAAAATGTTATCCTTTAGCCTTTTATAGACCTGTTCCCGTAGAGACTTTCCCCTCCTCAGTCCCTGCCGATTCTCTTCTACCTCCATAAATTACCTCTCAGATTATCCTTCTCTGTTTCAGCTCTTCAATGTAAGATTTGGAATAACCCAATGTTTCGCAGTATATCTTCTCATTATGTTCACCAAATCTTGGAGGGAATTTTACCTTTTTCCCCATTGCCTTTACGTAGTCTGTGGTGTAGGGGAGAGGTGCAAGGTATATCGTGAGACCCGTTTTTTCATCTACTGATGTGAGGATTTCATCTTTTATATACGGATCCTCTATTACTTCCTCTATCGTGTTCACCTTTGAAATTGGGATTGTTGCCTCAGTGAAAAGTTTTATCAGTTCATCGGTTCTGTACGTCTTCGTGATCTCCTCTATCTTCTCGTTAAGATTTTTCACGTCCCTTATCCGGCCCTCGTTCCTTTCATACTCTGGCTTTGAAAGTACTTCAAAACCGGGTATCTTCAGCATCCTCTCCCACTGAAGGTCATTTCCAACCGCAATGTAGACGTAACCATCCATTGTCTTGTAAACACTTACAGGAGCAAAAAATTCGTGAGTGTTTCCCCTGCGGGTTATCTTTCTGTTGAAAGACTTCGTCTGGGTTATTGGAACAGTAAGCCAAGAGACAGTGCTCTGGAACATGGATAGATCTATCCTTGCGCCTTCTCCAGTTACAGCCCTTCTGTACAGGGCCTTCATTATCAGACCGTATGCATGTTCACTCGCACCCATATCTGGCAGGGGAACACCAAGAACATATGGGGGTCCATCCTTTTCTCCTGTCAACTCCATCAATCCTCCCCTTGCCTGGAGGATAGGGTCATAGGCAGGTTCATTGCTATCAGGTCCGAAACCTGTAAGACCTACCCAGATTATATCCTCCTTTATAGATTTTACTGATTCGTAGTCTATGCCAAGCTTCTTATAGTTTCTTGGAAGCTGATTTGACAGGAAAATATCCACGTTGAGTTTTCTTATCAGGTTTCTGAAGATCTCCTGACCTTCGGGAGTTGCGAGATCGAGTGTTATAGACTCCTTGTTACAGTTTATGGCTAAAAAATAGGAGTACATTCTATCCTCGTTTAACACGTTGTCCCCGACCCTCCTATTAGGGTCTCCGTAAATTGGATGCTCAATTCTTATGACCCTAGCTCCGTCCATTGCAAGTCTATATGTGAGGTAGGGAAGTACAGTCGCCTGCTCGAGAGAGAGAACTGTTATCCTCTTGAAAAGCTCATAAAAATCCATAGAGACCCCCTTTGCTCTGTATACAATTTTCCTTCACTATAATACTCGGAGCGGACGATTGTCAAGCTTTTTGTATACAATCGCTTTAAGGTTAGTTGAGCACTAGAATAAGGGAAAAGTGAAATGAGAATACGGGTTTTTACGGATTGATCCCTAAGGAGCATGAGTTACCATATTAGTGATGCTTGAGAGAGGAATCAAAAAAACCCAGATCCTCGATAGAGCCCTCATCCCACCTTGCCAGGATGCGTGCCCCCTCCACCAGGATATAAGGGAATACGTTGACCTTATAGCCCAGGGAAGAATAATGGAAGCTCTAAAAGTGATAAGAGATAGAAATCCTTTTCCATCAATATGTGCCTATGTATGTCCACATAAATGCGAGGACAAGTGTCGCAGGGGAAGGGTGGACAAACCTATAGCAATTAGAGCTCTTAAAAGATTCGCCGTTGAGTTCGGTGGGGACAGAATGGTCAGAAAGGAAGTGGAGGAAAGGTACTCTGAAAAAGTGGCTGTGATCGGTTCCGGTCCGGCAGGACTTTCCTGTGCTTACTACTTAAGAATTTTAGGTTATCCCGTAACAATATTTGAGGCTTACTCCGAGCCTGGAGGCATGTTAAGGGTCGGGATACCGGAGTTTAGACTTCCAAAGAAAATGCTCGACTTCGAAATAGAAAGGCTTGTGCAGATGGGTATAGAGATAAGGACAAACACCCCTGTCACATCTCTCGATCTACTACTGGAAAAGGGATACAAAGCTATCTTTATAACTGTTGGGGCACATCAGGGAAGAAGGCTAGGGATAGAAGGCGAGGATGCAGAAGGAGTTATGGATGGGATATCCTTTCTCAGAGAGATAAATCTTGGCCTCAACCCGAAAATCAAGGATCGTGTGATTGTAGTTGGGGGTGGAGGAGTTGCAATGGATTGTGCGTTAGCCGCAGTACGGCTCGGAGCTAAGAAGGTTGACATCGTCTGCTTGGAAAAGAGAGAGGAAATGCCTGCAGGAAAGGAGGAGATTGAGTTCTGCGAGGAAGAGGGGGTGAAGATAAATCCAAGTTTTGGAGTAAAAAGAGTTATAAAGGAGGGAGGAAGGGTTGTCGGATTAGAACTTGTAAGGTGCGTCTCTGTTTTTGACGAGAAGGGAAAGTTCAATCCAAAATTCGACGAATCGGAAAAAACCGTTATCTACGGAGATATGGTTATTTTTGCAGTAGGCCAGATGCCTAAAGTACCTGAGGAGTTCAACGTACACGTTGAAAGGGGAGGAACGATAAAGGTTGACCCTGTTACCCTGAGGACTAATAGGGAGGGGGTCTTTGCCGGTGGAGACGCTGTAACAGGTCCTGCTTCGGTTGTTGAGGCTTTGGCAACTGGTAAAAAGGCGGCAAAAAGGATTGATGATTACCTCCGCTATAGGTATCCTCTGGAGGAGACAGAAGAGAGACCGAAAATTGAACCGGAAATAAGGCAGAAGACTGTGGAAATGATAAGGAAGATTGAGAGAATCCAACCACCACTTAAGTCTGTAGAAGAAAGGATAGAAAGGTTTGAGCCTTTTGAGCTTGTTTACGACTGGGAAAGTGCGGTAAGGGAAGCAAAAAGGTGTCTAAGATGTGGGACAGGTGCTGAAATTTTCTACAAGGAAAAATGCGCAAGTTGCCTCACATGCGTCAGAGTTTGCCCTTATGGAGTTCCAGTTGTTGACGAGAAAGGTGAGATCGAGATTCCCCCTTCCGATTGTCTTGCGTGCGGCATCTGCGTAAGTGAGTGTCCTGCAAAAGCCATACTTTTGAGAAAGCCTGCGGACAGGAGACAGGTAGATTTGGAGATTTCGGCTTTAGCGGGTGCGTCAAAAAAGGATGGTTCTCTCCACATAGTTGGTTTTGCGTGCCACTACGGTCTTTTTGGAGAGGGCAGTCTCTCTTACCTTTTCAGGACTCCAAAGGAGGGAATTTACATAGTACCGGTTCTCTGTATTGGAAAACTTGAAACAGAACACATACTTAAAGCATTCGAGCTTAAAGCTCAGGGCGTATTTATAGCCGGATGTGGAGAAGGTAGATGTGCAAGGGAGAACACAGACGCATTTGCAATAAGAAAAGCGGAAAGGGCAAAAAAGATACTTGAGAGACTCGGTCTTGAAAGGGAAAGAATAAGCGTTTTTACTGCCTCTGAGATGGACATCGAGAAAAAGCTTGAAATGTTCATAGAAAGAATAGCCTCAATTATTCTGGAGAGGACCCTCAAGGAGGAGAAATGATAGTTGCAACAAAAAAACCGATAGAGGAGATTTTAGTAGCTCTGGCTCCGTACGAGAGCGTTCTCATACTCGGATGCGGAACCTGCGTCACAGTCTGCAATGTGGGAGGTGAAAGGGAGGTCTCCCTTCTCCATTCCGCGTTGAGAGTTGCAATAGCGAACTCCTTGATGCAGCAAAAAAGATTTCACGAGTACACTGTGAAAAGGCAGTGTGACAGGGAATTTCTTGAGGCGCTAAAGGGAAAGTCTGAGGAGGTTGATGCGATTCTCTCCCTTGCCTGTGGGGTTGGGGTTCAGGTTCTTGCGGATTATTTCTCCGACATTCCATGTATTCCAGCTGTAAATACTGTCTTTATGGGTTCATCCTCTACATTTGGAATATGGGATGAAAGATGTGCCGGCTGTGGGGAATGTAGGCTTTATGAGACAGCTGGTATATGTCCTGTAACGAGGTGTAACAAGGGGATCCTCAACGGACCATGTGGGGGAGCAAAAAACGGTAGATGTGAGGCAAATAAGGAGATGGATTGCGCATGGTTACTAATATACGAGCGCCTACTCAAACTAGACCAGCTTGACCGTATGAGGAAATACTCTCCACCAAGAAATTACGGGAACCTAAAAAGACCGAAAAGGGTAATAATCACGTGAGGTAACCTATGGCTGTCTCACTTTTTGAAGAAAAACTGAACTCTGATAAGTTTGTTGTAACAGCTGAGATCGGCCCACCAAAGGGAACGGATCTGAGTGAAATGAAAAAAAACATAGAACTACTTAAGGACAGAGTAGACGCACTAAATGTGACCGATCATCAGAGCTCTGTGATGAGGTATCCTTCCCTTGGAGGGTGTCTTCTCATAAAGGAACTAGGTGGGGAGCCTATCCTTCAGATGACAACAAGGGATAGGAATAGAATCGCCCTTCAGGCTGATCTCCTCTTCGCATATTCAAGGGGAATAAGGAACGTACTTTGTCTTACAGGAGATTCTGTGGATGTGGGTGACCATAAGGATGCAAAACCTGTCTTCGATCTCGATTCTGTCCAGCTAATAAGGATGATAAAGACACTTGAGACAGGTGTGGATATGGCTGGTAACAAACTCTCAGGCAAAGTTCAATTCTTTGTAGGTGCATCATGTAATCCTGAAGCGGACCATATAGAACCCCAGCTAATAAAGTTTGAGAAAAAGGTGAATTCAGGTGCCCGTTTCTTCCAGACCCAGGGGATATACGACGTCACTTTGCTTCGAAGATTCATGCAGTTCGCGAGGCAGTTTGGGGTGAAGATAATTGCGGGAATAATAGTTCTCTTCTCCTACAGGATGGCCACTTACATGAATGAAAATGTTCCGGGAGTTAAGGTACCTCCCCAAATCTTGGAGGAGCTTAAAGGCCTAGACAAAGAGGCGGCTTTGAGAAAAGGGATAGACATAGCTGCAAGAACTATAAGAACGATAAAAGAGGAGAAATTGTGTCACGGAGTTCACATAATGGCAATAGGCAGAGAGCATATAATACCGGAAGTTCTCGAAGCTTCCGGATTGTAAAAAGGAGGAACCATGGAAAATAGAAAGAAAATAATGATCATTGACGATGAAAGGGAGTTCCTTGACGCTTTCAAGAGAACCTTAGAGGCTAGAGATTTCACAGTTTTCGTAGCAACGAATAGGCGCGAGGCGGAGGAAATATTACTGAAAGAGGAACCCAATTTCGTTATTCTCGGAACGATAACCCCAAGAGGTGATGCCTTCCAATTGCACAGGTTCATAAGATCCAATCCTAGGCTTAAAGAGGTTCCCCTAATAATAGTCGATGCTCCTCTTGAGAGGAGGCTAGTTGAAGGATGGAGTATGGATGAAGGTATTCAGATGGACGCGGATGACTATTTGACGAAACCTATAGAGCCATCGGCTCTCATTCCAAGAATACTTGCTCTTCTCGAGAAGGCCACAAGAAGGATAAAGGTCCTTATAGTGGATGACCATACCGTTGTAAGGGATGGGATAAAGGTGGTACTCAAGCTTCAGAAGGACATAGAGGTCGTTGGAGAGGCTGAAAACGGAGAGGAGGCTGTTGAGAAGTGCTTGAGTCTTCAACCTGATGTGGTCATAATGGATATTGTCATGCCGGTTATGAATGGTCTTGAGGCAGCACGAAGGATTTTAAAGGAAAGGCCTGAAACAAAGGTTATAATGCTCACTCAGTACGACGATGAGGAAAACATCCTCATGGCGGAAAAGATTGGAGCCTACGGTTTTATTCCGAAAAGATCCGCTTCCGACAAACTTATATCAGGAATAAGACAGGTGTATATGGGTAAGCGACTGGAGCACGCTGCATAGGTATTGTTCGCTTGTGTAAAAGCTGGTAATATAATTTAGAGGTAGTACATTTTGTACAATTTCTTGAATTTCATCGAGGATGAGGCATTCGTTATAAACGATTCTTATAACATCACCTTCGCCAATGAGCCCCTGCTCAAGAGGATCCTCTCGGGAGAAGGTAGATGCTTTGAAAGAATAGAGGGAAGGGATTCTCCATGCGGTTTTCCTCTCTGGGAATGCCCTCTAAACAGGGTTATTCGGGAAAAAAGGTCATTTTCCCTTGTCCACCCCTATCCTTCAAACAACCGACCTGATCCCGTCTACGTTAAGGTCTCAATACATCCCATCTCGGAGAATCAGTTTCTAGAAATAAGAAGGGACGTAAGTGCGGAAAGGAAACTGGAGAAACAGGTAATTCTCCATCATAACCACCTTGATGCCATAAGCAAAATATCGTCAGCTGTAAGCGGGCTCAAGGATTTAAAAAAGGTATTGGAGATAGCAATTAACACGGTACTCGATATATTCACAGGATCAATAGGCGGAATCATGCTTCTCGATGAAAAGACAAAGGAGCTAAAATACGAGGTTTTAAGAGGTTTGTCGCTTGATGCTTTGGAGGGTAAAGGTGTGAAGATGGGGGAAGGGATCTCCGGAAAGGTTGCAATGGAAGGGAAACCTCTTCTTATCCCAGATCTGAAAAAAGACGAATTTCCCGGATCTACGGTCTACGTTAAGGAGGGGATAAGGTCTCTTATAAGTGTACCTCTGAAAGCAAAGGAGAAAGTACTTGGGGTCTTAAACATAATGAGTAACATTCCAGGTAGGTTCAATAGGGAGGACATGTACCTTCTGTCTTCAGTTGGTCACCAGCTAGGTGTGGCTATGGAGCAGGCTACTCTTTACGAGAGACTAACAGCTGCAAGGGAAAGGTACAGAAAACTCCTTCAAGTAGCATTGGCAATTCAGGAAGAGGAAAGGAAAAGAATAGCAAGGGAGCTCCACGACGAGACGAGTCAAAATTTGACTGCAATTTCTCTTAACCTTCAGGCCATAAAGGAAATGATGGAGGACGAGGGTCTTACACAAGAGGTAAAGGAGCTCATCAGAAAATCCCACTCAATAGCAGTTAGCGCAAGTGGAGAACTAACGAGAATAATAAGGGAGTTAAGACCTACCCTACTCGATACCCTCGGACTTCCTGCTGCTATAAATCACCTTGTCGAGTCTAATTTAAGATCGAGGAACATCGAGGCAGAAGTGCATTTTTCAGACCTTGGAGAAAGGCTTGCGCCCGAAATCGAGCTTGCCCTTTTTAGAATAACGCAGGAGGCTCTCAGTAATATCGTGAGACACTCAAAGGCAAAAAGGGCAAGAATAACCTTTAGTTATGATGAGAAGGAGTACAGACTGAGGATAGAAGACGATGGTATAGGTTTTAATGTGCAAGAGATTAAGACAATAGAGGAGGGCGGAAGGGGGGCTGGTTTATTCGGGATGAAGGAAAGGGTTAGGCTTGTTGGCGGACGGTGCCACATAGATTCAGGACCTGGAATGGGAACTCGAATAAACGTATACGTTCCAAGGGCTAAAATGGAAAGTGATGAGGAAGATAAGGGTACTAGTGGTTGATGACCACACGATCGTTAGGGATGGTATAAAAACTCTTCTTGCCTTAAGCTCGGATATTGAGGTTGTTGGGGAGGCTGAGAACGGTCTTGAAGCCCAAAGAAAAGTAGGTGAGCTTAAGCCCAATGTGGTCCTTATGGACATATCTATGCCTGGAATAGATGGGATTGAGGCGGCGCGAGCAATAACATCCAAATTCAAAGATGTAAAGGTGATAATGCTCACTCAGTACGAAGGAAAGGAAGATGTTCTGGAGGCGATAAAGGCGGGAGCAAAGGGTTTTATAAGTAAGAAGGCAGCCTCCACAGAACTTGTCCAGGCAGTAAGGGCAGTATCATCAGGAGGTGCGTACTTCTCTCCAGGTGTTGCAAAGATCTTGATGGATGAATGTATGGATCTTATTAAAGAGAAGGCGCCCCATGAGATCCTCACACCGCGAGAGATAGAAATCTTAAAGCTCATAGGGGAGGGTTACTCTGACAAAGAAATAGCTCAGATCCTTTTTCTCTCTCCAAGAACAGTTGAGACGCATAAGGCTAAAATAATGGAAAAGCTCCACCTGAGAAAAAAGGTGGAGCTTATAAAATACGCTATAAAGAAGGGGATCGTTAAGCTCTAAAATTTAGGTCTTGGATAAAGACCTGCAGCCTGGACGATCTCGGGTACAGTCTCCTCCCACTCAATTGCCATTATGTGGACACCAGAAACCCCTTTTATCTCTTTGAGCTGATTTATTATATCGACACATATTCTTATCCCCTCTTTAGGTACCTGATCCTTAGGAACACCCTGAAGTCTCGTTATGATCTCGTCTGGAACATCCATCCCTGGGATCTTCGTTTTCATGTATTTTGCAGCACCCACAGACTTTATAGGCGCCACACCTGCAAGTATTTTTACCCTCTCATGGAGCCCGAGATCCCTTATTCTTCCCATCCACTCCTTAAACTTCTCAACGTTATAGACTATCTGGGTCTGTATAAAGTCTGCACCAGCTTCTATTTTTTTCTTCAGTCTTAAGACCCTGAATTCAAAAGGGTCAGCAAATGGGTTCTCAGCTGCTCCTATGAAAAGTCTCGGTTCGTAAGAGATTGGCTCTCCATTTTGAAATTTTCTCTCGTCCCTCATGTCCTTAACGATTTTTATCAGCTGGACAGAATCCACATCATAGACACCCTTTGCCTGAGGATGGTTTCCAAACTTCTGGTGATCACCTGTCAAGCAAAGAACGTTGTTTATACCAAGGGCCGCAATACCTAGTATATCCATTTGAAGAGCTATCCTGTTCCTGTCGCGACACGTCATTTGAACAATTGGATCTATCCCGTACTCCTTTCCAATCAGGCACGCAGCCCAGCTCGCCATTCTCACAACTGCCGTCTGACCGTCTGTTACGTTGAAGGCATCAACGTATCCTGAAAGAACTTTTGCCTTCTTCCTTATAACTTCAGGATCTGCGCTCTGGGGAGGTCCAATCTCTGCAGTAACGGCAAAATTCCCTCCCTCCAATACTCTTTCGAGATTACTTCTCGTTTTCATCTCCTACCTCCTAGAACCTTTTTACTGGTGGACCCGCAACAAGACTCACACTCCAGTCCTTTGGAGGAACGATCTTCTCCATTTTCTCGAGCCTTCCCAACTCCTTGAGCCTCTCGTAGATTAGGTGCCAGACACATGGGATTTCAGGGTCTACCTCACACTTTTTTCCCTGGGAGCCACCGCAAGGACCATTTAAGAGATGTTTTGAGCACCTAGATATGGGGCAGAGTCCTCCTGTGTATTCGAGGACGCAATTCCCACACTCCATACATCTTTCTGCTCCCTTCCATTCCGCATGGCCCCCTCCTGAGGAGACGGTATTACAACCTGGATGAACCATCTTTTTTACTAGCTCGGAGACAACCTGGACTCCGGCGCCGTCTGTGAATACAAGGATAGAGTCAGCCTCATCTATCTTTTTCTTGTAGTTTTTCAGCTTTAAGGCGGCAAGGGCTTTGTCGCAGAGCATGTCCACAAGAGCATACCCGGTCACAATTTTTCCACTTTCCTCAAGCCTTCTCTTCATTTCGATTATCTCTTTTTCCCCTCCACTCTCCCATCCTTCCGCACATCCCCTACATCCGACGAGAAAAACTTTACTCTCTCCATTAAGATAGCCCATTATCTCTTCAAAGGGTTTCTGTTTTGAGATAAGCATCCCTTTCCTCCTTTATATAATACGAAAGACCTTTCCTTCCTTTCCGCGTGCATCTATTATGTGGATCGAACAGGCAAGGCAAGGGTCAAAGGATCTGATCACTCTAACAATCTCAAATGGATTTTTCTCGTCTTTAACCTTCACTCCAATTAGTGCCTGTTCCATAGGACCTGGCTGGTCTTTATCGTCCTTTGGAGAAATATTCCATGTTGATGGGCTGATTACCTGGTAGTTCTCGATCTTCTTCTCTTTTATCTTTATCGCATGGCACAGCGCACCTCTAGCAGCCTCAACGAGTCCTATTCCTTCTGACTCATTAGGGATCTCGTAGGGAATGTAACTCGGTTCTCCGATCTTAAGGCTCAAGACCCATTCCTCCATTGCCTCTGCTAGAAGCTTAGTTTCTAAAGCCCTTGCAAGATGCCTTCCCATTGTGGAGAACATGTCTTGAGGCTTTAAGCCTACTTCGGATAATGCCCCATCTATAAGTTCTTTTACCTTTTCATTCCCGTCTGCGTAATTGACCATCATCCTCGCAAGTGGACCAACCTCATAAACCATACCATCGTACCTTGGGGACTTGAGCCAGGAGTAAGCGAGAGACTTTTGAGCAACTGGAGCGGTAACCCCTTCCGTTGGATTTCTTCCGCTTGATGAGTCTTCGTAGAAAGAGTATTTCACATACTCGGCTATCTTTTGAGGATCAATCTCCTCATACTTGAGGCTTAAGGAAGTTCTACCCGCCTTGTGAAACCTCTTTCTTTTGATAAGATTTTTCTCTTTTCCATCAAGGTCGTAAGCTCCGTAAGAGAGAACCCTCCCGCATCCTTTACCGATCTGGAAGTAATCAGAATAAACCTTTGCGAGAGCAATAACATCCGGAATGTAAAAGTTCTCTACGAAATCTCTGATTTCCCTTAATCTCCAAAGAAAATTTGAAATGCTGTCCACAGTTGGTACTGAGGCAACACCTCCTGGAAGCACACCCACATTATGAGGCATCTTCCCTCCGAAGATGGCCACCATCTCTTGCCCCTTCCTTCTCATGTGAAGGGCCTTTACATAGTGACTCACTAAAGCCTCGTTGATTTTGTCCGGAAGTCTGTAATCCCCTTCGTACCTCGGGACAAAAGGACCGAGCTCCCCCCTCTTTATGAAGTTCTTGATGGACAGAAGATCCTGATCATCTCCTTCGTAGTCCTTTATCCTTGTCACATCCACATAGTCTAGTGCACAGAGATGGTAAAAGTGGAGAATGTGGTCTGAAAGCTCTGCAGCACCAAGAATAAGATTCCTTATGATTCTTCCATTATCTGGGATTTTGTCATCTATTCCAAAGGCACTATCCAGGTTCAATGCGGATGCCACTGCATGCGGAGCAGGACATACACCGCAGACTCTCTGTGTGATTCTCTGGGCATCCCTAGGATCCCTTCCCTTCAGTATTATCTCCAAACCTCTAAAGAGCATACCAGAGCTTTTAGCATCGGTGACCACACCATTTTCGATCTCCACTTCCACCTTTAGGTGGCCTTCTATCCTTGTAAGAGGATCTATTACTATCCTTCCCATTTATACCTCCTTCGGAAATTGGGCTTCTTCTATTTTCACGTAAAGGGGTGAAACTTCGTCAAGGAAACCTTCTGAACAGCATCCTATACATGTGGATCCACATCCGACGCACCAGTTGACCTTGCCATTCCAAAGTCTAATTGGACAATCGGCGTATGTTACTGGACCTCTACATCCAAGTTCGTAAAGGCAGCCAGGATCACCGAATTTCTTTGCAAATTTCTTTTCATCGTAATAGGCCCTTCTTGGGCAGTTTTCATGTATTGTCTGAGAAAAAAAGAGCTTTGGTCGACGAAGTTCATCAAGATCCTCCTCTTTCGGAAGTCCAAATAGCAAAACACTTGCGACTGTTCCAACGAACCAGTCAGGATGGGGAGGACATCCGGGGATATTTATATAAGGTGTTTTTATTCCGTATTCCTCAAGAACCTCCCCGACCGATTTGCAACCTGTTGGGTTGGGATTCCCCTTCGGTATACCTCCGAATGATGCACAGGACCCAAAAGCGATAACACAAAGGGCTGAAGAAGATAGATCCAAAATCCAGGAGAGCATAGTTATCGGTTTTTTGTCCCTTTCCCCAATAACCCCGTATATTCCATTATCCTTCGTGGGAATTGCCCCTTCGACGATCAAGACGTATCCCTTTTCCCTTTTAGTACTTGATAGAACCTCAAGGATTGCCTCTCCCTGTCCTGCCATTATGTTTGGATGGAATCTGAGATTCACATGTTTTTCTGGGACTACCTCGTCTATTAACAAATTTTTGATATTCGGGTAATCTGCGTTGAGGACCGAGATGGAGCAACCCGTGCAACCTGCAGCCTGGATCCATATTGCAGGAAGCTCAGTTACTTTTCCCATTTTTTCCTCCTTTAGACTGGTTGAATTACCTGGACGGCCGTCAAATGTTATGCCACGTGGTGGTTTTTTGTCAAGAAAAATGTAAAAAAAAGAACTATAATAGAAGAGTGGGAACTTGTATCCTTTGCGGAAAAACCGGGAAAGATATCTCCTCTTTCCTCCGTCTATGTAAAGCCTGTATCATCACAAAGGAAAATGAGTCTTATACCTTGATACAGATGGCCCACAGAGAATCGAGAAAGAGATTCGGCCTGCCTGAAGAACCGCCAAAATCTGAAGGTGGTATTAAGTGCGCAATGTGTGTAAACGAATGTAGAATCGGTGAAAATGAGAGGGGATATTGTGGGTTAAGGGAAAGGATCGGAAATACCTTAAGTTACATGAAGGATTTTGCCAGTCTCCACTTTTACTACGATCCCCTTCCCACAAACTGCGTAGCGGACTGGGTCTGTGCTGGCGGAACAGGAAGCGGATATCCTCAATTCTCCTACAGGAAGGGACCCGAATATGGATACAAAAATCTGGCAGTCTTCTTTCTAGCATGCTCTTTCAACTGTCTTTTCTGCCAGAATTGGCACTTTAGACTTGAAACAAAAAAAGGGATAAAATACACGAAAGAGGAACTTCTCCAAGCTATAGACGATAATACATCTTGCATCTGTTTTTTCGGTGGAGATCCTTCCTGTCAGCTTACGTACGCAATAGATTTTTCAAAACTTGCCCTTCAAAGGAAAAAAAACAAAATACTTAGGATCTGTTTCGAAACTAACGGCTCAATGGACCCTAATCTCCTCGATAGCGCCTTCCAAATTTCGCTTGAGAGTGGAGGTTGCATAAAGTTCGATTTAAAGGCCTACGATAGAAGAGTTCACGAGGCACTGACCGGATTCGGGAATGAAAGAACCCTCGATAACTTCCTTCGCGTTGCAAAAAAGTCGAAACTTCGACCAAACCCCCCTCCTGTTGTTGCAAGTACGCTAATTGTACCGGGATACGTGGAGGAGGATGAAGTGGCCTCTATAGCCAGGTTCATAGCTCAAATAAATCCCGATATTCCTTATGCGCTTCTGGCCTATTACCCTCACTTTCACATGAAGGACCTCCCCTTCGTGACAAGGGAAATGGCTAATAGATGCCTTGAGGCTGCAAAGAGGGAAGGTTTAAGAAAAGTAAGAGTTGGAAATGTCCATCTAATCGTTTAACCTAATCTTTTCTTTGACAGTTGACTTAAAAGCCGATAGCCTATAATCTAATTCCGTGAGGGAGAGAGCAAAGAAGCTACTTGAGGAGATAAGAAAAGAGGGAAATTACAGAACCATAAGGTACGTAAAGCCTCTATCGGAAACTAAGATCCTCTACAACGGAAGAGAATATCTAAATCTCACTTCAAATAGCTACCTTTCATTACATTTCCATCCCGAGATCGTAAGTTTCGCAAAGGAGGCTCTTAGTAGTTACGGTGTTGGATCTTGCTCATCTAGGAGTCTTTCAGGAAGTCTCGATCTTTTAAGAACCCTGGAGAGAGAATTTGCCCACTTTAAAGGTTACAAAAGATGTCTCGTCTTCTCGTGTGGATTTATGGCAAACATGGGGATTCTACCAGCTATCACCACACCTGACGATGTTATATTCACAGACGAATTGAACCACTCTAGTCTCATACACGCAATAAGGCTCTCTAAGGCAAAAAAAGTGATTTACAGGCACAAGGATCTCGACCATCTGGAGGACTGCATAAAGAGGGAGATAAGAGGAAAGAAAAAGGGGTTTATAGTAACTGAGAGTATATTCAGCATGGATGGAGACATAGCTCCGCTAAAAGAGATCCTCCTCTTAAAAGAGAAATACGGTCTATATACAATAGTAGATGATGCCCATGGTACGGGAGTTTTTGGGCAGAGTGGATCTGGAGTTGAGGAAGAGTTGGGAATTAAAGGTTCAGCTGACATCCATATGGCTACCTTCGGAAAAGCTTTAGGTTCATATGGAGCGGCCGTTCTTTCAGAACCTTACACCATAAGACTTCTTGTGAACAGGGCAAGATCCTTCATGTACACAACAGCTCTTCCTCCTTCAGTTATTGCCGCATCGATAGCCTCCCTTAATTTTTTAAAGAGGAACCCAAAAGTAATAAGGGAGCTTTGGGCAAACGTTGACTACGTTAGGGAGAGGCTTTCATCACTCGGCTTTGACCTCAAAGACAGTAGAGGACCAATCGTGCCTATAATTGTTGGGAGCGATAAGATGGCATTGAAGCTTCAAAGAATGCTCATGTCAAAGGGCCTTTTTATACAGGCAATAAGGCCTCCAACAGTTCCCCCAAATACATCGAGACTCAGGTTTACAGTTGTAAGAGGATACACGAAAGAAGAGTTGGACTACATAGTAGAGACCCTTTACACTTCCGCAAAAAAATTGGGCATTATCTGATTTAATTATGCTCCTTTTCCGATCTTATTGCTTGAATTTTTTCCTCGATTGCCCTTGAAGCCTTCTGCCAGCCCTTTTCTTTATAAACCCTCTTTATAAACGAAAGAACATTAAGTCTCTCAGGATTCATGGGATCGAAGGAAGAATAGAAGTCTTCAACTTCAAATAGGAATCTGAGGGACTTCCCATAAATCCCAACTGCAGAGTAGAATTTTCCCATCTCGGTCCTTAGATAAAGACTGAATGGATACTCCCTGTAGGCTTTCAGCAGAAGATCTTCCGCTTTATCTCTTTTTCCAGCCCTAAAAAAAAAGTTCGCTATTTCCACGTAAAGTTTTACGTCCCTGTTCATTTTGAGGGCCCTCATGTACAGTTCCCCAACGGTTCTAAAGGCTCCCTCATCCTCTATCCCCTTTATCTTAAGGGCAGAGTCTAAAATGCGGGCCATAATCAGAGGGGGCTCATCGCAAAACCAGCAAATTTGACTTGATAAAAGAAGGGTGCTGAAGCCCTCCTCAGGCTTTTGCCTCCTTATCGATTCAATTCCCCTTTTTGAGAGAAGATCTCCTAACATGGGAAGGATTGAAAAAAACAAAAGGTAGAAAAGGAGCACAAAAATGAACCACCTTTTTGCAAGGGAAATGGAAAAAAGGCGATTTCCTTTCGCACAGTAAGCACAAAGGGATAGAAAAAGGACTTGGAAGGCCGGAGCGGGGAAATTGTACTCGAACAGGTTTGGCAAAAGGAAAGATACGAGAGTCATCTTTGAAATCAGAGAAGAAGTTGGATCACGGAGTGTAACGTACAAAAAGGAGGCAAATAGGAAAAAACCAAAAATTCCGAGTTCGAGAAGAACGTTAAAAAAGATATTGTGAGCGTGGACATGGCCATGTCCAAAAAGGTTCAAAATAGGATCAGAAATCTTATCCCCAATGTAATAAAATGAGTTCATACCGTATCCAAAAAAGGGTGCTCCCGAGAGAAGATAGGGATAGGCTCTGAACTTACTCCATCTGTCCGTCGTTAGCCCTTTTTCCACAAAGTCGTAGCTAACTGGGAGGAAACCCTCTCTTACTTTCAAAAAAAGGACGAAAAGAAGAAGACCGAGGGCAAGGAGAAAAAAAAGGGCTTTTAAGTCTTCATACCTTTTCCTTTTCGCCAAGTAAAGAAGTACGATGAAGGTACAAAGAAAGGTAGAGTATGTCCCACCTCTAGAACCGGATAGCAAAATGGAAAAGAAAAGGAATGGGATCAAATAGCCAATAATACTCATCTTTTTTTCGAGAAATAGGCTTATAGCTAAAAATAGGACTGGTGCAAGGAAGCCGGCGTAAGGGTTCCTGTTGTAAAAAAGGCCCTTTGCCTCTCCAAAGAATCCTTGAAAGAAACCGAATATGCAGTTTACGATTCCAGAGATTAAAATTGCGTAAAGTACGTACCTCAAAAGATTCTCCCTAGAGCGGAGAAGGGTTAAAAAAAGTGCACCTCCAATTAGGGCCTGGGAAAAAAGGATCGCACCCCATTTTGAGGGAGCCCAAAGTGAAGAAACCAGGGAGTAGATGGCGAAGAGAAAGTAAATCAGTGAGTCGAGCTGAATTACAATTTGGCGAAAGAAAAGGGTAAAAGAGAAAAAGGAAAGGAGAAAGAAGATACTTATTCCCCACTTCGGCGAAAAAAAGCCTCCTAGAATCCCGGAGAAAAAAACGAGGATCATAGGAAGAATATCCCTCGAGCTTAAGTTTTTTCCTTCAGATACCTTTAGACTCTCCAGTTATTCCTCCTTTTTTTAAGGCAAAAGCGAGAATAAGACCGGAAAGAGAAAGGAGAAGTCCGAGATAAAAAGATAAGGGCCTGTATTTGAATTCCACAAGGTGAGAACCTTTTGGGACAAATATGGCACGGAAAGAAATATTGGCCCTGTAAATTGGTACTTTTTTCCCATCTACGTAAGCTTCCCATCCGGGATAGTAAGTGTCAGAGAGAAAAAGGAATCCGTCGCAAAAAGAGTTTACTTTGATCTTCACGTTATGAGGACTTTCCTCGACTATCTCTGAATAACCATTTCTGTCACAAGCCCTCATCTCTAAGAGGTTACCAGAACTAAAATGTACTATAACTCTTTTTTCCGGATCAAAGGTGCTTTTTGAAATCTCTTTTATCGCTTCATCATCTGATCTGGCGAATCTAACATCGTGATAAAGCTTTGCCCTTATGTAGTCGGGCTGAACGTAAAGATGAACCTTTTTCCTTCCCTCCTCTACCTTTAGAACTTCAGTTAAAGATGGATCCTCTATTTCCCTAGAAGATATGAGGTATTTGACCCCTCCCATTTTAAGGTACTTTTTTGCAGAGGAAAAATCGGGTGAGGACTTAATGAGTGAGAGATAAAGATTGTGCCATCTTACCCTCATAACCTCCGAACCGTCTATTGAATAGAGCCTAAAAAGGGACGCGTAAGAAGGGTCTGGAGCTATTTTATTTTCGGGGAAGAATTTGAACTCCTCAGAGGTCCTTGGCGTAACAAAGTACCTTCCACTATCTTTCCCCTTTTTCATCTCTTTTATTATCTCCGTTTCGAGCATGTAGAGGCTCCAGGGGGCAATTCTAAAGTAACCGTAGTTGGCCAAAAAAGGATCAAGGGTAAGAATTGAGATGGCCAAAGAAAGTGTTACTCCTTTCCATTTAAGATTCGAGTAAAAGAGGGGGAATAGGCAGAAGATGAAGGCAAAAAAGAAAAACCTTCTCAGATTGTGGATGTTAAATTCTACGTCATTGAAGTGTGGCGGTTCTATACCGAAGTTTGAAAATAGAGTCCGTACTGATTCCTTAAAGAGGAGAGTGGATGAAAAACCGAGAAAAAATAAAAAACCAACGTAAAAGAAGGCCTTAGAAGCGTATAAGATTTTTCTTTCCCTGTAATCCTTGATCAGCACATCAAGACCGAGTCCCGTTGTTGCCGATACGCAGAAAAAAAACAGAAAGAGGAACTTAACTGGGTATCTTACGCTATTCAACGGAGGGATATGGTAGATAAACCTGTATAAAGGCGTGTTTTTGCCCAGGGCAAAAAGAACTGAGATGATCAAAAGAAGTAGGATCACCCATTTCCTTTTATCATTTGAAAGGAAATAGTACGTGGATAGGCAAAAGGGGGCAAAACCGATATAGATCGTCTTAAGCCAGCACTGGTTCTGCCAGTATCTGATATCATCTCTAAAGTAGCCGTAGAAATCCGGTAAAAAGAAAAGGAGAAAGTCTTTGAAAGCCATGCTCCAGGTAGTAGCTTCAAAAAAGCTAAGTCCACCCCTCCTTATGCTAATTAGGTGCAATTCTAAAAAAGGGAGAAGCTGAAAGGAGGAGAGAAGTAGGAAGAGTAGAAGAGTGAAAAAGAGGGCTTTTAAGCCGTAAGCAAAATCCTTTTTCGACAAAAAAGGAAATAGAACGAAAAGGACAAAAATAGTCATAATGACGATCTCCGGTGCGCCCGCCAAAAATTGGAGTGTGAGACATATGGCTGTCGCAACAATCGAACCCCTTTTTTTCTCCATTGACCTCAAAAAATTGAGTAGGACCAAGGGAAACCAGGAGGAGGAAAAGAGATGGGGTAGGAGATTGTGTACTGAGAGGAGGTATCCGGAGAGCAGAAAGGTAACTCCAGATGCGAAGGAACTGAGCCTGGATGCCTTAATGTATCTCATAAAAACGTAAAGAGTAAAACCTGAGAACCAAAAGTGTAATATTATGAGCCAGTTCCAGACGTAATTAAAGGGAAGGAAAAGGAAGAGGAGATTTGGAGGATAGAACACACCGGGCTGTAATGTGGCAAGAAGTGGAATGCCCGAGTATTGATGGGGGTTCCACAGAGGTATCTTGAAGCTTTTCAGTAACTCGACCCAAAGATACCTGGGTGGTATAAAAAAAACTGAAAGGTCCCTCTCAACAAAGACGTATTTGGCAGAAAGGAGAGGGAAAAAGTAAAAAATGGAGATAAGAAGAAGAGCGAGAATGAGAAGAGAGTCTTTATAGATGGACTTCACATCTTTTTTGAAGCTGGACAAAAAAAATCATGGCGGGGATTTTTCCCCCGCCAAGGGGTCTTTATTTTTTCCCATTCTACCACTGAGGATGTCCGACTTCCCGCACCCTAGGAAGTGTCGTTGGAGCCTGCCCGAAAGTATCTATCCCGTATGTGAATGTCTTTCCTCCTATTTTTACAGTCATCGAGTAACTGTCGATTGTGCCCGTAGTCTCCACTCCGGAGACCTGAGCTATATTGTAAATATCGAGGATCGTGTAAGTATCCGTTATTCCTTTCAGTGCCCTATCCGCGAAAAGGAGTGCATTTGCTCCCCTCATACCACCAAGTATCCTTCTTGCCGTCGCATCGATCGCCTCATTTTTTAAATCCACGTACTTTGGTATAGCTATGACTAAAATTATAGCCAAGACGATAATTACGACTATAAGCTCAATGAGAGAAAATCCCTCTATAGCCCCTTTTTTTACCAACCAGCTTTAAACTGACCCGGAACATTAGTCCCATGAGCCGTGTAAGTGTAAATATAGGCTTGCCCACCAACTGTAATTGTTCCTCCTGTTGTACCAGCGTAAGTTACTTGTACATCACCTTCCACCTGTACATGCTCAACTACGTCCTTCAAAGTATAAGTCGTACCGTAGAGAAGAAAATTGGAAAACTTCACCAACTCCGCTCCTCTCAAAGCACCAAGAACTGCGTTAGCAGTCGCCTTTCGCGCCTCATCCCTCAAATCCAGATACTTGGGGATAGCAGTAGCCGCCAAGATACCGAGGATGATTATGATTATTATAAGTTCTATTAGGGTGAAACCTCTCGAGCCTCTCATGTAACCTCCTCCAAAAATTTTTTTTATGCTTTGAAGCAAGTTTTATGCCATTTTTTTACCTCAACAGACGGGGCAGATTTTAGTCTAACTTTAGCCTTTTACGACAATTTTTTGCACATATCAACAAAAATTGTAGTCTTAATTTTCCATTTCTTTTGAACAGATTCCGTACTTCTTTATCCTGTACCACATGCTCCTTTCAGAAATTCCAAGGATTTGAGCAGCCTTTCTCTGATTCCCTTTAGTCTTTTTTAGGGCCTCGAGTATTTTCATCTTCTCCATCTCCTCTATAGATTTATCGAGGGGAAGATGGTGAATAAGTCCCTTTCCTTCATCCCCCACAATATGGAGGGGCAAATCCTCAATTTTTATTAGGCCATCTTCACATATTGCCGAAGCGGATGAAAGAACGGCCTTTAGTTCCCTGACATTTCCGGGCCATAAATAGCTAAGGAGCCTTTCCTTTGCAGTCTCGGCTATCTCTAATTTTTTTCCACCCTCATTTTCTAGCTGACTCAAAAAATAGTCTATGAGATAAGGGATATCCTCCCTTCTCTCCCTGAGTGGTGGAATCTTTATCGTTATTCCGGAGAGTCTATAGTAAAGGTCCTTTCTGAATCTTCCATCCCTTATCTCTTTTTCCACATCCCTGTTAGTTGCGGATATTATCCTTACGTCGATAATCTTCCTTTCTATACCTCCCAGTCTCTCCAACTCTTTTGTTTCAACAAATCTTAAGAGCTTTGCCTGAAGGCGGTCGCTCATCTCCGCTATTTCATCGAGAAAGAGGGTACCGTTCTCTGCAAGTTCTGCCTTTCCTTTTTTCGATGTGGAAGCTCCAGTGAAGGCACCCTTCTCGTATCCAAATAACTCACTTTCTAAGAGTGGATCGGGAAGTGAGGCACAATTTACCGGAACAAAACTCCCCTTTCTATCGGAAAGTTTATGAATTAGCATGGCAATTGCCTCTTTACCAACTCCTGTCTCCCCACACAAAAGAACGTTTATATCTTTTTTTGCTATTTTTTCCACAACCCGGAATACCTCTTTCATTGAGGAACTGGCTCCAACGATTCCATGAAAGAGAACAGAGTCGAACTTTTTTTTCTCGTCCTTTTTTAGCTCTCTCTCAAGTTCCATTTTTTTAAGTGCCCTTCTTACAACAACTCTGAACTCTTCCACTGAGATGGGTTTTATGAAGAAGTCGTATGCGCCCTTCTTTATCGCATCAATCAAATTTTTACGCGTCCCGTAGGCACTCATGAGGATAATCGGACAGGACGAAAGACCCCTTATCTTCTCTATTGCCGATATCCCATCTACTCCAGGTAGTTTCACATCCATGATCACAAGGTCTGAACTCTCATTTATTGAAGAGGATGCTTCCTCAAAAGACTCGAAGGAAATTACATTTACTCCTTCCTTTTTCAGCAACTCCTCAATTAGAAATCTAACGTCAGGGTCGTCTTCAATGAGAATTACTTGGCCACCCATTTCACTTCGCCGGTAGCTTCACTAGAATTTCAGTCCCTTCTCTTTCGCTTTTCACCTCTATCCTTCCTTTGTGGAGTTCGATGTTCTTTTTCGCCACAAAGAGTCCTATACCTTTTCCACCTCTTCTTTTGGTGTAAAAGGGTTTAAAAATGAGATCAGTATCTTCTGCACTCAGTTGCGAACTCCTGTTAAATATTCTAACTGTAATCGGATCTCCTCCAAAGATGGTGATTTTGACGTAGCCAAAAGAATCAGATTCATATTCGAAGGCATTTCTCAAAATGTTGTAAATTGACTGCTCGATTTTTCCTCTATCCCCATAAAAGATCACCGATGGATCACCCTCTATATCACATTTCACATCTTTAAACTCTGATAGGAGGCTATAACTCACATCCTCAACTAGACTCCGTAAGTCAAACTCCTCCATATTCAATTCTGTATCTAGAAAATCGAGGAGTTCCTTGGTGAAGGACTCGATCCTTTTTGCAGAATTTAGGATCCTTTCACCGTAAATCTTTTCCCTTTCCCCCCCATCCTCCATCAAAAGCTGAGCCATTCCTTTTATTGTACTTAAGGGATTTTTAACTTCATGGGCAATGGTAAGTGACATGTAGCCTATTGGAATCACGTACTTTAATTTCTCTAGGTCCTCCGCAATTTCCACATCCCCATTTTTTCGCCTTTCTTCCTCGTACTTCTTTACCCTGTCTATAAGGTTCGAAATCGTTTGGTAAAATTCGATCATCTTCCCTCTATCTTTTGGATTCGATTCTAATTTTAAAAAAGATTCCGCCCGCTTAAGTAGATCTTTTACCGGAGCAACGATCACAAAGAGAACGAGTAATACGCATAAAGAAGAGAGAATGGAGATTAGAAAGATCCAAATGTAAGGCTCCCTCGTGCGTGAGGCACAATTGAGGGTGAAAACCGAGACCAGAATTGAGGTAAAAAAGACTATAACTGGAATGAGCCGCAAAAGGTTGTACCTTAGGTTCTTTGGATCTTTCAAAAAATTCAACTACCCTGCCCCTCCCCTTATCGCTGCCATCATGTTCCACCAAGGGAGAAGAACCGCAAGGGCAAGAAAAAGTATTACAACCGAAAGAGTGACCGTCATTACAGGTTCAATCCAGGCAGAAAGCCTGCTTAGTGAATATCCGACCTCCCTGTCGTAATGGGTGGATACCTCCCTCAGCATCTGCTCCAAAGAACCTGTCTCTTCCCCAGTCTGGACGAGATGGACAACGAGCGAAGGAAATATTCTACTTTCCCTCAAAGGTTTAGAGATTCCCTTACCTTTTTCTATCTTTGCCGCAATTTCCCTTATCTTCTCAGCAATGTACTCATTTCCAACTGTCCTTGAGACGATATCGAGGCTCCTTACGATCGGAACTCCTGCCCTTACCATGTTTTCGAACATGAAGGCGAATCTACTCATGCATATCTTGAGAATTATCTGCCCTACAATTGGGATTTTGAGCTTGAGCCTATCCTTAGTTAGTCTTCCCGTCTCTGTTCTCGAATAGAGAAGGAGGATAGAGACAATGGCGAAGAAAAAAAGGAGGAAATAGGGGCCGTATGCCTGAATTAGATCGTTGATGTAAATCATCATTCTCGTGGGTAGAGGTAGCTCCATTTTAGAGCCTTTGAAAAGAACTACAAACCTTGGGATGACGAAGGTTACAAGGACAAAGAATGCAACAAAGATCCCAACTGTTACCATAATAGGGTATCTCATGGCACTCTTTAGCATCTCCTTTGTCCTCATTTGGAATTCTAAAAGACCGGCAACCCTTTCTAGAACATCCTCAAGAACCCCTCCAACTTCTCCGGCAGCTACCATGCTTATGTAGAGTTCTGGGAATACTGATTTATGTTTTGACATGGCCTCAGAAAGGCTCAAACCCCTGTCCACATCTTGATATATCCTCCTTATCGCCTCTCTCAGCCGACCATTGGCTGTCTGCTCTTCAAGGCTTCTTAGGCCTTGTAGCAAAGGAATACCAGCTTTTATCACTGTCTGAAGCTGCCTTGTGAAAAAGATAAGATCATCGTATCTTACCTTTTGGAATTTTGCTAAAAGATCCTTTAGCTCAAAGGTGCTTCTTTTTCTCTCAACGGAGACTGGAATAAGCCCCATACTATCTATTTGCATGTAAACTAGTGCCTTGCTTTCAGCCTCCATCGTTCCAGTTATAAGCGTTCCCTTCTCGTCTCTTGCCCTGTAGATGAAAGTTGCCATACTTAATCTACCTGGGTCACAGCAAGGGCCTCTTCCAGACTTGTGATTCCCAATGCGACTTTCTTTAAGGCGTCCTCTTTCATCTCCACCATCCCTCCCTCTTTTGAGGCCCTTCTTATCACATCACTTGGAGCTTTTTTAACGACAAGTTCCCTTATTGTGTCATCCATAACAAGAACCTCAAAAATACCCGTTCTTCCCCTAAAACCCGTACCTCTACAAACTGGACAACCCTTTGCCCTGTAAATCATTTCAGGTAGACCGTAATCTTTTAAGACCTCCGGAGGTGGAAAATACGGTTCTTTACATTCATTGCAGAGCTTTCTTATGAGTCTTTGGGCAACAACGCAGGTAACAGCAGAGGCACAAAGAAAAGGTTCGATGCCCATCTCAATTAGTCTCGTTAGGGCAGAGGGAGCATCGTTTGTGTGGAAGGTTGAGAGGACAACATGACCTGTTAAGGCTGCGTGAATTGCAATTTGTGCAGTCTCCCTATCCCTTATCTCTCCAACCATTATTATGTCTGGATCCTGTCTCAAGATGGCCCTCAGTCCCTCGTCGAACGTAAATCCCGCTTTTACATTTATCTGTGCTTGAGTTACATTCTCGATTGTGTACTCAACAGGATCCTCTATGGTGACGATGTTCTTTTCTGTCGTATTTAGGTAACTTATCATAGCGTAGAGAGTTGTTGTCTTTCCCGATCCTGTTGGGCCTGTGGAAAGCACAAATCCGTAAGGTTTCTTAAGCATCTTTTTTATCTTTTCCGCATCTTCTTCCAGAAGCCCTATGCTGTCAAGTCCATAAAGGGATGATGACTTATCGAGAAGTCTTAGAACAACTTTCTCTCCATAGACGGATGGATAGGTGGAGACCCTGACACTTATCTGCCTTCCATTTTCCACTACGTCAAATCTTCCATCCTGTGGGATTCTCGTTTTAGCAATGTCCATGTTCGCCATTACTTTTATCCTCGCAACGATCGGTAAAAACATCTTTTTTGAAGGGGAGGGAACCTCCCTTAATCTTCCGTCTATCCTCATTCTAATCCTCATTGTCTTCTCGTAGGGCTCCACGTGGATATCTGATGCATTGTCGGCTATAGCCTGCGATATAAGACTATTAACGAATTTAATAACAGGCTCTTCTTCCACACCTGCCAGAATTTGGATCTCCTTTTCCTCCAACTCCTCTTCTTTTTTCTCCCCTTCTTCCCTTATCTCCTGAAGTGTCTCCTCGATTTTTGTCTTGATTCCGTAATATCTATCGAGTGCCCTTCTTATCTCTTCTTCAGAGGCTAGGTAAACATCGATTTCCATCCTCGTAATTCTTGAAATTTCATCTAAGGCAGAAAAATCGAGTGGATCCGATGTAGCGATCTTTAAGACGTTATTATGCCTACCTATGGGAAAGACCATAAAATCATTGACAAGTTCCTTGGGAACAAGTCCTAAAACCTTCTCATCCACCTCCAATTTATCGAGATTGATTACAGGGATCTTAAGTTGAGAACTTAAAGCCTCAAGTATTTCCCTTTCTGAAAGGATGCCCATTCTGACAAGCACCTTTCCAAGTTTCTCACCGTACTTTTTCTGTTCCGAAAGAGCTCTTTGAAGGTCCTCTTCCTTTATCTTTTTTGCCTCAAGGAGGATCTCACCAAGTCTCTTCCTTACCATCTTACCCTCTCAAAAACTCTACTATCCTCGCTACTTTCGTTGCCTCTTCCCTTGTTATAAGCCTCTTTTTTAAAAGGTCGTTCAGAGATTCTTCCATAGTCTGCATTCCATGTTCCTTTCCCAGCTCAATTGAGGAGTAGAGCTGATAGGTCTTTCCTTCCCTTATAAGGTTTCTTACTGCAGGCGTCGCAATAAGTATTTCACAGGCTGGAATTCGGCCACCTCCCACCTTCTTTATGAGCCTCTGGGTTATAACGGCTTCCAATGTTATTGAGAGCTGGGAACGAATTTGGGGTTGCTGGTATGGAGGAAAAACGTCTATTATTCTGTCCACAGTCTGGGGAGCTGAGGTTGTATGAAGCGTTGAAAAGACGAGATGGCCAGTCTCCGCTGCTGTTATCGCGGCCTGCATTGTCTCCAGGTCCCTCATCTCTCCTATTAGTATAACATCTGGATCCTGCCTTAAGACGTGCTTCAAAGCCATCTGAAAAGAATTCGTATCCTCACCAACTTCCCTCTGGGAGATAATAGATTTTTTTGGCCTGTAGACGTACTCTATTGGATCCTCAATTGTAACTATGTGGAGAGACCTTTCCTCGTTTATAAGATCGATCATTGAGGCGAGTGTCGTCGATTTTCCAGAACCTGTCGGGCCTGTAACAAGGATCAAGCCGTTCGGCTTTCTCGTAAGATCCCTAAGGATTAACGGTAAATTGAGATCTTCCAGTTTTGGAATTTCGTATGGAATGTGTCTTACGGCAAATGCAAGACTCCCTCTCTGTACGTAAATGTTTATTCTGAAACGGGCCCTTCCCTTAAACTCGTATCCAAAATCCAGTTCCTTTTCCCTAAGGAATCTCCTCTTTTTCTCCTCCGGAACTATCTCATCTAAGAAGCCAATAAGATCGGATTTTGATATCGAGACGGACCCAAGTGGAAATAAATCTCCGTCTATTCTCACAGTTGGGGGAAGACCCTCTAACAGGTGAAGGTCTGAAGCTTTCAACTTTACCGTTTCTTCGAGAAGATCTACGATACTCATCTTCAGAAAAACCTCATGTTCCGAAAAATTATCTCCCTTATGTTTTTATCGAACGTTAAAGCTACAATCTTTACGTATTTTCCCCTCAGGTGCTCTGGAATCTTAACGGTTATCGTATGCCATTCATCATCGAATAGCAATTCAAGCGGGGGTTTTGGAAATTCAGCCTCCTCTGAAGAGTTAAGAACGACTGAGATATGAAATCTGAACCCCTCCTTTACAGATTTCAGATCCTTGATTAGGTACTCTGCGGAGAAAAATGAACCAAGAGGGAAACTCATCTTTTTTCCGTGCATAATTGAGTAATCTGCGATGAAATGGGTTTTGGCGTTTGCGCGAAAAAGTCCCTCCCTGAAGAGGAGTCCAGAAGGAGTGAAAAGAAGAATCCCAGAAGAGTCCAGATATTCGATTTGGGATGTATCGAGCTCGTAGAGTATGGTCTCCTTCTCTATGTCCAGAGAACCCTTTTTTATGTAAGAGATGGGCCTTCTAGGTTCAATGTCCTTTATCTTCTCTATAAAGATCCTCTCTTCTTTTGCGTAATCTATGGCCTCTGGAATGGCAACAAGACCCTTTTTTGCAAGCTCGAGGATTGACGCATCAAATTTAATCATTCCGTCCCTTTTTTGGGATTCCATTATGAATGGGATCTGGTGAATCTTTCCTTCCCTTATCAGATTCCTTACAGCATCAGTGACTTTGAGGATTTCCGTCGCACATACAAAGCCATGCCTGTCTAGTCTCGGGATAAGTCTCTGAGAGCAAACCCCAAGAAGAACTTCAGATAAGATGGAAAAAACCTTACCTTTTTCCTCATCTGGGAAGAAGTCAACAATCCTATTTACCGTCTGTACAGCATCCCTTGTGTGTAAAGTTGAGAAGACGAGGTGGCCTGTTTCGGCAAGCTGTAAGACAACTTCCATCGTTTCCGAGTCTCTTATCTCTCCAACGAATATGACATCAGGGTCTTCCCTTAAAATCCTCTTTAGTGCGGCGGAAAAAGAGAAAGTATCCCTCCCTACTTCCCTTTGACTAATTATCGCTTTCTTCGGTTTAAAAATAAACTCTATGGGGTCTTCGACTGTGATTATATGGCATGCCCTCTCTTTGTTGATCAACTCCAAAAGGCATGCGGAAGTTGTGGACTTACCTGAACCTGTAGGACCGGTCACAAGAAAGAGACCTTTTTCCTCCCTTGTAAAATCTTTAAGAACAGGGGGAAGCATGAGATCATCAAGGTCGGGGATCTCATCAGGAATAGGTCTAAGGACGAGACCAAAAGATCCATTTCTCGAAAAACCGTTAACCCTAAATCTGAGAAGGGGACCAAAATCCACACTGAAGTCTATTTCCTTTTTTTTCTTGAAATTGTCTAATTGCCAATCTGTCATGGTTTTTTGCATGAACTCCTCTATCTCCTCTCTTTTTATCGGGGGCCCAACTCCCTTTATTGTTCCTGCACCTTTAAAATAGGCAGGAAGGTTTTCAAAAAGAAAGATGCTTTTTGCCCCCTCTTTTTTCGCTACCTCAACGACCCTCTGAAATTTCCTCAAGGTACTTTATCCTCTCTAAAACCCTCTTTCTCTCTTCCTTCGTTCCCCCTTCTCTCAGAAAGGCCCTGTAAAACTTCACAGCCTCCTTTAACTCACCTTTTTCATCTTTGATCAAAGCATAAGCAAGCACAAGATGAGGCTCCCTTATTCCCTTTTCTATAAAAGGTCTAACTAACCTCTCCGCCTCTTCGTACCTCCTCTCCCCTATAAGCAGGCTCAAAAGGTTGACAAGGGATCCAACCTCTCCTCCAAGTTCAAATGCCTTTCTGAAATACTCCTCAGCCACTTTTTTTTCCCCTTCAGAGAGGAGGATAATTCCAAGGTTAGTATAAGCCTTCGGGTAATCGTTTTTTATATTCAGAATCTTCCTAAAGGTCTGGATCGCCTCGTTCTTCCTTCCCTCCTTCATGTATATTAGTCCAAGATTATTGAGGCTTTCCAAATGATCAGGCTTCTCAGCTAATATTGCAAGGTAGATTTTCTTTGCCGCCTCAAGATCGTTCCTCTCGAAAAGGGAAGTGGCCTCGTTGAAAAGGGAGTTTATTTTTTCCGTATCAAGTCTTTTAACAGAAACTACCTCCTCTTTTGTGGAAAAAGTATCCTTCTCCAGAGGCTTTCTTTCCTCCTTATTTTCTTTCCTCTCAGGAGTCAAAAAGGCTTTTAGTATTTTCCTTCTCTGAGGCGATGGCTTCTTAGCCTTATCTTTATCCTCTTTTCTTTGGGAAGGTTCCTCTCTTTTTGGTTCAATATTGTACAATTCAGGTTCCTTTAAGACTGGAGACACAGGAATCTGCTCCCTGGCCTCGATCCTTCTTTCAGGCTGACTGGGGAGATTCTTTTTGAATGCAAGAATCGTAAAACCCATCCCCAAAAAAATCACGAAAAATACGGTGAAAAGCCTATACAAATTTTTTTTAGGAGAGGGAGGTGTGATCTGGAATGGTACCTTCGATGAAATTTCCTTTCTTTCTTTTTCAGCCTTCCTTAGAGCTTCAAGAATAAAGCTCATTACCCTTCCTTCTCGTAAATGATCCTTGGTGTAAGAAAAATCACAAGCTCTGTTTTTACGCTCTCATTTGTCTTTGCCTTAAAAAGGCTGCCAAGTAGTGGAATCTGCATTGCTCCTTTTATTCCCGTCTCCGTACTCGTGGTTTTATCCTTTATGAGTCCTCCTATTATTACCGATTCTCCCTCCTTCACCCTTATTACCGTGTCAACCTCTCTTACAGCTAAAATTGGCGCAGTCACAATTGTTCCACCCTCTCCACTTCTCGCCTCTCCGATTTTTTCCGTTAGAACAGGATGAATGTTCATCGTTATATACCCTTCCCTGTCGATGTGTGGTGTTACATCCAAGATAAGCCCAACGGTCACATATCTAGGGGTAGTAGTCGTTGTTGCCGGAGCACCTACGGTAACAGTCGTTGTCGATTCAAAAAATACGTCCTCTGTTGCAACTTTTATAATAGCCCTCTGATTGTTCAAAGTTGCAACTTTAGGACTCGATATTACGTTAACTTTCCCATAAGTCCTTAAAAGATCCACAAAGGCCTCAAATTTCTTTCCACTTATCACTCCAAAACGGAAGTACCTTTCCGGAGGGGGTGGGAGGCTACTTATATCGACCTTCGGTATGTTGAAATACCTCGTTTGGGGAGAAACGAGGGCCTGCTCCAAGTTGGCGAGTGTGTCTCCCCACTTGGCGCCAATGTAAGCCCAGTTTACCCCCTCTTTCGAATTCTCGTTCAGTTCAACTTCCACGATCTTTGCTTCTATCATTACCTGCCTTTTTATGGATGATTGGATCGCCTCTAAGAATTGCTCTATATTCCTTAGGTTTTTCGGATAATCCATAACCACAAAGAGGGAGGCCTCCCTATTTGGAATCATTTTACCGGAGGGAGATAGAAAACTTTTCAAGTTTTCCTCCAAGGTTTTGAATATGTCCCTTTCCGTTTCAGTCTCCATTCTCACCGCCTCTTCCTTTGTGGTCCTTTCAGTGCCAGTCGTTCCTTTTAGTGTACTCAGTCCTCTTTTCTTTAGGGCAACATAATCTATGGCGAATATCCTCGTTTCAATTTTTGGTTTTGATACATAGATCGTCCTCTCCTCCAATTTATAAGTGTAGTTGAGGGGATCGAGCATGTATTCGAGGGCCTTATCAAGGGTTAAGTTCTTGAGATCCATAGTTATCTTGCCAGTAACATCCGGTTCAATAACAACGTTGTAATTTGTCTGTTTTGCTATTGCCCTAAGAACGTCCCTTATATCCGCATCCCTAAGTGAGAAGGAGAAGACCTCCTTTGGACCCTCGACCACTATCTCCTTTTTCTTTTCAGGCAAAGGAACATATGGCAATGGAATCTCAGGAGGTTTCACCTCAGTTCTTTTAAGTAGAGGCTCCCTTTCCGTTGCGCAGGAAAAGAGAGTAAATAGAAGAATGAAGATGATTCTCTTCATCATACCCCCCTAATCCTTCTCCAGATTGATTACCCTCTTTGCGTCCTCCGACTGAAGTACTACACTATCCTTTGTTATTTCCACCACTCTCTCTCCAGTTTTTATGATCTCACCCTTTCCGACTATTTCCTCTCCAAGTATGGCCATCTTTCCTTTTTCCCCTTCAACGATCGCGTAAAGTCTGAGAGCTGGTTTGACTTCCTTTTTCCTTTCCGCATTCTGCTTGAGAAGATCCTTAGGAATCAAAAATGGATCTCTTACCCATTTTGAGAATTCAGTAGGTTCCTTCGCAGATAACCCAAAAGGTGCATCTATCTTTTCTGTTTTTGAAAAAGATGGCTTCTCCGGATACTTTTCCTCCATCTTTACCTTCTTGACTTTAGAATCGGAAGAAAAAAGGTAGATTGAAAGAGCAAGGGAGCCTATAAAAACGAGTAAAACAGGTTTACTGACCTTCATCTTTTCTCTCTAGAGGTTCTAAGTTCCACGGTAATTTTAGCCCTAATGTAAGGATAGTCATTCTCGTCTAAGGCAAGATTCGCTTTTAATACCCCCTTTACAGACCTATCCTCCTGTAAGCCCTCCAAAAACCTTCCAATTTCTAAAAACTTCGCCTTTAGAGCCATCTCAAAAGTGGGATAGGAAAAACTATCTTTCTGGATATCTTTTAGGGAGCTAAACTGGCTACTTATCCTTTGGACCTCAACACCTTTCTTCCTTGCAGTCTGAATCGTATCCCGCAGAAAGTTGGTGGTCTGTTCAAAGGAGATGATCTTAAGTTCTTTAAGCCTCTCCTCTATTTCCTTTACTCTTTTTTGAGTCTCAAGGAGGGCCAAAACTTGTCCTTCCAATTTTTCGTTTTCTCTTTTTAAGTCCGAAAGCTTAAGCTTCATCCCTTTAACATCACTGCTCAAAGGATAAAAGAAGAGAAGGAGCCACAAAAGGAGAAGGAAAAATGGAAAAAGGAGGTAGATATGAGATTTTTTAAGTTTCAACCCTTTCCTCACACTCCCCTCTTATGACGAATTCGAGGACCTTCCTTTTCCCAAAATCTTTAAAGTTCTTTTCAACGAGTTGGGGATTCCTTAAAATACCTTTCCTTTCAAGTAAGAGCAAAAAATTGAGCAAAGGAGACTCAATTTCCGCATCTCCTCCGACGGAGATCCCTTTTATTTCCACAAGATAGATCTTTTTGTCACTTAGTCTTTCAAAGTTCAGTTCCTTTAAATAAAGGTTATCAGGCGTAAAAGAGGAGAGGGATTTAAGTAGGGAAAGGAAGGTTACATCCCTCGTGGCAAGTTCCATATACGTCCGTTCCAAATCCTTTAGTTTGCCAGTTAAAATCTCCGCGTTTTTTGAGATAAAAGCCCTTTTTTCCTCGATCTTTCTGATTTCCTCCTTTACCTTAAGATCGAGCTCCTTTTTTTGGCCGTACATATGAAAGGAGTAAAGGGAGGCAAAAAGAACGAGGGCCACAGAAGAAAGGAGGGCTATCCTCAAAGATCTTTTTTCCTTTCTCCATTCCAGTTTCTCTTTAGGAAAAAGATTGAGGATTGGATCTGAAGTTGCGGCAAAATAGGCGGGAAGATAATCCTCTTCGACCTGAAAATAATTTGAGAGACGTTCCACAGAAATGGGCAAATATTCTTTGAGTTTTTCATGAAGCCCCTTTAGGTGGGCCCCTCCTCCTGTTAGAAATAGTAATTCGCATGGATCTTCCGGAAAGCTCCTGTTGTAAACGGCAATTGTTCTGTCTATTTCTCCTGTTAGCCTCTCAAAAGGTGGAAGAAGGTACGAATGAAGATTTTCACTGAACCCCTCCTCCCTTTTATAATTCTCCGCATCAGGAAGAGACAAATTGAGTCCTGAAGCCAGGGCCTCTGTAAAACTATCTCCTGAGGTCAAAATTTCTCTCACCATGCGAAGTACTCCATCCCTGAATATGTACAAGTCCGTATGCTTACATCCAATATCTAAAATAGCAAAAGTCCTTTTTACTTTTTTTAGTTCACGAGCGATGTGAATGAACGATGCCATTACATCGCTTATATATGAGACTGTACTGAATCCCTCTTCTTCAAATTTTTGAACAAACTTCTCTATCATCTCCCTCTTTGCGCCAAAAAAGTACATCTCCTGTCTTCTTATCCCTTTTTCTTCAACAAAGCCTAGCCGCCCGAAAATGTAGATGTACTCGTCCAGTGGTTCTGAAAGCATCTTAGATAGCGACCATTTTGCCGCCTCTTCCAACTCCTCCTTGGGAAGGACAGGAAGAGTGAAGGTTTTCTTTATAATCTCAACTGTGGTAAGGAGAACTCTCACATCCATTGATAATCCCACATCTTTCCTTATCTGCTGAAGAAGGGGACCTATATCTTCAAGATCGCCACTGAAGGGAAGCTTTTTGGAGACTACAGGCCTTCTCTTTTTCGTAAGTACGTACTTAATCGAAGAAGTACCGATATCGATCCCGAGAACATTCACACCTAAATTTTACTCTAAGTTATAGAAAAATCAATCTAATTTGAGACGAACGTTTTACAGTATGCCTATGTCAAAACTCAAGATGCTAACCTGTGGATTATCTAAAGAGGGGTTGTCAGCCCAGAATATTTTCAGGTTGTACCTACCTTTTACTGCAGCATGACTAAACTCTAGGATCTCGGTGGATATACCGGTTTGGAGGACGTAGTACTTTGGAAAAACATTGAATATGAGCGTTGCATCTCCGTATTGACCTCCAGGTTCGGGTATCTCAATCCCCCTAAGGAGGTTCTTACATGGCGCAATTCCACAGGGAGGGCAAGAACTCTCATATCTGCAGGTTTGGTCTGGAGGGTAACTGTACACAATCGTTTCTATTCCTTCCTTTCTAAAGGCTATCGTCCGAATGTAATCCCGGTTACTGCCTGGTTGATCCTTGATATTTATGTGAATCTTGAAGATGTAAATCGGACGATCAAGGTTATTAAAAAGAGGAACAAATACCTTTTTCGGATCTTCCCCTTGACCTGGACCCACCCCCCCTCCTCTATAGGGCTGTAAACCAGGTACAAGACTTACCCCACCCTGTATGTATCCTGTAAAGTTTTTTACCTTTACTTCTCTTTTGGTTTGGTCTTTTATACCTCTGCTAATAAGAACGTTTCCTTCCGGATCGTAACTTATCTCAAAATATCCTCCGTCCAATTTACCCGATTTATAATCGGGCGGAGGGGGTATCACACTTTTAGGATCTTGGAAAAAAGCGTCCCTTCTCTCATGGACGTACCTTATGGCAAACTCAACTCCCGCATTTGCAAGGTTTAGGGCCTGGTAACTCTTAACCTCAAGAGGATATCCCCTGAGCTTTGAACCAATAAATGAGACAAGACCTGAGGCTAAAATTCCGACTCCGAGAATGATTATGATGAGAAGAATCAGCGATATGCCTTTTTTCTCAGTAAATAACTTCCTCATAGTTCCCATGGAAATGCCTGCCCCTAAAGAAATACTGGTAAGAGGGGGGTCCGTATGAGTTTTTTGGGGATACTGTAGTAGTTAAACTCAAAGTATGGGTTCCGTTCCCAAGGGTCAAATATATTCCGAAGGTGTGGTCCTGCGTTGAAGTATGTCCTTGGCCGTACTTTACAAAAAAATTTAGAACATTTCTAGAAAGAGGCTTTCCCGGTCCGTATGGAGGCGATGGCATATAACTGTATGAAGCTCTACGAATCTCGTTGTTTTGAAGAAAAAAAACAACGTACCTATTACTGTCTTTTGGCGTCACATGGGATTTTTCGAAAAGGAGCACATCTGAGCCCTCGATCTTATGGTTCGGGATAAAATTAGGCTCATCGTCTTTAATCATCAATTTCGCATCTCTAAGCTCCCTCGTTATCCGCTCGAGAACGTATGTGGCCTCCTCATGGAGCTCCCTCTGGATTGCCATTTCTCTATAAGTTTTTGCATAGGAGTAAAAGAAATTGAACGTAAAGATCGCTATAATTGAAAGGACAGTAATGACAAGAACGATCTCAAATAAGGTTAAACCGCCCTTATTGTTCATCTAGTGGTCTCTTTGTAACAACCGTCGAAACCCTGTATTCAATGTTTTTTGGACTGTTCTTTACCCAAACGGTTATCCTCTTGTAGTTAGTTGGAATGGTCGAATCTCCTATTTCGATCGTTCCTCCGTATTCATCGTATCTTGCGTATCTTATCTCCCATTTCCACATATATCCAGGATTCCCAGGTACCTCGTAGTAACCGGTGCTTCCAACGAGAATCCTATCAAATACGTCACTTGTGATCTCCTCTATCTTCGTCTCAGCCAGAAACCTCGCTTTGGTATAAACCTCAGGTGTTACTGCCTCCGTAAGGACGGAACTGAAGGCATAGTATGAGAAAGGGACGAATATTCCTGCTACTATGATAAACACGAGGAGTTCGATGAGGCTTATCCCCTTTTTATTCAACATTTCCCGTAAGTGCATAGATTTTTATTTTCCCTCCATCTGAAAAGTAAATGAACCTGTCGAAATTGTCGGGAAATACAGGCTCACCTATGCTGTTGAAGGTAAGAGTATGGGATGGTAGAGTTGTGGTGGTAAAGACAACGCCTGCCGGTAAATTTTTTTCCTCCCCATCTAATACATATTTAGACGATCCAGGATGGAACGTAATCGACTTTGGATAAGAGACTGCCATTGCCAGAATCTGAGTGTACTTTATATCAGCTATGACCTGGTCAGAGGCTACTTTTGAAGAGAACAAATTTTTTGAAAAATGTCTGTGGGTAAGAGCGAAAAAGAGAATGGAGATGGAAATTATCACGATTACAAGCTCAAGAAGAGTAAAACCTTTTTTGTTCATCAAAAAAAATCGTACCATACGTGAAACATGTTCTACAATAGGAATTTATTGCACTCTTCGATCATTTTTTGTAAAAATAGACCTAGTGGAAGCTCCTTATCTTGAGTACTTTCGTCTCAGAGAGAAACCCTTCAGTGACACACCAGATACTTCCTTTTTTTTTCAGTCAAAGGGGCATAGTCGTGTTCTTGAGTATCTTAGGTACTTTTTACGGCAGAGAGAGGGCATGGCACTAGTCTGTGGAGAGGTTGGGCTTGGAAAGACGATAACCTCGCGAGTCTTTGTCAGCTCTCTGGATAAAGAAAAGTACAACTCCGCTCTCATATTGAACCCTGTCTTGGATGAGGTGGAGTTCTTAAAAGAGCTTTTAAGGGAGTTTAGAGTAAATGTGGATAAGGAAGGTTCACTTAGGGATCTTCTCGAATTTCTGCAAACCTATCTAATTGACGAATACAAAAAGGGTAAATCAGCCGTCTGCGTTATAGATGAGGCCCAACTTATTCCAGAAAGAACCCTTCATTTTATAAGGCTCCTTTCCAATTTTGAGACGGACAAGCAAAAATTGATCCAAATAGTCTTTTTTGCTCAAAAGGAGTTTGAGTTAAAGATAAAGAGGGAGGAATTTAAGGCGATCGCCCAGAGGATCACAGTTAAAGTTGATCTGGAGCCCCTATCTAAGGACGAAATACTTCCCTATATTAGCTACCGCATATTCAAGGCAGGGATTTCAGGCACAGTCTTCTGTGATAAGAGTAGTGTGGACCCAATATACAGATTTTCCCTTGGAGTTCCAAGGCTAATCAATCTAATATGCGACAGGGCATTACTCTTTCTCTTCCTCCATTCGAAAAATACTATAGACGGACACGTAATAAATAGAGTTGTAAATGAGGCAAGTTTAAGGCACCTATTTCCGAAGAAGAAAAGAATTGGTAGTTACGCGAGGAAATCTTTCATCCTCTCCCTTCTTTTTGCCATCTTGCTTTACATCCTTCAGAGAACAAAAATTCTGTCATCTTTTTTAGTACTTTTTTGGACTGAATAGGGATGGGAGGAAAGAAAGCAGTTGTTTTAGGAGTTGGAAATTTACTCCTCTCTGATGAAGGGGTTGGAATCCATGTGGTCAAAGAACTGATGGAAATGGATCTTCCTCCAGGTGTCTCAGTTGTGGATGGAGGTACTCATGGATTCGGACTCTTAGACTTCATAACAGATGCGGACCGCTTGATCATAATAGATGCGGTAAAAGGAGGGGGAGAACCGGGAACAGTATACACTTTTAAAATAGATAATCTTGAAAACCACATTGGAGAAATAAAACTATCCGTTCATCAGTTTGGCATCCTAGAGATGTTAAATCTTGCTACCCTCTTTGGAAGAGTTCCGGAAACGACTGTAATTGGAATTGAACCTAAATCAGTAGATTTCGGGACGGAACTCTCATACGAAGTAAGGAGTAAGATACATAAGGTGATAGAGCTTGTTATGGAGGAACTCAAGAATAAGTAGCTTGACAGAGTTCATCTCCAAAATGTAGAATAGTTGGCCCGGAGGAGGTATGGCGAGAGCCTGCGAAATATGTGGGAAGGGAAGACAGGTAGGTTACAATGTGAGCCACGCAAACAACAGAACTAAACGTGTCTGGCTTCCCAATTTACAATACATCACAGTAATCGAAGGTAAAAGCAGAAAGAGACTTCGGGTATGCACAAAATGTATAAAGAAGGGGAAAGTTCAAAAGGCCGTATAGCTATCCTCTAATTCTTTCAACCCTTCTTACCCCTTTTACCTTCATTATTTCCTTTATCATCGTGTTTAGCTGAGAAAGGTTTTCTATCTCAACCTCGTAAATACCGACGGCAGTTTTGTCGGGATTGGTTGTTGTATAAGCATTTACTATGTTGACTTTATTCTGGCTTATTACCGTACTTATGTCAGACAGAAGCCCTTTTCTGTCCATTCCGTATACCTTCAATTTGACTGGATAGGTCTTCCCCTCCTGACCATTCCATATTACCTCCACCTTCCTCTGTTCATCGTACGTGTGGACATTAGGACAGTCCTCACTGTGGATTGTAAGGCCCCTTCCCCTTGTTATGAAGCCGAAAATTCTATCTCCGGGAATAGGGTTACAACATTTGGCAAATCTGACGACAAGCCCATCAACCCCCTCTACCTTTACGCGCGTTTCCCCTCCCTTCGTTACTTTTCTTACAAGCCTTTTCAGAGTACTCTGTTTTTGGACCTCAGGGATGAACTTCCCAAGTACCTGTAAGGGTGTGTAGAGACCGTACCCTACTGCGGCAAAGAGATCCTCAGTTTTCTCAAAACCAAACTCTCTTGCAACTTCCTCCAGCTCTCCGTTTTTCACAATCCTTGAAAGACTGATGCCCCTTTTTGTACTCTCCTTCTCCAGTAGCTCCTTTCCAAGCTGAATACTCCTCTCCCTCTGTTTCGCTTTAAGAAACTGGCGAATTTTAGTTTTCGCCCTTGAGGTCTTAACAAATGTCAACCAGTCCTTGCTAGGTGTCTGCGAGGGCGATGTGAGTATCTCAACTGTATCTCCACTTTTCAGTTTGTACCTTAAGGGAACGAGCCTTCCATTTACCTTAGCTCCCACGCAGTGGTGTCCTAGCTCGGTGTGGATGGCGTAAGCAAAATCAACAGGTGTAGAATCTTTTGGCAATTCCTTCACTTCACCCTTTGGAGTGAAAACGTATATCTCTTCAGGAAAGAGATCTTGAGCAAAAACCTCCATTATTTCCTTTCCATCTTTAAGTTCACTTATAGACTCAATGGTTCTTCTAAGCCAGGAGAAAAGCTTCCCCTCCTTTGAATCGAAAGGCTTCCCCTCCTTATACTTCCAGTGAGCTGCAATCCCTTCCTCCGCCACCCGGTGCATCTCGTACGTCCTTATCTGAACCTCAATTTTTTCCCCGTGTAGTCCAATAACCTTCGTATGGAGGGACTGGTACATGTTTGACTTTGGCATGTATATGTAATCTGTGAATTTACCAGGGATGGGCTTGAAAATGGAGTGGATTATTCCTAGAGCCAAATAGCATTCCTTAACTGTGTTGACGAGAACCCTGAAAGCAATAAGATCATAGATCTCGTCAATATCCTTATTTTCCTGAATCATCTTCCTATAGATGCTGTAAACCCTCTTTGCCCTTCCCTGTATTTCAGCTTTAAGCCCGTACTGGTCAAATTTCTCTTTTAGAACTTCTATCACCTCTTTTATGTAGTTTTCCCTTTCGCTTCTCGTCTTCTGAAGCTTCGTCACAATCTCCCTGTACTCTTTTGGATGAAGGTATTTGAAAGCCAAATCTTCCAGTTCTCCCTTTAACCATTCAATACCCAACCTGTGGGCGAGAGGTGCGTATATTTCAAGGGTCTCTTTGGCTATCTCAATTTGCTTCTCCCATGGGACGAAGTTTAGGGTCTGCATGTTGTGGTATCTGTCAGCTAGCTTTATCAATACAACCCTTATATCCTTTCCCATCGCAAGGATCATTTTCCTCAAAGTTTCGGCCCTTACATCCTCATCAGGCCTCACCTGAATTTTTGAAAACTTTGTTACTCCGTCAACGAGGGAGGCAATTTCACTACCAAATTTCTCTTCCAGATCTTCCTTTTTTGTGTCTGTGTCCTCCAATGTATCGTGTAAAAGACCGGCTATAATCGTTGGAAGGTCCAGGTTCATTTTTGCCAAGATATGGGCAACAGCTAATGGATGGACAAGGTAAGGTTCGCCTGATAGTCTGGTTTTTCCCTTATGTGCCTGGGCTGAAAATATGTAGGCTTTTTTGAGTAAGTCTAGATCAGCCTGGGGATTGTACTTCTCTATCTCTTCAACTATGTCATTAAATCTGACCATTATCAGCGAATCTATAATATACAGTTGGGATCATATCTTCCCTTAGAGAGATGACTCCCGCTTTTTCAAAGGAAAACGGTCTTTGTAACCTCGCCTTTGTCTCCTCACTTATAAGGATCTCCCAAGGACCTGCTATCTTCTGCAACCTTGCGGCCAAATTTACGGGAATACCGAATGCAGTGTACTCTCTTTTTTTTCCTGAGCCGAAGATACCGGTTATCGCGTAGCCAGTGCTTATACCAATACCTATCTTTATCGTTTCCTGACTCTCCCTCATCCTTTTTACCATCTCTATAGCGCAAAGGACGGCGGACTCCTCATGTCTGTCCATGTAAACGGGAGCTCCGAATATCGCCATGATGCTGTCACCTATGTACTTGTCTAAAAGCCCGTTGTACTTTGCGATTATTTCACTTAGAGGCTCAAAGTAAGTTGTATTTAAAATCTCGGCCAGCTCTGAAGGATGGATCTTTGAGGCAAGCTGGGTAAATCCCCTTATGTCAGAGAAGAGAACCGTAACATGAGAGAGCTTTGGCAAAAGGTGCTCGGGCTCCTTTATAAGTTTGTCCATTATATCTGGCTGTATAAACTGCTTCATCCTTCTTTTTATGTAACATTCCTTCACCTTTAACTTGAGGAGCCTATTTTCAAAAGGTTTGGTGATAAAACCATCCACACCAAGTTCTATGGCCTTTATACTCATTTCTATGGTACCGTAACCTGTGATAACTATTTTCGCAAGGCCGTAATCGAGCTTGTTCAATTCTTCTATAGTTTTTAATCCGTCTATGCCAGGCATGATAAGGTCGCAGATTATGACGTCTATGGCCTGAGGATTCTCTTTAACCGTTGATATCCCTTCCTCTCCGCTCTTTGCAGTGTAAACTCTGTAACCCTCTTCCTCAAGTAGCCTCTTTAGGGCCCTCCTTATCCCTTCCTCATCGTCGATTATTAAGATCCCGAGACTCATGGACTTTCTAAATAATATCTCACAGAGCCGAAAATGACAAGCTACCTTACATTTTAAAAATCCGAAAATCTCACTTATAATTTAGGCCATGGAGGAAAGAAAACTTGAGGAAGTAGTAGAGAGTCTCAAAAAGAGGATTTTAGAGCTTGAAAAGTCCCTTGAGGATTTGAAATCCAGGGAAAAGGAACTAGAAGAAGCTGAAAAGATTTATAAGGTGGCGGTTGAACATTCCAACGATGGTGTGGCAATGATAGGTGGATCGAAGCATCTTTACGTAAACAGGAGATTTGTTCAGATTTTTGAGTATGAAAGTCCGGAAGAGATAATCGGCAAGCCTGTAACCTTCGTCGTCCATCCAGATGACTTCAACCTGGTAAAGAGTATAAGTGAAAGAAGGATGAGGGGGGATGAGGTTCCAGAAAGGTACGAGTTTAAGGGGTTAACGAAGACAGGGAAAATAATCTATTTGGAAGTTTCAGCGGCGAGTGCGAGCTTTAAGGGCGAGCCTGTTTACCTTGTTTTTCTGAGAGATGTAACTGAGAGGAAGGAGTCTGAAAAATTACTCACAGAGGAAAAAGAGAGACTGAATACCCTTTTAGAGAACGCGCCAATAGGCATTGCTCTCGTTGACGAAAAAGGGGTTTTTAGGTACGTAAATCCAAAATTCACTGAGATCTTCGGATACGAAAGTAGGGAAGTACCTGACGGAAGGACCTTTTTAAGGAAGCTCTTTCCTGACCAATCGTACAGAAGAAAGGTAATCTCAGACTGGATCGATAACGTAAAAACCAAGCAGGTTGGGCAGAGATTTCCAAGGATTTTCACCATCCATACAAAGGATGGGAAGAAGAAGATTGTTAACTTCATTCCAGTGAGGCTTGCCACAGGAGAGCATATTATAACCTTCGAAGATATAACTGAAAGGATTGAGGCGGAGGAGGCCTTAAGACAGTCGAAGGAGCAACTCGAACGGTTAAACGTTCTAAAGTCAAAGGCAATAGATCACATATCCCATGAGCTCAAAACTCCTGCCTCAGTCCTTTTGGGTAGCTTAAGAATTTTAAAAAGGAAGCTTTCAGAAATGAATATCACCCGTTCCTTTGAAAAGATCCTGGGTGCAATGGAAAGGAACGTGTCGAGAATTCTTGAGATATCAAAGGAGACTGATGAGATATTCAGGTCCCAGGCTGAATTGGAAAGTGTTTCTTTAACGATGGAGATGGAGGATTTACTAATCCGTCTCGAGAGGATGGTTGAAGTACCTGAATCCATAAAGTTCCATTGGAAAGCGATAAGGGAATGGCTGCTTAAAACCTTCTCAGAGGAAAAGGAGGATAATGAGGACATCGAACTCTTCTCCTTTTTGGAGAACACCTTAGAGAGGATAAGGGGAAAGATAGGTGCCAGAAGAGTCCATCTTAGATTGATAGGCGAAAAAGGGCTCGCAATCAGGATAAATCCAAAAGTACTCCAAAGTACAATTGAAGGGATAATAAAGAACGCCATTGAGAATACACCTGACGGTGGGTATGTGGAAGTGTTTACAGAAAAGAGGGATGAAAGGGTTCTAGTCCACATAAAGGACACAGGGGTCGGAATAACAGAGGAGAACCTTCCCCATCTATTCGATGGCCTTTTTCACACAGAGGCAACTGACCTTTACAGATCAAAGAAGCCTTACGAATTCGGTGCAGGTGGAAAGGGACTGGAACTATTCACAATAAAAAGATACGCACTTAAGTACGGATTTGAAATAAGTGTGAAGAGTAAAAGGTGTGTACATCTTCCAACTGAAAGGGATTTGTGTCCTGGAGATGTAAAGCTCTGCAAGTACCTTTCTGATCCTGAAGAATGTAAGGAAAAAGGAGGGACGACCTTTACCTTATCCTTCGTTCTCCCAAACCCTTAAAGTTTCCATTTTCTCCCTCTTAAGTTTACCCGTATAATCTCTTAGATCCACAACTACGACCGTGATGTTATCCGTTGAACCTAGCCTTAAGGCTTCCCTTGTTACATACTCTGCTATAGTTTGGGCCTCCATTTTCTTTCTCGCCAGGTTTATGGCATCTTCTGGTTCAATTACATCCCAAACCCCATCGCAGGCGATGATGGCATAATCGTTCTCCCTTGAAAGGTAACCTTCCACTATGAAAGGATTAGCTATAACGTATGGTTTAAGTGAAGGGTTACCGAGAGCCCTCGAGATGGCAAGAATCCCTTGAACCCTAGGAATGTCATAGGTTATGACCCTTCCTCCTTTTTTTTCGATCCTTTGTCTTTCATTCGGCAGATAAGGTTTATGGTCCTTTGTCAAAACCTTCACCCCGTCTTCCGTTCCTATTACGATTCTGGAATCACCCGCATTCGAAGCAAAGAACCTCTCCCCAATTACGTAAAAAAGGGCAGCTGTGGTCCCGCTTCTTATTCCTCTCTCAATCAAGTAAGTATCGACAGCAAGATAGGATTCTTCTATCATCCTAATTACATCTTCATCTCCTTTCGATTTGAGAAGGTTGAGAAAATAGGGTGTTAACATCTCGGATGCAATCTCCGCCGCTTTATGCCCCCCATGCCCATCGTATATTTCCGCACTGAAAAAGGAGAGGTTTTCGACTCTGTATATGGCGTAACTATCCTCGTAGCTTTCCCTAAGGCCAATCTCTTCACATACACCCGTCTTTATCAGATCTACAGATGGGAAAATCAAGATTTGTCCTTTTTTATTTTAAATTCCTTGTTTTCGTAAAGGGGGAGAGCCTTTGACATGAACTCGATCCATATGGGAAGTGCGGCCTGAGCTCCAGACTCATTAGGTCCAAGCACCTTTTCCCTATCGTATCCAACCCAGACAAGACAGAGAAGATCTGAAGAGAATCCAACAAACCAGGCATCACGGAAGTCATCTGTAGTCCCGGTCTTTCCAGCCAGTGGATATGGGAGAGTAGCCGCCTTTTTGGCGGTCCCATTTTTTATTACACCTTCCATCATTGTGATAAGTTTGTATGCTACTTCCTCGTCAACCACCGCTTCTCCTTCCGGATCAAAGGCCACAAATAGAGTCTCACCATTTAGGTTGGTAATTTCCTTTACGGCTCTCAAGGGTATTCTTGAGCCCATTCTAGCGATAGTGAGGTAAGCCTGAGCGAGCTCAATAGGGCTAACCTCTGATGTGCCTAAAGCAATGGAAAGGTTAGGGCTAAGCTGGCTTTCGATCCCCAGCCTTCTTCCCATGTCAAGAACGCTCTCTATTCCAACTGCTTCAAGGAGTCTTACTGTGGCTGTGTTAAGGGATAACTCCAATGCTCTTTTCATAGTCACATATCCGTGATACTCGTTCCTGTAGTTCCTCGGTGTCCAGACCTTTTTCGTGTAAGGGTTTGTGTAAGAGATTGGAGCATCGAGAAGGATATGATCCGTTGAAAATCCCTTCTCAAGCGCTGCAAGGTAAATGATAGGTTTGAAAGCGCTACCAGGCTGCCTTTTTGCCTGCCATACGCGGTTAAACGGGGAAGTGGAAAAGTCCCTCCCCCCTATCATCACCTTTATATCTCCAGTTTTCACTTCAACTGCCAAAAGTGCAACCTGTGGAAGTTCCTTTACCCCTGGATGCCTTTCTTTATAAAGTTTTAATCCCTTTGAGATGGCCTCGTATGCGTACTCAGTCATCTTTAGATTCACAGTAGTTTTTATATTCATTCCTGCGGTGAAAATGTGATCCTCTCTCTCCACGTAATCCTCTAGAATCGACTTGACATACTCTATGAAGTAACCCATCTTCTTTTCATGTATCCGCTGAGGAACTACCTTAAGTGGAGAAAGGACGGCTTTTTCGAATTCCTCCCTACTTATCATGCCTGCCTCGTACATTCTTTTTAAAACATGGTTCCTTCTCATCAAAACTCTTTCAGGGTTCTTCAAGGGAGAAAGTATTGAAGGAGATTTTGTTAGGGCAGCAAGCGTTGCAGATTCTTCTAATGTTAGATCCTTTGCTCTCTTTCCAAAATACGTGTAACTTGCCGCTTCAACTCCGTAACAACCCTCACCAAGGTATATGAGGTTCAAATACATTGCCAGGATTTCGTCCTTTGAGTACGTTCTCTCCATCTCAATGGCTAAAATTGCCTCTTCTATCTTTCTCTTTAGGCTTTTTTTCGGAGTTAAAAAGAGATTGCGGGCAAGCTGCTGGGTTATGGTTGAGGCCCCCTCCACAATTTTCCCTTTCCTAATATTATTCCACGTTGCCCTCAAAATGCCCCTCAAATCTATGCCAAAATGCTTGTAAAACCTTACATCCTCTGCGGCAATAAAGGCGTCTCTTAGATGTTTCGGCATCTGACTCAAAGGAATTGGAATTCTCTTCTCTGTAAAAAGTTCTGCGAAAAGCGTTCCACAATCAGCGTAGAGCCTTGTTGCCGACTTTGGAGTAAAATTCTCAAGCTGTTTTACGTCTGGGATCTCAAGGTAGTTCAATAGGGAATAGGCAAACCCTGCACCTAATAGCGAGGGAAGTAAAAAGAGGATCAGTAGAATTCTTACAGTGTGCATTGAACTTTCTATATTTTAATACGCCAGCCTAATAAAAATCCAAATTTCGTCTTTGCCTTTGCAGTTCCTTTGCGCTATAGGCATGTGATAATATCTTTCTGTGGCAAGCTCAGAACTGAAAAAAATAATAGTGATAGGTGGTCCTACCTGCTCGGGAAAATCAGATCTCGGTCTTTATCTGGCAAAGAGGTTTAACGGAGAAATAGTTAACGCAGATTCAATGCAGGTCTACAGGCATTTCAATATAGGTACCGCCAAACCAAAGGAAAGTGTAAGGAAAAAGATTCTTCATCACCTCATAGACGTTGTAGATCCAGATGAGCCTTTTGACGCAAAGAGATTCGTTGACCTGGCGGACAACGCCATAGATAGTATCGTTAAGAAGGGCAAAATCCCAATAGTTGTTGGTGGAACAGGCCTTTACATAAGAGCACTTCTTTACGGTCTTTTCGAGGCAAAAAAAGATGAGGACATTCGGAGAAGACTTTACGATGAGTATAGGAGAGACCCTCTCTCTCTTTATGAAAGGTTATCAAGCATAGATGAAGAATACGCAAGAAGGATCAGTCCAAAAGATAAGATAAGGGTTGTGAGGGCTTTAGAGGTCTACGAGATTACAGGGAAAAAAATGTCAGAATGGGAGAGAATCCACGGTTTCAAAAACCCAAGGTACGATGCCTTATTCTTAGGTTTAAAGCGGGAGAGGAAGGAACTCTATTCTAGAATAGGGGAAAGGGTAGAAAGGATGATCAAGGATGGCTGGGTTGAGGAGGTAAAAGGTATCCTTTCTCTTGGGTATAGCGAGGACTTGAAACCTTTTAAGGGAATAGGTTACGCAGAGATAATACGTTACATAAAGGGTGAACTCGAATACGGAGATATGGTAAAAATAATTAAAAAGAGGACACGCAACTACGCGAAGAGGCAACTCGTTTGGTTCTCAAAGGAGAAGGGGGTAAAGTGGTTTCTCTTCCCTGAGCAGAAGGGGGAAATAGAGGAGGAGGTTAAAAAATTTCTGCGATTTTAAAGGATGGATCTTAAATCAATTTTGGAAGCCGTACTTTTTGTTAGTAGTAAGCCTCTTTCCTTGAACGTAATTTCCAAGAAGCTTCCAGAATTTAAGAAGGAGGATATTCTTTATGCGATAAGGGCCCTAAAAGAAGAGTACACAAGAAAAGGGGGGCCAATTGAGATTGTGGAAGTAGCAAGGGGTTACCAGATGAGGACGAAGACAGAATACGGCTCTTATCTCAAAAGATTCGTAAAATCTCGGAAGCCATTTCTAACAAAACCACTGATCGAGACCCTTGCCATAGTTGCATATAGGCAGCCCGTATCAAAAAAGGAGATAGATAGGATGAGGGGTGTGGACTCATCGAGGGCTTTGAGGGAGTTACTCGAAAGAAAGCTCATAAAGGTCTCGGGAAGAAAGAAGCCGCTCTCCTCCCTCCTATTTGAAACAACAGATCGGTTTCTCGAATATTTCGGTCTAAAAAACCTGGACGATTTGCCAGATTTTGGAGAAATTGAAGAATTGGAAAACTCCTATTCGGGGAGGTAAAGATGGATATTTCTGAACTTTTAATTTTTATGGTCGAGAACAAAGGGTCAGATCTCCACCTTTCCGCAGGTGAACCCCCTATGATAAGGATCCACGGAGATATGGTGAAAGTTGATATGCCGCCACTAGACAAGGATGAGGTTCATAGAATGATCTACGATATAATGAATGATCAGCAGAGAAAGATATACGAGGAGAATCTGGAACTCGACTTCTCCTTTGCCTTAGGGGATATAGCAAGGTTCAGGGTAAATGTGTTTAGGCAGTTGCGGGGTGAGGCTGCTGTTTTTAGAACGATTCCGACCAAAATTCCAACTTTTGAGGAGCTCAATCTTCCAAAAGTCCTTATGGACATCGCCAGACTTGAGAAGGGTCTTGTCCTTGTTACAGGCCCAACTGGAAGTGGAAAATCAACGACCCTTGCGGCAATTATAGATTTTATCAATACCGAGCAAAAAGGACACATCCTCACAATAGAGGATCCAATCGAGTTCGTTCACAAATCAAAAAACTGCTTAGTAAACCAGCGAGAACTTGGACCCCATACGAAGAGTTTTGCAAATGCATTAAGAAGTGCATTGCGCGAGGATCCGGACGTGATTCTGGTTGGAGAAATGAGGGACTTAGAGACCATATCACTCGCTCTAACAGCCGCAGAAACTGGCCATCTAGTTTTCGGAACCCTTCATACAATGGGTGCCCCAAAGACCGTTGACAGAATCATAGACGTCTTTCCACCGGCTCAGCAGGCTCAGGTGAGAGCAATGTTCGCTGAGTCGATTCAGGCTATTATTTCACAGGCCCTTTTTAAAAGAAAAGATGGGAAGGGAAGGGTTGCGGCCTTTGAAATCATGCTGGGAACTCCTGCAATAAGGAACCTAATCAGAGAGGCAAAAATAGCTCAGATTCCCTCAATAATGCAGACGAGCAGAGCAATAGGTATGCAGACAATGGAAGTAGCTGTCCAGGAACTTTTGGCAAAGAATCTGGTAACAAGGGAAGAGGTTGCATTCTACCTACCTCCCGGGAGGTAACTATGGAAAGGGAGATTAAAAAATACCTTCAATACATGGTGGAAAAGGATGCCTCCGACATTTATCTTACAGTTGGTGTCCCTCCCATGTTCAGGATTGAAGGGGAAACTCTCCCTTACGATGAGGAACCACTAACCCCAGAAGATACGGAAAAGATAGCCTTCTCAATAATGAACGAGAGACAAAAGGATGAGTTTTTAAGAGAACTTGAGATGAATTTGGCCCTATACTATCCAGAGCTCGGAAGATTCAGAGTCAACATATTCAGGCAGAGATCTTATATCGGTCTTGTGATAAGACAGATAAAGACAAAAATAAAAACTATAGATGAGCTTGGTCTGCCGCAGATCTTCAAAGAAATAGCGATGAGTAAAAGGGGCCTTGTACTCGTCGTTGGAGGTACTGGCAGTGGGAAGTCCACAACCCTTGCCGCAATGATAGATTACAGGAATTCTAACCAGAGAGGGCATATAGTCACAATTGAAGACCCTATAGAGTTCGTCCACGAGCACAAGATGAGCGTTGTAACTCAGAGGGAGGTTGGCTTTGACACCCACTCCTTTTTCAATGCCCTAAAAAACACTCTAAGACAGGCACCAGATGTGATACTTATAGGTGAGATAAGGGACAGGGAGACAATGGAGCATGCTATTACCTTCGCTGAGACAGGCCACCTCTGCATGGGCACACTTCACGCAAACAACGCCAATCAGGCAATTGAGAGGATCATTAATTTCTTTCCCACAGAGAGGCACTTCCAGATATACATGCAACTCTCGTTAAATTTAAGGGCAATCATATCTCAAAGGCTCATACCAGGTGTCGATGGAAAAAGGGTGGCTGCCGTTGAAATTCTGCTCGATTCACCAAGGGTCAAGGACCTCATACTTAAGGGTGAGATAGGCCTTTTAAAAGAGACAATGGCTCAATCTTACAATGAGGGGATGCAGACATTCGACCAACACATATTCGAGTTGTATAGGCAAGGAAAGATAGATCAGAATAACGCTATTGCTTACGCTGACAGTCCAAATGACGTAAGGCTAAGAATAAAGATGGCTCAAATTTCAAAGGAAGAAGCGGAAAAGAAGGAAGTTGGCCTTAGACTTAAAATGGATGTGAAAGAGTAAATTAAAGGTTCACTAGAACACCAATTCTATACGCCAAAAATCCACAGCCAAAAGTACTTCCAGCTTCCCATCTCAGATTTTAGAACGGCTGTTGTGGGAATGCATGGAATGAAGAGCATAAGTATGACGAGAAAGGAGAGTAAGGAGGCAGGGCTCACATTCTCTCTGATGACTTTCCTTAACCCCTCATCTGCCGCTCCATAAAGTACTCCAAGGGTAGCTACGCTGTTCTCTTTTGCAATCACACTCGATATAAGGGCAACCGTCAGCCTCCAGTCCAGACCTATGTAACTTCCAGCTTTCTCCAAACCTTTTCCCAATTTTGCAAGGTAGCTTTCCTCAACTGTCTTTCCCGGAAAGGTGGAGAAGAGCCATAGGAAAACTGAAAAGATAAGAATGATACTTCCGGCCCTTTTAACAAAGGAAAGGATCCTTTGTGAAACTGTGTTCAAAACGTTTTTTAGGTTCGGTTTGTGATAAAGGGGATTGGCTCTAACTTTAAAAACCGGCTTAAGAGGAGACCGAAAATTACAAGGACAGCAATATTTACTGTTACAAGGAGCCACATGATGAAGGGGGCCTTCTCAAAGAAGACCGCTCCAGCAAGAAAGGTTAAAACCCCAAGCCTACCCACGCAAGGCACAAAGGGGCAAGAAACTCTTCCCATGTAATCCCATTATATGCATGAATCTGTCCATAACAAATGCAACCCTTGCTATGTATCCTGTATCCTCAAGAAGTGCAAGGGCGAGAAAAAAAATGAAGAGTATGGGGATAAAGGAGAGGACAGAACCGACCCCTCCTATCACTCCCTCAAGTATGAGTCCTCTAAACCATCCATCGAATGATCCAAGCCTTGGCTCGAGAGTCTTACCAAATTGAACAAATAGGTTTTCCAAAAGGCTTTGGAGTGGAAGACCGATCTTGTACGTGGTCAAAAAGATCAGGCCAAGAACACAGATAAGGACAGGGATTCCAACTAGGGGGTTTGTAAGAAGATGGTCAATTCTGTCAGTCATTAAAACCTGGCCCCGCCTGAACCTCTTTATTGCAGACCTGGTCACATCCTCTATCCAATCGTACCTTCCACCCACAACTGCCCTCAAAGCATCTTCGTGCTCGGAAAGTGTGCTCTTTATTTGGCTCCAAACATCGGGAGGGATAGTCCTCTCCATCTCCTCTATCACATCTTTATCTCCCTCCATAAGCTTAATTGCGCACCAACTTTTAGGTCTGTCAATTTATGAAAGATCTCCGCATGATTCTTTGCAACCTCTGGCATCCTAGGTTTTTAAAAGGTCTTTTTTTCAGTAAGATTCTCTATCTCCTGCACAAGCTCCCTAATTCCCCTGTTCTTTGACGCAACCATAGGAACAACAGGTATGCCAAGAGAATCTCTTAGTGCCTTAACGTCTATGTTTATTCCCTGTGCCTCGGCAACATCGAGCATATTTACAGCTAAGACAACAGGAGGACCGAGGAGTAAAAGCTCGGAAAGAAGGTAAAGGCTTCTTTCCAGTGCGGCTCCGTTCACTATAAGTGCGATAACGTCGGGCTTCTCTCTCAGGATAAAGTCCCTTGCGATCCTTTCCTCCTCAGAAAAAGAGCTGAGACTGTAAGTTCCAGGAAGATCAACGATCCTCATGATCAGATTGTCTTTTTCGTAAATCCCCTCCTTCTTTTCAACGGTCTTTCCAGGCCAGTTACCGACATGTTGGGAAAGCCCTGTGAGAACGTTGAAAACGGTGGATTTACCAACATTGGGCTGGCCGGCAAGGGCAACAAGTAAGTACTTCCTTTCCCTCTTTCTCTCCTCCCTTTTTTCACTTCTTTTGACCATTATCTTTTTCGCCTCTCCCCTTCCCAGAACAACTCTCGTAAATTTTACGACTCCTTCCGTTATTCCGAGTCCGGCAAGCCTAGTGAGAAGGCGCTCTCCGCCTAAAATCTCCTCAACAGTTCCTTCCTCACCCTCTTCGAGAAAAAAAAGGGGACTAAATCATCACTCTTCATTTTAAACCTCAAATTCCTTCAATTTTCTTGCAAAATTTTTCCCAAAATCGTAACACCTTTTTTCATCCTCATCTCTTAGAGCGTAATTCACCTCTACGCCTGGTTCCACTGTTTCCAAACCCATTTTTTTCAGAAGTTCATAAGCCTCCTTTACCGCTCCTCCTGACCATCCGTAACTTCCGAAAGCTCCTGCTATTTTCATCTTCGGTTTTAGCCCGAAAAGGTGGTGCAGAAATTCAGCAACAGATGGAAACATGGAATTGTTCAAAGTCGGGGTTCCCACAAGCAGACCCCTAAGTTTTGAGACTTCCTTTATTGCGTAACTTGAGGGGGTAGATCTAAGCTTAATGGCTTTCACTCTTACACCCTCATCAGCAATTCCCCTCATAATTGGAAAGACCATTCGTTCTGTCGTACCCCACATAGTATCGTAAACAATAATTGCGCCCATCTCTGATTTACAATTTGCCAGATCCAGGTAAATATTTATGGCCTTCTTTGGATCCTTCCTCCAAACTACACCATGATCTGGAGCTATGACCTCTAAATCTACCCCCAATTTTCCTAGCTCCTCAATCTTTGCCTTTATAAGGTTTCCAAAGGGCATAAGTATATTGGCGTAGTAATCGTAAACTGCATCTTCAAGCTCAAAGGAAGAGTAAGTCTCCACAAATTCGTCATCGAATCTGCATGTTGAGGCGAAATGGATACCGAATATGTCCTGTGAAATTAGTGTCCTTAACTCCTTTACGTATGTAACCATCGAGTCGGGCCAGTGGAGCATGGGTGTTTCAATGAAAAGGAGATTGTAGATCCCAGTATTTAAGATCTCACCTGTTTTAACTACCTTCACTCTTGATGGTTCAACGTTGAACATTCTCTCAAGTCCTTTTTTCCCTCTCTCCGTTATGTAAATTTTACAGTTGGGCATCTCCCTCAAAAAAGCTTCAAAAGCTCCAAGATGATCTGGCTCTATGTGATTTATAACGAAATTTTTTATCTTATTCGGTTCCACTATCCTTCTTACGTTGTCAATGCTGTAACTGAAAAAGTCTCTATGAACGGAATCGAAAAGGGTTATATCTCTGTCCAAAAGGAGATAGTTGTTGTAGGTGGTGCCATTTCTCGTCACGTAACCATGAAAATCCCTAACACCCCAGTCTATCGCTCCAACCCAGTAAAGGTCCTCCTTTACCTTTATAGGCTCCATACGAACCTCCTTTTTTTTACAAAAATGATAAAGGAAAGGGGGGAAAATATCAAGAAACTGAAAATTCTGGACTTTTTCAGATGACCGTGGTAGAGACAATCTAAAACCGGGGTATGAGCTTAAAGAGGATTAGGCGCATCTTCAAAATCTCCCTCCTTCCCATAACCATAATGGTTGTCCCTCATGCAAAGATGAAGCCTAAAAAAATAGAAATCCCATTTTGCCTACTTCTCTTTCTATTCACTTTTTTCCTGGTTGGTGTTCTTTACACGTTCTCAACTGCCACAAAGTCGATTGAATACAGAAGGATGAAGAGGATGGTTGAGTATTACAAAGGTGAGTTTGAATCGTTGAACACAAAAGTGAAATCTCTCAACGATACTCAGAATGAGCTTGCAAGACTCCTTGCACTTAGATCTAAAAAAAAGATCTTTGAGACCATTGAAGATTCCGACACTGATTCCACAGACATCCAGTCTATAAAGAGGGAGATTGATAAGGCAATTGAAAGTGTATGGGAGATAAAAAAGTACTTAAGGGAAGAAAAGGACAGATATTTTTCAACTCCCATTGGTTGGCCGGTTCGGGGGAAGATAACTTCCCGTTTCGGCTCAAGGGAACATCCATTAACGAAAAGTGATTCCTTCCACTCCGGAATAGATATAAGTGTTCCAGAAGGAACTCCAATCCGGGCTACAGCATCCGGTATAGTTGTGTATTCTGGCTGGTCATACGGAAAGGGTAACACCGTTGTAATCGAACACGGACATTCCTTTACCACTCTTTACGCCCACAATAAGAAGAACCTTGTAACAGTAGGTCAAAGAGTTAAAAGGGGAGATGTTATCGCCATTTCTGGCTCATCGGGAGACACAACAGGACCTCACGTCCATTACGAAGTCTGGAAAAACGGTAGACCTGTCAATCCAGAGAGATATTTGGCGTGGGAAGGGAATGTTTATAAAGAATAAGCAGCAAATAGAGGTAATAATAGGTCCTAAAACTCAACTGAAGGGTGATCTTGTTACAAAGGGATTAGCCCGCATAGACGGTCAGGTTGAGGGAAATGTGGATGCAGATTGGGTCATACTTGGAGAAACAGGATCTATAAAGGGAAACATAAATTCGAGGGGTGCTATCATAGACGGAAAGGTTGAGGGAAATATAAGGACAAGCGAAATAGTAGAAATAAAATCTCGTGGACAAGTAAGGGGCGATATTTCAACCCCAAGACTTACCGTTTCTGAAGGTGCTTTCTTTGAGGGTCATTCTCACATGTTGAAAAAAGAGGGGGATGAAAAAAGGACTGTATTGCCTCTTTCTCAGAAAGATAAAGATGTGAATTGAAGATCATACGGCAAAATAGGAGAACCTATTTCCCCCTCAGAGAGTCCCAGCTTTTCAGTATCTGGAGCGCAACGTACAGCTGGAGGTCCTCTCCGTCTGTTTTCGAATCTGAATCCCCGTTTCTTCTAATCTCCCTTTTTTCTCCTTGATCCTTCTGTTTTTGACGATCCTGGACTTTTGCCTTATGGAAGCTCTCTCCAATTGTTATGTCTGGGGTTATACCCTCCGTCTGTATGGACCTACCCTTTGGAGTGAAGTACTTCGCCGTTGTAAGTTTTACTGCCGAACCATCCCCTAAAGGGAAAATGGTCTGAACGGAACCTTTCCCAAATGTTTTTGTTCCAACGATTATAGCCCTTTTGTGGTCCTGGAGAGCCCCTGCCACAATCTCTGAAGCACTAGCACTTCCCTCATTCACAAGTACAACGAGAGGCCCAAAATAAACATCCTCCTTTTCAGCGAAGAACCTCATCTTGTTTTCCCTATTCTTTCCCTCTATCGACACTATAAGACCCTGCGTAATAAACCCGTCTGCTACTGCCACTGCCTGGTCTAGGAGGCCACCCGGGTTATTTCGCAAATCGAGAACTACCCCTTTAAGCTGGTTAACATTCTTTTTAAGCTCAGCAAAGGCCTTTTTTAAATCCTCAAAGGTCCTCTCCTGGAACTGGGTTATCTTTACGTATCCGTATCCATCTTCCAGTACTTTGAACTTAACGCTTTTTACCTTTATTATGTCCCTTACAATCGTCACATCCTGGGGGACGGTGAATCCCTCCCTCATTATTGTCAGTGTTACCGCCTTTCCCTTCTCTCCCCTTATCATTCTTACAACTTCGAGGAGGCCCATGTTTTTTGTTGGCTTACCATCTATTTTAATAATGTGATCACCAGGTTTGAGCCCTGCTTTGCTTGCTGGGGTATCCTCTATTGGAGTGATGACAGTTGGAAATCCGTCCTTTATGGTGAGCTCTATCCCAATTCCTCCAAATTCTCCCTTTGTTTCTGTCTGCATCTCTTTGTACATTTCCGAATCGAGAAAGGCTGAGTAAGGGTCCAAGGACTCAAGAATCCCTTTTATAGCGGAATAAACTATCTGCCTGTCATTGACCTCTTCAACGTAGTTTTTCTTTACGAGTTCTATCACGTGGGAAAAGGTTCTCAGATATTCGTACATTTCACCTTCTGGGAGGTGCTTATCGGATCTTTTGCCCTGAACTCCAAGTATGAAACCGAAAAGAAAGATGAGACAAAAGGACAAGCCAACCAAAACCTTCATTTTATTGTTCATAAATTTCCTCTCCTTTCGAAAAAATAATACACGAATCCGATCCTCCGTTTCAATCCCGTTGTTGACTATTGTGGGCTTTTCTATTAAGATATTCAGTCATGTTTGAAAGACTCCAAGAGAGATTCGAAACCCTATTCAAAAAGATAAAAGGTCAAGGTAAGCTCACAGAGGAAAATATAAAAGAGGCCCTAAGGGATGTGAGGATAGCCTTACTTGAAGCGGATGTGAACTACAAGGTTGTTAAAGATTTTCTCGAAAAGGTAAAGGAGAAGGCGATAGGTCAGGGAGTCTTAACCAGCATAACCCCAGGTCAGCTATTCATCAAGATAGTGTACGATGAGTTGACCCAACTTCTTGGAAGTTCACACTCCCCTTTGAATCTTGGCGGGCCTCCTCCTCATCCTATAATGTTAATCGGACTTCAGGGCTCAGGAAAGACAACCACAGCGGGAAAGTTGGCCCTTTTTTTGAGAAAAAAGGGGAAAAGACCTCTTCTCATCTCTACAGATACTCGCCGTCCGGCAGCAATGGAACAACTAAAAAAAATTTCTTCTCAGATTGATGTTCCTTTCTTCTCTTTTGAGGGCCAAAAAGACCCCCTATCAATATGTAAGGATGCCAGGCAGTATGCGATAAAGACCTATAGTGATGTCCTCATATTTGACACTGCGGGAAGACTCCACATCGATGAAGATTTACTGGAGGAGCTTGTCGAACAGAAAAAGGCCATATCCCCCTGCGAGGTTCTCTTAACTGTTGATGGTATGACTGGTCAGGACGCTTTAAACATTGCAAAGGCTTTTGACGAGAAAATAGGCGTAACAGGCTTTATACTGACAAAAATGGATGGGGATGCACGGGGAGGGGCGGCTCTTTCGATCAAGGCGGTAACTGGTAAACCAATTAAGTTCATAGGAACGGGAGAAAAACTTGACTGTTTGGAACAGTTCCATCCCGAAAGGATAGCTTCAAGGATCCTTGGAATGGGTGATATAGTCTCCCTTGTTGAAAAGGCTCAAGAGGCATTTGAGGAAAAGAAGGCAAAGGAATTGGAGAGGAAGCTTCGTACCGATCAGTTCACCCTTGAAGATTTCAGGGAACAGCTAAGACAGGTAAAAAAGCTCGGTTCTATTGAGTCGATACTCAGTATGATCCCGGGTTTTTCAAAGTTTAGAAGTAGTTTAGATCTCTCCGAAACGGAAAAGGAACTGAAAAAAATGGAAGCCATTTTGAATTCGATGACTAAAAAGGAAAGGCTCAATCCCCAAATAATAGATGGAAGCAGAAGACTGAGAATTGCAAAAGGCAGTGGAACGACCGTTCAAGACGTAAATGAACTCCTAAGGAAGTATAACGAGCTAAAAAAGCTGATGAGAAAACTGACAAGGGGAGAATTAAAAGGGTTCAAGCCGGGGATATTCTTTCGTTGAGGAGGTGTAAAATTGGCTATAAGGTTCAGGCTTGCTCGCTTTGGAACGAAAAAAAGACCTTTTTACCGGATCGTTGTTGCTGACTCGAGAGCCCCAAGGGATGGAAGATTTATCGAGAAGGTGGGGACTTACGATCCACTTCAAAACCCGGAGAAGATCACTCTTGACAGGGAAAAGATTTTTATGTGGTACAAAAGAGGAGCCCGTCCTACTGAGACGGTAAAAAACATCTTCAAAAAAGAAGGGATATTGAGCGAACTATCAAAATAATATGGATGGAGGTGGAGCCGTGTTAAAAGAGTTGATCGAGTACATTGCAAAGGCATTGGTGGATCATCCCGATCAGGTTAAAGTTTCGGAAATCGAGGGAGAAAAAACGTCTGTGATCGAGCTCAACGTCTCCAAGGAAGACCTCGGAAAGGTTATTGGGAAACAGGGAAGAACGGCAAGGGCGATGAGGACCATTCTGAGTGCAGCCTCAACTAAGGTTAAAAAGAGAGCTGTACTCGAAATAATTGAATGAGCCTCTATATACCGGTTGGCCGGATTAGATCTGCCCACGGTATAAAGGGAGAGGTTAAATTCCAGTATTACAATGAGGTGTACGAGGATTTTCTCAAATACACCTCATTGTACCACGATGAGAAAGGTGAAAAATCCCGACTAACCCTTAAAAGAGTAAGAATTAGGGGTTCGACTTTCATTCTCCAATTTGAAGAAATCAAGGATCGCGACAGTGCGGAAAAACTAAAGGGGAAGGTCCTCTACGTTAGGGAAGAGGATCTTCCTGAACTTGAAGAGGGTGAGTACTACATTTACCAGATAATGGATATGGAAGTCAAAAATGAAAGGGGGGATCTCCTCGGAAGGGTAAAAGAGGTGATAAACACCGGGACTCATCATGTTCTCGATGTTGTAGGCAAAAGAGAGGTACTCATCCCGATGGTGGAGGGATTCATAATCTCCGTGGATTTAAAAAGCAAGGAGCTTATAGTTAGAGAGCCTGAGTACCTGTGAATCTTTAAGTGTTATCCATTATAAATCTCCTAATTGATCTGTCATACGTTTTCTCGGCCTCTTTTGAAAAGAAACATCCAGGTATCTCTCTTCTTGACCTGTGGTACTCAACGCACTCGCAGCATCTACCCTTCTTGGAACAGGGTTCATAAGTACAAGTACATAAACTTCTGTTTTTCTCAATGTTACACTCCATATTCTCCTCCTTCGTGCAAAAGTAATAGCTTGGAACCATCGTGCACTATATAGCACGTCTTTTCCTTTCCACAATCGGCAAGAAGAATAGCATCATCTATGTTTTTCTTCGGAATCAAACCCATCTTCAGAACCCAATTCTCAGGAAGTTCAGAGACAAGCACTATTTTACAGTACTCAGCCTTAAGTTTTGTGGCGTAGGCAGTCTGAGAATAGACCTTGTCAGACTCCTTAACGACTTTTTCCATCTCTTCGCTACTCCCATAATCAAAAAACTTAAGAAAATAGTCGTCTCCAATCCCATCCTGACAGGCACCAAGTACGATCAAAAAGCCACCGCTCTTTACGCTACGCACAGCGTGTTCAATCGTTTTGTGAGTTTGAATGAAGTTTATATCTTTAGGGTATCCTCCACAAGAGGCTATCACAACGTCAGCCTTCTCCTTCAACTTTACACTGTACCTTTTTAGATACCAGTTGCAGCCAAAAATGTGGGCATGCTCTATATTTCCTGAAAAAATCGCCACTATCTTTGAATCGTCGACTACTGTATTTATCAGGAAAAGTGGCTTATTTACGTTCCTTATCCCGGACATTATTTCTTCGTGCATTGGATTACCTGCTAGAACTCCCGGCTTTGCCATCGGATGCTTTCCCTTCTCAGAAAATACCATCCTGTGAACGCCTATTATAGTCTCGTAGCCTGCTATGCCGGGTATTATAGCCTTCCTTCCTCCTCCAAAGCCAGCGAGATAATGAAAGTTTATTGAACCGAAAAGGATTGCGCAGTCAGCATAGGATAGGGCCGAATTAAGGTAGATGGGTATACCAGATTTTGTCATTCCAAAGAAGGATAAGGATGAGGTTGAATAGCAGTCATGATCTAGTGAAGGAAAGGCCCGGTAAATATCCTCTGTCAAGATCTCCTTTTTCTCTTCTTCACTGTGTTTCCTGTGATTTCCTATTGCAAAAAGGATAGTCACATCCTTATCTAGGAGGTACTTCTCGCAGAGTAATGGAAGTAGCAAATTAACACCCGCGTACCTGGTTATGTCAGGAACAACAACGAGAACTTTCTTAAAATCCTTAATCCAAGATGAGAATGGCCTTTCCCCTATTGGACTTTCGAGTTGCTTGAAGAAAACCTCCTCTAAAGGGTGAAGAGCCCTCCTTTTCTTAACCTTTAGGTCCAAAGTCTTCCACTTGAGGGGAATCGAGAACCTGACCAAACTCTTTCCGTATTTGAGAATCCTCATCTCACACTGTAAAAAACCTGTTTTCCACCAAAGATTGCGTAGTCTCCCAACTCCTCTTCAATCCTCAGAAGCTGGTTGTACTTTGCCATCCTTTCACTTCTCGATGCAGAACCTGTCTTTATCTGTCCCGCATTTGTAGCAACGGCAAGATCGGCGATAAAGGTGTCCTCAGTCTCTCCAGAGCGGTGGGAGATCACACAGCTATAACCAGCCCTCTTGGCAATCTCGATCGTCGTTAGTGTTTCGGTGAGTGTCCCTATCTGGTTCAACTTAATCAAGATGCTATTTGCGATCCCCTCCCTAATTCCCTCAACGAAGATCTTTGGATTTGTAACGAAGACGTCATCACCAACTATCTGGAGCTTAGATGAACACCTCTTTGTGAATAACTTCCATCCTTCCATATCGTTTTGAGCGAAACCGTCTTCTATGGAGATGATCGGGTATTTCCCTATGAGAGTTTCGTAGTAATCGCACAGTCCCTTACTATCAAATACCTTGCCATCTAGATAGTACAAGCCATCCTTAAAAAACTCACTTGCCGCCGGATCGAGGGCAAGAAGAACGTCTTCTCCAGGTTTGTATCCCGCTTTCTCTATTGCAAGCATGAGAAAGTCGAGGGCTTCCTCAGCATTTTTCAGCATTGGAGCAAACCCCCCTTCGTCTCCCACACCTGTTGAATGGCCCTTCTCCTTAAGTACTCCTTTTAGAGTATGAAAAACTTCAACTCCAATTCGGAGAGCTTCTCTGAAACGATTCGATCCCACTGGAACAATCATGAACTCCTGTATATCCAGATCGTTTTCAGCGTGGACTCCTCCGTTTATCACGTTCATGAGTGGAACAGGGATCTCCCTTCCCCTTACACCCCCAATGTACCTGTACAATGGAAGACCAAGATAATTTGAGGCAGCCCGACAGACGGCCATTGATACCCCAAGAATGGCATTTGCTCCGAGTCTGCTTTTATTTTCTGTTCCGTCAAGTTCAATTAGGCGGTTATCTATTAGAGCCTGATCTAGCGCGCAAAGACCTTTTATCTCCGGTCCGATTATCTCCTCCACGTTTCTTATTGCGTTTAGGACCCCTTTGCCTTTGTACCTTTTCACATCCCCGTCACGCAACTCAAGAGCCTCCCTTTCTCCTGTGGAAGCACCTGATGGCACAATGGCTCGTCCCTTCACCCCATTTTCAACAGTTACTTCCACCTCCAGGGTTGGATTTCCTCTGCTGTCAAGGACCTCTCTTGCGCGTACATCTAATATTTTGCACATGAAATCCTCCTTTCATGTCAAAATTCTCAACATATCCTCGGAAGAGGGTTACCCGAAAGCATGTTTAGCCTCCTCGTTCCCCCGATTTGCGTCCTCATAAATAGATCGCCTCTTCCCTCTTTTACGATACCTATTACGGAAGCCCAATTAAGGTTAAGCCCATTTTTCATAAAATCAAGAAGATCTTTCGATAAGCTCGATTCGACAAAAATCACGAACTTCCCTTCATTTGCAAGATAAAGAGGGTCAAGACCCAAAATCTCACAGACCCCCCTTACTTCCTTTTCAACGGGGATCTTCTCCTCCTCTAGGAAGATGTCTATAATCCCAGATGAATTGGCAATCTCTTTTAGGCATGTGGCAAGTCCTCCCCTCGTTAGATCCCTCATGTACTTGATACCTTCTCCAAATTCCATAAGTATCCTTTCAATGATCGAGTTTAGGGGGGCACAGTCGCTCTTTATATTCGATTTGAAACTGAAATTTCCCCTATTTAGGAGTATGCATAGGCCGTGATTTCCAATTGGCCCGTTGACTATCACTTCATCTCCCGGTTTGATTAAATTCTTTCCAAGTTTCACACCTTCCATTTGGACTCCCACACCCGTAGTGGTTATGAATATTTTGTCCGCCTGATTCTTTCCCACAACCTTTGTATCCCCTGCTACTATCTGTACCTTTGCCTCCCTACACGCCTCAGACATTGAAATTACGACCCTTTCAAGAGTTGATAGGGGAAGACCTTCTTCAATTATAAAGGAGGCCGCAATGTAGAGGGGTTTTGCACCTGAGACTGAAAGATCGTTAACTGTTCCGTAAACCGAAAGCTTCCCTATGTCTCCTCCTGGGAAGAATATGGGATCTACAACGTAGCTATCCGTTGTTATAAGAACCCTTTTCCCTCTCAGAATCACAGATGTAGCATCATCCATGCTTTCAAGAAGTGGATTCCCTATATGGGGGACGAAGTACTTTTCTATTAGATTATGCGTAAGAAGGCCCCCATCCCCATGAGAAAGGAGAATCAAATCTTCCATTTACTAAACCCCAAAATGGTAATAGGCAGAACATGCACCTTCCTGCGAAACCATGCAAGGGCCATAAGGCTCCGAAGGATTGCAAACTTTCTCAAAAAGCTTACACTCTGGAGGTTTCTTTTTCCCTTTTATTATTTCCCCGCATATGCATCCATTTTTCCTCTCTACCATCTCTATTGCTGGCAGCTCAAATTTCCTTGATGCGTCGTAGTCCGCATACTCTTCCCTTATACTTAAACCGCTTTCCGGAATTTCTCCGAAACCCCTCCAGGAAACGGAACATGGTTCAAAGACCTCTTCAATCATTTTTTGAGCCTTTACATTTCCCTCTTCTTTTACAAGCCTTCTATAACCAATCTGAACCTCAGGTGCTCCTTTCAGTATCTGCAAAAGTACCATTCCTATTGCCTCGATCACATCTTCTGGTTCAAATCCGGAGATACAAGAGGGAAGATTGAAATCCCTAGCTACAAAATCGAAAGCCTTCCTTCCAGTAATTGTGCATACGTGCCCTGGTAGAATGAGTCCATCAAGTGAGAGCTCAGGATCATCGAGCAGTACTCTCATAGCTGGAGGAAGCGTCTTGTGCAGGGAAAGAACTGAAAAGTTCTTTATTCCCCATTCCTTTGCTAGGAGGATCGAATGGGATACGATTGGCGCGGTGGTCTCAAATCCCACACCTATGAAGACCACCTCCCTTTCAGGGTGTTTTTCTGCGTACTTTAATGAATCGAGTGGGGAATAGAAAACTTCCACATTTGCTCCTTTTGCCCTTTCCTTCTCTAATGAGGAGAAACTTCCGGGTACCTTAATCATATCGCCAAATGTTGATATAGTTAAACCTTTTTTCCGTGCGAAAAAAATCACTCTGTCAATGTCTCTCTGGTCTGTCACACATACAGGACAGCCCGGTCCGCTCAAGAGTTCAATTGAATCAGCAAAGAGGGCTCTTATACCGCTTTTCGAAATTACCATCGTATGAGTTCCACAAACCTCCATTAATTTTATTTTCCTTCCCATTCTTTCCCTGACCTTTCTTGCCAGGTTTATAACTTCCCTCAAAAGATCGCTCTCATTCCATTTTTCCATATGCCATTATCTCCTCTATTAACCTTCGCCTTTCTTCTGCTTCTTCCCTTTCTATTTTTCCTATTGCAAAACCTGCGTGAATTATAACACAGTCCCCTTCCTTAACTTTCTCATCGAGGATTCCTATTTGAACTGTGAATATTGCTCCGTTAGAGTCAACGAGCGCCGACTTTTCATCTTCCCTAACTTCAAGAACAAAGGCCGGTATTCCAAGGCACATAAAGAACCTCCTATATCTTCGACAGTGCTATCATTGCCTGTCCAAGGGCTATACCACCATCGTTTGTTGGAACTTTCTCGTGTGTATAGACCTCATACCCGTTCGAAGATAAAAGCCTCTTCAGCTTTATGAGGATATATTCGTTGTGAAAGGTACCCCCGCTAAACACAACCTTATTTATACCGAATCTTCTCGATGCTTTCTCAACGCATTCCTTTACAATTTGGATGATTGTATTGTGGAATTTCAAGGATATAAGATAAGGGGAGAGACCTTTTTCCTTGTCCTTTATGATGGCGAGGATAGTCTTTTCAGGCAAAATAACCTCTTCTCTTATTTCGTACGGATAAAAATCGTCTGTTTCAACGTTCTTTTTATGTGCCTCGCTCACTAACTCTCCAAGTTCAATTGCCGCCTGACCTTCGTAAGTACTTTTTTCACATATCCCTAAAATCGCTGATACTGCATCGAAAAACCTTCCACACCCGCACGTAAGGGGAGAGTTGAAGTTCTTCTCAATAATTTCCACTATCGGTCTTACCCTTTCCCTCCCAAATATCTCCTCCCCATAGAAAATCCCTTCTTCCCTAAGGAAAAAGTATAGGTAACTTGTGGCCATCCTCCAGGGTTCTTTTATTGCGATTTCCCCTCCTGGAAGTGGACAGTAGGCAAGATGAAAAACTCTTTCATAAGAACTGTAATTCCCTTTTAGTATCTCAAAGCCCCAAAAATTTCCATCTTCACCGTAGCCTGTCCCATCGAGTACAACCCCTATCACATCTTCCACTATCCCGTTTTCAGCCATACAGCTTGTCATATGAGCATGATGGTGCTGACATTTTACGTACATTTTAGCAGGGATGGAAAGTGCCACTTCCGATGAAAGATATCCAGGATGGGAATCTAAAGCAATTACTTCTGGTTCCAAATTAAGAAGCCTAAGAAAATTCTGAACGGAAGATAGGAGGTTCCACTTCCCCTCCTCCGTGTCTATTTCTCCTATGTACTGGCTCATGAATGCACGGTTCTCTTTTACAACACAGAAGTTATTCTTCATTTCTCCACCTATAGCCAGAATAGGCAAGAAAGAAGAAAGAGGAAGTGAGATTGGTTTTGGCACGTATCCTCTAGATAGCCTGAAAAATCCAATTTTTCCGTCCACTATCTTTACAACGGAATCGTCACACCTATTGACTATATCCCTGTCGTGAAGGACAAAAAAATCGCAGATCTGAGAAAGCTCCTCTAAAGCCTTTTCATTATCAATGACTATGGGCAACTCTGAGACGTTTCCACTTGTCATAACCAATGTATCAAATGGACCTAAAAAGAGAAGAACGTGCAAAGGTGTATAGGGTAGCATAACTCCAAGGGTACTTATACCAGGGGAGAGGTTGTCGGGAAGGGAGAAATCGGGTCTTTTTCTTAAAACAACAATTGGAGCGTAACTTGAAAGCAGGAGAGCTTCCTCCTCCTCATTTAGAAAACAGTACTTTCTTACGGTATCAAGATCTCTACACATAACGGCGAGTGGTTTTCTTGGCCTTCTCTTTCTTAATCTTAAATTCCTTATTGCCTCCTCATCCTTTGCGTTACAGGCAAGATGGAAACCTCCCAAACTTTTTATAGCTACAATTTTTCCCTTTTTTAAAACCTCCCAAACAAAATGAAGCCACTCATTTTCACCTGCAACTAGATTCCCCCCTCTGTCTACTACCCATAACTTGGGTCCGCACTTACGACAGCAGATTGGCTGAGCATGAAACCTTCTGTCTTCGGGGTCATGGTATTCCCTCTCACATTCTTCACACATTCTAAATTTCTTCATGGAAGTCTTCTCTCTGTCGTAAGGAATTGATGTGACAATTGTGAATCTTGGACCGCAATTCGTGCAGTTCGTGAAGGGATACATGTAACGTCTGTCTTTCTCATTAAGTATGTCTCTTTTGCACTCCTCACATATTCCCACATCAGGCGGAATTAGAGCCTTTTTCCCATCTTCCTCCCTGCTTTCAACAATGAAAAAGGAGGGGTAGTTAAATAAGGGCAATTCTTTAAACTCGACGCTTTCTATCCTAGCTAAAGGTGGTGGGTTTTTTTTCAAAGTTTCTAAAAATTTAGCCAGATTCTCGTATGGACCTTCCACGTCTATAACAACTCCCTCACTGGAATTGAAGACCTTTCCCTTAAGATTTAGATCGATCGCACGGTTATACACGTAAGGTCTAAAACCGACACCTTGAACGGTTCCTTGAATTTTTATTACGTACCGAGTTACTTCCGAGTTATTCCTCATTCTTTAAAATCGTCCTCGCAAAAATCTTTTTTGCCTCCATGTAAAGGGAGGTGCGGATGATCCTTTCTGGAGATCCGATAGACCTTTCAAAATCCCTATCGTATGGTAAGGATCCAATAAAAATTATCTCATCATCAATTGTACCGTTCCAAGTTGAGTCGGTTGTTTGGTTCAAGATGACCCCCATTATAGAAACCCCTTTCCCTTTTAGGATGGAGAGCTCCTTTTTTAATACTTCTAGCGCCACTTTAGATGGGATCGTAACGAGCAGGAATTTGGCATCCCTTATCAATCTTAGCACATCTAGGGTACTCTCCCCAGTACCAGGAGGCATATCAAGGATTAGGTAGTCGAGCTTTCCCCAGATAGTAGCTGAAAGGATCTCAATGATCAGATTTGAGACGTCTTTGCCCCTTATGGGTAGAGGGTTACCCTTCGTAAAAAGGGAGATGGACATGTAGGATATTCCCTTTATGCGTGGGGGGACAATTCCCATCCTCTCCTCTACACGTAATTGATCTATTCCGAGTATGAGGTGTGTGGAGGGTCCGTAGAAATCGAGATCGAGTAGACCGACGCTTTTTTTTCTTTCACAGAGGAAAAGTGAGAGTAACGAGGCGACCGTACTTTTCCCAACACCACCTTTTCCTCCTGAGACAGCTATAATATTCCCGATCTCATAGAGTCTTCTATCTATTACGGAAATTCTCGGGTCTAACATGATTGTCCAGAAATCGACTCTATAAGTACCCCCCTGCCTTTCTCTATCTCAAAATCTGGACTCCCACAAGAAGGACACCTTAAAAACCCATGTGCAACCTCAGGAAAAAAGTGTATATACTCCTTCTCTTCTTCAGGCATGAAATCAACTAAGTACGGCCATTTATTGCCGCAGAAATTGCACTTGAATACGGCAGGTTCATCTTCAATCAAAACCTGATCCCTTTTAACTCTGTATCCGTGCTCTTCAAAGATTGCTTCAATAGCGTCGTATAAAAGCTCTTTCTCCATTTTCTGAAGTTCCCCAACTTTTATGACTATTCTCTCCAATGATCTTATTCCATTTTTTTTTGCCTCGTCGAGAACACTAAGCACTATCGCTTCTGCAACTGCCCATTCGTGCATTATTTTCTTTCCCTTTTTGAAATGAAATTCTCTACAATCTGCCTAAAGGCCTCCATGCCTGCCATTTCTGAAACGTAGAACCTTTCCTTTTCAAGATGGGTTTTAAGATCAGGAAAAAGTGTTGAGTTTACGAGCTCCTTGTATGCCCTTATCATGTGAGATGGGAGCTTTTTCAGTTCTTCTACCATTTCATTGAGAAAGGATTCTATCTTCTCCTCCTCAACTACGAAGTTTACAATACCCATCTCCTTAGCCTCTTCCATAGAGATGTTTCGAGAAAAGAGATAGAGTTCGTTTGTGCGCTTCATTCCAACAACTCTAAAAAGAAACAAGCTTAAACCCGCATCAGGTGTAAGTCCAATCCTTCTGTAACCCATATTCATGTAAGATCCTTTCGTTCCAATGGTGAGATCACATGAAAGTGCAAGACCCATTCCTGCTCCAACTGCCCCTCCCTCAACAACTGAAATCCAGATAGAACGAGAGGTTCTTATTCCTTTTACAATTTCATTTAGAAGGAGGGCCATAGAGTCGATCCGTGATCTGGGATCTTTGGCTCCAATAAATTCCTTTATATCTCCACCAGCACAGAAGAAACCACCTGAACCTCTAAGAACAACTATTTGAGCGTCACTTTTCTCCACGTTCAACAAAGAGTTTTTGAGTGCATTAAGTAGTTCACTGTCAAGCGCGTTTCTCTTCTCTGGCCTGTTGAGAATTATGGTGTAAGTACCATCGTATAGGGACTCTTTTACCAATTCCGTCATGTGTACCTCCAAAGATTCGTTATAGGCAAATTTATCTCTTTACCAAAGGTCCTTGTGGACAGGATCGGACCGGGAGGTGATTGTCTCCTTTTGTATTCGCTTTTGAGTACCCTGTCTAAGGTTTCATTTAAAGTCTCTCGATCAAAAGATCCTCTTTTCCCCCTTTTTTTGCCTTTTTTCTCTTCGAAAAATTCAGCGAGGATTGCGTCAAGGACAGGATAGGGTGGGAGCACATCGGAATCCTTCTGGTTGTATTTGAGTTCTGCACTGGGAGCTTTTCGAAGGATTCTTTCAGGGATTATAGGAAAACCCTCTTTTTTGTTTACGTGTTTTGCAAGTTTATAGACGAGAGTCTTAGGGACATCCCTCAAAACAGAGAAGCCACCTGAGGTATCCCCATAGAGAGTACAGTACCCTGTCGCAACTTCAGATCTGTTTCCGGTTGCTAGAACAAGCCCATCCAAATTGTTAGAAAAGGCCATAAGAATGTTGGCCCTTATTCTGGGCTGTAAATTTTCGATTGTTATTTCCCTGATCATTTCACCCATGGATTTTTTTAAAAGCTGAATGTATGACTCAAAAAGCTCATCGATTGGAATTTCAATGAACCCAACCTCCATATTCTGAGCGACCTTTCTCGCATCTTCGTAACTTTCCCTTGATGTGAAACGTGTAGGCATAAAAAGACAGGTTACATTTTCGCTTCCCACTGCCCTTGAAGCAATGTAGGTTACCAAAGCAGAGTCAATCCCCCCACTCAGTCCAATGAAGACTCTTTTAAAACCGTTTTTTCTCACGTAGTCACCTGTGGCCAAAATCAAAGCGGACAGAATCTCTTCCTCAAAACTGAGCTTTATCTTTTCTTCATGAGATGGAAAATGGGCGCACTTTGATGATCCTCTTTTTAGCGATATAGCATGGGGTAGAGGGCAAGTCCTTTCAACATTTATTTCACAGAGAAGGAGGTGTTCTTTAAAGAGGGGGCTCTCTGTGACTATCCTTCCCTCCCTCATTAGAAAACTGCCACCGTAAAATATCCATTCGTCCTGTCCTCCAATGAGGTTAACGTAACCAAGTAAGCCATCCCGGAATACCATTTTTAACTTCCTTCTTCTCTCTTCAACTAAATTAGCCCTGTAAAAGGAGGAATCCATGAGTATGTGGAATGGTACCTCGCACCTAGAAGTATGAGCCATCATCTCCTCACCAATCATCAATTCCATTTGGATTCCTTCCATCTCCAAAATGCAAGGGTCTTCTCCGGGTGTAAAGTACCTTTTTTCGTTAAAATGGAGATCCTCCTTCAATACCCTTTTTCGATGTAAACCGGCAAGCCTCCCATCTGACATAATGTAAGCAGTATTAAATAGAGAGGGGCCACTCTCGCAAATAGAACCGACAATCGCTGTTATTTCTTTGGTATGGGATAAGATTTTGTTTGTCTCTTCTTCAACTTTTTCAGCAAATCCCTCAAAAAGAAAAAGGTCGTTGGGAGGACTGCCCGTTACGGAAAGTTCGGGAAAAACAACAATGTCTGCCCCAAAAGATTTAGCCCTTTCTATGTAAGAAATGATCTTACCTGCATTTCCTTTTATGTCTCCCAATGTGGGATTTATCTGAGCGAAAGCGACCCTTAAGGTTAGCACACATTTTTTTAACATAACGGCCACCAATCTTCAACGATGCTCGACCTCCCAGGGCGAAGGAATAATAGGAAGAGAAAGCTCAACAATAAAAGGTTCATCCCAACTTACACGCTTTCTAAGTATGGTTGAAAGTTCATCTTCGTTTTTTGCCCTTTCAGCCTTAAATCCAAAGGCCTCAGCAAGCCTTGAGAAATCAGGGTTCTCAAGGGACATGAAGCCTGAAACCTTGTACCTATTACTCATAAGCCTTTCAAGAACGCCAAAGCTAGAGTTGTTGTAGACTATTATCACAACTGGAAGGTTGTACTTTGCCATTGTTGCAAGTTCTCCTATTGAGGCTAAAATACCTCCATCTCCGCATACGGAAAGACAAGGCTCATTCATTCTGGCAATTTTAGCTCCAATTGATGCTGGAAGACCAAAGAATATGGAGGAGGAGCCCCTCGGCATAAAGAAGCTTCTCTGTTTATAAACTGGAAAGTAATACTCCGCCCAGTAGGAGAGTATGTTTAGATCCCAAACTGTAACGGTCTCTTCAGGCACAGAATCCCTTATTGCCCTTACGATCCTGAAACCCTCATTCTCTTTTAGTCTCCCGATCTCGTTTTTGTAAGCCTCTTTAAGAGCGTTCAAATCCCAGTAGAATCTTCTTCCCTTAAGAAGCTCCCTTATACCTTTTAGGAAGAGAGAAGGATCCCCCTTTCCAGTAAGGGAAGGACTGTAGTTTTTGCCGAAGTAGGTTTCATCGCTATCTATGTGCACGAGTTCACCAATTACAACTCCTCTCCTTCTTGTGTCCACATTCCTAAGCCTCGTTCCTATTGCAATGACGATATCAGCCTCTTTTAAGATTCTTTTAACCGTCCCTTTCTGTATTAAGTTTCCAAAAGCGTAAATCTTCCTCTCATCCACAACTCCTTTACCTCCAGTTGTGGTTAAGAGGGGGATGTTTCCTTCCGTACATATCTCATCGAGCAATTCTTGAGCTATATTCGTCATCATTTGCCAACCCGCAATGATTACGGGTTTTTTCTTATTCGCAAGGATTCTACTTAGCTCCTCTAAAAACCTCTCTATCCCCTCATCTTCCCCTCTTTCAAATCCTTTCGATTGAAACTCACTTATTTCCATGTCAAGGACGTAATATGGGATCGAAAGAAGGACAGGTCCAGGTCTTCCCTCTTTTGTAAGAAAAAAAGACATCTCGAGGGCTTCTGGAAGGTCATTTGCATCCTCTATCCTCATTCTGCTTTTTGTGACTGGCTCAACCATCTTTTCTGGTTCTCTCAGTTCGTGTAGGACGCCTCTGCCTTTTTCGTCCGAATTTACATCCACATGAATCAAAAGTAGAGGAGTCTCCGAATAGATTGCCTCCATAAAGCCAACTAATCCAACCGCAAGGCCAGGACCTGGTGTTAAAATTGCAACTGCAGTTTTTCCCGATGCTCTCGAGTAACCATCAGCCATGAAGAGGAGTCCCCTCTCACATCTGGCTACATAGGTAGAAATTCCGCAAGAGACGAAAGAATCGATAAGTGGGAGGATGTGAACACCTGGCACAAGAAAGACCTCTTTCACCCCTCTATCAAGTAAAAACTTGGAAATTAAGGATCTTCCCTTCATTTGAAGCTCCCTTTTAGTTTAGCATAATGCACCCACTGGTTAAATAAAATTTGACTTGACAAAAAGTTTGTGCCCTGTGTTTAATAATATAAACTTCGGGTACAATTATAGTGCTACAATGCGGGAAGTCAGTATAGGAGAGAGAATAAGAATGTTAAGACAGGCTAAGAACCTTACGCAAGAAGAGCTTGCCACAAGAGCTGGCCTTACAAAGGGTTTCATATCTCAGGTTGAGAGAAATCTCACATCACTGTCAGTTGAAAGTCTCATAGGGATACTTGATGCCCTTGATGAAAAACCTTCCACATTCTTCGACGAGACATTTGACGAGAAAATCACATTCAAGCACAAAGACAGAGTCGATATGGAGATGGAAAATGTGAGATCCTTTAAGGTCCTTGTACCTGCGGCTCAAACGAGGCGGATGGATCCTGCCCTTCTCGAGCTCGATCCTGGGGAAAAGACACCAGATGAGGAGCCTCACGAGGGTGAGGAATTCGGGTTTGTTCTTTCGGGAAGTGTGGAGCTCATATACGGGGGAAAGATCTACAAGTTGAAGAAGGGAGAGTGCTTCTATTTCCGGGCAAACAAAAAGCATTACATATTGAACAGAAAAAAAAAGAGGGCCCAGCTTCTCTGGGTCTCCTCGCCACCAAATTTTTAAAAAAGGAACCATGAGACCTTTTATACTGAGGAGGTGGGAAGATGATTGTAAAAACTCCAACTAAATATTTTCTTGTGAGTGGTTCCTCTGAAGGCTTCTCTGTCCTCAACGCGTTCGATGGAGCTCTTATGGCATCCGGCATCGGTGATACAAACATAGTCAAGATGTCGAGCATCCTTCCACCTGGATGTAAAGAGATAAACCCTCCCCTCCCATTACCCCAGGGCGCCCTCGTACCTGTGGCGTATGCGACAATATCAAGTATGACACCTGGAGAAATAATCTCCGCAGCCGTAGCTATAGGTATTCCTGAGGACGACTCCCAGGCCGGGCTTATTATGGAGTTCTCTGCAAAGGAAGAGGAAAAATTCGTTGTAGAGCAGGTGAAGAAGATGGTTGTTAAGGGAATGGAGATGAGAAATAGGAAAATAAAAGAGATAAAGTACATCTCTTCAACACACAGGGTAAAAGAGATAGGAGCCGTTTTTGCTGGAGTCGTACTTTGGGACTAAAAATGGCCAGCTTAAACGAATCCCAATTTATTGGAGCGGATAGGGACTACAGAAGTGCACGGATCGTTCTCATCGGTTGTCCCTTGGATGTAACCTCGAGTTTTCGAGGTGGGACTAGATTCGCTCCTTCAAGCATAAGGAAAGCATCATGGACTCTAGAGACCTACAGTCCATATATGAGACGCGATCTTAAGGAGGTAGCCGCATTAGATTTGGGAGACTTACCGGTCATACCAACTGACCTTGAGGGATCTCTATCTCTTATAGAGAAGCGTGTAGAAGAGCTTCTAAGCGATTCAAAGAAGCCTCTTTTCCTCGGTGGTGAGCACCTAATAACTTATCCTATAGTGAAGGCCTTAAAAAGGCATTTTGAGAAATTCCAGATAATCCACTTCGATGCCCACTGGGACATGAGGGATACTTACGAGGGTATGGAACTCTGCCATGCGACTGTGATGAACAAGGTAAAGAGTCTCGGCATTGCAAAAATTTTACATATTGGAATAAGATCGGGAACAGAGGAAGAGTTCAGAAGTGGCACTCCCATCCAATCGATCGACAGCCTAAAAGAGCAAATTGACTTTGACCTTCCAATTTACGTGACATTTGACATGGACGTTCTCGATCCGTCCCTTGTCCCAGGAGTCACAACCCCTGAGCCAGGAGGTCTCACCTTCGATGAGATAATCGAATATCTTCTCTCCATTTCAGGGATGGAGATTATAGGGGCAGACGTTGTTGAGCTTGCGCCTGATTATGATACCTCCTTTGTCTCTTCCATATGCGCTGCAAAGGTTGTAAGGGAGGTACTTATACTTATGGAATAAAAGATAAAAAAGGAGGGAGATATGAAAGGAAGGGTCCTCATAATAGGAGCAGGTTCTGTGGCCACTGTCTGCGTACATAAGTGTGCCCAAGTACCCGAGTACTTTAAGGAGATTATAGTAGCAAGCAGAAATATTGAAAAGTGCATTGCAATAAGAGATGCGATAAGGAAAAAGTACGAGAGAGATATTCAGGTTGATCGTGTGGATGCTGACAACGTAAACGAACTTGTTGATTTAATAAACAAGTACAGACCCGACCTTGTTATAAATCTTGCCCTTACTTATCACGACCTGAATATTATGGAGGCCTGTGTTAGAACAGGTGTCCATTACCTTGACACTGCCAGTTATGAGGCCCTCGAAGAGGCGCATTACGAGTACAGTTGGCAATGGGCATTCGATGGCAAATTCAAGGAGAAAGGCATAATGGGGATTCTTGGATGTGGTTTCGATCCAGGTGCAACCAATGTCTACGCTGCATATGCACAGAAGCACCTCTTTGACGAAATAAATTACCTTGATATTCTTGACTGTAACGGCGGAACTCACGGGTTGCCATTCGCGACAAACTTTAACCCTGAATTGAACATAAGGGAGGTTTTGCAGAAAGGCCGCTATTGGGAGGAGGGAAAGTGGATAGAGACTCCCTCCATAATAGAGGAAAATGCGATCCATTTTACTTTCAATTACCCTGAGGTTGGTCCTAGGGAAAGCTATCTTATAAACCATGAGGAGCTGGAATCCTTGGTTTTGAATATTAAGGGGATAAAGAGAGCCAGGTTCTGGATGACATTCACAGAGACGTACCTCACCCATCTTAGGGTCTTCAAAAATGTTGGTCTTACAAGGATGGATCCTGTAGACTACGAGGGACACAAAATAATCCCCCTTAGATTCCTAAAGCAACTTCTTCCTTCACCTGCTTCTTTGGGACCGAGATATAAGGGAAAAACCGTAATAGGGAACGTGATGACAGGGAAGAAGGATGGGAAAACCATAACCAAGTACATTTACAACGTTTGCGACCATGAGGAAGCGTATAAAGAGACAGGGGTTCAGGCCATAGCATACACAGCCGGTGTTCCAGCAATGATCGGAGCACTAATGCTTATTTCGGGAAGGTGGGAAGGAAAAGGTGTTTTCAACGTGGAACAGCTGGACCCGGATCCGTTTATGGAAGCTATGAACAAGTACGGTCTACCATGGAAGATCACTGACTGGGACCCCATTCCTGACAAGGTATGACCCTAAGAGAAAAAATTGTAAAGGGAATAATGGGGGATGATCCATCTATCGTAAGGGAATATTTCCAACTGAACGAAGAAGAAAAGAGGACCCTTCTTTTCGAATGCAAAGATAAGGTTGAAAGACTAACATCCCTAATCAAAATTCAAAAGAAGGAGGTTTTTGAAAGAAGGCTCAATTTACTTTTATCCGTGATAGATGACGTTTCAACCCCTTCTTACGTTATAGACGAACTACTTGTGGAAGAGAATATGAAGATCATGCAGTACGTAAAGGATAGAACTGGATGCAAGATACTTCACGCACTCAAGGCCTTTTCCGGATATTACACTTTCCCCATCATGAGAAAGTACCTTGATGGGGTCTGTGCAAGTGGACTTTACGAGGCAAAGCTGGGATATTACCATTTTGGTAAGGAAGTCCACACATTTGGAGCCGCCTATCCGGAAAGGGACCTAAAATCTATAGTGAGATTTTCGGACGTCGTTATATTCAACTCCTTCTCCCAGCTTAATAAATTCTGGAAGGATGTGAAAAAAAAGGGTAAACAGGTTGGCATAAGGATTAATCCGGGCTATTCTGAGGTGGAGACAAAAATGTACGATCCATGCGCTCCTTATTCCAGACTTGGCGTGACTTATGAAACCTTTAAAGGCGAATACGAAAAGTACAGAGATTTAATCGACGGAATACATTTTCATGCCATGTGCGAACAGAATTCTGATGTACTTGAGAGGATCCTTCTGAGATTTACTGAAATGTTCGGTCCTTACATAAAGAACGTTAGGTGGGTCAGTTTCGGGGGAGGCCACCATATAACGAGAGACGACTATGACATTGAATTACTTGTTAGGCTCATTAATGACTTTAAAAGTAAATACGATGTCCAGGTATACCTTGAGCCAGGGGAAGCGAGTGTTCTAAATTGTGGATATTACGTCTCCTCAGTTCTCGACATAGTTAGAAACGAAATAGACATAGCTATTATCGATGGCTCATTTGAGGCCCATCTTCCCGATGTGATAATTATGCCTTATAGGCCACACATCGTTAATTCTTACCCTCCATACGAAAAACCTTACACTTATAGAATAGGTGGGGTAAGTTGCCTTGCAGGAGATTCAGTTGGAGATTACTCATTCGATGAACCGTTAAGAGAAAACGTGAAGCTCGTCTTCACAGATATGGCCCATTATACGATAGTTAAGAATAACTCTTTTAACGGGATAAACCTACCAAGCATTGTTATCTTTAAGAAGGACGGGACTTTCGATGTTGTGAAGAGATTCTCGTTTCGGGATTTCAAAAGGAGAGTTTAGGCTACTTTGTGGCTGAGAAATTCTCGAGAAAGGCTTCAGCCTTCCTACGCACCTTTTCCGACCTCTCAACTAACTTAACTATCGAAATCTTTCTTATCACATCCTCTTTCAATTTCTGTGGGAGTTCGTTATAGATTAAAGCGAGTTTATCAATGGCATCCCCTATAATATCCTCTTCCTTTGTGTCCATTATTAACATGAGGGTTGAGGCGTCATCCGGAAGACCGTACTTTTCAATATAACTTTTCACATTTTTTGTAAAACTCTTTGTTCCGTAAGAGCTGTGGATCTTGTTATAGAGTTTGTCGTGTTCGAGGGTCCCCTTTTCTCCTTTGAGAAGCCTTTCTAAAGCCTCCTTTGCCCTCGCCGTCTTCCACCTGTCAGGTCTTTCAACCCTTTCTTTTCTCTCCTCCCTCCTCACATGCCTGCTTCTGTCCCTTAACCTATCTATTTCTCTCCAGGATGGTCTTTCCCTTTCATCCTCGTATTCAGCCATCTTTTTCTCCGCGTAATATTTCCTCGTTCATAGAACCGCTTCTTAAGCCCTCTAGATCGAGGGTGATATAAACATACCCTAGTTTTTTCATCGCATCAATCACTTTTTTCCTGAATTTGGGATCAAGAAACCTATCCATTTCTTCTTTTTCCACCTCTATCCTCGCAAGATTTCCGTAATGTCTCACTCTCACCGCTCTTAAACCTTGATCTAGGAAAAAGTCTTCCGCCTTCTCAACCATCTTCAAACCATTTTCTGTTATCCTTCTCCCATAAGGAAACCTGGATGCTAGACATGCAAATGATGGTTTGTCGTATGTAGGTAAGTTGAGAGACTTTGAAATTTCCCTTATCTCTTCCTTTTTTAGACCAGCCTCAAGTAGGGGACTTCTCACGTTAAGCTCTTCTTTTGCCCTAAGTCCAGGCCGGAAATCTCCAACGTCACTTAAGGTCGTCCCATCAATTACGTACCTTATGCCGCACTCTTCTGCAATGCGAGTTAGCTTTCGAAAAAGTTCCCTCTTGCAGTAATAGCATCTATCCTTTGGATTACTTACGATCTCTTCCACCTCAAGTTCGTTGTGTTCGAAAATTAAATGATTGGCACCGAGTAACTCTCCGATCCTTTTTGCCTCTAAAAGTTCCCTCTCTGGGAAAAAAGGGGATTTTGCCGTCACAGCCAAGACCTTTTCTCTGCCGAGACAATCAATTGAAATTTTCAGAAGAAAGGTACTGTCCACTCCGCCTGAATAGGCAATCAGGACGTTTCCCATTTCTCCTATGATCCTTTTTAGCCCGTCAAATTTCGACTCAGTGCTCTTCCTCATATCCGGTTATAAACATGGCCTTTATGTGGGAGAAGAAAGTTGGTCCAAGGGTTGCAAAGTAAAGGTGTACGACGATAAAGGCGAGATAGAAGATTGTGAGAAATACGTGTATCGTATCGACTGTGAGAATTCCGCCGAGAAGATCTATCCATCTTGAAAAGTAGGAAGGGTTCCAGAGCATAAAACCGGTTAGTATCTGGATGGGCATAAAGAGCATAACGAAATGGTAAGATATCTTTTGTAGAGGGTTGAATTTATTCTCTGGCTTTGGCTCGTGTGGATTTCTCTCCCCGATGAGTAGACCGTAACCGTAATATATGGACTGTCTGATCAAACTTTTAAGGAAAATGCCTATCTGTCCTGGCTTTGCTGGAATGTATAAGGAGAAGACCTTTCCGGTCACATGGTAGTAAATAGCCCAAAGTAGGAAATTGGCAGCCAAAAGGAATCCGAATATGTTGTGTATAGTAACAGCTGTCCTAAATGGGATAATCGTAACTACGTCTCCGTACCTCATTTGAAGCCCTGTGAGAAGTAAAAAAAAGAAACAGATTGCGTTCACCCAGTGCCAAATCCTGACAGGAAGGGGATGAAGGTAGACCTTATCTTTCATGGCGCGCTCCTTCTCTCCTCCACTTTCTAGTAACGATCCTAAGTAGTATGTGGGAAGAAGGGACAAGGATAGCTCCGATAATTGCAATGACAAGAAGAAGATCTACAATTTTCAGCCTCGTACTACCGAAGACGTAGAACTCGGACAATGGAGAAAGAGCACTTTTTGTGCTCAACAAATCCTTGTGAGCGCGAAAGACCATTGGCCAGCCATAATTGTCTCTTATAACCACAAATGCGTCTTTGAAGAAGGGAGAATCTGCTCTGTGGCATACCTCACAATTTCTCAGGGCTTTCTCTTTTGGCTCAGTGAGGTGGGAAAGTACAGGATCCCTCACATCCATCCAGCCAAGTAGTGTAAGGGTTATCTTTCTATCGATTAGACTTCCAAAAAGTCTCCACGTTTCATTTGCGCTTAAATATCCATCTCTGTCCGCATCGAGATAAATTCCTATATTCTCCCTTTTTACACCTAGTGTTTCCTCTATCTTTTCCAGTGTAATTGGGGTCCGGGTTCTTTTATCGTAAGGGTGGAGATAGACTGCGCCTTTCTTTTCCGTTCCGTGGCAGACGTTGCAAGTTATGGATTCGAGGTGAAATTTTACGAAGGATGATGATCTAAAGGGAGGATTGTAAAACCATTTCACATGTGCCTTTTCAACCTTTTTGTGACATTCGAAGCAAACTTCGTTGTTTTTCAAGTTAAAGGATGTGATGAGAACGTCGTGGGGCTTGTGGCATCCTGTACATAGAGGCGCATTTTTGTTTCCCCTTTCAAATGCTTTAAAATGTACGCTTTCTTTGTATGCATCGTACACATCTTTGTGACACTCAACGCACTTAAGAAGATGAAGTTCCATATCGTGCTTTTCAATTCTCACGTAATGGGGTCTGTGACAGTCGGAACAGAGTGGGGCAATTCCCTTTTTCTTAACTGATGCACCATGAACACACCTTTCATACCTTCTACATTCATCAGCGTGACACCTTGCGCAAGCTTTTGGAGAAAGTTCCTTTACAAAATCCCTTTTACTCTCGTAGAGTTTCCTCGGATGCCTCCCTTTTGAGAATTCCTCGTGACAGAATGTGCAAGGTTTTTTGCCGTGGGCAGACTTCAGAAATTCTTTCTCATCCACGTATAGGGAAATGAGCTCCCCATTTTTGAATCTCATCTTCAATCCTTTTTTACCGTGACACTTCAAGCAGTAATCCCTCTCTTCTATAGATTTCCTTACTGTCCTTAAAGGCTTAGAAAGATGTGGATCGTGACATTCGCTACAGAGAAGCTGGTTCAAAACAGATCTATGGTTAGGTTTCTCTGAGAGGATTTTTAAGTCGTGACATACTAGGCACTCTCCATTAAGAGTCTTCCTCCACTCGTCTTTTTTTGGCCTCCGCTCTTTTATATGTTCCTCAAGCTTTAACCCCTTGTGACATACTGTACAAGTGAATTGCCCATGTACGGAAGAGTTATAATCGGCCTGACTAAACGCAGTATGACACTGAAAACAGGTCTTTTTCTCTTCCTTAGATAGGCACTCAGAGGAGAAGCCAAAAATCGCAAAAATTAAAAGTAGTAAACAAATTCTTTTTTTCACAAGCATAGGATTACCACAAAAAAGACACCCTCGCAACATTTTTCATTCCCTTCAGAGCCTTTCCCTTATTATTTCCTCCACAACTGAAGGATCTGCAAGTGTTGTTACGTCTCCTATCTGATCTATCTCTCCTGAAGCGATCTTTCTCAAGATCCTCCTCATAATTTTTCCCGATCTTGTCTTTGGAAGTCCTGGCACAAATTGAAGCTTTCCTGGAGAAGCGATTGGACCTATCTCTTTTCTCACGTGGTTTATGAGCTCCTTTCGCAGATCATCTGAGGGCTCATATCCTGCTTTTAGGATTACAAAAGCGTATAGATCTTCCCCTTTAAGCTCATGTGGAAATCCTACAACCGCTGCCTCAGCCACTGCCGGATGCGAAACAAGGGCACTTTCCACCTCCGCTGTCCCGATCCTGTGACCCGAGACATTTACCACATCATCTATCCTCCCCATTAACCAAAAGTAACCGTCCTCATCCTTTCTTGCTCCGTCTCCTGTGTAGTAGAATCCTGGTTGCTGAGTGAAGTACCTCTGGTAAAAGCCATCTTCGTCACCATAAACACCTCTCATAATTCCTGGCCAGCTTCTCTTTATGCACAGTTCCCCACCTTCATTTACACCCGCTTCGACAGGTGGAGAATCCGGAGAGGGTCTTGGCTTTAGAATGACCGGTTCAACGCCAAAGAAAGGCAGTGTTGCAGATCCTGGCTTAAGTGGCCAAGCTCCAGGCATTGGTGCAATTAGATGTCCTCCAGTTTCAGTCTGCCACCAGCAATCTGATATTGGACACCTCTCCTTTCCAATCACCTTATAATACCAGATCCAAGCCTCAGGATTTATTGGCTCACCAACAGAACCAAGAACTCTTAGAGACGAAAGGTCATGACGGTTGGGCCACTCATCCCCTTCTCGCATGCATGCCCTGATAGCAGTCGGAGCTGTGTAAAAAACAGTGACCCTGTATTTTTCTATAATCTGCCAGTACCTATCCGGTTGAGGATAAGTTGGGACTCCTTCAAAAACTACAGTAGTAACTCCGTTTAAAAGGGGCCCGTAAACAACGTAGGAGTGTCCTGTGATCCATCCTATGTCAGCTGTACACCAGAATATGTCATCCTCCTTCAGATCGAAATGGTACTGCATTGTGATATAAACGTAAACCATATAGCCTCCAGTTGTGTGGAGGACACCTTTAGGCTTGCCCGTTGTTCCCGAGGTGTAGAGGATAAAGAGGGGATCTTCAGCATCCATCACCTCAGAAGGACACGTATCGCCCACATCAGGTGATTTTAATTCATCCTCCCAGTAAGTGTCCCTTCCTTCCATCATTTGAACATCAAAGTCCTGAAGCCTCCTCACAACTATCACGCTATCTATCATATGCCCCTTTTTCTCGCATAACTCCAAAGCCCTATCCGCATTTGCTTTTGAATTTACGATCTTTCCAGCTCTGTAGTAGCCATTTGCTGTGATCAGTATTTTTGCCTTTGAATCTAAAATTCGCTCATGTAGTGCCTCTGCGGAGAATCCTCCAAAGACTACAGTATGAATTGCACCGATTCTCGCACATGCAAGTAAAGCAATAACTAACTCGGGAATCATTGGCAAGTATATGGCAACCCTATCCCCTTTTTTCACACCTTTTTTCTTTAGAACGTTCGCGAATCTCGAAACCTCTTTGAGAAGTTCGGAGTATGTGAACTTTCTCACGTCTTCTTCAGGTTCGCCCTGGTATATGAGAGCTATTTTTTCTCCTCTCCCCTTTTTTACTTGCATATCTAAGCAGTTATAGCAGATGTTCGTCTTTCCACCAATAAACCACTTTATCTTTGCCTTAGGGAAATCCTCCTCGTTAACCTTGTCCCACTTCTTAAACCAGAAAAGTTGCTCTGCAATTTCGCTCCAGAAACCTTCGGGGTCCTTTAAGGACCTCTCGTATATTCTTTCATACTCCTGCCTGCTCTTTATCCTAGCATTTAGCCTCAGTTCTTCTGGCGCGTAAAAAAGCCTCTTCTCTTCCATCATTGATACTATCTTACTCTCCATCCTTCCTCCTTGACAGGTCATCTACCCCGAAAAACAAACAAAGAATCGAGAAAGCTTTTGGTGCGAACTTCAATCCTATCAAATCTTTTAGCATGTACCATCTTAATTGAAAATAGCAAGTTAAGCTTGTGATTTTTTTCACTATCAAATTTTACAATCCAAGAGAGATCATGTCAAGCAGAAAATCGATCACTTACGGCGTTCTCGCCAAAATTCAAAAAAAGTGACCTAAGAAGATTTTACGTGCACATTCTTTTTCTTTAAAATCACCGCAAATTTCACCTCCGTTAGGGAAAGGTGAGTCTTGCTACACCTACAATAGATGTATATAATCTTTTTCGGATATTCACAGAGTGGTGAATGGCAAAGCTCGCAGTGATCGATATTGACAATACGCTTTGGGATTTCTCGCAGATCCTTTACAAGGAACTTAAAGCCCTCAATCCTTCTTTGCCACCTCCTGAAAAATGGGAGAGGTGGGATTTTTTTAAGGACTACATCTCTCCTAAAGATTTTTACCGTAAGATAGAAGAGATCCATAGAAGACAGGACGAATACGACGTATATTCGGAAGCAAAAGATTTTCTAAGTGGACTAAAAAATCTGGGGTTTAGAGTAGTTATAGCGAGCCACAGAAGCAAAAATGCAGAAAGGGCCACACTTCGGTGGTTAGAAAAGCACGGCCTTTCCTTTGATGAACTCCATATTAGTTACGACAAAACCGTACTTTTTCCCTACTGCAAAGTTATTGTGGATGATTCACCCTTAATTTTAGAAAAGGCAAAAATGTACGAAATTCTTGCGGTTGGACTTGAGCATCCCTGGAACAGGGGTAATGGGTTTCTTCTTTTTTCGAACCTCCTTGATATTCTCACATTCATTGAAGAACATGTGAAGATCTGAAAAGTCCAACTATCTCTTCCAGTACTTCCTCTTTTCTTTTTTCTTCCACAGAAATCAGTTTTAGATCCTTTGACCTTCTTATCCTTGAGACAAGTGGATGCACATCAAATGAAGGGATAGTTCCTAAAAATGGGGATCTTCCCTCAAAGATTATGAGCTCTACGGTATGGACAAATTCTTCCGAAAGGAGCTCCATCTTTCCAATTTCATCTACAACTACTATTTTCCTTTCATCTTCAAAAGACTTTTTGAGTAATGGTAGAACGGTCATCTCAAAGATCCTCAGATCCACTCCGTATTTCCCAACCTTATATGGCGAAAGAATGTCAATGCACGCAAAGATTGAAGATTTTCCGTCTGTGGTAGATATGGTGAATCCCCTTCTCTTTTTTGAATGGGGGTCCCTAATCTCCTCGGTCCAGAAACCAACCACATTCTCCCCAAACATCTTTACGAATTTTTTGATCACAGTTGTCTTTCCAGAACCAGGCCTGCCAGTAAGAAGAATCTTCATTTCCAAAAATATTTAAAGGGAAAGTTGTGAAATTACGCTCTCCTTCCATTCTTTCAATCTTTTCTCGAAAATCCCCTGAACTTCCCTTTTAGCCTCCTCCCACTCCTCCCAAGAATTCACATTGACTGAAATAGCATCACCCCAAATTCCAATATCGTTCAGCTTCTCCCTTATCCTTTCTTTTAAGATCATCTCCCTTTTTTCCAACTCTTCACTGAAAGCTCTCTCCATTCCCTTTAATTCCGTATCTAACTTTTCCCTCATTTTTTCGTCTACGATCTCAATAACCGATATCACCTCTTCATGTCCCTCCGCGAGATTTAATGTGTCGAGTGCAACTTCCACGAACATTCTCTTCTCATCATTGCTTTTTAGGCTTTCAAATTCCTTTCTAATATCATCCTTGTCTATGTATCTTTCCTTAAGCCTCCTCAAAAGACCCCTTACTCTACCTTCAAGCTCCCTTTTTTTCTGCTCCCTCTTTTCCTCTTCACTCATGATGAGGTGCCTGGTCTTCTCCATAGCGATCTCAATGGAACTCTTTATCTCGGCCATATTCACCTCCTTTTTTTCTTCTCTAAAGAATCACTCGCGGTGAAATTTTTCCTTTGGGAGGCTCAAAAGATATAAGGTTTCAAGTGCAGCATTCAAACTCTCTATGGATGTGGAAAGTAATTCTGATCTATGTTTAAGTACCTCAATGGCACAGAAAAGCTTCTCGAAACTCGCCTTAAGCGAACCCATTATTTGATTTATCCTTTTTTCCCTTTCTCTGCACTCCTCGATGATCCCTTTGAGTGCTTCCATTTCCTCCAAAGTGATTTTCTTTTCCTTAAGGATTTCATCAACGGTTCTCGCCATACTTTTTATTTTCCCCTATTTGAGCTTCCCTTTTCAACAAGAAATTGACAGGGTTTCTCTCATACTTTAGAATTCCATGAAAGTAAGGGAGCTATGGATAGGGAAAAATTAATAAGGGGACTTGAAGTTCTTCGCAGATTTACTCTTCATGCGCTCTTTGTTGTAGGTATTGCCTCAGCAGGAAGCTTTTTTTTTGCGAAGAGATTGCTCCTTCTCCTTTTGAAGGTTACTGGTACCAAAGTTTATTACTTTACGCTTCCTGAGGTCTTCCTTTCCATGGTTGAGCTTTCCATCATTTCGGGTATTTTTTTTTCAATTCCGGCAATCTTCTTCCTTTTCTGGAAAAATATACGGCCACTTGTAAAGATAAATTTTGTCTACGTTCTTTTTGCAACACTTCTCTTCTACGTAGGGTCGATCTTCTGTTATCTCTTTGTTCTTAAGTCTGGGATCACCTTCCTTCTCGGCTACGCTTCGGACAAAGTAAAGCCGATGATTTCTGTGGAAAGGTACATACTCTTTTCTACGGCGATGATTTTTGCTTTTGGGATCACCTTTGAGACCCCTCTTTTCCTTTTACTTCTTAGAAGACTTGGAATTGTCACGTACGAAGGCCTTGCGAAAAAAAGGAGATATGCTATACTTTTTATCACCATATTTGCAGCTGTTATTACTCCAACTCCAGATGTTTACAACATGATGCTTTTGGCAGTTCCTACCTACATGCTCTACGAGATTGGACTTTTGGCAATAAGGTTCTCTGAGCAAAAAAAAGGAAACGATGGAACTGAGTGAAAAGGAAATAAGACTTCTAAAAAAGAGGATGGAAGTTGAGCTTTTAAAAAAGGAAGCGGAGACCATAGAGTTTTGGAAAAACGACATGGATCGAATTTACAAAAAAACCCTTGAGCCAAAATGGGGTATAAGCGATATCCAGAATGACATCAAAGCCATTTTGCAAAGGATGGCGAATAGGCTCCTTGTCATAAACAGGATGTTAAAGGAGCTTTCGTGAGATCCATCCTCTTTATTCTCATTTTAATTTCTCTTCAGATTCCATCATATTGTTTTTGCACCAACCCATCCGCACGCACAGTAAGACCGGAAAAAACTGAAATAGGCCTCTACAGCACTCTTCATCTTTCCGATAGACTTTACCTTTTCGATGTGAAAATCGATCTCTATAGGGACGACCTCAGGGAAAGATTTGAGAGGGAGTTCTTTCAGATGTTAGAAAAAAAAGGGCTAATGCACATTCTCGTAAAGAGATACTTAAAGTTCAGGAAAATCATTGAGGGACAGATCAGAAATTTGAACGTCCATCCAGACCTAATTTACCTTGTCATAGCTGAAAGCTATCTTAACCCGAGGGCTGTCTCAAAAGCCCAGGCAACTGGGCTTTGGCAATTCATAAAAGAGACTGGAAGGGAACAGGGTCTTATAATAAACGATGTAATCGACGAAAGATACGATATTTTAAAGTCCACAAATATGGCTCTTTTACATCTTAGAAAACTTTACGAGGAATTCAAAGACTGGTTTCTCGCTGCTTCCGCCTACAACGCAGGTGCGAAAAGGGTAAGGGAGGCCCTCCAAAACCAAAATGCGAGGGACTTTTTTGACCTTTACCTTCCAGAGGAGACGGAGAGATACATCTTCAGAATTCTTGCAGTTAAGGAAATTATAGAGAACAGGGAAAGATACGGTGTAAGATTCGATGAGAGGGAAAAGTATAAAGAGATCTCCATTGATTGTATAACAATAAAGGTAAATGGCGAAATCCACACCTCTTTTCTCGCCACTGCTATGGATCTCCCTTACAGAGAGTTCAGATACCTAAACCTTCACATCAAAAAATACGTTCTTCCAAAAGGCAAGTACAACATATATTTTCCGCCTGAAAAAAGGGAAACATTTATAAGAAATCTAATGCAAAACCCCTCCATTACCATACAGGAGGGTTAAATTTACCTGCCATTACTCTGCCCTTATCCTTGGGTCGAATACGGCGTAGGCAATATCAGCGAGAAGATTGCCGAGCAAGGTTAAAAAGGCACCTATTACGAGGATCCCCATGATCGTTGGATAGTCTCTTGCCATAACGCTCATGTAGAAGAGCTGTCCCATACCTGGGATCGAAAAGATGCTTTCAAAAATCACACTTCCACCAATTAACCCTGGAACTGAAAGACCTAGAATGGTTATAACGGGCAAAAGGGCGTTTCGTAAAGCGTGCTTTTTCAAAACCACCTTTTCAGGTAACCCCTTAGCATATGCGGTCCTTATGTAATCCTGGCTAAGAACTTCGAGCACACTGTTCTTCATGAATCTGGATATGGCAGCTATTCCTCCTGAGGCTGAAACAAGTACAGGTAATAGAAGGTGTTTTCCAACATCGACTACCTTTTCAAGGAAACTTAGCTCTTCAAAATTGAATGACCTGATCCCCGATACTGGCAAAAGCTCCAAGTAAACTCCGAAGACTATCATCAAAAGAAGGGCAACCCAGAATGTGGGTGCGGCATAGGCGGCAAAGATAATAGCTGTAAGGGATTTGTCCATGATCGAATCTTTATAGCGGGCACAGTAAACTCCAAGAGGAATTCCAACCAGAAATATGATTGCCATCGATGTTAAGTTTATCGTTACGGTAATGGGAAGCCTTTCTAAAATTTTATCCACAACAGGTCTTCTATCTGGAGTAAAGGAGATTCCGAAGTCCAGTTTCACGACTCTTTTAAGCCACATCCAGTACTGAACGTGTATGGGCTTGTCGAGTCCGTAGTAAGACCTTATTCTTTCCCTTGCCTCTTTTGTAACCTTAGGAGTCATTTCAAGCTCAGTAATTCCCGGTTCGCCCGGAACTAAGTGGATGACAAAAAATGAAATCAAAGTTATTCCGAAAAGCATGGGAATGATGAGAAGGGTTCGCCTAAGGATAAATCGTAGCATAACTTTTGTACCTCATCTGTTCGTAAGGTACATACCATTTTTCCATGTTATAGGTTATCCCCGCAGGTTGGGGAAGAACACCTTTGATCCTTTTGTGGATGGCAACATTTGCATACGGGATAAAGAGGAAGGTGTAAGGCTGCTCTTCTGCCAAAATCTCTTGAAATCTGTGGTAATACTTTTTCCTTTCTTCTATGTTGAAGGTGTGCCTCGCAAGGGTTAGTAACCGATCAACTTCCTTATTCTCAAAAGAAATGAAATTTAGCTCCTTTTCTCCTTTTTTTGAGGAGTGCCATATATCAAACAGGTCAGGATCATGAGGAATGGTCCATCCTAAAATGACTGCTTCAAAGTTCCTCTTATCTATGAACTCATTTATAAGACTTGCCCACTCTATGACCCTTATCTTCATCCTTATCCCTATTTCGGAAAGTCTTTTCTGTATAAGTTCGGCGCATCTTATCCTCACATCGTTTCCCTGATTTACAAGAACCGTAAATTCGAATTTTTTCCCATCCCTTTCCAGTATCCCATCCCTCCCCCTTGTAAATCCCACCTCACTCAAAATCTTCAACGCCTTTTCCTTACTGTACTCGTATCTCTTCACATTTCCGTTGTATGCCCACATATCCGGCTTGTAAGGTCCTGTCGCCTCAATTCCCTGTCCCAGTAGTACCCCTTCTATGATCTCCTTCTTGTCAATTGCGTGAGAAAGTGCCTGCCTCACTTTTTTTTCCTTAAAGAAGGGGTGCTTGAGGTTGTAACCTAAATAAACGTAACTGAAGGAGAGGTACTGGTACTTTCTGAATTCCCTCCTGAAAGCAGGATAGTCAGTCTGTCGCAAAAACTGGAGTGGAGAGAGAGCCATCATATCTATGCTTAGATTTTTAAGCTCAAGGAACATGCTTGCCGTATCTGGGATGAATTTTATTATGTGCCTTTGAATGTACGGCCTTCCATCGAAGTAGTCGCTGTTTGCCTCAAGGACTATACGCTGACCTGGAATCCATTCCTTGAGCTTGTACGGGCCAGTTCCAATAGGGTTCCTCAAAAGTGGAGATCTCGTTATATCCTTACCTTTAAGAAGATGTGAGGGAAGGATTGAGACTGACCAGGAAATAAGCGCGGGTGCGAAAGGTTTCTCGTAGGTGACCCTGAATGTGTAGTCGTCTATTACCTCAGCCTTTTTTACGAGAAGAAAATCACCAGAATAGGCTGTCGGTGTTTTTGGATCTACAATTACCTTGTAGGTGTAGAGAACGTCTTTAGCTGTAAAGGGCCTTCCATCGTGCCATCTCACATTTCTCCTCAAATGGAAGGTTATGGTGAGATTATCGCTGGATATGGTCCAAAAACGGGCAAGATCTCCAACTATCTTTAGGTCTTTATCGTATTTTACAAGCCCATTGTAAATCCTTGATGCCACTTCATGGGAAGGTGCATCAGTAGTGAGGATGGGGATCAGATTTGTCGGTTCACCTATTGAGGCAGTAACAAGTGCATCTCCATATGCAGGCTTCCCTTCCTCTTCATATGAAACCCTCTGCTTATGCGGGGAGCAAGAAAAGAGATTGAAAAGAAGAAAAAGGAGAAGAAGGAAATATCCTTTTTTCATCTTTACACTTTTCTTTTTTTCTGGATGTCTTTGTTCTTCTCATAGAGAACTCTCAGTCCATTTAGTGTCAGGAACTCATCTACCTCCTCAATCGTCTCTGAGACATTCTGAATCAATCTGGCAAGTCCACCTGTTGCCACAACGTAGGGTTCCGCCTTCACCTCTTCCTTTATTTTCCTTACAATACCATCAACCAGGCTCGAATATCCATATAGGATTCCTGATTGCATTGCATGGATCGTGTTTTTTCCGATCACAGATTTCGGTCTTGCCAGCTCTATTCTTGGAAGTTTTGAGGCTCTACCGTAGAGGGCTTCTAGAGAGACCATAATCCCAGGCGCAATTACGCCTCCTAAAAACTCTCCCTTTGAGGAAACGTAGTCAAAAGTCGTTGCAGTTCCAAAATCGATAATTATGAGGGCCCTTCTGTACTTCTCATAACCGGCTACAGCGTTTACTATTCTGTCCGCACCTAGTTCTGCCGGATTGTCATAGAGTATTGGCATACCTGTCTTTATTCCTGGCTCAACAATAATCGGTTCGATTCCTATGTACTTCCTACAAAGAGACTCAAATGTCATAAGGAGGGGCGGAACAACACATGAAATAATGGCACCGTCTATTTGCATGAAGTTTAGTCCATGAACCCCTAAAAGGCTCTTAATAAGAACCGCGTACTCATCTACGGTTTTCTCTATTTCAGTACCAAGTCTAAAGTGGTTCAGAAGCCTTTCTCCTTTGTAGACTCCGCATACTACGTTTGTGTTTCCTATATCGATTACAAGTAACATATTTACGAAAGTATATCTCCCGCGCGAACCTTCTTTAACCCCTCTTTCGTTTTAAGTATAAGCGCACCGTCTTTTTCCAAACCATCACACAGCCCTTCAATTACCCTTTCCCCAATAGAGACCGAGATCCATTTTCCCTCAATACGCGCCTTCTTTTGCCACAGGGAGAGTATTGCGGGAGAACCTTCTTCAAGTAATCTTGCGTAGTATGCCTCAAGATTGTTAAGCAAGCTTGCGCAGACGTACGCCCTGTCGTGTTTCCGCTTTGTCTCCATAAAAAGAGATGTGGCAATCTTTCTTATGGATTCAGGCAAATCTGACTCTTCCATATTTACATTTAAACCTATACCCAAAATTGCAAAATCGACTTTCTTCCCGCACGATGATATCTCAATTAAGCTTCCACTTATCTTCTTACCTTTGACTAAAACGTCGTTTGGCCATTTAAGATCCACTTTAACCTCACAGATCGATTCTAAAGTGTCGGCAACTGAAAGGGAAGAGAGAAAGGGAAGAACTTGGATTTCATAAAGGTCAAGGGGGGGTCTCAAAATTATTGAGAGATAAATATTTTTCCCCTCAGGTGAAAACCAGTCTCTTCCCAATCTTCCCTTCCCAAGGGTCTGCATCTCAGCTATCACACAGGTGCCCTCAGGTAAGCCTTTTCTTGCAAGTTGGATCGCTTTTTTATTGGTTGAATCTATAACGCGCCTGTATATTATCTTCCTTCCCATTTTATCGGTTTTGAGAAAATATCCTATCTCCCACGGATAAAGCCTGTCCGGTTTTTTTAAAAGCCTGTATATTCCTTCTCCGTTAGATTCGATTACGTATCCGTAATGTATCATGAGGGAGATTGCTTTATTAAGCTCCTCTTGCGAGATTTTCAACATTCTCAGTACCTCTTGGAGTAAAACCGAGCCATCTTTTTCTCTGAGGATTGAAAGTACAGCCTCAATCCTTCTCATTTTCAACCTTATCGTAATGGGAAAAGTACATCGTGAATGAGGCTCTTCCCTGGGATAGGGATCTTAGATCTGTGGAGTATCCGAACATTTGGGTGAGCGGCGCGTAGGCCTCAATAAGTGTGACCTTCTCCTTGGCAATTATCTCCTTTATTTGGCACTTCCTCATACTCAAATCGTTTATGATATCCCCTAGGAACTCATTGGGTGTGGTAACGGTAAGCGACATAATCGGATGGAGAAGGACTGGTGAGGCTTCCATGCAACCCTTTCTGAATGCCTCATGGGCAGCCATCTTCAATGTAAGCCTCGCAAATTCAGGGTTATTAAAAGAGGCGTCCATGATGTACACCCTCACATCTGTAACCGGATAGCCACGGACAACTCCACTATTTGAGGCCTCATTTATTCCCTCCTCTATCGCTTCCAGGTAAGTATAAACGGGATGGCTCATATCGATCCTTGAATAGATATTGAGTCCTTTACCTCTCCCATCTGGTGTGATCTGGAGTTTAACAGCACCTCTGTGAAGGATGCCGTTTATCACCTTTTCAAAAGTGTTCTCTATGAAAACCTCTTTTTCTATTGTCTCCATGTAGACTACCTGAGGTTTGCCCACATGTATATCAATCTGGAACTCTTCCCTTACCCTTCTCAGTATCACGTCAAGGTGGAGTTCACCCATTCCTGACACCACAGTCTGAAGAGAGTCCTCATCAGATCTTACATGAAAAGTTGGATCCTCCTCTTGTATCCTTTTTAAGACAGCTAGAAGTTTTTCTTGATCCGCGTTCCTTTTTGGCTCAACAGCCATGGAGATCACAGGCTGGTAAATGTTTATAGGTTCTAAGAGAATCTGTTTTGACTTTGTAAGCGTGTGACCTGTAGAAGTGTCCTTTGGCCCTACAATTCCGACGATTGCTCCTACAGATGCCGAATCTATCCTTTCTTTGTGATTTGCGTGGATTCTGTAAATCCTGGACACCTTCTCCCTCTTTCCCATATTCACGTTCAAAATTTCGTCACCCGTTTTTAACTCTCCCGAGTAAATCCTTATGTATATTAGCTTTCTTCCCTCCTCCATTATCACCTTAAAAGCAAGGGCAGTAAAATCTTCAGAAGCCGATGGTAATCTTATCTCTTCCTCCCCCGTTAGAGGATTCTTTCCCTTAACTGGAGGGACGTCCAAAGGTGAGGGAAGGTACCTCACCACCCCGTCCAACAACGGTTGTATCCCCTTGTTCCTAAGGGCGGCTCCGCAGAAGACCGGTACACACTTCATTGCTATTGTTCCACGTCTTATGGTCTCATGTATAAGAGATTCAGGTATTTCTTCTCCATTTAGGTAAAGCTCCATAATCCTATCATCAAGCATTGAAAGGCTATCGATAAGTTTTTCCCTGTAATAGAGAGAAGCGTCTTTAAGTTCTTCTGGTATCTCTACGTATTCGTAGAGAGCACCCAGACTCTCCTCATCCCAGATGATCCCTTTCATTGAGATCAAATCAACTACTCCAGAGAAGCTCTCCTCCTTTCCGATGGGAATCTGAACCGGTAATGGATTTGCTCCTAGTTTTTCCACCATCATCTGAATCACATTAAAATAGTCCGATCCAACCCTATCTAGTTTGTTAACAAAGGCAATCCTTGGAACTCTGTATCTATTTGCCTGGTGCCATACGGTCTCAGACTGTGGTTCAACCCCTCCGACTCCACAAAATACGGCGATCATCCCATCGAGTACGCGCAGAGACCTTTCCACCTCTATTGTGAAGTCCACATGTCCGGGAGTATCTATTATCTGAATCTCATGGTCCTTCCAGTAGCAGGTTGTACATGCGGAAGTTATAGTTATTCCCCTTTCCTGTTCCTGAGGCAGATAATCCATCACTGCGGTACCCTCGTGGACTTCTCCCATTTTGTACGTTTTTCCTGTGTAGTATAGTATCCTCTCTGTAACAGTGGTCTTCCCAGCATCTATATGGGCAACTATCCCTATGTTCCTTATCTTCTGGAGCCTCTCTTTTTCCCTTTTCATTTTAGTGCACCAAAGAAACCCATCATGTCCTTTTGAAGCGCACAGTTGTTAAAAAACAATCCATTGCGAAGGGGGAAACCCCCTCCACATCAAGCTTTACTTATTCTGCACCTTAGAGCTTTAAGATGAGGGTATCCTGTAACTGGATCACTTGGTGTACAAGAAGTGAGAACGTTTACATTGGCCTCCTCCCAACCGTGCGGGATAAGAACCACACCCTCCATAAGTTCTGGGGTGAATTTCACTTTTATCCTCAGACTTCCCTTTGGAGTCTCAACGAGCGCAAAGTCGCCATCTTTGAGCCCGTATTTTTGAGCTGTTTCAGGGCTAATTTCCGCAAGCGGCTCAGGACATTTGCTTTTAAGGCTAGGTAGATTTCTAAACTGCGTGTGGGTGAAATAGATTATGCGATTTCCCGTACTTAGCCACAAAGGGTATTTCTCGCTTTCTTTCTGATCCAAAAAAACAACAGTTTCAGGATCTCGAGGCTCTGGCAGAGGGGCATAACCGTGATCGGCAAGGGTTTTAGAATAGATTTCGATCTTTCCAGATGGCGTTCTTATCCTACCTTTTTTCACAAGATCGTAGGTCTTCTTCGCGTAATATGTCCCATAGGGGTATTCGTCCAGTTTATCAAAACTTAGACCTAAAGGCTCAAGGAACGAATCGATTATCTCTTTATCATTCTTCCATGGAAAAGCCTCAGAATAACCCATTCTTCTGGCAAGTTCTGACCAGAATTTCCAGTCGGGCCATGCCTCCCCAAGAGGTTCTAAGACCTGTCTGCGCAAAATGAGATAAGGGACTCCAGACGTAACAGCGTAAACGTAGCCTATACCTGGTCTCTCTAGAAATGAACAGGCCGGAAGAAATATGTGAGCGTACTTGGCCGTTTTTGTCATAAACATGTCCATAACTACAAGCAGATCCAGCTTCTTAAAAACCTCTTCCCATAGCTGTGATTCAGGCATACTCAATCCGGGGTTTCCTGCCGAAACGATCAGAGCTTTAACTGGGTACGGTTTTTCCTTAAGAACCGCATCCGGCAGATAGAGAGTCTGTCCGTAGGGAGAAGGCCTACCCCAGAGGTTGAAAAAAATGGGATGCTCATCTGCTCCTAAAGGTTTTTCTTCGATGGGGATCTTAAGATCACTGAGTTTCGGAAACCCCAAAGATACCCATGTTCCAGGCACATCCACATTACCCGTGATCGTTTGGAGAATCGCAAAGGCTCTAATGGTGTAAAGACCGTCAGCCCTCTGGTCGAAGCACGTCCCTGGAATGATGCAGGCTGGCTTTGTAGTTGCATATGTTCTCGCAAGTTCTCGAATCTGGTCAGCTCTTACTCCTGTGATTCGCTCCGCCTTCTCTGGAGGGTAACTTTTCACGTGCTCTCTCAGTTCTTCAAAACCTAAAGTGTAATTATCGACAAATTCACGGTCGTAAAGTCCCTCTTCTAAGATCACGTTTATCATTGAGAGGGCAAGGACACAGTCGCTGCCAGGAACTATGGAATAATGGGTTGCGATTTCTGACAGTGGAATCCTTCGAGGATTTACGACTATGATTTTTTTATCATTCGATTTCCGCAGTAACTCTGCCAGGTACGGTTTGGAATGATCAGGGTTCGTTGCCCAGAGAATAACGCATCTGGCTCCGTCAGGCTCTTCTAGAAAAAAAGTGCCAAAGGTCAGTTGATGGGCTATTATCCTTGAACGGTAACAAACGCTCTCGACGGAAAAGAGATTTGGCGTACCGTAAACGCCTTTGAAGCGACGCGCAAAAGCTGTAATTTCATGATTTTCAACTCCTATGGAGCCGCAGAATATGGCAAGTGAACGTGCACCGTACTTTTCTTTTATTTCTTTCAGCCTGTGTGAAATTATGTCAAGCGCCTCATCCCAGCTTATCCTTATCCACTGGTTATTTTCCCTTTTCATGGGGTGAAGGATACGATCCGGAGAGTAGACCCATTCTGCAAGTGCTTCACCCCTTGGACACAAATAACCCCTACTTAGAGGATGCTCTGGCATCCCCTCAGTTTTAACTAGCTTTCCGTCTTGGACGTGGGCGATCAGTCCACAGGAACAGACGCAATTTATACAGACTGTATTGATTTTCGTCGTTTCCTCTACCTTCTGCATCTAGCACCTCCAGTTACGTTTTAGGCGAGTTGGGAAACTATATAGCACATAGCCTCCTTTTCTGCAACAAAACGAACATTTATTTGAAAATTTGAAAGATCTTAATGTATCATAGCAATATGGCTGAGATGGCAATCTTTTTACTTTTCTCTTACCTTTTAGGATCTGTCCCTTTTGGCTTGATTTTCTCAAGGCTTAAAGGTGTTGATCCGAGAAAAATGGGTAGTGGAAATATAGGAGCAACGAACGTTATGAGAGCAGCAGGAAAAAGTTATGGTCTTCTCACCCTTCTCTGCGACATACTGAAGGGCTTTCTACCAGTCTACATTGCCAAGTACATTGGATTTTCCGAATCCGTAGCTGCACTTATGGGCTTTGCATCCTTCATAGGCCATATTTTACCTTTAAGCCTCAAATTTAGAGGAGGCAAGGGAGTGGCTACGGCTTTGGGTGTTTTTCTGGCCTTTAACCCCCTTGCTTCTGCTATTGCCTTAGCTATCTTTGTTTCTGTGGTAATTATTTGGAGATACGTTTCTCTCGGTTCCCTTGTAAGCTCTATCTCTTTCCCATTTTTGCTCATTATGATGGACGAGTCGAAAGAGGTTAGACTGCTCGCAGCCTTAGTAGTTGCTATTGTAGTTTTGAGACACAGTGACAATATAGCTAGACTTGTGGCGGGAAAAGAAAATAAACTGAGACTTTAACTTTCCGCAATCCGCCTACTGCAAATCCCTTATCCCATCATTTTTTTTCCTCAATTCCGAGCTTCTTCAATAGGTCCTTACTTTCTCCGAAAGGTAGGACTGGGAAAGTTTCAAATTCGACTATATCAATCCACTGAGCCCTACTTTCTATCAAGCCTCTCGCATCAGCGTCGATTACATTTATAGCTCTGCAACCCTGTAAGTCCAGAAATTCACAAATCACCTTCACGCTTTTAGGCCATTTCCAGTTTTTTCTTCTTCTTTCAACTTCCTTCTCATCTTCTGGCGCCCATCTACAAATGTTCATGAAAAGCATCTTAATCACCCCCCAATAATAATATACCAGAAAAGGGAAATACGTTAGGAGCAAATTTTCCAAGACTCAAAGTTCGTGTTCGGCCCTTCCTTCTACTTCTGTGTGGATCACTTCTAAGACCTCACCTGGTGGGTACTTTTTCAGTGCATAGGCCATAAAGCGCATCCAGATCGGCAAGCATACCCTTGCGCCGCTCTCACCCTCACCAAGTGATACTTTCTTGTCAAAGCCAACCCAGACTCCAGTTATAAGGTTCCTGGAGTATCCAATAAAAAGCGCATCGCAGTAATTACTCGTTGTACCAGTCTTGCCAGCTAATCTGTAATTAAGAGACGAAGCAGCTTTTGCTGTTCCGTATTCCACAACACCAGAGAGTAGCTGGTTCATCTTTTCAGCCAGTTCATCATCGAGAACTTTTTTTATCTGAGGTGAGTTCTCCTCAATCACATTTCCGTTTTCGTCCTCAACTCTTTTTATGAAGATAGGCTTTATTCTGTAACCTCCGTTTGCAAATACTGCGTATCCCTTTACAAGATCTAATAAGGTGAGGTTTGAAGTTCCAAGAGCCACAGAAAGGTTACGAGGGATCTGGGTATTTATTCCAATTTGCAAAAGGACTTGAGTCAAAGAGTCGATTCCCACATCTTCTAAAAGTTTTACAGTTGCCGCATTTTTCGAGTATGCGAGAGCGTCTCTTAGGGAGATCATCCCGTCGTATTTTCCATCGTAGTTCCTAGGTATCCACACCTTACCGAATCCGGAATCGTATTCTTTTGGCTCATCTGGAATGAGAGTATCCAGCTCATAACCCTTCTTTAAGGCAGCTAAGTAAACGAAGGGTTTAAAAGCACTTCCAGACTGGATTTTCGAGTATATGGCCCTGTTGTATGGACTCTTCTCAAAATCTACCCCTCCAACCATGGCAAGGACGTATCCGGTCCTTGGATCCATGCATATAAGGGAACCTTGAACATCCGAAGACCTCTTTGGAATGAAACGATGAACTTGCCCTTTGTCCGTACCGATGTATATGCCTTTCACCACATCTCCAGGTTTAAATGAAGAATCGTTACACTCCAATTGACCCTTATAATTACCTATCAAAACCAGATACCCGTCCTTTATTTTCTCCTTCACAAGGAGAGAGTATACTTTCCTAGGCTTAAGACCTGTCATCATAAGATCCATCTGGGAGATCCTTAAGAAATCTTTCCAGCTTTTCCTCTCCAGATTTTGAACGACTTCTACGTTCCCCCTTCTTTGAACATATGCAAAAATCCCCTCTTTTAAGGCTTCCTCAGCCATTTTTTGGAGCCTAATATCCACAGTTGTGTATATCTTTAAAGATTTCCTCGCAAAGATCCCCTTCCCGTATCTCTCTTCCACGTACCTTATAACATAGTCTTTGAAGTAGGAATCCGAAAAGAGTCCGTTATCCTCTGCGATCCTTATTTTCTCTTTTAAAAGCTGGTTTTTCTGTTTTTCTGTGATCATCCCCTTTTTCCACATCTGGTCTATTACGTATTCCTGTCTTAGCCTTGCAAGACCTGGATGGCGCTTGGGTGAATAACGGGCAGGTGCCTGAACTATTCCGGCAAGTAGCGCTGCTTGAGCAGCCGATATCTCCCACACGTGCTTTCCAAAATAGACTTGTGAAGCAGCTTCCACTCCGTAGACGCCATGACCGAGGTAAACATTGTTAAGATACAAGTTGAGAATCTCCTTTTTCGTCAGGTACTTTTCAAGTCTGTATGCAAGGATACCCTCCCTTATCTTTCTTAAGATGCTTTTTTCCGGACCTAATATAAGGGTCTTTATCACCTGCTGAGTTATCGTTGAACCGCCCTGTACAACTCTTCCATGGATCAGATTTTTTAACAGAGCCCTAAGGATACTTTGGGGTTCAATCCCCCTGTGCTTGAAAAAGTCGGCATCCTCTGCGGCAATGAATGCGTCTTTTACGTGTTTTGGTATCCTGTCATATTCCACATATATCCTGTTATCAGGCACAATGAGATAGGCAATCCGATTGTCTATTCCGTAAATTACGCTTACAGGTTTGCTCACAGGCACCTTCAGTGCATAGATGGAAGGGATATCCTTAAAGATGTATAGAGCGTATCCCGCAATAAGGAGAAGAAGAGAAAGAACAAAGAGAAGGCTGAACAATCTGAAACTTTTCGTTGCTGTCATAAATGATTCATATATTAAAACACTTTCCCTCTTAATTCAAAAGCCATTCTAGGCCGAATCTAAAGAAAATGAATTTGCTTTAAGCGCACACAATCTGCTATATAAAATAGCCATTTTAGAAATGGATATCGGTCAGTTTGACTTCCAGCTCCCTTACCACCTCATCGCTCAGTATCCGAAAGAAGACAGATCCTCATCCAGGCTTCTTATCTTTTCTCGAAGCGACCTCTCCATAAAGCATGATTTCTTTAAAAATCTTGGCAATTACCTCAAGCCGGGAGACGTACTCGTCCTTAATAACACGAAGGTGATTCCAGCAAAAATAGAGGCGGAAAAACTAACTGGAGGAAAGATTGAGATACTTCTTACAGAAAAGAGGGACAAAAGCAAAGTTGCCTGTCTTGTTAAAAAGGCGGGGAAGAAAAAAAGAATCGAGGCTAAGATTGGTGAGTTAAAAGTCGTGCTCATTAAAGAGAATGGAACCTGGCTTCTAGATTTAGGAGAATACGAGGGACAGCTAGATAGAATCCTTGCGTACGGAAAGCCTCCTCTTCCTCCTTACATTAAAAGAAAGGTGGAAGAGTCTGACTTTGAGAGGTATCAGACCGTTTATGCAAAGGTAGAAGGCTCAATTGCCGCCCCAACAGCCGGGTTCCATTTCACTCATGATTTGCTCAAAAATTTGGAAACAATGGGGGTAGAGGTTCTTTTTATCACCCTTCATTTGGGAATTGGAACCTTCCTTCCCGTAAGATCTAAAAATGTTGAGGACCACAAGATGCACAGTGAGTACTTTTCAGTGGAAAAAGAAACTTACGAAAGGATAGAGAAGGCAAAGAAGGAGAATAGAAGGATAATCGCATGTGGAACGAGTACTGTAAGGACTCTTGAGACTGTTTTCTCGAGCGAAAAAAGGGTTCTCAGTGGTTATACGGATCTCTTCATTTATCCTGGTTACAGATTTTCTGTAGTTGATGGCCTTATCACAAATTTTCATCTTCCCAGGTCGACTCCTCTCCTTCTAGTTTCTGCCTTTGCAGGGATAGAAAATGTTTTTAGGTGTTACAGGGAAGCCATTGAAAAAGAATACAGGTTCTATACTTATGGGGATGCGATGCTAATCTTATGAGGGGGATTGAGATTATAAAAAAAGACGGAGCTGCAAGATGTGGGATTTTAAGAACCTCTCATGGTGAAGTTATGACACCCGTATTTATGCCGGTTGGAACCCACGGAGTTGTAAAAGCTATAACCCATAGGGACCTTAAAAACATTGGCATCCAAATGATACTTGCGAATGCCTATCATCTCTATCTAAAGCCAGGCGATGAACTGATAAGGGATCTTGGAGGAATTCATAAGTTTACGGGTTGGGATGGTCCAATACTTACGGATAGTGGGGGTTATCAGATCTTTAGCCTTGGGGGCCTAAGATCCGTAAAAGAAGAGGGTGTTCTCTTTCAGTCTCACATCGATGGTTCGAAGCACTTTCTAACACCTGAGAGGGTGATTGAGATTCAGGATAATCTTGGTGCGGATATAATAATGTGCCTTGACGAGTGCATTCCGTACCCTTCCTCTTACGAGTACACTGAAAAATCGACTGATCTCACAACAAGGTGGGCAAAAAGGTGTAAAAGCGTTGAAAGAAAAAATGGAAGCCTCCTTTTCGGTATAATTCAGGGTGGGTTCTACGAGGTGTTGCGTTTGAAGTCTGCGCGTGATTTAATAAATATCGATTTTGATGGATATGCTATAGGGGGGTTAAGTGTGGGGGAACCGAAATCACTCATGTGGAGAATGGTCGATACTGTGATGCCCCTACTTCCGGAGGACAAACCGAGGTATCTTATGGGATTGGGATTTCCGGAGGATATTGTGGAAGGAGTGCTAAGGGGTATTGATATGTTTGACTGTGTCATACCAACAAGACTCGCAAGGAATGGCAATCTTTTTACGTGGAGAGGAAGGATAAACATCAAGAACGCAATCTACAAGAGAGATGAAAGACCAATCGACGAGGAATGTGACTGTTTTACGTGTAGAACCCATTCAAGAGCTTATTTGAGGCACCTTCTTATCTCCCACGAACTGACCAGTTTTTACCTGAATACAATTCACAATCTCCATTTCTACGCAAGGCTCATGGAAAAAATAAGAGAGGCAATTCAAAAGGGTTTCTACGGAAAATTCTATGAAGACTTCATGAAATCATGGAAAGGAGGAGAAAAAAATGATCGAGATAGCCTTTGCGATGGGCAGCAAAGCTGAGGAAGCTCAAGGTGCAAGCCAGCAATGGGTGGGACTTTTGCCCCTCCTTTTGCTCGGTCTCATATTTTACTTTCTTCTGATTAGACCTCAGCAGAAGAGGCAAAAACAGCACAGGATCTTTCTGGAGAGTCTAAAGAAGGGCGATGAGGTAGTTACAGCGGGTGGATTATGTGGTAAAATATCGGGAATAACTGACAACTACGTTACGCTAGAGATATCGGACAAGGTAAGAGTTAAGGTTTTAAAAAGTACAATAATAGATAGGATGAAAGGAGAGTAAAGTGCCAAGGTACGAAAACATAATAATTCTGAACCCTGACTCCCCAAAGGAAGAAAAGGAGGAATTGCTCAAAAGGATAAGAGCAACGATCGAAAGAACAGGCGCGAAAATTTTAAGGTTTGATGACTGGACAGTAAGGAAGCTCGCCTATTCAATCAGGAAGATAGACAGGGGACACTACTATTACATACTCTTTGAAGGAAAAAAGGATGCGATTCCTCAGCTCGACAGGTTCTACAAAACGCAAGACAATATGCTTCGCCATCTTTTCATAAGGGTCAAGGATGACTATGAAGGTCCAAAAGCTATACCTGAACATGTCATCTTTGACGAGCTCGAAGGTGAGTACAGTTGAACAGAATCTTTTTTACTGGTAAAACCGGCAGCGCAAAGATCCTCTTTACACCAAAAGGAGAGAGAATCGCTGTATTTCCAGTAAGTGTTGAAGGGTTCACCACAGTTCAGGTTCTCTACCTAGATGAGGAAAAAAGGATAAGGGAAGAGGAAATCAAAGGCAAAAAAGTTATGGTTTTTGGCACTTTGATGGAACCTGAGGAAAAAGGAGGAGAAATTTTAAAAGTGAAGGCAAAAAAAATTGAATTTATGGAGGAGTAAATGGTAAACAAAGTGAAAGCCCAGGACCTGCAAAAAAAAAGGGTTTACGTCCGAAAGAAGGTCTGCAAATTTTGCGAAGATCCCTCTTTACAGATTGATTACAAGGACCCAAAACTTTTGAAGCAGTTTATAACAGAAAGGGGAAAGATAATGCCCAGAAGGATGACAGGTACTTGTGCCTTCCACCAGAGAAAGCTGAGGAATGCCATAAAGGTAGCAAGGATCATTGCTCTTCTACCCTTTACAACACTTTCACGTTAGGGGGGAATATGAGAGTCATCCTCACTCAGGATGTTGATGGCCTTGGGAAAAAGGGTGAAATGGTTAATGTGAGAGATGGCTACGGAAGAAACTATCTTATACCTAGAGGTTTTGCTATCCCTGCCACAGAGGAAAACGTAAAAAGAATCGAGCACCTAATGAAACAGGAGGAAAAAAAGAGAGAACGGCTTCTAAGACATGCGGAAGAGATAAAAAAGCTGCTCGAAGAGAACGTAATAACCATATATAAGAAGGCTGGAAAGGACGGTAAACTCTTCGGTTCTGTGACACAGAAGGACATCTCCGATGCGATCGCAAAGGCACTTAAAGTGAACGTAGATAAGAGGGAGATAAACCTCGAGGAGCCAATAAGAAGTGAAGGCATGCATACTGTTGAAGTAATTCTTGGCAAGGGAGTAAGGGCGACCCTCAAGATAATGGTAGAAAAAAAGGAATAGATGCAGCTCAAGAAGACCAAAAAAAACCAGCAAGTAAAAGCGGATCTTCGGGTGCCACCTCAGAATATAGAAGCTGAACAATGTGTCCTCGGGGGTCTCCTCTCAGACTCGGAGGCCATAAATAAGGTTGTAGACGTTATATCTTCAGAGGATTTTTACAGGGATGCTCACAAGAAGATCTACGAATTGATGATCGAATTATACGAAAAAAACGAACCAATAGACATTCTCACCGTTAGTTCCCTTGCGAAAGATAAGGGCATCATAGACCAGATAGGCGGTCATACCTATCTCAGTTCCCTTGTAGATACGATGCCGAGTTCGGCAAATATCGTTCAGTATGCGAAAATGGTAAGGGAAAAGGCCATATTGAGAGATTTGATAAATGTGGCCAATGAGATCATAGAGAGAAGCCACGATCTTGATCATCTGGATGTTGAGGATTACCTAGACGAAGCTGAAAAAATGATATTTCAGGTCTCGGAAAAAAAGTTTAGGCCATCCTTTTACCCTATTAAGGACGTAGTTAAAGAAAACGTTAAAACAATATGGAAACTTTACGAGCAGAAACAGGTTGTAACTGGCATTCCCACGGGCTTCATTGAACTGGATCAGTTAACCAGCGGATTACAACCATGTGATCTGATTGTGGTTGCGGGAAGACCATCTATGGGTAAGACGGCATTCTGTGTAAACATAGCCCAGTACGTATCCATGCTCAAAGATTCACCTATACCTGTCGGAATCTTCTCCATGGAGATGTCAAAGGAGCAGCTAGTCACAAGGATGTTGAGCTCAGAAGCGGAGGTTGAGCATACAAGACTGAGAACAGGGACATTTTCTGGAAGCGAGCTCCAGAGGATCCTCAGGGCAGCAGGTAGACTTTCTGAGGCAAAGATCTTTATAGACGACTCCCCATCCATGGGCGTTCTCGAACTCAGGGCCAGGGCAAGGAGGCTGTGCAAGGAACACAATGTGGGGCTTCTTATAATAGACTATCTGCAGTTGATAAAGGGAAGAGGGAACGCAGAGAGAAGGGAACAGGAGATTTCTGAAATTTCCAGATTTTTAAAGGCCCTTGCAAAAGAACTGAAAATTCCGGTTATTGCGATCTCTCAGTTAAATAGAATGGTCGAACAGAGGGAGGACAAGAGACCAAGGCTTGCAGATTTGAGGGAATCCGGGGCAATAGAACAGGATGCAGATCTTATTCTCTTCATTTACAGGGATGAGGTTTATCACAGGGATACTTCTGAGAAGGGGATAGCAGAAGTGATAATAGGAAAGCAGAGGAACGGTCCTACTGCCACAGTCAAACTTGCCTTCATCGATAAGTACACTACATTTAAGAACCTCTACAGGGAATGACGGTCCCCAATCTCCTTTCCCTCTTCAGGATAATTGGCACCTTCTTCTTTATTTTTTTCATGTTTAAGGAAGAGTACAATTTGGCCTTCATCATATTCTTACTTCAAGGATTAAGTGATTTAGCTGATGGGCTAATTGCCCGGCTTTTTGAATGGAAGACGGATCTCGGAGCATTTCTCGATCCACTTGCTGACAAAATCATGCTAGTCTCCTCCTATCTCATTCTCTCCTATAAAAGCATGATTCCGAAGTGGGTTGCTTTTATTGTTGTTTTTAGAGACTTCTTCGTACTTGCCGGTTTCCTTTTCCTTTACACTCTTTCCTGTCAGAATGTACCGAGACCTAGGATTCTGGGAAAGATCTGTACAGTAGTACAGGTTCTTACCGTATCTTACGTGCTTTGGTCAGTGGAAGGAGGATTCAAGTTCTACTTTTTTTATATAACCGTTTTTTTTACCCTCCTCTCCGGAATCGATTACCTCCTTTCAGGAATTCGGCTTCTTGCCCGGTTGAGGCTCCTTAAAGGATAGTCTAATTTATCCTGAAGACGAGAAAACTTGTCATCAATGTTACGACTCCTAACATTTTAATTCCAAGGGCAAAGCTGAAATGGTCTCCGAAAAAACCGAGAACGTATGGGACTAACCCTATGCCAACTATAGAAGCAATAGAAACTGTAAAACCAGTTGCAAATGCCCTCTTTTTAGGTGATACGATTTTTGAAATTACGACAAAAGAAAGGGGAAACATGGCTGAGATTACTGTGGCCTGAAAAAAAAGGACGTAGACACCGTAATCTATAGGAAAAAATGGGATCGCAAAGGTGAGAATACCAGATGAAAAAAGGATTGAAAAAAGAAGCTTCTTAATGTCAAAAAAATCGAGGAGAAATGCGACAACAAAAACGAAGAAAAAGGCCCCAATCCTTGAGAAACCGAGTGCCTTCTGGGCGAAAGGGATCTCAAGACCAATCTCCTTAGAAAGGTAAAGGGGAAGCACATAATAGAGGCCCATATTTGCACCTGCGGAAATGGTGAGGATAATGCTTATAACCCAAAGCGTCTTATTCTTTACAATTTCAAAAAAAATTCTCCTTGTACTTCCACCTCCTAAATCCGTCTCTTCCACGTTTTTACTTACGCGTGGGAACGATATGGAAAGGAGAAGAAATGAGAGACCCATGATTAGAAATATACCCTTCCAGGTTGTACACTTAAGAAGCCAATAGGCAATGAAGGGAGCAAGAAAGATGCTGGCAGATGCAGCCGAATCATGGATAGGAATAACGAAGCCCCAGAGTCTTTCACTGTAAATTTTTGTAAGTAGGGCCAGTGCTGAGGGGAGGTATGCTCCAGCGGCAAAACCGAGTACGAAGAAAAGAGGATAAAATAGGGGGAAAAATCTGTTCAGAGAAAGAAGAAAGAAGAGAATGGAATTGAAAATGAAGGAGAGGATGATCGTTCTTTTGTGCCCTAAAGAGTTGGAGAATATACCCATAAAAAAAAGTGCCATGCCGTTACCTATTGATATGGCAGCAAAGAGTCCGCCAGTTGCCGTATGGGAGATATGGAATTCATCCTCCAGAATTGGGGCTATGGGGGCAAGTAATGTCCTAGAGGTAAAGGTGATGAACCAGTATAGCCAAAAGAGGGATAGGTAGAGGATAGATCTAAGATCAAATTGACTGAACTCTTTCATCGGCGCTCTTGAATGCCCGTTCAGTTTATCATATAGAATAAAAGGGTTCCACACATCTTAAGGGAGGGAAAGATGAAAACAGAAGCTGAATCTATAAGAACGACTGCATGGTCCGCTGGTCCTGGTTGCCACGGAGGATGTGGTGTGATCGCTTTTGTAAAAGATGGAAAACTTGTAAAAATAGAAGGGGATCCAGATCACCCTTGGAACCAAGGGAGACTTTGCGCACGTGTTCTGGCCATGCGCCAGTACGTACAACATCCTAAAAGGATAAGGAGGCCATTATTAAGGAAGGGAAGAAGGGGCGAGGGGGAATGGGAGGAAATATCATGGGATACTGCTTACGATCTGATAGAGGAAAGGATGAAGAGGATAAGAGAGGAGTTTGGTCCAGAAAGCTTTATCTTTGCCATGGGAACTGGAAGAGACATAGGTCCCTGGATTTCGTTGCTTGCCTACTCCTACGGGAGCCCGAATGTGATGTTTGCATTAAGTGGAAATGCATGCTACAGCCCAAGAATAGCAGCCCTTGAAACCTTTCAGGGCGATTACTGTGTCTTCGACGCAGGCCAATGGTTTGAAAAGAGGTACGATGATCCAAGATTCGTTCTTCCAAGATGCATGATAATATGGGGATATAACATACATTCCACCTGTCCTGACAATCTTTTCGGCCACTGGATAGTTGATATGATGAAGAGGGGAACAAAAATAATTGTTGTTGATCCTAGGCTCACGTGGTTCTCCTCCAGAGCAGAAGTCTGGCTAAGGATAAGACCTGGAACAGATTCTGCCTTAGCTATGGGATTACTACACGTGATAGTGAATGAAGGCCTTTTTGACAAGGATTTCCTGGAAAAATGGACAAATGGTGCCCTCCTTATTAGGAAGGATAAAAATGTCCTTTTACGTGAGAAAGACTTGAATCCATATGCGAGTTCCCAAAATTTCTGTGTATGGGATGAGAGGACAAAAAGTGTGGCTATCTGGGATTCTGAGAAGCTCGAATTTGTTCCTTCCAACACAGTACCATCTATTTCCTGTCGCGTCCATCTGCGGGACATTTCAGGAAGAGAAATTGAATGCGAGACCGTATGGGATGTTTTTAAAAGGAGGATAGAGGAGTATGACCCTCATACGGTTCAAAAAATAACTGGTGTTCCGGAAAAAGAGATAGTTAGGGCTGCCAGATACTACGCAAAGAGTAAACCCGCTTCCATCCACTGGGGCGTACCTATCGATATGACCCCAAATGTAACTCCTCTTTGCCATGCAATCGCATGTCTGTGGGCTCTCACGGGAAATCTTGACGTACCAGGAGGCAACGTTATAGCCCGTTTTGCCTTTGACGCTGTTGCATATGCCCTACCAGGATCTGAAGGTGTAATTAAGCTTAAAAGTAAGGAAAAGGACCTAACAAGAATTGGAAGGGATAAATACGGACCATTTCAGAAGTTCATTTGGAGATGTCAGACGGACAGTGCCTTTGAGCAGATATTCACCGAAAAACCTTATCCAATCAAAGGCATGTGGATACAGGCGTGCAATCTTTTAGCTGGGATTGGGATGGATCCTAAAAAATGGAGAGAGGCGCTCCTTAAACTTGACTTTGTTGTGGGAGTAGATCTTTTCATGACACCCACTCTGATGTACGCAGACATCGTTTTACCTGCGGCAACTTTCCTTGAAAAGGAGGGGATAAGGTCGTGGTGGGTACCGCTTCAGTGTATGAAAAGGGTAATGAGGATAGATGATTGCAAATCTGACGCAGAGATCAACTTCGAGCTGGCAAAAAGATTCGATCCTGAATTCAAATGGAACTCACTTGAAGAATTATTCGATGATATATTGAAGCCCTCTGGAATCAGATTCAGTGAACTTAAAGAAAGGGTTTGGGTTTTCCCTCCGGAGGGCCACCCAAGTCACCCCTACCTCCGTTATGAAAAGGGGCTTTTAAGAAAGGACAAAAAGCCAGGATTCCAAACACCTACTGGAAAGTTCGAGCTTTATTCTGTCCTTAGGGAGGAGTGGGGGTACGAACCTATGCCCCTTCATGAGGAGCCTCCATTTACTCCTCTTTCCCGACCCGATCTGGCAGAGGAATACCCTTTGATCCTTTCCACTGGGAGAAGGTCCCCTGTCTATTTTCACTCTGAGCACAGAATGATCCCCTACTTACGAAGTATAGATCCGGACCCTGTAGTTGAAATCCATCCAAAAACAGCCCAGAAATACGGTATAGAAGATGGTGCCTACGTTTACGTGGAGAACTGGATGGGAAAAGCAAAATTCAGGGCAAGGGTGACTCCTGTAGTTCCAGAATGGATGGTCATGGCGACTCACGGATGGTGGTTTCCTGAAAGGGATCCAAAGGAACCTGAACTTTTTGGCGTTTGGGAATCGAACATTAACCTTCTCATCCCAATGGGACAAAACGGAAAAGACGGTCTCGGAGCACCAATTAAACATTTACTTTGCAAAATATACAGGGCTTAGAAGGAGAGGATTATGGAAGGCAAAGAGATCTATGGAATGTTAATCGACTACGAGTACTGTACTGGATGTCATACATGTGAGGTCGCATGTGCCCAGGAGTACGATTGGGAAGAAGGGATATCGGGAATGAAAGTTATGGAGATAGTCGAGAAGCTTCCTAATGAAGAATACTATCTTGTCTATCTTCCATTCCCCACAGAGGTTTGTTCCCTATGTTTGGGCAGGATTAAAAAAGGACAAGAGCCTCAGTGCGTAAAGCACTGCATGGCCAAATGTTTAGAATTTGGACGCCTAGAGGACCTTATGGAGAAGATGAAGATTAAAAGGAGGACGGTTATCTTTCGACCGAGGTAGCCCTTTTATTTTACCTCTCTCAATTTGTACCTTATCAGCTTTCCAGTTGTTGTACGTGGAAGTTCATCGACGAATGATATCCATCTCGGAACTTTGTAATGGGCGACTCTTCTTCTTACGTGATCTATTATCTCTTTCTCTAAGCTTTCAGTAGGCTCATAACCTGTGTTTAGAACGCAAAAAGCCTTGACCTTTATCAGTCCCTCCTCAGACTGAAAACCTACAACTCCACATTCCTTTACTGCCGGATGCTCCATTATCACATTTTCTATCTCTATGGGAGAGACCCATTGACCACTAACCTTGATCATATCGTCTGCCCTTCCCTGATAGTAGAAGTACCCATCCGCATCCAAAATAAAAAGGTCTCCAGTGTTGAACCACTCTCCCTTTATGACTTCTTTATTTTTTTCGTGTCTTCTCCAGTAGCCTGGAGTTACCCCGTCGTTTTTTATCCAAAGCGTGCCAAATCCCTCTCTTACTGGTTTTCCATCCTCATCTCGAAGCTCTCCTTCGAACCCTAAAATTAACCTTCCACTTGAACCTGGTTTTTTCTTTCCCTCATTATTTGCCAGATATATTCCTCCCACATCAGTACTTCCAACCCCATCTATTATCTCTATACCAAATAACCTTTCCCATCTTTCAAACACTTCCTTTGGAAGGGGCTCCCCTGCAGAAACACATGCCCTCAAAGAGGAGAAGTCACACTTCTCCTTTTTCTCAATCTCCTTTATCAGGGAAACGTAGAAAGTGGGGACGCTGAAGAAAAGGGTAGGTCTTTTCTCCTCGATAATGTGAATTACATCAATAGGTCTTGGCCACCTTGGCCAGAGAATCACAGATGCTCCATAGAGCAAAGGGGTTTCCAAGGATGCGTTCCTGCCATAAGAGAAGAACATCTTTGACGTCGAAAATATCACGTCCCTCTCATTCACCTTTAGTACATGTTCGCAAAATGGTGGCATGTAGTAAAGAATGTCGTGATGAAGATGAACAACCCCTTTTGGGAGACCGGTAGTGCCTGAGGTGTACATCCAAAAGGCCATATCGTCCTTTGATGTCGGCTCCGTATCTATTTCATAAAAATCTCCTTTGAGGAGTTCCTCGTAGGCTAAAGCACCATCTTTAGGTTCTCCCACAACTACTATCTCTTTAAGGTGGGGAACTTCCCTTTTTAGATCCTTTACTTCCTCGTATATTTCAGAGCTCACAAAGACAATTTTTGATCTAGAATCCTTAACGAAGAATAGATAATCCTTCTTTCTTGCAAGTGTATTTACGGGAACAGGTACACATCCGATCTTCATCGATGCAAGGTACGTAACTATGAACTCTGGAGTGTCATTCAGTATGAGAAGGATCCTATTCTCAGCTTCCATACCCATATCTCTGAGGCTCTTTCCCACTTTGTTCACCATCCGGTATAGGTCCTCGTATGTGATCTTATCGTCACCGTAGATTATGGCAACGTTTCCGCCTCTGCCTTCTTTTATGTGTCTATCCAGGAGAATCTCAACCTGGTTAAAGACTTCCCTTGGACTGAAATTAAGGAGGGAGACCATTTTCTCACCTAACGAATGATGGCAAAAAGGTAACAATTGGAGGGTAAAATATGAAGATCAGTGAAGCCACAATCATGGCAATTAGAAATGGAAAGATACCTTTAAAAATCTGTTCAAGGGGAACATCCTTGGCAATACCCTTTACAACATAGACATTCACGCCTACAGGAGGGGTTACAACTCCCATGCAGGTCACAAGCACAATTATGACTCCAAACCATATGGGATCATATCCCAATTTCATAACTATTGGAAAAAGAATGGGGATCGTGAGTATGATTAGGGGAATCGCATCTATGAAGCACCCGCCTATAAGGTATATGAGGACGATAACCACCATCACCACATATGGGGGAAGCTCAAGGGATGAAACCCACTTTGACACAAAGAGTGGAATTTTAGATACGGTCATAAAATGACCAAATACGGTTGCACAGGCAATTATAGTGAGAATCATGCAGGACGTTCTCAAAGCTTCCCTCGTGTTCTGAACGAAGGATTCCCAGTTTATTTCTCTCCTTATCAAGCCTATAATCAAAGCACCTGCCGCACCTATTCCACCAGCCTGCGTAGGGGTGAAGAAGCCGAAAAGAAGTCCTCCCACAACAAGAACGAAGAGTCCAACGGCATCAAGGATTTTTAGGCAAGAAAGGAGCTTCTCTTTGAAAGTCGATTTTTCCCCTTTAGGCCCATAAGTTGGATTTCTGTAGCATGTGATAAGAACGGCGAGGCTCATAAGTATTGCGAGGGTTATTCCAGGGATGATCCCTGATATGAAGAGCTTTCCAATGGACTGTTCTGTCATGAACCCGTAAATGAGAAATATGACGCTTGGTGGAATAAGTATACCGAGGCTTCCAGCTGCCGCTATGCATCCTGTTGCAAGAGTATCGTTGTATCCGTATTTTTTCATAGCAGGAAGGGCAAGCTTTCCCATTGTTGCAGCAGTAGCAGTAGAAGAACCGCATATAGCGCCAAAAGCGGCACAGGCAAAAATTGAGGCAATTGCCAACCCTCCCCTTATGTGGCCAAAAACCTTATAAGCTGCGTCGTAGAGCCTAGAACCGAGACCTGCTGAAAAGGCGTAGTATCCCATTAGAATAAACATGGGGATGGCACTTATTGAGTATGAGGTGAGCTGCTCAAAGATGTCCCTTGGAAGAAGGGAAAGCCCCGACTTTATAGAGGTAACGAAGGAAAAACCAACAAAACCGACAAAAGCCATGGCGAATGCTATTGGCATCCTTATTATGAAAAAAGCGATCAGAATGAGAATTCCGAGTAGCCCGGCAGTCTCTGGACTCATCTTCTCATCCTCAAATTTTTGATTAGTTCGATAAAGTAATAGAGGATAATAGGGATGGTGCTTATTGCAAAACCGTAGGCAAATGGATAAAAGGGCAGTTTTGATACGGAACCGATTTCACCTGCCACCTGCAGGGATCTGGCATATTTAAATCCATGGTAAAAGAGAAGAACAAATAAAAGGAGACAACAGACGGAGACAAAAAGGTCCAAAGCCCTTTTAACAGGAAATGGCAATTTTTCTGCCAAAAACTCTATTTTCAGGTGAGTTCCGAGAAAAAGTCCAAAGGCGATTGCGAACGATATTGCGATTACTTGAGAAAAGCTTATTATCTCTAAAGCCCCAGGCAGGGGCCATCTAAAGAATTTTGCTCCCACAACATCTACAAGATTGGCAAGGAACATAATGAGAAAGAAGATGACCCCTACCCCTTCCAAGTATCTGCTCAAATTTCTTGTGAATCTCGTAAGAGAATCCATCTACTTTATTCTCACCTCATCAGGGCCGGTTGTGGATTTTATTTTCAGTTCCTTCTGCTTTTTAGTCCAGTAGGCTATCCTTTCTTTCACAAAAGATATCCAGCCTCTCACTTCCTTTTCCGGATATCCTGCAGCGACCATTGATTTCACGTATTTCTCAACAACTGTCTCCGCAGCTTTTATCCATCTTTTTTCCTCTTCAGGGGACAACTGAATAAACTGGATCCCCTTCTCCATACCAAGTTTTTTTCCATCGATGTCAATCTCGTTCCAGGTTTCCGCAAGTTTTTCCTCAAAAGGATACTCGTTGAATACCTTCTTTACGTCATCTGGCAGTTTGTTCCAGCTTTCCCGGTTCATGATGAGATAAAAGGTGTAATGCTGCCCAATTGGCCAGCACTCTGTTGTGTACTTTATAACTTCTGCGTATCTGAAAGCTCTGAAAGTCTCCATGGGAATGTAAATACCATCCAGAACCTTCTTAAGTATGGCATCGTAGACTTCAGGAGCTGGTATGGCCCTTGGGGTTGCTCCGAGAGCAGAGACAACCTCAGCAACATAGCCAAGACCTCTTATGTTCAGGCCTTTCAGATCTTCAAGCTTATATACCGGCTTTGTCGCAGTCATCATCACATTTATCGGTGAAGCATGGAGTGCGAGAACATGAACCTTTTCCCATTCTTTCGGTTTGAATTTTCTAAAGAAATCGTTTACAACTCGGTTCGAAACCCACGCATTTGGAAATCCAAGTGGCAAATCGAGAACCTCTGTAACCTTGAACCTGCCAGCCGTGTAACCGATGTTCGAGAACCCGATGTCTGCAATACCCTGAACGACTCCATCGTACATCTTCGGGGCCGTAAGAAGAGTGCCTGCGGTGAAGAAACTGAATTTAACCTTACCACCTGTCTTTGCCTCCAGATCCTTTATAAACTCCTCACAAATCTTTGATTGCCTTGCAACGACTGGAAAGTAGTTCGCCCATTTAAGCTCGATAGCTGGTGCGGAAAAAACTAGGTCAGTAGAAATTACAATCGATAGAAAGAAGATAAAAACCAGCAGAAACCTTTTCATGATCCCCTCCCTTTTTTTTCTTTGAATTTATCGTCCCTTTTACCTTCGTGTCAAGAAAAAAGGTTAGACGCGGTAGGATCTTGGCGGATATTTGACCAGAAGTCCGGTTAAAAAAGCCAGAAGGGGAAGAAATGAAATGACCCTTATAGTGAAGGGGACACCCCACCTGTCAGCTACTGCGCCAAGAAGTGTGAGGCCAAGCCCTCCTGCACTTATCGTTAAACCTACCATTATTCCTGAAGCCATACCCAGATACGTTGGCAGAAGAATCTGCCCCATCACCGTGGTTGTTCCAAAGGATGACATAAGAACCATGCCCGATATCGTAAGAAGTAAAAATGTTTGGTATCCGCTTGTGTAAAAGAACAAATTGAGGAGGAGGGAAGAAAGAAGGAGGGTAAAAAGAAGGAACCTTTTGTGACCAACTTTATCGGCAACTACTCCTCCGATCAATGTCCCCACTGCGCCGGAAAGCAGAAATGTAGTTGCCAGCTTTCCCGCGATTAGGGGATCTCCCCTGAGGTGATTTATGTAGTAGAACGGGATGTACGTTGCCATACCAAACTGGGTCCACCCCCTTATTGTGGCAAGGATGGCAAGAAGGGAAAAGGATATCTTCTGTCTCCTTGTCAATTCCTCTTTTTTCCCTTCTCCCTTACTTTTTGAATCCTCAACCTTTAGGGCCCGAAAGTAAAGAATTATGAGGAGGGAGACGAAAAGGGAGGGGAGGATTAAAAAGATGGTGCCCCCTATTCCGAAAATAGAACAGAGCCATATGGCTAAAATCGGTCCAAGTGCAAGCCCAAGACTTCCTCCGAATGCGAAAAGTGAAACTCCTGTTGCCTTTTTTGCCCCTGTCATTGAATAAGCGACTTTAAATCCCTCTGGGTGGAAGAGAGCAACCCCTATCCCACTGACTATCACGCACAAAACAAGAAAAAAGTAACTCTTTGCAAATCCTGTTAATCCGATCCCAAAAGCGGCAATTAAAGGAGAAAGGGGAAGTACCCATCTCATTGAAACCCTGTCAGATATAAATCCGAAGATGGGTTGGATGATAGACGAAGATAAATTGGAAAAGAGGACTACGCTGCCAGCTAAAGTATAAGAAAAGTTCATAGCTTCTCTAAAAAAAGGTAAAAGGGCGGGGAGGGCACCCTGGCTCATGTCAGTTGCTAAATGAGAAAGGGTAAGAAGTAGCTTCCCTTTCTTCATGGGGATGAATTATTTCCTATGAGCTCTTAACTGTCAAGGATTTTGATAATGAACCTAACTTGGTGTAATCTTAATAGAGTGGTGGGTTCTAACTACAGGGTTATTCGTCCCTTTGACCCGTGGTCATCTCCTCTGTGTACGTGTCCTCCAAAATACTCCTTCAGTCCTTATACGGGGTGCGCCCATGGCTGCCTTTACTGCTACGTGGATTATATAAACCAATTCGAAAAGCCGAGGCCAAAAAAAGAACTTTTAAAATGGGTTGAACACGATCTGGGACTTATTAAAAAAGGATCTATCATTTCAATTTCCAATTCCTCGGACCCTTACCAGCCCCAGGAATTGTTAGAAAAAAACTTCCGTAGGGCCTTAGAGATCATTTCCCAATACCCTTTGAAGATCCTCATCGTCACAAAGAGTGACATGGTGTTAAGGGACTTGGACATACTTAAGAAAGTCAGATGCGCAGTAACTGTAACGATTACCACATTAAAAGAGGATTTAGCTAGAAAGTTGGAACCCTTTGCCCCTTCTCCTAATTCTCGGCTTATGGCAATAAAAGAACTCACAAAAAATGGGATAAGATGCGGTGTCAGAATAGACCCTATCATACCCTATCTTAACGAAGGGGAAGTCGAAGAAATTGTGAAAGAGGTAAAAAGAATGGGTGCGCTTCATGTGGTGAGCAGCACTTACAAGGCAAAGAAAAAAAATCTTCTGAGGATGATCGAGGCATTTCCCGAAATATCAAGGAAATTGGAAGACCTTTACCTTCTCCACGGGAAAAAAATCGGCAATTCTTTTTTCATGGAGGAAAATAGGAGAAGGGAATTGATGGAGACGATAAGAATCGTCTGCAAATCAGAGGGGATTACCTTTTCCACATGTAGGGAGGGTTTCCCAGAGCTAAGAGATTCTCAATCCTGCGATGGGAGCCATCTTGTGCCTTAGGCAAACCCATCGATGAATGAGCGCACATTTTTCCCTAAAACTGAGTGGTTATATCCTCCTTCTAAAACGGCGAACCTCCGTCCTCCACAGAGCCTTTCACTGGCATCTTTGAGCATCCGACCTATTGACTTATAATCCTCTATCTCTAACTGGCCTCCCCAGTCGAACTTTCCGCGATCAAAACCAGCGGATACGGCAAGGATGTCGTATTCACGCTCATTTTCGAGAAACTGCTCAAGTGTCCGCAACTGATCCTCCCTTTCTCCTCCTGACATGTGATAGTACTTGACGCTTTTTACGTTCCTGAATATGCTTGAGGTACCGTCTCCGTAGTGTAAATCAATGTCCACAATCAGAGCACTTGCTATTTTTTTGATACCCATAAGTTTCTTTACAGCGACAGCAACATTGTTAAAGTAGCAGAATCCCCAAGCAGATTCATAAGAGGCGTGATGTCCTGGAGGCCTCAAAACTCCAAAGGCGCAATCTCCTTCTACAGCGAGCTGTGCGCAGAGGATGGCTCCACCTGCAGCAAGTGCTGCTATTTCGAATATGCGGGGTTCCCTCTTTATCCTCTCAATATGAGACCTTGAATGGACAAGGATAAGATCCTCTATTTTCGCGGGAGATGGCTCGAGAAGATCGAAATCCCCTTCAATTTCTTCCATTATAGCTTCCATTCTTCCCGGATTGGCCGCAGGATCAGGACTGTAAACTTCCTTATACCTTTCATGAAAAACTATCTTCATCTTAACGATCTAATTATCCGCCCAATTTGTCGAAAAGTCAAGGAGCCTTTGCTCAATCATGAGGAGCAAACCTAAAGCTTTGACTACCTGAATGAAAAAATCTTAATATTTATGTGTGCAGATTCTCAGCGGATACTTAAATACAACAATTCATTTGGCCTGTGAACTTTTAAGAAAGGGCGAGATTGTAGCTTTTCCTACTGAGACAGTCTACGGACTCGGTGCCGATGCTTTAAACGGTTACGCTGTTGCAAAGGTATTTGAGATAAAGAAAAGACCCCGTTTCGACCCAATAATAGTCCATGTTTCAGACATGGAATGGGTAAAAAAAATAGTTAAGGAAGTCCCCTTTGAGGCAAAAAGGATAATGGAGAAGTTCTGGCCAGGTCCATTAACCATCGTACTTGAAAAGAATGAAAAAATACCTGACATTGTGACAGCCGGGCTTAAGACTGTCGCTATTAGGATGCCATCCCATCCGGTTGCGAAGAATCTTATAAGCTCCTTCGGCAGGCCTATTGCCGCACCAAGTGCCAATCCTTTCGGCTATATAAGCCCGACAAAGGCCTCCCATGTGGCGAAAATTTTGAAAGACAAGGTCCCTTTGATAATAGATGGAGGAGATTCCTTTTTCGGCTTAGAATCTACCGTTATTTCGGTAAATGGAGACAAAATACTTATATACAGATTCGGAGCAGTGACAGCTGAGGAACTTTCCCAGTTCGGTGAAATAGTTCCGGTTTTCGATAAAATGAGAAGGCCCCTTTCACCTGGTCAACTCCCTTACCATTACGCGCCCCATAAACCGCTAAAGATTATCGAAAGCCCTGAGGAAATAGAGAATCCATCCTCCTCCTTCCTCGCATTCACAGAGCCAAGGCATCCCGTAAATGCGAAGTACGTGTTAGTACTCACAAAAAGTGGTGACTTAAGGGAGGCTGCTTCCAACTTTTTCTCACACTTAATAGAACTAGATCGAGAAGACGTTGACATCATCTATGCGCAAAAGGTACCTGAAGTTGGACTTGGAAGGGCAATAATGGAAAGACTAAGGAAGGCGGAGAAAAAATGGGGTTGAATTTTAGTGGAACTACGCTTTTCAGAAAAATGAATAATTTCAATGAGTTGCGTAAGAATGAGTCCATTTTATCCACAACTTTTCAACAAAAAATGTTGAAAATCCTTTTTTCAACTTTTCTCATCCTCTTTTTTCTCGCCTCATGTGCCTATTATCCACAAAAAAAGGTGGATGATCAGATCGGCTTAAAAATAGGGATGACGGAGGAGGAGGTTAAAAGGATCCTCGGTGAACCAACAACTATAAGTAAAACCCAGGAAGGCACAATTATCTGGTCCTACAAGCCATCTTGGAAGCTCATTCCCGATAACAGGGGAACGACTATAATCGAGTTTCGTGAAAATAGGGTTATAAAAGTAATTAAAGTGAGGTAAATATGGTCTGTCCCATATGCCAGAGAGAGATAAAGGAGATAAGGTGCAAAGAATGTGGAAGGGATGTTTACTTTTTGGGTCCTTACTGTTACGAGTGTGGGGGCAAACTGAATGAGGATGAATTTGACCTTGAAAAAAGGATACTTTGCAGTGATGATACCTGTATCGGCACAATAAATGAAGATGGTTTCTGTAACATCTGTGGCAAACCGTATAGCTTTTAGCCGACCAATATGGGATTTTTAGAAAGGATAAAAGAGGGGCTCAAAAAAACAAGGTACGAGCTTAAAGCAAGGCTTGAGGCGGCTCTAAAGGGACCCCTTGATGAGAATACCTTAAGGGAGATAGAAGAGGCTCTCATTCTTTCTGACTGTGGGGTTGAAACCTCAACTAGACTCGTAGAGAAACTGAAAGAGGCATGGAAGAAGGGTCATCTGAAAGATCCAAAGGATGTAAAAAAGGTTTTAAGAGAGATCATAGGGGAAATTTTAAAAAGTGTGGAAAGACCCCTAAGGATCGATAACTATCGACCTTTCACCATTCTCACACTTGGCGTAAATGGGGTTGGAAAAACTACGACTGTTGCAAAAATCGGTAAGGCCCTCATAAGCGATGGAAAAAAGGTCCTGTTTGGGGCATGCGATACCTTCAGGGCAGCAGCTATTGAGCAGCTTTCAGAATGGGCGGAAAGATTGGGCGCAGAGATCGTTAAGCATAAAGAGGGTTCTGATCCTGCTGCAGTAGCCTACGATGCAATAAAGGCAGCCTCCGCCAGGAATGTGGATGTTGTCATCCTAGATACAGCCGGAAGGTTACATACAAAGTCTAATTTAATCGAAGAGATGAAAAAGATAAAAAGGGTGATCGCAAGGGAGACAGGCTCTGGACCTCATGAAACACTTCTTATCTTGGACGCAACAAATGGTCAAAACGCAATACAGCAGGTGAAATCATTTCATGAGGCGCTTACGGTTTCCGGTCTAGCAATAACGAAACTTGACGGAACTGCAAAGGGCGGTTTTATCCTCCCAGTATCTGAGCTTTTCAAGATCCCGATCAGGTACATCTGCGTGGGGGAGAAACTAGAAGATCTTCTACCCTTTTCTGCGGAAGAATTTTCAAAAGCACTCCTTGAGGAGTAGAAGGGGAAGACCCCTCCTAAGAAACAGTCTCAAGAGCGATTAAGGCTGCACCGAGAGCCCCTATTATCTGAGGCTCCATGTATATCTTTATTTCCACGCCGAGAGTGTCTTCGAGGGCTTTAACCACTCCGATATTTTTTGCCACACCGCCAGCCATGGCAACCTCCCTCTGAATTCCTCCAAGTCTGTTTATAAGTCCAACAGTTCTATCGGCTATAGCCTTATGTATACCGTAGAGGATATCTTCCAGTTCCTCACCCTCACTTACAAGGGATATCACCTCCGATTCTGCAAATACGGTACAAATGCTGCTTATGGAAATCTCCTTCTTGTGTTTAAGCGATAGATCCCCTATCTTGTCAATATCCACGTTTAGGGCATGAGCCATGACTTCTAAAAATCTGCCTGTACCAGCGGCGCATTTATCGTTCATTTCGAATTCAATTACTCGTCCCTTCTCATCTATCCTTATTACCTTTGTGTCCTGCCCACCTATGTCTATAACAGTTCGTACGTCTTCGAAGACGTAATTTATGCCCTTTGCTATGCACGTTATCTCTGTCACTGCCTGATGGGCAAAGTCTGCCCTTTTCCTACCACATCCTGTTGCAACAATGAAGGAGATGTCATTCAACGTTTTTTTTGGGTAGGCAAGCACCTTTTCAAGTGCTATCCTGGCAGTCCGCCTTGAATCTGCACCCGTCTGCATTATGGTGTAACTGAGAATTCCTTTGTCCTTCTCAAAGAGAAGAGCCTCTGTTGTAATTGAACCTATGTCAATCCCCGCAACAAGCATATCTTTGCCTCTCTCTATTCAATGACCGCAATGGTAGTATCGGCTTCAACATCGTCTCCGGCTTTTACCCTTATCTCTTTTATGGTTCCAGATACAGGAGCAACGATTGGCATCTCCATCTTCATAGCCTCAAGAACGGCAATTTCGTCATTTTCATTGACCTTATCTCCCACATTTACGAGGACCTTTATGATCTTTCCGACCATTGGTACGGTTACCTCTGTCGCCATACATACCTCCATGAGAATGGGATTTATTGTTTTCTATAACCCAAAACAAACTGGGCGATTATCATCTTCTGAATATTGGAGGTTCCCTCAACGATCTGGTAGGATTTGGCATCCCTGAAGAACCTTTCAACTGGATACTCAGAGGAATATCCGTAAGACCCAAATATCTTTACAGCCTCCGAGGCGCAAAAATTGGCTGATTCTGCAGCGTAGTACTTGGCTATCGATGTCTCAAGGGTGTTGTTTATTCCCTGGTCCTTCTGCCAAGCCGCCCTTAGAACCAGTAACTTTGCAGCCTCATGCTCAACGTACATCCTCGCTATCTGCTCCTGAACCATCTGGAATCTGCCTATCTGCTGACCGAATTGCTCCCTTTCATTAGCGTATTTGACAGCTTCCTCAATGCAGCTCTGGGCAACACCTACTGCCCTTGCTGCGCAGCTCAATCTTGTAAAATTGAGCATGTACATGCAGATTTCGAAACCTTGTCCTTTCTGACCTATAAGCGCACTTTTTGGGATTTTCACATCTTCAAAAAAAATCTCGCCTGTTGGTGCGCAGTGAAGTCCAAGTTTGGTCTCTATCGCCCTTTGAGTTATACCCGGTGTTTTGAAATCGACTATGAATGCTGACATCCCTTTATGCTTTGCAGATTTATCGGTCATCGCATAGACGATACCCACATCCACGTAAGGGACACCTGAGATCCAGGTTTTAGTTCCATTGAGGATAAAGCCGTCATCGACCTCTACTGCTGTTGTTCTCATGCTTGCCACATCAGAACCTGAGTTTGGCTCAGTTATGGCAAAACACCCCTTTATCTCTCCTGAGATAAAACCTGGAAGGTACCTCTCCCTCTGCTCCTCGGTTCCGTACTTCAAAAGAACCGTCTGAGGACCATTCATCTGCAGGTTAAAGGGTAACCCATAAGACGGACTTACCCGTGCCACCTCAATAGTCATAAGAGTCGCCGCCAGATGACCCTCAGGAAGTCCAAGTCCTCCGTACTTTTCAGGTGCGATACATGCGAACATTCCCTGATCGCCCATCTTTTTTACAATCTCAGGGCGGAACCTGTGTTCCTTCTCGTCCTGCTCCATTGTGGGCTTTATGTGTTTTAAAGCGAACTCGTAAGCCATTTTTCTCATTGATTCAAGTTCATCCGAAATCCTAAAATCCATCTTATACACTCCTTTCCGTATAAATTTGTGAAACTATTAACAACCTATAATAGCAGAGGGTTGGAGACCTGTCAAGATCATTTTCTTTTTTTCACAAATTTGACAAGGGGATCTTTTTGTGCTACTTTTGCAAAAACATGTCAAACATAGTAAGGTTTGGCGTCTCCCTCGAGAGAGATCTACTGGAAAAATTCGACTCCCTGATCGAGTCTAGAAATTACACGAACAGATCTGAGGCAATCAGGGACCTTATTAGGGAGGAACTGGTAAAAAAGGAGTGGGTTGAGGGAGATGAGGTTGCTGGAGCCATCACACTCGTCTATGACCATCACAAAAGGGAACTCCTAAATAAGATAATCGAGATTCAGCACGACTTCCAGAACGTGATAATCTCAACCCAGCACATCCATCTTGATCACAGAAACTGCCTTGAACTGATCGCGGTCAGAGGGAATCCGGCCCAGGTTAAGAGGCTTGCAGATAAGCTAAAATCCATCAAAGGGGTAAAGCACGGTACCCTCAGTATGACCACAACTGGCAAGGATCTATAGTCTTTCAATCTCCATCATCTCCAATGTGGGCTTGAGAATCTTTAGGGCCATTCTCTGATGCTCCTTAATCGATTCCTGAAATTTGAACCATCTTGATTTGTAAAAATCCGACTTAGCTTTTACAGGAATGGTGAATGTAAAAATGGGACTCCATCTTTTTAGAAGAATGTTTATTGATCTCCAAAGAAACGAAAAAGGACCAAATTCTACAGCCTCATTCAGCCACCCATCCTGCTTATAGGGCAGAAAACTATCACCGATCATTTTCTTGTATTTCCTAATCCTTGAATCAGGTGGAGAAGGCTCAAAAGATGGTTCGCCAATAGCCTCCTTAATTTCGTTTACTATTTCCTCCTCGTCCTCGGGATCCTTGCCCTTAAGCTTACAAAGTTCCCTGTAAATCAGTCTTGCTGCCAGAAGGATTCGATCCCTGTTATTTATAATTTTCAGATCGGACCTAAGCCTCACATCCTCCCAAATAAGATTGACCACATCTGGCTTTCTTCCCACATCCGCATGTCCCACATTAGGCGTAAGTCGCTCGGGGAACCCTTTCATTCCGTTTAAAGAATCGTAACAGCCGACAAAGTTCTGATGCGCAAAAGTATCGGCATATCCGTGTGAGGCAATGCCTATTTGAAAAATGTCACCTCTCCTTATAGCCTCCCTTAGGAGAAGGAGTCCGATTTCGCTATTTTCAACGGTCATGAGGAGATGTGCCTTGCCATCCTTTCTTGCAAGGCCTTTTGTAAAGATCTGCTCCCTTGATCCTGGTGGAAAGTGAAAAACAGGATATATTCTGATAAGCTTTCTTTGAGGTTTCAGGATGTTTAAGGTTTGGCTTATGTAGTTTCTGTACGTGCCATCATCGGATTTCACACGGTATATGATCGTGTTATCGTCCGTGTACTGGGAGGAATAGGCTAGAGTGTAAGCATCCTCTTCACTTAGGCCGGCTCTAAGTGCGAGGAAATAGATTATGTAGTAGTGGAACTCGAAATCCACAAAAAAGAGTATATCACTCCCAAAAAGAACGTGACAATGGGTGAAAGAAAAGGAGAGAAGTGATAGAAATTAAGGTAGATGGTAAAAGTCTATCCCTTACAACTCGTTTTTCTCTCCGCCTTTTCCGTACTTTTCTTCGAGATAGTCCTCATCCGCGTTTTTTCCATTAGACTCTCCTACCACTTCGCCTCATTTATAATAAGTATCTCCATCTTTGGGATTGTAATAGGTAGCCTTTACGTCCACACGAGAAAGGAAAAGCTCAATCTCAAATCGGAAGAGGCATTTTCAGCTCTTTCCCTTCTGTTCCCTGCCCAGTTCGTACTTTCCTGCCTTTCTCCTTTCGACCATATAAAACTTCTCTGGGACAAAACTGAGATAATTTTCCTCATTCTTCAAATAATCCTACTCATCACACCGTTTCTCACATACGGCCTTTTCATATCCCTCTGTTTCAGAGAGAATCCAAAGATATCGGGAAGGATATACGGAGTAGACTTAATAGGAGGAGCCTTCGGTGCCTCCCTTGTGCCAATTGCCTTAGATTTTTTTAGGCCTGAGGTTTGCCTAGCCCTTCTCTTTCTCTTACTATCCACCGCTTCAACGTTTCTTTTTTTTTCTAGACCATCCCTTTTCCGTTTTTTTTCTTTGAGTGTGGCATCCATTTTATCAATCGCTTTGCTTTTTGGCTCAGTAAAGATACCCGTTTCTACTTACAAAAGCCTCTCATCCACACTGAAGATGCCAGAGACAAAAGTTCTAAAAACAATAACAAGCAGAGATTCACGTCTAGATGTAGTGGAGAGTCCTTACCTTAGGCTCGCAGCTGGTCTTTCATTAAAATACGGTGGTGCGATCCCACCTGGTATTGCAATTGCTAAGGATGGCGAAATATCTGGTCTTTTTCTTGACGAAAAAATTGCAAGAGAGACAGATTTTCTCGAGTATCTTCCCTCCTTTGCCCCTTACACTTTAGTTAAAAAACCAGATACCGTCCTTTTAGTTGGCTTTAAGAACAATATCGAAATGCTTATCGCGCGAAAGGAAATGGCGCGAAGGCTCTTTATAACTGAAAAGGATCGCTCAATACACAAATTCGTAGAAGAATTTTATACTGGGGATAGGACCTCCAAGAAATGGCTCATAAAGGAACACTCAAGGAGCTTCATAAGAAATAGGGAGGCCGAGTTCGATCTGATCTCCATCTCAAGGACCTATTACTTCCCTTCTGGAAGTTTCGGCCTGGAGGAAGATTACGAGACAACTCTCGATGCTTTTATAGAGTATTTTAAAGCTCTCAAGGAGGATGGGATCCTTTTCGTACAGATCTTCAGGGTACCACCACCAAGATACGAAATCCGGCTATTTAACAACATAAAGGAGGCGATGCGCGCATCCGGTCTTTTACCTATCGATCAACACCTTATCGTTTTTGCCACTTGGGACACCATAAGCTTCATGGCGAAAAAAAATGGCTATTCTGAAAAGGAGATTTCGGATATTTCAAATTTCTTTGAAGAGAGAATGTTTCAGGCCCTCTTTCCAGAAAAAATCTCAAAAGGGGCTGAAATCTTTTTCAGTAGGCTTCCAGTAAATAACTACCCATTTGATGTAAGTACAACTACAGATGAGAGGCCTTTTTTCCATTATTTTCTTAGGCTTTCTAAGATTGCGGAGATTGAGAGGATGACAAAGAAGGGATACATTTACTTCATCCACGAAGGAATGGCTCTGCCCTTTTTGTTTCTCATCCTCATCTCCCTTTCCCTTTTCGTTTACTTACCCCTTTTCATTCTTAAGAATTTGCCAACTTCCAATTTGGGAAAGATCCTCATTTACTTTTCCTCTATTGGCTTCGGCTTTATGTTCCTTGAGGTATTCTTCATACACAAGTTCATACTCCTTTACGGCTCGCCAATGGAATCTTTTTCAAGGGTCGTTTCATCTTTCCTTTTGTCGGCAGGGTCCGGGAGCTTAGCTTCCTCTTACGTCAAGGGGAGGAAACTACGTATGATTATGTTTTCGCTTTTGCCAGTCCTTTTTAGCTTCTACCTTTTTGGGAAATTTTTAGATAGCCTCCTTTTTCCCATTGTTGCAGGGTTAATTATGGGATTTTTTTTCCCAACGGGAATAAGACTTATTTTGGGGAAGAACCTGGATGTACTTCCCTTTGCTTACGCACTAAACGGTGCTTCCTCAGTTATTGCTCCAACACTTGCCTCTCTTCTCGCACTATCCTTTGGACTGGGTATCCTTCCCCTTCTTTCTCTTTTATTTTACGCCTCTGCCTTGCTACTCGTTTTCAGGGATTTCTAAGCCCTTCCCACATCTTTCCCTATGGTCTTCCAAAGAAGCTCTTCCGTCTCAGGAGCCAGCTCTAAGGTTCCGTCTTTTTCCACAGCCTTTATTCTCATCTCATAAAGTCTTTCAAGCTGTGGTATTACCGCTCTAACTTCCTTCGATTTCTCAATCTTCTCCCCAATTAGGTTTTTCTGCTCAAGTACCTTGAGATAGTCATCTTCCTCAAGGGGAACGTGAACGATTCTGCTTAAAAGCTCAATGAGTCTCAACTTTGCCTCATGATCCTCCTCAAGTATGACGTAATGGGGGACAGAAACTATAAAAACCATGGCCTCTATTCCCATCTTGTAGGCCTCTTTTGTAACCATATTTACTATACTTGAAGGACCTCTATAACTTATGGGCAAAACACCATTCTTCCTCACAGTTTCCCTTGCATTTTTGCCCATTCCATAACCGCTTATTAAAAGTGGCCTAGTATGTGGAACAGCATCGTACATACTTCCGATAAGAATGTAAGTCCTCACTCCGAAATTTATGAGAAGCTTAAGTACGGACCGGACAAAAAGTTCTGAGTGGGAATGGGGTTCAAGCATTCTGATAAGGATGAGGTCCTGTTTTCCTTCCCTTCTGGCCAGATAAACTGTTGTATTGGGGATCGAAATTTCCTTTATCTCTTCCTCTATATCTATCTCTGGCCTGTATCTCGTGAAATCGTAAAAAAGTCCTGGAGTGGATAATTTCGCCATAAATTGGGCGGAGTATCTCTTTTTTATAGACTTTAGAACGAGGGTTCCCACACTGTTAGCATCGATCCAGGGCCAAAGTGTGGCAATCGCAATGGGATCCCTTGGAGGTACATCCATCTTCTCGATCTTGAAATTCCCAATCCTCATCTTTTCCTCCGCTTTTTACGAGCTCGATTATAGCAGATTTCTAAACTCCGTGTAAAACATTTATTGGCCGGTATTGAGATGGTGGGGATAAAATAGGCGCGACGGGTATTGAACCCGTGACCTCTACCGCGTCAAGGTAGCGCTCTCCCACTGAGCTACGCGCCTTTTAATATAACAGTAGCAACAATAACTTTTCCTGTCAACACTATTTTCCGTGAAATTGTCTAAACCGAAAGGCTTCAAAAACTTTCAATCGGTCTCGAATTTTAATATAATTATCTAGTTTTGAGATGAGCGCAAAAAGGAGGATCCTCTACCTTTCAATCCTTTATTTTTTTATCCTTCTTCCCCTTCTAGACGCACACGATACAAGGAAAGCCAAGATCTGTGTAATAGTCGAAAAAATGAAGGATTACGAGCTAGGAGAGTGTCGTTTTTGCAAAAGTCTGATAAATGCTGGAAGGGTACAGAAGGATTCTGAAGTTATCCTAGTTAACCATGTAAAAAACCGGCTATTTTATCACGGTATAATTCCAGTAGACTCCGAAGAGAGCGAATACTGTATCTACGTTCTACTGTACAGGTTTGAGGATCGAAAAGGTGGAGACTTTTCCGTTGAAAAACCCGCCAGTGTGGGTTTCCACATGCACCTTCTGGAAAGAAAAAATCCCATAAGGACTTACAATTTTGAAGAGGAACAGAAACCCCTCCTTAGTAACATCCTAGGAATAGGGAAGTTCATAAAGAGGAGGGGAAAATGGATAGATGCGATGTCTCTTTCAGAGGAAGGGGTAAAGGAAGGTGTGGACAAGTTGATTAGAGGTATCTTCTAAAATGAGAGTAATACTGGCACTCGATTTATTGGAAGGGAAATGCGTAAGACTGGAAAGAGGGGATTTTAGAAAGGTAAAAGTGTACAGTGAAGATCCATTGTTGGTTATCGAGGAGATGGTAAAAAAAGGAGCAAAAGATTTTCACATCGTAGATTTGGACGGGGCAAGGTATGGAGTACCAAGGAATTTTGATTACGTAAAAAAAATAAGAGAGAGAGTCGATGGCTATATCCAAGTTGGAGGTGGCATAAGGGACAAGGAGACAGTAAAAATGTACACGGAGCTTGGAATTGATGGGGTAGTTGTTGGTACAAAAGCCTACACAGATCCCGATTTTCTCCCATCCCTTAAAGATTCAAAAGGGATCATATTAAGTGTCGACGTACTTAATGGAAAACCGATGGTAATGGGATGGGTAAAGGAGGCAGAGATCGACCTACTTCAAATCTTGAAGCTTGCGGAGGAGTCTTCTGTTTCTGCACTCCTTGTAACAGCCATAGAGAGGGACGGGACGATGAGTGGTCCTGATTTGGATGTACTTAAAGAGATCATGTCAATGACAAGGATACCTGTAATTGCCAGCGGAGGGGTAGCCACATTAAAAGATTTGGAATCGCTCAAAAATATAGGGGTAGAAGGTGTGATTCTCGGAAGAGCCATATATGAGAAAAAAATAGAAGTAGAGGATGCACTTAAATTCGGAAAGGAGTGAAACATGGAGGAAAAAGAGAATCTGGCCCTGATAATAAATTGGGATGAGAAGGGTCTTGTTCCATGTATAGTCCAGGATTTTGAAACAAAAGAAGTTCTCATGCTCGCATATATGAATAGGGAAGCTCTCCTTAAGACCCTAGAAACGGGAAAGGCCCACTACTACTCAAGATCGAAAAGGAGAATATGGCTTAAAGGGGAGGAGTCAGGCCATACACAGTCGGTAAAGGAAATATACATAGATTGTGACGAGGACGCAATTCTCTTACTTGTGGAACAGAAAGTCGGAGCCTGTCATAAAGGATACTACTCATGCTTCTACAGGTCCTTCGATGATGGAATAAAAGTGGTGGGAAAAAAGGTTTTTGACGAGGAGAAAGTTTACTCGAAAAATCGATGAGGAAGCTTCTCGATCTGTACTTAAGCGTCGGATACATAGGATATCTTCCCTTTTTCCCCGGAACATTTGCTTCAGCCGCGTGTTCCCTTTTTGTACTGGCACTTCCGTCCAGATCTTTTTTTTTTCGATTTTTTCTTCCTTTTTCTTGCCATTTCCCTTTCCGCCCTTTCAATCTCCTTTTACAGACCAGAAAGGAGGGACCCTCCACACATCGTGATCGACGAGTTCATAGGCATGTACATTACAATGGTTAGCCATAGAACGAACCTCTATCACATTTTTGCGGGGTTCATTCTCTTTAGATTTTTTGATATAATGAAACCGTTCCCGGTGAGCAAAGCTGAGAAAATTCCGGGAGGCTTGGGTATTTTAGCAGACGACATATTAGCAGGTATTTGCGCAAATCTCTCTCTTCACATGCTCAAGGTTCTACCATGGAAGGTCCTCTAAGGCTGGAAGAGAAGATAGGTACCATATTGAGCCAAAGAGGGTTAAAGATAGCTGTCTCTGAATCGTGTACTGGCGGACTTTTAAGTCACCTAATAACAAATGTGAGCGGTTCCTCTAGCTATTTTGAGGCAGCGATGGTAACTTACAGTAACCAATCCAAATCTCAATTTCTGAAAGTTGATCAGGATCTTTTAGCTAAAAAAGGTGCGGTCAGTCCAGAAGTAGCTGAAGCCATGGCAGAGGGAATAAGAAAGGTTGCTAATGTGGATATAGGGCTTTCTACAACCGGGATTGCTGGACCCACAGGAGGAACAGAAGAAAAACCGGTGGGGCTGGTTTATATAGGTCTTGCTGCAAAGGAAGGTAAATTGGTGAGGGAGTTCAAATTCTCCGGAACGAGGCTGGAAATAAAGGAAAAGGCCTCAAGGGAGGCCTTAAATCTCCTTTTAGACTATCTTGAGGGAAGACTATTTTGAGGGCTTTTATCGCTCTTTCCATACCAGAGGATGTAAAAGCGTACCTTTCAGATGTTGCTGATGCCCTGTCAAGAAGAGAGGATGGTGTCAGATGGGTAAGGGGGGAGAATCAGCATCTGACCTTAAAGTTTCTAGGAGAGATTGATGAGGAACAAAAGCGGAAGATCGTTCCTTTGCTTAATTGTGTAGCAGAGAGGTTCAGTGAGATTAGGGTTTCACTTAAAGGAATAGACGGTTTTCCAAAAAAGCAAGTGGCCAGAGTAATAGTGATTACCCTCACAGATGGAGTTGAAGAACTGAAAAACCTTTCAGGTGCGATAGAAGACGAACTTGCAAAGATCGGATTTGAGAAGGAAAATAGAGAGTTTGTTCCCCATATAACACTGGGCAGAAGAAAAAATCCGAAGCCAATTAAGGATACTTTTCCCATTGAGCCACTTCAGTTTGTCATGGATGAAATTGTTCTTTACAAAAGCATTCTCACTCCTTCCGGCTCAATATACGAACCCATATGGAAAACCAGATTAAAAAAGGGGGTATTTAGAGATGGCAAAGGATGAAATTACACAGAAGAACAAGGCGCTGGAAATGGCGGTAACTCAGATAGAAAGGCTTTTTGGTAAGGGGTCTATAATGAGGCTTGGCGAAAGAACAACTGTGGAAGTGCCTGTTGTTTCAACAGGTTCGTTGGCCCTGGATATTGCCCTCGGAATAGGAGGTTTACCGAGGGGAAGGGTGACAGAGATATTTGGACCTGAGGCTTCTGGAAAAACAACGCTCGCACTTCAGGTATTAAGTGAGATTCAGAAAAAAGGAGGAGTCGCTGCCTTTATAGATGCGGAGCATGCGCTTGATGTGAATTACGCACGAAAGATAGGGGTTAAGACAGACGAACTTTTGATATCCCAGCCAGATACAGGTGAGCAGGCACTAGAGATCGCTGAAATACTCGTAAGGAGTGGGGCAGTAGATGGGGTGGTTATAGACTCTGTTGCAGCTCTCGTACCAAGGGCGGAGATTGAGGGGGAGATGGGTGATGCCCACATGGGACTTCAGGCGAGGCTTATGTCTCAGGCGCTCCGTAAACTGACTTCAACTATAAGCAAGTCCATGACAATAGTTATCTTCATAAATCAGATTCGACAGAGAATAGGGATTCAGTTTGGAAATCCGGAGACAACAACGGGTGGGAACGCATTAAAATTCTACGCTTCAATTAGGCTTGACATCAGAAGGGTTTCCTCAATCAAGGATGGACAAGAAGTAATAGGGTCAAGAACAAGGGTTAAGATTGTCAAAAACAAACTCGCTCCTCCTTTTAAAGAGGTGGAATTTGACATGATCTTCGGTGAGGGAATTTCCCGTGAGGGAGACATAGTCGATCTCGGCGTTGAGACTGGGATATTGGAGAGAACGGGCACATGGTACGCTTACGGAGAAACGAGACTCGGTCAGGGAAGGGAAAACGCGAAGGAATTTTTGAAAAAGCACCCCGATATAGCAAAAGAGATAGAGAATAAGATTCTCGCCCATTTCGGGCTTTTAAGGAAAGCAGAGTGAAATCAAAGGAGATAAGAAAGAGGTTCTTAGACTTTTTTGAATCTTACGGACACACAGTTTGTCCAAGTTCCTCCCTCGTCCCTGAGAACGATCCAACCCTCCTCTTTGTAAACGCAGGTATGGTTCAGTTTAAGGGACTCTTTCTCGGAACTGAGACTAGACCTTATGTTCGTGCTACATCCTGTCAGAAATGTGTGAGGGCGGGAGGAAAACATAACGACCTCGAAAACGTTGGAAGAACACTGAGACATCACACATTCTTCGAGATGCTCGGCAATTTTTCATTTGGAGATTATTTCAAAAAGGAGGCCATAGCCTACGCTTGGGAGTTCGTAATTAAAGAACTGAATCTGGAAAAGGAAAAAATATGGATAACTGTCTTCAAGGAAGACGAGGAAGCGGAGAGAATTTGGCTCAGCATGGGTATTCCAAGGGAAAGGATCCTTAGGCTCACAGAGAAGGATAACTTCTGGGCGATGGGTGATGAAGGACCCTGCGGTCCATGTTCAGAGATCCATTATGACATGGGAAAGGAGATGGGGTGCGGAAGACCTGACTGTGGAGTGGAATGCGATTGTGACCGATTCTTAGAGGTCTGGAACCTTGTCTTTATCCAGTATGAGAGAAAGAGGAATGGTGAGCTGGTTCCTCTTCTTAAGCCCTCAATCGATACTGGTATGGGATTGGAGAGAATCTCCTCTATCATGCAGGGAAAGAGGGGAAACTACGAAACTGATCTTTTCTCTCCCATAGTAAGACAGATAGAGACGCTCTCCGGTTTTAGATACGGGGAAGATCCTGAAAGGGATATAGCTATCCGTGTTATAGCTGACCATATAAGGGGGGCAACTTTCATAATCGGAGACGGAGTTTTACCGGCAAGGGATGGGCGCGGATACGTACTGAGAAGAATAATAAGAAGAGCTATGAGGTACGCGAGAAAACTAGGAATAGAAAAGAACTTTCTTTACTCTCTTTCTGCCACAGTTGTTGACGTTATGGGAGATGTTTATCCGGAGATAAGGCAGAATCATCCTCACATCGCAATGGTCATAAAAGCGGAGGAGGAGAGGTTCAAAGAGACTCTCTCCATTGGAACAAAAATTTACGAGGAGTTCGTTTACGATATAAAAAGAAAGGGTGAAAGATTTATTCCCGGGGAGTTAATATACAAGCTGTACGATACTTATGGTTTTCCTGTGGATTTAACACTCGAGATGGCAAGGGAGGATGGGTTAGATGTGGATATAGAGGGTTTTAACAGGTCCTTGTCTGAACAGAGGCAGAGATCGAAAATAGCGACAAGAATAAGGAAGGGAATGGAAATGTATGGGGAGCAGGCTTCATTTTTAGATTACGAACCTACCGTTTTTGTTGGATACGATCAGTTGGAAAGTGAAAGTAGGATTCTAGGTATAAGAAGAGACGGCTCAGAAAGCAGAAGGTTAAATGAAGGTGAGGATGGAGAAATAGTGATCGATATTACCCCTTTTTACGCGGAAGGTGGTGGACAAGTATCGGATGAGGGGTTCATCGAAGGAAAACGAGGCAGGGCAAGGGTCATATCTGTTGAAAAAACACCATCTGATGTATTTTTGCACAAGGTGAAGGTTGAGCATGGTTACCTTGAGGTGGGAGAAGTAATAAAGGCGTATGTGGACATGGAAAGGAGGAAGGATGTCTCGAGAAACCACACAGCAACACATCTTTTACACTACGCTTTAAGACAAACCCTAGGTGATCATGTGAGACAGAAGGGCTCCCTTGTTGATAGAGACCGACTCAGATTCGATTTTACCCACCTTAAGGTACTTGATGAGGGCGAGATATCGAAGGTTGAGGAAATTGTAAATAGAAAGATAATGGAATGCCTCAATGTGCAAACTGAGGTAAAATCGAAGGACCAGGCTTTAAAGGAAGGAGCTATAGCTCTTTTTGAAGAAAAGTACGGCGATCTTGTGAGAGTAGTAAGCATAGGCGACTTCAGTAAGGAGCTCTGCGGAGGTACTCACGTAAGAAACACAGGAGAAATAGGAGTCTTTATCATTTTACGCGAAGAGCCTCTCGCATCGGGTGTGAGAAGAATAGAAGCTGTAACAGGAAGGTACGCACTAAATTACGTAAGAAGGGAGCGAAAAACATTGGATGAGATCTGTTCGATTGTAAATGTGGAGAGGGGAAGAATCACAGAAAGGCTCCTATCACTCACTTCCGAGCTTAAAGAGAGGGAAAGACAAATCGAAAAGTTACATGATCTCCTCTTCTCTTTGAAGGTGGATGAAGCAACAAAGGAGGCTTTCGAAATTGATGGAGTAAAGATCGTTTCCCTTTTTATGGATAACCTTGATGTGAACTCACTTAGAAGACTATCCGACATAATAAGAGGAAAAATCCCGAATTCCATAGCCATAGTGGGCACAAAGAAAGATGATAAAGGGATTCTCGTTGTTGCAGTAAGTAAGGGTCTTGAACATAGATACAATGCGGGATCTATAGTCAAAAAAATCACCGAGAAGTATGGCGGGAAGGGAGGAGGCACTTCCAATTTGGCCCAGGGAGGTGTACCTTCTGATAAGATAAAGAAAGCTGTAAAAGATCTAGATTTTTTGGGAGAGAAAGGGACTGAAGAATGGAAGAGCCCCTAAGAACGTTAAAGAGGGTCTCAATCTTTTCATCCCTCGATGAGAACACACTTAAAGATATCTTAAGGATCGGAAGAAGAAAGAAATTCGAGAAGGGGAAAACGATTTGTCAAGAGGGAGAACATGGCGACTCCATGTACATTGTCCTTTCCGGAAAGGTGAGAGTTTCACTTTTCCATGAAGGCAAAGAACATATTCTTGCCACTATTGAGAAGGGAGGGTTCTTCGGTGAATTATCACTTATAGACGGGTTTCCCAGATCTGCCAATGTTGAGACTGATGAAGATTCAGAATTCCTAATTATCCAGAGGCAGGATTTTTTGAGGCTCATGAAAAAGAATCCGGAGGTTTCGATTGAAATAATGAAAACCTTGTCAAAGAGGCTCAGATCTGCAGATGAAAGGATCAGAGATCTCGTGTTCTTACCTGTGGAGAGACGGGTACTCGGCTACCTTTTAGACTTTGCGGAAAAAAATGGGAGCAGGATAAAAAACTATCTCATAATTGAAAAAGGCCCCACAAACAATGAAATATCAAGTTTCTGTGGATGTGCTAGGGAGACCGTATCAAGAGCTATAAAGATGCTTGAAAGGAAAGGAATAATCAAAAGGGTTAAACACAGATACGTTATTTACCCCTCAGGTCAGGTTGTCTGAAAAATGTTGTCTAAGCCTCTATGATCTTTGTCTCTTCATAAGCCCTCGTGTAAGCCTTTATGTTTCTCTCAGCTGCCTTTTGAAATCTCTCTCTAACGGGAACTTCGAGTACCTCAAGGGGAAAAAGGTTGGATGCCCTAATTAAAGCTCCGAGCATTGTGGTGTTTGTTATGGGAACACCCAGCTCCTCCATTGCTATTTTAAGAGCATCCACATAGGCTACCCTAATTCCTGGAAAGAGCCTTTTTAGTGACTCTTCTTCAAGATTTGTACTTAGGATCAAAGTGCCTCCCTCTTTCAACCCCGAAATTGAGTCAGTCGAGTTTAGAAGGCTAGGATCTAGAATCACTATAAAGTCCGGATTGTAAATCTTTGACCTCAACCTTATCGGTTCTTGGGAGATCCTTAAGAAAGCCTGCACGGGTGCTCCTCTTCTTTCAGGTCCAAAACTTGGAAAAGCCTGAGCGTAAAGACCATAGGAGATTGCAGCCTGGGCAGCAAGCTCGGCGGATGTTACTGCTCCCTGGCCTCCTCTTCCGTGAAATCTTATCTCCTTCATAGGCTGCTCCTTTTATTGTAAATTTATCTTACCCTCCATGCGGTCCCATCCTTTGTATCCATTAGAACTATGCCCTTTTCAAGTAGTTCTTTCCTTATTCTGTCCGCCCTTTCGTAATCTTTTACCTCTCTTGCTGATGCCCTTTCCCTTATCTTACTTTCCACGTATTCTAAGCTAAGACCCATTTTCGCGAGACGCCTCATCTTTTCTTCCCTTTCAAAAATGTACGGATCTTTACCAAGCAAACCCATAATGCTGGATAGTCTAAGAAGTGTCTCCCTCGCGTGATTGATGTAAGGATGCGCACTCTCGTCACCTTCATCCATAAGTCTGTTGATAGATCTGGAAAGTTCAAAAAGGACAGAAATGGCAACCGGCGTGTTAAAGTCATCTTCCATAGCTTCGAAAAAGCGGGCTTCGCAAGTAAGAGCTTCTTCGTAAGGTTCGTAACTGAAAGGCTCCTTTTTCTCCAAACCCTTAGATCTTAAAACCGTGTAGTAGAGTCTTCTTAGGGCCTCCTCAGAATCTCTTATCGATTTCTCATTATATTCGATAGGACTTCTGTAATGAGTCGAGAGGAAAAAGAGCCTTAAAACTTCAGGGTCGTGCTCCTTCAAAAACTCCTTTATGAGGAGTATATTTCCCAAGGATTTAGACATCTTCTCCTTCTCAAAATTTACAAATCCGTGGTGTACCCAGTAATTAACAAATCTCTCACCAAAGGCTGCTTCAGACTGTGCCTTTTCATTTTCGTGATGAGGAAAAACAAGATCCCGTCCTCCTCCGTGTATGTCAAAAGGTACACCTAGGTATTTTGTACTCATAGCGGAACATTCGATGTGCCAACCGGGTCTTCCTCTGCCAAAGGGGGAATCCCAGGAAGGTTCCCCCTCTTTTGAACTTTTCCACAAAGCGAAATCAAGGGGATTTCTCTTCCTCTCATCCACATCGACCCTTGCTCCGGCAAGCATGTCCTCAGGGCTTCTTTTAGACAGCTCGCCATAGGCGGGGAAGCTTTCCACAGAAAAATAAACATTTCCATCCACTATGTAGGCATTTTTCTTACGGAGAAGTATCTCTATCATTTTTATCATATCTTCAATGTGGTCAGTGGCCCGAGGTTCGTAGGTTGGCTTAAGAACATTGAGACTTTTCATATCCTCATAGTACGACTCTGTGTACTTCTCCGCCACCTCCCTCCAGGAAATCCCTTCTTCCATCGATTTTTTTATGATCTTATCATCGATGTCTGTAAAGTTTTTTACGTAGATGACCTCGTAGTTCCTTGAGAGAAAGTACCTGTATATGGCATCGAAGACTATGGCATTTCTGGCATGGCCTATATGGCAATGGTCATAAACTGTGACTCCGCAAACGTACATCTTCACTTTCCCTTTTCCCGATGGTTGGAACTCCTCCTTTTCTCCTTTTAGGGTGTTGAAAACTTTCTGTGGCACGGGCCGTATTATTTACCACGAAGGTGCTTCTTTGTCAAAGATCTCAAAGACCATATCCGGCACCTCTTTGAGCAACTCCATAGCCCTTTTTGCATCTTTTACATCGAGGCTGCCTAGTCCGCAGCTATGAGTGATAAGGATTTCATCTAAAATCAGTTTCCCTTTTACATCATGGACCTTTCTCACGAATTCCACTAGAATCCTTTTTACGTCTTCGTTGGTCGTTTTTTTAACATCCTCTGTTGAGGGGATCAACCCTGGAGATAAGATGCCATTATTTTTAAAAAAGTGGACGAGATCATCGCTGTAGAGGAATATACTTTCCAGATAGTTGAAAGCGTCGTAGTTGACTATTTCCACACCCGCTTTGAGGACCACTGACCAGTCAGTGTTTCCACAGCAGTGGATCCCCTTTTTCGCATCTAGATCTTTTATCACTTCCCCAATCGAATCAACCACATGTTCTTTAGGAAGCGAGAAGTAGACAGATCCATAGGCAACAAGGTAAGGTTCATCAAAGAAGATTATAACGTCCTTTTCCGGAAAATGCCTTCTAATTTCTTGCACCATCCACTTTGCCTTCATGTTTATTGCCTTTTTTACAACGGAAAAGAGAAAATCGTCATATATCACCGGTATCCCTTTTCTGTCTTTTATTCCAAGCCCCATGCTTATAGGACCAGTTATTTGAGTTTTGATGGCTTTCACAACTGGTTCAATTTCTTTAAGCCTTTCCAGAATCCTGTAAAAGCCCGGAATAAGATCGGGAGGTATCTCGATCCCTTTCCCCTCCATAAGGCTTTCAAATTCTTCAGAAGTGAAAGCACAATCCTCGTCCACGTATACTGAGCCGTCCTCAGATGTCCTAAAAAATGGTACCCCTTCCATAAATGGTACGTACATGCCCTCCTTCTTCGATCTTTTCGGCAATTGAGGCCAAAACGGTATCTCAGGACATGTGGAAAAGATGAGATCTATAGCCTCATCCACATCCTTGAAGGGAAGGCTTCCGATTCCTGTGATCATCTTTCCGGTCCGTAAATTTTACTTCAAATCTTGCGGAAAAAGACAAGTTTTTTCTTTCACCGGAAGATGTGTTATAATTAAAAAAACCCTTTCTTCTTTAAACGTCCGGCAGAAGGCTCCGTTTTAAAGACCAAAGGGTTAAAAAAAACGGGAGGATTTATGATTGAGGCAAAATTACACGATACCGTCAGGGTTCACTATACCCTTTCCCTGGAAGATGGATCAGTATTTGACTCAACTGAGGGAAAAGAGCCCTTCCAGTTTACCATTGGAGAGGGGATGGTTATACCCGGTTTTGAAAAGGGTATCCTCGGCATGAAGGAGGGGGAAACAAGGGTCTTCTCCGTCCCTCCAGAGGATGGGTACGGACCTTATAATGAAGACCTTGTTCTCAAAATCGACAGGTCCTATATTCCACCCCATATAGACCCGAAGGTGGGAATGGTCTTAAGAGTGTATGCCCCCCATGGAGGGACTACTCTTGTGACTGTAAAAGAGGTTGGAGAAGAAACCATCATGCTTGATGCCAATCATCCATTGGCAGGAAAGGAACTGAGATTCCAGGTCACCCTTCTTGAAATCCTGAAATAACTATATGTACCTTTCAAGAATTAGAGAGAGAGTCCTCTCAACACTTCCAGGCTCTCTCTCTTCCATCTCCTTGATTGTCTTTTTTAGCCTGTAATATGTGAGTTCGTCGTGGAGATCATAGAGGGTTCTGTAAATTCCCATCCTCCTTCCAAATCTGAAAACGAGCCTTTCCTCCTCTGTCAAAGAAAAGTACCTATCTATGACAGAGATCATCTTTTCCTTTTCCTCGGGAAGCTTCCCTTCAACTTCCTCTAAAAGGTTCAGTATGTGGTCGCTTTTCACATAACTCCCTATACCCTCAAGCCTCTGCAGGAGGTATTTTTCCTCCCTAAGAATATCCTCCTCAGTTTGGAGTAAAAATTCTCCGTTCCTTATCTTCTCAAAGAGCGGCATCCCCTCCACGACCTTTAGTGTCCTGAACCTTATAAAGTCCGGATCTATCTGGTTTAAGACAGAAGCCGTTTCTTCCGCATGCTCCTGCCACCAATTTTTCCCTCCTAAACCTAGTATCACGTATTCTGAAAGTTCGATCCCAGACTCTTTTATTTTTCTGCCTGCCTCTATGTGCTCCTTAGGGGTAACTCCCTTTCTCATAAATCTCAGAATATGTTCACTCCCAGACTCAAGTCCCACATGGAGTCTTGTAAGACCAGCTTCTTTTAATTTCAAAAGATCTTCGACCTTTAGTCTCCTGGCTATGGTCTGAGACCTGGCATACGATGTGATCCTTTCCACTGACGGGAACCTCTCTTTTAGGTAGCGAAGTAAGAAGGAGAGGTCCTCCACCTTCATGACAAGGGAATTTGCGTCTTGAATGAAGACGTTTTTTGCTCCAGTGTAAGCCCATATGGCAATTTGCCTGTAGCATTCGTTAAAACCTTCCTCAGATAAGATATCTTGAACAAGATCATCAGTTATCTGACCTCCAAATCCGCGTCTCCAGGATTCAAGAATTATATCGTCGTAGATCCTCTTCACATTATCTATGTCTTCTTTTATCTCAGAGACGGGCCTTATCTGAAACCTTTCCTTCTTGTAAAGATGGCAAAATTCGCATTTATTCCAAGGACAGTTCCTCGTAAACCTGAGAAGGAGGCTATACGCCTCACTAGGAGGGCGGATGGGTCCTATTTCGTATTTTAAATCCCTATTCATCTTTTTCCGGATGGATGGGGAAAGGTGGTGTGGAGTTTTTCGCCATCATTTTTTTTCTTTTCTTTCCCATATTACTCCTTCTTATTCGTCTCCTTATCCTCGTCTTTTTCGTGAGTGAAGCCATACTATCCTCCTTGCCTTAAGGATACCACAGATTTTCTTATAAATTCAATTTTTCGTTGATGAATGCGCATCCTCATGGTATCCTTTATCTGTGGTAGGGATCGTAAAGGACGATATATTCCTTGAACATAGCCCTGAGGGCTACCATCCCGAAAATCCAAAAAGACTTGAATCCATCTATCGCATGTTGCCTCAGATAGATAAAGATGGTGTCTTATATGTAGAGGCAAAAGATGCATCGGAAAGTGAACTTTCATACGTTCATGACCCCTCATATGTGAAACTTATCGCTTCAACAAAGGGCACCTCAATAAGGCTTGATCCGGATACGTATGTATCACCTCTTTCTTACGATGCGGCAATAAGGGCAGCTGGAGCTGTTATAGCCCTCTCCGATGCTATAATGGCGGAAAAGGTTGAGTCGGGTTTTGCCCTCGTTCGGCCCCCAGGACATCATGCAGAAAGGTCCAAAGCTATGGGATTTTGCCTTTTCAATAACGTTGCCATAGGAGCTAGACATTTACAGAAAAAATATGGACTCGAGAGGATAGCTATAATTGACTTCGACCTCCACCATGGAAATGGAACTCAAAACTCCTTTTACAGTGAAAAGACTGTTCTTTACTTTTCAACTCACCAATATCCCTACTACCCTGGAACTGGTTCGGTAGACGAGATAGGGGAAAGGGAAGGAAGGGGGTATACGGTTAACGTTCCTCTTCCATATGGGATGGGGGATGACGACTACGTTTTCATCTTTAATGAACTACTCGTTCCTCTCCTTCATCAGTTTAACCCCCAGTTCATAATGGTTTCAGCTGGCTTTGACGCTTACCACAGAGACCCATTAGGAGGTATGGATCTTACGGAGGATGGATATTCATTAATGACAAGAATCATGTGTAATCTTTCGCGCAAAATATGTAATGGAAGAGTCCTTTTCGTCCTGGAAGGAGGTTATGATCCAGATGGCCTCTCAGCCTCTGTGAAAAGAGTTATCGAGGAGTTAAAAAAACCTGGAAATCTCCCCCTTGAAAAAGAGATAAGACCTTCAAATAGGGTAATCAGTGTTGTGGAGGAGGTCAAAAAAAAGATCTCACCCTACTGGAACTTTTAATCTTTCTTTGCTCCCATTATCATCTCCTTCAGTTCTTTTCCCACTTTGAAATAGGTCAATCTTTTCGGCTTAACTTGGACCTTTTCCCCTGTTTTAGGATTCCTTCCTATATATGGGCCGTAATGTCTCGGGGAAAAACTGCCAAAGCCTCTTATTTCTATTCTTTCCCCGTTTATTATAGCTTTTTTTAGTCTGTCGATTATGGTATCGACTGCGATTTTGGCTATTTTGAGACTGAGCCCCCTCCTTTTTGCAAGTTCTGCTATTAGCTCTGCCTTGTTCATAGGAACTTCCTCCTCTTACAGATTTTCAATACAGTAATTAGCCGCGTTTTTGAATATTCTCAGGCCATCAGGTTCTTCTGGAAGGGCCTCCCTCTTCCACCTAGGGTGAAGTTTAAGATCCAAATATGCCTCCGGATGGGGCATAAGGCCGAATATCCTTCCCGTCTCATCGCATACTCCCGCTATACTCTCCTCGGAACCGTTTGGATTGTACGGGTATTCTTGTGTAACCTTCCCAGTCTTATCAGCGTACTGTAAAGAAATATGATTTTTTTCCTTCATCTTTTTTATCAAGTCCTCACTTTTGGCCACAAATTTACCTTCTCCGTGCCTAACAGGTAAGTAGATGAACTCAAGACCTTTGAGAAATACGCATGGGGACATTCTATTCACCTTTAGGTAGACCCATCTGTCTTCAAATTTTCCCGAATCGTTGAAGGTAAGCGTTACAACCTGTTCCCTGTAATTCTTGTCAAGCCCTGGTAGGAGTCCCGTTTTTACAAGGAGCTGGAAACCGTTGCATATTCCAAGAATTATCTTCCCATCTTCTACGAATTTTATAAGCTCATCGATGAAATATCCACCCTTACCCTTTAACGGTTGGTATTTCCATTTTACAGACTGTGCCTTTGCGGATCCAAGGTCGTCCCCATCAAGGAAGCCTCCGGGCAGTGTGATGAAGCAAAATTTGTGGATCATCTGTGGCTTATCAAGAAGTTCATAGATGTGGACAAGCTCTGGAGAAAACCCTGCCATCTTGTGCGCCAGATAGGTTTCCTGCTCACAGTTTATTCCGTTTCCGAAAAGAACGAGGCTCCTTAGTTTTTTTCCCTTCATGTAGCGTAGCTATGGAGACCTGATAAGAGGAAATTGACTCCAAAATAAGTGAAAAGAACACTCAAAAAACCTATCACTGATAAAAGGGCCAGTTTCTTGCCAGTCCAGCCCTTAACTAACCTGCCGTGGAGGAAAAGGGCGTATATGATCCAGGTGATAAGTGACCACGTCTCCTTTGGATCCCAGCTCCAATACGAACCCCATGCGTAGTGTGCCCAAACTGCACCTGTAAGGATACCAGCGGTAAGAAATACAAAGCCTATCGATACGCTTTTCCAGTTTATTTCTTCAAGAATTGAGGCCGTAGATGAAGATCCTTTTGACTGAAAAAAGAAGAGAATCCCGCAAAGGAAGGAGAGGAAGAAGGAAGCGTACGCGACGAAACAAGTAGAGACGTGAAAGTGCAACCAATTACTCTGCAAAGCAGGAACAAGAGGCTTGATGTCCCTTTCTATTGAAGGGGAGAGATTTGCGTAAATCATTATAAGGAGAGATCCTGCAAGGGCCGAATGAAGAACTGAAGGGTATCTCAAGTTCTTTTTAAGAAGAAGTGATAGAAGAGTTATACACCATGCAAAAAAAACAAGAGACTCGTAATAGTTGGAAAGTGGTGCGTGCCCATAGCCAAGCTCGTACGACTCGAGCCACCTAGTAATGAGTGCTAGCGTGTGAAATGAAAAAACAACCAGAATCGAATGGAAGAGGTATTTTTTTCGTGTAGCCTCACTGAATAGAATGAGAACGATCAGAACAAGGTAAAGAAAGGTAGTTATGAGGAATAGGGTTTCATTGAGCATAAAATCTACTCCCGATTTTTTTTAATTCCCTTTCAGAATCCTCTCTCCTCTTCTCCGAATGAACAGCAACCCACGTTCCAGTCGAGTCGCCTCTTAAATAAACCTTCCTGGGGGATAAAAAAAAGGTAGTGAAAAGTCCAAAAAGAAGGAGAGAAAAGCCGGACCAGACGATGTAGATGCCAGGGTCTTTTGTAACCTCGAGTACCGTGTAAAGATCCTCCTTCACGTCTATAAACTCAACCTTTTTTCCTCCTATTTCCTTAAGTCTCATTTTCTGCACGTCCCTTAAAAACCACGTCGTTTCAGGATGACCATTTTGCAAATAAGCAACGAGTACTCCAGGACCAAAATCATGAATGGAAGGTTCATATCTCATAACCCTCATAATAAGACCATCCTCTCTGAAGACCTCCCTATCTGTAATGCTCCTTTTTCTTCCATCCACTTCAAAATAGAATGTAGCCTCCTTTCCGTAACTCGCCTGATAGAAATAGTAACCTTCGTATTTTAGGGGTTCGTTCACTCTTATCCTTTTTTCCATAATTTTTTCGCCGTCTTTCAAAATTTCTATCTCCGTTACATAGTCCTTTGGTGTCCCATCGGCGTAAAAGTCAACTCTAAAATCCTTGCACCTTAATAGAAAATCGAGTTTTGTTTCTTCTGGGTTTTTTCCTCTCAGTGTAACGTAGCTCTTCTCCTCTCCCTTTTTTAAACTCACAAAACCCCTCAACCCGAAGAGCAGACCCAGGAGACTACCAAGGAGAATGATGATTATGCTAAAGTGAATAAAATGAACCCCGTACCTTGAAAATCCCCATTTTTCAAGGCAGACACCGTCCTCTTCTTTAATTAAGACCTTATAATCCTTCTTCAATTCCTCAGTAACAGATTCCAGACTCAACCCAGAAAGATAAAGGGAATTACGCATTTTCCTTAAGTTCTCAATCGGCGGAATAGTCTCCTTGGAATTTCTCCTTAGGTCCCTCTCAAGTCTTTTCAGGCTGCACGTAAAAAGGTTTAACGCGAAAAGAAAGAGGAGGAGAATGAACCACCATGTACGAAAAACATCATCAAGACCAAAAAGCTTTATGATCCTGTATCCAGATTGCGTATAGAGCTGAACGTATTCCTCTGGGGTTCCTCCCTGTTTTATGATGGTTCCCAGTACCGAACTGGCCGCTATGATTAATAAAAGGGAAATACCCAGTTTTACAGAACTGAGGAAATCATATACCTTTTTTCCATATGTTACTTCTTGTGACATTCCGTGCACTTCGTAGGAGCCTTGTTTCCTTTGGCCACAACTTCCTTATGACAATCTATACAAAGTTTGTGGTATGCGTCCTTAAATAGAGGTACCCCTTCCTTTGCATCTTTCACAGGATGGCATTTGATACATAGCTCAGGCTGTGTGGGATCTGGTTCCTTGTGATGACATTTTGAACATTGAATCTTATGCTTCTCAGCATGCAACGCGTGAGGGAAGGGAACGGGAGCGAGTTTTCCACCTTCCACTTTAAGTGTCATTACCTCTGGAGCCTTCTTTTGGGCAAATACGGAAAGAGCTAAAACAAGGAAAAGGAAAATCGGAAAGAAAAGGAAAACATGAGTTATTCTACTTTTCATCGCGACCTCCCTGAAAATTTGGAAATATATAATTCAAAAGGGGTGGCAAGTCAAGTAAAACATCGGCAAATAAATTTTCCTTGACAGGAGCTTAAATTCGTCATATTTTTAGTTTAAAACGTTTTTAGATTAGGAGGGTAGAATGACCGAGAGATACGAAGTTTATAAATGCACAGTTTGCGGGAACATAGTTGAGGTGCTTCATCCTGGAAAAGGTCAGCTCGTCTGCTGCAACAAGCCAATGGAACTGATGAAGGAAAATACGGTCGATGCCTCATACGAGAAGCACATTCCAGTGATTGAGAGGAAGGAAGAAGATTTTGAAATCAGAGTCGGCTCCGCGCCTCATCCCATGGAGGAGACTCACTACATTGAGTGGATCGAGATCCTCCACGACGGGAGAGTGCTGAGGCAGTTTCTGAATCCGAAAGATGAACCGAAGGCTTATTTTAAGGAGAAAGCAGAAGATGTGACGGCCAGAGAGTACTGCAATCTACACGGACTATGGAAATCAAAATAAAGCTATAGGAGGTAATTCGATGAAACACCTAAAGGGAACAAAAACGGAAAAAAATTTGGTCGCTCTTTTTGCCGGTGAGTCACAAGCCAGGAACAGGTACACTTTTTTTGCCTCTGAAGCTAAAAAGGAGGGGTATGAACAGATCGCCTCGATCTTCCTTGACACTGCTGACAATGAGAAGGAGCATGCAAAAAGGCTTTTTAAGTTCTTAGAGGGTGGAGAGGTGGAAATAACTGCCTCTTATCCAGCAGGAAAGATATCTAACACACTTGAGAACCTGAAAGCTGCTGCCTCAGGTGAGAATCTAGAATGGACAAAACTTTATCCTGAAGCTGCCAAGGTCGCAGATGAGGAAGGTTTTCCGGAGATAGCAAAAGTATTCAGAGAAATAGCAAAGGCGGAAGCAGAGCACGAAAAAAGGTACAGACAACTGATAAAAAACATTGAAGAGGGTAAGGTCTTTAAAAGAGAAAAGCCTGTAAAATGGAGATGTAGGAACTGCGGATATGTGTATGAGGGAGAAGAGGCTCCAGAGGTTTGCCCTGCTTGCGACCATCCAAGGGCTTACTATGAACTCTTCGTCGAAAACTACTGATCTTCTGGCCGGGATACCCGGCCTAAATTTTTTTTCATCAGATTGACTATCCTTTGAGCCAATGATAGACTACCCTTGTGAAAAAAAGGGTTCAGATTTTCAATACTTTCCATTTTTACATTATAAAGGAAGTTTTCCCCATCTTCTCTTTGTCAGCCTTACTCTTTGCCTTCATCCTCGTTGTTGGAAGGATTAGGCAGCTAACCGATCTCATCATAAACAAGGGTGTGGAAATAAAGGACATTTTTTTAGTTTTGCTTTACTCCTCACCTCCCTCCCTGACATTCACTTTACCCATGGCCTTTCTTCTTTCAACGATTGTCGTTCTCGGAAGACTATCGTCAGAGAACGAGATATTGACCTTAAAAACCTCAGGGATAAGCCTCAAAAAGATTTACCTTCCTGTTTTTTCCTTCGGTCTTGCAATAACATTTTTCGGGCTTTTAAATACATTCGTTCTTCTGCCGCGAAGTACCGAGCTTTTTAAGGATACGTTAATCCGGGTTGTGAAAAAGGGTATAACGGTACAGGATCGGGAAGGTGTATTTAACGATTCAATTCCAGGAATCGTGATTTACATTGATAAGGTTCAGTTGGAGAGGGGCTATTTTTCAGGCATCCTCGTCTCAGACGAAAGGGAAAAAAACGTAAGGCAGATAGTCGCCGCTAAGAGCGGGATTATAAATTTTGACAGCTCAAACTTGAATCTGAGCTTTATTTTGAAGGATGGAGTGATACATAGATGGGAAAAAGAAAAGGACATATACAGAAACCTATCATTTAAAGACTACACATTCACGATAGATTTAGCCACTCTCGTTCCCAGAGGAAAACCAATAAAGAAAAAGCCTTACGAGATGGGAATATCAGAGTTGAAAGAGATCTTAAAGAGGGAGGAAGACGCCTCTAAAAGGTACTACCTTTCACTTGAGATATACAAAAAGATCTCTCTTCCCCTTTCACCTCTCTCCTTTGCCTTCCTTGCGGTCCCCTTAGGGATAAGGAGAAAGACGGAGGGTAAGTTTGCCGGTGCAATTTTAAGCCTTCTCCTCTTTTTGGCTTATTATCTTCTTATGGGTTTGGCAGACTACGCTGGAGGGAATTTCAAATTCCCACCTCTATTTACTGCCTTCATCCCTAACATTCTTTTTTTCCTAACAGGACTTTATCTCACAAAAGGACTGGATCAGGATGAGCACCCAGGCTCTTTTGAAAGGCTTAAGCGGTTTTTTTCTTCTCTTTATGAAAAAATTAGATAGCTATCTTACGTCTACTACGTTAAAGATTTTGCTAATTTGCGAAATCTGTGGGGTCTTTATATACTCGATTGTAGAATTTTTTGAACATATAGACCGTTTTGCCTCTTCCTTCGACAACTTTCTTCTGTCACTTTTGTATCTTCTTGTAAAAGCACCTTTCTCCGCAAGCCTCATACTTCCTTTGGCTTTTCTCACCTCAATGCTCATTACATTCGTATTGATGATAAGAAACAACGAAATCATCATAATAAGAAGTTCCGGAATTAGCACTATCCATTTCATAAGACCCCTTCTTTACCTTTCATTTGGGCTCACCCTTTTGAGTTTTTTGCTCTCAGAGTGGGTCACTCCAGAATCTTACAGGCTATCAGAGTACATCTACAGGGTGAGAATAAAAAAGGAGGAGCCTTACATTTCAGTGAAAAATGATAGAATATGGTTTAGAAAAGGGAACATTATCACAAGAATAGACTACTTTGACGCGAAAGAAGATGTGGTAAAGGATATCACTGTTATAGAACTTTCCCGCGACTACACTATAAAAAGGAGGCTTGACGCAAAAGAGGGCGTATATGTGGAAAGTCAGTGGATTTTTAGGGATGTGGTAGAGAGAACATTCGATAAGGAGGGAGCTATTTCAAAGAAATTCTACCCCTTTCTCTTTGGACTTTTAACGGAACCACCTCAATCATTCAAAAACGTGCAAAAAAATCCAGAGGAGATGGGCTTAAAAGAACTCTTCCTTTACATAGAAAAGTTAAGGGAAAATGGGTACAACGCGAAAAGGTACATGGTTGATCTATACAATAAGATATCCTTCCCCTTCGTAAATATAATAATGGTGACGATTGCATGCTCAATAGGACTTAGGTACTCGAAAACGAGGCATATAGCACGTGGTATTTTTTCAGGCATAGTTGTAGGAGCTTTATACTGGTTTTCACATTCTTTTTGCCTCTCCCTTGGCTATTCAGAGATATTTCCTCCGATCTTCTCCGCCTGGCTTACAAATGTTGTTTTTTTCTCCTCAGGAGTAATAGGTATTTTAACCCTGAGAACATAAGATATGGACGATACCTTACTCCTCCTTCTTCACCCTGAAATGAAAAGGGCATATCTGGACGTAGAAACTGATTTTTCCGGAAAGATAAGTGTTATAGGGGTCTCCAGCGGGGAAGGGGATTTTGTACAGTTCTATGGAGAGGACGTTACTTTTCAAAACTTAGAAAGGGTTCTCTTGGGAAAAGAGGTGATTGTTACATTCAATGGAGATCGGTTCGATCTACCGCTGATAAAAAGAGAGCTAAATTTCGACGTAAAATTATCTTACATTTCCCTTGACCTCTTCAGGGTAAAGAAAAGGATGGGGATAGGAGGGGGACTTAAAGAGGTTGAAAGATACTTCGGTATAAGAAGAAGCACCCAAATTAGTGGGCGCGATGCTCCTTTTCTCTGGGATCATTACATCCGTTACGGTGACCTTTTTGCCCTTCAATTACTGCTTACGTACAACAGGGAGGATGTGCTTAACCTTATTGAACTTGAAAATAAATTGAGGTCCATGCTTCAGAATAAGTATGAAGGAAACCTTTGAAATAGATTCGGCCTATAACAGAATAAAAGGGATTGTGAAGTACCCTTTAGAGGAGGGTGGTCCCTTTGCATGCGTTATTTTTTCGCACGGTCTTTTAAGCTCAAAGGAAAGTTCCAAGTACGTCGAAATTTCGGAAGGCTTGGCAACTTTAGGGATTATGAGTGTTAGTTTCGACTATCACGGCTGTGGGGAATCTGGGGGGAAAATAGAAGAGACAACATTGACAAAGAGGCTTGAGAATCTTGAAAGGGTTTTTGAGTTCGCCTATTCAAACAGAAGGGTTGATAGGGAAAGGATCGGTATACTCGGAAGTAGCTTTGGAGGGACAATCGCAATTCTTAAAGCTGCAAAGGATAAGAGAGTAAAAGCGCTCGTGATCTTTGCTACACCTTACAGATTGGAAAAAAATAAAGATGTTCTTTCTGGGTTGGGGTTCCCCGATTCTTTTTTTAGGGACTTTTCTTCATACAATGTCCTCTCCGCTGCCAGTTCAGTATCTAATTGCCTTGTGATTCACGGAGAAAATGACGAGGTTGTACCATCTGAACATGCAATGGCAATATTCGAAAGTTTAAAAGAACCTAAGAGATTGGAAATAATCGAAGGTGCAGATCATACTTTTTCTAACCCTTATCACAGGAAGGTTGCGATCGGGATTGCCCTCTCCTGGTTAAAAGACCATTTACTGTGATTTTTCTTTCTCTTTAGTTTTCAGATGTTCTTTTATATATTCTCCCACAATATGACTTAAACCTATGCCTAGCGCAAGGGACAATGCCATTATTACACCACCGAATACTATGAGAAAACTCACCGTTATTATGGTGTTTCCTATCCCTATGTATTCAAAGACGATTCCAAATGTGATTACTATGAGAAATATGCGCACAGCTTTTGCTATTATGTCTCCGTACTTTATATTCGCATTTTCGCATGCCATAAATATAAGCCTGCCAACGAAGTTACTGAATATGATGCCGATTATTATCATTACGACGCTTACGATGATAGTGGGAAGAGCGCTCGAGATCTTCGAGGCGTACTCAGAGAACTGTGAAATCCCGATAAAATTTAGCCCAAAGGAAAAGAAGGATATGATGAATATCCAGTAGAGGATCTTGCTTACAATAACTGAAGGACTTGAAGTGATCCCACCCTTTTTTAGAAAGTTCAAAATCCCCGCTTCTTCAGCCCACCCGTCAAATCTCAGAAGAACGAGTATCTTTTCAACAAGTTTCCTTATGAGCCAGCTTACTATAACCCCCCCTATCATGACGATCACCATGACTAAAATACTTAGAAAGATCTCTGTGAAATTTTCGTAGAGATCGATGAAGAGATCCTTTAGGAAATCTTTCATTTCCTCGAAGCTTCCTCTATAGCTTCAATTATCTTTTTGTAGCCAGTGCATCTGCAAAGGTTGGATGAGATACTCTCCACGATTTCGGCCCTTTCTGGATGAGGATTCCTTTGAAGGAGAGCCTTTGCAGTCATGATCATACCTGGCGTACAAAAACCGCACTGAACGGCACCTTTCTCCACAAATGCCTTCTGCAATGGGTGTAAATTCCCATCCTTTTTTAAGCCTTCTATAGTTTCTATTTCAGCTCCTTGAGCCTCGAGAGTAAGGACAAGGCAAGATCTTACAGGCGTACCGTTTAAAATTACAGTGCACGCGCCACAAGAACCAAGACTACAAGCCTCCTTCGCACCTGTCAGTGAAAGCCTCTCCCTCAGTGTCTCAAGGAGGGTCTCATATGGCCTGACCTCTATTGAAATTTTCTCGCCATTGACAGTAAAAGAGACCTTCCGCAGTCTCATCTTAGACCCCCTTTCTCATTTTCTCTATCAACCTTCTTGCTATGACTTTTCCCATCTTCTTTATGTAAATTGGGGAAAGAACAGTGTTGGCTACTGGCTTAAGATCCTGATAAACCCTCTCTATAAGCCCCTCAACGTAGTCTCCGTTTAAGTCTTCAACAACGTATTTGAGGGGCTTCGCTCCAACTGCACCTATTACGAGAATGCAATTTTTTCCATTCAGAGAGATGGCTCCGTTTATAATTGCATAGTCTATAGATCCTCTAACTCTCAATTTTTCGAAAGCACCAGGCCTCTCATCTTCACTGATCTCTATCTCCTTTACAATCTCTCCATCCTTAAGATTGAAGGGGGATTCAGATTTTCCAGTGAAAATCTCCTCCAATTTGCACCTTCTCTCCCCCTCTTTACCATAGAGCACAACTCTCGCATCCAAGGATAAGAGGGCAGGGGATAAATCGCTCAAGTAATTGGCAAAGCAAACGTTTTTACCTCCTACCGCATGGCAGGAGGTCCCTCCCATTTTGTAGCAGTAGCCCTTAGCTCTTCTCCATTCCAATGATTTATTGTAAAAAAGGCATCTTGTCTCTTGAAGTACATTACCCCCTATCGTTCCCCTCATCTGTAAAGTTTCGCAAGAGGTCATACAGGCTGCCTCATGGAGGCAGGGATATTTTCTCTTTATCGTTTCGTTCCTTTTTAATTCAAAGATCGTCGTATTTGAGCCTATTGCAATCGAACCATCCTTCTCTCTTACTCCTTTCATCTCCTCAATCTGCTTTATGTCAATCACCAAAGAAGGTGTTTTAAGTCTAAGCTTTATTCGTGGGATAAGATCCGTTCCTCCCGCAAGATAGACCGCATTCCCTTTGTATTTCTCAAAAACCTCAAAAGCCTCCTTTACGCTTCTTACCCTTCTGTAGTCCAATTTGGGGAGTATCATCCCTTCACCTCCTCAAGGAGTTCGATCACTTTATCAGGAGTAAGGGGTAGTTCTTTGAAGAGTTTTCCTGTCGCATTGTAAAAGGCACATGCCACCGCGCTGTAAGCGTTCATCCTTATAGTCAAACCCCCTTCCTTCGCTCCAAAGGGACCTTCAGGATCGAGGGTCGTAACAATCACACTCTTTATTTCAGGCATGTCTTTTGCCGTCGGAACCTTATACTCAAGAAGATCGGGGTTGAGGAGGAAACCTTGGTGCCAGAGATTACCTTCCATTATTGTCGCCACCCCTGCCTGCATCACAGATCCTTCTAACTGGCCTTCAACTGCCATTGGGTTGATAGCCCTTCCGCAGTCATGAACTGCTATAAATGTTGGTATGCTTATCTTGCCCGTTTCCGCGTCCAGTTCTATCTCTGCCACTGAGGTTCCGTAGCTGAAAGTTCCTGCCATTTGTCCGTAGGGCCTAGAAACCCATTCTCTTTTTAGATCTATAGCTGGAAAGTAAGACCCTCTTCCCATAATCGGTCTTCCTCTAAGGAAAGCCTCCCTAACAATCCAAGAGATAGGTATTTTGTTCTCAGGGTTCTTTTTAGAAAAAACCATCCTGTCCCTCAGGACTATGTCCTCTTCATCTCCACCGATTTTCTCCTTTGCTATTTCTACTATCTGCCTTCTTGCATCCTCGCATGCTCTTTTTACCGCATTTACTCCCACAAATGCAGCCGCTTGTGAATAGGCGCCTGGATCCAGGTTCGTAACCTCTGTATCCGCATTCACGATGTTTATGTCTTCCATCGGTATCCCAAGAACCTCCGATGCAACCTGAATTGCCATCGACTCATTTCCCTGGCCATTGTCAACGATCGCAGTTACGATTGTAGCCTGACCGTCATCGTTCAGTTTCACGTAACAGGAGGAACCAGATCTGAATCCCATAGGAAAACCGCACATGATGGCAACGCATCCCATCCCTATTCCTTTAAACGGCTCATTTTTACTCCATTTGTATTTGAAATTGGACCTTTTTGAAGCCTCCTCAATCGTTTCTGAGAGTCCACAGCTTATGATCTTTGAGCCTGTTGCAGTCTGATCGCCTGTCCTTAATCCGTTCTTCAGTCTTATTTCAACCGGATCGAGTCCCAATTCCTTTGCAATGAGGTCAAGCTGAGCCTCACATCCTGCGAGGAAGGCTCTCCCGTGACATCCGTACATTCCCCTTATACCCTTGTTTGTAAAGACCCTGTAACCGTGGTATCTCACATTTGGCATCCTGTAGCACTCCTCGTAGACGTAAAAGGGAACGGATGTGGCAATAGGTCCCGTGCTGCTATAAGCTCCACCATCGTATATGACTTCGTAGTCCCTGGCTATTATAGTTCCGTCCTTTTTTACTCCCGTCTTTATACGAGCAATTAAATCGTGAACCTGCCTACTACATATTGCGTTCTCCTCCCTTGACATGACAAGCTTTACAGGCCTTTCAGTCTTGATTGATAAAAGAGAGGCAATAAAATCAGCAGGGGCAACCTCAGACCTTCCACCGAAAGCACCTCCTATAAAGACCCTTCTAACCCTTATCCTGTTCAGAGGTATTCTAAGAAGATTTGAGAGAGCCTTAGCCCTTACGTGTGGTCCTGCGTTGGGCATCCATAGATCTAGATAACCGTTATTGTAATAGGCAACACAGGCGTAAGGCTCAAGCATTGCGTATGCTTCCCCTTTTGCCCTGAACTTATCCTCCCTCACATAGTAAGCCTCTTTGAACGCATCGTCCACATTTCCAACTTCTATGTGAACATGGATATTTATGTTTCTCGGGAACTCCTCATGTATAAGAGGGGCTCCCTCTTTCATCGCCTCTTCTGGGTCAAATACCGCCTCAAGTGGTTCGTAATCGACTTTTATTAGATCAAGTGCTTCTTGCGCGGTTTCTTCATCCACAGCTGCCACAGCCGCCACATCTTCTCCAACGTATCTCACCTTGTCAGTTGGCAACATCATATGGTCCTGAGTGTACTTAAAAACCCCCCATTTTACGCCATAGCCATCCTTACCTGTAATTACAGCCTTAACACCTAAGAGTTTTTTAGCCCTAGATACGTCAATGTTTAGAATCTTCGCATGAGCATAAGGGCTCCTCAAAACTTTTGCAATGAGCATATTTGGTAATTTGATGTCAGCAGTGTACTGAGCAGAGCCAGTTACCTTGAAAATAGAGTCGGTTCTTGGAACTCTCTTTCCAACAACGTAAAATTCTTGATCCATAGAAAGCCTCCGTGAGATCTAGTGTATCAACAATAGAATAAAGGATTACTTTCCTTAAAGCAAGGAAAATTTGTATACAAGATTTTTACGGGACGGGCTGAGTATTAATTCAAGACTAAAAGAGCCTTTCTATCCTTCCTCTTTAAAAAAGGCGCTCTTTGGCGCATTGCATACAGGGCACCGCCAGTCCTCAGGAAGCTCCTCAAAAGGGACTTTCTCTACTCTTTCATCGTACTGATACCCACATACACTGCAAGTCCAGATCATCTTTCCTCCTTTTGTTTTGCTTTACAAGGTGGACACTTCCCGTAAATGTCCACTTGGATCCTATCTATGGAGAAACCACGCTTCTCCAGTTGGGCAGTATCAACTGGAAGATCCATTGAAATATCCAGGACCTTTCCACATTTGGTACATTTAAGGTGATGATGGGGACTTACGTCCGGATCATAACGCTTTCTTTCAGGATCTATGTTCAGTTCAAGTACCATCCCTTTATTTTTTAACATTTCCAGGGTATTATAGACAGTGGCAAATGATATGGTTGGGAACTTTTTCGATATGGCTCTGAAGACGTCCAGGGCTGAGGGGTGCTCCTTATTGTTTTTCAGATACTCAATTATTGCTAGACGTTGCGGGGTCATCTTGAAATCGTACTTTCTTAGTTTTCTTCGAGGCATCAATTTATGTTACAATCTGTAACAATTACTGTCAAGTTATTTTTTCAATTTTTCTAGATTGACAAAAAATCTCGGGAGGGATCATGAGATCAGACAAGATGAAGAAAGGCATAGATAGGGCGCCTCACAGATCTCTCTTTTATGCCTTGGGGTATGAGAGAGATGAAATTGAAAGACCAATAATAGGTATTGCAAATTCTGCGAACGAGCTGATCCCAGGCCATATGCACCTTGACAGGATAGCGCAGGCTGTAAAGGAAGGGATAAGAATGGCAGGGGGAACTCCTATGGAATTTAGGACAATAGGAATCTGCGACGGAATAGCGATGGGTCACGAAGGTATGAAGTACTCTCTTTGCTCAAGGGAACTGATATGTGATTCTATTGAGGTTATGGCTCGGGCCTATCTTTTCGACGGACTCGTTCTCATACCCAACTGTGACAAAATAGTTCCAGGAATGATGATGGCTGCCATGAGACTTAACATACCTTCGATAGTTGTAAGTGGTGGGCCTATGCTTAAGGGCAGATTGAGAGGTAAACCTGTTGATCTTATCTCAGTCTTCGAGGGCGTTGGCAAGGTTGCGGGAGGGCTCATGGATGAGGAAGAACTTTCCCATCTCGAGTTTAGTGCGTGTCCAGGACCTGGTTCCTGTAGCGGAATGTTTACTGCAAATTCCATGAACTGTCTCTCGGAGGCGCTCGGAATCGCTCTTCCTGGAAATGGCACGATCCCCGCTGTTTACTCTGAGAGGATCCGTCTTGCAAAGCTCTCAGGAAGAAAGATTGTGGAGCTTGTAAAGAAAGGGATTACGCCAAGAGAAATTATGACTTTGGAAGCTTTCAAAAATGCAATAGCAGTCGATATGGCTTTCGGTGGTTCCAGTAACACTGTCCTCCATCTAAAGGCCATCGCAAGCGAGGGAAAGGTCGATTTAGATCTCTCCGTTTTTGACGAAATATCGGAAAAAACTCCCCATATATGCAACATGAGGCCTTCCGGACCTTACCATCTTGAAGATCTCTATTTTGCCGGTGGAGTGGCTGCTATTATGAAGAGACTTTCGGAGATAGATCTTATACACCAGGAATGTCTCACAGTTTCGGGAAAGAAGATAGGAGAGATTATAAGGGAGGCAAAAATTGAGGAGGAAGATGTAATAAGGCCACTTGAGAGAGCCTACGACGTAAAAGGAGGTCTAACCATCTTAAAAGGAAGTTTAGCTCCACAAGGAGCCATAGTTAAAAAAAGTGGTGTGGACAGAAGACTCTGGAGGTTTGAAGGAAGGGCAAGGGTATTCGAGAGCGAAGAAGAATCTGTTCAAGCATTAAAAGAAGGTAGAATAAGACCGAAAGAGGCGATCATCATCCGCTACGAGGGGCCAAAAGGTGGTCCTGGAATGAGGGAAATGCTTGCACCCACAAGCATCCTTGTTGGCCTTGGCCTTGACAGGGAATGTGCTTTGATCACGGATGGTAGGTTTTCAGGAGGAACAAGGGGGTTGTGCGTAGGTCACGTATCTCCAGAGGCCCAAAGTGGTGGTCCCATAGCCTATGTAAAGGATGGGGACAGGATCATTATAGATATTGAGAGGAAGAGTATTGAGCTTTTGGTTCCGGAAAAGGAGATGGAGGAGAGGAGAAGGGGATGGAGGCCGCCTGAAAAAAAGGTGAAGGAAGGATATATGGTCCGCTATTCTTATTTTGTAAGTTCCGCCTCAGATGGTGCGATCTTGGAGATGCCCTGAAACCGGTTGCAGAAGTGTAAGCTTTGTGTTAACTTAAAAAATCGAATCTCCCTCATAGACGAGCATGGACTATAAAGGAACCTTAAATCTTCCGAATACTGATTTTCCAATGAAGGCCAATCTTCCACAAAAGGAAAAGGAGATACTCGAATACTGGAAGAAGATAGATCTTTACAGAAGGCTTGTGGAAAAATCGAAGGATAGAGAGACCTTCACTCTCCACGACGGTCCACCTTACGCAAATGGCCATATCCATCTTGGTACTGCCCTAAATAAGATTTTAAAAGACATAGTTGTAAAATCGAGATTCATGTCAGGATACAGGGCCGATTTCGTCCCTGGATGGGACTGTCACGGCCTGCCAATAGAGCATCAGATAGAAAAGGAGCTTAAAGAAAAAAACCTTAATCCCTCAAAGCTGGAGATGAGAAAACTTTGTCGGTCATACGCAGAGAAGTACGTGAATATTCAGAGAGAGGAATTCAAAAAACTTGGATGTATAGGGGACTGGGAGAGGCCTTATATGACAATGGATTACGATTACCAGGCCTCCATTTTAGAGGAGATGATGAAGTTTTTCCTAAGGGGGGAAATTTACAGAAAGAGAAAACCTGTTCACTGGTGCATAAATTGCATGACAGCCCTCGCTGAGGCAGAAATTGAGTACGAGCTTGAATTAACAGACTCCATATACGTTAAGTTTCCCTTGATGAGAAAAACTGACGATTACTTGGGGTTTTTTTCAGATAAACCTTACTTCATCCTCATATGGACCACAACTCCATGGACTCTTCCTGCCAATTTGGCTGTAGCTATCCATCCGGCCTATAAGTACGTGGCAGTGGAAACGGATGAGGAGGTCTACATTCTACTTTCCGACCTCGTTGAAGAGGTTATGGGGAAAAAGGGTATAAAAAAGTACAGGGTTTCAGATCCTATTCCTCAAGAGAAGTTGAAGGGTCTTGTTTTCAGGCATCCCTTTCTTGAAAGGGAATCTCTCCTCGTCTTTGCTGACTACGTGGCAAGGGATGTGGGAACTGGTGTGGTTCACATAGCTCCAGGTCATGGGGAGGAGGATTATGAAACAGGAATAGAATATGGACTAGAATGTTACTCTCCAGTTGATGAGAGAGGAAATTTTACGGAGGAAGTTCGGGAACTAAAAGGACTAAACGTTTTTTCCGCAAATTCCTTCATCATAGATAAACTTGAGACCCTGAACATGCTTTTCTACAAAGAAAAAATCGAACATTCCTATCCTCACTGCTGGAGATGCAAAAACCCTGTCATATTCAGGGCAACAGAGCAATGGTTCATCTCCCTTGACAAAAATAAGCTTAGGGAAAGGGCTTTAAAGGAAATTGACAGCGTCAGATGGGTACCAAGATGGGGAAGGGATAGAATATACAACATGTTGTTTTCGAGACCTGACTGGTGCATCTCTAGACAGAGAAGCTGGGGCATCCCAATAACGGTTTTTTACTGTACAGAATGTAACGAACCTTTCTGGTCAGAGGAAAGTTTCAAAAGGGTTATAGAGGAAGTGAGAAAGAGAGGAGCTGATGTCTGGTTCGAAGAGAATGTCTCCTACTTTCTCCCAGAGGGTACGAGATGTAGGAGATGTGGGGGAAAAAATTTCAGAAAGGAAGAGGATATAGTAGATGTCTGGTTCGATTCTGGGGTAAGCTGGGCAGCTGTATGTAAAAAAAGGGAAGAACTGAAATATCCAGCAGATCTTTACCTGGAAGGGTCGGACCAGCACAGAGGCTGGTTCCACAGCTCTCTTCTCACATCGGTAGGAAACGAGGGTATGGCTCCTTACAGAACCGTGCTAACACATGGTTTCGTTGTTGACGGAAGTGGAAGAAAAATGTCCAAATCTTTGGGTAACATAATTGCGCCTGAAGAGATAATAGATAAATACGGAGCCGAAATACTGAGACTGTGGGTAACTTACGAGGACTTTCGGAACGACATAAAAATATCAAAGGAGATCTTGCTCAGAGTTGTGGAAACCTACAGAAGGATAAGGAACACTCTCCGTTTTCTCCATGCAAACATTTACGATTTTGATCCAAAAAAGGATAGCGTTCCTTACGAAGAGCTATCATTTGTCGATAAGTGGATCCTCTCAAGATTGAACGATGTGATCTCAAGGTGCCTTCATGCGTACAATGATTACACCTTCCACGTTATCTACCATACTGTCCTCAATTTCTGTGCTGTAGATTTGAGCGCCCTCTATCTTGATATAGTCAAGGACAGACTCTATGTGGAGAGGAAAGACTCGCCAAAAAGAAGAGCGACTCAAACGGCCATATACACCATTCTTATTTCTCTTGTTAAGCTTATCGCTCCTGTACTATCCACTACTTCTGAGGAAATGTGGCTACACCTCAGACGATCCGTTGAGGAGGAGAGTGTCTTTTTGAGTCAATTTCCACAACCTGAAGCTAAGTACAAAAATCCCGAAATTGAAAGGATATGGGAAAGAATATTAAAAATAAGGGAAGAGGTGAACAAAAGGATCGAGAAAAAAAGAAACGAAAAAGCAGTTGGTCACTCCCTTGATGCGAAGGTTACACTCTTTTTAGAAAAGGAGGATTACGATCTTTTCCTTCCTCTCCAAGATGAACTTAAAGATATACTTATCGTTTCTCAGCTAACTTTGAAAAGGGCAGAAAGTTACGATGTAGAGGTTGAGAGAGCCCAGGGGATGAAGTGTGAAAGATGCTGGCACTATTCTCTGGATACGGGAAATTACGGAAGTTACGTGAATATTTGCAAAAGATGCGCGGATATCTTGTCCTCATTGTAGTACCTTTAATCTTCTTTATTGACATGGTATCGAAGGAATACGTAGAGAAACTCATCCCTCTTGGAGGTTCAAGGGAGTGTACCTCCTTTTTTTCAATTGTACACATAAGAAATTACGGAGGGGCCTTTAGCCTCCTCTCGGATTCCGAGTATGGGACACTCCTTCTCAAGGTCGTCCCCCTTCTTATAGTTGGAGCCTTGCTTTTTTTTGTATTAAGGGGTTTTTTTTCAAGCAAAAATTTACTTCCTGTCCTCCTCATTCTTGGAGGAGCGTTGGGAAATCTATACGACAGAATCTTTAGGGGATACGTGATTGACTTTCTCGATTTCCACTACCAAAATCTGCACTGGCCAGCTTTTAACGTTGCAGATGCCAGTATTACATGCGGTGTTTTTCTCTGGATCCTCACGGAGATTAAAAAGTAGATAGAAAGCCATGGATGATGAACTTAGAGATGAGGAAAGAAGGATAAGAAGGCTTAGGTTTATTGTGGACTTTGCCTTGAACTTCATAAGGGTCAACGACATTACCCATGAGGAAGCCTTAAGCATATTTGAAGGGGTAAAAAGACACGCCCTAAAACTCTTTCCTGACAAGGAGGAGGCTTTCGAAATAATCTACGCTCCCCGTTTCAGAAGACTCCTCAACGAGAAGTACAAAAGATCATAGTTGTACAACCTCCAGTGGAAAATCTGTAACTCTCTCTAAGCCCCATTTTCTCACGATATAGTCAACCTCAAGGCCTGATGCGCCAACTCCGGGAATCACAAATTTTGGCTCAAATGCGAAAACCATACCCTCTTTCAATTCTCCTCTGTGCCTTCCAGTTATAACTGGCAACTCATTTATCTCCAGGCCAAACCCGTGTCCTACGAAGCTGACCTTCGCCTGGCCGTATCCCATAAAATAATCCTCAAGGCCTGCCTCTTTAGCAAGGGTAAGTGCCCTTTCAAAGATCTCAATAGCGGCAGTTCCTTCTTTTGCGAAGGAATACACTTCATTTACGATCTGGTAGGAGCAGTCGAAGGCTTTTTTCAAAATCTCTCTTTCCCACTCACCTATGATGAATAACCTGGTCTCGTCAGTGACGTATCCGTTATATCCGCCACCGTAATCGATGAGTGTCGGTACACCCCTTTTTATCCTGTTTAGTGATGGGCCTTGAGCAATAGCATGGGTCGTCCCATAGCCAGATATGGGAACATCTCCAAAGGAGGGGATGGTAGCGGAAATTCCGTGTAGAACGTATATGTTCATCATCTCTTGATTGAGGCCCCTCATCCTTATGAAACCCTGGTGACCATTCATCCTTCCAATACATTCAAGTTTTGCCGCAATATCAACCTCCCTTTCTCCCTCTTTTAGTATTTTCCTTGCCTCACTGAAGACCAAGGAAGCGATCTGCCCAGATTTCTTTATCTGGGAGATCTCAAACTCACTCTTTATAGCCCTTATCTCCCTTAAGACCTTCGATATATCCTCAATCTCGCACCCATCTAGCATTCTCCTCCAGCGATCATAGAGGGAAAAAGGTACAATGTCCAGTTCCATTCCGCACTTTCCATTCCGAACGAGATATTTCCGAACGTAGGTTCTCAGTTCCCTTTCACCTTTGAATGTAATCTGGGCAAGAGGCGATTCCATCCTTGCCCTATCGGCGTTTTTCTCAACCAGCAAAACAGCCTCATCCTCAAGTGGTATAAGAAGAACAGATTTCTGTACCGTGCCTGCAAGATAAAAGATGTGGACGTTATGTAGGATTACTGAAAGGTAAATCCCCCTTTTCTCCATCTGCTCCTTCAGTTTCTCTATCCTTCTTCTTATCTCCTCCTCGGGCGTAAATTCACACTGACTTATGCTCTCTAACATATTCGTTCACCCTCCTTACAACCTCCTCCTTTTTTATTCTTACATTCTCCCTAGATGTCCGAAATTTGATCTCCACATAACCTTCCCTTACGTTCTTTTCACCAACCGTGATCCTCAAAGGGACACCTATAAGGTCGCAGTCCTTAAATTTCACACCTGGCCTTTCGTCCCTGTCATCAATTACAACGTCTGTACCACCTTTCAAAAGTTCATGGTATATTGCCTCTGCCGTCTCCATCGATAATGAATCCGATACATTTACGGGTAGAACCATAACTTCAAAAGGAGCGATAGGCAGAGGAAGGATCATTCCGTTCTCGTCGTGATTCTGTTCTATAGCTCCTGCGAGAACCCTACTTACCCCTATCCCATAGCAGCCCATGACTATGAACTTCTCCTTTCCGTCCCTGTCTAAGAATTTTGCGTTCATCGCCTCGCTATACTTTGTTCCAAGCTTGAATATGTGGCCAACCTCTATACCCCTCATTGAGGAGAGATAGCCATTGCACCTTGGACATAAGTCACCATTCTTAGCGTAAACAAGGTCATAAAAACCCTCGATGGACAAATCCGCAATGTTAACCCCAATAATATGGGTATCCCTTTCATTTCCTCCTACAACAAAGTCCTCCATACTACCTATCTCCTGGTCTGCATATAGTGGGATGCTAAGTCCAATGGGACCTGAGAAACCTACTGGTGCGCCTGTCACCCTTTCTATCTCTTCTGGACCTAAAAGCAAAACGTATTCAAGATCTAAGACGTTTTTAAGCTTGGTCTCGTTCACCTCTCTATCCCCTCTAATCAGAACACCAAAGATACCCTTATCTGAAGTGTAAAGGACCGTCTTCACGATTTTTTCCACAGGTACTTTCAGAAATTCCGCAACCTCATCAACCCTTCTCTTTTGAGGAGTAAATACCTTTTTGTAGACTCCCCTTCTTTCTTTGTCCAAAATTTTTTTCCTTCCAATTTCTGCCTTCTCATAACTTGCGCTGTATCCGCAACCCTCACAGAAAAAGATCAGATCCTCACCAGTCTCCGCTAGAACCATGAATTCGTGGGAAAAGCTTCCGCCTATCTGGCCAGTTTCAGCCTCAACAACCTTAAATTTCAAACCACACCTTTCGAATATTTTCTCGTAGGCCTCGTACATGGCAGTGTAGCTCCCATCAGCCTCAATTTCAGTTCTATCGAAACTGTAAGCATCTTTCATGAGAAACTCCCTTGCCCGCATAACTCCAAATCTAGGCCTTATCTCATCTCTGAATTTTGTGTGAATCTGGTAAAGGATAAGGGGCATATCCCTATAAGATCGTATCTCTCTCCTCACCAAATCTGTTACAACCTCCTCGTGTGTAGGAGCAAGGCAAAGTTCCCTGTCGTTCCTATCCTTGAAACGGAGAAGTTCTTTCCCATACCTCTCCCACCTTCCGCTCTCGACCCAGAGCTCTTTTGGCTGCACAATTGGCATTATTATCTCTTGGCCACCTTTTTTGTTCATCTCTTCCCTTATTATGTTTTCAATCTTCCTTAAAGACTTAAGCCCTAAGGGCAGCCAAGTGTAAATGCCTGAAGATAGCTTCATTATGAAAGAGGCCCTGAGCATCAGCTTGTGACTTACAACCTCCGCATCTTTTGGGTCCTCCCTCATGGGAAAATAAAAGACCTTAGAGAATCTCATTTCCTCCTCCAGTACTTGGATGAAAAAGGTTTACAGGTAGAAAGCAGGTTCTTTATATTGGTATGTCATCTTCTTCGTGGGGAAATTCTTCCTCTAGCTCCTCCTGGAGGATGCCAGTACTTCTCTGAATATCCCCCTCTTGAGGGGTAGGAGTTGGCAACATTCTCAAATCTGTAGCAACGATCTCGTACGCTCTTCTTTTTACTCCATCCTTTCCCTCATATTCCCTTGACTGGATCCTTCCCTCTACGTAAACGAGTCTACCTTTCTTAAGATATTCTCCGCATATCTCCCCTAGCTTTCTCCAGGCTATGACTTTGTGCCATTCTGTTCTTTCAATCCTGTTCCCATTTTTGTCCCTTCTGACCTCCGTTGTGGCAATGTTAAAGGTGGCAACAGGGACACCGTCAGCTGTATGTCTCAGTTCAGGATCCGCACCGAGCCTACCAACTAAAATCACCTTGTTTACACCCGCCATCGCTCCTCCGAAAATTGGAAAGGTTTAAATTTAGGTTATAGTAAGCAGCCTAAAAAGTCAATGGAATGATCCCCGTTATACATTTATATGACAAGAGAAAACTTTTGGAACACAGATGATTGCTCAAAGATATCAAAGCGTTTTCTAGTAGGCAATTTTTCTATTGACATGAGAATTTTTTCGTTATACACAACCTTCCGTGGCAAAGAAAAAGCCGGAAGACGAGAAAAGATCCAAACCAGTGATTGTGCGCCTAAACAGGGAAGAGTTTGATATCCTTGAAAAAAGAGCCTCCTCCCTGGGAATGAACATTTCCTCATTTTTGAGACTCCTCATACGTCACGGAAGGATCGATCTGGAGGAGGTCGATAAATAGAGAAAGGGGGTGATGTTTATGGCAGAAAAGAAGAAGGCGGCAGAAAAGAAGAAGGCGGCGAAAAAGAAGAAATAAGGAAAGGGGGGGTTACCCCCTTTCATTTACTTCTTTTTGAGCTTTATCCTCAAAGGGGCTCCCAAAAAGGTGTATTTTCGCCTGAGGGAGTTTTCTATGTACCTTTTGTAACTTTCAGGCAAAAGATCGGGAAAGTTGGAAAAAAATACAAAGGATGGAGGGTATGTTCCAACTTGCGTTCCGTAATATATTCTGATCTTTTTCCCCTGAGGGGAAGGGGGCTCTCTCTCAGCGAGTATTTCCGCCAAAGCCCTGTTTAATGTGGCAGTCTCAATTCTCTTTTTTAGTTCGTTTTCCACTACCATATCCATTTCCAGAATTCTGTGGAGATTCTTTCCTGTCCTGGCTGAAACAAAGACAACAGGACAGAAGCTAGCATGCGGGATTCTATCTCTTAAGATTCTCTCGTAATCTTCCTCCCTTATTTTTCCTTCAACAAGGTCCCACTTGTTAACAACAAGAACAAGACCCTTTCCGTAATTTAGAACAACATGGGCAATCGATGCTTCCTGATGGCCGGCCCCCTCATGAGCGTCGATAATCAGATTCACGATATGTGACCTTTCAACAGTTTTTATCGCAGATGCTACAGATTTTATCTCCACATTTGTCGCCACCTTACTCTTTTTTCTTATCCCAGCTGTGTCGACAATTATAAGTCTTCGCTTCGCAAAGATAATCTCAGTATCTATTGGGTCTCTTGTAGTTCCCGGAATCTCGCTTACAATAACCCTTTCGTCCCCTATTATCCCATTTACGATTGAAGACTTGCCCACATTCGGCTTTCCAATGATGGCGATCCTTATGGCTTCAGCTGTCTCTTCGTCTTGAGGAAGAGTTATGGGTCTTATGGTTTCTGTTACAGCCTCAAGAAGCACGTCAATGTTTTTTCCATGTAGCGCACTTATGGGATATAGCTTTTCCATACCAAGCGCGTAAAAATCGGATAGGTCTTTCTTTTGGCTGTCAACCTTGTTTATTACGCAGAAAATCGGCTTATTAAACTCCCTTATAAACCTTATTCCCTCTTCGTCCTCAGGAAGGAGGCCATCTTTAGCATCTAAGAGGTATATGATTGCAGATGACTCCTTTATTGTTCTCTCAATCTGCTTTCTTATCTGTGAGTTCATTTGTTCCTTCGAATGTACCTCTAGTCCTCCTGTATCGCAGATTAAGAACTTTACTCCATTATAGTCACATTCGGAGTAATTTCTGTCCCTTGTCACCCCTGGGGTGTCCTCGACTATAGCTTTTTTCTTTCCACATATCCTGTTAAAAAGAGTCGACTTTCCCACATTTGGCCTTCCAATTATCGTTACTACTGGCAGTTTCGATTCTTTTCTAAAGACAGAGCACTCCATTTTCTAGATAGATCGGGACTAAAGAAGGATTACTGAGCTTAGATTTTTAAGAATCCTTAAAGTTGCGCCAAATACTCTCTCCCCGTTATTGAGTATAAGAGATTCCTTTCTTTCAAAGTCCTCAACAGTAATTGACTCAATTGGCAAAAAGATGAGGTAATCAACCTCCTCCCTATTGAGCCTGAATGTATAAGGATAGAGGACTGTGCCAACGTATGGGGAGATAAGGTAACCAGTTTTCGTGTATGTGTCATCTAGCCTGCCCAATATCCTTAGGTCTTCCCTTCTTAAACCTATCTCTTCAAAGGATTCTCTTATAGCGGTCTCCTTCGGATTTAAATCGATCTTTTCACAGGAACCTCCAGGAAAGCAGATCTCACCTTTGTGATTACGTAGATTCAAGCTCCTTTTCGTCAGTATTAGATAAAGTTTTTCTTCCTTTCCATAAATTGGAACAAATACTCCCGCTCTCTTCGCCCTTCTATCTTCTATCTCTTTTGGCTTGTAGAGAGAAAGCTTTTGAACTATCCTGTCAAGAGTTATTTTTACCATCCTTCCCCTTCTTTTCCTCCTCTTCCTCCCTTCTCTTTTCCGTAGCCTCTGTTATCTCCGTGAGCCTCTTCATAACAAGGTAATTTATGGTGCCTTCAGGGTAGTTTCCATCTTCCATTATCTCTCCAGCAGGCAACCCAGTCAGGATCTCCAATCCCTCTTCCATCTTTTCTATAGCGTAAATCGTGAATTTCCCTTCCCTTACTGCTTCAATCACATCATCCTTCAGCATAAGGTTTTTTACATTCCTTTTAGGTATTATTACACCGTGATTCCCGTTCAAGCCCCTCATCCGGCAAAGTTCAAAGAATCCTTCAATTTTTTCATTTATCCCACCTACTGGCTGCACCTCCCCATTCTGATCCATAGATCCTGTGACTGCAAAACTCTGTTTTAAAGGCAAGTTGGCTATGCTGCTCAAAAGAGCGTAAAGCTCAGCACAGGTGGCACTGTCGCCTTCCACCATCTCGTAGAGCTGTTCAAAGGTTATTGAAGCTGAAAGGGTTATTGGTTTATTTTTGGCATATTTACTTCCAAGATAACTTGAAATTATGAATATTGCCTTTTCATGTATCCTTCCGCTCATCTTCGTCTCTCTCTCTATGTTTACGATACCCGCTTTTCCCGCATAAGTCTTGGCAGTAATTCTTGAAGGTTTTCCGAAACTGTAGTCACCGAGGTCCAAAACTGCAAGCCCATTTATCTGTCCAACCTTTTCGCCATCTGTATCTACGATTAATGTTCCTTCCACCATCATTTCTCTAAGCCTTTCTTCTATCCCGTTTACTCTGTAAATTTTTTCCTCAAGTGCTTTCTGGACATGGTGTGACCTTACAACATCAGATCCTTCTTTTTTTGCCCAGTAGCTTGCTTCCCTTATGAGGTCTGCCACTTTGCCCAATTGCGTCGATAGCTTCTCCTTGTGCTCCGCAAGCCTCGATCCATATTCTACAATTCTTGCGCAGGCTCCTCTGTCGAATGGTAACAAATTTTCAGCCTTCTGCACAAAGGATATGAAGGAGGCGTATTTCATTACATTCTCTTCTGTCCTATCCATTTTTGTGTCGAAATCAGCCTTAACTTTAAAAAGGTCCCTCCACTCTTCGTCGAAATTAAAAAGGAGGTAGTAGAGAAAAGGGCTTCCAATCACCACAACCTTAACGTTTAGGGGAATCGGTTCCGGTTTTATGGCTGAAGTACTCATAAGCCTGTACTGTTCTAAGACATCCTCCATTTTTATTTCCCTATTCTTCAAAGCCCTTTTTAAGGCGTCGTATGAAAATACGTTTTTCAAAAGATCCTCAACGTAGAGCACGAGATACCCCCCATTTGCCTTATGGAGGGCTCCTGGTCTGAGCATTGTGAAATCTGTTACTGCCATTCCGTATAGGTACTTGTACTCTATTCTTCCAAAAAGATTCAGGTAGGATGGGTTACTTTCAAAGAGAACAGGAGCGCCTTTCCTCTCTCCGTTTGTAACAAAGAGATTTACAGAGTATTTTGAGAAAGATGGTTCTTCCTTCGGTAATTTGAGAAAGGGAAAAGGGGACGGGGTTTCCTGCGGCCCTCTGAAGTCGTCAATATTTGAGAGGATGTCTTCCCTCACCTCTTCCAAGTAAGAAAGGATCTTTTCATTATCACCGTACTTTTTTTTGAGGGTTTCCAAAGCTGGTTCTAAGACCTCAAGGACGATCATCTTTTCCAGTTTTGCTATCATCTCATTCACTAACCTTTCAGCCTGTTTTAAGGTTCTTATTACGTCGTTCAACTTTTCCTGCAGTAATCTCCCTCTCTCCTCAAGGTCCTTTTTTGTAGATTCATCCAGAGCCTCATATTCCTCCCTTGTTAAGGGCTCACCTGTCGGCTTAGAAGGTACGAGGAAAATGCCAGCAGGTGTTTTCCTTAAGGAGAAACCGTAAGATCTTGCCTCCTCATCTAGCTTTCTCAGGTATCCCTCCTGTTTTTCTTGAAATTCGCTGGTGACCCTGTTTTTCTGTACCTCATACTCCTTTGACTCGAATGCCCTGGGAATCTCAGTCTTTAAGTACTTTATAAGTTCTTCCATGTCCCTCTGGAATTCAGGCCCACGACCGGGTGGGAGCTCAATTGCCCGAGGAGAGTCAGGATTCTTGAAATTGTACACGTAGCACCAATCCGAAGGAGTTGGTTCTTTTTTTGCTATCTCATTCAGAATGCTCATAACCGAAGACATCCTTCCAGTCCCTGATTCGCCGAGAACAAATATGTTAAAGCCAGAACTTTTCATTCCGAGACCAAAATCGAGGGATCTTAGTGCTTTTTCCTGACCTATGATCCTAAAGTCACCGGCTAGTTCATCTGTCGTTTCGAAGGGAAAAACTGCCTCATCACATCTCCTATGTAAGTCATCCGGCCCGAGTTTTGTTATCATCTTTCCCCCCTGGTTCCTCCATGAGTTGATAATTCATATTTCTTTTTCTCTTTCATCGTCAACACCTTTTTTCGTTCTCCAATTCCGTTTTCCCGGCTTTTCTTGACAAAGATTCGACTCATTATTAATTTAACATAATAGAGGCAAAAATGGGCCTAACAGAAAGAGAGGGAAAAATCCTAGAGATCATCATAGAGACATACGTGGATACAGCTCAACCTGTAGGATCCAGTGTTGTTGCAAAATTGATGAACAACAAGCTAAGTTCTGCTACGATCCGCCATATAATGTACGAGTTAGAGGAGCAGGGATACTTATTTAAACCCTATGCCGTATCAGGTAGGATCCCCACGACAAAGGCTTTCAGATACTACGTCGACACTTTTGTAGATCTAAAATTACCTGCAAAAAAGGACATACGCCTCATCACCCACTTCATAAAACCTAGCTACTCTTACGTGGAAGACGCTATGATAGACGCATCTAGAGCACTTGCCGCTATCTCGAGGTACGCGGGAATAGTTGTAGAGCCAAAATTGAATACTATGGTCTTCAAGGGAGTTGAATTTGTTCCCCTGTCGAAAGTTTCCCTACTCGTTCTTTTCATCACATCATCCGGCATGGTTTATAAGAGGATACTCACCCTCGAGGAGAAGATCGAGAGGAGTATCCTAGAGAGTATGAAACAGTACATGAACGAAAAGTTTGAAGGGCTTACCTTTTCCGAACTGAAAAAGAGACTGAAGGAGGATATAGAAAAAGATAGGGAGGATTTTAAGCTTCTCATATCGAAGATCAGAGATTCGCTTAACTCTCTTATAGAAAGTGGGGAAAAGAGGGAGATTTACATTGAAGGTACCTCAAAGATTATCGGCATACCAGAATTTACCGACATTCTCAAACTGAGGGAAATATTTAAAGCACTGGAGCAAAAGGAGAGGCTTTTGAGCATACTTGACAGGTGCCTTTCGGAAAAGGAGGTTGTTGTCATAGTGGGAGAGGAATGGGAGATAAAGGAGCTCAAAGAGATGAGTATCATTGCATCGCCATTCGCCGTTGACGAAAAAAGTACGGGTGTTCTTGGTGTAATAGGTCCTTTGCGAATGGATTATTCAAAACTGATCCCTGTGGTGAATTACACTGCAAAGATGCTCACAAACTTTTTAACAAACATGTGAGGTGAAAAGATGGAGGGAAACGGAGAAAAAAAAGACGAAAAAGTTGAAACATTTGAGAAGGTAGAACACGAGGAACCTAAGAAGAGGAAAAAAAAGGACGAAATAATAGAGGAACTGAAGAAAAACTTGGAAGAAAAGGAAAAGAATATAAATGAGTTAAAGGAAAGGCTTCTTTATCTTCAGGCTGACTTTGAGAACTACAAAAAGCTAAAGCAGAAGGAAAAGCAGGAAATACTGAGATACGGAAACGAGGCCCTAATAAAGGAACTTCTTCCTGTTGTCGATTGCTTGGAGAGAGCATTAGAGTGTGCCGGCAAGACAAATGATATAAAGGGCTTAGAAGAAGGCGTGAAAATCACGCTAAACGAGTTCTTAAGGGTACTGGAGAAGGCTGGCGTAACCAGGATCGAGTCACTTGGTAAAATGTTCGACCCTAATTTGCATGAGGCTTTCACAGAAGAAGAAAGATCGGACTGTGAACCAGGTACAGTTGTTTGTGAATTTCAGAAGGGTTATCTTTTAAATGGAAGGCTCCTAAGACCGGCTATGGTCTCAGTTGCGAAAAAACCAGAAGTTCAAGAGCAAAACTGTTGATGTAAAGGCCCCATCCAGATGCCGTGCACAAGGATTATTACGAAATACTAAACGTTGATAGGAACGCCTCAGAAGAAGAGATAAAAAAGGCTTACAGAAGACTTGCACTCAAATACCATCCTGACAGGAATCCTGGCGACAAATACGCAGAAGAAAAATTCAAAGAGATAAACGAAGCTTACGAGGTTCTATCTGATCCTGAAAAAAGGGCAAGATACGACAGATACGGGACAGTCGACGGATCAGGGCCTGCCTTCGATTTTGGATTTAGGACAAGTTTTGACGAAATTTTCGAGGACCTCTTCGGTGACTTCTTTGGCAGGACAAGAAGAGCAAAAAAGGGAGACGATCTCAAGTACAATCTGGAGATAGAATTTGAAGAGGCAATTTTTGGAACGGAAAAGGAGATTGAAATTCCAAAGGATGAAAGATGTCCAGTATGCAAAGGATCGAGAATTGAACCAGGTTATAAACCGAGTGTATGCCCATTATGCGGCGGTAGGGGTCAGATAAGATATTCCCATTCATTTTTTACCATAAATAAAACTTGCGATTCCTGCCACGGTGAAGGCTACATCATAGATAACCCTTGTAGGGAATGCAGAGGTAGAGGATACGTAAAAACTAAGAAGAAGTTGACTGTAAAGGTACCGCCTGGAGTAGAAACGGGCACAAGACTAAGAATAAGGGGAGAAGGGGCAAAATCTCCCACCGATACCTATCCAGGTGATCTTTACGTTGTTATACATGTGAGACCCCATTCCATATTTGAAAGAGACGGGGACAACATAATCGTGAAGGTGGATGTTGATTTTCCAATCCTCTGTCTGGGAGGAGAAATAAAGGTACCAACCTTAGATGGGGATAAAAAGATTAAGATTCCCCCTGGAACTGAGCCGGGAAAGATCATCAGGTTAGAAGGCCTTGGGATTCCAAGAAATAGAGGTTATGGAAGAGGTGACCAGCTCGTTTACATAAACGTCAGGGTTCCGAAGAACTTAACTGATAGACAAAAAAAGATCCTGGAAGAACTTGCACGCGAACTGGAAAATCAAGGGTAGATTCACCTTATCAACATTCCAATTCTTTTCCACCTGACAAATTCCCATATCCTTTCAGGGTTTTTGTTCCAGGAGAAATAGAGGATAAAGGCCTTACCAACGAGATCCTCCTTTTTCACAAAACCCCAAAATCTACTGTCCAAACTTCTGTCCCTATTGTCTCCCAAGACAAAGTACGAATCCTTTGGAACCTTTACTGGGCCAAAATTGTCCCTTGGGCCAAGACTACTTGGAAGGACGTAAGGATCTGAAAAAAATGCGTGCTTATCCTCTATTCTTTTTCCATTCACATAGACAATCTTATCCCTTATCTCAACGATATCCCCCTCAACGCCAATAACCCTCTTTATGAAGTCTTTGCTTCTATCCAAAGGATACCTGAACACAATAACATCTCCCCTTTTCGGCTTTCCTATCTCATAGATAATCCAGTCAGTAAAAGGAAACTTGATAACGTAGCTCAGTCTGTTTACAAGGAGATGGTCACCAACAAGGAGGGTAGGTTCCATTGAACTACTCGGTATTTTGAATGCCTGAATAAAAAAGCTCCTTACGAAAAGGGCGATTAGCGCTGCGATTATGAAAGATTCGGCATACTCCCTGATTTTTCCTTTTCTCTTTCCCATTTTTCCGTTACATTTTTTCAGGGGCACAAACCCCGAGAATTCCGAGTCCTTCCTTCAAAGCGTCTTTTAAGGTTTTTACGAGAACCATCCTGGCGCGTGTCAATTTATGATCTTCCTGCAGAACCCTTGTCGTATTATAGTAAGTGTGGAATTTACCGGCAAGATCAATAAGGTAATACGTCAGTCTGTGGGGTTCTAGATTCCTCGCAGCACCTTCTAGGGTATCAAAAAAACGGAAAATCATTTTTACAAGCTCCATCTCCTCATCCAGAACGAGGAGATCCAAAATTTCCCTTTCTATCTTTTTATCCTCTAGGAATCCGGTTTCAAAGCCCTGATCTTTCGCACATCTCAGTATACTTTCAATTCGGGCATGGGCGTATTGAACGTAGTAGACAGGGTTCTCGTTCGTTTTTTTCTTAGCAAGATCAAGATCAAACTCAAGATGAGCGTCACTTTTTCGCGTAAGGAAGAAGAACCTGGCAGCGTCTTTCCCAACCTCATCTACCAGTTCCCTCAATGTGGTGTAGGTCCCCTCCCTTGTGGACATCCCAACCGGTCTTCCATCTTTTAGTAAGGTTACAAACTGTATAAGGATTATCTTCAGTTTTTCCTTATCAAGATTCATCGCACTTAGAGCAGCCTTCAGTCTTGGTACGTATCCGTGATGGTCCGACCCCCATACGTTGATGAGAAGGTCGTAACCCCTTAAAAACTTTTCCCTGTGGTATGCGATATCCGAAGTAAAGTAAGTCTTTTCTCCGTCTGACTTCACAAGAACCCTGTCTTCGTCATTTTCAAAAAGGCTCGTCCTGAACCAAACTGCTCCATCCTTTTTATATATGTAGCCTGACTCTTGCAAGAAGGAAAGCGTCTCTTCTACCATGCCAGATCCAAAAAGATCAGACTCTTTTTTAAAACTGTCGAAAAAGACACCGAATCTCTCCAAATCCTCCTTTATCTCCCCCATTATCCTCTCAGATGCATACCGCGCCAAAATTTTAATCGATTCGCTCTTCTCTTCGGGAAGTACTACCTTTCTATCCATTAGTTCCTTTGCAATCTCTTTTACATATTCACCTTTGTAGAGATTCTCGGGAAAATCGACCCTTTCCCCGGAGAGCTCCTTAAGCCGCAGATAGACAGACTCTCCAAGCATCTCCATCTGTTTTCCCGCATCATTTATGTAATACTCTTTTGTGACATCGAATCCTGTCTTCTTCAATAATCTTGAGAGAGCATCTCCGAAGGCTGCACATCTTCCATGACCAACATGTAGCGGACCTGTGGGATTAGAACTTACAAACTCCAAAAGGACCTTTTTCCCTTTTCCAACGTCTGGCATGAATCTATGAAGACCCTCTAAAAAAAGGGAAAAGAGGCAATCCTTGAGGAAACTGTCTCTAAGGTAAAAATTCAAAAATCCACCTCCCGCAACTGAGGTCCTTTCACATATGTCCTCCACATCCAGATGATCCTTAATCATTTGAGCTATTTGATTGGGAGGCCTCTTTAATATCTTTGAGAGAATGAAAGGAAGATTTGTGGAGTAATCTCCAAAATCCTTTTCTCTTGGGGTCTCAATATGGGGTTCGAAATTGAGCTCTCCAGGGAGGAGACCCTTCTTTTTCAGAAGTTCAGAGGCCTTTTTTATTCTCTTCTCCAGTTCCGGTTTTATCATCACCCTTTCCTTCTTCCTTTATGGACACGTCCCTAACAAAATCAGGACACCTCAAAGATAAGCCCTCCCTAGCCATGAACCTTTTTTGACAGTTCTCTCTCCAGGCGCAGATTATACAAAGGGTCTTCTCCATTTAATCCACCTCTTTTAAAAGTTCAGAGTACACTTCCGGTCTTCTCCTTTTCAGGAGGGGCCAGCTCTCCCTCGCACTTTTTTCAACCTCAAAATCGATTTCTGCCAGTACAACACTGTCATGAATACCCGCTGGCCCGGCTATTATCTCCCCCTCTGGATTTACACAGAAACTCATCCCATAAAAATCTTGAAAATCTTCACTTCCCACCCTGTTTACCCTCATTATGTAAATACCATTTGCAAAGGCGTTTGCAGAAATGACCGTCTTCCAAATGTGCTGAGTCTTGAATGCGCAAGATGTTGGAGCAAAAATTATCTGAGCTCCTTTTATCGCCAGTATTCTTGTACCCTCAGGGTACAAATTGTCCCAGGATATTTGGATTCCTATCTTCCCGTAACCAGTTGAGAAAACTGGAAACTCTTCTCCTCGAGAAAAGTAGTAGTCCTCTTCCCAAAGGGGAATCTGGGAGAGATGAACCTTCCTATAAATACCTGACAATTTCCCCATCTCATCTATGACCATGCAACTATTATAAAACCTTTCCCCAGCTCTTTCAAAGAAGGGAAGGAGGATAACAATCCCTTTCTCCTTTGCCATCTCAAAAAAAGGCAAAAACAGAGGGGATTCCGCCTCATCAGCCAGTCTGAAGAATGATTCGTTTTTCTCCCTTGGGAACCAAAAAAGATTGAACATCTCTTGGAAGCAAACCACATTTGCGCCTTTCTCGTAAGCAACTTTAAGGAGCCTCAGTGCTTTTTCGATGTTCTTCTCTTTATCCTTGAAGCAGGAAAACTGGATGCCCGCTACTTTCATTCAGCCATTTCAGTTGCCCCTGAAGGTGGGCTTCCTTTTTTCAACAAAAGCGGTCATCCCCTCTTTCTGGTCCTTCGTACCAAAACAAAAACCAAAGTTTGCCTCTTCTAGTTTAAGCCCTTCTTCTAGGCTTAACGAGAGGCTCTTATTCAAGCACTCCTTTGCCAGTTTCAGGGCAATCTGACCGCACGACTTGATCCTCTCTGCAAGCGAAAAAACCTCCTTCATCAGTTCATCGTGTGGAACAACTTTATTTATTAAACCCAACTCGAAAGCTTCTTGGGCAGTGATCATCTTCCCTGTGAATATCAGTTCTTTTGCCTTCATCAATCCTATGATCCTCGGTGTCCTCTGGGTGCCGCCAAAACCTGGATGTATAGCCAAGGTTACTTCCGGAAAACCGAACCTCGCTTTATCGGAAGCGTAAATTATGTCGCATGAGAGGGCGAGTTCGAGCCCTCCTCCGAGTGCATAACCGTTTACAGCCGCAATGACAACTTTGCCCATGTTTTCGAGTTTTGAGAAAGCCTCATGCCCCTTTCTTGAAAATTCCATTCCCTGGACAGGATCCATCTCTTTCATCTCCACTATGTCTGCACCAGCAACGAAGGCTTTATCCCCCTCTCCCGTAACAATAACGACCCTTACTTCACCATTTTTTTCCAGATCCTCTGCTGCCCTTTTTAACTCCTCCAATGTTTCAGAGTTTAGGGCATTTAAGGCTTCTGGTCTACTCACTTTGAGAACAGCAATGGCATCTTTTATTTCCAACTTTATATTCTTATACTCCACCTTTAGTCCTCCTTTTCCAGCACTGCTGCAATACCCATTCCTCCTCCAATACACATGGAAACAAGACCGTACCTTAGGTTCATTCTCTTCATGGCGTGTAAGGCTGTTGTCACAAGTCGAGCACCTGTACAACCTATCGGATGGCCTAGGGAAATACCGCCACCGAACATGTTACATCTATCCATGTCTATGTTGAGTTCTCTTATACATGCGATTGCTTGAGCTGCAAAAGCTTCGTTCAATTCGATTATGTCTATACGATCTAGAGTAAGGTTAGCCTTCTTTAGCGCCTTTTTTATCGCTGGAACTGGGCCAAGTCCCATGTAAGCTGGATCAACCCCTCCATTAGCCCATGCGATTATCCTGCCCATCGGTTTTATTCCGAGTTCTTTTGCCTTTTCTCTGGACATTACTACAACCGCTGAGGCAGCGTCGTTTATGCCTGATGCATTCCCTGCGGTAATCGTTCCATCCTTCTTGAAAACAGGTGGAAGCTTCGCCATCTTCTCAAGGGACGTATCCATCGGCCTTTCATCCGTATCAAAAACGACTGGTTCTCCCTTCTTCTGTGGAATAACTACAGGCACTATCTCCTCCTTAAAGACTCCCTCCATTATCGCTTTTCTTGCTCTCTGGTGGCTCATGAGTCCAAATTTGTCTTGCTCCTCCCTAGATATACCGTATTTTTCAGCAATGTTCTCCGCCGTAACCCCCATATGGTAACCGTAAAATATTTCCCATACTCCATCGAGTACCATGAGATCAACAGCCTTCGCATCAAACATCCTTGCTCCCCACCTCATGGCGGGAAGTGCAAAAGGAGCCATGCTCATATTCTCCATTCCACCTGCAACTATTGTGTCCGCATCTCCACATGCAATTGCTTGGATAGCGCATATAATTGACTTAAGTCCAGAACCGCATACCTTATTTACTGTGTAAGCGGCTGTCTCTTTAGGAATTCCTGCGTAAATACTTGCCTGTCTTGCAGGGTTCTGTCCCTGACCTGCCTGGATCACATTTCCCATGATAACTTCATCAATAATTACCTCTTTTAGGGACGAATCGTAATCGTAGTACTTTTCCTCGAGCTCAGTCGATGTCATTCCTTGGAATACTTTAGGAGAAAACTCCCGGTCCTTATCTCTTGATGGTCTTAACCCGGCTCTCTTTAACGCTTCTTTTATAGCTATTGCTCCGAGTTGGACAGCTGGGATATCTTTAAGCGATTGACCGAATTGACCTATAGGTGTTCTTACGCAAGAAACTATTACGGCCTCTCTCATAGCTTTCTCCTTTTTCGAAAATTGAAAAAAAATTCACAATCTTTTATCCTAATTACATGCCTTTGTCAATGATTTTTAAGGAAGGGAGGGAATGGTGCCGAAGATGGGGCTCGAACCCATACGGGCTTTTCGCCCACTAGATCCTGAATCTAGCGCGTCTTCCAATTCCGCCACTTCGGCATTAATTTTAAATTAAGGACATTTACACCAGAAAGTCAAGGGTCAACTATGAAACTGATAGAAGGGCTGGAAAGAATCAGAAGAATGGACAGGCCGGTTGTAACGATAGGCAACTTTGACGGGATCCACATTGGCCATCAAAGGATAATCGAAGAGGTGAGGAGGAAAGCGGCGGAGATAGATGGAGTATCAGCTTTAATAACCTTTGATCCCCATCCTCTCAGCTTGCTCAAACCAGAGAATCTAGAGGGGCTTATAACACCCCTTCCCGTAAAGAAGAGGATACTTGAGGAGATGGGAATTGATGTCCTAATTATCTTGAAATTTGAGGAAAGTTTCAGGGGTCTTGAGCCGGAAGATTTTATAAGGGATGTGCTTGTAAAAAGGATTGGAGTGTCAGTCCTTGTTCTCGGATACGATTTCAGATTTGGGAAGGATGCGAAGGGAGATGTGAACCTGATAGAGAAACTATCGGAAAAGTACGGTTTCCTCTTCAGAAAGATCGATCCTGTAACACTCGATGGAGAGAAAGTTGGTAGCAACCGAATAAGAAAGATGATAGTAGACGGAGACTTACTCAGGGTCAGAGATTTCCTTGGCAGAACTTTCTCTGTTACTGGCAAGGTCATTTACGGAGCTGGGTTGGGAAAGAAAATTGGCTTTCCTACGGCAAATCTCGCTTTTTCAGAGAACCAGCTCCTACCAAAAAAAGGTGTTTACATAACTGAGGTGGAACTTCACGGAAACTATTATCCATCAGTTACAAACATAGGATTTAAACCAACTTTGAACCTGGAACGGATCTCCGTTGAAACCCATATACTTGACTTCCATAAGGACATATACGGCATGGAGATAGAGGTAAAGTTCTACGAGAGGATAAGGGACGAGATGAAATTTGGCTCACTCGAAGAACTGAGATCTGCCATAGCCGAAGATGTAAAAAAGGCGAGGGCTTTCTTTAAGGATAGGTTATGAAAATGCCCTTTCTATAAAATCTTCTATTTCCGCTTCGAGCCCAAAGTAGAAATGATCCGTATTTACCACCATTATTGATTTCTCTATTTGGGGCAACTCTCTGTAAACACGCATGTTACAATCAAGGGGCGAAATTTGATCCTTACTCCCACAAACAAAGTAGATCCTTTTTTTGAAATTCGTAACCTCTTTTTGGTCAAAAAAAGCAAAAGGATAAGAGACAAGAAAAAGATCTGAAACCTCCCTCCTCAGTGCTGCAACTTTTGCGCATATCCATGCACCGAATGAATACCCTGCCAGTACAACTCTCGGGCAAAAATCGAGTCTGGACTCTAAAAAACCAAGGGCAGAGATAAGGTCCCGAATCTCCCCATCTCCCCCTCCGTAAGATCCTTCGCTTCTTCCAACACCTCTAAAGTTGAATCTGAGAGTGGTGAATCCGGCAGATGAGAAACCCTTCTCCATGGAATAGATCACGTTGTTGTCCATAGATCCTCCGTAAAGGGGGTGGGGATGGCAAAGGACAGCCCCTTTTTTTCTAGACCTTAAATTTAGCAAACCCTCCAAAATGTAGTCTGAGCTGATCCAAACCGTCTCTATTGACACTTCTCAGTTATTTTGATAGTTTTTCTCAGCAAATTCAAGAAAAATGGGCTTCTTCAGGAAGAAAGAGGAAAAGGAAGTAAAGGTCCACAAGGAAATAGATATAAAGAGGGAAATAAAAAAGGCCGAAGCAGAAAAGGAGGAGACGCTTTGGCTAAAGTGTACCTCCTGCATGGAACTTCTTTATAGAAAAGAGGTTGAGAGAAACTTCAGTATCTGTCCAAAGTGTTCGTACCACTTTCCAATTTCAGTGGAAAAAAGAATAGAGTTTACTTTTGAACCGGAAACTTTCAAAGAGTTTTACAGTGAACTCGCCCCCTATGATTTTCTCAAGTTCAAAGATACAAAGCCTTACAGTGCAAGGCTTCAGGAACTGAAGGAAAAAACTGGAAGGAACGATGCGGTTGTATGCGGATCTGGAAGGATTGGGGAGATAGAGGTTCTCTCTGCTATCTTCGATTTTTCTTTCATGGGTGGGAGCCTAGGGTCTGTCGTAGGTGAAAAGATAACCAGGCTACTTGAAGAGGGCAAAAGGAGGAAGATACCCGTTATAGTTTTCTGTTCATCAGGTGGTGCAAGGATGCAGGAGGGGATAATGTCCCTCATGCAGATGGCAAAGGTAACAGGCGCTATCAATCGTTTAAAGGAGGACGGGGTACCTTATATAACTGTCCTTACTGACCCCACACTTGGAGGAGTAACGGCAAGCATCGCTATGCTCGGAGATATAATAATAGCAGAACCGAAGGCAATGATAGGTTTTGCAGGACCTAGGGTTATAAGGGAGACCATAAAGGAAGAACTCCCCCCTTTTTTCCAGAGGGCTGAGTACCTTCTGGAACATGGGATGATCGATATGATAGTGGACAGAAGGGAAATGAAACAGACCCTACACAAGATGCTTTCAACTATCCTTTCATGAAAGATTCTCCTTTGGTCCAATACCTCCTTAGCCTTGAAAAGAAGGGGATGCTTTTTGGTCTTGAGAACATAAGCTCCATTCTCTTTGCCCTCGGCAACCCCCACCTATCCTATAGGTCCGTTCATGTTGGCGGAACAAACGGGAAGGGATCGGTCACCAAGGTCTTATCGAGCCTTCTTGTGAAAGAAGGGTATAGGACAGGAAGGTACACGTCCCCTCACCTTCACAGTATAACGGAGAGATTTTCCATAAACGAAGAGGATATAAAATACGAGGAGTTCGTAAAGATCTGCGAGGAAATATGGCAGAGGATAATAGACGAAAAGATTTCAACCTCCTTTACTTTTTTCGATTTTACTACAGCTGTGGCCTTTGAGTACTTTCGAAGAGAATCTGTTGAAATAGCCGTTGTAGAGGTCGGGTTAGGAGGAAGACTAGATTCTACAAATGTGATAAAGCCGCTTCTCTCCGTCATAACGAATGTTTCTTACGATCACATGGACTACCTTGGAAGCACCATCTCCTCCATTGCCCAGGAGAAAGCTGGGATCATAAAGGAGAATGTTCCTGTTATTACAGGTGCAAAAGGGGTAGCTCTCAGGATATTAGAAGATTTTGCCTCCCGGAAAAGATCGCCGCTGTATGTGCTTGGCAAGCACTTCTCATTTGAGAAGATAAAGGAAAGAATGATGGATTACAGGGGCATAAAATGGAATTTCCATGATCTTTACGTAAACCTTTTAGGAGATCATCAACTCAGTAACGTCTCGCTGGCCCTCTGCGCTCTGGAGATACTTTCAGAAAATGGCTTTCCCGTTAAAGAGTCGACTATAAGGGAAGGACTTTCAAATATTGAATGGATGGGAAGACTGGAGATTGTAAAAGAAAGACCAAAAATTATTCTCGATGGTGCCCACAACACCTCTGGAATGAGAGCACTTACCAAGTACATAAGTGAGAACCTGAAAGGGAGAAGAATCGTATGCATTTTCGGTGTTATGAAAGATAAGGATTTCAAAGGTATGGCAAAACTCGTTCTCTCATGGGCGGAAAAACTCATAATCACAAAACCTTCATTAGATCGTGCCCTTGATGTAAAGGAACTGAAAAAACTGCTTCCTTTCGCCTACCCCGCAGACTCTGTAAGAGAAGCTTTGGAAAATGCCAAAAAAGAGGTGGGAGAAGACGACGTAATTGTTGTTACTGGTTCACTTTTTCTAGTTGCGGAGGCAAGAGCGCTGATTCATGAAATCTTTTAGTCCATTTATCCTTTTTTTCCCCCTTCTTTTCCCTTCATTATCTTTCTGCTTTGTGGGAAATTTCCAAACATCTTTAAAAGAAGAATTGGAAATTCAAGCTTTCCGCGTCGATTACGAGACGAGGAAAGGGATAGTGACTCTTGAGGGAGACGCGGAACTTGTTATTGGCAAAAGGTTATTTAAGGCATCGAAGATAATTTACAATGAGAAAACAAAAGAACTATTTGCAGAGGGGAACGTTTTTTTTAAGGACGGCGAAGATAGCATAACGTGCGAAAAGCTTTACTTTCACATGGAAAAAAGGACGGGAAGTATTGAGAACGGCCACATCTACATAAAGAAGGGTAATTATCACATAGATGGGGACCTAATAGAAAAAACGGGGGAAAGTACTTACTGCATAAGGAAAGGTTCACTTACAACATGTAGGCCTGATAGACCAGATTGGAGATTCAGGGCAAAAAACGCTCATATCGTGGTAGGTGGTTACGCAAAACTGACCAAAGCCACATTTGAGGTTGCCGGTAAACCTCTTTTTTATCTCCCATGGGGTTTATTTCCCGTAAAAACCGAAAGAGAAACAGGTCTTCTCATGCCCGATATTAAGGTTTCTGGCAGGGATGGCTTCGTTTTTTCTCCTTCCCTTTTTTGGGCGATAGATAAGGATAAGGATGCCACATTTTACTTACAGTATATTGAAAAGAGAGGGATAAAACCAGGAATCGAGTTCAGATACGCAATGAGGGAGGACAAAAGAGGAGAGTGGTTTTCGTCAATTTTGGATGATAGAAAGTTTATGAATACACGATATGAGATAAAAGGTGAACACCTTCAAGTCCTTCCAATGAAGTTCGAGCTTAAGGCAAAAGTTAGACATACATCGGATGTGGATTACTTAATGGATTTCGCCGAAAAATCTGAGGAAAAAAGCGAATCCCTTCTAAAATCTGATCTTTACGTTGAGAGGCCTTTCAGGAGATCCCATATGACTGGAGAGGTATCCTATTTTCGAGATTTGCGTACAAAGGACAACGATTACACGTTCAAGTACCTTCCCTTTCTAAGTTTTTTTAGCGAGAAAATCCCCATCCTTGGGGGGATGTTTCTCTTCAACGTAAACTCAGAATTTATAAACTTTTACAGGGAGAAGGGCTCAAGATACGCAAGGTTCAGTTTTGAACCTTCAATCTCTAAGATCCATTCCTTTTCAGGATTAAACCTCACTCTCTCAGGCAATTACTACGGAAAAATTTACCTTATCGAAAGAGAAATGGAAAAAGAGAGGAATTCAGCTAAGGTAGATACTTTCAAAATCGAGAGTTCGCTCAATGCAAACTTTTTAAGAAGCTACAATCCCGCACGAATCATTGAGGGAGAACTAGAAAGTTTGATTAGACCAAACATAAGGTGGGTCTACATTCCAAGAAGGTCTTTTAAGGATATACCGTACATTGATCCCTCAGACAGATTTTACGAAACTAACATCCTTACTTACTCCTTTTCTCATTACCTTAATCTGAGAGGGGAGTCGGCCCGTGAGATCTCCGAATTTGGGATAGAACAATCCTATGGCCTCCAAAGAAAGCTTAAACCTTCAATCCTGTACGAGGGTTACGGAAAAAGATTTTCAGATCTGAAGGGAAGGTTAAGGTTCTATGGAATAGAAAATCTTGGTTTTACAAATGAAAGTGTTGTAAATATCTATGGTGAGGGCCTGAGGAAGACCATAAACGAACTTTCTTACAAATTCAAGGAAGATGGGGGGTTTCATATCTCCCACACTTACACCAAGGAAACGGCCCATGAGCTTTCCTTAGAAATGAAAGGGAAGTTTCACGATTTTTTTGGAAGGTTCGGACTGAGGTACTCTTTCCTTAACCGGGAGTGGATAGATACTTCCTATGAAATAACTTACAGTCCCCTATGCTGGTCTCTCACCTTAAGGCTAAGCCAGACAAAAAGACCCAAAGATACGAGTTTGCGATTGAACTTTGACCTTAAAGGGATAACTGAGAGAACTCGTTAAGGAGGAAGTTATGAAGGGGGTCATTCTTGCGGGAGGCCTAGGTAGTAGGCTTTATCCTCTTACAAAGATTACGAATAAACATCTCCTCCCTGTCTACAACAGGCCAATGATCTACTATCCACTGGAGGCTCTCATAAAGGCGGGAATAGAGGACATAATGATAGTTACTGGTGGAAACTACGCAGGGGATTTCTTAAGGCTTCTCGGAAACGGACGGGAATTTGGGCTAAAACACCTAAATTACACTTACCAAGAGGGAGAAGGGGGGATCGCTCACGCATTGTCCCTTGCAGAGTACTTCGCAGATGGTGAACCTATTTGTGTTATCTTAGGTGATAACATACTCGAAAAAAGTATAAGGAAAGCGGTAAAGAACTTTGAGAAACAAAAGAGGGGTGCAAAGATCCTCTTAAAAGAGGTACCAGATCCGGAAAGATTCGGGGTTGCGGAGATTGAAAATGGTAAGCTCGTGAGGATAGTTGAGAAGCCAAAAAATCCGAAGAGCAATCTTGCTGTTATCGGTGTTTACATGTACGATTCGAAGGTCTTCGATATAATAAGGACACTTAAACCCTCAGAGAGGGGCGAACTGGAGATCACAGACGTGAACAATGCCTATATAAGGGAAGGTACCATGACTTACGAGATGCTAGATGGATGGTGGACAGATGCGGGAACATTCGAGTCGCTTCTTAGGGCAAATATTCTTGTCTCACAGACTGGAGCAAATAACGATTGAGAAGGAAGAAGGATGATAGACGGGGTTAAAATTAAAAAATTGAATGTGATTCCGGACGAAAGGGGAAGGCTTATGGAAATTTTAAGGTGCGATGATGAGATATTTAAGAAATTCGGTCAGGTCTACCTTACAACCACCTATCCTGGAGTTGTAAAGGCGTGGCATTACCACAAAATTCAGGATGACTACGTCACCTGCATTAAGGGTATGATAAAACTTGTGCTTTACGATGAGAGGGACGGATCTCCAACAAAAGGGGAGATAAACGAGTTCTTCATCGGGGACTACAATTTCTGTCTTGTTATGATTCCAAGGATGGTTTACCACGGTTGGAAATGTATAAGCGAATCTGAAGCTCTCATAATAAACATACCAACTGAGCCTTACAATCGAGAAAACCCAGACGAATTTAGAATTGACCCCCACATAAACAACATACCTTATAGGTGGGAAAGGAAGGACGGCTGAAATGAGAATCCTTGTGACAGGAGGATGTGGTTTTATAGGGAGCAACTTCATACACTACATGCTTGAGAGGTATCCATACGAGATTGTGAATCTTGACAAGCTTACATACGCGGGCAACCTTGAAAATCTAAAGGACGTAGAGGACGATCCCAGGTACAGATTTGTAAGAGGTGATGTGGCAGATAGATCGGTGGTTGTAAAAATTTTTGAGCAGCCCGTGGATGTGGTCGTCCATTTTGCCGCTGAATCACACGTCGACCGTTCCATACAGGACCCCTCAGATTTTATAAGAACAAACGTTTTAGGAACGTACAATCTCCTGGAGGTGGCCAGAATAAAAGGTGTTGGCCTTTTCGTCCAAATCTCCACAGATGAGGTTTACGGCTCACTTGGTCCAGAGGGTAAATTCACGGAAGAGACCCCACTTTCTCCAAATAGTCCATACTCTGCCTCTAAAGCCTCAGCAGACCTTATCGCCATGGCTTATTACAAAACATACGGTCTACCTGTGATAATAACGAGGTGTTCAAACAACTACGGTCCCTATCAGTTTCCCGAGAAACTTATCCCTCTTATGATAACGAATGCCCTTGAGGACAAAGAGCTTCCCATCTACGGAGATGGAAAGAACGTGAGGGACTGGATACATGTTACTGACCATGCTCGCGCAATTGATCTTGTGATCCACAAGGGAAAAAAGGGGGAAATTTACAATATCGGAGCGGATAATGAAAGGACCAACATAGAGATTGTGGAAATGTTGCTCCAGATCCTTGGGAAACCACGTTCTCTGATTAGGTTTGTAAAGGATAGGCCTGGACATGACAGAAGATACGCAATATGCGCTGAAAAGATAAGGAAGGAGCTAGGCTTTACTCCTCAGATAGATTTCAAAAAAGGGCTTGAGGAGACTGTTAGATGGTACATTGAAAAAAGATCATGGTGGCAGAGGATAAAGACCGGTGAGTACATGAAGTACTATGAAAGTATGTACGGACAAAGATGAGAATAGTGATCACTGGCGGGGACGGATTAATTGGTAAAAACATAGCTCCTTATCTTACTCGTCATCATGAGTGTTTCTCCCTTACCGCTAGTGAGTGGGACGTAACTGATGAGGAAGCTGGAAGACGTGTGATAAGGGAGTTAAATCCAGACCTTGTGATAAATCTGGCTGCAATAACGGACGTGGACCTCTGTGAAGATGAGATCGAACTGGCGGAAAGGGTCAACGTTTACGGCGCAGAGTGCGTCGCAAGACTATGTGCTGAGTATGGAATAGGGCTAGTCCACTTCAGTACCGACTACGTTTTCAATGGAAAAAAGGGCTCTCCTTACACTGAAGATGATACTCCCGAACCCCTCTCTGTTTATGGAAGAACCAAACTGGAGTCCGAAAAAAAGGTAAGGAACTTTCATCCTTCTCCTCTTATAATCAGGACACAGTGGGTTTATGGAGATGGGGGTAAGAACTTTATAACAAAGGTCCTTGATGCAGCAAAGAAAAAAGATCGGATCGAAGTTGTGAATGACCAGTTCGGCTCACCCACTTACGCGGCTGATCTTGCCGAGCCTTTAGAGCTCCTTTTTGAACTAAAAAAGTCTGGTATATACCATGTTGCCAATTCAGGGATCTGCAGCTGGTACGATTTAGCAAAGGAGGTCTTCAGAATAAAGAAAATATCCGTAGATCTTGTCCCGGTCTCTTCGGAGGAGATAAAAAGAAGGGCAAAAAGGCCACCTTTTTCCGCATTAAGCACGGAAAAGCTAAAAAAGGATACGGGATTTAGTTTAAGACCTTGGAAGGAAGCATTGGAGGAATACCTCACCCAGTTATGAAGGCCATTTTCTTCGGCGACGCACACCTAGGAGAGCTAACACATAAAGAGATGAGTTTTCTGCTTAAGTTCATGGATGAGGTGCTTGAGGACGCAGATTGGGTATTTATAATGGGTGACATTTTCCAATTCTACCACGGATATGACGGTTTTATTTACAGTTGGTTTCTCCCTTTCGTTCAAAAAACAAGAGAGCTATCAGCAAAGGGAAAGAGGCTCTTCTTTCTGGAAGGAAACCACGAGTTCTTCCTTGGGACTTACTTTGAGACTTTAAGTTCTTGTAAATCTTTTATCAGTCTTGATGTGAATCTCGATGGTCTCCGAATATACACTTCCCACGGTCATGAGTTTTCCCTTTCCCTATTAAATAGAATTCTCCGTTCAAGACCCATAATCTCACTTATGGATCTTTTAGGACCTGAAACATCATGGAGGCTGGCAAAAATCGCAGGTTTTTTTCTTTCCAGAAAAAAGAAATCATTCAGTGAGAAGGATCTAAGGCTTTTCAGGAAATACGCTGAGAAAAAGTTCAGGGAGGGGTTTGACGCTGTCGTTCTTGCCCACTCCCATATTCCTGACATCTACGAGATCTTCGAGGAAGGGAAAAGAAAAATCTACCTGAACACAGGGGACATAATAAAAAACGGAACATACGTTGAGTACACGACAGAGAAAGGTTTTACCTTAAGGAAATATCCTTGACAGAGTTTTAGGCCTTCGTATAAAATTAATTTCGTGCCGAGGTAGCTCAGTCGGTAGAGCAGAGGACTGAAAATCCTCGTGTCAGCGGTTCGATTCCGTTCCTCGGCACATTCCAGTTATCTTCAAGGCTCCTCAATCCTCTGGACAATCATCCCTTTTAAGTAGTATATGTGATCATCATCTATGGGGACGAGAGTCCGGATTCTAATCCTTTTTTCCCTTTTTAACATCCTTTTTTTAAGGTTTGCTTCCGGGATAACCCTAGAAGAGGCACTAACTAGGGCCCTCTCAGTCTCTTACACCTTGAAAGAACAAGAGGAAATGATAAAAAAATCGCGCTTTTTCTATCTTTCCACAATCGATCCTTATCTGCCCAGATTCGATCTTAAAGGCTCATATGCAAGAATTATCTCACCCTCAACCTACACGGCTTCATCCAGAGAGAATTACAGTCTATGCACGGTCATCTCTTACAGAATTTTTGACGGAGGTGAAAGGTATTCGAGGAGGAAGGGAGCTTATTTTTCCTACGAGAAGGATATGGAGAAACTGAAATCCATAAGACAGGAAGTTGCATACATTGTGAAAAAGTACTTTTATGAGGCCCTCGGAAAAAGGGAAATAGTGAAAACAAAGGAGGAGTCCTTTGAGAAGGCAAAAAAAGTATTCGAGCTGACAAGAGGTAGGTACGAGGCTGGAATCGCAAAAAAAAGTGATGTGCTACAAGCTCAGCTTAGAATGGAGTCAGCACTTATAGAATACGAGAATGCTAAAAAGGAATACGAAAAGTCCCTTGAGTCTTTGGCATCTTATCTCTTACTCGATCAATTACAAACTCTTCATGTTGAGGGGTCATTGGAGAAACCGGATTTCAAAATGGACGTAAATGAAATCATAAAAAAGGCTCTTACAAGTAAGCCTGAAATACTTGCGCAGAAAAATGAAATAAAAAGGCTTGAGATGGCTTATAAGGAGAAGGAGAGTTCATGGTATCCGAAAATAGACGCAGAGATTCAGCACCAACGGCAGGATACCGTTTTTTTCCCAAAGATAAGAAGTGACCAATTTGTAATATCCTTCGTTCTACCCATATTCGATGGATTTGGCCGGTACTACTCATTAAAAGGAGTAAAAAGCGAAATTTCCGCCGCAAAAGCCAAACTAGAGGAGATGAAAAGGGAAACAGAATCCCAGATAAAGACGGCCTTCATTGAATACGGAATGTCTCTAAGAAACGTGGAACTATATGAAAAACTCGTTGAGGAAGCCAGGGTGAACTTCGAGCAGTTACTCGGTGAATACCAGGTTGGAAAGGGTGACATTCTGAGCCTTCTTAACAGTGAAAAGGACCTTGCATCTGCAAAGGAGCGTTATTTGCGGTCTCTCATGGAAGCGAATATCTCCCTCTTTTACCTTGAGAAGGTAGCGTACCTGAAGGAGTATTAGGGGTGAAGAAAATCCCGTTTCTTCTTGCAGGATTATTTTTTGTCTTTCTTTTACTTTACTTCACCATAGGAAAAAAAGAGAGAGAGGCAATCAATCCGGATGAGATAGCCTTTGTGAAAAGGGGCAATATTACTCATTTTACAGAACAGACTGGCATAGTAAAGGCCCAGGTTGGTGCAATAGTGAGGGTTGGTACAAGGGCCACAGGAGAAATAGTTGAGCTTAATTACCAGGTTGGGGATTTTGTGAAAAAAGGGGCACTGATCGCGCGAATAGATGACAGGGAACTTATGGCAAACAAAAGGGAATTGGAAGCCCAGATAGAGGAGCAAAAGAGGGAGATTGAAGCGAAAGAAGCTCATTACTCCTATTGTAAAAAGGAGTATGAAAGGCAGCTTCTTCTGCTTTCTAAGGAGTTCACAACTAAAGAGAGTGTTGACAAGGCGGAAAAAGAACTTCGTATAGCCTATTCCGAACTCCAGCTTTCAAAGGCGAAACTTAGGGCCCTTGAAGAGAAACTGAAAGCTCTCGAAATAAGACTGAGTTACTATAGCATCTACGCTCCAATATCAGGGTACGTAACAGAGATAAGTGCCCAGAAGGGAGAGACAGTTGTTGCTGGACTTTCGGCAGTAAACCTCGTAACGATCATGGACACCACCAAACTGGAAATGTGGATATACGTTGATGAGACTGACATTGGCAGGACAAGGCCCGGTATGAGGGTGGAATATTGGGTTGATGCACACAAAGATAAAAGATTCAGTGGGAAAATTTCCACCATATACCCTCAACCTCAGATAATGAACAACATAGTTTACTACCTTGCCATCGTAAAAATAGATCCTGCGTACACTTTCTACCTTAGGCCTGACATGACAACCCATGTAAGAATAATCGTCGATGAGAAAAAGAACGTTCTCCTTTGTCCGAATGGGGCAATTCGTTTTGAAGATGGAAAGTTTGTGGTCTATGTGAAAAAAGGTGAAAAAATAGAGAGAAGGGTAGTTTCTTGTGGCATAAGTGACGAAAATAACACTGAGATAATATCTGGTCTTTCAGAAGGGGAGATGGTCCTACTTAAGGTTAAGCCTTTCAAATCAAAGGAGACTAAAAAGAAAAGGTGATAATGCTCAAAAACGTGAAAAAGAGCTATTTTATAGGGGAGAGAGAGATAAGTGTTTTAAAGGGTGTGGACCTTGAAATAGAAAAGGGGGATTTTGTGATTCTCATGGGAGTCTCCGGCTCTGGTAAGACGACCCTTCTCAATATAATCGGGCTCCTTGACCGAAAGTCTGAAGGGGAGTATCTGTTTATGGGTCTAAATGTGGACGATCTTTCAGATGAGGCACTCGCAAAAATGAGGAATAGACACATAGGCTTTGTTTTCCAGCAGTTTTTTCTCCTTCCCTACCTCAACGCGTTAGAAAACGTTCTCATTCCCATAATTTACTCTGACAAGAAGATAAGAAATCCCAGAGAGAGGGCTAAGGCCCTCCTTGAGAGGTTCGGCCTGAAAGACAGGATTTACAGTAAACCTTCTCAGTTATCTGGCGGAGAGCAGCAAAGGGTCGCAATAGCAAGGGCACTTATAAATGACCCTGACATAATCCTTGCTGACGAGCCAACTGGGGCTTTAGACTCAAAAACTGGATCTGAGATTATGGATCTTTTCCGTATTCTAAATGAAGAGGGGAAAACAATAGTCTGTGTCACCCATGATCCAAATGTGAAAAGCTTCGGAAGAAGGATCCTTAAAATCGTAGATGGGGTGATAAGTGAGGACGTCGAGGGCTAAGGAGTTTTTTGTCGAATTCCTAAAAATCCTTTACTATTACAAGGGAAGGGTCCTCTTCTCCTTTTCCGGAGTGGCACTTGGAATCCTTTCCATATGTGTAATAATCACAACAATAGAGGGTGCCAATAGAAAGGCAAAGGAGATATTTGAGTCTTTAGGACCAGATTCTATAATGGTCTTCAGCGGGGCTGAGAGACAAAGACAGGCGAGGATAAGAGTAAACACTCTCACCCATGACGATGCTGAGTCAATTTCTAAAATCTCAGGGGTCCACGACGTGGTAAAAATCTTGGCTGTACGCGGTTTCCCTGTCAAATATAAGGAGAGAAAATGGCAAACAGTAGTGGTTGGATGCACTCCAAACTATTTTCACTCATTTTCCTGGAACTTTGAATTAGGAGGACCTTTTGGAGATTCCCAGCTAGATAGACAAGAATCAGTCTGTGTTCTTGGAGCAAAGGTTAGAAAGGAACTCTTCTCAAATGATGATCCAACTGGAAAGTGGATACTTGTTGGACGCTTGCCAGTGAAAGTTTTGGGTGTCCTAGAAGAAAAAGGAGGAAGCTTCGGAGGGTCCCATGTGGATGACAGAATAATAATGCCGTTATCCACAGTTATGAATAGAGTCTCAGGGGAGAAGAAGTACCTTTCTATGTTGAGACTGAAAACTACCAGGGATCCGGAAGAGACGGTTGAAGATATAAGAAGAGTCCTAAGAAGGAATCACGGAATTCTAGAAGGGGCAGAAGACGACTTCACGATAAGAAGCTCCAAGGACATTTTCAACTTTGTGAGTGTAATTTCAGGATCACTCCTTCTTTTTTTGGGCACAGCCTCAATTGTTGCACTAATAGTAAGCGGCTTTGTCCTTTCCAACCTCTTCTACCTAACCATTTACGAAAGAAGGAAGGATATAGGTATAAGGAGGGCTTATGGTGCATCAAGAAGGGGAATCCTCATCTCCTTCCTTCTCGAGTCAGTTGTGATCACTCTTATAGGAGGGATTGTAGGTGTGATTCTGAGCTACGCCCTTGGTTCCACATTCGAGAGGCTTTTCGATATGCCCATGATTTTTAATTACAAGGTAATACTATTTGCAGTCCTTTTCAGTTTTTTCACTGGTCTTTTATCAGGTCTCAAACCTGCGATGAGGGCAAGCTCTATTGAGCCAATAGAGGCCATAAGAGGGTAATGGCGGAACTTCTCTTTTTCCATCTGGAGGTGGCAGTAAAGAACCTTCTCGTCCATAAAAAGAGGGCAATTCTTGCCATCCTCGGTATACTTTTTGCCGTCATGAGCCTATTCGCTTTCGGAAATATAAGCAGGGGGCTCAAAAGCAAAATAGAATTGGAAATTTCAAGATTTGGAGAAAATCTCATCATTCTCAGATCTGGCATATTTTTTGTGGCTGGAAGAAAAACGGCACAGTTCACAGAGGCAAAAACACTGAAGATGAATGAAATAAAGAGGATCAAGGATTCTATCAGCGATGTTGAGGAGGTTGTTCCTTTTTTTGACGTCTCCTACCCTATCAGGTTTAAAGAAAAGAAGGTTGTGGCAACCGTAATTGGAGTTGAAAGCAGTGTGTTCAATTTGAGGAACATTGACATTTCCTTTGGAAGGTTCTTTACAAGCGAAGAGGAAAGAAGGCTTGAGAGGAAGGCAGTTATAGGATTTAAAATTTACGAATCCTTATTCAGCGGAGAAAACCCCCTAGGAAAGTATGTCTTCATCTACAGGGTTCCAACTCAGATAGTTGGAGTAATGAGTGAGAAGGGAACTGACCTATTTGGCCAAGATCAGGATACTCTTGTCTACATGCCTCTTTCTACTTTCACTAGGAGATACAGCAACGTGGACTACGTAAAGGGGGCGTACATAAAGGTTAAGGATGGGGTTCTCCTTTCCGAGACAAAAAGGAAGATTAGGAGCTTTATAAGGTCCGTAAGAAAAATGCGGGATGAAGAAAAGGACGACTTTACCATCTTCACCGTTGAGGATGTCTTAAAGACAAAGGAGGAGGGGATAAGACTCGTCTCCATTCTAACCGCTATTGCCTCAATAATATCCTTTTTTATTGGAGGACTGGGAATATTTGCAATCATGCTACTTTCCGTTACTGAGAGGAAGGTGGAGATCGGAATAAGGAGGGCAGTAGGTTCGAGAAAGAAGGATATAACATTCCAGTTCATGATAGAATCAACCCTTATCTCGGTTCTCGGAGGTTTACTCGGAATAGCAGCCGGTTTTCTAATTACCCTTATTGTCTGCGCAATAGGTAGTATACCTTTTTTTATAGCTTGGGGACACCTTGCGCTCAGTATATCCATATGTGGAATTATAGGGATATTAGCAGGCGTATATCCTGCTGTAAGAGGAACTAGGTATGAGCCTATAGAGGTTCTCTCTCCTTAATGGAGACGCTTTAGGGAATCTTCTGCAAGCTCTTTCAGTATCTCTGACCTTGAGGACTTGATTAGGGCCCTAAGATGTGCTTCCGCCTCTTTTTTCTCTCCCTTCAACTCCTTTATCTTTGCGAGATATAGAGTAGCGATTTCGGATACTTTCCCCTTTTTCTCCCTGGCAATTTTATTGAATATACTCTCCGACTCGTAAAGGGAGTTCAAATCTTTCCTCAGAAGATACTCCCTGTATAAGGTCGCCCCTTTTGAAAGCTGCCACTGAAGCTCATCTCTTTTTTTCTCTTCGAAAGAAAGGTAGAAAAAAAGAAGGGCAGAGAGAATGATGGCTCCAACCCCAATAAAAATAACCACTTTTAAGCGTGTCCTAAAGGTTTCTACAATCCTTAGGATGGTTCTCATAAAAAGATCTGGTTTTTTTGCCTCTTTCTTTAAGCTGGCCTTCGCCATCTCGTCTATTTGAACACACTTTTGAGATCCTGTCAATTATGGGATAAAATAGGCCATATGCTATAAATGATCCTGGAAGGCGTCCTAATTGGTTTTTGCGGCGGATTTTTTGGAGGGCTCGTAGGCCTAGGAGGAGGAGTACTAATGATTCCTCTTATGGTCTATGTGCTTAGACTTCCGCAATCCGCTGCCCATGGAAACAGTCTTGCTGCAATCGCATTCACAGCAATCTCAGGCGCAGTAACCTATTACATCCACGGATCTGTTGATCCTTTTGCCTCCTTTTTTTTGGCACTTTCAGCAGTACTGCCAGTAAGGTACGGAGCGAAACTGGCAACGGTTCTGAGGTCTGACAGGCTTAAAAAGTACTTTGCCATTTTTGTTCTCTTCGCATCCTTCGCTCTCATTCTTAAAGATTACCGTATACCACCGACCTGTAGAGACGGTTCGTTTCATCTCGAAATCTTCCTCCTTCTTCTTACCGGGTCTTTTACAGGCTTCATAACAGGTCTTTTTGGAGTTGGTGGAGGAACAATAATGGTCCCAGGACTTGTGATGCTCCTAGGCATGCCCCAACAGGTTGCCCAAGGAACTTCCCTTCTTGCAATGGTACCAGTTTGCCTTTCCGGAACCTTACCATACTTGAGGTTGGGCCACATGCATCTGAGGCTAGTTATTGGATTGTCTTTAGGAGCAACATTAGGCGGGCCGGTTGGTGCTTTACTCGCCAATTTTTTACCCGAGTTTCATTTAAGGTTCCTCTTTTCTTTTACTCTCATTTTTCTAGCCATAAAGCAGTTAAGAGAGTAAATTAGCATCCACTCCAATGGTGATTTTCCTTAACCCTCGTTTCAGTTTGCAAATGGTGGCAGAAATCTGTAAATTTATCTTACCTTGAGAAGGATAGTAATAGGAACCGCTGGCCACATAGACCATGGAAAAACTGCTCTGATTAAAGCTCTGACCGGGATAGACTGTGACAGACTAAAGGTTGAGAAGGAAAGAGGAATTACCACAGAATTAGGATTCGCATATCTGAAAGCTAAAGATGACCTTCTTTTTGGCATAGTTGATGTTCCAGGTCACGAAAAATTCGTTCGGCACATGGTATCCGGAGCATGGGGAATAGATATGGTTTTACTTGTTGTTGCCGCAGATGAAGGTGTTATGCCTCAAACCAGGGAACACGTGGACATATGTGAACTCTTGGGACTAAGAAGAGCCGTTGTTGCCATAACAAAGGCGGATCTTGTAGACAAAGATATGCTTGAGCTCGCAATCGAAGATGTGAAGGATTTTTTAAAAGGAAGGGCCTTTCAAGACGCACCGATCATTCCAGTCTCTTCCGTTACAGGTCAGAACTTAGATCTCCTTATAGATAAGATAGTTGAGGTTTCACAGACCGTTAGGGAAAAGTCGAAAGAAGGAATATTTAGACTTCCAGTTGATAGGGTTTTCTCAGTAAGGGGTTACGGAACTGTTGTTACGGGAACTTGTATATCAGGCAAAGTGAAACTTGGGGAGCAGGTCGAAATCTACCCTTTGCAAATTTACGCTAGGGTTAGGTCGATCCAAGCTTATTACGAAGAAAGGGATGAGGCTTGGGCTGGAGAAAGAGTAGCTCTAAATCTTCAGGGGGTAGATAAAGACGAATTACAAAGGGGTGTTGTAGTAGGAAATCCGGGTCGCCTCATAACTACTCAAAGGGTTGATGCCTCTTTCAGACTTCTTAACCTTCCCATAAAGCCTATAAGGACAGACACGGTTTTTAGATTTCACATAGCCACAACTCAGACGGAGGCCCGTCTGGTGATTTTGGAAAAGGATGAGATCAGTCCAGGGGAAGAGGCTTTCTGCCAGTTCGTTTTTAGAGAACCGATGGTTGTCTTACCAGGTGACAGATTTATAATTAGGGGTTCTTACACACCTTCCCAGACAATAGGCGGTGGTGTAATCATCAACGCAACCCCAAAAAAGCATAAAAGGAAAAGACCAGAGCTTTCATTCTATTACCAAATTCTGAAAGAGGGTTCTGAAACTGACAAGGTCGAATTTTTTGTAAGGGAGAGAGGCTATGAGGGTATTTCTCTAAGTGAACTTGAGGTTGTCTGCGGTCTGGAAAAGAAAAAATACGAGGATTCCCTTTCAAAGCTTGTTGAAGAAAAAAAGGTCCTCGCTTTCGGCAACTACGCTCTTCATCAGGAATTTGCTCTTAAGTACCGAACCCAGCTTTTAGATCTTCTTAGAGATTTCCACGATAAAAACCCTATGAAGATTGGAATCTCAAGGGAGGAGCTAAGACAGAGGCTACCAAAGATCAAAGAACAGTTCTTTCTTTTCATTCTTTCCACCCTGGTAAGTGAGGGGGAGGTGGAGCTTGAAAAGGACAGGATAAGACTCCGCTCTGCGAAGCATGTAAGGGAGGATACAGATTCCTTGGAGAGAGAGGTAATTAAGAAGCTGCTCGATTTCGGTCTAAATGCTCCGGGAATTACGGAGCTAAATCAAGGATTGAACTTTCCGGAGAATATCGTGAGGGATCTTGTGGAGAAGCTGGTATATGAAGGAAAGGCTGTAAAGTTGAAGGGAGATATGTACATTCATCCTGAAAATCTTACGAAGTTTAAAGAAGGCGTTATCAGTTTTCTTAGGGAAAAGGGCGAGGCAAGTCCGTCTGAGATAAAATCCATCTTCAACCTTTCAAGAAAGTACATCATCCCCCTCCTCGAATATCTGGACGAGATAAAAGTAACGATAAGAAAAGGGGATAAAAGGGTTCTTAGGGATTCTCTTCTTGTCAACCAACCCTAAACTTTACACGATCTTTGTTACGCCCCAGAGGTATCTTACGGCAGAGTAAATGCTCAATATAAGAGCAATACCCAGTATGATGATTCCTGGCTCAAAATAAGGGTATCTAAAGACAACCGGTTCTTTAAGTGATCGATTAAGCAGTATGACAGAGATACCGAGTATCTGGAAAGCTGTCTTGTACTTTCCAGATTTTGTAGGGGAAAGGGTTATACCCTCCTGTGCGTAGAGGGCTCTTATCCCGTTGATTAGAAATTCCCTTAAAATTAAGATCACCGTTAACCATAGAGGGACAACCCTGTAATAGCTTAAGGTTACAAGGCACGATACGATAAGCATCTTGTCAGCGATCGGGTCCATAAAAACACCAAGCTTAGATTTCAGTTTGAATCTTCTTGCAAAAAAACCGTCCAGACCGTCTGTTATTCCGGCTATAACAAATAGGAAAAAGGACATTAAAAAGAACTTTTCCTCCTGAAGCGATATTAAGATGCAAATAATGGGGATGGAGAGGATTCGGACTAGACTCAGTCTGTTAGGAAGGGTCCAGAGGGGGATCTTTTCATCTTTAGCTTTCATTTACTTGTTAAGTAATTTGAGCCTGAAGTAAATGTCTTTCACCCTTTTTACGTAATTTATGGTTTCTTCAATGGCAGGAAAGTTCATTTTACTCTCAATCACCCTTTTAGGACCCGCGTTATATGCGGCCAGAACAAGATCGAGATTGTCATTGAAGTGTTCTTTGAGGATCTTGAGATAAAGGGTTCCTCCCTTTATGTTCTCTTCCGGATCGAAGAGGTTTTTTAAATTCAACATCTTTGCAGTCTCCGGCATAATCTGCATAAGCCCCACCGCGCCCCTCCTTGATACCGCGTGAGGGTTGAAATTGGATTCAGCAATAATTACCGCCTTAACAAGAAGGGGGTCCACATTGTACTTTTTTGCGTAGTAACGGATGATCTCTTCGTAATCGTTCTCCGATTTTCTTATCTTACCTTGAGAGGAAAAGCTTTTCCTTTCTGGAATTAGAACCTCGTATTTCCTGTTGATCGGTTTAACGTTGGTAAAGTGGATCACCCCATGTTCATCAACGTAAGTGTATATGGCAGAATGAACAACTCCGAATGTAAGGAGTATGACAAAAAAAAGGAGAAGGGATACTACCTTTTTTTCAAGGTCCATTTTTCCATCATCTTTTTGAGAGTTCGTCTACAAGTCTTTTGAACTCCTCGTATGTTATGGTTTTCACACCTAGCTCCTTTGCCTTCTCAAGCTTTGAGCCAGGATCTTCACCAACAATTAGGTAATCAGTTTTCTTAGAAACTGAAGAGGAAGCGCGTCCGCCCAAAGATTCGATGAACTCCTCCACCTTCGATCTCTCCTCGGGAAGCCTACCAGTTATGACAAAAGTCAAGCCCAAAAGGGGAGACTTTCTTTCTCTCTCCTCGCCCTCGTACTCTGGATTCTCAATCTTCAAACCCATCTTCTTCATTTCCTCTATAGCTCTTATGTTCTCCTCTCTATGGAAAAAGTCAGAAACGGATTCGGCAATCTTTTCCCCTATCTGTTTTATCTCGAGTATCTTCTCCTTTTCCACGTAGTAGAGGTCCTCTATTTTCCTAAAACGCTTCGCAAGAAGCTTTGCAACGTACTCGCCAACGTGGAGTATGCCAAGGCCAAAAATAAACCTGCTTAGAGTCGTATTTTTACTTTTTTCTATTGCCTCAATGATATTAGACGCGGATTTTTCTTTAAATCTTGGAAGCTTGAGGAGATCTTCCTTTTTAAGCCTAAAAATATCCGTAAGATTCTTAAGGAGGCCCATAGAATAGAAAAGTTCCACGTTTTTTTCTCCGAGCCCCTCTATATTTAAGGCATTTCTCGATGCAAAATGAATTATCCTCTCTATCACCTGGGCTGGACAATTTATGTTCACGCATCTCACAGCAACCTCGCCTTCCTCTCTCCTGACTTTGCTTCCACATTCAGGACACTCACTCGGGATGGGAAAGACCCTTTCTGTTCCAGTACGTTTTTCCTTTATGACTCCGATTACGTGCGGGATTACGTCCCCAGCCCTTTCGACAATAACGTAATCTCCTATTCTTATGTCCTTCCTTTTTATCTCATCGAAGTTGTGTAAAGTTGACCTGGATACTGTAACACCTCCTATCCTTACAGGTTCGAAAATTGCATAGGGAGTCAGTACGCCTGTCCTCCCAACTGAAGCCTTAATATCGATTATCCTTGTTTGGCCCTGGTGGGCTGGAAATTTGTAAGCAATGGCCCACCTTGGCTCCCTTGTTTTTATTCCAAGGGCCCTCTGAAGTTCAAAATCGTTCACCTTGATTACAGCGCCATCTGCTTCAAAGGGAAAATCCCGCCTCAGCGATTCCATCTCCTTTATCGCATCTATAAGTTCCTTTACTCCTTTTACAACCCTAAAATTGCGGGGGGTTGGGAATTTAGCTTCTTGCAGCCATTTTATGAACTCGGACTGGGTTTTGAAGCTTATACCCTTTGAGAAACCTAAACCATAAGCGACAAAGTGGAGTCTCCTTTTTGCAGTTATGGAGGAGTCAAGCTGCCTGACAGATCCTGCTGCTGCGTTCCTGGGGTTTGCAAAGGGCGGCTCACCGTTTCTCTCTCTCTCCTTATTTAGCCGCTCAAATTCTTCTATATCCATGTAAACTTCTCCTCTTATGTCGATCTCCTCCGGCACAGGTTCTAGATCAATCCTTAAAGGAACACTTTTTACTGTCTTTATGTTTAAGGTTACATCCTCACCCTCATATCCGTCTCCCCTTGTTGAAGCCACCTTAAAAAGTCCATTTTCATAAGTAACTTCTATGGCCAAACCATCGTATTTAGGTTCCACGGTATATTCGATCGGTCTATCAGTTTTCAAAAACCTTTTAACCCTTTCATCAAACTCTTCAACCTCCTCGTAGGAGAAGGCATTATCTAGGGAAAGCATCGGTTCCCTGTGTCTTACCTTTTCAAACTTCTCTAAGGGAGGGGCTCCCACTCTCTGTGTGGGCGAATCAGGTAAAACGTATCCGTATTTTTCCTCAAGCTCTTTTAGCCTTCTGAAGAGCTTGTCATATTCCTCGTCAGATATTACTGGTGAGTCGAGGGCGTAGTACCTGTAATTGTGGTAGTTTATTTCATCTACAAGTCTTTTAATTTCCTCCTTTATTTCCTCAGGTACATGAGGCTCCATATTGTTTATTATAGCAGATTTGAGCTCTTCAAAGGAACACCTTCTTTTTTCCCTGGAAGAAAAATGGTAAAAAACTGGATTGATGAACGGTGTCCTTTACGTTGTATCCACACCTATAGGGAACTTTCAAGACATGACCTACAGGGCTACTACAACTATAAAAGAGGTTGATTTCCTAGTTGCGGAGAATAGGGAGAGGGCCCTAAAACTCCTGAACCATGTAGGTGTCAAAAAAAGGATCGTAACTATAAACACGTACACGGAAAGGAAAAAGGCAAAGGAGATCTTAAGTAGAATAAAAAGGGGGGAGAGAGCAGCTTTAGTTTGCTCATCTGGAACACCCTGTATCTCTGATCCAGGTTCCTTCTTGGTTGCCCTCTGTCACGAGGAAAATGTGGAGGTTAAGGTTGTACCAGGTCCATCTGCTCTCACATCAGCAGTGGCAATATCAGGTATTAACATGGATAGATTTCTCTTTTACGGCTTTCTTCCCCAGAGAAAGGGGAAAAAAAGGAAGGTTCTAAAGGAACTTGCTCTTCTGCCATATCCCATAGTTTTTTTCGAATCGCCAAGGAGACTTAAAGAGACCTTAACAATGTTAAGGGAAATTTTCGGTTTAAGGAAAATGGCCCTCCTAAAAGAGATGACAAAGTTGCACGAGAAGGCCATTCTCACAGATACGGAAGGAGCACTCAAGATTCTTGAAGAATTGGAAATTTTAGGGGAATTTACGATAGTTGTTGATAGGCCGGAAAGGAAAGTATGAAAAGCGTCCCCTTTCCCTTTTTGCTTTCAACCTCTATCTCCCCACTGTGGTCTCTTATTATTTCATAGGTTATATAAAGGCCAAGACCAACTCCTTGGTGCTTCGTTGTAAAAAAAGGCTTAAAAAGATTTGCCTTTGTCTCTTCATCCATTCCCATTCCATTGTCCTCAACAGTGACCCTTAGGACCCTGTCCTCTAAGTTCTCAGTTACGATCCTTAAAATACCACCCTCCTCTCCTAAAGCTTCTAGGCCATTCTTAATCAGATTCACAAAGACCTGACATAACCTTCCCTGGACGCCTAGTACATACGGGCTTGATGCCCTGTAGAATTTTTCAATGATTACAGGTTTCCTTTTGTACTCATTGTACAATATCCTTAACGCATCCTCTATGGCCATGTGGATATCAACTGGTCTTTTCTCTTCATCCTTCTGCCTTGCCGTGGAAAGTAGACTCCTAACTATCCCTTCTGCCCTTTTTAGCTCCCGTAGACAGAACTCTAGATCCTCATATAGGGCCCCTTTTTCCTCGATATGTCCAAGATGGTACTCTAGTGTGCTCATGACTGACGCAAGAGGGTTATTCAGCTCATGGGCAACACCCGCTGCGAGTCTACCGACCGCAGCAAGGCTTTCGCTCCTTATTAAAGCTCTAGTCCTTTCCTCCACCATCCTCTCAAGTGACTCTGTGAAATCCTTTAACTTTTTGTAGATGTAAGCATTGTCCATCGCAAGAGCCAGATTGTTTCCAAGGATGGAAAGGAGTTCTATTTCCTCTTCTGTGTAAAGGCTCATATCCCTCTTTTCTCCAAGCAAAAGAAGTGAAGGAGAGTTACTGGAAGGGATGGAGATGGAAAGCCTGTATCCTTTATTCCAGAGGGGGTCTTTTTCATCTAAAAGCTTAGGGGGTTGAACATCCCTTTTTTCACAACTTACAATGAGGCATCTTTCGATCCCAAATGTCTCTTTAAGCTCTTTTAAAACTATGTCTTTTAGCTCTTGGGCCGATTCTATTTTAAGGACAGAAAAACTCAAATCCTTTAATACCTTCCTTTTTACCATCTGGTCCCTCAATGTGATGCTTTTAACCCATTCTCTGATCCTCTCGCTGAAGACAAGTATAAGGGCAAGGGTCGGAACGAAGGTAAAAAACGAACTAACGTAAATACTCAAATTTTTTCCAAAAAGATTTTCAAAAATCGTCAGGAAAGCCAGATAGACACCGGCAGAAAAGAGAAGGAGAACGAAAAACTGAAGACCCCTGTTCAGAAAAATCTTCCATTCCAATATGTCATGCCTATAGATTGCGTACCCGAGAAGAGCCATGGGAAGAAAGACAAAGTTCCCAAAAGGATAGAAGTTAAACCCTGACATGACAAGAATATCGAAGTGGTTTATAAACGCGGCAACCCCAACGCTCAAAATGACGTACTTTATTTTAGTTCTCCTTAATGCTGATTTCTCGGACTTTAAAGCCCTCACAAGTATGAAGATGGATAAAAGAACACTTAAGCCGCTTAAGGTCGCGAAAAAGTAAAAAAGAGGACCCGCCTTAGCGAAGAAGCCGAAAAAGAACCTTCTTACCCCTTCGAGATAATAATCGGTTTGGGTAAGGGGTACCATAAGGAGTGAAAGAGCGTATAGGACCTTAAGTAAGGTTTTAAACTCCTTTTTGCCAGTTATTGCCAAAGTGAAGTGGAGATAAAGGGGGATGATAAAGACCAGGAAAAGATGGTCAATTCTGCTTATTTTTAGTGCCAGTTTCTCGTCTTCTACGAATGTGAGGAGAGTCTTGTCCAGGTTTAGAAAAAAGCCAAGAAGGCAAACAAGGGAGAAGAGGAGGTTCTCCTTTCTCTCTTTCCCTTTGAAGAGGCCCACCAAAAAAAACAGGAAGAGTAAGACACTGGAAATGAAAGGAGGGATGGAATGGAGACTCACCAAGTTCATACTTACAAAAACTTTTCTCTCTATTCAAGGCAGATTTTGTGTTATATAAATTATGTGTGAAGGAAAGGATCCTCTATAACACGCTCGCCTTTATCCTCGCTGGAGGAGCAGGAGAGAGGCTATATCCACTCACAAAGGACCGCGCAAAACCGGCTGTTCCCTTCGGCGGGAAGTACAGAATAATAGATTTCACCCTTTCAAATTGCATAAATTCCGGGATAAGGAAGATATTTGTACTCCCACAGTACAAATCCCATTCCCTACTTTCCCATATAAGGGACGCTTGGAGTATCCTCACTCCAGAACTGGGCGAGTTCATAACCCATCTCTCCCCCCAGATGAGATTGGGAGAGGAATGGTATAAGGGGACAGCTGATGCTGTCTATCAGAACCTTTATCATCTTGAGCAGTTCGATGTTGACAACATTCTGATTCTTTCTGGAGATCACGTATACAAGATGGACTATGGACGTTTCATAAGATATCACCTCCAGAAGGGAGCTGATCTCACAATATCAGCAATAGAGTTCGATATTGAAGAGGCTAAGCGTTTTGGCGTACTTCAAGTCGATAAAGAAGATAGGGTTGTAAATTTTCTTGAGAAGCCAGAGTCCCCTCCTCCAGTTCCTGGAAAACCCAACGTGGCCTTTGTCTCTATGGGTATCTATGTTTTTAGAAAGGAAGTACTTATACAGGTCCTCATGGAGGATGCGGCAAAGGAAAGTTCTCATGATTTTGGAAAGGACATCATACCATCCATGGTAGGGAGATTTAAGGTGTACGCATACAGGTTCGGCCATGGAACCAAGAAGGATTCAAATTACTGGAGGGACATAGGTACAATAGATGCCTACTACATGGCAAATATGGATCTAGCCTCCGTAAGTCCTATCTTTAACCTTTACGACAAGAAATGGCCAATAAGGACATATGAGGGACAGTACCCACCTGCGAAAACCGTATTCGCAGATGAGGATAAGGGAAGAGCGGGGAAGGCGTTAGATTCCATAATTTGCAGTGGAGTAATTATAAGTGGTGGAAGGGTTGAAAGGAGTATACTTTCACCGGGTGTAAGGGTAAACAGTTACGCGGAGGTCCAGGATTCAATCCTCTTCCACAATGTGAACATCGGAATGAGGGCAAAGGTGAGAAGGGCGATAATAGACAAGGACGTGAGGGTTCCGGAAGGAGAGAGGATAGGATACGATCTGGAAAAGGACCGGAAGAGGTTTTACGTATCGGAGGGTGGGATAGTCGTTATTCCAAAAGGTACGATAATAAAAGGCTAATTTTTCCTCTCAATTATGCTCAGGGCAAGTCTTAGAAGACTCTCCCTGTATGGGGACTTAGGAATACCCTCCATAGACTTTACTCCCTCCTCAACGAATCTCTTCGCTACTTTGTAAGTGTACTCAAATCCACCCTTCCTTTCTATCAGATCCTTTACCTTCAAGAAATCCCTAGATCCTATTCTGTCCTTTTTGAAAATTTCTCCAATAATCTCCCTCTCTTTTTTTGAGGCCTTCTTAAGAGTGTGAATCAGTGGAAGTGTAACCTTCTTCTCTTTCAGGTCTGTTCCCACTTTCTTGCCCAGTTTCAGATCGGTTGAAAGGTAATCGAGTGCATCATCGGTAAGCTGAAAGGCGAATCCGATCTTCTCTCCGAACTCCTTGAGCTTAGATCTCTCTTTTTTTCCCTTCTTCGCAAGAACGGCTCCGATCTCACAAGCAGCGGAGAAAAGGGCAGCCGTCTTTTTTCCTATAATCTCGAAGTACTCCTCCTCCTTTAATCCAAGATCACCAGTTCTTATGATCTCGAGAATCTCACCTTTGGCGATCTCCGTTGTTGCCCGTGACACTATCCTTATAAGTTCACTGTCTCCATCTCTGCCCATTATTTCTACTGCTTTGGAGTAAAAAAAATCGCCGAGCAGTACAGAAGGCTCGTTTCCAAAGAGACTGTTAACCGAAGGTCTTCCCCTTCTTACCTTAGCGTTGTCCAGTACGTCATCGTGTAGGAGAGTTGCGGTATGAATAAGTTCAATTACAGTGGCGTACCATAAGGACCTCTTCCCTCTATATCCTAATAGTCTCGAAGAGAGAATAACAAGAGCAGGTCTTATTCTCTTTCCTCCTGCCTCCAAAACGTACCTCGCCGCATTCTCAATAAATGGAACACCAGACTCTGTGCTTTCGATCAGGGTCCTTTCAAATTTCTCCATCTCTTTGCTGATGATCTCCATTTTCAGAGCTCGTAATAACCTCTAACTTCTTCCGTGTAACCGGACTGGTCGTAAATATAGAGGGGTTTTTCAACTCTCAAATTCGGTTTTGAGCCGAGTCGGAACTCTGCAAGTACAAGAACTGCCTCTTTATCCTTGTTCGAGTGAACGAACCTTAACCTCTTTGGTTCCAACCTTGAAGCTTTAGCAAACCAAATAAGTTCGCTCGTCCATCGTGCAGGATAAACTATGTAAAGACGGCCGCCGAATTTGAGCAAAGAAGAGCTTACCTCTAAGAGCTCCTCAAGCTTCAAGGTACTTTCGTAGCGTGCAATGAGCCTTGACTCCTTTGGACTCCTTCTACCTGAATTCTCCTTCGTATAAGGAGGATTGGTAATTACCACATCGAAAGGCTCTTTCCTCAACTCATTTTTCAGCTCTCTTATGTCTCCAAAAAGGAACTGAACGTTCTCGCATAGGTTCAGATTCCTGTTCTTTTCACAAAGGTGAAAAAGGTCCTTCTGAATTTCCACGCCTAAAAATCGGTTCGTGAATCCCCTTTTTGAAAGATAGATCGGGATGATTCCACATCCCGTTCCAATGTCTAGGACCCTTTCGCCTTTTTTCAGTTGAACAAAATTGGAGATGAGAAAGGCGTCTATAGAAAATCTGTAACCTTCTTTCTTCTGAACAAGGAGGAGCTTCCCATTACACAGAACGTCAAGGGTTTCATCCTCACCTACCAGCTCAGATCTCCTCATATCTAAAAAAGATTGGACCAGTTGGGATCTTTGGATAGAAGAAAGTCGACTTAGGAGGCATTGTACTTTTTGCCTCCGCAACCTCCTTTACCTCCTTAATCTCAATAGAAGGACAAAAAAAGGCCATATGGTACATTCCCTTACTCACTTTTTCCACAACTCTGTCGAACCAGGGGCTAAAGTCTATTTCACTCTCTTTTACACCCAGAAGACCCTTTATTATGGCCTCGTGGATCAGCTGAATCTTTAGCCTTCCTGTAGTTGGACCCTTTGGCCTCTCTTTAAGATCAAAATCCTCAAAGAGGTAGATATTTTCCGGATCGCCTTTAATCATTACAGAAAAGGATAGCTCTTTCTGCCCAATAATTCTCTTCCCTATTTCCTCCATTTTCTCCCAAGATGCCGGATACTTAGTAGGCTTGGTCTTATTACAAAGAAGGTTCCAGACCTCCTCAGCCCTTCCAGGATCCTCGAACCTTATGAGCCTGTGGTAAGGAAGGATTCGGATGCCCTCACCGAACATGGATGTGAGGTACATCGGAATATGGGTCAGTTTTAGCTTAGCTGCAACATCAAGCCTGTGATGTCCGTCAGCTATGTAGACTTTCTTATCTTCCATGCACGCTTTTAAAATATTCTCTGCAGTTTTGTCTTTCATTCGATAAAATCTGCAAGCTATTTCCCCTTCGTCCATAAAATCGTAAAGAAGCTCCTTTTCGCTCTTTTGAAGAAGATCTTCTATTCGATCACCATCGTCCACATACATCCCAAAAACGAAGCTCGTAAAGGTCTTTGTTGCGAGAAGGAGCCGCTCTCTGTCTTTCTTAGGAGTACTTCTTGTCTTTTCATGCCTGAGAATCATCTGATTGTCCAGTCTAACAAGTGACAAAAAACCTAATCTTCTTACAGTCTCACCATAAAACGGGAAAATCTGTTCGCAAACGTAGATAGAATCTGTCGAATCTTCGCAAAGGACTCCCTGTGATATCCAGCTGGAAATCGTCTCTTTTGCAACCTCATACTTATCTTTCCCTTCAGAATTCATGGGGAGCTCTATTCTGACCACATTATAGGGGGAGATCCGATAGTACCTATCCGGCTCCTCTATAACGTCGTAAGGTGGGCAGACGCATTTAGAAACGTCTCCGACTACCTCCCTATTTAGGAGCAGTCCTTTAAGTGGGAGGATTCTTCCAGAAGGCATGAATTCTTTTAACATAGAGTTGTTTCTGAAATCAATTTTCCCCTTCTTTTGACACCAAAAAAGTTTCCCAATAAAATTATAGAACCTTATGCGCAAACCCTTTAAGCTCGTTTCCCAGTATGAGCCAAAGGGAGACCAGCCACAGGCTATTGAGAAGCTCGTAACCAATCTGGAGAAGGGCGTAAAACACCAGGTCCTCTTAGGCGTGACGGGCTCGGGAAAGACTTTCACAATGGCAAATGTGATAGCAAGAACCCAGAGACCGGCCCTCATTATTTCCCACAATAAAACTCTTGCGGCCCAGCTTTTTACAGAATTCAAAAACCTCTTCCCTGAAAATGAGGTCCATTTTTTCGTCAGTTACTACGACTACTACCAACCCGAGGCATACGTTCCCCAGACGGACACTTACATTGAAAAGGACGCTTCTATAAACGAAGAGATAGACAAGATGAGGCTTTTGGCAACAAATGCCCTTTTTGAAAGGGACGATGTGATAATAGTGGCTTCAGTTTCCTGCTTATACGGAATCGGATCCCCAGATTCCTACTACGGGATGCTCATATCCCTCGAAGAGGGTCAAAGGATTGAGAGAAAAACCCTCCTAGAGAGGCTAATCAGGTGTCACTACGAGAGGAATGATGTGGACTTCTATAGAGGAAGGGTGAGAGTGAGAGGCGAAAACATAGACATTTTCCCCCCTTATGAGGATGATAAAGCGATAAGGGTTGTTTTGGAAGATTCAGAGGTGGCTCGTATTTACCTTTTCGACCCACTCACAGGTCTCATAAAGCAGAGGCTTCTCAGGTGCGTAATATTTCCGGCATCTCACTACGTAACCCCTCCGGATCAACTTGAAAGGGCAATAAGATCGATAGAGGAGGAATTGAAAGAGCAGCTAAAATTCTTAAGATCCCAAAACAAACTTCTTGAGGCTCAGAGGCTTGAGGTAAGAACACGCTACGATCTAGAGATGATAAAAGAGCTCGGTTACTGCCCTGGTATAGAAAACTACTCGAGGCACCTAACAGGCAGAATGCCAGGCGAACCTCCTCCCACACTCTTTGACTACCTGAAAGAGAATACCATAATCATGATCGATGAGAGTCACGTCACAATTCCCCAGCTCATGGGTATGTACAGGGGCGACAGATCGAGAAAGGAGACTCTTGTTGAGTACGGGTTCAGATTACCCTCATGTCTTGATAACAGACCTCTCAAATTTGAGGAGTTTGAAAGAAGAATAACTCAAGCAATATACATATCTGCTACTCCTGGAGAATACGAGCTCAAAATCTCAGAAGGCCATGTTGTGGAGCAGATTATAAGGCCAACGGGCCTTATGGACCCAAAAATAGAGGTAAGAAGCGCAAAGGATCAGATAAAGATCATACTTGAGGAAATAAAGAAGGTCACAAGTAGAAATGAAAGGGTACTTGTCACAACCCTCACTAAAAGGTTTGCCGAGGATCTGGTCGATTTTCTCCTCGATAAGGGGATCAAGGCAAAGTACCTCCACTCTGACATTGACACACTCGAGCGTGTACAGATAGTGCGGGATCTGAGACTTGGGAGATTCGACGTTCTTGTAGGGGTAAACCTTCTAAGGGAAGGGCTTGACATTCCTGAAGTTTCTCTAGTTTTGATTCTCGATGCGGACAAGGAGGGTTTCCTCCGTTCGGAGACGGCTCTTATCCAAACATGCGGAAGGGCGGCGAGAAACGTAAATGGCAGGGTCATTATGTTCGCGGACACAATAACAGAATCGATGAGGAAGGCAATAGAGGAGACAGAAAGAAGGAGAAAGATTCAAAAAAAGTACAATGAGGAGCACGGCATTACTCCTGAAAGTATTAGAAAATCAATTTCCGATGTTCTCTCGTCAATATACGAGAGGGACTATTATTCCGTACCTCTTGATGAGTTCGAGGAGCTCAAACTGGAACCGAAAAAGCTCTCCTCCATGATCAAAAAATTGAAGAAGGAGATCAATGAGGCTGCGAAAAAATGGGATTTTGAGAAAGCAAAGGTTCTAAGAGACAGACTTATGAAACTGGAAAAGATGGAGATGGTAATCTGACATGCTCGATCCAAATATCTTGCCAGAAGCTCCAGGGGTATATCTCTTTAAGGATAAGGACGGAAGAGTTCTCTACGTTGGTAAGGCAAAGAATATAAGGGAGAGGGTGAAAAGCTACTTCAGAAGTGAACTAAAGGATGGGAAGACTCTAAAGCTAGTAAAGAAGATCGCTCAGATCGAGCCTATAGTAACTTCCAGTGAAAAAGAGGCATTTCTCCTTGAAAACAACCTAATAAAAGAACACTTTCCTCCCTACAACATAAACTTAAGGGACGACAAGACCTACATTTCCATAAAAGTTACCGTGTCGGAAGAGTATCCCGGCCTCTTCATAACTAGGAAGGTAAAAGAGGACGGTTCAATTTACTTCGGTCCCTATCCCCACGCCAAAGATGTGAGGGCTGTACTAAGAATGATCCAGTACGCATATCCAGTGAGAAGGTGCAAAAAGACAGTTTTCAAAAAGAGGTCAAGACCCTGTGTTCTTTATCAGATAGGGAAGTGTCTCGGACCGTGCACAGGATCCGTTGATAAGGAAAAGTACCAGGAGATTGTTCGAGGATTGATCGATTTCCTTTCAGGAAAGGAGGACCGGATCCTAAAAGACCTTGAGAAGAGGATCAGAATTCATGCAAAGAACTGGAATTTTGAAGAGGCTCAAGCTCTTAAGGAAAAGTACATGGCCATAAAGGAGATGATAGAAAGACAGAACGTCCACTCTCACTTTGGGAAAGACAGGGACGTTTGGGCCTTCCTTCACGCTGATGATCTTCTTCAGACTGTTGTCCTCAACTTTAGAAAAGGTTTGCTCATTGGAAAGAAGAACTACAATAGCAAGCTTTTGTCTGGCTACGATCCTGACCAGATCCTCTCCCTTCTTTTCCAGTACTACAGTTTTAAACCGATCCCTGACGAAATAATCATCTCCGAGGAGGTAGAGGGTATATCAATTCTTGAAGAGCACCTCTCTGAAAAGGCAAAGAAAAAGGTATCGATCCATGGTCCTTCCTGGAAAGAGGCGAGCGAACTTATCTCTCTCGCCTTCGAAAATCTTCAGTCGGCTGAAGAGATTCCTCTCGATACCGCCTTTATGAAGTACCTTCACCTCTCAAAGAGGCCTCGCAGAATAGAAATCTACGATTGCTCCCACCTATTTGGCTCAAGCCCTTCCGCATCAATGGTTGTCTTTGAGGATTTCAAAAGCAAAAAGGAAGACTACAGGGTCTTTCACATAAAGGGGGATAACCCCATGGACGATATTGCTTCCCTTAAGGAAGTTCTCATAAGAAGGATAAAGGATAAAAGCCTTCCTCCCCTTCCCGATCTCTTCATTGTCGACGGTGGAAGGGCACACCTCCTTGCAGCTCAGAGGATACTCGCAGATCTTCAAATAAAGGCAGACCTAATTGGAATAGCAAAGGGTAGACACAGAAGAAAACTCGAAGACCTCATATACCTCCCGAACCGGAAAAATCCCCTCTACCTTCCAAAATCTTCCCCAGTTTACAAGGAGCTTCTGAAAATGAGGGATGAAGCCCATAGATTTGCACTTCTTTCTCATAGGAGAAGGAAGAGAAAGGATGCTTACGGCGGATGATCTTTTTCCTCTAGCAAACACACTAAGTGGAACCGTACTTATCATAGGCGAACCTGACACAGGCAAGAGTTTTTTGGCAAGGGAGCTTTATAGAATCGCTAAGATGTCTGGTAGGTACGTTTCCCTTCTTGACCTGGATGTGGGTCAACAGAGTCTCGCCTATCCTGGCACAGTCGCCCTTCTTAAGGACGAAGAACCTTTCGACAGAATGAGATTCGTGGGAACAATAAACCCTTTCAGGAGAATGGATCATCTCTTATCTGGAGCCAAATCTCTCCTTAGCTTGTGTACTGGTTGCCCCCTTGTGATAGTAGACACTTCAGGACTCGTTGCGGGAAACCAGGGAAGGATCTTAAAGACAAAGAAAATAAGGGAGTTAAAGCCCGACCTTTTAGTTGCCATTCAGAGGAAGGATGAACTTGAACACATCTTGAGGGAAGTACCAGAATTCGAGGTTATTAGGGTTCACCCATCATCGAGTACACTTGTAAAATGTCGGGAGACGCGCATAAGGAACAGGAATGAAAGACTCCTCACCTATTTTTCTCAGCCTTCTAACTTCTTCTACCTTAAGAGAAACTCAGTCAAGCTCACACCTCAAGGAGCAATTGAGAGATGTCCTCCGGGCCGGATAATCGGTCTTTCACGCAATGGCGATACATTGGCTTTAGGGATCTTTGAAGGCATAGACAAGGACAATATATTTTTCAGCTCCCCAATCTCGTTTGATAAGATCAGAGAAATTGACGAGATAATCGTTGGAGAGCCCGGACTTGAGGTTCCCTTTAGAAGCTGTTGAAACTTTCCTTTTTTTATTTTATCATTAAAAAAACCCTCTTGAGGAAAAGTCCTGACAGAAAAAATGGATCCTCAAAAGATAGACGAACTTGCGAAAGAGAAGCTTTCTCGTTTAGTCGGTACTGACACTTTTAAGACCTGGCTTGAGCCGATTACGGTAGAGAACGTAAAGGAGAAAAAGGTTACCCTTTCTGTACCAAACTCCTTCTTTAAGGAGTGGGTCATTGAGAACTACCAGGATAAGTTAAAGTCCGTTTTAGAGGAGATAGTCGGGCAGGATCTCTCAGTCGAGTTTATCGTAAGGAGGGAAACTGAAGGAAGGGAGAAAAGGCGCTACCTTTATCAGCAAGAGAAGTCTCATACCATGTTCAATCCCAAATACACCTTTGAAAACTTCGTTGTTGGAGCTAGCAATCAGTTTGCAAATGCTGCCGCTTTAGCTGTCGCGACAAATCCTGGTAAGACTTATAATCCCCTCTTCATTTACGGTGGAGTTGGTTTAGGAAAGACACATCTCCTTAATGCTATAGGAAATTTCGTACTTAAACACGGGACAGTAGATCCAGACAAGGTCTGCTACATAACTGCAGAGGTTTTCACAAACGAACTGATCAACTCACTTAGATATCAGAAGATGGACGATTTCAGAAACCGTTTCAGAAAGATGAACATCCTCCTTATTGATGACATTCAGTTTATCGCGGGAAAGGAGAGAACGCAGGAGGAGTTTTTCCACACATTCAACGCACTATACGAAGGAATGAAACAGATCGTAGTAACGAGTGATAAGTTTCCTCGTGACTTGGAAAATATAGAGGAGAGGTTAAAGTCCAGGTTCGAATGGGGCCTTATTGCTGACATTCAACCCCCTGATATAGAGACTAAAGTTGCCATACTGAAAAAAAAGGCAGAGGAAGAAAATATAGTGCTCCCTTTGGATGTGGCCTTCTACATCGCCTCTCACACAGACGATTCTGTCCGTTCACTGGAGGGATGTTTAAAGAGAATAAGTCTTTACGCCTCTATTAACAAAACGGAGATAACCTTAGACCTTGCAAAGAACATCATGGGAGGTTTCTTAAGGAAAAAGGAACAGCCCCTCACAGTTGAGAGGATAATAAGGGAGGTGGCCAAGTACTTCTCGCTTAAGGCACAGGACATTGTCTCGAAGAAGAGGGCAAGATCCGTACTTGTGCCGAGGCAGATTGCCCTTTATCTGGCCAGGAAATACACAGACTGCTCACTTGTGGAATTAGGAGAGAAATTCGGAGGAAAGGACCACGCAACAGTAATCCACTCCATAAACAAGATAAAGGAGGAGATCAATTTCAACACGGAGTTGAAAAATACTGTGGAAAAAATTGAAAAGATGCTCAAGGAGAGGTAATTTGACCGTTTTTCAACTCCTCTTCCACATGTCCCTTTTTTGGCTTTTCCGTTTTTCAGCTTTCTCTTTCCCTTTTTTCCACAAAAGGGAAATTCTCTTTTACGGTGGTACGTATGCTTAAGATAGTAATAGACAAAAACGCAATCTTAGAACCCCTATCCTTGGTTGTCGGAATAACTGAGAAAAAATCCCTTATGCCTTACCTCTCTAACGTACACATACGTTTCGGAGAAAGACCGTACATCTACAGTACAGACCTTGACATATCGGCAGTTGCATTCTTAGAACACAGAAGCGGGACTGAACACTCGATTGTTGTAAACGGGAGGAAACTTTACCAACTTCTGCGAGAACTGGATAAAGGTGATTTGCTACTTCTATCAGAGGGAAGTAATTTGGTCATAAGGCAGGGGAAGACCGAGTATTCTCTCACCCTTTACGAGCCAGAGGAATTCCCAGAGATCCCATCTTTTTCAGGAGATATGAGATTCACAATCTCAAGTGATAGTCTGATCGAACTTCTCGATTCCGTTTCCTTTGCTATAGGGACGGACGAATCGAGATACATACTAACAGGAGTATTTTTTAAAGTCGAACCTGGAAGATTGACCGTCGTAGCTACGGATGGTTATAGGATGGCGCTCAGAAGGAGAAATATGGAGGAACTCGATCAGTCTCAAACCTTTATACTACCGGCAAAGACTGTTAGAGAATTGGAGAGGGTCCTAAAGGAGACTGAAGAGGTGGTGATAGAAGTTGGTAAGACATTAGCTGAATTCAAGACCAAGAGATTCTCGATTATCTCTAGACTCCTTGAGGGACAGTACCCAGATTACGAATCGGCGATTCCTAAAAGGACTAAAGGGCCAGTAAAGGTTGAGAGAGAGGCGCTCTATAGGGGTCTAAGAAGAGTATCTGCTATAATGAGCAAGAACGAGCCTCTTCTTCTTAAAGTGAGCAATATGAGCCTTGAGATATCTTCAGAATCAGAAACTGGAAGGGCAAAGGAAAGTATCGATGTTAGCTATGATGGTGAAGAGACAGAGCTCCACCTAAACGGGAAGTTCCTGATGGAAGCTATCTCCCATACGAAGGGAGATCTTCTGAATATAAAACTGCCAGAAGATCAAGGTCCAATTCTGATCGAAGAAACTGAGAATGAAGAGTATTTGAATGTGATAATGCCGATTAGGGTTTAAATATGAAAGAGTATGGAGCAGAGAGCATAAAAATACTCGATGGGCTTGAGGCTGTAAGGAAGGTCCCATCGATGTACATCGGAAGTACAGGGATAGAGGGTCTTCATCAACTGGTCTATGAACTTGTCGACAATAGCGTCGATGAGGCCATAGAGGGTTACTGTGACAGAATCGTCGTTGTGATCCACAAAAATAACAGTATTACATGCGATGACAATGGGAGGGGAATTCCAGTTGAGGTTCACTCGGCAGAGGGGATCCCCGCTCTTGAGGTTGTCCTCACCAAACTTCACGCGGGAGGAAAGTTTGACAAGGAGACTTACAAATACTCGGCAGGCCTCCACGGAGTGGGACTTTCAGTTGTAAATGCCCTTTCAGAGTACTTGGAAGTTGAGGTAAGAAGAGATGGTAAGGTGTACTTTCAAAGGTACGAGAGAGGGGTAAAAGTCACTGAGTTGAAGGTTATTGGGACTACTGAGAGGACTGGGACGAAGATAACTTTCCGTCCTGACAGAACGATCTTTGAAACTACAGAGTTCAGTTTCGATCTTATCGCTCAGCGAATGAGAGAGATATCCTTCCTGAACAATGGGATACACATAATTCTCATCGATGAGAGGAAAAATAGAAGGCAGGAATTCAAACATGAAGGAGGAATAGTAGCTTTTGTTAAGTACCTCAACTCTAATAAGACGGTTCTTTTTGAAGAACCTATATACATTCGGGCATCGAAACCCCCTCTCGATTTTCTAGAAGTTGCGATTCAGTATAACGACGGTTACAACGAAAACATTCAGAGTTTTGTTAACAACGTCAACACAAAGGAGGGCGGCACTCATGTAACCGGTTTCAGATCCGCCCTTACAAGATGTGTAAATAGCTTCATCCAGAAGTATCTGGATAGGAAGCAGAAGGAGACCGTATCTGGCGATGATATTAAAGAGGGACTTGTGGCTGTCTTAAACCTTAAACTTAAGAATCCGCAGTTTGAGGGCCAGACGAAGGCAAAGTTAGGAAATAGTGAAATAAAAGGGCTTGTGGAGTCGGTTCTTATAGAGAGGCTCACCGAATACTTTGAACTTTATCCAGATGTGGCAAAGTCGATAATAAACAAGGCACTTGAGGCAAAGAGGGCTCGAGAAGCCGCAAAAAAGGCAAAGGAGATGTTGAAAGGGAAAAGCCTCATCGAAAGTGGACTTTTGCCAGGAAAGCTGGCAGATTGTCAGGAGTCGGACCCGGAAGTTTGCGAGCTTTTTATAGTGGAGGGAGATTCAGCAGGCGGTTCAGCCAAGCAGGCAAGGAACAGAAGAACACAGGCTATTCTTCCTTTGAAGGGTAAGATTTTGAATGTTGAGAAGTCGAGAAATGAAAAAATGCTGTCTAATGAGGAGATTCGGTCGATCTTTTTGGCTCTTGGTGTAGATTCTGGCAAGGTGGAAAGACTGAGGTACGGAAGGGTTATAATAATGACAGATGCGGACGTTGATGGATCCCATATAAGGACTCTCCTTCTCACACTCTTTTACAGGAAGATACCGGAAGTGATAGAAAGGGGATGCCTTTTTATAGCCCAACCCCCACTCTTTAGACTGAAACATGGCAATAGGGAATTCTACGCTAAGGATGAGAAGGAACTTGAGGAAGTGATAACGAGGAGGGCCGTGGAGAAGGTGAAGTGTAAGATAGGAGAAAGGGTCTACACTGGAGATGAGCTTTTCCAGATTGTCGGTGAAATAAGGAAGGTGGAAAGGTTCTTAAAAGATGTGGAGCCAACTGGGATAAAGAGAGAGCTTGGTCAGTGTCTATTGGAGAACGGGTTTTCCGAGAGGGAAAAGTTCGAATCTGAAAGTGGTCTGAGAACTCTGGCAGAGAAGATCTCTTCACTAGGGTTAGACGTCCATTTAAGTAGCGATAGGGAACACGGTCTCTTCTTTCTCGTAATCCGTGAGAAGGAAGGTAGGGAGATTCAACTCACTTACGATTTCTTCTCCCAGGACGAGTTTATTGAGGCAAGCCTCTCCTTTAGGAGAGTAATGGAGTTCTACAGAGGCCAAATCGAGGTTTACGATTCGGAAAGAAAAAGGGAGATGAAGGTACAAGATCTAATTTCATACTTGGAGGAGAAAGGCAGGGAGGGGATGACAATACAGCGCTACAAGGGGCTTGGAGAGATGAATCCGGAGCAGCTCTGGGAGACAACGATGAATCCTGAGAAGAGGAGCCTGATAAAGGTCTCGATAGAGGATGCCATAGAGGCCGATCAGGTCTTTACAATTCTCATGGGAAGCAACGTTGAAAGGAGAAGACTTTTCATAGAGGAGAACGCACTCAATGTTAAGAACCTGGATATATGATCGTAGTTGGGATCACTGGAATCATAGGTAGTGGAAAGTCCACTGTCTCTAAACTCCTTTCTGAGTACGGCTACTCTGTAATCGACTTGGACTTAATCGCCCAGTCCCTTCTAGATCAAGAGGATGTGAGGGAAGAAATTAAGAGAGAATTCGGAGAAAGCGTCATAAGGGATGGAAAGGTGGACAGGAAAGCTCTTGCAGATGTGGTCTTCAAAGATGAGTTTGCACGAAAGAGGCTTGAAGAAATGGTTCACCCGCGTGTAGTTAAGTCCATGTTGGAGATGATTGAATTGGAGAGGAGATCGAAAAGGAGAGCCGTTTTCGTAGACGGACCCCTCATATTTGAGGCAGGGATAGAGAAGATGTTCGACAAGATAGTCGTTGTCTATGCAGAGGAAGGGCAGATAGTAAAGAGGATGGAAAATAGGGGATTTAAAAAGGAGGATGTTCTCAGAAGGCTAAAAAGCCAGATCCCACTTGATGCGAAGGCAGAGAAGGCGGATTACGTAATATACAACACTGGTGATCTTAAGCACTTGCGAGGGGAGGTTGAGAGGCTTATTAGAAAAATAGATGAATGGGAGGGAATCTAGATGCATCTTAACGAGTTGAAGAAGAAGAAGATAGAAGAACTAACACAAATCGCTAAAGAGCTCAATATTGAAAATGCCTCCGGAATGAAGAAGCAGGAGCTCATATTTTCCATTCTCCAGGCCTATGTAGAGAAGAATGAGACGATCTATGGAGAAGGGGTACTGGAGGTCCTGCCTGAGGGGTTCGGTTTTTTAAGATCACCAGAGTCTAATTACTTGCCAGGACCTGACGATATATACGTCTCTCCATCCCAGATAAAGCGTTTCAATCTGCGGACTGGGGATACGACATCTGGACAGATAAGACCTCCCAAGGACAATGAGAAATACTTCGCCCTTCTCAAGGTTGAATCGATAAATTTCGATGACCCTCGAGTTGCGAAGGAGAAGATAATATTCGACAACTTGACCCCCATATTCCCAAATGAGAGGATAAAGCTGGAAACAACTCCAGACAACCTCTCAACTAGAATAATGGATCTTTTCACTCCCATAGGGAAGGGGCAGAGGGGTCTTATTGTGGCGCCACCAAGGACTGGAAAAACTGTCCTACTTCAGAACATCGCTAATAGCATCATAAAGAATCACAAGGAGATTTACCTCATCGTTTTGCTAATCGATGAGAGGCCTGAAGAGGTAACTGAGATGATGAGGATGGTGGATGCGGAGGTTATAAGCTCCACTTTCGATGAACCAGCAACGAGGCATGTTCAGGTTGCGGAGATCGTGATCGAAAAGGCAAAAAGACTGGTGGAACATAAAAGGGATGTGGTTATTCTTCTAGACAGTATAACAAGGCTGGCAAGAGCTTACAACACCGTTGTGCCCTCCAGTGGGAAGATACTGTCTGGCGGAATAGATGCTTCGGCTATGCAGAAACCAAAGAGATTCTTCGGCGCCGCAAGAAAAGTGGAGGAGGGAGGAAGCCTGACGATAATCGCAACTGCTCTAATAGATACTGGAAGTAGAATGGATGAGGTCATATTCGAGGAATTCAAAGGTACTGGCAACTGTGAAATTTACCTTGACAGAAAGCTTGCTGAGAAAAGGATATTCCCAGCTATAGACATAAACAAATCTGGAACTAGAAGGGAAGAGCTCTTGCTTGACAATGGTGATCTCTCTAGAATATGGCTTTTGAGGAAAGTTCTACAACCTATGAATCCGGTTGAGGCTATGGAGTTTCTCATTGAGAAACTGAGCGATACAGACTCAAACAGAGAATTTTTAGACTCTATGAGCAGAGGAGGTTGAAATGAAGAAAGGTATTCATCCTGTTTTGAAAAAGGCACAAGTTAGATGCGCGTGCGGAAATACATTCGAAACCCTGTCTGTAAAGGAAAGGATAAATGTGGATATCTGCGCCAAGTGCCACCCTATTTTCACTGGGAAGGAGAAGATAATAGATAGTGCAGGTCAGGTTGAGAGATTTGAGAAGAGGTACAAGAAGAGATAATGTTTGAGAGACTTAAAGAGTTAGAGGCCAGATTCGAAGAGCTAGAAATGGAGATGGCAAAGCCAGATGTGCTCTCAGATGTGGAGAAGTATAGAAAGATAGCTAAGGATTACAACGAGCTTAAAGAAACTGTCAGGCTTTTCAGGGAATGGAAGCGGGTAACTGAAGAGGAGGAGAAGATCCAGAAAATGGTTGAAGAGGAGAAAGACGAGGATATAAAGTTGCTTGCTAAGGAAGAGCTGAAAGCCCTCACAAGGCAAAAGGAGGAGTTGGAAAGGAAAATAAGGGATGAACTTTTGAAAAAGGATGAACAGGAAGTAAAAAGCATGTTTCTGGAAATAAGGGCAGGCACTGGAGGAGAGGAGGCTGCCCTTTTTGCTGGAGAACTCTTATCAGCTTACCTTAAGTATGCGGAGAAGAAAAAGTGGAAGACCGAGATCGTAAGTCTCTCATTGTCTGACCTTGGAGGAGTTAAGGAGGCTATAATAGTGATCGATTCGAAGGAGGCTTACAATCTTTTGAGATATGAAAGTGGCGTACATAGGGTTCAGAGGGTTCCGGTGACTGAGGCTCAGGGAAGGATTCATACATCCACAGTAACTGTGGCTGTCCTACCCGAACCTGAGGAAACAGAGATCGTAATAAATCCTGATGATTTAAGGATAGATGTCTTCAGAGCAAGTGGGCCAGGTGGTCAGCACGTAAATAAAACTGAATCTGCAGTGCGTATTACCCATATCCCCACAGGCATTGTCGTCACATGTCAGGACGAGAAATCTCAGCATAAGAACAAGGCTAAGGCGCTGAGGGTTTTGAGGGCAAGACTAAAAGAGATGGTGGAAAAACAGAAGGAAAAGGAGATCTCTGAAGAGAGGAGAAAGCAGGTTGGCACTGGAGAGAGAAGCGAAAAGATAAGGACTTACAATTTTCCCCAGGGCAGGGTAACCGATCACAGGATCGGGCTAACCGTATACAAGATCCAGGACATAATGGACGGAGACTTAGATGAGATAATCATCCCTGTGACTGAGCATTTCAAAACTGAGGCACTGAAGAGTAGAGGGTTGCGTTGACTCTCCGTGAGATCCTAAAAAGGGAAAAGGACCTACCTAAGAACGAGATTCTCTACATAGCCTCGTACGCGCTTGATGAAAAAAAGGAAAGGCTCATTGCAAATCTTGACGGAGAGATTAATCCTAAAAAGGTTGAACTTATAGAAAGACTTTTGTGTGAGCGTAAAAGGGGGAAACCCCTTGCCTACATTACAGGAAAAAAGGAATTCTTTTCACTCGATTTTCTAGTGGACGAGTCGACCTTCATACCCAGACCGGAGACTGAACTTATGGTTGAGGAAGCAGAAAAAATTTTGAAAAATGGAGAAGGTAAAAGGATACTCGATATGGGGACAGGATCTGGGGCAATAGGGATAACACTTGCAAAAAGAACCTCTTGTTTGGCTTTTTGTGTGGATATATCCGTAAAGGCTCTCATTTTAGCGAAAAAAAACGCCTTCTTAAACGGAGTAGGAGAAAGGGTCTTTTTTCTGTCATCTGACCTTTTTTCCGCAATAGGGCCAAAAAAGAAGTTCCATCTACTTATTGCAAATCTTCCCTACGTAAGTGAGAAGGAGATGGAGAACCTACCGAAGGATGTTAAAGATTATGAGCCGCACTTGGCTCTTTACGGAGGGGAGGATGGTCTAAGATTGATCGATAGGTTCCTTTACGAAGCGGACCGTTACGTTTTAGAAGAGGGTGCAGTTCTGATTGAGGTTGGTAATAAGGATCAGGCTGAGATTGCATATTCGGTTCTTACACGTAAAAACTTTCACGTCTTTATCATCAAGGACTACTCTGGAGCAGATAGGGTGGTTAAGGCAACATGGAAAAGTTCATCATAGAAGGTGGAGTAAGACTAGAGGGAGAAATACGCGTTAGCGGTTCAAAAAACGCCGTTCTCCCTATACTTTCAGCAACCCTGCTCTGTAAGGGGACCTTCCGAATAGATAACGTTCCAAGGCTAAATGACGTTTACACGATGATTGAACTACTTAAGATCCTTGGATGCGACATTCTATGGGAAGGGGAGAAAAGACTTTTAGTCAATAGTGAGAGAGCGGAAAAGTACGTTGCTCCTTATGAAGTTGTAAAAAGGATGAGAGCATCGGTTCTTGTGATGGGGCCGCTTGTCGCCAGGATGAGAAGGGCTGTCGTCTCCTATCCTGGAGGCTGTGCAATAGGAGTAAGGCCTATAGATCTTCATATAGAGGGCCTAAAAAAAATGGGTTGTCATGTAGAGATGAAAGAGGGGTACATACATGTAAATGGTGAGAACTTAAAAGGTGCCAGAATATCCTTTCCAATAAAGACAGTCGGGGGGACTGAAAATCTGATGATGGCTGCAACTTTGGCGGAAGGAGAAACTATCCTTGAGAATGCGGCGAAAGAACCAGAGGTTGTTGACCTTGCACGCATGCTGAAAAAAATGGGAGCGGAGATAGAGGGGGAAGGGACGGATGTTATAAGGATAAGGGGTGTGTCAAATCTTCGGCCTTGTGACTATTCTGTCATTCCTGACAGGATAGAGGCTGGTACCTTCCTCGTTGCGTGTGGAATAACAGGAGGTGAAGTGGCGATAAAAGGATGCATACCGGAACATTTGCGAGCTGTCATAGATAAGCTGAAAGAGGCGGGAATGGATATAGTGGAAGGGGATGGGACCATCCTTGCAGCTATGAGAAGGAGAAGACCCTTTGCCTGCGATGTTTCGACAATGCCTTATCCAAGTTTTCCCACTGATATGCAGGCGCAGTTTATGGCACTTATGTGTGTGGCAGATGGGGTAAGCACAATCACTGAAAACATCTTCGAAAATAGAATGCTCCATGTGGCTGAGCTGAAGAGGATGGGTGCTGACATAAGGCTCTGTGGAAGAACGGCGATAGTAAGGGGAGTTGAGTACCTATCAGGAGCAAAGGTTATGGCAAGCGATCTGAGAGCCTCGGCCTCCCTTGTTTTGGCCGGTCTTCGTTCATCCGGTATAACGGAGGTTTCTCGCATATACCACATAGACAGAGGTTATGAGAGAATAGAGGAAAAGCTAAAGGCTCTCGGAGCGAAAATAGAGAGGGTTAAGGATGAAGATATGGCAGCTCGAAAGGGAATATGATCAACTCTTTCTGTCCGTTTTTGACCTAAGGTCAAAGAAATCGAGAAAAATAAGGCCTAAGGTCCTAAAGATAAAGGAGATGATAGAAAAGGACAAAGAAAGGGCTATCCTTGAGCTCTGTAAGAAGTACGATGGTTGGGATAAGGAATACCCTTTTCAACTGACAAGGGAGGAGATTAGAGAAGGCGCAAAAAGTGTTAATAGCTACGACTTGAAGGTACTTAGGGGCATGGTGGAAAGGGTAAGAGAATGTCACAGACAGAGAAAATACGGAAAAAAGGTTATAAATAGAGGGGGTCTTAGGGTTGAAGAGGATTACGTGCCAGTAGAAAAAGTCCTCATATACGCACCTGGAGGAAAGGCTTCCTACCCTTCCTCCCTAATTATGGCTGCGGTTCCTGCTCAGCTTGCACATGTCAAAGAGATACACGTGACCTCCCCTTCACCGGGTGGCCGTGTAAACCCCTACATCCTCGCTTGTGCGGAGATTTTGGGAATTGAGAACGTTTACCGCCTAGGAGGCGCACAAGCCATATTTTCCTTTGCTATGGGTGTTGGAGGAGTCCCTAAAGTTGATATGATCGTTGGACCTGGGAACGCATACGTGGAGGAGGCAAAAAGGGAATGTTTCGGTTCTGTTGGCATAGATACTATAGCTGGACCTTCCGAACTCCTAATTTTGGCGACAGAACCCCTCTTTCCAGAGATCATTGCAAAGGACCTTCTATCTCAGGCAGAACACGATGAGATGGCAGTACTTTGGCTTTTTTCTCCAGATGTGGAACATATAAAGGACGTTATCTCTCACCTTGAGATCAACCTCCAAAGATCAAAGAGGAAGGGGATCATGAGCAAGGTAGTTTCCGAAAGGACATTTTTCGTCCATTACAACTCTCGTGAAACAGCAATATCTGCCATAAACAGATTAGCTCCTGAGCACTTGCAGATAATAGGGGATAAGGATTTGAAGGAAAAGGTCTTTTATTCTGGCATTACCTACGTTGGTATCTCAACCCCAACAGCGCTCGGAGATTACTATATAGGCACAAACCATATCTTACCAACTGGTGGATCGGGCAGATTTCTTGGGGGTCTCTCGGTCGAAAGTTTCAGAAGAAAAAGAATAGCCGTGGAGGTGGATTTTTCCTTCATAGAAAGGTATGGAAGCCAGGCCGAAAGGATTGCGGAAATAGAGGGACTTTTTTGCCATAAAGAGGCTATTAGGGCCAGAAAGGAGATGAAACATGAAATTGAGGATTGGGTTTCCCAAAGGTAGTCTTCAGGAACAGACCTTTAGGCTTTTTAAAAATGCCGGTTTTTCCATAAAGCTTCCGGAGAGGTCCTACGTCCCGATAATAGATGACAGTGAGTTGGAAGGTTTGGTTATCAGGGCACAGGAGATACCGAGATACGTAGAAAATGGAATACTGGACGTAGGGATAACTGGATTGGACTGGGTACTTGAGCAGGAAGCGAAGGTTGTTGAGGTGGAAAGGCTAAAATACGGAAAGGTGGGGTTCAAGGGAGTAAAATGGGTCGTTGCTGTTCCCTACTCATCGCCGATTAACAGCCTGGAAGACCTAAGGGGTAAGAAGATAGCAACAGAGCTCGTCAACTTCACAAAGAAGTATTTGAAAAAGAGAGGAATAGAGGCGATCGTTGAATTCTCCTGGGGTGCCACAGAGGTAAAACCACCTCTTCTAGCAGACGCAATAGTTGAGGTAACTGAGACAGGGTCATCTCTTAAAGCCCATAATCTTAGAATTGTTGAGACGGTCTTAGAGTCTGAGACAGTTGTGATTGCGAACAGGGCCTCTTGGAAGGACGAATGGAAGAAGAGAAAGATAGAGAATATCGTTATGTTGCTGAGAGGCGCGCTTCTTGCAGAGGAGAAGGTTGGTCTAAAGATGAACGTTCCAAAGAAGAAGCTGGAGAAAGTTACAAAGATCCTCCCCTCTTTACACACACCAACAATTTCGAACCTATACGATAAGGACTGGGTGGCTGTTGAAGTTATAGTTGACGAGAAGGTGGTGAGGGAGATCATCCCTGAGCTCAAAAGAGCCGGTGCACAGGGGATTGTTGAATATCCCCTGAACAAAGTTATACCGTGAGGGAGAAATGGAAAGAAAGGCGGAAGTAAAAAGGAAAACGAAGGAAACGGAAGTAAGGGTGGCTTTGGGCATTGACGGTGAAGGAACTTATAGAATCTCTACACAGATCCCCTTCATAAACCACATGCTAGAGCTTTTCTCAAAACACGGCAACTTTGACTTAGAGGTTGAAGCAGAAGGAGACGTTGAAGTTGATCCCCACCACATTGTCGAAGATATAGGGCTTTGTCTTGGAGCTGCTTTTTTTAAGGCTCTTGGAGAAAAAAGGGGTATAACGAGATACGGGCATGCGATAGTTCCAATGGACGAGGCACTCTGCCTTTTTGCTGTCGACATAAGCGGAAGACCTTATCTCCGCATAGAAGGGCAAGTTGAAGGGGTTGTGGGTGGCTTTGATTCAGGTCTCGTTAAAGATTTTTTTTTGGCTTTTGCAAACGAGTCGAAAACAACGTTACATATCCATTTGATATCTGGTGAAAATCCGCACCACAAGGCCGAATCGATCTTCAAAGCCTTTGGTCTGGCAATGAGGATGGCTGTGAGGGTAATAGAAGGAAAGTTAGACATTCCATCGACAAAGGGAGTTCTTTGAGTGCGAGAGAGGGGAGTTGAACCCCTACGGTCCTAAGACCGCTGGATCCTAAGTCCAGTGCGTCTGCCAATTCCGCCACTCTCGCATAGCCGAAAAATATTTTATTACAATTCCTCCTTCTCCACAAGGCTTAAAATTAATTTTTTCTTGACAAAGGTCCCTCTTTTCCATATGATTGGATCGTACTGTAAATTTTAGGGTTCACTTGACGGACCAGATGGCAGGCAATAGCCTTTTTTCGGTCCTTGAGAGGGGTTTCTCAATTCTGGAAGCTTTTAGTCCTTCCTCTCCAAGGTTGAGGCTGAAAGACATAGTTGAAAGAACGAAATTGCCAAAGGCAACCGTGATCCGTTTTTTAAAGGGGCTTTTGTCCCTTAAATACGTAACGTACGATCCCCTAACTGGTACCTACCATCTATCTCCAAAGGTAATGTCCCTCGGATACGTTGTCCTATCATCGATAGATGTTAGGGAAGTGGCACTCCCCATTCTTCAGGAATTGTCAGATAAAACGGGCCAGAACGTTAACTTAGGGATTTTGGATGGATGCGAGATAGTCTACATTGAGAGGATAAAAAAAAGACAGATACTCAACATAGAGCTTTACGTGGGAAGCAGACTGAGTGCCCATAATACATCGATCGGTCAGGTAATACTCGCATATATGGAGGATTGGAAACTAGCACAGATTCTTGCAGAAATCAAAAAGAAATACTCTGATAACTCATTGGAGGTCGATCTGGAAAACCTTAAGGAGAGACTGAAAGAGATAAGAGCAAAGGGATATGCCGTAAATGATGAATCCTACGTAAAAGGATTGAGGGCTATTGCAGCTCCCATATTTAACCACGAAGGCGTTGTAGATGCGGCAGTAAACATACCTGTCTTTGCGAATCTTGTAACTCTCGATGAACTTCTTCATAACTACCTTCCTTCTCTCCTAGATGCTGCTTCGAGAATTTCCAGATTGAGAGGATACGAAAAAATTTGATCTCTGGAGGAAAAAATGAGATTTCTGGTTTCCCGTTCAAATCTTCAAGGAGAAACAACTATTCCACCAAATAAATCGGCAACTGCAAGGGCCATAGTTCTTGGGGGTCTTGCTGACGGTATCTCCTCGGTAAAAAACCCTCTTCCTGGCAGGGACAGCTTCTCCATAGTTGGAATGATGAGAGAACTTGGAGCAAAGGCACAAGTCGACGATCCAAGACTTTGGGTATTTGAGGGGGTCTCTAATCGTCCAAAATTACCGGAGCAGGTTCTTGATGCTGGTAATTCTGGTACCGGATTTTACATACTTACGGCACTTTGTGCGCTGATCGATGGCTATTCTGTGATCACAGGTGACTATCAAATCCGCTACAGGCCTGCACAACCCCTGATCGATGCGCTAAACGATCTGGGAGCTCAGGTTTTCTCAACAAGATCTACCGGAACAGCCCCCTTGGTTATAAAAGGACCTATGAAAGGGGGGAAGACGCGCCTTCCAGGAATAAATTCCCAGTGGCTCACACCACTTCTAATTGCTGGAGCTTTAACGGAAAAGGGAGTTACAGTTTACGTGGAGAACCTCTACGAAAGACCGTACATCGACATGACAATAGCTTGGATGAGAAAGGCAGGTGTTTTTGCAAAAAACGAAAATTACGAGGTTTTTACAGTACCGGGTAATCAACGTTACACTAGTTTCTCAGCGGAGATCCCTTCTGACTGGGGAAGTTCAGGTTATCCGATGATAGCAGCAGCTATAACTGAATCGAAGGTCACATTTACCGGCATGGACCCTAATGATTTTGCAGGGGAGAAAATCTTTCCCTTCATCCTTAAGGAGATGGGTGCGAAAGTCACCTTTTCTGATGAGGGAAGAACGATAACAGTAGAAGGGGGAGGTGATCTTCAAGGGATAGAAATAGACTGCTCAAACACACCCGACGCTGTCCCCATACTTGCGGTTCTTGGGACACAAGCGAAGGGGAAGACCGTCCTTAGAAATGTTGGAGCTAGCCGTCTTAAGGAGACTGACAGAACAAGATCCATAAGAGAGGAGCTGACGAAGATGGGTGCCCATATAGAGGAAAAGGGTGGTACTCTCATCATCTATCCTTCCAATCTTAGAGGAGCCAAGATCAACGGAAGGCACGATCACAGAATAGTTATGGCAACTACCGTTGCCGCACTTGTTGCAGAAGGTGAAACTGAAATCTCTGACGCCGAGTATTGCAATGTTTCGTTTCCGAACTTTTACGAGTTAATGACATCCCTTGGGGCAAAAATCAAGATAATTGAAGATTGAAAGAAGGGGGGAGAAGATGAAAAAATTGATCCTTTCAATCTTTTTATTTCTCTTGCTTTCTTCCTTTGCGGAGGCTCAGTCACACTTTCCTTCCCGTCCGATAAATCTTTGGGTTGGTCTTCCCGCTGGAGGATCCGCCGATGTACTGGCAAGGGCCCTTGCGGAAGCGTCTGAGAAGATCTTAGGCCAGAAGATTGTGGTCGTGAACAAGCCGGGAGGAGGTGGAACTGTTGCCACATCTCTTCTCAAGGGTGAGAAGCCAGATGGTTATACTTTGCTTTTAACCACCGACACCGCAATAACAAGAGCACCACATATGATGGATCTTGAGTACGATCCCTTCAAAGATGTGGACCATTTCATGATCATTGGAAAGTGGAAGACTGTGTGGACGGTCAGGGCTGATAGCCCCTTTAAAAAATGGTCCGATCTTGTTGAGTGGGCTAAGAAGAACCCGGGACAATTAACATTCGGACATTGCACAGCATCCTCTTTCTATTTCGGTATGGTAAAGATCTCCCAGATAGAAGGTTTTACATTTAAAGGTGTACCTTACGCTTGCGATGCCCCAACCATGACTGCAGTTCTTGGTGGACATGTAATGGTTGGAGGTGGAACTGCTGCGCCTTATAGAAGCCATGTTCTTGCCAATAACATCAGAATCATACTCTCCGATGAGCATATAGATTACGTTAAAGACCGCCAATACACCTTCAAGGACTTTGGTTACAATTTTGAGGTTCCACTCCTTGCCATAATACTTGCACCAAAAGGGATTCCTGAAAGCGTGAAAAAAACCTTAGAAAAGGGATTTCTGGAAGGTATGAAGAGCGAGACCTTCAAAAGAATAGCGGCTGAGCAGGAGATATCAATCGTTGCTATGACGGGAGAAAAGGTGACCGATTACTTAAGAAAGGTCAGTGGAATCTACGAAAAACTGATAAAGGATGCGAATATGCATAAGACCCAGAAAAAACAGTAAAGCGGGAGATGGAGAGACATAATCTCTATTCCAGTTCCCTACTTCTTGCGATGGCCTCCCTTATCTGCTACAAGGCTTATAGAATAGGACTTGGAAGACCGGATAACCCTGGGGAGGGGTTTGCCCCTTTCTGGATCTCATTTGTCCTAGCCCTTCTTTCTGCGTATTTGCTTTTTGGTAGCTACTTAAAAGTCATGAAAGGGAGGGGAGGACCGATCGGGGTCGCTACGTGGAGAAAACCGGTCTATCTCCTCTTCCTTCTCTTCCTTTACGCCTTCCTTTTGCGGTTTCTCGGATTTTTGGCCGTGACTTTCCTTTTGATGCTCTTTTTGCTTTACTCCTTTGGAGGGGAAAGTTTGAGGAAGTCACTTCTCTTTTCAGTTCTCATCTCTTTCATCTTCTATTTCCTCTTCGCTCGAGGCTTACAGCTTCCCCTTCCCACAGGGTTAATTTGGGATTATCTCAAACCTGGATAATATGGGAATTGCTGAGTACATCATTTACGGCTTTTCCGTGGCAACGCAACCGGAGAATCTCTTTTACTGCTTTGTCGGGGTATTCATTGGAACTTTAATCGGTGTGCTGCCAGGTATAGGTCCGACCGGAGCTATGTCTCTTTTACTTCCCGTGACATTTCACATCTCACCTGTTGGCGCAATAATTATGCTCGCAGGAATCTATTATGGTTGCCAGTACGGAGGTTCCATTACTTCAATTCTCGTAAATATTCCTGGCGAGGCTTCAACGGTTATCACTTGCCTTGATGGATATGAGATGGCAAAAAAAGGGAAGGCTGGGATTGCACTTGGCGTCTCAACTATAGGGTCATTTATAGCCGGTACTCTTTCTATCTTTGGACTCATGTTTTTGGCCTTTCCCATCGCAAAATTCGCTCTTAAGTTCGGTCCTCCCGAATATTTTTCACTTGTATGCATGGGCCTCGTTATCCTCACCTTTCTCACCCGTGGTTCTATGCTTAAGGCCCTAATGATGGCACTTATTGGACTCTTTATCGGTCTCATAGGTCTTGATCCTTTCACGGCAAGGCCGAGGTTCACATTCGGGTTTAAGGAACTGATGGATGGAGTTGGAATTGTTCCCCTTGTTATGGGTTTATTCGGCGTATCCGAGATTTTGATAAACTTAGAGGAAGAACTGACGAGGGAGATATACAGGACGCAGATTGCTGGCCTTTACAGGTCCCTAAAAGAATGGGTAAGTGCAAAGTGGGCGATAATAAGGGGATCGATCGTTGGTTTTATAGTAGGTATCCTTCCCGGAGGTGGTGCTGTTCTCGCTTCCTTTGTCGCTTACGCTGTTGAGAAGAGGTTCTCTTCCACTCCGGAAAAGTTCGGAACTGGCCTAATAGAAGGGGTAGCTGCCCCTGAATCGGCCAATAACGCTGCAGCCCAATCTTCCCTTATCCCCCTCCTTTCTCTTGGGATCCCTTCCAACGTTGTTATGGCTGTCCTGTATGGAGGATTGCTGATCCACAATATTCAGCCAGGCCCCCTTTTACTCAAAGAACATCCAGATGTCTTCTGGGGGCTGGTTATGAGCATGTACGTTGGGAACATAATGCTTCTTCTGCTCAATCTGCCGCTCATAGGGATATGGGTCAGGCTTTTGCGAATACCGTACAAGTACCTCTTTCCGATCGTCCTCCTCTTTTGCATAGTTGGTGTCTACTCCTTGAACAACTCGATCTTTGAGATTTATCTAATGGTTTTTTTTGGCTTTGTAGGCTACCTTATGAGGAAGTTCGGGTTTGAGGCAGCCCCACTTGTTATGGCTTACGTACTGAGCCCGCTTTTAGAATCTAGCTTCAGACAGTCCCTAAGTTTATCTGGAGGCAGTTTTTCCATTTTCTTTTCAAAACCGATTTCCCTATCCTTTATGGCCGTTGCCTTATTCCTCCTTCTTTTTCAGATCTTTTCGGCAATAAAAAAAGGGAGAATGCATAAAAGCTCTTTTTAGAGCCCTTTTCTTCGTCTACTCCTCCTTTTTCACATCCGCATGGTGTTTAATCACCAGTCCATCCACCATGAAGATTATATCCTCAGCTATGTTGGTTGCATGGTCGGCAATTCTTTCCAGGCACCTTGAGACGATCATAAGATGGGCAGCCCTGGGGATCGTCTTTGGGTCAGACATCATGTACGTTAGAAGCTCTCTAAATACCTGATCGTTGAGGCTGTCCACCAGATCATCCCTCTCACAGACCGACCTGGCCAGTTTGGAATCTCTGTTGACGAAGGCGTCCAAAACATCCTTGACCATTGACTGGGTTAGCTCTGCCATTCTCGGGATATCGATGTAGGGCTTAAGCTGAGGTTCTTGATTGAGTGTTATTGCCCTCTCTGCAATGTTAACAGCCTGGTCCCCCATTCTTTCAAGATCTGTAACGATCTTCATTGCAGATGTGATAAACCGAAGGTCGACGGCCACGGGCTGTCTTAGGGCAAGCAATCTCAGGCACATATCGTCGATTGTGAGTTCCATCTTGTTAATCTCTTCCTCCATTTGGAAAACCTTTTTTGCCAGCTCAGAGTCCCTTTTAACGAGCGATTGAACAGAGTTCCCTATGGCCTCTTCCACCATTGCTGCCATCTTCAGAAGGTTTTCTTTTAAGGACTCTAACTCCTTTTGAAGTCGTGTCTCGGTGATCATAAATACCCTCCATCAATTTTTAGCCAAAGCGGCCTGTTATGTAGTCCTCAGTTAGTTTTTTCGATGGCTGAGTGAAGATCTTTTCCGTCCTGTCAAACTCGATGATCTCTCCGCAGTACATAAATGCCGTGTAGTCAGAAACACGAGCGGCCTGCTGCATATTATGGGTGACGATCACAATCGTCACCTCTTTTTTAAGCTCCATGATTAGCTCCTCAATTTTAGAGGTAGCAGCAGGATCCAAAGCAGAAGTCGGTTCATCGAAGAGGAGAATCTCCGGGTCTGTGGCAAGTGCCCTTGCGATGCACAGCCTCTGCTGCTGGCCTCCTGAGAGATTGAAGGCCAAATCGTAGACCCTCCCCTGAATCTCATCCCAAAGAGCGGCTTGCCTTAAAGCTTTTTCCACTTTTTCATCAATTAGGTTTTTTCTCTTCTCGCCCCTTATTCTCAATCCATATGCTACATTTTCGTAAATTGTCTTTGGAAATGGGTTCGGTTTTTGGAAGACCATCCCTATTCTCATTCTCACCTCTATGGGGTCTATTTTCGGACTTAGAATATTCACGCCTTCAGGATAGAGTATAATCTCACCTTCGTACCTGGTATTTGGATAGAGGTCGTGCATCCTGTTGAAACATCTAAGATATGTGGTCTTCCCACATCCGGAGGGACCGATCAGAGCGGTGATTCTATTTTTCGCAATTGGGAGGTTCACATTTTTTAATACCTGCACCTGATCGTAATAAAAATTGAGGTTTCTCACTTCCGCCTTGAGCTCATCCTGAATGGTCCATTCCATAAGTGCATATCCTCCTTTACCACCTTATTCTTTTCCTGAATCTGTATCTTAGATAGATTGCCAGTCCGTTCATAAGTAAGGTCATAATGAGAAGGACAATCCCACAGGCTGCAGCGTTGAGATGGAACTCCTTTTGAGGCCTTGAAATCCAGTTAAACATCTGAACTGGCATGGCAGTGAAAGGATCGAATAGCCACTTGAATGAGAGGAACGGAAAGGAGGTAGAGATTGGAGAAGAGGGTAAAAATGCGATAAAGGTTAAAGCACCGACAGTAATAATGGGAGCCGTTTCTCCAATTGCTCGTGAAAGACCGATTATTATTCCTGTTAAGATTCCTCCTAATGAATAGGGAAGAACGTGGTGTCTAATAGTCTGCCATTTTGTGGAACCAAGGGCATAAGAGGCTTCCCTGATTGAGTTTGGTATAGATCGGATCGATTCCCTGGTAGCTATTACCACATAGGGAAGTATGAGAAGACCTAAGGTGAGTCCTCCAGTTAAAATACTTTCACCAAAACGGAAGAAGTAGACAAAAAGCCCGAGTGCGAGAAGTCCATAAATTATCGATGGGACCCCAGCCAGGTTGCTCATGTTGATCTCGATCAAGTGAGTAATGAAGTTTTTTCTACCGTACTCTTCCAAATATATTCCCGCAGCAATTCCCAAAGGAATCGCCACTAAAGCTGTGACGACCATAAGGAGCGCTGTCCCCACCCATGCTGAAAGGATGCCAGCCTTTTCTGGAAAACGGGAAGGGTATGAGACGAAAAAGGACCACTTCAACCGGGGAAGACCGTCCATGAATAGATCTAACAAAAGGACGAAAAGAACAACAAACCCAACTACTGTGAATAAAAGGCCGAGAATCCAGAAGATTTTGTCCCTCAATCTATTCTGTGCGATGATTCTTTTGATTTCTTCTCGTTCATCCATTTCCTTAACCATGCTCAATACACCTCGCGAATCCTTCTTTTTAATAGAAAACCTACGATATTTAAAATGAGGGTCATGACAAAAAGTGTAACGCCTGCCGCAAATATGCTTCTATATTCGAGAGTTCCGTGGGGAACATCTCCGATGCTTACTCCAACTATATAGGCAGTGAGAGTTTGAACAGGTTCTAAGGGATTGAAGGTTAAATTGGGCATCATGCCGGCAGCTATTGCGACCACCATAGTCTCACCTATCGCCCTTGAAATTCCGATAAGAAATGCGGCTGCTATGCCTGAAAAAGCTGAAGGAATAACGACTTTGAAGGCAGTCTGAAATTTTGTAGCCCCTGTAGCGTAAGATCCTTCCCTTATGTGCATTGGAACCGCCCTCATCGAGTCTTCGCACATGGAACTAACGTATGGGATGATCATAATCCCCATAATGATCCCGGGACTTAGAGCATTAAAGCTTGAAAGGTTTGGGATGATTCTTTGAAGTAAGGGGGTAAGGAAGAGAAGGGCAAAATAACCGTAAACTACCGTCGGAACTGCTGCAAGGAGTTCGAGGATAGGTTTTGCAACATCTCTTACCTTGGGTGGAGCGTACTCGCTTAAGAATACTGCGACAACAAGACCGACGGGAAGGGAAACGATAATGGCTATGACAGTTACGAGAAGGGTTCCACATACAAGGGGAAGAATCCCGTAGGTGGGCTTTGCGAAAAGGGGTGTCCAGCTCGTACCAGTGATGAATTCGATTAGGGAGACGTATTTGAAAAAGCCTATAGCCTCATAAAAGAGGATGAAGACGATACTTAACGTAATAAAAACAGATGAGAGGGCGCTCAAAAGGAGAGCGCCCTCAATAACCTTCTCCTTTATTTTTGTCCGCTCTGTTTTTGGGTTCATTGACCTAAACATATTGGAAACTACTTCCTTTCTTCCAACCGAAGAAGGTCTTCAACCTTTATCCCCGTTTTTGGCTCACCACCAAAAACCGTCCCTGTCTTTCTTTTTGCGAACCTCTCCTCAGCCAATTTATAAGCCTTCTCAGGGAGTGGAATGTACTTTACCTGTTTGACCAGGCGGGATGCGTTTCTCAGATAGAATTCGACAAATTCCCTAACTTCCGGCCTTTCAGCCGATTTTTTGTTTACGTAAATGAAGATAGGTCTTGAAAGAGGCTGATAGGTTCCGTCCATAATCGTTTTCTCAGACGGCGCAACTGGCCCTTTTCCATTATCAATGGGAACGATTTTTAGCTTGTCTTTGTTCTCGGCATAGTAAGCGTATCCGAAGTAACCGAGCGCATAGGGATCGCCAGCAACACCCTGGACTAGAACATTATCATCCTCGCTCGCGGTGTAGTCGCCCCTACTTGCCCTCGCTTTTCCAACGATAGCCTCTGTGAAGTAATCAAAGGTTCCAGAATCGACACCTGCTCCGTACAGGTTGAGAGGATAGTTTGGCCAATTGGGATTCACTTGATTCCATCTTTTAATCTTCCCTTGCGCCTCAGGCTCCCATATCATCTTTAGCTGCGCAACAGTCATGTAGCTGACCCAGTTATTTTTCGGATTCACAACAACAGCCATTCCGTCATAAGCCACTGGCAACTCAATATACTCTACCCCGGCTTGCTTGCAAGCTTCAATCTCTTTTTTTACAATCGGTCTTGAGGCATTTGAAATGTCAGTTTCACCCCTGCAGAACTTTTTAAATCCACCACCTGTTCCAGATATCCCAACAGTTACTCTCACACTTCCCTTCTTGAATTTCTGAAACTCCTCTGCAACCGCCTCTGTTATAGGATAGACTGTGCTCGAACCATCGATCCTTACGATCTTTTCTTGGGCGAAAGATCCCGTAAATGACCCCAGAATGATGAGAGTCGCGCAGAAAGATAGCCCAATCAGTAGCGCTTTAAATCTGCGTGAAATAGGCTTCTTCATCTTTACCTCCTTTTTTAAAGTTTTTTGGCCATCTAGGCCCCATCTTTTTTGAAAGGATAGGCCAAAAATGTTACACGTAGATTACAATCAGATAAAATTTTTGTTAATTCTTTGGTTGCAGATTCGATCCGAATTTTCAAAAGTTTGCGAGGGGAAGGGTAAAATAAAAGGTAGATCCCTTTCCGGGAGTGCTTTCTGCCCATACACGACCACCATGAGCTTGAACAATATGCTTGACTATAGAGAGTCCAAGGCCAGTTCCGCCGAGTTCCCTCGATCTTCCCTTATCCACTCTGTAAAATCTTTCAAAGATCCGTGGCAGATCTTCCCTTGGAATTCCTATCCCATCGTCCTTAACTGAAATCTCTGCCTCTTTTTTGTCCCTTTCGACCACAGAGACAATAACTGTTCCATTTTCACGACCGTATTTCAAAGCATTGTCAAGAAGGTTAAAAAGGACCTGTTCAAGGTATTTACGGTCCCCGTAGACCTTAAGTCGTTCTGGAACGGGATTCAATATGACTTTCATTTTCTTTTTTTCAAATGAATCCCTAAACCATTCAAGAACACCCTCAACAAGATCGCCTAAAGGGAGTATCTCCCTATTCCACTGGAATTCCTCAAATTCAATCTTTGAGAGCATCAGAAGATCATCGACTATCCTTTCTAAACGATCCGCATGCCTTTTTATAACTTCCAGAAACTTATGCGCAACTTCCTCTTTTAATGCGCCCCCAAGAAGCGTTTCCGTATAGGCTTTTATGGCTGTGAGAGGGGTTCGAAGTTCATGAGAGACATTTGCCACAAAGTCGCTACGCATTCTTTCCAATTCCTTAAGTCTTGTGATCTCATGAAAAACGATTAGAACACTGGATAAACTTTCCTTCTCCTCTTTTTCATCCTGACGGAGCTTGATAGGTATCAGATTTACTTCGAAAGTCCTTTTTTTCGGAAAGGCAAGGGAAATTTCGATAGTTTTAGAATCCCCACTACTTATAACCTCTTTGAAGGTCCTTTCCAGTTCAACGCTCCTTATTGCCTCTATAAGGGAGAGGCTCTTTCGGCTTTCTGGCAATTGGAAAAGCTCCTCGAATGCGCGATTCGTTTTTCTAATCGTTCCTTTTGAGTCCACAATCAGAATTGCATCTGTGAGCCTCTCCAAGAGGAGGTAGATGAAATCCCTTTCTCTCGAGATATCATCTATCCTTTTTTTTAGCTCATCTATTACGGTCCGGACATCCGTTAGTAAGTCCTCAAGATGGTAGAAGATTTTTTTTCCGTTTTTTTTCTCAAGGATCTGGGAAGCTAAATTCTTTACGTCTTTAGTGAGGGACCTGAAAAAAAGGTAGGCAATGGGCGAAAGGAGAAGCATGGCCAAAAAGGAGGACTGCAAAAATGTTCTTTTTTGAAGGTAAAGAAAAAAGGACTGGAAGATAAAAAAGGAAAGTACGAGGAGAATGGACAAGAAAAGAACCTTTCTAAAGAACCTTCGTCTCATCTATTTCCTCACGGAACCGATATCCTATTCCGCGGACTGTCTCGATCAATTCTCCTCTTTTGCCAAGTTTTTCGCGTAACCTTCTGATATGGGTGTCTACAGTTCTTGCATAACCCTCGTAGGTGTATCCCCATACCCTATCGAGCAGTCTTTCCCGACTCTGAACCTTTCCCCTATTTGAAACGAGTTCTAGAAGAAGTTTAAATTCTGTGGCGGTAAGGTAAAGCGGTTTTCCTTGAATGAAAACCTGATGGCGATCCAGGTCAATAGTTATGTCCCCAACTTCTATAATCCTTTCCTGTTGTTGAGGGTTCTCCTTTCTCCTAAGTATGGCTTTGACCCTGAGTACTAGTTCCCTGGGGCTGAAAGGCTTAGTCACATAATCGTCAGCACCGAGCTCAAAACCGATTATTCGATCAACCTCTTCAGATTTGGCTGTGAGCATAAGGATTGGAATCGATTGGGTAAGAGGGTCAGACTTTAGGGCCCGGCAGAGGTCCTTACCATCCATCTCCGGAAGCATAAGATCGAGAATGATGAGACTCGGTCTCTCATTTCTCGCTTTCTCTAAGCCAGTCGCTCCATCTAAAGCGGTAATTACGGAGAAACCCTCCTGCTTGAGATGGTATACGAGAATATCTACTATGTCCTTTTCGTCCTCAACTACGAGTATCCTCTTCGTAAGATCCTCCTTTAAGCTCTATTTTGGCGTCGCAGATTTTTGCCTCATCCAAAAGAAAGACAGGGTTCAGATCCATTTCTATTATGCTTTTTTTTATGGCAAGCTCTGCTACACGCATAACTAGTTCTTCAAGTGCCACCCTTTTTAGTTCTTTCCTCTTTGACGAAAAGATCTTCGATATGGAAAGATCGTCAATTATAGATCTCGCATCTTTCTCACTTAGAGGAAGAAGTCTAAAGGCCACATCTCCGAGAAGATCCGTGTAGATCCCACCTTGTCCAACCATAAGTACCTTGCCAAAATTCGTATCCGAGTGGACTCCAATGATTATTTCGAGCCCTCTTCCCTCCTCCTGGACGATTATACCTTTTAACTCTTCAAGCCCTAAATCTTTCAACTCCCTGAAGGCCTTCCTTAGGCTGAGTTCTTCACATATTCCCGTCTTTACCCCACCTAAATCGGTCTTGTGGAACGTTTTTTTTCCAGAAATCTTGAGAGTAACCGGGAAACCGATTTCCCTAGCTATCTCTACAGCTTCTTCCTCAGTTACTGCTAATCTGCTTCTAAGAACTGGAAATCCTTCTTCCTCTAGAAACTTTAGAGCATCTATACCCAAAAGTACAGGCACCTTTCCACCTATTAGTCTAGACCAGATTACTCAACACAACTTAAACGAACTGATCATGTAAAGGTTCGCCATTGCCCTTGAAGCCCTCTCTGGTGTTTTTAGTACAGTTACCCCCTTACATCCGTCTATCATTTTTATCTCATCGCTCCAAACTCCTGTTGGTGATGGCATACAGACAATAACTGGCTTCGGCAAAGGTTCAGTTTCCTCAAGAAATCTGCGTAATTGAGCCGGAAGCCTCAGATTGGCAGAGGCAAAGGTATTTATAAAAATTATCCCGTCCGTATTTTCGTCCAAAAGAACGATTTTTAAAATCCTTATGATCTTTTCCGGATTGTACCAGGCCGGGCCCATATCGACCGGGTTTGTTCTCATTGCAAGATGAGGAAGTACGGTGTCTATCTCTTCCTGCGTTCTCTCTGTGAATCTGGCAAGGATTAAACCCTTTCTTTCAAGTGCATCGCATGCGATTATTCCTGGACCTGCCTGGCCTGAGAGTACGGCTATCCTTTTTCCCTTTAAAGGGGGGCATACCTCGAGAACTTTCGCCGTATCAATAAGCTCTTCCGAATCTTCAACCTCCAAAATCCCGTACTGCCTGAAGGCACCCTTCCAGATTCTATAATCTCCGGCAAGGCTGCCAGTGTGAAACTTGCTGGCCAGATCACCTTTTTCGTTCTTTCCGGCTTTATAAGCAATGATCGGTTTTTTCCTCTTTGCTCTTTCTACCGTCTCAAAGATCCCTCTTGGATCCTCGGTCCCCTCAATGTGAAGGGCAATGGACTTGGTAGCCTCGTCCTCTTCAAGGAAGTACTTTAGACAGCAGGCGAAATCCACATTGACCCTGTTTCCCAGACTCATAATTTTAGCCATACCTAGCCTTTCTTCAAGGGCAAGAAATCCGATAAGGTGGCAAAACCCTCCACTTTGGCTTATAAGTGTGAGACCCCCTTCTTTTATGAGAGAGAATTCACAGGTAAAGGAGGCGTTTACTTTATCTGTCAAGTTTACAAATCCGAATGTGTTTGGCCCAATGATCGGAATGTTGAAATGGAGGGAAACCCTTCTTATTTCCTCCTCAAGCCTTTGACCCTCTTCTTTTCCTGACTCCCTGTAACCTGCGGTTATAAGAACGACTCCTGAAACCCCTTTTCTACCACAATCGGCCAAGATCTCTGGAACAAAGGTTTGTGGAGTTACTATTATGGCAAGGTCAACTTCTCCATCTATATCTTTTACGGATCTATAAGATCTTAGACCCCATACAGTCTGCGAGCGGAAGCTGACCGGATAGATAGCCCCTCTATACTCACCCTCTATTAAGCTTCTCATCACATGGTATCCAAGTTTGTCAAAACTGTCAGAGGCTCCCACAACAGCTATAGATCTCGGAGAAAAGACCCTTTTAAGTTTTTCATCGAACATTAAAAAAATAATAGCACAGAACTCACTTTTCTTGTCAAAAGGGGCCGACTACTTTTGATCTGGAGATGAGACTAAAAAACTGCCTTAGTTTAAGGAGGCTGTGGAAATGCTTGATAGAGCCCGTTTCAGATATTGGTCCTTGACATGGTGGTAGAGACATGCTACATTTTTCAGAAAAATAACATGAAGAGAATGAGGCGAATTCTTCCCTTTTTTCTTTTCCTTCTTTATCCGGCCTCTTTAGTTGCGGTAGATGTAACCGAAAAGTTACGAATTGGAGGTTCATTGACATTCGTTTACCAGTCTTTGGAGATGGTAAGCGGAGAAATTAATGGGAGCAAAAACAGGGATAGGGGGAGCCTGGTTTTGGACTTTAACATTTCGTATTCCCCTTTTAGGGATAGCGAGCTATTTTTGAGAGCCAGTTTTGCAAAGGGTAGTGGGTTCAACGAGGAAAAATCTGGCTATCCCTTTGCGTTGAGATGTAACGCAGATGATCTTTCCTCAGACCTTCACAACATAAATGGACGTTCCCGTGACAATTTGCAGGAGGCATGGTTCTCTAAGAAGTTTGAGCTGCGGAGCGTGGGCTCTTTTAAGATGACCGGAGGAATAATCGATTCATCGGCCTTTATAGATGATAACTCTTATGCTGGAGACGAGCTGAGCCAGTTCATGAACGAGACCTTCGTTCGCAACCCCCTTGCAAATCTGCCGAGTTACGATCTCGGTTTTGCCTTAGAGATGGAAAGGGGTCCCCTCCGACTTAAAGCTTTGGCGATGGGTTCGAAAAACCAAAATGAGCAAATGGCTAAAAAGGACTATTTGTGGATTGGCTCGGAGATCGGGTTAGAAATAAAAAGCGCTTTTGGCACGGGCAATTACAGGTTTTACGCATACACAACGAATAGAAAGTTCGAGAACTGGACGGGCAGTTGTGAAAAAAGGCTTAAAGGTTTCGGTACTTCCATTGATCAGGAAATAAAAAGGGAGGCTTTTGGGTTTTTCATCCGTGCGGGTTGGCAAGATGACTCGGCTCGTATTGATTACGAAAGAATGATCTCGGGTGGAGTCAGTATAAACGGTAACCTTTGGGGAAGAAAAGGGGATGGGGCTGGGATCGGTTATGCTTACCTTACGGCTCCTTTTAGAAACCCAGATATAAAAAGTACAGAGGTCATTGAAGCTTACGTTAGGTTCGAGCTTATATCTTACAAATTCCTCTCCTCAGATTTGACCTTCGATTATCAGCGCTTAAAAGACCGGGCTAGACCTTTAGGTGGCACGAAACTGGCGAATATATACGGAGTGAGGATGAATCTGAACTTTTAATGGGAGGTTGTCAATGGGAAGGCTTCTTACGCCTCTTTTAGGACTCATTATTGTTCTCGTATCAGTTTTTGATGGGTCTGCCCATTTTGCAGTGATTATCCCGTCGGAAGACATAATAGGGCAGAATGACCAAAGAAGAATCTTCCTGAGACTTTATTTCATGCATCCCTTTGAGCAGACCTGGCTCGATCTCGAAAAACCTAGGTCCTTTAACGTTCTTTTAGAGGAGGAAAGGACTGACCTGCTCAATACTTTGCAAATGAGAAAAGTTAAAGGGAAGAGGACCTGGGAAGCGAGTTACACAATCAGAAAACCAGGAGACTACATTTTTTACTTCGAACCGAATCCCTATTGGGAAATCTCCGAAGAAAAGTTCATAATCCACTATCCAAAGGTTGTGATTAACGCATTGGGAAAAGAGGGAAAGTGGTTTAGGGAGGTGGGGCTTCCAGTGGAGATAGTTCCTCTTACAAGACCGTATGGAATTTGGGTTGGAAATACCTTTCAAGGTATTGTGAAGGCAGGGGAAAACCCTTACCTTTGCTATCCCAAAGGCAGGCTGGTGGGGATTTTCTGCGATTACAGAGGCTCCTTTTAAAATGAGGAGGAACGGTAATGAGTACCCGGTGGAGATAGCAGGGGTTATCTGGGTAAGGGCACGGGAGATGAAGTAGTGCACATTTCAGAAGGTGTACTTTCACCGACTATTTTGGCTACAGGTGCCGTACTTTCCGCTTTAGGAACGGGACTGGCACTTAGGAGGTTAAAAAACAAAGATATTCCAAAGGTTGCAGTAGTTTCCTCAGCTTTTTTTGCAGCTTCCATGATTCACGTCCCCTTAGGGCCAGCATCTGCCCATCTTGTCCTAAATGGACTTATGGGTTTACTCCTCGGATGGAGCATTTTTCCTTCGATCCTCATTGCCCTTCTACTCCAGGCGGTCCTTTTTCAATTTGGGGGTTTAACCACATTGGGTGTAAACACATTCTCCATGGCTTTTCCTGGCCTTTTATCATCTTTCCTCTTTAAGGAACTTACAAAGAAGGGGAGAAAGATCTCATTTCTCGCTGGCTTTCTATGCGGTTTTCTCTCTCTCCTTATTGCAGCTTTTTTTATGGGTTTGGCATTGATTGAGACCGAAAGGGGATTTTCAGGGGTTGCCTTAACCCTCATTCTCACGCATATTCCCATCTCTTTGGTGGAGGGCATTATTACAGGATTTGTCATCCTCTACTTGAAGAGGGTAAAACCGGAGGTACTAGAATGAAAAGACCGTTTTTTGTCCCTTTTCTCTCACTTCTTCTTTTTTTACTCCCTTTTTCCGTCTACGGGCATAAACTTAACACTTACGCCCTAAGGGAAGGG
>CALKEQ010000003.1 GCA_938084905.1 uncultured bacterium
GTTAAAAGAAGAGGATATAGTTAAGCTTCCCCTATACGGCTCATCTGAGGAGGAGCAAACTATGGCCTCTTCAGATACCAGTATCCACATATCCATATACAGGAGGACAGATGCTTTGGCCATTCTCCATGCCCACCCCCCCTATGCGGTTTTGCTATCCATCCTTGGAGATAGGGATCATCTTTCTCCTTTGGACTGGGAAGGGAAGCTGATAGTTGGTTCTATCCATTTTATTGATGTGAATGAAAACGAGAAGAGAGAAGAAAGGATTTCAAATTCCCTTATAGAAAACAAGATCGTCGTTGTGAGAGGACATGGAACCTTCGCAAGGGGGGAAAGTCTGGAAGAGGCCTACCTTTACACAATGAGTCTTGAGTCTTCCTGTTTCTTCTTGTATCATTTAGAAATTCTAAATAAAGGGAGGAGCTAATGAAGTTCTTCATAGACACGGCAAATGTTGATGAGATCAGAAAAGGGATCGAAATGGGACTTGTGGACGGGGTAACTACAAACCCCACGCTTATCGCAAGGGAAAGGAAGGACCCAGAAATTTTAATCAAAGAGATCCTTTCACTTGTAGATGGGCCCGTGAGCCTTGAAGTCATATCGGATAAAAAGGATGGTATGATCAGGGAGGCAAAGGAGCTGGCATCTCTTGGTCAGAATGTGGTTGTAAAAATACCGATGACCGAAGAGGGAATAGGAGCGGTAAGTTACCTGTCAAAGGAGGGAATAAAGACAAATGTTACCCTGATCTTTCATCCTACACAGGCCCTCATTGCGGCAAAGGCCGGTGCAACATATGTTAGTCCATTTATAGGGAGACTCGATGACATATCCCACAGGGGAATGGAAATAGTACGTGAGATTAAAAGGATATTCTCAAATTACGGTTTCCAAACAAAGATAATTGTGGCCAGTATCCGAAATCCCATCCATGTTCTAGATGCGGCACTTACTGGAGCTGATATTGCAACGATCCCTTTTAACGTACTGATTCAGCTCGTAAAACACCCTCTTACAGACATAGGTATCAAGAGATTTTTGGCGGACTGGGAATCGTTGAAAAGGTAAAATCAAACTATATCCCTTCTATTTTCAACGGAACTTCTTATGGTCTGTGGGTCCGCATACACTATGTCCCCACCTGCCGGGATACCTGAAGCTATGCGCGTTACTTTTACACCCAATGGCTTAAGCTCATTAGCTATGTGGTAAGCTGTTGCGTTTCCCTCCATATTGAGGTTTGTGGCCAGAAGAACCTCGCTTACTTTTGAACTTTTCACCCTCTCTATAAGCTCACGAATTTTTAGATTTTCAGGACCTATCCCTTCCAGAGGATTTATGACCCCATGTAGAACGTGATACTTAAAGACACCAGGGTATGCCTGCTCCATAACCATAAGATGAGAAGGTTCTTCTACCACGCATATAGGAGAGTTGTCCCTTTTCGGATCTGTGCAGATTGTGCAGGGATCCACGTCGGTTATATTGAAGCAAATGGAACAGAGTCTTATCCTCTCTTTTATGTCGATCATACTCTGAGAAAGTTCCTTTACGTAGGTCTCCTTTGAATTCAATAAGAAAAAAGTTAGTCTCGTTGCAGTTTTTCTTCCGATTCCAGGAAGTTTAGTCAAGTTCTGGATCAGCCTTTCGATAGGTTCGGGATAACCCATAACTATCTAGAAGGGGAAAAAGGGAATCTTTTGGCCTACAAAACCCGTAACCCTTGCGATCTCCTCCTTTATTATTTCCCTTGACTTTTTCAGCCCTTCGTTTACAGCGGCAACTATAAGGTCTTCCAAGAGCTCCTTGTCCCTCTCTTCCCATATCTCATCTGAGATCTTTATAGATAGAATTTCCTGTTTACCGTTCACAACACATGTGACCATCCCTCCGCCGGATTGGGCTTCCACTGTTTTTTGTGCGGCTTCCTCCTCAATCTTTTGGAATTGCTCTTGAATTTTTCTTGCCTGCTGCAAGATCTGATCAAATCCTCTTTTCATGTATCCTCCCTGGTATTGAAGATCCTTTCAGCCTCCTGTATATACTCCTCGAGAAGGTCTTTTTTCAATTCTTTTTTTTCCTTAAGTTCAACTTCCACTTCTTCACCCTTTGCTTCCCTAATAAGGTTTTTTATCTGCAAGGGAAAGGAGGGGTCGGAGAGGAAGATCTTAAGCGTGTCGTCATATAGAATTGTGATCCTTCCTTTATCTATCTCAATCTCCTGGGACTCGAGTGCTTTTGCTAATAGTGGAACCTTTCCCTTTATGTAGTTCAAAAGAAACTCCCTGGTTATCTCCCCCCTTTTATCCTTTTCCTCAGTTATTTTTTCCTCTAAAGCCAGAGCACCAACTTTGGTTATCCTTCTTAGTTTCGTTAAATTGCACAGATTTATGTAGAGGACCTCCAAAGTTATCCTCGGAAACGTGCCTCTAAAGAGATCCTCCTTTGAAAGAAGGTAATTCAGCATGTTCTGAATCTCGTAATATTCCATATCTTTAGTGATGGCCTCAATTTGCTCTATTTCCTCCTTTTCAAGAGATAAAAAATCCGGAATCCCTCCGAAAAGCTTAACGAAAAGTATGTTTCTTAAGGTGTTGACCAGGCCCCTGTATATCCTCGTCACCTCGTATCCTCGCTCAACGCACTCCTGTATCAATTTTAGTCCGGAGATCACATCCTCTTTTGCTATAGAAGAGCAGAGCTCGTATAAAACCCTCTTTTCGACTAAGCCAAGTACCCTTATTACATCTTTTTCAGTTATTCTTCCATCGGAAAAGGCAATTACTTTATCGAGAAGAGATTCTGCGTCTCTTAAGCTTCCGTCTGCCTCTTCGGCTATGTAGTAAAAAGCCGACTCCTCATACGAAATCTCCTCTTCCTCACATATTCTCCTTAACTTCCCTATTATTTCGGATTGCGGTATCCTTCTAAAATCGAACCTCTGGCATCTGGACATTATGGTTGGAGGTATCTTTTGCGGCTCTGTAGTGGCAAGTATGAAGATGTTATGGCCTGGAGGCTCCTCCAAAGTTTTTAGAAAGGCATCTTTTGCCTCTCCCGTTAACATGTGGGCCTCATCTAAAATGTAAACTTTGTACCTGGCCTTAAAAGGCATGTATTTAACAAGTTCCCTAAGTTCCCGAATGTCATCTATCTTTCTTGTGGATGCAGCATCAATTTCGTTTACATCAACAAAATTACCGTTGTTGATTGAAAGACAGATTTCACATCTGTCGCACGGATCCGGTGTTGGCCCATGTACGCAGTTTACAGCTTTTGCGAAAATCCTGGCAAGGGACGTTTTTCCAACTCCTCTTGGCCCTGTGAAAAGATAAGCGTGACCTATTCTACCAGATCTTATGGAATTTTTTATCGTTGTGACGATGTGGGGCTGGCCAATTACGTCCTCGAACTTTTTCGGTCTCCATCTCCTGGCTATTACTGTGTAAGCCATCTGGGAAATTTACATGGCCAGGCTTGCCGCGGCACACAGGTCAGTTACTACCGCTGCTTTCTTCCGAACCTGACGGGATTCATAACTTCCCTGTTGCGCGGGGCCTGGCCTCTCTAAATAATAGCACAAAAAAGGGAAGTTTTTAAACAGGCTAAATTTGCGTTTGCGTCGATCTAGCTTTATTTATTAGCCACAATCACAGAATCTGGGAGCTTCAAATTTCTTGACAAAACCTGAATGGTAGTATATCTAATCGAGGATCATAATCAAGGATAAAGGAGGTTGGGTATGTGGCCTTTTCTCTGGATCGTTTTTCTTGGTTGTGCATGTGGGATAGTTTTTGCACTTTGGTTAATAAAGTACATCTTTAGCCTGGATACAGGTACGGAGGCAATGAGGGACGTCAACTCCAGAATAAATGAAGGTGCATGGGCTTTCATACGGAGGCAGTATTCTACAATCGCTATAACTGCCATTGTTGTGGCCATAATAATCGGTTTTTTGATTGGAGGTTTAAGCAGTAAAGCAGAGCTGGATATGCTCAACGTCACGGCCTTTGGTCTTGGATGGAGAACTGCAGTCGCCTTCCTAGTTGGTGGGCTCTGCTCCTGTGTTTCTGGCATAGTTGGAATGTGGGTCGCTGTCAAGTCAAATGTTAGGTGCGCTGCTGCATCTCATAGAAGCTTAAATGAGGCACTAACCGTTGCCCTCAGAGGGGGAGCAGTATCTGGGTTTCTGATTGTTACCTTAAGTCTGCTGGGTGTGACTGTGATGTTTATTGCCTATGGGGGTCTCTCAAATCCGCACATTGCCCCACATCTAACAGTTGCATTCGGGTTCGGCGCTTCAATGGTTGCCCTTTTTGCGCAGCTTGGAGGAGGTATATACACAAAGGCCGCTGATATGGGAGCAGACCTGGCAGGAAAGGTTGAGGCTGGAATCCCTGAAGATGACCCCCGGAACGCCGCTGTTATTGCAGATCAGGTAGGCGACAACGTTGGAGATTGTGCAGGTCGTGGGGCTGACCTATTTGAGTCAACAGCGGCAGAAAACATAGGAGCCATGATAATTGGTGCGAGCCTTTATACCCTTTCAGTAAAGTCAGGTGTTAAACCGGAGGTCGCAGTTGGATGGGTTCTTTTTCCTCTTGTTGTTCGTGCAATTGGAATAATTGCAAGTTTGATTGGTGTTATCTCAGTGAGGAGTAAAAAAGAGTTCGAACCGCCAATGGACATATTGAACAGGGGTTACTATGTGGCCCTTGTACTTTCAGTCATAGGTATGGTTTTGACCTGTTACTTTATGTTTGCGGAAATGTGTTCAGGATGGTACTACCTTATGGGAGCAGGTATTATCGGAATTTTAACAAGTGTAGTCGTCATCTATATAACTCAGTACTACACTGAAAGCCGTTATTTACCAACCAGAAGAATTGCTGAGTCGGCAAAAACTGGGCCTGCAACGGTTATGGTTACAGGACTCTCTGTGGGATTTGAAACCATAATGCCCACAGCGATAGTTATCAGTGTCGCACTCCTTTTAACTTACTATTTTGGTGTGAAAGCCGGTCTTGACCTTCCATGGTGGATAAGTGGGGCATATGGAACAGCCATAGCTACAATGGGAATGCTCATGACGTGTCCTTTTATCCTTGCCGAAGATACATTTGGTCCAATTACTGACAATGCAAATGGTATAAACGAGTTTACCAAAGCCGGAGAAAACATAAGGCGTGTTACAGACCATCTGGATGCGGCAGGAAATACAACAAAGGCATTAACAAAAGGATACGCAATGGTCTCAGCAGGTCTTGCAGGTTTTCTTCTTTTCCAAGCGTATTTTGACAGGGTACTCCTTCTAACAGGGAAGGAGGGGGAACTCTTCAACATAAATCTAGTCATACCAGAGGTCTTAATAGGTGGAATTCTGGCTATCATGATGGTCTTCCTTTTCAGTGCCTGGGGATTGAGAAGCGTGGGTGAGGCAGCTTCAAAGATAATTGAGGAAGTTCGCAGACAGATAAAGGAAGATCCTGGAATCCTGGCCGGAACCTCAAGACCAAACTACGCCAGGGCTGTCGATATAACGACAAGGGCAGCACTTAGGGGAATGGTTGCGCCTGGCCTTCTGCCCGTCCTTTTACCAGTGGCGATTGGAATCTTTTTCGCCATCTTCAAGGTAACTGGAATCAACGCCCCGTACGCCGTAGGATCCTTTCTAATGGTCGGCACCTTCGCAGCTATCCTTCTTGCATCCTTTATGAATAACGGCGGAGGTGCATGGGATAATGCGAAAAAGTACATAGAGGATGGGAATCTAAAGGATGATTTGGGGAATGTGATCCCTAAACATTCATTTGCCCATGCGGCAGCTGTAACGGGTGATACAGTTGGAGATCCGCTTAAAGATACTGTAGGTCCTTCACTTCACATAGTCGCAAAGCTTATCGCGACTGTAACACTCGTTTTGTGTCCCCTCTGGTTATAATAAAAAACCCCGGGATATCCGGGGTTTTTTATCCTTGCTCCAATATCTCACCTTTTTCTAGGAGAAGGAGCACCTTATCGTTTAGAACTTCGGCGAATCCCTTCCCGGCAGAAATTGAGATTTTTTTTCCATCCTTCACACATCTTATTTCCCCTTCCTCCAAGGTTGTGAGAAACTGGATATGACCTGGCAGAACACCAAATTCACCGAGTGTGCCTCTTGCTTCGATCATGTCTATTTCATCCTGAAAAAGGATTCTCTCCGGTGTTATTATTTCCACGTATAGTCTGGCCATCTTTTAACCCAGAAGCTTCTTTGCCTTTTCTACAGCCTCGTCTATCGTTCCGACCATGTAGAACGCCTGTTCTGGTAAATCGTCGTGCTTACCCTCTATTATCTCCTTAAACCCCCTTACGGTCTCTTTGACTGGAACATACCTACCGGGGGTACCAGTGAAGGGTTCGGCTACGAAAAAAGGCTGAGACAAGAATCTCTGTATCTTTCTTGCTCTTGAAACTAGGAGCTTATCCTCCTCTGAGAGTTCTTCCATACCTAAGATGGCAATTATATCTTGTAGTTCCTTATACTTCTGGAGTATTCTCTGTACCTCCCTTGCAACGTAGTAATGTTCCTCGCCAACTATCTTTGGATCCAGAATCCTACTTGTAGACTCAAGCGGATCTACAGCCGGGTATATGCCAAGCTCAGCTATCTGCCTTGAAAGGACGGTTGTCGCATCAAGATGGGCGAAGGTTGTTGCAGGAGCAGGGTCTGTTAAGTCATCAGCTGGTACGTATACTGCCTGGACTGATGTTATTGAACCTTTAAGGGTGGATGTGATTCTCTCTTCAAGCTCTCCAAGGTCGGTTGCCAAGGTTGGCTGATATCCAACTGCAGATGGCATTCTTCCTAGAAGAGCGGAAACCTCCTGATTTGCCTGCGTGAATCTGAAGATGTTATCTATGAAGAGGAGCACATCCTGGCCTTCTTCATCTCTAAAGTACTCTGCTACGGTAAGGGCAGTTAACCCAACCCTGGCCCTAGCCCCAGGAACCTCCGTCATCTGACCATAGATAAGCGCACATTTATCTAGGACTCCAGACTGTTTCATTTCAAGCCAGAGGTCATTCCCCTCTCTTGTCCTTTCTCCGACCCCTCCGAAGACTGATATACCTCCGTGATGCATAGCGATATTGTGAATCATCTCCATTATTATAACTGTCTTTCCAACTCCTGCCCCACCGAAAAGACCAACCTTTCCACCCTTAGGATAAGGCTCAATCAAGTCTATGACCTTAACCCCGGTTTCGAGTAACTCTATTTTTGTGTTCTGCATTGAGAGAGGAGGAGCTGGCCTGTGTATTGGATATCTTTTTTCCGTCTTTATCTCACCAAGTCCATCGACAGGTTCTCCGACTACGTTCATGACCCTACCCAAAACTTCCTTTCCGACAGGAACGGTGATCATCGTACCCTTGTAGGTTGCCTCCTGGCCCCTTCTTAAGCCGTCGGTTGTGTTCATCGCAATGCATCTTACTGTGCTATCTCCTAAGTGCTGAGCAACCTCAAGTACGAGATTCTCCTTTCTATCGTCAATTGCCGGGTTTGTTACAAAGATGGCTCCGTATATTGGGGGAAGACTGTCAGAAGGGAATCTCACGTCAACGACTGTTCCTATTATCTGGACTATCTTTCCTTTGACTTCTTGACTCATCTATTTCCTCCTTAATAGGTCGTTTTCTTTACGGCCTCAGCACCACCGACTATGTCGAGCATCTCCTTTGTGATGCTCTCCTGTCTCTTTTTGTTGTAAAGAAGGGTCAGGAAGTTTATCATTTCTCCACAGTTGTTGGTCGCGTTCTCCATGGCGTTCATCCTTGAAGCATGTTCTGATGTTTGCGAATTCAGAATCATGTACCAGATCCTTGTGCTTAAATATTGAGGTATGAACCTCTCCAATATGGACTTCCGGTCCGGTTCGTAGAGATAATCTATCTTTTGGTCGGCCCTCTTACTTTTTACCGGAAGAAGTTCCTCAACTGTAACTATCTGTTTTAATGGAGACCTAAAGAACGTATAAACCGCAAATACCTTATCGAACTCGCCTTTTACGTAGTAAGAGATAAGATCGTCAGATATCTCTTCTACTGTCTCTCTTCCTATCCTTCTTTGCTCGACAAACTCCTTAACAATAAGGGCACCTCTTTTCGCAAAGTAATCTCTAATCTTTTTCCCCACTATGTATAACCCGATCTTCTCATAATTCTCTCTGTTCTGGGTGATGAAGTTCTCTATCGCAAAATTCACGTTTGCATTGAAACTCCCGCATAGTCCTCTATCTGAAGCGCACGCGAAAAGGAGAACGTTTTTTATTTCCTCTTTCTCTTTTATTACAGGGTGGATGCTTTCTGGCAGACTTGAGACAATTCGGTCTTTAAGCTCCTCGATCTTTATAGCGTAAGGCCTTAATCTTTCCAGTTCATCCTGAGATCTTCTGAGCCTAGATGAGGCGACCATTTTCATCGTCCTTGTTATCGTTTGCGTACTTTTTATGCTCTGTATCTTCCGTCTTATATCTCTAAGGGTCGCCATTTCTATTCTTCGTACTTAAAGATTTCTCTTAACTCAGTCAAGGCCCTGTTAAGTCTCTCCTCTATCTGGGGAGAGAGCTCCTTTTTTTCCTTTATGTCTTTTAAGATGTCGGGGTATCTAGTGTCAAAAAACTCGTAAAGCTCCTTTTCGTACCTCTTGAGCAAATTCACAGGATAGGTGTCTATGTAACCATTTGTGGCTGCGTATAATAGCACCACTTGCTTTTCGACAGGGATCGGTTCGTAAAGGTCCTGTTTCAGTATCTCCGTCAATCTTAATCCCCTTGCAAGAAGGGCCTGTGTTGCTTTGTCCAGGTCAGTTCCAAATTTGGCGAACGCAGCAAGCTCCCTGTACTGGGCAAGTTCGAGTCTGAGCCTTCCTGCCACCTGTTTCATAGCCTTCGTTTGGGCATTCCCACCAACCCTCGAGACAGATATGCCCACATTTATAGCTGGCCTTATTCCTGCATAGAATAGCTCAGGCTCAAGGTAAATCTGGCCGTCTGTTATGGATATAACATTCGTTGGGATATATGCTGAGACATCACCTGCTTGAGTCTCAATTATGGGAAGTGCCGTCAAAGAACCTCCTCCATGGGCATCATCCCATTTTGCTGCCCTCTCAAGAAGCCTGGAATGGAGGTAGAATATATCTCCAGGATAGGCCTCCCTTCCAGGTGGTCTTCTCAGAAGAAGGGAGAGCTGACGGTAAGCAACGGCATGTTTGGAGAGATCATCGTAAACTATTAGAGCATGTCTTCCGGTGTCTCTAAAATATTCACCCATTGCGCACCCAGCGTATGGAGCGAGAAACTGTAGTGGTGCAGGATCGGAGGCTGTTGCGGCGACGACCGTTGTGTACTTCATTGCTCCGTAAGTATTAAGAATATCAATAATTCTTGCTACAGATGAACGCTTCTGCCCTATGGCTACGTATATGCAATAAACATCCGTATCCCTCTGATTGATTATCGTGTCTATGGCTATGGCTGTCTTTCCCGTTCCCCTATCCCCTATTATGAGCTCCCTCTGCCCCCTTCCAATCGGAATCATTGCATCTATTGCCTTTATTCCTGTTTGTAATGGTTCCTTAACTGGCTGTCTCACAACAACACCAGGTGCTATCCTTTCCACATTTCTGAATTCCTTTGCCTCTATTGGTCCTTTTCCATCGATGGGATTTCCAAGACTGTCAACAACCCTTCCCACGAGTGCTTCTCCAACAGGTACCTGAGCTATCCTTTTCGTCCTTTTGACAATATCCCCCTCTTTTATTTTAAAATCCTCGCCAAAGATAACTGCGCCGACATTATCTTCCTCCAGGTTCCAAACCATACCAGTTATACCATGGGGAAACTCAAGCAACTCTCCAGCCATAACATTTTCTAGCCCATATATTCTCGCGATCCCGTCGCCAACAGAGATCACTATTCCAGTCTCCTCAAAGTCGATTTTTCTTTCCAGGCCTGCTATCTTTTGCTCTATTATCCTACTTATCTCCTCTGCCCTTATCTCCATGGATCACTCCTTCAAAAGGTTTTCTTTTATTATTTCGAGTTGTTTTCTTAAAGTTCCATCTATTACTGTTCCGTTTAGGGAAAGCTTAATACCTGCCAGTAGGCTCTTGTCTTCAATAATGGTGAGTACAACCTTTTTTTTGAATTTTTCGCTCAGAACCGTTTCGATTTCTTTTACGAGCTCTGGTTCCAGGGGGTAGGGTGAGTATAGTTTTCCGCGTAATACGTTCTCTTTCTCATCAACGAGTCTTGAGTACTCTTCCACGATAGATGGCAAAAGCTTGACCCTGTTATTTTCAAGAAGAAGTACCAGTAGGTTCGTAACAGTGGTTGAGAGATTTGCATACCTTCCCACATCTAAAAGTACATCTTTTCTTACTTTCAGGTCGAAAATGGGAAGCATAATTGTTCGATAAAGGGGTTCACTTTTATTAATCAGAGAGAGGAAGTCTTCAAGCTCTTTTTTGTACTGTAAGTAGTTACCATCCTTCTCTCCAACTCGAAAAAGTCCCTCTGCGTATTTTTTTGCCACTCCTTTCTGAATCAACTTAAACCCCTTATTCTCTCTATGAATTCATTGACGAGCCTATTATGATCCTCTTTTTTCAAAGCCTGTCTTATAATTCTCTCTGCCTCAGCAATAGCCTTTTTTGCCACTTCTTCCCTTATCATTGCCCGCATCTCTTTTATCTCTTGTTCCTTCGTGAGAGCCACTTGCTCCTTAAGCTTATCCGCAAGCTCACGGGCTTCAGAAATTATCCTTTCCTTCTCTTTGTAAGCTTCCTCAAGAACCTTTCTTTTTATATCTTCTATCTCCGCATCGAGGCGCGAAATCTTCTCATGGATTTCGTTCTTCAAGGATTCGGTCTCCAGTATAATTCGATTTTTACTCTCAATCTCATCCTTTATTCTTTGATGTCTCTCAGAAAGGTACCTTTTAAGAGGCCGACCAGCAAATCGGATAAGTATAGCCAAGAGAATGGCAAAATTTACGAACCGAAAGAATACGGAGAGTAAGGATTCCTCACCGTGCATTAGTTTAGACTCCGAAGAAGAACCTTTTCAGCTATCTCTTTTGCCAATCTCTCCGTGTCCGCACTCAACTCGTCCATTACCCTTTTAGTCTCCCTTTCTATCTCCTCTTTTGTCTTTTTTATCTCCTCAGCTACCTCTTTTTTCGCTTTTTCAAGAATCTCGGTAAAGATTTGCTGTCCTGAAAGGATGATCTTTTCTCTTTCCTCGTAAATTGGCCTCTTTCTTTCTCTTAGGAGTTCGTCGTATTCCCTTTCTATCCTGAGGAGGCTCTCCTTCGCCCTTTCAACCCTTTCTGAAAGATCTTTTATGGTCAGTTCCCTCCTGTTTAAAGCTTTAAGCACTGGCTTAAAGAGAAGAAAGTTAAGGAGGATCAAAAGGATGAGGAAATTTAAAAACTGCAGAATGATCGTGTAATCAAAGGTAATCATATCGGTGTTCTAGAGCGAGAGATGATCTTTTTATTAACACAAAAAATTCTCCATTTCAAATACAACGTCGATGCTAGATTTGACAAGGTAAAATCTCCTCAGGTATTATAGAGCCATGATCGAGAGGTACACGCTTGAGAGGATGAAGAGAGTATGGAGTGAGGAGAATAAATTCAGAAAATGGCTGGAAGTGGAACTTCTCATATGTGAGGCTTATGCAAAACTCTCCTTGATCCCTGAAGATGCTCTAAGAGAAATAAAGGAGAAAGCAAGATTCGACGTGGAGAGGATAAAGGAGATTGAAAAGAGAACGAGGCACGACGTTGTTGCCTTTATAGAGTGTGTTTCCGAGTTCATAGGTCCATCCTCGAGGTACTTCCATATGGGAGTAACTTCATCCGACATAATTGATACCTCCTTTTCATGCCTTCTTAGAGAGGCTTGTGAGATCATAATTGAAGATGTGAAAGAAGTTATGAACGTGCTCAAAGAAAAGGCGTATAAGTACAAGTACACTCCAATGATTGGAAGAACACATGGGGTACATGCGGAACCGATAACCTTCGGAATCAAACTGGCGAATTTTTACGACGAGATGAGAAGGAACATGGAAAGACTAAATCAGGCACTTGAGAGAGTGAGTTATGGAAAGATCTCGGGTGCGGTTGGTACTTACGCACACGTGCCGCCATTTGTAGAGGAGTACGTTCTATCGAGACTCAGGCTTAAAGTTGCCCCAATTTCCACCCAGATAATATCTCGGGACTACTATGCCGATTTCTTTTTAACACTTGCCATTTTAGCCTCCACCATTGAAAAGATGGCACTTGAGGTGAGACATCTTCAAAGGACTGAGGTGAAAGAGGCGGAAGAGTTCTTTGGGGTGGGACAGACCGGCTCTTCGGCTATGCCACATAAAAGGAATCCCATAGGATCTGAGAATCTTTCCGGTCTTGCAAGGCTTGTGAGGGCTTACGCTTTGACTTGTCTGGAGAATATTCCTTTGTGGCACGAAAGGGACATAAGCCATTCTTCTGTAGAAAGGGTTATAGCACCAGATGCAACGATTCTCATCGATTACATGTTAGAAAGATTAAAAAACATCTACAAGGATCTGGTGGTTTATCCTGAAAAGATGAAGGCGAATATGGAAAAAACGAAGGGTCTATACCATTCGGAGAGTGTTCTTCTTGCGCTTATGAGGAAAGGTTTAGAGAGGAAGACCGCATACGAGCTTACACAAAGTGTTGCTATGAGATGCTATGAGTATGAGCTAGACTTCCGGGATGAGGTGAAAAGAGACGAACAGATAGGAAAGTACCTTACGAAAGAAGAAATAGAAGATGCCTTAAATACTGAAAGGTACTTTAAATACGTTGACGTTATCTATAGGAGGGTCTTTGGAGAGTAATCAATGCCTGCAAATCTTCCACCCCAGTACTACGAAGAGGAGAAAAAACTGAAGGAAGCGAAAAGCTTAGATGAGAAGATAAGAATCCTGGAGAGGATGCTTGCCATCATTCCCCATCACAAAGGGACCGACAAGTTGATAGGGTCTCTGAGAGCCAAAATATCAAAACTGAAAGAGGAAAAGGAGAGAAGGCCTCAGACGAGGAAGGGGATTGATGCCCTCTACAATGTGAAAAAGGAGGGAGCCGCACAGGTACTTTTTTTAGGTTTTCCAAACTCGGGAAAATCTTCTATTGTTTCATCCCTAACCGGAGAATATGTGGAGGTGGCAGAATATCCTTACACAACAAAGGTCCTTCAACCACGGATGATGAGGTATGAGGATATTTGGATTCAGCTTGTCGACACGCCAGCCATAGGAGCTGACGGTATGAGCATGTGGTTTGGTAATATGTTGAGAAAGGCCGATCTTTTATGCATTGTTGTATCTGTCTCAGAGGACATTTTTACTGAGTACGATCTTATAAAGGAGGAGATGAGCCCTCACATAGAAGAGACATCTAAACCGCATATAGTTGTCGTAAACAAGATGGACTTAATAGAACACTCATCAAAATATGAGCCCTTTGAGATGAAACTGAAAGCTTTAGGTGTTTCCTCAATACCTGTTTCTGCAACTCATCTCATGAACCTACACCAGCTAAAGGAGGAGATATTTGTCAAGTCCGGAATAATAAGGGTTTATTCTAAGCTACCTGGAAAGAAACCTGATCTTGAAGTCCCTTTTACAATGAAGAAAGGGAGCACGGTTTTAGACTTTGCCGAAGCTATACATAAGGATTTTGTAAAAAAGCTGAGGTATGCTAGGCTTTGGAGAAGGGACGTACTAAACGGGATGATGGTTAGTAAGGACTTTGTCCTTGAGGATAAAGACATAGTTGAACTTCACGTATAATCGCTTAAAGAAGGTCCTCGATAAAAACCTTCAGAAAATGAGGGGGCTTTTGATTGAAAGGATAGAGATGGATCCTGTCTTTTTTCCTCACCTATTCAGCAATAGGGAGGACATAGAGATTGCCGGTTTTTTGTCGGCTCAATTTGCGTACGGTAGCATAGTTCAGATAAGGAGATTTTTGTTAACCCTCTTTTCAAGGATGGGGAGAAGCCCTTACGAGTTTGTAAAATCGGAGGATTTTTCCGCTCTTTACGGCCTTTCTTACAGGTTTCAGAAAGATAGTGAGATAATAGAGCTCTTTTCCACACTAAAGAAGGCCTTAGATAGGTACCGAACCCTAGGAGACCTTTTTTTTACCGTCTTCAGGGAAGATATAAGGGATGCCATCTTTTCCATAAGGGATGAATTGGAAATCCCAAGAGGTAAACTCCTCTTTTTCTTTCCTTCGCCATCCTCAAGTAATCCTTTGAAAAGGTGGAATCTTTTTCTTAGATGGATGGTGAGGAAGGATGAGGTGGACTTTGGGATATGGGAGTTTATAAAGCCGAATGCTCTCTTGGTTCCTCTTGATACTCACATTTTCAAGATAGCAAGGTGTCTCGGTTTCACAAAAAGGAGAACGAAAGATGCGAAAACCGTCGCTGAAATTACTGAGAGTTTCAGGATTCTTTGCCCGGAAGACCCACTAAGGTACGATTTTTTCCTATGCCATTTCGTTGGAATAGATAAAGGGTGCAAGGGAGAACGTTCAGAAATTTGTGAAAGGGGATGTTTTATCTATGGATAAGTTCAGTATTGTGAGTCTGGGCTGTCCAAAGAATCTGGTCGATTCTGAGTACATAGCACAGAAAATGGAAAATTGTGGTTTTAGAATGGCGGATGAAGGAAGGTACGTGATTGTGAATACCTGTGCATTTATAGCAGAAGCAGTAAGGGAATCTGTGGAGACAATTCTAAGGCTTGCACAAAAGGGGAATAAAAAAAAGATAATTGTGACAGGTTGCATGGTGGAAAGATATGGAGAGAGTCTTCAGAGTCTCCTTCCTGAAGTGGATCTCTTTGTTGGGAGATCTTTTTACCCCGTTTTTGAAGAGATCGTTGAAAAAAGAGGTTTCTTTTCATCCGGTCTCCCATTCCATGAAACCTTTCCACGTAAGCCCTTAACGAAGCCTCCAGTCGCGTATTTAAAGATTCAGGAAGGCTGTGACAATATGTGCACTTATTGCACCATCCCATCAATTAGAGGGAGATTGAGGTGCAGAAAGCCTGAAGAGATTTTGAGAGAACTAAAATGGCTCCTCGATTCCGGTTTTAAAGAGATAAACGTTATAGGTCAGGACATAACAGCCTATGGGAAGGACCTGGGGATGAGCCTTAAGGACCTGATATTAGAGATGCTAAAGATACCGGGAGACTACCACATAAGGCTTCTTTATCTTAACCCAAAGGGAATTACAGAAGATCTGATAGATCTTGTCGCAAATGAGGAAAGGATTGTAAAGTACCTGGACATCCCCATTCAGCACTGCGAAAATAGAGTACTTTCCCTTATGGGCCGAAATTACACGAAGGAGTATCTTGAAGGACTTTTGGAAACGATCAAAAAGAGAATTCCTGAGGTTACCCTAAGGACAACTGTGATGGTTGGCTTTCCTTCTGAGAGAGATGAGGAATTTGAAGCCTTGTTAAATTTTGTGGAAAAATGGGGTTTCAATATGCTTGGGGCCTTTATGTATTCTCCAGAAGAAGGAACGGAGGCTGCAAAGATGAAAGGGCAGTTGACGAAGAGGATAAAAAGTGAGAGATTCAATAAGATAATGGAGACACAAAAGACGATTTCAAGAAAAAAACTGGCACAACTTGTGGGAAAGAAAAGTAAGGTCATAGTTGAGGAGGAAGGTAAACCTTACCTGGTTGGGAGAATATTGGAGCAGGCACCTGATGTAGATGGAATTGCATTTATAAAGGGAAAGGCGAAAAAGGGAGAAATAAAGGAGTGTAGAATATTGAAAAGCTTCGATTATGACGTGCTAGTGGAAATCTGAGAAGGAGAGGTTAAGCTATGGAGCCTGTTCAAGAGCTGATGAAAGTAAGGATAAGAAAGATGGAAGAACTAAAAAGCTTTGGAATTGAGCCTTACCCCCAGAGGGCGTGGGAATGTCAAACAACAGAAAAGATAAAGGAACTTTATGGGAATATGGAGGAGGAGGAGCTTAAGGAGAGTTCACCGAGTGTCAGGTGCGCAGGGAGGATAGTGTCTTTCCGGGACTTCGGAAAGAGCGTATTCTTCCACATTCTCGATCGCAAAGGAAAAATACAAATCTACGCAAGGAAGGATGTTCTTGAGTCTCCCGAGTATGAACTTTTCAAAAAATTCGACATCGGAGACATAATTGGTGTAGAAGGTACCCTCTTCAAAACTAAAACAAAGGAATTGACTATCCTTGCTAGAAATATCGTTCTTCTTGCAAAATCGCTCCGACCTCTGCCTGAAAAGTGGCACGGTCTTAAGGATATTGAGGAAAGGCATAGAAAAAGGTACCTGGACCTTATAGTCAACGAAAAAATTAGGGACGTGTTTGTAAAGAGATCTAGGATAGTAAATTTTATTCGCCTTTATCTGACAGAGAGGGATTTTCTGGAAGTGGAAACTCCAATGATGCATCTTATTCCTGGTGGTGCAGATGCAAAACCTTTCATGACTCACCACAACGCGCTTGATCTCGATCTTTATCTAAGAATTGCCCCTGAGCTGTATCTTAAGAGATTGATCGTTGGAGGTATGGAGAGAGTATTCGAGATCAATAGAAACTTTAGAAATGAGGGGATTTCCGTCAAGCATAATCCTGAATTTACAATGCTCGAATTTTACCAGGCCTATGCCACTTACGAGGATCTGATGCGTCTTTTGGAAGATCTGATCACACGCCTAGTAATGGAAATACACAATGGAACAAAGATAAATTTTAAGGGGAGCGTGATAGACTTCTCCCCACCATGGCAAAGGTACAAGATGGAAGAGGCCCTTGAGGTAATAGGCGGATTAAATGTAAGGGAAGAGAGTCTGGAGAATTTACAAAAGCTGGCAAGGGATTTGGGAATGGAGGATGTAAATGGAGCCTCGAGAGGAAAGCTTTTAACTAAGATTTTTGAGGCCCTATGTGAGGAGAAGCTAATCAACCCAACATTTGTAACTCACTATCCCGTTGACGTTTCTCCTTTGGCAAAGAGGAGTAAGGAGGATCCAGACATAGTGGAAAGGTTCGAACTGTACATAGGGGGGATGGAGATCGCAAACGGATTTAACGAGCTGAACGACCCTTTTGACCAGAAGGAGAGGTTTATTAACCAGGCGGCAAGGAAAGGGCAGGACTACCCTATAGATGAGGATTACATAATGGCGCTCGAATACGGGATGCCCCCTACTGCTGGATGCGGAGTTGGGATAGACAGACTCGTTATGGTGCTGACCGATTCCCCATCAATAAGGGAGGTTATACTTTTCCCACTTCTTAGGCCATGAGAATTGAAACCACAATAGGTCTAAGATACTTAAAATCGAAAAGAAAGGAGGCCTTTATCGCTTTTACAACGTGGATCGCAGTCTCTGGGATAGCAATAGGGGTTATGGCGCTAATCGTCGTCATAAGCGTTATGACCGGTTTTCAAGAGGAGATAAAGACCCGAATACTTGGTATCAATCCCCATATTCTAATTTCGAGCGTTGAGGGAAACATAAAAAAACCTGAGCAGATAGTGGATATGATAAAAAGTGAAGAAGGCATAACACATGTATTCCCATTTACGCAGTTCCAGGCGATTATTCAGGGAAAAGGTAAGCAGTCTGGTGTGATAGTCAAAGCTGTAAATTTAGAAGATGTGGACTTTATGAAAAGTTTTGTTAAATCTGGAAACGTAGAGGCATTGGGCGAAAACGGAAAGGCTCTTGTTGGTAGTGAGCTTTCCCGAAGGCTCGGTCTTTTTTTGGGGGACGATCTTTACCTTATGGTTCCCTATGCGGATGTTTCACCTTCTGGAGTGATTCCAGATGTTGTTCCACTTAAAGTTGGGGGGATAGTTGAGACAGGAATATACGATGTGGACGATGTTTTAGTGATAATGTCCTTAAAAGACCTAAAGAGGTTATCCCTGTACGGTGTTACAGGTATCGAGGTGAGACTGAAAGATACTTACAAAGCCAATGAGGTAAGGGATAGGCTCGTAAAAAAACTAGGAGTTCCCTTCTTCGGAAGAACGTGGGTTGAGATGAACAGAAACCTCTTTTCAGCCTTAAAACTTGAAAAGATTGCCATGTTTATCATTCTTGCGCTAATCATCCTTGTTGCCAGCTTCAATATAATAAGTTCGCTGGTTATGACCGTGATTGAGAAAAAAAAGGATATAGCCATACTTAAGTCCTTTGGTGCAAAAAAAAGAAGCATAATGAAGATCTTTATAGTGGAAGGTTTAGCCATAGGAATAATAGGCGCCTTATTCGGATCATTCTTCGGTTATACCCTATGCGAGATAATAAGAAGGTACAGAATTGTTTCTCTTCCCCAGGACATATATTACATAACCAACCTTCCGGTAAAGGTGAGTCTGCCAGATGTGATACTTGTCTCCTCAATTACAATCTTGATATGTTTGCTCTCAACCATTTATCCATCTTACAAAGCTTCGAGGGTCGATCCGGCAGAGGCCTTAAGGTATGAATGAAATTATAGTTTCTGCAAAGGGGATAAGGAAGGTCTTCGTCAAAGAAAAGACGGTAATCGAGGCATTAAGGGGTGTGAACATTGAGATAAGAGGAGGAGATTTTATCACAATAATGGGTCCTTCAGGAGCAGGGAAAAGCACACTCTTACATGTTCTTGGAACCCTCGATAAACCAACAGAGGGAGAAGTTCTATTTGAGGGTAGAAGGATAGACGATTTAAGCGACGATGAACTGTCTAACATCAGAAATGAAAAGATAGGCTTTGTATTCCAGTTCTACCATCTCCTCCAGGATTTCTCAGTAGTTGAAAATGTGGCGATGCCACTTTTAATCAGAGGGCTGAAAAAAAAAGAGGCTGAGAAGAAAGCGGAGAAACTTTTGGACCTTTTTGGGCTAAAAGAGAGGAAAAATCATAGGCCGCAGGAACTTTCAGGTGGCGAACAACAGAGGGTCGCGATTGCCAGGGCCTTAATTTGCGAGCCGAAGGTCATCTTCGCTGATGAACCGACGGGCAATATGGACAGAAAAACTGGATCGATGATAATCGAATATTTCAGGGAAATAAATGAGAGATTCAAGGTCACGGTTGTCATTGTCACCCATGATCCTGAAATAGGTAGTCTGGGAAAGAGAAGATTGCGAATGCTGGATGGTGAGATTTTTCCGGAGTAGTCTTACGATTTTTTATGGGAAGTCAAATGGAGACGTACTTTATAAGTTTCCTAAAAATTGAGAGTGGGCCGGATTTTAAGAAGTTATCTGAAAAGGACTTCCTTTTCACATTGGACCAGGTCTCATAATGAACTATTTTTTCAAGTTCTATCCTGGGAGGCGCAGTTGGCTTTTCCTTTGGACGGCCAACAGTTATAAGTGCAACTACAGAAACATTCTCTGGAATCTGGAGAAGCTCCTTTATCTTTTTCTCATCAAAAGCACCTATCCAGCATGTGCCAAGACCTATGCTCTCCGCCGCTAGTAAGATGTTCCCACCTGCAAGTGTTACGTCGTATATACCAAATCTACTTTTTTCTTTCTCATAGCAGAGTACGATTATGCATGGAGCATTCCCAACGTGTGATGATTTGAAGAAAAAGAATTTTGCGTACTTAGAGATTTCCTTTCTCGTATTTTCGTCTCTGACGACTATAAAATGCCAAGGCTGCAGATTTGCTCCAGTTGGTGCCCACCTTGCGGCTTCAAGGAGAATCTCAAGCTCCTCATCTTTTATCGGTTCTTCACTGTAAAGTCTCACTGACCTTCTCGCCTTGATGAGGCTTATTAAATCCATATGAGAAGATTATACTGTAAAACGAGTTTTATTTGCCAGATGAGATATCCTTGTCTTTTGAAGATCGGGGGTATATAATCGTCAAAGGGAGAATTCGTTCATGAAAGTAATGCTCATTCAACCAAAAAGTCGGGCCATAGGTTTTACCGACATGATACTTGCCGAACCACTCGGGCTTGAAGCTCTAGCCGGAAGCCTAAAAGGGCATGAGGTAAGAATTTTGGACATGAGGATAAGTGGTGAAAATTTTTCGGAGGTTTCCCGTTTTAAGCCGGACGTATGTGGAATAAGCCTTTCTTACACAATCGATCATAAGCCTGTACTAAAGATAGCAAAAAAGGTAAAGGAGCTTTCTCCGAAAACTTTTATTGTCGTTGGTGGACATCACGCATCCCTAAATGTGATGAGTCTAGTCCATTCCTCAATTGATGCCGTTGTAATAGGAGAGGGTGAGAGAACTTTCTTTGAGCTAGTAGAAACCCTATCAGCAAAGGGAGATTTAAAAGAAGTCAGGGGCCTTGCCCTAAGAGAAAATGGCTCCTTTATCTTTACAGGGGTAAGACAATATGAACCTTCCCTTGATACTCTCCCTTTTCCTGAGAGGAAACTTTTGAAAAGGAAGTATTATCACCTCGGATTCCAAAGGCCTCTTGCCCTTGTTGAAACGTCAAGGGGCTGTTCCCACGAATGCTCATTCTGCTGCGTGTGGCAGTTCTACGGAAGAAAGGTGAGAAGTAAGTCGCCAGAGAGGGTAATTTGGGAGATTCAGAGAATTGAGGAACCTTACGTCCTTTTTGTGGACGATAACTTTCTCATTGATACTCAAAGGTCAGAAAAAATAGCCTTACTTCTAAAAGAATCTGGTGTAAAGAAGAGATATACCTTTCAGGCGAGGGGTGATACGATAGCCAAGCATCCGGATCTTTTGAAACTTTGGAAGGAGGTTGGGTTAAAGGGCGTATTCATTGGGTTTGAGAAGACAGATGATGAGGAACTTGATAGTTTAAAGAAGAGGACAAAAGTGAAGTACAATGATCTGGCACTTGAGATACTTAAGGATCTGAAAATTGATGTGTGGGCTTCCTTCATAATAGACCCATCATACGGGGAGGAGGATTTTAGAAGAGTATCCGAGTACGTATCCTCCAGGAAGATAAAGAATCCAACTTTCTCAGTCCTCACCCCTCTTCCCGGAACAAAGCTTTACGAAGAAATGAAAGAAAAGATAGTTTCTTACGACTTTGACCTTTTTGACATAGCACATGCGGTTCTTCCCACGAGGCTACCCCTTGAACAATTCTATTTAGAGTTTTGTAAGCTTTACAGACTGCCCTACTCAAGCTTAAAGTTGATTTTGGAAGGCATATGGGCTTACATGACAAAGGGTTTTAAATTATCCCAACTTATGAGAATGCTCTATTCAGCTAAGAGACTTTCAGACCCCAAGTACTACCTTAGTGCGCATAGAACTTAGATCTAATTTGGTTAACGAGAACTGGAGCAAAGAATAGAACGGCAAGGATATCAGTGCTGAGACGAGGCTCTATGAGACATATGGAACTCATAAAAACTAGGATCCTTTCCCAAAATTGAAGGTTTGTGAGGAACCATCCTATTGTTGAGCATGCAAGTAAGACAGTGCCCAGAAGGGCTGTGATTGATACCCAGATTATCTCAAAAAGTTTTCCGTACATGAGGAGGGAGGTATTAAAGACGAAAATGTAGGGGATTATGAATGCGGCCAGTCCAATCCTACAAGCTGTCCAGCCTGTCTTCATTGGGTCACTTTTTGCAATCCCCGCTCCTGCGTATGCGGCAAGAGCAACGGGAGGGGTGATGGCTGATATTATCGCAAAATAGAAAACGAAAAGATGGGCTGCAAGTTCCGGTACTCCAAGATTTTTCAGTGCGGGAACTGCAAGTATGGCGCAGATGATGTAAGCTGCAGTTGTCGGAAGCCCCATTCCGAGTATAAGGGAAGAAAGCATGGTAAGGAACAGTGTCAAGTATACGTTTCCGTGGGAAAGGGATAGGACCATCCCGGAGAATTTTAGTCCAAGTCCAGTCAAGGTTACCACCCCAACGACTATACCAGCGGCAGCACACGCTGCAACAACACTCAAGGCATTTTTGGCACCTGCCTCTAGTGCCCTTATAAAGCCTTGAAGACCGAGCCTAGTTTCCCTTTTTACGAAGCTCAAAAGTATGGCTGATATAATTGCCCAGAAGGCTGCGTAAGAGGGAGATGTGAGCTTAATAGCGAGGAAATAGACCAGAACGAGAGCTGAAATGGCCAAATAACCCTGACTTTTCAGAGTGTGAGCAAGTTTTGGAACCTCCTCATCTGATAGACCTCTGAGACCTGTCCTTTTTGCCTCAAGATGAACAGCTGTAAAAAGACTGGCGTAGTAAAGTATCGCTGGGATCAGGGCTGCTGCGCATATCCTTAGGTAACTTATACCTGTCATTTCAGAAATTACAAATGCTGCCGCACCCATAACAGGTGGCATAAGCTGTCCGCCACTTGAGGCTACTGCCTCAACTGCTCCGGCAAAGTGAGGTCTGTAGCCTGTTTTTTTCATAAGGGGGATTGTGTAGGTTCCGGTTCCAACCACATTAGCCACAGCGCTCCCAGAGATAGTCCCAAAAAATCCACTCGATATAACTGCCACTTTTGCCGGTCCACCAGGTGCTTTTCCGGCAATCGAATTTGCCAGATTTATGAAGAAGTCTCCGGTTTTTGTAGCCTCAAGAAATGCACCGAATATGACAAAGAGTATCACAAATGTGGCTGATACTCCGATTGGAATTCCGAAGATCCCCTCCAAGGTTGTGTACATGTGAGCTGCTATACGTTCAAAATCGTACCCTTTGTGAGCAATGGACGAGGGAAAATATGGACCGAAGCGTGCATAGAGGAGAAAAGCTATGGCAACCAGAACAAGTGGAAGACCGATAACCCTTCTCGTCATTTCTAAAACAAGTACGATTGTAAGGACACCGAAAAATACGTCCCATTTACTTGGCATCCCTGCCCTATCCACAATGGCATCCATGTTTATCATCACGTAAAGACCTGAAAGGATGCTAAGGATGGCGAGTATGACGTCGGAAATCCCAGTTTTTCCCCCTTTTCTAAATGGATAAGTTAAGAAGGCTATGGCAAGGCCCAAAGTTAGGTGGATGATCCTCTGAGACCATGGATCAAGACTTCCAAATCCGCCAGTGTAAAGATGAAAGAGGGACATGATAATCGCAAAAAAAACCCCTAGTTTGCGAGCAAAACTTGCCATAGCCCTTTTTTTGGATACTTACTTAATTACCTTTATCTCTCTGTAGTACTTTAGCGCTCCAGGATGAATGGGTATGGGGCTTTTCGTAGCAGAAACCTTAGGATCCGTGAACTCAGCTATCTTGTGTGTGTCCACAAGCATTTTCTTATTTTCAAAAATTGCCTTTGTGATCCTGTAAACTAGATCCTCCGGTAGATCCTTGTGGCAAACCACAGAGTTCCACACCGCAATGGTAGGCACATCCTCTGTTTGTCCCTTGTATGTGTTTTTCGGTATAACGGACCCTACGTAATAGGGGTATTCCTTCTCTATTTTTTCAATCTCCTCTTTTGAGAAGGGTATGAACCTTATTTCATGAGTGGTTGCAAGATCTATTATTGAGGATGTGGGTGGAGCGACTGACCATATACCAACCTCTATGGTCCCATCTCTAAGCTGGGTCGTATTCTCAGCAAAGGACAACCTGTAAACCTTTATGTCCTTATAGGTTATCCCTAGTGCGGGAAGAACCTGGCTCGTTTTTAGCTCCGTTCCACTTCCAGGTGCTCCCACAGACACCTTCTTCCCCTTCAGATCTGAGATTGTGTAGATGGGGTATTTTTTCAAAGTAACAATGTGATAGAGGTTAGGATACATCTGAAATACCGTTCTTAGTGAGTCTATTTTGCTACCTGCGAATTTCCCTTCGCCATTGTACGCCTGGTAAACAGTATCGTTCATTGAGAGGCCGAGTTCGACCTTTTTTTGTCCAACAAGACGAACGTTTTCCACAGATGCTCCTGTGACCTCAGCTGTCGCAGTTACGCCTGGGACAAACTTTGTTATAATCTCAGCCATTGTTCCACCATAGGGGTAGTAGACTCCTCCTGTACCACCTGTAGCTATCGTTATCTTTGTTTGAGCGAGACTAGAAGATACGAAGAGAAAGGTGAAAGAAAAAATAAAAAGCAAAATCTTTTTCATAGCTCCCTCCTTTTTCGTATACGTTTATTAACTTTCTCCAAATATGTCAAGGACTTTTAAAGCGTGGATCGGATGGATCTAAGATGAGAATCTTTCTCTCAGAAACCTTTTCGCTATTTTTCCTGATCCTGTCTTTGGCAACTCATCAAGGAAGAAGACCTTCTTTGGAGCTTTGTACCTTGCAAGTCTCTTCTTACAAAAATCGATTATTTCCTCCTCACTGGCCGTCTCCTTTTCTTTTAGAACAACTGCTGCACAAACTATTTCCCCCCATGTCTCGTCAGGCAAACCGAATACAGCTGCTTCAAGGATCTTAGGATTCTCATAGAGGACCGCCTCCACTTCTGTTGAATAGACGTTCTCACCTCCTGTTATGATCATATCCTTCTTCCTGTCAACTATGTTCACATAGCCTTCCTCATCGATTGTAGCAAGGTCACCTGTGTATAACCAGCCATTTTTCAAAACTTTTTGAGTCTCCTCTTTTAGCTTCCAGTATCCGCTCGTCACACTGTCTCCTTTTACTATTATTTCTCCAACTTCCTTTCCATTTTTTTCAACCTCTTTTCCATCTTCCCTTACGACTTTAAGATCAACGCAAAGAAATGGTCTTCCCGTCTTTGCTTTGAAATTGAACTGTTCGTTTGGGGGAAGCCTTTTTAAGTTCTCCTTAAGTATTGAGACTGTCAAATAAGGGCTAGTCTCGGTCATTCCGTACGTCTGGATGTAATCACAGCCAAAACCCTCCATTACCATTTTTACAAGTTCAGGAGCGATCGGTGCACCCCCACTCAGCATGACTCTCAGACTGGAGTAATCAAATTTTCCAAAATCCTTGTCCTTTACCAGAAGATTGAGCATGGTTGGAATCATGTTCGTGATAGTGACCTTTTCCCTTTGTATCGTTTCTAAGACTTCTTTAGGTTCAAACTTCTTTACCATAACATGAGTACCGGCAACCCATGTTACAGCCCAGGTTGCCCACGCGTCAGCAAGATGGAACATAGGTGCTACATGTAGCCATACGTCCTCATCTGTCAGTTTCAGTTCGGCGATGGCTGCCAGGGCGTGAACATAGCAATTTTTGTGGGAGAGCATAACACCCTTCGGTCTTCCAGTTGTACCGCTTGTGTAATAAATCTGGGCCAGATGATCATCGCCAGGTCCCCATTCTCGGAGAGGGGTAGGGTCTGAGCCGGAGATGGCCTCTTCATAAGATAAAAAGTCTCCATTTGGAGGATCGATCCACATAACAGGAACCCCTTTTCCAGGGCCTTTTACCCATTCTCCAATTAATGGTTCAAAATCGTAATGACTTATAACCATTGATACTTCAGCATCCTCAAGTATGAAGGCTACCTCCTTTGGGCTCAGCCTGAAATTTATAGGAACAAGTGCGATCCCCAAAATCGCAGAGGCGAAATAGGTTTCTAAGAATCTGTGGCAATTGTAAGAGATTATAGCCAGGTTTCCCAAAGAGGTTTTCCCTTTTTTGGTTAAGAAGTTGCAAAGACGGATGACCCTTTCGTAGGTCTGCCTGTAGGTAAAGGTCGTAAAGTCGCATACAATCGATTTTTTTTCAGGATAAAGTACCGAAGCTCTTTTTAAAAGATCACCAAGATGCATATCTCACCTCGCATGGATCGGTAAATTTAAGTATACGGGATGTTGGAGGAATGTCAACCTTATTATCCTTTCTTTCGAAAGAGTGAGGGAATCTGAATTAAGGTCGGGAAAACTTTACCTTTTTTAACTTCCACCCTTATGACTCTATCCTCGTATTTTTCTAGGGGCAAATTTACCGACTTTACCTTCAGTGAAAAGCCTCTCGATCTGCTTGCGCGGAACTGGATAGTTTTCCATCTTCTTTCTCCTATATTATCATCAAGTAGGTAATACTCTTTCACACCATAAGACTCCGTCAGGACATCCACGAGCTCCATATGACCGTCTTTGACCTTTAGGATCTCCTTTACCTCTTTTTCGTATATGGAGTTAATATGTCCGAGTTCTATTAAGTCTCCCTCCTGGACGAGAGCGATGTAGATTAAATCACCTTCTTCGGATCGGACAAGAAGAAGCTCAATCTCAAAAAGAAATGTAAGGACGAAAAGAGAGAAAAAAACTATAGCTCGCCTCCTCCACATAGACGTATTTTACGCCAAATAGGATTTACATCCCAACTCGTTATCTATTATTATTTTTTAGCCAAAAGCCTAAAGGGAGGATTACATGAACGTTACAGTCCTTTTTGGGAGTCCAAGAAGAAAAGGGAACACGAAAAAACTTCTCGATTATTTACTGGAAGGACTTAAAAAAAAGGGCCACGATGTGAAGGTTATTTACCTAAACGATCTGAACATAAGACCCTGTCAGGGCTGTCTTGGGTGCCTAAAAGAGGGGGTCTGTAAAATAAAGGACGATATGAAAGATGTAAAAAAGTACATTTTGGAATCCGACTTAATAGTTTTTGCCACACCCGTCTACTGGTTTTCGGTTTCTTCCCAGCTCAAGCTAGTAATAGACAGAATGATCTCCTTTATGGACACAAATTACAACTCACGGATAAAAGGAAAGAAGGCAATAACCTTAATGACCAGTGGAGCAGATGAAGAAGACGTTATGGATGCGCCTTTAATCATGTTTAAAAAAACCTTTGAACTTCTTGGAATTGATCACATAGGCCATGTAGATGCAAGAGGCTGCGATGAAAAAAGAGATGCAATTTTGAGGTCTAAAAAGGCTGTAGAGGAGCTCGTAGAGTCTTTATGAGATTTGAAGGCCTCTTCTTTTACGCGTCAAAAAAAGTGGGAAGGGCAATCTCGGATTATGGGATGATAAAAGAAAATGACCGTATTCTTGTGGCAGTGTCAGGTGGGAAGGATAGCCTTTGCATGGTTAAAATCCTTAAAGAGAGAATAAGGTTTGTTCCAAAGAAGTACGAAATTGTTGCCTGCTTTGTAGACATGGGATTCGATTGGATAAAAAAGGACGTTTTAGTAGACTTTTTCAAGGCTGAAGGAATCGAATTCGTTTTACCTTCAGCTCCTCCCAAATGGAAAGGGGAAAAAGGAGAGTTCGACTGTTTCTGGTGCAGCTGGAACAGAAGAAAGGTCCTTTTTGATACCGCAAAGGAAATGGCCTGTACGAAGATTGCCCTTGGCCACCATATGGACGACATCGTTGAAACCATGCTCCTTAACCTTTTTTTCAACGGAGAGATATCAACAATGAGGCCGTATCAGGAAATGTTTGGTGGTAGTTTAGCTATCATAAGACCCCTTGCTTACCTTGAAGAAAGGGAACTGGAGAAACTCTCCTCCATTTTGGGCCTTCCAGTAATTAAGTCACTCTGTCCAAGAAAAGACATCTCCAAGAGAAGGAAAATGAAGGATATTATAAGAGATCTGGAACTCATCAACCCTGACGTTAAAAAGAACATCTTTCGAAGTTTGAAAAGGGTAAAGAGAGAGTATCTTCTTTGACTTATGGAATTTTTGAGGAGAGTGAGGGTAGGCGATTATACGATAATTTCCAAAGGCGAAATCGTCGATCCCCAAGATTTAATAAAAGCATTGGAGGTTTCCCCTTTCCTTAACGGATATGGAAGGGGGAGGGTGAAGTTAGTGAGGTTTGGGAATGAGGATCTTTTTGTAAGACAGTACGTGCACGGTGGTCTCCTGAGAGGAATAACAAGGGACATATACCTGTCAGAAAAAAGGGCAGTAAAAGAACTTCTAATCCTTTCGTATCTGCGGGAAAAATCCTTTCCCTGTCCTGAACCTTACTGTGTGATAGTTAAGGGGCGCTTTTTCATAAAAAAGTTATTTCTGATTACAAGGCATATTCAAGGGACACGTTCCCTTTCAGTTGCACTTCAAGAGGCAACTGGTTTAAAAAAAGCAAGGTACATATACGGTCTTGCCAAACTGCTTTCTCAAGTTTTCAAAGCTGGCCTATACCATCCGGACTTCCATTTTTCAAATGTTCTTGTTAACCGATCGGACCGTTTTTTCCTGGTTGATTTTGATAGGGCAAAGCTGAGAGAATTCCCTAGGAAAGGTGACCTTAAAGATATGGTTTTGAGGCTATACCGCTATCTTAGGGCACTTGAAAGAAAGGGCGAACTTTACCTGAATGAAAGGGAGAAGGCTCTTTTTTTGAAGGCTTTAAATCATATTTCAGGCTGTGATATAATTCCTTACATTAAAAGGGGAAAAAAAAGAGCTGAGATCACCCAGAGAATTGGGTGGTTTCTCGAATCAAAATTTTACGGAGGAAAGAGATGAGAAAATTGATGGTCTTTTTCATCATGGCCATTCTTTTCCTTACATACTCTTGCGAGACACTGAGGAACCACGAGGGAGCCGTAACTGGCGCTGCCATAGGGGCTGGAATTGGCGCTCTAGTTGGAGCAGCTGCCGCTCCTGGTGGCAAGGGAACGGAGGGTGCTATAATAGGGGGTTTAGCAGGTGCCTTAATTGGAGGAGCAATAGGCCACTACGCTTACGATGTAAAGAGAAGTCAGGCAGAGACGAATAAGGTTTACAATTTTTCAGGTAAAGAGGCAGTAGCTCGGATTGAGGAGGTCTCTATTTCTCCGAATCTTGTAAAGCCAGGTGAGAGATTGACGACAAAACTTACTTACGCTGTGCTTACCACCTCAAATACTCCAGTTAGGGTAAGGGAAATAAGGGAGATTTATTACATGGGCGATCTTTGGGGAAATCCAGAAGTAACTGTTGAAAGGAACGGAGGCACCTACGTATCTACACTTCCCATTATTTTACCTAAGGATGCGAAAAAGGGAACATACAGGGTGAGATTTACCGTTCAGACAGAGAATTCAAAAGATTCAAGGGAGGCAACTTTCACGGTTCAGTGACTTTTTTCCTTGCCCACCTTCTGTGTACCCAGAACCACTCCTCAGGGAACGTACGAATTAAGGTTTCCAAAAAGCCATTGACCTTTCTCGCATTCTCTAAAATGACGCTTGATAGATGTCCATTCCTTCTTATTTCTATTGGATGGGAAAGAACGATCGTGTAATTTAGGAACCCCTCTCTTATGGAGTAAATGGGAATAACTGGTGCCTTTGTCCTAAGAGCTATCAATGGTACGCTCTTCGAAGTTGGAACTTTCTCTCCAAAGAAATCAACGTAAACACATTTGGAACGCTTCTCCCTCTGATCAGCGAGGATCGCGACTATCTTTCCATCTCTTACGAATTTTACAACTTCTCCCACAGCCTCCTTATTCGAAATAACGGACAGGCCCGTTTTACTTCTCAGTTGATTTACAAATCTGCCAAGAAGCCTAAACCCCTTTAGAGGTTTCGCAATAGCAACGATTTCCCTCTTCAATAATTTGCTTAAAACTCCGGTTATCTCCCAGTTACTGAAATGAAATCCAAGTGCAATAGCCCCACGCGCATGCAGAGCCTCTGCAGCCCCATCCTCCACTTTTACTTTGAATCTCTTCTCGTACTCACTTTCCTTTAGATAGGGAAAAAAAAGACACTCTACTAAGTTTATTCCAAGGTTTTCAAAAACCCTCTTTGCGCATCTTTTCAATTCTTCATCGGAGAGGGACTTGAAAGCCCTTCTCATGTTTTCGATGGCTACTTTTCTCCTTTCCCTCAATACGTAATACCCGATCCTGCCAAGAATCGTTCCTAAGGCTTTTTTTCCCCTGTCAGGGATAAGTCTTAAGATTTGCTGAAGAAACTTAAGAATTACAAAGGAGAATACATCAAGGAGAAACACGTTCAAGTATCAAGCTTTTTTGCCTCATCTATGAGCATGACAGGAATGTCATCGATAATTGGATAGAGGAGCTTGCACGATTCACACACAAGCCCATCCTCCTTCTCGGTCAGTCTTATGTCACCTTTGCATTTGGGACAGCAAAGGATCTCAAGTAGTTCCCTGTTTATTGACATTTGAGTCTCCTTTATTCTCCGTTTTGCGCTTTAAGGCTGAGAGCTATTTTTTTCGATTTTTCGTCTATGCTCAAAATTCTGACTTTCAACTTTTCGTCTATTTTAAACAAGTCGGAAGGCTTTTTACCCTTTAATCCGTCCATCTGAGAGACGTGCACAAGTCCCTCAACCCCGTCCTCTATCTCCACAAATATGCCAAAATCTACAATGCTCGTTACGTATCCCTCTATAACGTCACCGGACTTGTACCTTTCTGAGATCCCGTTCCATGGATCCACCTTACTTACACGCTTAATGCTTAAGGAAAACTTTTTCTGTTCCCTATCGACCTTAAGTACAACTGCACTTACAGTCTGGCCCCTTTTGAACATTTGAGAGAAAGGTATTTTTCTCTTTGACCATGTTATCTCTGATAGGTGGACAAGACCGTCTATTCCTCCTTCAAGCCCAACAAAAATGCCGAAATCAGTAAAGTTCTTTATCTTTCCCGTGACGACGCTTCCAGGAGGATACTTCTTCTCAATTACCTCCCATGGATCTGGAAGTAGGCGTTTCAAACTTAGGGATATTCTCCTCTTCTCCTTGTCAACGTCAAGTACCTGAAGATCGATAATCTGGCCTAAAGAGACAATTTTTCTTGGGTTTGTTAAATTCCTCTCCCAACTCATCTCGCTTACATGTAAAAGTCCCTCAACACCCTTTTCAAGTTCCACAAAAGCACCGTAGTCCGTTATAGACACAACTTTCCCTTTAACTTTTGAACCCTTTGGGTACTTCTCTTCAACCTTAAGCCAAGGGTCAGGTTTAAGCTGCTTTATACTCAACTTGACTTTTTCTTGTTCTCTGTCCAGCTGGATGATCTTAACTTTAACTTCGTCTCCGGTCCTTAAATACTCTCTTGGATGGGAAATCCTTCCCCAACTTATCTCATCCGTAGGCAAAAAACCACTTACCCCATCTAGATCGATAAAAGCACCATCTTCCATTATCCTTTTTACCATTCCGTATAGAACGTCCCCCTCTCTAGCATTTTTCCAAAATTCTCTCCTTTTTCTCTCCGCCTCCTCTATAAGGTAAAGCTTTCTGGAAAGGATAACACTGTTTTTCTTACTGTCGATCTTGATGACCCTGAATTTCAATCTCCTTCCAACAAAAGAGGAGGGGTTCTTCACAGGTTTTTTATCCGCATGGGAGAGTGGGAGGTAAGCCTTAATCCCAATATCGATGAGAAAACCACCCTTTACCTCTGAGATTACCTCACCATCTATAGGTTCTCCTTTCTCAAGCGATCGGTGAATCTTTTCCCAGAGTCTCACAGTATCCGCTTTCTGTTTTGAAAGAATCAGGAAACCAAACTCCTTTTCTCTCCCCACAATCATCACTTCGATTGTGTCGCCTATTTTAACTTTAGGCTTTCCGTCCTTTTCTAAGGAGAACTCATGGAGAGGGACTTTCCCTTCGGATTTAAGACCCACATCAACTATAACACCATCGTCAGTTATATCAAGGACTTTACCCTTGATTATTCCTCCTTCCTGTAAATTCTTGACTGTTGATTCGTAAAGTGCGTTCATTTCTTCTTCCATTCTCTCGTTCCTTCCAGTATCAACAGTTTCCGCCATCTTTTCCCCCACACATTTTTTTTATTCGAAGGAAGATCCTATCTATTAAAAAATCAGGGGTCGATGTTCCACCTGTTAGGCCTACCACGTGGACACCCTTGAACCAAAGAGGATCGAGCTGATCCTCATTCTCTATGTGATAGGAACTTGGTCTTATCTCTTTTACCGCTTTGAAGAGTTTTTTTGTGTTTGAACTTTCCATTCCTCCAACTATTACCATAACATCAGCCATCTCCGCGATCCTTTGTGCCTCCTTTAATCTCACCTCCACTGCTTCACATATGGTATTTACAGCGGTCACCTCATGAGCTTCCTCCAGAATCCTTTCAACTACTTTTTTAAAAACCTCTTTGCTCTGCGTCGTTTGGCTCACTATCCCTATCTTTTTCTCTTTTATCGCCTGCGGATCCTCAATTACAATACCATCATTCTCTATGTAACTCAATATACTTCTCACCTCTTGGTGGTTTCTGTCTCCAACAATTACAACCTTATACCCCCTTTTCCTCAATCTCATAGCCTCCCGCCTCACTCTTTTTACGAGCGGGCATGTGGCATCCAAGGCTTTAATCCTCGTACCCTTTATATAATCCTCCTCCTCTTTCAGTATTCCGTGAGTCCTGTAAATGACCGTTCCCCTTGTTATTTTCCTTACGTCGTCAATAGGGATGATACCTTTTTCTTTTAAACTGTTCACCACCTCTGAGTTGTGGATTATGGGGCCAATGGTGTATATTGGTCCTTCTTTTTCTTTTAAAGCCTTGTTTACAATCTCCATTGCCCTTTTTACTCCAAAACAGAAACCCAACTGCTTTGCCTTTATGATCTCCACTTCTTATCCTACATGCTTAAGAAGTTCTTTTACAACTTCATCCACCGTGAGTCCTGTCGTGTCAAGGTAATGAGCTCCGGAAGGGATGACAAGCGGTGCAATGGGCCTAAGACTATCCTCCCTGTCCCTTTTTTCTATCTCCTCCCTTATTTTTTCCAAGGTAACATTGTCCATCCTTCTTTTCAGTTCGAGGAACCTTCTCTTTGCCCTCTCTTCGATTTTTGCATCAAGAAAGAATTTAACATCCGCATCAGGGAAAACCACACTACCCGTATCGCGTCCCTCTATAACTATTCCACCATTTTTACCCACATCCCTTTGAATTTTTTTCAAGTACTCTCTCACAGCAGGATTTTTTGACAGTTCTGAAGCAAGAAGGGAAATTTGCGGATCCCTTAATTCCTCTTTTAGTTCAACCCCATCAAGAAAGACTTTTGTGTCTTTTCCAAATTCAAAGCTGAGTTTGACTTTCCCTAAGAACTGCTCAAGGTCTTCCTCCTCTTTCTTCATCTTATAGGCATATGCAACTGCCCTGAACATGGCACCAGTGTCCACATAGACATAACCGAGTCTCTCTGCAAGAATCCTAGCAACAGTACTTTTACCGGCGCCTGAAGGTCCATCGATTGTGATAACAAGCTTTCTAGCCACCCTGTAAAATCCTCCGAAGTGCCTCAACGAAAATCTCGTTTTCCTCTTTTTTTCCAACAGTTACTCTTACGTACTCTGGAAGGCCAAGAGGCCCCATCCACCTGATTATGATCTTCTGCTCTGAAAGTTTCCTCACAATATTCTCTGCTTCGCTGCCAAGTCTAACCAAGACAAAATTCGACTCACTCCTTATGAACTCTAAACCCAAATCTTCAAGACTCTTATACAAGGACCTTTTTTGAGTCAAAATCGACTTCACAATCTTCGATGTGTAGAGTCTATCTTTGAGAGCCGCCTTAGCCGCTGCTATTGCTACGGAGTTTACGCTGAAAGGCTGTCTTGCCCTCTCAATTAGGCCTACTATACCAGGTTCGCTTACTGCAAAACCTATCCTCAAACCTGCAAGCCCATAGGCTTTGGAGAATGTTCTTAAGGTGATTACAGGTGCCCTGTCTAAATAAAGGAAAGATATTGGGAAATTTTTTGACTCCACAAACTCGTAATACGCCTCATCAACAACTAAAAGGACATCAGGGGGTAGGCTTTCGATGAGATACTCAAAGTCCCTTTTCCCTATAAGTGTACCAGTGGGATTATTTGGATTGGATAAAAAGATTATGCGGGTTTCATCATCTATCGAATCCTTTATCCTTTCAACGTCTATGTGAAAGTCCCTCAAAGGAACGTATACCGGATCGTAGCCATAGATCCTTGCAGCTATCCCGTAAAAGGGAAAACTAGGATTTGGGATCAAGACCTTTTTCCTATCCGGCCTTACCGAGATCTTGAAAACGATTTCTATAATCTCATCGGAGCCACATCCAAGAGCAACATTTTCCGGTTTTACGCCTAGATGGGCTGCTATCAATTCCTTTAATTCAGAGTCTCCATCCGGATACCTGTTTAGGAAGAGGAGAGATTCCATAATTGCAGATATCACATTTGGTGATGGTGGATAGGGATTCTCGTTAGCGGAAAGCTGAACGGTACCTTCCATATGTCCGTACTTCAGTGACCTGGGATAGGCTGGTATCCTTTTTACGCTTTCATCTATTGTGAATCCCATAATGTTCTTTCCTTATAAGATCCTCCGCGTTCTTCTGCATAATGTAAAAGTCCTCTTCTTCTAAGCCTGCCCCAATAACGACTCTCTTTGCGAAGCCCTCATCCACGAGATCAGAAGGGCTATGAGCATCACTCCCGAATATCAGTTTTGCTCCGAATCTTTTTGAAAGGCATGCAACTCTACCATTTCCGAGTGAATGCCCTTTTCTGGCACTTATCTCGAGGAGCACACCTTTTTCCGCAGCCCTTTTTACGTCCTCCTCTTTTATCAAACCAGGGTGAGCGAGTATATCACAACCACCTTCTATGGCAGCCCTATTTGTTCCCTCTTCCACAGGTTCCGTGATGGTTTCGCCATGCACAATCACGTATCTTATCCCCATCATTCTCACCTTTTCGATCACTTTCCCGAGAATGGAAGCGGGAATATGGGTGAGTTCTATTCCCGGGATTATTTTAATTCCCCAGTAAGAATCGGCTGTTATCTTAAGAACTGACTCTACTATCCTTTCAAAACTTGTTAGGTCAGCATGATCTGATATCCCTATTACTCTGTATCCTTTTACGTACGCCCTTCTTGCCAGCTCTGAGGGCACAAGTTCTCCATCGCTCAGAAGAGAGTGAGTGTGAAGGTCTATCATCCTTACATCTTGTATTTTCCAAAATCATCAGGAGAAAGGCTTTCTAAAATATCCTCCCATTCCTTTGAGTCAGTCACAACCTTATCACCCTTCCTTTCAAAATCGACCTTAGCAGATTTTCTAAGCACATCTTCATCTACATATATAGGTGCCTCAACTCTTAATGCTAAAGCGATAGCATCGGAAGGCCTAGAGTCTACAACCAGTCTCTTACCCTTAACGTCAAGATGTATGAGTGCATAGTACGTATTATCCCTCAGGTCATTGATTTCCACTTTTATGACCTTAACACCGAGATTCTCTAGAATGTTCTTTAAAAGATCATGGGTCATAGGTCTAGGTGTTGGTATATGTTCCAATGCTGTTGCGATGCTACTTGCCTCCAAAAGTCCTATCCAGATGGGAAGTACATCACGGTCTTCCAGATCCTTTAGGATCACAATAGGCGTGTTCGTAAAAGGATCTACCGTTATCCCTGCTACTCTCATTTCTCTTAACATTTTTTCCTCCTTTTTTACTTTTGATACCCCTCTATAACTCCCCTTACCGAATTAGCATAACCTTTTATGACCTTAACTTCAACTGTTCTTCCAACAAGCTCGAGAGGACCCTGAAAGTTTACAACCACATTTGTCCTTGTTCGCCCGGTCAGTTCGAGCTCTGACCTTTTACTTTTTCCCTCAACAAGGACCTCAACCTTTTTTCCTTCCAGTTCCCTGTTCTTTTCGAGCGTGATCTTTCTCTGTACTTCCTGAAGTACATGGAGTCTTAAGTACGCCTTCTCTTTTGGAACAGGATTCGGAAGGGTTGAAGCTAAAGTGTACTTCCTTGGAGAGAATACAAACGAGAAAAGATTCTGGAACCTTACCCTTTTTACAAGATCCATTGTCTCTTCAAAATCCTCATCCTCTTCTCCAGGAAAACCAACTATGCAATCTGCCGTGATCGCGATCTTTGGGCAGGCCTTTCTTAAAGCATCTATTTTCTCAAGATACTCTTCCTTTGTGTAGCCCCTATTCATAAGTTGAAGGATCTTATTAGAGCCAGATTGAAAAGGTAGGTGAATATGCTCGCATAGCTTTTCTAGCCTTCCAAAACATCTTATCAATTCCTCTGATAAATCCTTCGGGTGAGATGTTACAAACCTTATCCTCTCAATACCATCTACGTCATTTACTTTCTCTAGTAACTCTGGGAAGGAGATGTCGTCTCTGTTTTTATTATAGGAGTTCACATTCTGACCTAAAAGTATCACCTCCTTTACCCCCTCTTCAGCGAGCCTTCTGATTTCATCGAGTACCTCTTTGCTATCTCTACTTTTCTCCCTTCCTCTAGCGTATGGCACAATACAGTAACTACAGAAATTGTCGCAACCTTTCATTATTGTGACAAAAGCCTTTACCCTCTTGGAAGTGTAAGTTGGTCTGATGCAGAGTGAACCTTCTCCATCCTCTGAAAAGTCAAAAAATCTCTGACCGGCTTTGGCAGTCTCTATTGCTTCAATGAGCCTGTGAATGGAAGATGGACCTAAAGCGAAATCCACGTAAGGTAACCTTTCAAGAAGATTTTCTCTCTCAATCTGAGGAATGCACCCTGTAACCCCAACGATCAGCTTTTTCCTTTTTTTAAGACCTCCAATCCTTCCAGCGTAACTTAAAAACTTCTCCTCTGCCTTTTTTCTCACACTGCAGGTATTTATTATTACTATATCGGCATCATTTGGCTCTTTTACTTCTTCAAAACCGATCTGGGTGAGAAGGGATGCCATCTTTTCAGAGTCATGCTCGTTCATTTGGCATCCCATCGTCTCGATAAAGAACTTCATCCGTAAACTATCCCCTTATTCTGAACTTTGCCTCAAGCTTTTCCATTTTCTTCACGATTCCGCCATATTCAAGCTCAGAGTAGGGAAGCATGGCAGCGCCTGAGAATCCCTGCATTCTCATCTCCGTGGCCTTTCTTGCAACGTTATCCCTTACCCAGTCCCAGTAGGGATGATCGAAGCAGTCAGCAGGCTCTGTAAGTTTCCCATTGTGGACACAGAATCCAAGCGCTGAGACACATGGAGGCCCATCAAAGTACGAAACACTTGAGTTCATCTTGACAGGCATAAGTGGACCTGTGTGACTTCCTCTCATAAATCCTGCTACGTAGTGACCAATGCTGAAGGGAGAGAGAACTTCTCCTGTGGCGGGGAATGGTCCCTGTACCCTAACAAGCATAACAGGGTCATCCTTACCTGTGTATCTTCCCGCGATGTTGTGTAGTCTGGTGGTACTAACGCATGCGGCTATTTCTCCTGTCTCCCTTGAATGAATCGATTCTATAACGAATCGCTCATTGTCCCTAAGAAGAGCTGCTATGTCGTAGAGTTCCTCGGGAGCGTTGAGCTCTATGATTCTATCTCCTTCCGTGTAACTCACATCCATGATGGTGAACTTGAAGCCCTTGGCCATATTGGGAGAGAGAATAAGTCCCGAGTTGTACATTGGGTCGGCAAAAGCGAGATAAAGAGGAAGATTGTACGCACCAGGATCTGTCTTGTCAGCGGCAAAGAGGACGAAAGGTTCATTGGTTCTTTCCTCAAACTCCATTTCACACACAGCTGGACCCATCCCCCTCACATTCCCTGAGAAAGCATCCTTGAGAAGATCCTGCCCAGCCCCATATAGTCCCTGTGATTTTGCTACCTCCGTTCCGGCGACGAATGCATCCCATGCGAGCTTATGAATCCTCTCACTTCCTTTTCCATCTCCATGTGAGAAGAGAATCGCGATGTCATCACCAGTGTAGGAAACAAAAAAATCGTATATAATTCCCGTTCCATTTTTTTCGATATATTCTCTTACCCTTTCCACTAGTTCTTTGCTCGGCTTTAGGTGACCACCTATACTACCCACATCAGCCTTAATAACAGAAAGAGTTACCTTCATAGCCACCTCCCAAATATTTTTTTGATTTTCTCCTTTGAGCAGTTTTGCACAACGAAGGCGTCAATTGGCGTAATTGAGACGAAACCATTGCTTACAGCAAAAAAATCCGTACCCCTTTTTGGGTTGAAATGGTTTGCTGATCCACCAATCCAGTAGTATTTCCTTCCACGTGGGTCAATCCTCTCAACGACTTCATCGTTGTAAAGTCTTAGACCAGGGGACGTAATCATAAATCCTTTTATCTGGTGAGATGGAAGGTTCGGAATGTTTATGTTAAGGAAAATTCGAGAGGGAAATGGATTTTTTTTTATTCTCTCCACAATTTTCCTTACCGTTTCTGAAGCATCTTCGTACCTGAAATGATCTCTAGCATCTATGGAAACTGAAAGGGACCTGATTTTGAGGAAAGCGCCTTCTCTGGCTGCTGCCACAGTTCCTGAGTAGAATATGTCCTGACCCATATTTGGGCCTCCGTTTATCCCTGAAATAAGGAGATCTGGTTTTCTAGGGAGTATCGATTTGACCGCAAGAAGAACGCAATCTGCAGGGGTCCCGTTTGTTGAGAAAATTTTATCGGAATGCTCCGTTATTCTTAAAGGCTTGTGCAAGGTTATGGAATGAGCCGAACATGTTCTCTCTCTATCCGGTGCCACAACGTACACTTCGTTCTCCTTAAGAAGGCTGTCTCTCAGGTATCTCAATCCAGGGGAATTGATACCGTCATCGTTTGTAAGGAGGATCAGCAAGGTATCTCCTCGAACGTAAAAGAAGAAGTGTCGGGGCGACGGGATTTGAACCTGCGACCTCTTGCACCCCAAGCAAGTGCGCTAAACCAGGCTGCGCCACGCCCCGACTGTATTAATTTTAAAGGATTTTTTTTCATTTGTCCACATGTAATACGTGTGAAAAGTCCTAAGGCACGAGCTTGTAAGTTTGGTCTTTTCTATGCTATAAAAAAAAGGGAGAGATGTCCGAGTGGCCGAAGGAGCACGACTGGAAATCGTGTGTTCCGCAAAAAAGCGGAACCGAGGGTTCAAATCCCTCTCTCTCCGCCATTTTTTTTGCCAGACGATTCAAATTTTTAGACGCGAATAACTGACAATCTTTTCTTTGGATCGAATATGTCCCTTAGACCTTCTCCGATTAAATTGTATCCCATGACTGTAAAGAAAATGGCAAGGCCAGGAAATAAACTGAGCCACCACGCCACCTCAACGCACTCCTTTGCCTGAGTTAGGATGTTTCCCCAGCTTGGAGTTGGAGGCTGAACACCTATTCCTAGGAAACTTAAGGCAGATTCTGTCAGAATGGCGCCACCCATTCCGAATGTTGCTACAACGTATACTGGTGAAAGAGCGTTCGGTAAAATATGGGTGAATATTATCCTTAAGTTGGAAAGACCACTAGCTTTCGCGGCCAGAACAAAGTCCTTCGTCTTAATACTCATTATCTCTGCTCTAACGAGCCTTGCAACACCCATCCAGTTTGTGAGTCCGATAACAACCATTATGTTCCATATGCTCGGCTCAAGAAAAGCAATGACGGCGAGAATGAGGAAAAAAGTGGGAAAACAAAGGACTAAGTCCACAAGCCTCATTAGGAGATTGTCCAAAAGCCCTCCGTAGTAGCCGGAGATTGCTCCAATCAATATGCCTATTACGACGGAAATACCAACTGAAACAAAGCCTACAAGAAGTGAGATTCTACTTCCGTAGATTACCCTCGAAAAGACGTCTCTTCCCAGCATATCAGTTCCAAAAGGATGGGAGAGAGAGGGAGGAGAGAGAATGTTTTTTATGTCTGGTTCATAGGGACTGTGAAAGGCAATAACTGGAGCAAATACAGCGCAAAAAAACATTGGAAGAAGAATGAGGATTCCCGCCCTTCCAAGACTGGTTTTCCAGAGAGCCTTTAAAACCTCCATCATTTCATTTCACTTAATGCCCAGGCTACAAAGCAAGTAGTCTGCGTGTTCTTTTTTGGTACCCTGTTAAACTGGATCGGTGTGCCACTTATAAAGGAGCCATCCGGTTCTTGGACCTTTTCCAAGTACTTTTTTGCCATAAGTAGCCTATCTTTTACCTCCTTTATGGGATTGAGCCCAAGTATTACGTAGGCTGTAATTTCCGGGTCTTCAGGAGCCTGGGGGTTTAAACCGAATCCTCCAGACGGTTTTTGTGCGTTTATGAGCCAGTCAACGGCCTTTCTTACAAAATCAGAATCCATTCCATAACCGTAAGCGAAAAAGGCCCTCAAACTCCATGCTGTGCTTATTGCCAGGGAAGGAGCATCTTTCTTCATCCCAAATCCTCCATCCTGGTTTTGGCAGGACCTAAGCCACTCAAGGGCTTTTCTTACTGCACCATCCTCTTTATCCAATCCTGATTCTTTCATTGCGCAAAGAACAACTGCAGTATAAATGGAAAGGGGATCATCTTCCTTTCCTATCCTTCTAAACCCGCCTTGCTCAGACTGGACATTTTTTAAGTATTCTATTCCTCTAGCGATGGCACCATCTTTATATCCTGCCTCCCTTAATGCAAGAATGGCAAAGGCAGTGTGAGCAGTATTTTCATTCCAGCTCCCATTAGGCTTCTGATCCTTCAAGATAAAATCTACACCTCTTTTTACCCTTTGAGGCTCAATTCTGTTCATCGCAAGCACCTTTACAGCCCAACTGGTTGGTTCTGCCTCATAGGGAAATTCTCTGCACCAGATTCATGCTGCTCAGAGACTATGTGGCTTATGGCTTTTTTTAGGACAGAATCTTGCTCCTGTGCGTAAATGAATAAGGGTAAAAGGATGAAAATGATGAGTAGCCTAAGAAATCCCCTTTTCATTTCGTCTCCCCCTTTTACGGTTTTTCTTTTACGTTTAATGCCATGTTATAGAGAAGTGTCAAAATCAAAGCACCCAGTGACCAAATTCCCAGGGTTATTGAGATCTCCTGGAAGGTGGGAATGTACGTTACCACCTCTGCCTCATGGGTGGGGTTAAATCCGCTTAATATGAGGATCAGTCCCTTTTCCAGCCATATTGCAAAAACAAGAAGCAAAAGGGTGACAAAAATAGCTTTAGGATTTTCAGATACCTTCTTGAGTATGAGAAATATGAATGAGAAAACGGAAAGGACGATGGATGTCCAGGAAAGAAAGGCAAGACCATTATGTCCCTTGTAGCCGAAAAGCATATAGCTAAAGTGCTTCAAGTGCTCCGGATGGTCGCTGTAAAATACGGTAAAGAACTCAACGAGGAGGAAAAAGATGTGAACAGAAAGGGCATAACTTACAGTCTTTTTTAAATTTTCGAGCACATCTATCCCTGGGTTAAAACCCCTAAATCCTTTCAAAAGGATACAGAGAATTAGAAGGATCGCTGGGCCTGATGTGAATGCAGATGCTAGGAATCTCGGTGCGAGAAGGGCTGAGAACCAGAAAGGTCTGGCAAAGAGCCCGCAGTATATAAATGCCGTTACAGTGTGGATGCTTATCGCCCAGGGGATGGAAATGTATATAAGCACCTTTGTCCAGGATGGAGGCTCTATCTCCTTTTTCTCCGCCTCGAGCCCGCACCATCCGAGTATCAAATTCAGGATAAGGTACCCTGTAAGGACAATCATATCCCAAAACAGAAGGGAATTTAGAGAAGGGTACAGAATGATATTGAAGATCCTTTCAGGTTTTCCCAAGTCAACAAATACGAATGCTATCGCAAGAAATACTGAGGCAACCGCGCAAAACTCGGCAAGGATTATGATTTTTCCGTATTCTTTTACCCTGTGAAGATAGTAAGGAATGACAAGCATCACAGCTGAAGCTGCCACACCCACAAAAAAAGTGAAGTTCGCTATGTAGAGACCCCACGAAACATCCCTTCCCATCCCTGTTATACCTAGGCCATAGATGAGCTGCTGAATGTAGAAGATCATCCCGTACACAGTGACGCCACAAAGGAAAAGGAGCCATAACCAGTAGCTTTTCCCTCCACTTAAAGCCTTTTCGATCATAATCCCTCAAAGAAGGTAGAAAACATTAGGCAAAGTTCCAAGGTGAGGTTTCCTAACAATACTCAACCTCTCCCTAAGTAGCCTTGAGGGTGAAGACTGAAAATCGTTCAAGTTTCCAAACGTTAAAGCTCCATATGGACAAGCCTCAACGCACCGGGGTAAAAGGTTTTTTGATATTCTTTCCTCGCAGAGATTACACTTTTCAACCACACCTTTTGTTCGGACGGGGAAATCGTAATTCAGCTTCTTTATGTACCTTCTGTTATCCTTCCAGTTGAAGCTGCGTGAACCATAAGGGCAAGCCGCCATACAGTATCTGCATCCTATACACCTGTGATAGTCCATCATCACTATCCCGTCCTCTCTTTTCCAGGTGGCTCCAGTAGGACAAACCTTAACACAAGGTGGATTTTCACAGTGATTGCATAGAAGCAAAACCGGATCTGAACCTCTCGTCTCTTTTACTAGAGGACCCAATTCGTTTTCAAAAGCTTTCTCAAATGTGGAAGTCCAGATCCACATTACCTTCTCTTTCGGATCCGGTACATCGGGTACGTTGTGGATTTCATGGCAGGCCTCTATACATACTTTGCAATCCCTATTTTTTTTGCATTGAAGAACATCGATAGTTATTCCCCATCTCACCCTTCTTGTGGGTTTAAAAGAAAAAGAGACAGAACTTAAAAAAAGCCCAGAAATGAAACCCAAGCCCGCTATTTTTAGGAAGTCCCTTCTCCTCATTTTTTTGCCTCCCGAGGTACGTTGTGGCAACTCCAGCATCTCGGTGCCTTGCCCAAGTAACCGTGGCACCTATCGCAAAACTCTTCCTTGTTTTTATGACATTTGAGACACGTACCTGAGAGACTCATTTCAATCTCCGTTCCATCCTCTTTTTTATAAATCCTTTTTCCGCTTCTTACCACCTCATCCCGCCAGAATCTAAGCAATACCATATGGTTAGTTTTCATGTAAGAAGTTCTCTTTACACACTCCTTGCCATTTTTCTCCACCTTGAGTTCAGGCACATAGTCGAAAGTTCCAAAAACGGTGTTGTACCAGAAAGGGGAGGTAAAAGCGGCCAGAAAAAGTACAAGCCCGGTTATTATCTTTTTACCATCATAAACCCTTTTCATTTTCTTCCCTTTGTAGAGGTTCTCCCCTCAAGTTTTTAGTCCTTTCCTTTTCTCCTTTCATCACAAGGGCGTTTCCTACAAGTTCATGGATCCCACAGACCTCCACTCCTCCCAACCAGTAGTCGAGAAGGATTGGAAGCGAAGCCTTATCAATAGCACACATGCATGCCACCATGTTGACCCCGAATTTTTCTTTAACATACCGTACAGCGTATGCCCTTGGAAATCCCCCCTTAAGTCTTGCCTCTAGGTTCTCATCAGCTCCAAGTCCAGCTCCGCTTCCGCAGCAGAAGGTTTTCTCCCTTATGGTATTTTCTGGCATTTCGTAAAAGTAATTGCAAACATTTTTAAGAATGTACCTTGGCTCCTCAAAAAGACCCACACTTCTCGCCGTGTTGCAGGAATCATGGAAAGTAACTATCCATTTGTCGTTTCTCTTCTTATCCAGAACTAGTTTGTTGTGGTATATAAGATCAGCCGTGAATTCAGCTATATGTACCATCTTTGTGGATTTTGCGTTCTCAAATTTTGTGCCTGTTATGGGGGATATGGGCTCTTCAAGAAAGTCAGCGGGGCCGTTCATTGTATCCATGTACTGATGGATAACCCTCCACATGTGGCCACATTCCCCTCCCAAAATCCACTTTACTTTTAACCTTTTTGCCTCTTCATAGATCTTTGCGTTTAACCTTTTCATAAGCTCGTAAGAGTGGAAGAGTCCAAAATTTCCACCCTCTGAGGCGAATGTGCTCCATGTGTAATCGAGTCCTATTTCATGAAAAAGCATGAGATATCCTAAAAGCGTGTACCAGTGTGGACTCGCAAAGTAATCTGCAGATGGCGCAACAAAAAGTATCTCTGCCCCTTTTCTATTTATAGGGACATCTATTTTTATCCCTGTCAGTTCTTCGATTTCATCAACGGCAAAGCCCATTGTCTCTTTAAAAGCAGGTGGTGGTACACCGAGGTGATTACCGGTCCTAAAGCTGTTAGAGGCAGGTTCCACAACCCACTGGATATTTAAACCGAGGAGGTTTAGGAGCTCCCTCCCCATCATTGTGATCTCACAGGTATCGATCCCGTATGGACAGTAAAGGGAGCACCTTCGACACTCGGTGCATTGATAAAAATAGTAAAACCATTCTTTGAGAACATCATAGGTCAGATCTCTTGCTCCTGAAAGCCTACCGAAAATTTTTCCCGAAAGGGTGAAGTATCTCCTGTACACTGAGCGTAAAAGTTCAGCCCTTAAGACGGGCATGTTCTTTGGATCGCCTGTACCGATGAAAAAGTGGCACTTATCAGCGCACGCTCCACACCTAACGCAGATGTCCATAAAGAGCTTAAAAGATCGATATTTTTCAAGAAGAGACTTCATCCCCTCAAGGATTATTTCCTTCCAGTTCTCCGGAAGGTTCCAATCTTCATTATGGGGTTGCCATTCCCTTGGATGGGGGAGATCCAAATACTTCTGATGTTTAAGTGGTGCACCATAACAGTAAGTCCCTTTTTTAAACTCTACCTTTTTATCCATCCAATTCTCATCTTTAGGTGAAAGATCAGAAGGTACGCTTTTTTCTTCTTTCAACTCTCCTTCTCCTCCTTTTCAACTGGTATGCCAGCTTCCCTCATCATTTCTCTGAACTCATCCTCCCACTCTTCGTAGCTTCTCACTTTAACAGGGTAGTTCCAAGGATTTATGTACCTTTTTTCCCTGCTTGTGTTTTCTAAGTTTCTCGTTGGGGAAAGGAATATCCCTCCTGCATGAATAAGCTTGCTGAAAGGGAAGTAGGCAAAGAGAAAGGAGACGAGGAAGAGATGAACGTAAAATGCGGAGCCAACCACTTCTGGGACGTATGGTCTAAAGGAGACAAGCCCAAGGGTAAACCTTTTCACATCAAAAAGATCGACCCTGAAGAAGTATCTCACCAGTGCGCCGCTCAGGATTACGGAAATAATTAAGAGGAGGGCAAAATAGTCGGTTGCGTAGGATACGTACATTACCTGTCTTACAAGTATCCTTCTAAAGAAGAGGAAAAGAAGGGCTAAAAGGGCGAGTATATCTGTGATATAAACTGTGGGCAAAAAGATTTCAAAAAGGCTATCAGCTCTGTGAAGGAGGCTGACAAATGATGGAACAGGTTCAAAGAATAGTTTCAGATGCCTAAGTGCTATGACAAGTAAGGAGTAATGGAAGATGATACTTCCAAGCCATAGAGCCTTTTTGGATGTGAAAAGGAGCCACTTCTTAGGATGGGTCTCTACCTTCTCCTCCCTAAGTAGTGATCTAAAAAAGATTATCTCGAGTAACATCCTTAGAAATACCCCGGTTTTGGTATAGGGACTTTCAATGTAGCTACTTTTTATCCATTTTAGTGATCTCTGCTGCCCTGCAACAAGGGGAATTTTGAAAGGCTGTGGAGACGTGGCCCAGGAAAGCACCCTGTATACGAGGCCAAAGAGAAAGATTAAAAATGCCAAATACGGGACGAAAATTGAAAAGACTTTTTGTAAATTTAGGATGCCAACTCCGATGAGGGGGACGAGAATTAGAAAAATGGTGAAAAGGAAAGCGTAGGCGAGTCTTTCAACCATTTATTTTCAGCCTTTCGTATGGGACGAGAGATGGTTTTTTTCTTAAATTTTCGAGCTTTTCCCTTGTTTTTACGTATATCTCCTCCTCGTATCTTAGGAGTTTCTCAAGCTTCTGCCTTACCTTCTTCTCAAAATCGTACCCGGCTATCTCTTCAATTAGGATAGACAGAAAGGGTATGTAGCCTTTTTTTTCATCAAACGAATAACCGTTCAAACATCCGATTTTCACCATGTTTTCAAGCGCAAAACTGACCCTTTCGTGTGAGAAGATCCCGAATAGGGCGTCAAGAACGATTCCCATGCTTTCCCTATACGTTGAACCAACCGGATTTAAAAAGCTGTCCCTCTCTTTTATACAGAATGTCTTTATCTCCTTGTGATAGCTCTCTAGGACAACCTCAAGCCATCTCTCTAGTATTAGGTTCCTCAGTTCCACCCTTTACACTACTTATAACAAGAGAATAGAGCATGCAAGAAAAAAATTCTAAACCCATCCGCCAGAGACGAAAAGCGTTGCCCCAGTTATGTATGAAGCGTAGTCTGAGGCGAGAAATACCGCAACTTTTGCTACCTCCTCTGGTTCTCCCATTCTTCCCATTGGTGTCCTAGATAGTATGGGTATCTTGTATTTGTCAGGCATTTTCATAATTGGTAGGGTCCTAATAAGACCAGGAACTGTAACATTTACCGTTACTCCGTCTGGCCCCCTTCCTTTGCCACAGTTTTCGTGAGCCCTATAACTGCCGCCTTCGCCGTTGAGTAAGCAACTTCTCCCTTTGCTCCTTCTGTTCCGTAAACGGAACTTATGTTTATGATTCTTCCCCACCTCCTCATTCTCATCTCAGGAAGAACCATCTTTATTAGAAGAAAAGGCACAATCACCTGTATTGTCAAAACTTCCATGAACTTTCTTTTATCCGTTTTTGCCACAATTCCTGGCCTGTCGAAACCAGCGTTGTTGATAAGGATGTCTATGCTCTTTTCTTTCTTTATTTCTTTGATCAGAGACTCCAGCCTGTTTGTGTGCATAAGATCGAATACGTAATGATCCACAGAATGGCCCTTCGATTTTAGGTTGGAAGCAAGTTCATTTAACGGTTTTTTTGTTTTTATCAATTAGGATAAGCTGAGCTCCTTTTTCGGCAAACAACTCAGCACACGCTTTTCCTATACCCTGTCCTGCTCCTGTGATTAACGCACACTTGCCCTTGAGAAGCATATGAGAGCGGGCCTTATTTTATAAAAATTTTTTGAAAGACACAAGGAGTTCTGGTAAGTTTTTAAGAAGGTGTTCACGATGAGAAGCTTAAAAAGGTTTAGGCTACTTATCCTTTTTCTCCTTTTGTTTATCACGAGTTGTGCAACTAACCCGGTGACAGGAAGAAAGGAGCTTATCCTAATCTCTGAGAAGGACGAGCTTAGTCTTGGAAGGGAGTGGTACCCGAATATTCTCTGGAGTGCAGAGGGAGGGGGAGGGGAATACAAGGATGAGCGATTGAAAGCTTACTTAAAAGAACTGGTACTCGAGATAAAAGGGGTTTCACACAGACCCCATCTTCCCACAAATTTTGTCATTCAGAACACCTCCGTTCCAAATGCATGGGCAATCCCAGGTTACGTTGCCATAACACGGGGGCTTCTTCAGGCTCTTGAGAGCGAAGCGGAGTTCGTGTATGTCATGGGGCACGAAATGGGACATATTGCTGCCCGTCATTCAGCGGCACAGCTAACCAAATCGATTTTGGCAGATTTTATACTCACAGGAACCGGGTTCGTACTTTCAGGAAAAAGCTACGCTGATGCGGTTTTAACTATCGGCTCCATTGGAGCTAATCTTCTCCTTCTAAAATATTCAAGGGATGATGAACTAGAAGCCGACAGGTTAGGCGTGGAGTATATGGCCAAACTCGGTTACGATCCAAAGAATGCCCTTAAAGCACACGTAAACCTAAAAAAAGCTTCGGATGAGTACTTAAAAAGGGTAGGAAGGGATTCTGAGGAAGCCAACTTTTTTTCAGAGCTTCTTTCTACCCACCCGAGATTCTCCGTAAGGATGGAAGAACTAATGAAAATAGTGGAGACAACAGGACTTCCATACTTGAGGGGAGATGGCACAATGAGGGAAAGGTTCCTCTCTGCCATTTCCGATTTGAAGAGGGTCCACAGTATATACGTAGCTTACTATGACCCTGCTGTCTCGGCTTATAAAAAGGGGAGAATAAGGGAGGCTGAAAGGCTAATAGATAAGGCCCTTAGCGAAAAAAACGATGAGCCTGCTTTCTTGACACTTAAGGGCTTCATTGAGCTTAAAGAGAAGAGAGTTCAAAGCGCGGAAGACTATTTTAGAAGAGCCTTAAACATAGACCCAGAATATCAGCCAGCCTTAAGGGGAATAGGCATTGTGAATTACGAAAAAAAAGAGATTGAAAATGGGATTACTTTTCTGAAAAAAGCCCTATCTTTATTTCCCAACGATGTCTCCTCCCATTTCTTTCTTGGCATGTCATACTTTAAACTGAAAAGGTACTCTCAGGCTCTACCACACCTAGAAATAGCTTCAAAAGCCTTCAGTAACCATCCATACATCCACGGAACACTTGGAATATGCTACGAGAATACGGGAAACCTGTCCAAGGCTTACGAAGCCTACTTAAAGCAGGTAAAGGTTGCCCCCGATAACGAAATGGGTGCATACTCTAGGGAACGCCTAAGATCATTAAGAAAATAAAATGGCTTACGAAGGACTGCCTTACAGAATGGTTTCTAAGCCAGAGGACCTTATCTGTTACGAGGTGAAATACAAGGAGACTGACCTTTTCTGCTGCACCAAAGAAGGTTTAGAGGATTTTGTGAAAGAGAGAGTCCTATTCTACAGAAACCAGATAGAGGAATATATAAGGCTTAACCCAGTTTTTAGGGAAAGTCTTGTGCCTCTACCCTACGATAATTTTGCCCCTCCAATTGTAAAGCAGATGCTTATGTGTTCGGAGAAAATCGGAGTTGGACCAATGGCAACAGTTGCCGGTGCGATAGCGGAAAACGTAGGAGAGGACTTAAAGGACTTATCTGATGAGTTCATCATTGAAAATGGAGGAGACATCTACCTGAAGACAAAAAGGGAAAGGTATGTCTCCATCTATGCAAAGGATTCTCCTTTGAGTCTCAAGATTGGGTTGAAGATAAAGCCAGCAGATCATCCATACGGCATATGCACATCTTCCGGGACCTTTGGTCACTCTTTGAGCTTTGGAAAGGCAGATGCGGTCTGCGTGGTGACAAGATCAGCCACTTTCTCGGATGGACTTGCCACATACATTGGTAATCTTGTCAAATCAAAGGATTCTATCCCAGCTGCAATTGATTCTGCCAGGAAGTTTGATCAGTTGATAGGAATAGTGATAATAGTTGGAGAGTACATGGGTGTCTGGGGAAAGTTGGAACTTGTGAGAGTCTAAAAAGGAGGGCATATGAAAAAGAGGATTCTTATTCGCTTCAAGAAGAATACGATAGACAAACCTATCGTGTACAGATTATCTAAGGACTACGATCTGGTATTCAACATCCTTAGAGCCAATGTCTATCCAAAGGCCGAGTCGATTATGGTCCTAGAGATAGAGGGGGATGAGGAAAATTTTGAAAAAGGTATCCAGTACCTAAAGAGTAAGAATCTTCAGATCGAATCTATCGAGCAGGATATAATAAGGGACGAAAATAAATGTGTCCATTGCGGAATCTGTACAAGTGTGTGCGCAACTGAGGCTTTATCTATTGACAGGAAGGATAAGATGCGCGTTGTATTCAATTATGAGAAGTGTGTTGCATGCGAACTCTGTGTGAAGGTATGTCCTGTAAAGGCGATGAGTGTGTACTTTGACTAAGCGATGATGCGGGTTTATCTCGACAACAATGCCACAACTCCTTTGCATCCAGAACTGAAAAAGAATATCACTGAACTCTTCACAGACTTTTTTGGCAACCCTTCAAGTATCCACTGGGCGGGAAGAGAGGCAAGGGAAAAGATTGAGGAGGCAAGGCTAAATGTTGCTAAGTTCTTAAATGCTAAGGAGAGTGAAATCCTTTTTACCGGCTCAGGCACTGAAAGTGCAAATTTGGCTATAAAAGGTATAGCTTTTTCGCACAAAGAAAAAGGCAATCACATTATATCCACGAAGGTTGAGCATCCATGCGTCCTAAACACTCTCAAATATTTAGAATCTGTTGGATTTAACGTAACTTACCTTCCCGTTGATGAAAAGGGACAAATCGATCCGGAAGATGTGGAAAGGGCGATAAAAAAGGAAACCATTCTAATTTCTGTGATGTACGCCAATAACGAAACAGGAACTATCCTACCCATAAGGGAGATTGGAGAGGTGGCAAGAAAGCATGGGATTTATTTCCATTCAGACATGGTTCAGGCTATGGGGAAGTGTAGGATAGACTTAAGCCAACTAAACGTTGATCTTGCGAGCTTCTCAGGCCATAAATCATACGCACCGAAGGGCGTGGGCCTTTTATACATTAGGGAAGGGGTCGGTCCACTAGAACCTCTCATTCATGGTGGACATCAGGAGAGGGGCCTGAGATCTGGAACGGAAAATACAATTGGAATAGTCGCTCTTGGCATTGTGGCCTCGATCCTCGTTAAAGAGATCGAAGATGACATAAAAAAGATGGAGAGACTTCGATCGAAAATCGTCTCTGGGTTGCTTGAGGCTCTAGATGGGGTGATATTGAATGGAGATCAAAAAAATAGGCTACCTAATACTGTTAACTTGAGCTTTGAAGGTGTAGATTCCCAGTCATTGGTACTTCTTCTAGACAGCTATGGAATAGCTGTCTCGTCCGGAGCTGCTTGCTCCTCGGGTAGTGGTTCTTTTTCTCATGTACTTACTGCAATGGGATTATCTCCAGATGTAATTAGGGGAGCTATAAGGATAAGTGTTGGGAAGTTCAACACAGATGAAGAGATAGATTACGCTCTCTCCATAATTCCCTCCGCTGTAAAAAAGCTCAAGAAAGGCAAATAAAAAAGGAGGTTTTTTATGGTAGATGGAGGAAGGGTCGCAAGGGTAACAGAAGTTATAGCAGCTTCACCTAAAAGCTTCGATGACGCTGTAATGGTCGGATTTAAAAGGGCGACAAAGACACTGAGGGGGATTACTGGCATAAGGGTAAAGGATCACAGATGTAGGGTCGAAAATGGAAAGATAGTGGAGTACAGAGTGACCTTAGAGATAATATTCGTGCTCGAGGATTAGGTTTACGATTTCAGCCTTTTTAAACCGTAATCCTCAGGGAAGCCTCTTAAAAACCAAATGAGGAGACTTATGTAATAGACGAAAAGCCTTCTTTTTTTTTGGGAAAAAAGGAGAAAGGGGAAAAGGAGGCAGAAGATTGTCCCAAGTAGTGTCTTTTTGAACCTGATAAATATAAAAAACCTCACGTACCACTCACTATGGTATTTTTTCACGAATTTTAGGAGGGAGATGTTATACTCGAGCCTTCCCAATACCCAGTACTTTCTTACTGTCATTCCCTGGAGATGGATTACCTTTGCCCAAGGGATAAAGGCTACAAGCTGTTTTGACCTTTTCACTCTTAGACAGAAATCTGTCTCCTCAAGGAAGAAGAAAAAACGCTCGTCAAAGCCATCTAAATCTTGGAAAGTTTTTTTCCTGATGAGAAGGCATGCCCCTATTAGTGCATCCACTATGTAAATCGGTGAGGTAAAAAAAGGGGTTGAAAGACCCTTTAGAGTCCTTTTTAGGATAAATTTTTCATAAAGGAACCTAGGCACAATCTCACTTAGTATTGAGGGAAAATGAGAGTATGATCGCTGAAGAGTCCCGTCAGGGTAAATGAGCTGTGGTCCGCATACGCCAATCTGCGGATAGGTATCCATTACTTCTTTCATCTTAAGGATCTCTCCTTCTGGCAAGATAACATCCGAATTTAAAAGGAGAAGGTACTCGCCATGACACAGGAGGGCTCCGGAATTGACAGCTTTTGAGAAACCTAAGTTTTCCTCATTTCTTACGTATTTAATCTTAAGTCCAAACCCCTCTAAAGCCTTTCCAATATCATCCTTTGATCCATTGTCTACCACACAGATCTCTGAGATGTTACGGATTAGATGAGAATCCTCCATTATTGATCTTATCAACCTTGAAATCATATGAGCCCCATCTCTTGTTACTATGAGAACTGAGATCTTGGCTTTGTTATTCAACTTTCTTTTTCGTTTTTGAGAATTGGGGGCAAACAAAGAGGCAGCATCCGCATCCAACGCATAGATCCCTGTTTATCCTGATCCTCTTTTTATCTTCGTCAAATTCCATCGAGGGACAGTCAAAGTCCTTCAAGCATCTTTTACATCCGGTGCATATCTCATCAAGTTCTATATCTCTCTCCCATTTTTTCTTTTTGTGGAGTAAGCATTCCCTTCTCGCAATGATCACAAAGGGACCATCCTCCGCCTCAAAGTTAGAGAGCGAGTTTTTTATGGTTTCAACGAGTGTTGGAATTTCATAAGGATCAACAACTTTTACATTTTTTACTCCTAAAGCCGAAAGTGTGGCCTCAAGGCTTATCGAGTTTGTCCTTTTTCCATCAGCAGTTAAACCTGTTTGAGGTGTGGGCTGCATGCCTGTCATTGCCGTTATGTTGTTGTCCATAATGACAAGTACAAATTTTCTTTTTTTTCTAGCGGCGTCATAGATTTCCGGAAGACAAGCATGGAAAAAGGTTGAATCACCAACTGAAGCTAAAATAGGGATATCCCTTCCCTCCTTTTTGAAAACACTGTCAAATCCAGATGCCAGATTCACACTTCCGCCCATATCCACAAATACATCAACTGCTCCAAGTGATATTCCGAGTGTGTAACATCCTATATCGCCAGGAAAAATTGCGTCCGGACAGGCCCTTTTCATAGCGTAAAATGTTGCGCGGTGAGGACATCCGCTGCAGAGTTTTGGAGGCCTCAAAGGAAGATGAATTTTTCCTAAAACCTCATCCACCTCTCTTTCTTCCTCATACTTAACCTTTAGACCGGAAAGATGACACATTTCAATTACCGCCTTCCTTATGATGTCATAGCTAAGTTCGCCTGCATCTGGCAAAATTCCATTAAGCCTGCCGTACACTTTTCCCTTCAGGTTCAACCTCGCCTCTATCACAGCGTCAGTTTCCTCAAAAACGATGACCCTTTCGAGACTGTCCCTGAACTGAAAGACTTTGTCGTTGAGCGGATGAACCTTAATTACTTTAAAAACTGGAATATCCCTCTTGAGACCCAGTTCGGAAAGAACATCCATGACAACAGAATAAGAGGTTCCGGAGGCAACTATGCCAAATCCCTTAAAACTCCCCTTGCCAACTAAACCCTCCTTAAGTCTTACTTTCCTCTTACCTAAATGGTATAGACGTACGGCCTCCCTTGAATGGCTGACCCTGTGGGTCGGCCTCAAAACAACCGGTTTTCCCAATTTTTTTGAAAGTAAAAGGCCATAATAGGCACAATCAGCTGCTTCGGAGGGGGAAGAGGGATCAAGAACGGTAACGCCCAAAAGACTGCAGACCATTCTCGTGTCCTGCTCCGTCTGAGAGGATAGAGGTCCTGGATCATCACAGGAGACAAGGAGCAGACCTCCTCTTATCTCCCTTTCAAGGGACTCAAAAAAGGAGGGAAAAGCCACGTTCAGACCAACCTGCTTCATCATACAGGCAGCTTTTTTCCCGTAAAGGGCGGCACCAAAAGCGGCCTCAAATGCCACTTTTTCGTTTACGGACCACTCGCAGTGAACATCCAAGTTTTCCCTTTTCGCAAACTCAATTATTCCAGGAAGGATCTCCGAACTTGGTGTGCCAGGATAGGCAGCCGCAATCTCTACCTTTGCTTCCACAAGCCCCCTTGCTATTGCGTAGTTTCCTATCATCAGTTCTCTCATCCTCTTCTCTCCCTGCCTTTTTCAAAACCTTTCTCAAAAATCTTCAAATTCTTTTCAAGCATCTTCCCTTTTAACCTATCACAGATTGAATCTCTCAAGTTCTCAAACGTGAATGGTTCTATACCGAGGGAAGAGAAAAAACCGAGAACTGCCATGTTTGAAGCCTGATATAGGCCTTCTCTTCTGGCTATATCGTCAGCATCTAGAAGATAAAGGCTCACCCCCCTTTTTTCCAGTAAGTCCTGCAAAGTACTATTCAGCGCTTTCTTGGGTGTATTTACGATTCCTATTCCTCCTCTTTTAGCGTAGGATAAGTTTCTTAAAAATTCGCTTTCCTCGAACCCCAAAATCACATCAGCTTTCCCCTTTCCAATAAGGGGGCTTTTCACGTCGCCAACTTTGACCAATGATACGACCGATCCTCCTCTCTGGCTCATTCCGTACTCATCTGAGCCTATTCCGTAAATCCCCTTTCTTATTGCCGAGTCTAAAAGGAGAGTCGATGCGAGAAGAACACCTCTACCTCCAATTCCGGCGCAGAGTATCTCCATTGAGAAGCGTTTTCTCATATCTTCCCTCCAAGGATTAGGACCGTAAAACCTTTTTTTTCCGCGTAGAACTTGAGTTCATCAAAATCTCGGATGAAGTGGTAATTTTTAAAGTTCAATGCCTCCATGAAATTTATAATTTCTGCCTCTCTTTTTTCAGTAAGGATGAGAAGGTGATAATCAGAACCGTTGTAAAGTGTGTTTATAAAGGCGGCTAAACCTGAGTGGAAAAAATTGTCTTCGTATGTGAGGGCAAGAACCCTCTCATCTGGGTTAAGTTTTTTTATCGCATGGGCCATGTTCATCGATGATGCAGGTCCAAGAGTGTCCCTTAAGACCAAATACCCGTAAACTACCTCCTCCTTCTTGTATGTCCTTTTTTGAAGGGCTTCCTCCTCATAGGATGGTCTTAACTTCTCCCTGTAACTTTCCAGTTGAAACTGAATAACAGAGTATGGGTCAGAGATTATAAATACCTCACTCACTTTCTCCATGAAGGTGGAGACAAGACGCGAAGGCAAAGGGTACACGGTTGAGAGAACAAAATAACTTAAATCACGTGCAAAAAGATCAACTGCCTTTTTCCTGTACGTTAAAAAGCCTGTTTCGCCATTTATCTTGCTTACGTTTCCTTGATAGAGTTCAAACTCTTCTCTTATCTTCCTAATTTTCTCATTGAGCAAAACATGGAGAGAGTATCTCAAGCTTGGAGTTGCTGCCCATCTCCTAGTCTCCTTTACAAACTGTGCAGGGTCCGCTCTTTTCTCCGTTAACTTTTTTTCAACTTTAATCTCACCCTTGAGGCATGTTAGATCAAGTTCAACTATTACTGGAATCCCGAATTTCTCAGAGATGTAAATTCCGAAGCCTATAGCCTGCGGGAAATTCTTCTCTTCTCCTTCAACAACAAATGGTATCTTTGCAAATGGTCCAAGGTAAGTAACATCCTCTTCCGTATCCCTAAGAACAAGAACTACCATTGCCCCAAGGACACCCATATAGGTGGAACTCATTATTGGGTCCAGGGCATGCAAAAGGCTATGGGTGTTTGTTAAAAAGGCAGACCTTTTTTTTACTATGCTTGCTGAAAATGCAAGCTCATATGCGATCTTCTCATTTGTTGCAACCTCAAGATGAATGTAGGGAAAATCCTTCTCAACGTCGTGAAACACGTTCTGTGCCATCCTTTGGGGAGCGTAAATAAATTCAATTCCTTCTTGAGCGAGTATTCCAATTATCTCCTTAATCATGAAAGCAATTATTATGCCAGTTTCCTCAAAATTTCAACGGCCCTTAAAAGAATTTCGTCCCTTTGTGCAAAAGAGATTCTGATATGAGTTCTTCTCCTTGAGAATACGCTTCCTGGGATGACAAAAAGTTTTTCCTTCATAGCCCTTTCGACAAAAGAGTCACAGTCTCCTCCAGGTACCTCAGGAAAAATGTAGAAGGCACCTTTTGGCTTCACGACTTTGTACTTGTCTTTAATGCCCTCGTATATAATATCCCTTTTCCTTCTATAAGAATCGACAAAAGAGCTCATGTCATAGTCTAAGGCAACAAGGGCTGCTTTTTGAGCGAAGGAGCTCACACCGCTAAAAACGTACTGCTGCATAGTAACCATGGAGTTTATAATATCCTTTGGTCCTGCAACGTAACCTAGCCTCCATCCACTCATTCCCCAGGTCTTTGAGAATCCACCAAATGTGAGTGTATTCTCGTAGAACTGTCCAATATAAACCCTTTCCATTTCGTCATCGTAAACGTACGCATCGTATATATCGTCTGAGAATATAAAAATTCCCTTCTCCTTTGCGACCTTTACCACAGTAAGGAGGTCCTCCTTTGGGTAGACCGTTCCAGTAGGGTTGTTAGGACTGTTTATCAAAATCACCCTTGTTTTTTCGGAGAGTGCACTTCTTATTTTTTCTTCCCTTATCCTAAAGTCTGGATATGTATCAAAAAAAACAGGCCTTCCACCTAGAAGCTGTATCTGGTACTCGTATAGAACGAAGTAGGGGTCGGGGATGAGAACCTCATCCCCAGGATTAAGGAGAACCATGAAGGCAAGCAAAAGCCCGCCTGTTACACCTGGTGTGACTATCACATCCTCACAGAGAATTCCCTTTTTCCTCAGATATGTGAGAATCTTTTCGCGGAGCTCAGGTATCCCTCCAGATGGTGTGTATTTGTTAAAGCCCTTTTCAATCCATTTTATACCTTCCTTTTTTATTGGCTCAGGGATATCGAAGTCTACGTCACCTATGCTCAAATTTATAGGGTCTTCTATCTTTGCGGCCAGATCGAAAATTTTCCTAACACCAGAAGGTCTTAAATTCTTCAGCCTTTCCGATAGTTGGATATCTGTACCCATATGGATTTTTTACGGTCTTGGGAATTTCTCCAAGTCTTTGACAAGCAAACTGAGTTCCTCATCTGAAAATAAATAGTCTTCAAGCTTTTTAGACATGTAGAGATCGTAAGCGGCAAGATCTATGATCCCGTGGCCACTGAAGTTTACAAGGATGACCTTTTCTTCCCCCTTTTCCTTTGCCAACTTAGCTTCCTCTATCACACAGGCGAGCGCATGGTTTGTCTCTGGTGCAGGAATGAATCCCTCAGTTCTGGCGAATAAAAGCCCAGCAGCAAAGACCTCATTTTGCGTGTAAGCCCTAGCCTCTATAAGTCCCTCTTTTACCAAAAAACTTACGAGAGGAGCCATGCCGTGGTATCTCAGTCCTCCGGCATGTATAGGGGGTGGCACAAACTTATGACCTATAGAGTGCATTGGGAGAAGAGGTGTTGTTTCTGCAGTGTCACCATAATCGTATACGTAAGGTCCCCTTGTCAGAGTTGGACAAGCACTAGGTTCACATGCTATCACCTTCATCTCTTTCCCGTTTATCTTGTCACTCAGGAAGGGGAAGGCCAAACCTGCAAAGTTACTCCCTCCTCCCACGCATCCTATTACCGTGTCTGGATATTCCCCTATTGACTCGAGTTGCTTTTTTGCCTCAAGTCCAACTATTGTCTGATGAAGGAGAACGTGGTTTAAAACGCTACCGAGGGAGTATTTTGTATCCTTTGTAGTGACAGCGTCCTCTATTGCCTCGCTTATTGCTATTCCAAGACTTCCAGGATGCTCAGGATCCTTTTCACAGTACTTTCTACCGACCTCTGTATCCATGCTTGGACTCGGCACGCATTTTGCGCCCCAGGCTTCCATAAGTATACGGCGGTAAGGTTTCTGATTATAACTCACTCTAACCATGTATACCTTTAGTTCAAGTCCGAATTGGTTACATGCAAATGCAAGAGCACTCCCCCATTGGCCAGCTCCAGTCTCAGTTGTTAGCCTCTTTGTTCCATAGATCTTGTTGTAGTAGGCCTGGGCGATCGCAGTATTAGGTTTGTGGCTTCCGGGCGGACTCACCCCCTCATGTTTGAAATAGATCCTTGCCGGAGTTTCAAGGTATCTCTCCAGTGAGAAAGCCCTGTAAAGTGGGGTAGGTCTCCAGATGAGTAGCTTATTCATAACTTCCTCGGGTATTTTTATCCACCTTTCCCTGCTTACTTCCTGTTCAATCAGGTTCTCAGGAAAGATCATTGAAAGTTTTTCCGGTGAAACAGGCTCCAATGTAAGAGGATCAAGTGGCGGAGGCAAAGGATTTCTAAGATCGGCCTGGATGTTGTACCAGAATTGCGGCATCTCATTTTCTGGTAATACGATTTTCCTTCCCATAGTACCCTCCCTTTTCTTAAAAAAATAATAGGGACCAAGGGTCCCTTATACCCATGGCCCCAAAAATAAAGCCATGGGCGGTGTGAGACCGCCCATGGCATCCATAGACGATCTCACACCTTTCTAACTAAAAGCCACTTCACGTTTACTTAAATAGCTTAGAGTTTTCCCGCCTGTCAAGGGAAAAATTTTTGTTCTTGATTTTACCCCAAGATGGGCTGACATCTTCTACCATTAACACAAAAAGAAAGATAAGGATCGTATAAGCGAAGAACGCCAAGTGCCAATATGCAATAGGGAATAAGCCTCATTGAGCGTGGATCGAATGGAGGGATTTAAAAGAAGGGGAAAAATAGGATTTCGCCTATGCTCAAATTCATTAAATTGGGAAGCCTAGAACCCCCTTTTATCCTCCCGATAGGAAAACTATGAGATTTACAACATCGCCATCCTTGACAGGATAGGACAACTCTTCTGGATAGGTACTTTTTGAGTTTACAAGGATCTCCACATATCCCCTTATTTTCCCCTTTTTATCGAACAGTTTGTCCTCAATATGAGGATGGAGTCTGATAAGTTCCTTTAGGCATTCTCCAACTGTACTTCCATTTACCTCCAGTTGGAGTTCCTTGCCATCATTGAGAAAGGGGTGAACCACAAGTTTCACTGACACTTTTTCCTCCAGTTGGGGCGGAAAAACCGCCCCTTTTTAAATTTCAAGTTCAGATGAGAGTTCCATACCCCTTTTGTGTGCCTGAGCTATCTTCTCAGCAGCTTCCCTTTTTCTCAAGAGAGGTTCCCTTGTTACTTCAAGGTAATCTACAGCCTTTTCATCGCAAAAACGGACACACTGAGGGTCTCCATCGCAAAGATCGCACTTGAAAACCTTTTTTTCCACTGGATCGAATCCCATAGCTCCAAATGGACAGACTGCTACACAAGATCTGCATCCTATGCAGAGGTCATGGTCAACGATAACCCTTCCCAGAGTATCATCGCGAGATATGGCTCTCACGGGACATACGTTCATGCAGGGAGCATCGATGCACTGTTTGCAAGACATGGGAATGTAAAGACCTTCCCATTCCCATTTTTCAACCTTTATCCGTGCCTTTTGAGGGTTTGATACCCCATGATGAAAAACGGCACAGACAAGTTCGCAAAGCCTGCAACCGGTGCACTTTTCGTAGTTTATTACAAGGGCTTTAGTTTTCTCGTGCATAGCTACCTCCTTTTTACAAAAGGTGGGATGGCTCATTTTCGATGCCGAGTCTTTTCAAAGTTTCCTCTGTTGGGACGCCTGTTTTTTCATCCCAGCCATGGTATCTGTAGAACTCTTCCCTCATCTTGAGGAACTTCTCTCTGTCTATGTATGATCCCACAACATCTGGTGCACCCCTTTTTGCAGGCTCGTCATGGTACCTGTCAACCAACCTGTCTCCCTTGTATGGATCGTCTGGAGTTAATCCCTCTCTCAGATTGAAGAGCCTCTCCATGTTATTGCACCTTTCGGCTATTGTCCAGAGTTCTTGAGGTGTGAATTCAAGGCCCGTATTGAAGTATATGGCCTTAACCCAGTCTTCAAAGTTTGGAAGAGTAGCACCTAAGAATGTGGTATGGTATTTACAAATACCAAGTGAGTCAACGGCCATGTAACACTGTTCCTGCCAAAATACCTGCCACGCCTTTCCAACGTACTCTCTAAAATCTGAACTTAGAGGCCCCTCATATGGAATTGGGCTTGAGTAAATTTTTCTGAGGACAGCTTCCGGAAGATGGTAGAGGTCTATTGCGGGCCTACTGCGAAGGTGGTCAGAACCCCTAGATGCGGTTGCCACATTTAGCGCCAAAGCGGGAGTTGGCCTTTCGTCGGAGTGGAGATTTTGCATTCCTTTCACATGGATAAGGTATTTGATAGAATCCTTACCTATTATCTCTGCTGCTCTAAGTCCTCCTTCTGCCAACACATCACCAAGGTAGGTGTCCCGCTCGCAGACGTGTTTTACCATCTCTATTACAGCTTCGTCATTTCCAAACCTCAAGTCTATACCTCCCGTATCCTTTGATGTAAGTATACCTTTTTCGTAAAGCTCCATAGCCCAAGCAATAAGACTTCCAAGCTCTAGCCAGTCAACACCGTACTGGTTACAGAGGTAGTTTCCGGTAAGTACGGTTAGAGCGCTCGTACAACCAACCTCGCTCGCAAAAGCCCCCTGCGTTGTGTATTCTGGTCCTTCATCGTAGCAGCCCTTATAAGGACCATCTGGTATTCTGTACCTTGTCCTACAGTGGACTTGGCAGGCGAAGCATCCTGCCATGTGGTATTTTCCAAACGTTTCATTTGCGATTTCGTGAAACCTTTCGGGTTCCACGTCGTCCGCGTAAAGGAGCTGGTTGTACTGAAAGTTGTTTACCCTTATCCCTCCCCATGAGTTGGTCGCGCCCCAAATAAATGGTGTACCGAGAATGCTCATCGTCTGATTGACCTTCGCGGTTGTTATCTGCTCTATGAATCTCTTATTAAACTCTAGAGCCTCCTTCGGATAGGCTATCTTTATATCCATCGTACCTCTTACAGCTATAAGCTTTAATTTCTTTGAACCCATTACCGCTCCCATTCCAGTTCTACCACCGGCGTTCTTTACGCCTGTCATCACGTTTGCGAACCTGACCAGTTTTTCTCCTGCCGGACCACATACGAGACATTTCACATCCGGATCCCCCAATTCCTCTCTTACTGCCCGCTGGGCCTCAGTCACGGACTTACCCCAGAGATTTTTGGCATCCCTTATCTCTATCTCACCGTTGTGAATGTAGATGTAGACCGGTTTATCTGCCTTTCCCTTTATAACTAAGTGGTCGAAACCTGCCCATCTCAGTTCTGGTGCGAAGAATCCACCCATGTTACAGCTGCCAAGTAACCCTGTAAGAGGGGATTTTGCCATAACGTGAGTTCTTGAAGTTGCAGAAGCCAAGGTTCCAACAAGTAATCCTGCACTCACGATGAGAGGGTTTTCAGGGGAAAAAGGATCCACGCCCTTCTCCGAATGGTTGTAAAGTAAGTAGGCATCGAGTCCCCTGCCGCCGAGAAATTTTTTTCTCATCTCCACTGGGATCGGTTTTGTCTCAATCTTTCCAGTGGATAGATCGATGTACGCGATTCTTCTACTAAGAGCCATACCTTTAGCCTCCTTTCTTCTCTATTTCTTCCAGTTTTTTTCTTGCTATTTCAATGTTCGTTTCCCATACGGGTCCTCTGATCCTTGGAAGATCAGGTTTGAGCCATACGACCCTCCATTCTGTTCCGCACTTTGGACATCTTATCGTTTTTTCTTGAGGTTTCGGAGTGAGTCTGTCAAGACATGTGGGATTTGGGCACCTCACCTGACCATAAGTCCTTGTGGCCTTTAGGCTCTCAGCCGTGGACTTTTCGTTAAACATACTACCCTCCTTTCTTGAAAGCTAATGGACCCCACTCGGGGTCGCACTGTAAGCCATCTTAAGTAACACCATCGGATGATAGATCCTTATCTTATTTTTTGAACTGATCTGGAGTCCACATCCGCCACATTCTGTGACAACGGCATCAACCTTAAGTTCCTCAACCATCCTCCAGACCTTCGAACCTATGAGGTATGAGAAGGAATAGTTTCCTCTCTTCATTCCAAAAGATCCTGCCATGCCACAACAATCCCTATTTATGCCCAGAACGTGAATACCTGGTATCATTTTCAGCAACTTGAGCGTATCTTCCATGTTCTGGACTTTTAGGTGGCATGGGTTATGGTAGAGGACTCTAATTTCTATCCTCCCAAAATCTTTGTTTAGTCTCTTCTGGGAATCAAGGTACATTATAAATTGAGAGGAGTCAAAAACTCTCTCTGAGATGTAGTTGGCTTCCTCTGAGGGAAAGAACGCTTTTCCCTCATTTTTCAGCATAATGTTACAGCTAGGGCATGTGGTTACTATCGGATAAATCTTTTCCGATGCCTCAAAGAGTGAACGAACTATCTTCTGGAAGTTCTTTTTTGCACCTTTTAAGTTAGCGTTTGCCATCATTGGCATACCACAACAGGCCTGATCTGGTACAATCACGTCTATCCCGTTTTTTTCCATCACCCAGAGAAAGGCCTTTGAGATTTCTGGATCGTAGTAGTTGGAGAAGCATCCTGTAAAATATACGACTTTATCCATTCTTTTTCCTCCTTCTATACCAGTCTCTGAATGTCTGTCTCGAAAATGAGGGTAGTGGAGCTTTAAAATGGATACCCGGGAAAAGCCACATTAGCAAGCGAACAAATGGAATCCTTGTAACCCAATTGGACAGTGGTGAAAAAAATACTCCTATTTTTGCCAGAAGTTCGGGGTCATCGAGCGCTATTTTCGTTATCGACCTACCTTTCTTCTCATAGTAATCTATTTTTGCCCTCCATAGGAGTTCCGGAATCGGAATTCCGACTGGACACTCAACTTCACACCTTCCACAATGGAGGCAGAGTTCAAATGGTCCAATTCTTCCCTGAAGTTGTAAAAGGAGAAGGTTCTTCGGACTGTAAACGAATTCTTTAACCTGAGGAACATACTGGCCAACAGGACACTGCCTGGCACATGCTCTACAGTCGATACAGAGTAGTAAATCGGAAAAGGGGGTAGAGAGAAGTCCATTCCTGCCATTGTCAAAAATAATTACGTGGATTTCCCTTTTTTTGTCCGTAAAAGGGAGACTCTTAAAGTCAAAAACCTCTTCCTCCTTTGGTTTTAAATCAAGGATTACAGATTCGAGACCAAATATGCCTGTTGAGGAGACCTGTATTTTCGCTTCCAAATCATTTTCGAGTACCTTTTCTGTTGAAACGATAAAGAATATGATCGAAGCTTCCTCAATGTCCTTTTTTATGTTTGACATGTGCTGTAAAAAAAAGATATTTCCACTCTCAGCTGAGGCCGCATTAACCCCGAGCAAGGAGATGTAATCCCTGCCTTTTCCATCTTTGGATAGGTCGATTGAGGCCTCCAAATCGAATGTTTCAAGAATGTTCTTTTCGTGAAGACCCGGTAACATCCAGTAATCGGTAAAAAATTTCTTTTGAGAATTGAAGTTCTCAAATTCTGAAAAGTACCTGATGTAAGATCTGAACCCAGCCTTCTTAAGATAGGGTCTTATCTCATTTAAAACCACATTCGACTTGTTGAGGGAGATAGGGCCTCTGCCTGTTGTGTTCTCTTTCAGAATTTTTATTAAGCTTTCCGGATCGGGTGCCATGTGAATTTTGAAAAGGCCGTGCATACTTAAGGTTTTTTTAAACTTCTCAACGTTTTTATCCATCTCTTTTCTGTTTTTGACTCTAATTCCTCTGAGCTCCTCCTTTATTTCAGATAGGGTCTTTCTGCTACATTTTTTTCTCCCGTAAATTGAGGCGAAGTACTTTCTCTTTTCTTGAGAGGAAGGTTCAAAGATGAGGACCCTTGGGGCGGATCTGTTAACTATCATGAACGTCTGTATCATACGCAAAAAGTTCTAAGAATGTCAAGGATTTTTTCTTGACAGAAGAAACCTGTTCGTTTTTTATAATAGACATGTACCAGCCTCCTCTCCTTAAAAAGATTTTCTCCGTAATTGAGGTTCTTCTCGACGAACCGGAGGGTGCTAAGCTCTCCCACATTTCAAAGAGGACAGGAATAAACAAGGGGACACTATACGGCATACTTCTCGCGATGGAGAAGGAGGGTTATGTCAAAAAGAACAGGGAGACAAAGACCTATTCGATCTCTAAAGAACTAATAAGGCTTGCAAAGAAAATCTTAAAAAAGGCTGATCTTCCAGGAATTGCGCGTCCCTATCTGGAAAGGCTTTCTCAGAAGTTTGGAGAAACGGTCTTTTTAGGTATAAGGGAAGGGGAGTATATAACCGTAATTGACGTTATCGAAGCGACCAGGCCGTACAAAATCACATCCCCTCCAGGGACAAAGTTACCGATTACTGCAGGAGCAACAGGAAAAGTTGCTCTCTCCTTTTTAAGCAACGAGGAAGTAAGGGAGATCATAAAAAAAATGGGGCTCAGAAAGTACACTGAGAAGACAATCTCAGACGAAAGGGCATTTTTAGCTGAACTTGAAAGAGTAAGGAGCTCAATGTATGCTATAGAATTTGAGGAGTACATAAAGGGGGTATGGGCATGCGCGGCTCCCGTCCTGTCTGACGGCAGTCTCCTAGCCTTAGTCTGGATAGTTGGATTTACAAGCTCTCTTAAGGAGGAGAAGACCAAGGAGGTAATAGAGGAGATAAAAAAAACGGTTAGGTCCATCTCCCTTGCATACGAGTCTTTCTGGAAAGAGGAGGAAAGGAATAATGGATGAAACACTTGCTAAGCTTTCAGAAAGAATAAGGGAACTGAGAAGACTGTCGGAAGAAACACTAAAAATAGGAGGCCACATCCAGACCGTTAACAAAAACGTAAAGAAGATACTGGCAAACATAAAGATGCTTGAGCTCAACGTGTGTGACTTAGTAGAGCTTGAGGAGGAGGGGAAAAATTGAAAGAGGAAATTTACTGGAATCCTTACATTGAGACCCTTCCAAGGGAAAAGCTGAGAATGCTGCAGCTTAAGAAATTCAAAAGGATACTCAAATGGGCTTACGATAATTCACCATTTTACAAAAGATACTACAGCTCCTTTGGCCTAGAACCAGAAGATATAAAATCTTTTGAGGACATAAGGAAGGTTCCAAAAATTGAGAAGGATATGCTTAGGGATGTCCAAACGAGGGAACCTTTTCCTTATGGAGATATTCTCGCCGTACCTCTTGAGGAAGTTGTCGCCTTCAGACAAACAAGCGGCACAACTGGAGTTCCCGTCTACCAAGGAGACACCTGGCAGGATTGGGAATGGCAGGCGGAATGCTGGTCTTACATCCTTTACGCCCAGACATACAGGCCTAAAGATAGAGTTTTCTTCCCCTTCGGATATAACGTTTTTACCGCATTCTGGAACGCTCATTATGCGGCTGAAAAGATAGGGTGTGAGGTTGTTCCAGGAGGGGTTCTCAACACGGAAGGTAGGATACTGAAAATGAAGGAGCTTAAGTGCAATGCCTTCCTTGCGACTCCCACTTACGTTTTAGTTATGGGAGAGACCGCCATGAAGATGGGCATAGACCCAAAAAAGGACCTATCCATTGAAAAGATAACTTGTGCTGGAGAACCGGGAGCGAGTATCCCTTCCACGAGAAAAAGGATGGAAGAGATGTGGGGAGCAAAGATCTATGATCACATAGGAGCAACGGAGATAGGTGCGTGGAGCTTTGGGTGTCCCCATTCTGGACTTATGCAACACGTAAACGAGGCTTTTTTTCTAGTGGAGATAGAAGATTTAGAGACAGGTGAACTTATAGAGGAGCCAAATAGACAGGGAAAGATGGTCATAACAACATTTGACAGAATAGCTAAGCCGTGCATAAGGTTCGATTCAAAAGACGTAATAAAATGGGCTGATTGTACGTGTGAATGCGGAAGAACATTCAGGCTGATAGATGGCGGAGTGATAGGCAGAGCTGATGACATTACCAAAGTGAAGGGCGTTCTACTTGCTCCGACTGCCATAGAGGATGTTGTAAGATCGATTCCTGAGCTTTCCAGTGAGTACGAAGTGGTAGTTACAAAAAAGGGTGATATGGACGATATAACCCTAAAAATTGAGATCAAACCTGGTTATGAGACAAAAGAAAAAGAGATTCTGTCAAGACTCCAGAATGAACTAAGGCTGAAAACGAATCTTGGCTACAATATAGAGGTCCACCCCTTCGGCAGTCTTCCAAGGTACGACGTGAAGGCCAAAAGATTCAAGGATCTGCGCAAACATTGAGGGGATCTCAATTTCACCTATTTCCATTCGTCTGGTAGAGGCAACCTTGGTGGTGATTCCCAGTCCTTTATTTCTTTCATCCACGGGGCCTTCTCTACAAATTGATCGTGTGCAAGTGGAAGGGGAGGATGACAGACCCAATGAGGGTCAAACTCATTCTTTATCTTTAAAAGCCACTCATGGTAGTTTGGGCCGTACCTTGGCCCTGTTAAAAAGAGGGGCTGGTGAGGACCAAGTAAAGCGGTGTAGAATCTCTCCCTTATGTTCATCTTAGATGTCTCCACGTAAAAGTGGTCAACGCTCTTTACATCTTCATCCTGATCCCAGTAAACGAGAAACTCAGAATAACCGGTATGTCCTAGCTCGAAACTCTGAATCCATCCTGGATCTCCATAATCTGGCATGAGAGGGGGTGTGTACTTTTCTTTCAATTTGGCAAAAGATTCTCCATGAAGGACTGCGTGGGAGATCGACTCGACAACGTAATCGACTGATACGTATGAACCGCACATGAGCCACATACCAGCCGAGTCAGCGCCTTTAAACCACGATTCATCCGTTGGTTTTGTGGGCCTTTGTATACCGCCGAGTTCCGTCATTATGTCCGTTAATACGTTTTCGTCGTACTTAAGCTGTTCCTCGGAAGTGTACCCCACAAGAAGAATTCGAATGATAAATGAATTTTTGATAGTTTCCTCACTCTCCTTTCCCCACAATTCCCAAAACTCTTCCTTCGATTCAGCCTTTGCCAGAGTTCGCCAAAAAAGCGGAACCCTGGTGACACATCCGGCGATCTCCGCTTTTCCTATTTCATACATAGCCTTTATCATTGCTTCCCTTGAGGGTAGTTGATAGTTTATCCACTTGACCCTACCTACGGGAAGCTTGAGTGCCGTATTTGGAGAGATGCCTATTGGAACAAGAGGTTCAGGTTGAAAAGGAAATAGCTTTATTGCCATTTTCGTCACGATCCCTAAGCAACCCCTAACACCAGTATATCCTCTAAGTATACCTCTTAAATCAGGGCCTATGCCTTCTCCCCAGAAGGGATCATCACTTAAAGCAAGTGATCCAAGCAAAAGGAGCTCACCATCAGGCAGAACAAGCTCGGTTCCTAATATCCTTCTCTGTGGAAGACCAGCTCTGAAGCTCAAAGGTGACCATCCATCTCCGAGCAGGTTCGCTATAGCTGAAACCTGGGAGCCCCCACCTCCTACAATTGCATGAAGCCCTTTTTTTAAAGCCTCCGCCTGGATCTGTGAGTAAATGACTCCAGGGCCAACAACGACGTAAAGGTGCTTCTCGTCCATTTCGAAATGGTCCATTCTCTTCAAATCTATAAGGAGCTCGCCTTCCACGTGGCAGTGGGATCTCGGACCATAGAAACCTGTGCTATATGGCACAAAGGGAATTTTGTATTTGTTACACACCTTCACTATCTTTTGAACCTCCTCTGTCGTTTTGGGAAGGATAACAGCACCGGGAATTTTTGTCATAACCCTTTCATAACCTAGTGCGCATTCATATCCCCCAGGACCTGCCCTGTATGCCTCACATATGGCTGGATCGTCACTTATGTATTCTTCGCCTACTATTCCTTTTAGGATCTCGTAAGCATCCCTTTTTATTGCCATTTTTTCCTCTCCTTAAAGAGAAAGAGCAAGAACCTCAGATATGTCGAGAACATCAATGCCACCATCACTTAGGGCGCCTCTGAAGTGTATTTTACACCAGGGGCAGGAAGAAACAAGCATTTCAGCTCCTGAGTCTTTAACCTCCTTTATTCTCTCTTTTACCACAAAATCTGAGAATTCTGGAAAGGCCTCTTTAGTTCCGCGCCCTGCCCCGCAGCAGAGGGCGTTTTCCCTGGTCCTTGGCAACTCGACCAGCTTTAGACCGGGAATACTACTAAGTATTGTCCTCGCTTGGAGGTAGAGGCCAAAAATACCCCTTCTCCTCTTTATTGGGGGATCCGTAATACCCATCCAACCCCTTGTTCCACTCCATTTCACCCAAGGGTCGCACAGTCTGCTTACGGAACAGGAATCGTGGTATGCCACTTTCCTTTCAATTTTCCTTCTCGGTCTAAAATACCCCTCTTTTAACAGATCAAAAGCGAGCTCGATGAAATGTGTAACTCTAAAGCCAAGTTCATCTGTTGAAAGGCCGAGTATTTTTGGGTAATCCACCTTCCACATCCTGTAACATTCGGCACAGCTGACGAGGAGCACATTTGCTTTTTTGGATCTAATAAGTTCAACGTTTCTCTCCGCTATCTTTTTTGCCTCTTCAATCATCCCTAAAGAATAGATAACATTTCCGCAACACCACTCTTCATCCAGAAATTCAAAGCCCCATCCACTTTCCATCAGCACCTTACAAAGCGCCTCTGGGATATGGAATTCATGAAAGGAGCTTAAGCACCCAACGAAATAGAGGATGCTTCTGTCCTTTTTAAACCTAAGTGAGGCTTGCAAATTTTCCCTTCCCTCATTCTTTAGTCCAAAGCGGTTATGAGTCTTCAATACGTTTGATATTACTTCCCTATGGGCCGGAAGAGGGGCTGCTCCTTCTCTTACTGCCTTTATTCTTAAAGATTCCAGTGCCAAGCCAATTTCCAGGTCGAGATTTCTTTTGCAGCCTACGTCACAGGCCCCGCAAAGAGTACAGGCATAAAGAATTTCAAGTAACTTCTCGGTCCATTCCAGCCTTTTTTCGTAAAGGGCGATTCCTATTCTCATTTTTCCGAAAGCTCCGTAAGCATCATAAGGTTTCCACAGGCTGCTAGGACATCTTATGCTGTAGTTTATGCCTTCAATAAATATGTGGTCTACCCATTTGCATCCCTTACATTTCACGCATCTGGACATGTCGTAAACGAAGTTTTCTAAATCTGAAACATCAAGGCTGAATTGCTTTCTTTTTGGTTTTTGGACTTCATCTTTTTTCACCATTTTTACCTAAAAACAGAGTTTTCCCGGGTTCATAATATTGTTAGGATCGAAGATCCTCTTAAGCCTCCTAAGGGCTGACGCGTAAGAGGGGGCCCTCTCGTACACGATCTTTGCCAATTCTCCGTAAGGTCTCGTAAAGAAGCCACCTTTTTCCATAATTGCTATACATGCTTCTTTAAAGATCCTTTCCACAGTCTCCTTTTCTTTGGTATTATCCGGATCGAAGAAGAAATCAAATGTGATTTGACAGGCTCTATTATGCTCAATCGGCTGAATATACTTACCCAGGAGAGATAAGGGATAATTGAACCTTGACGCGATGGAATCTATCAAGTTAACAAAAAGGGGAGCTTTTACGGGCTTTGTTAAGAAAAGCACGGTTCTGAATTTTCCCTTCAAAGAGAGCTTCCAGTAGGTCTTATCTTCGGGCCACGGTTCTCTGAGCATTTTTAAAATCTTCTCACTCGGTCCCTCATATCCAGGTAGGTATTCGAGAAGCTCTATTTTCGGAAATTCTGTTTTTATCACCTCCTTTAGGAACTTAAGCTCATAGGCGATCTTTTCTTCTGGTCTCCTAAGAAGGCCGCTTAAAACAAGTATCAGTGTCCACTCAGGAAGG
>CALKEQ010000004.1 GCA_938084905.1 uncultured bacterium
AGATCCTTACAGGATGGGGAATCCAGGATGGATCCCCCAGGAGAAGATCTAAAATAAAGGCAAGTCCAACGTAGCAACTAGATGTCATAGGAAAGCCTAAAGAAGAAGGACCTACCACTTCCAGGATAGCCGGAGATACTGCATACCCCCGATGCATCACAAAATGAACCCAATCTAGTTACATAATCCTTGTCAAGTAGGTTCTTTGCATCGAGTGTAAGTGCCCATTTTTTCTGGAAACGCTTAGTCAATCTCAAATCAAATGTCCAATAAGAGGGAATATCAAAGTATGAGCCAGTCCACGAATTGTACCAACTTCTTCTATCTACGAACCTTCCAATGAGTGAGGCCTCCAAATCAGTGCCTCCATACGCCAGTTCCCCTTTGAAGGTATTTCTCGGTGTGTAGTCAGCACGTCTTTTATCCAATCCTCCTGCCTGAAGCCTCTCCTTCTCGTATGCATCAACGTAAGTGTAGTGAAGAGAAAGAGAGAAACCCCTAAAAGGACCAAATCTCATGTTTGTCTCAAAGCCCTTTGCGCCGTAATCGTCTAAATTGAATGGGCTCCAAACCCATCCTGGCCCAAGAGTCCACGCGATCTTTCTTTCCACCCTCCACCGGAAAAGGGAACCGCTGAAGAATACTCTATCTCCCAAAAAGGACTGTTCATACGTTATGTCACTGTGCCAGCCGACCTCCGGTTTTAGGTCAGGATTTCCCTTTGCCCAGGCTGTCTGTGGCCAGTAAAGGTCATTTGGCGTCGGGGCGGAAAAATGTCTGCCATGAGTTATTTTTACAGATACCGTTTTCTTCGGATTGAAGACTGCTCCAAACAAAGGCAAAAACTCTTCTCCGAATTCGGAATGGTGTTCAGCCCTTATCCCTCCCAGAAATTTTAGAAAATGTATGGGTGCGTACTCCGCCTCTGTTAGTAGGGCACGTGTATAAATGTTCGCACTTGTCCTTTCCTTTGTGGTCCTTAGTCCGAATTGATCGAGAGTGTACTGGATCCTTCTCCATCCGTACTCTTTGTATTCGCCCCCAAAGAGAAGGTTCGTTTTCTCAAAAAGCCGAATTGAGATGTTCCCCTCTACACCTGATACTCCATTTATTACCCATGTCTCATTGCCTGTGCCAGTTGAGGCGTACCTTTCGTAATAGTAGCTGTACATGTTTCTTTGGAAGCCCTTGAAATTGTATCTTAGGGTCTCCTTTGGCACACCTTTTATATCGAGGATAGCGTTTGTATCTCTGTTTTCCTCTCTGTTTATTAAGCTTGCGGCCTCTTCATTGTAAAATATGACCCCATTTCTCCAAAACTCCCCTGTCCCTTTTGGTGGCTTAACACCAGGTGTACCTGCTCTTGTCTCTACGTAATCTGAGTATAGGCTTGCCCTAAAAAATTCCCCCTTATCGAAAACTAGCTTAAGCGAAAGGTCATTTCCTTTAAGATCGCTATTATCTCTAAAACCATCAGTCTCCTTTCTGCCGGCCGTAATAATGTACCCAAGATTATCATTTAGGAACCTTCCGTGCTGAAGGTAAGCCCTGAGGGTCCTTTGGGTCCCGTATCCGACTTTTAGATTAAGTTCAGCCTTTTCCCTTGGTGGGTCCTTTGTGAAAATATTTACCGTTCCACCCATTGCTCCTGAACCGTAAAGCAGAGATCCAGAACCTTTCACAACCTCAATCCTTTCTATGTTTTCCAAAGGAAGTCTGGAGACGTCAGCTACTCCGAGGGAAGGAGAATTAACATTAAGGCCATTTATGAGCACCTGTGTTCCCCTTGCCGGCATTCCCCTTATTCTGATTTCCTCAGCCGCACCACCGTAGTCTCCGTATGTGAGCCATCCAATTCCGGCCTCATTGGCTAGAAGTTCACCAACACTTTTGGGACCTGTAAGCTCGATATCCTCAGATTTCTTGATTAAAACGGCATTGGGGACAAGACCTCTCTTTTCCTCCATTTTAGTCGCAGATACAACAATCTGCTCAAGTTTAAAAACCTCTTCTGCAAGACCTGAAAAGGGCCAAAAGGTGAAAAGGATTAAAGCAAAGAAGGTAAGGACCATGTGACACCTCCTTATCCTCGTAAGGATAGTGTCAATTGAAGGTTTTGCCCAAGGTTTCCTGGCTTAGGGAATCAGCCTTTACGCCTTCCCATATAGGTATTACCCTATACAGTGGCTCGTCTGTAAAGGCCCCAAACCCATCACAGTTGCGGGACAGCGGGGGATTTTCACCCCTCTTCCCTTGAAAGCAAAACCTAATTGACGTCCCTTTTTTATCAGTTTTTTACGTAGTTCGTCAATAGAAATCTGATAAAGATCTATTTTAGGCCGAAAATCGGAAAAACTCGCTCTTTTACAAAATTGACAACCCTCTCTACTGACCTCATACAGGCTTCTTTCCCTTTCCCACTTACAGGCTCTTCTTTAAGGAAAGAGATGAGATCTAGTTCAGGTCCGTACATCATTCCGCCAATAAGACCCGCAAACTGATCCACCACTTCCCTTCCAGTAAAGACAGAGTAAGCACAAGCCCAGAGGGCAGGAGACTTACTTATGCTATATCCACCAGCACCAAGAGCCACAACCTTCTCGCATGTGCCTTTTAGGGATTCCAGGGCTTTTTTAAAACCCCCTGCAGTCACATTCAGATTTGACAGTGGATCATCCTTGTGAATGTCAGTACCCACAAGAACGACAAGAAAATCAGGGGAAAAGGCTTTGATTAAGGGAGGTACAATGGACTGGAATGAGTATAGGTACGCATCATCGTCACAGCCGGCTGGTATGGGAATATTCACGTTGTAGCCGTAACCTTCGTAGTTTCCAAGTTCATGTTCCGAGCCTCCCCCGGGGAATGAAGTAGTTCCTGACTCATGAATAGATATGGTCAATACTCCATTATCCTCGTAGAAGGCATCCTGAGTCCCATTTCCGTGGTGTGCGTCCATATCGATAATGGCAAACCTTTTACCCCTTTTCCTGAAGTATTTACCAACTACGGCCACATCGTTTAAGTAGCAAAATCCCATGGCAAAACCTCTTTCTGCGTGATGAAATCCACCAAATGGGTTGAAAGCGAATACCACATTTTCTTCAACAATTTCACGGAAACATGTGAATGTGCATGACACACATCCAAATGCAAAATCGAACATTCCTTTAAAGATGGGATTGTCTTCTGTGCCTATCCCTCTTTTTAAAACTTCAAGATCCGGACCTAATTCCGCTCTTTTCAGTACTTCCACATATTCCCTTTCGTGGAAAAGGTATAGAATCTCTTCCTCTACTTTTTGTGGTTCAACTACCCTGTCAAATCTTTCGTCCAGTAAATTGTACCTTCTTAAAAGCTCAAGAAATACTTTGGCCCTTTGAGGTTTAAATGGGTGATTCTCGTCGTAGAGCACATCGGCCAGTTTTTCAGAGTACGTTATGAGATTGGCCCACTCCCTTTTTTTCTCCACACGGATATTTGAGTCAGCAAATCCCGGGTATGTCAAGGGAAAAACTTAAATTTACCTTTACTCTAGCGCTTCCTCAACCTCCCCGATTTCCATTAGCCTCTCATCCCTTTCAAAATCGTCAAGCTGGGCGGTCCGAACAGACTGCCAGCCCAGCTTGAGATCTTCTGGAGAGGCATCAGCAACCATCTGGGAGATTTCAGGACCAATTATCAACTTGGTCAAAGATATGAAGGCCCTTGCAGCCTTGTCAGCCTGTTCAAGGTCTTTAAGGTTAGCCATCCTCATGAAGGCCTCGAGGAACTCCTTTCGCGTCTTTATCATTGATTACACCCCCCTTAACTCATTAATGCTCCATTTACCGAAGATTGTCAAGATCTTCCTGATCCACTAAACCCTGAAAGTCTCATGAAGTTTTCGGAAAGGACAAGATTTTTTTCTCTCTCAGATAAAGGAAGGGTTAGGATCTTATAAAGCTCGGCCTTCATATTACCAAATGGATAATCAGAGCCAAAAAGAATCCTTTGCGGTCCAATCTTTCTTAAAAACTCCCGAATGACCTCTTGAGGAGCAAGGGAGGTGTCAAAATAGACGTTTTCCTTCTTCTCAAAAGCCTTTAAAAACTGGAAAGGATTCCCGCCAAGTAGCCCAAGATGGGGAATTATGAGTGTCACTCCAGAGGCAATCTCTAAAAACATCTCAGTAAAACGGAGTTCCTCTTCAAAAAGGACAGGCTTCTTACTTTTTCTCAGCTTATCAATAAGAGAGAAGATCTTCTCTTCTTTTATAACTTGGTAATTCGATGCGAAATCTTGCCTTCCGCGCATCCAGTGCCATTTTCCACCGTAATAAGGTGGCGGGATTGGATCAAAATCGTCCCTTTCGAAATCTTCACGAATATAGTGGTACGGTATAAAAAAGTTTGTTTGCCTTGATTCTTCAAGGACCCTCACGTTTATTTCGTCAGAGGCTATCGCTGTGGAAGGAAATGGCATTATAACCGCAAAGGATACATTTGCCTCCCTCATCTGGGAAATAAGATCAGCCCTTTTCACCTCAATACCGAGGCTCAAAGAGGGTCCAAAATGGCAGTGGCTATCGATTATGAAGTATGACTCCATTCTATAGGAAGACTTTCGTCCCTGTAAACTATTCTTCCGTCAACGATCGTAAGGAGGTTTTTCCCTTTCAGTCTCATGCCGTGAAAAGGAGTGTTCTTTCCTTTAGAGAGGAATTCTTCTCTTTTTACTATCCATTCTCTATACGGGTCAAAAACCGTAATGTCCGCAGCTCCCCCTTCAACTAAGACTCCGTACGGGACCCCAATGAGCCTAGCCGGGTTTATCGTCATCTTTGCCAAAAGGCTTTTAAGATCGAGTATCCCTTCGTGAAAAAGGGAAAGGGAAAGGGAAAGGGCGGTCTCGAAACCGGAAATGCCGGAGGATGCAAGGGCAAATTCCAATTCTTTGGATGCTGCCTCATGTGGTGCATGATCCGTCGATATTATCTCAATTACCCCTTCTTTTAGACCCTCCTTTATGGCCTCCACATCTCTTTTTGACCTAAGCGGCGGGTTCACCTTAAAATTGGGATCGAAAGATAGAATCGATTCTTCAGTAAGGACGAAATAGTGGGGGCAGGTATCACATGTGAGCTTATCGAACCTCTTTTTTTTCTCCCTTATCACATTCACACTCCCCTCTGTGGACACGTGTGTGATGTGGATCCTTGAATTTACGTATTCCGCAATTCTTATATCCCTCAAAACCATAATCTCTTCAGCTATTGGTGGAACCCCATCTAACCCAGTCAAAAGCGAAAAAAAACCCTCGTTTACACATCCAGTTGAAAGATCGGGCTCCTCACAGTGGGAAATGAGAGGAATGGAAAAAATCTTTATGTATTCGAGGGCCCTTCTTAAAACCTGCGAATTTTTAACCGGTTTACCATCATCAGAAATAGCCACAATACCGGCCAACACCATCTCACCTATCTCCGATAGCTCTTCACCTTTTAAACCTTTTGTGACAGCACCGCACGGAAAGACCCTACAGCAACCCTCCTCCTTAGCCTTTCTTATTATGAACTCCGTCACACTTTTATTGTCATTCACAGGATCAGTGTTGGCCATGCAGACAACAGAGGTAAACCCTCCCTTTGCAGCTGAAAGTGTGCCTGTCCTTATGGTCTCCTTGTACTCGTATCCTGGCTCCCTGAGATGGCAGTGGATGTCGATAAGCCCAGGACTCACAACAAGACCTTGAGCGTCTATGACAGTTAGTTCTCCTTCCCCTTTTACATCTAAGTTCTTCCCTATCTTAGATATTTTAGAACCTTCGATTAGTACATCAAGCTCGCTATCTAGGTCAGTTGCAGGATCTATCACCCTTCCCTTTTTAATTAGTATCTTCACTCCTCTCTCCCAAGTAGTAAATAAAGTACGGCCATTCGGACAGCTACTCCATTTTCTACCTGGTCAAGAATCACAGAATACGGACCATCAGCCACCTCGTCCATAATCTCCACACCTCTGTTCATTGGACCTGGATGCATGATTATAACGTCATCCTTCGCAAGAGCGACATGTTCCTTTTTTAGGCCATAGAAGGATGCGTACTCCTTCACTGAGGGAATATAGGATGTCCCCCCTCTCTCCTTCTGGATTCTAAGAGCCATTATAACGTCCGCATTCCTCACAGCATTCTCAATTTTGTACTCCACCTTCACACCTAACGACTCTATATAAGGAGGGATTAGACTTGGAGGACCGCAGCATATGACCTCATTTCCGAATTTCTTCAAACAGTGTATGTTCGACCTTGCCACCCTACTATGGGCTATGTCTCCGATTATTGCCACGTTCAGATTTTCAATTCTCCCCTTTTTCTCCCTTATGGTAAAGAGGTCAAGAAGGGCCTGTGTAGGGTGTTCGTGGGCGCCGTCTCCAGCATTTACAACTGATGACTTAAGCACTTTTGAGAGAATGTGGGGGGCACCTGCCTGAGAATGCCTTATCACAATTACGTCAGGTTGCATCGACTGCAGATTTAAAGCGGTATCCCTTAACGTTTCTCCCTTAACAACACTACTTGTAGTTGCCGATATATTAACAGTGTCTGCACTTAGCCTTTTTGCCGCGATCTCAAATGAGGTTCTAGTTCTCGTACTTGGTTCAAAAAAGAGTGTGATGACAGTCTTTCCCCTTAATGTTGGAACTTTTTTTATGTCCCTTCTTGAAACCTCCTTGAAAGATTCTGCAGTATCTAGTATGAGCAGGATCTCATCCCTAGAGAGCTCCCTTATCCCTAAAAGGTCCTTCCTTTTCCAGTGCATTAGTCCTTAAAACTCCTTGTTATTACAACCTCATCCACACCGTCCACTTCTTTTAGCCTAACGAGCACCTCCTCTCCAGGGGCTACCCTGTAGGTGAGCCCGATGTAATCAGGATGTATCGGTAGCTCCCTCTCGTCCCTGTCGACAATTACTGCGAGTTGGATCTTTTTCGGTCTTCCCATGTCCATTATAGCGTCAAGCGCTGCCCTTGCCGTTCGTCCAGTGTGGATCACATCATCCACAAGGATTACAACCATGTTATTCACATCGAATGGGATTTCCGTTCTTCTTACCTTTGGCGATTTCAGTTTAAATATGTCATCCCTGTACATTGTTATATCAAGAATCCCCATCGGGATGTCAAAATTCTCCATAGCCCTAATTCTATCCTTTATCCTCGAGGCGAGGTAAACACCTCTCGTTCTTATGCCTATCAGGCAGAGGTCAGGACAGCCGTGATTCCTTTCGAGTATTTCGTAACATATCCTGTTTAAAACCTTTTCAAGGGCACCTTCACCGAGAATAGGAGTCGTTTCCATCGGCTTTTTTAACTATATAGGAGTTTTAAAAAAAAATCCAACGGTGATTTACTCAAGGTAGGCCAAAACGGAGAGGGAACTTAAGATCTCAGTAGAGAGGACGATAATAAGGTAGAAAAGTTTTGTAAGAGGAGGTAAATATGGCTTTTATTGAGTGGACTGAGCAGAATAAAACGAACGTTAAAGTGTGCGATGACCAACATAAGAAGCTTTTTGCAATGGTTAACAAGCTTTACGATGCTATGAGAGAAGGTAAGGGCAAGGAGGTCATGGGTGAGATTCTAAACGAACTTCTCCGCTACACCCTTTACCACTTCTCCACGGAAGAGGAACTCATGGAGAAGTACTCCTATCCAGGTTTTATATGGCATAAAAAGGAGCATACCGAGTTGGCGAATAAGGCGAAGGCTCTCAAAGAGAGATTTGAAGCTGGGGAATTTATTATGAGTGTTGAAGTCTTAAACTTTTTGAAGGACTGGCTAAACAACCATACCGTTGGGTCGGATAAAAAATACGGAACCTTTCTAAACGAAAAGGGAGTATTCTGACCTTCATCTCTTCTTTTGGCTAAATCTCTTGACTCCCTCTCTTCCCTTTGATAAACTCCAACTGAACAGGCGTTCAGAATAAAATGGTACGCATCTTTTCACTGTTCTTTTTTCGTCAATTTCTCTTTGCCATAAGCCTTAATGTACCCTTCTTTTTCTTTCCATTTCTTCTTTCGGCTGAGCTTACAGTCTCTGAAGGGTTGTCTTTAGCTCTAAGAGAGGAAAATCTGATAAAAATAAAGGAGTATGAGGAGTCTTTGGCATTCTTTCAGTCGAAGGTTGCGAGATCATCCCTTCTCCCACGGGTAGATCTGTCCTACGGAAAGGTTTTCCTAAATTACGAGCCCACGGCGAAAAATTTACTTTTGGGCAGGCAAGTTGAAGTACCAATAAGTGAAAGGGATTTCCAAACATATTCCGTAAGCGTAAGGCAGCTCATCTTCGATTTTTTCGGTGCCTCTTCATTTTACCATTCTGAAAAGATCTCCGAAGAAATAAAGAAAATCGAGACCACAAAAGTGAGAAATGCAGTTGCCCTCGAGTTTCTTCGATATTACTACGATCTTAAAGAAAGGGAAAGGATGATAGAGGTACTTGAGAGGGAAGTGGAAAGACTCGAAAGCCATCTAAAGGATGCGAAAAGTTTGTTCGAAGAGGGGCTAATAACGAGAAACGAACTTCTTTACACAGAAGTCCTTTTATCTGATGCAAGACAGAAGTTATTGACCGTGAAGAACCTAAAAAAACTTACAGCCTCTACTTTGAACAAAATGATGGGCAGACCACCTGAGGAAGAACTCATTTTTGAGGATCCGAAAAGGAGACCCACCCTTGATAAGGATTTGGAGAGTTACATCTCAGATGCGTATCTATTGAGACCAGAGCTTAAAATCATAGAGAAGGCAAAGGAGAGGATAGGCTATTTAAGACAGGCAAAAAGAGCTGAGCTTCTTCCAAGGATCTTTGTTGAGGGAAAGTACTCTTATACGGAGAATAGATATCAGGTCTATCAAGGAATAACATCAGTTACTCTCGGTTTCACCATGAACCTTTTCGAAGGAGGAAAAACTAAGGCTGAGCTTAAGATTTTGGACCTTGAGGAAAAAAAGCTCTTTGCCGAGGAAAGAAGATTGAAGGATGAAATAAGGATAGAGGTTGAGAAGTTTTTTCTGGAGTTCAAAAATGCACAGGAAAGGTTAAAGGTAACAGAGCATGCCATAAAACAGGCAGAGGAAAATTTAAGGATCACTAAAATCAAATATAAAGAAGGCCTTGGAACGGGTACAGAGGTCCTAGATGCAATAGCCGCTCTCTCCCTTTCAGAAAACAACTATCACAGGGCTTTTTACGATCTTTTAAGAGCAGAGGCAGGCCTAATTTTTGCAACTGGCAGAAGGCTTGAGGAGGAGTACGGAAGATGAAAAAAACCCACATGGTCCTCTTCATTTTCATCATCGTTGGGATAGCTTTTGCGCTTTACTACTACCTTCATTACAAGGAAACCCATATAACCACAGACAACGCTTTCATTGAGGGAAGAATCCACATCGTCTCCTCAAAGGTCCCAGGTACCGTAAAGGCCATATACGTTGAAGATAACCAATTAGTTAAAAAGGGAGATTTACTTCTCGAGATTGATGATAGGGATTTTGAGGTAAAGGTAAAAGAGGCACAGGCGGCATACGAGATAGAAAAGAGACGTCTTTCAGAAATAGAAACAAATACCGTAATTCTAAAGAAGAGAATAGTTGAGCTTGATGCCGCAATAGAGGCTGAAAATGCCCAGCTTGAAGTCCAAAGGCACATCCTGGAACAGGCTAAAGCAGATTACGAGAGAGCTGAAAATCTTCTGAGAAAAGAGGCCATCTCAAGGGAAAAATACGAAAAGGCTCTCACATCTTACAAGGTTAGCGAATCTACACTTAAGGCGATGAAAGAGAGAATAAGGCAACTTGAGGCGCAGAGACAAACCCTTCTCTCACAGATAGCCCAACTTGAGAAAACAAAGGAAACCCAGAAAGCGGCTCTCTTTTTACGGGAGGTGAATGTTAAGGATGCGACCTTGAAGAAGAGTTACACAAAGATATACGCGCCAGCAGATGGCTACGTAACAAAAAAGTCTGCGGAAATTGGCAACCAGATACAGCCTGGTCAGCCACTCATGGCTCTTGTATCCCTGAGTGATATATGGGTCGTTGCAAATTACAAGGAAACCCAAATAGAAAAAATCAGACCGGGCCAGAAGGTAAAGATAAAGGTAGATTCTTACCCGGGAGTTGTCTTTGAAGGCAGAGTTGACTCAATAATGGCAGGGACAGGAGCTTCCTTTTCACTTTTCCCACCTGAAAATGCAACAGGTAACTGGGTCAAAGTTGTACAGAGGATTCCTGTAAAGATAACATTTGAAGGTAACCCTGAAAAAAAGGCCCTCCTTAGAATAGGAATGTCCTGCGTACCCACAGTACTTGTCAAATGAAATCTGTCCTTAAACTATGAACAAGTGGCTTATAACAGTCACTGTTATGCTTCCCACACTCATAGAGATAATAGACATGACCATTGTAAATGTTTCCCTCGGCCATATAAGGGGTAGCCTTGGAGGGGCCTTTGAGGAATCAACCTGGATACTTACCATGTACATGGTTTCTAATGCCATAGTAGTCACAATAACAGGGTGGTTGAGCAACATTTTCGGACGAAAAAACTATTTGATCCTCTCAATTTCTCTTTTCACTCTTAGTTCATTTTTGTGCGGAGTCTCGTGGAGTATTCCCTCCATTGTTTTCTTCAGGGTTCTTCAGGGCATAGGAGGGGGAGGGCTTCAGCCAATATCCCAGGCAATACTCCTTGAAACTTTTCCCAAAGAAGAACATGGAAAAGCGATGGCCGTTTTCGGTACAGGCGTTATCCTTGGTCCAATTGTTGGGCCATTACTTGGGGGGTGGATTACAGACAACTGGTCCTGGCACTGGATATTCTTTATCAACGTTCCGATCGGTCTCCTATCCATACTTATGGCCATCCTCTTCATAAAGGATCCTCCCTGGGCAAAAAAAAAGCCAGTTAAAATCGACTATTTTGGACTTGCCACAATCTCCCTCGGAGTCGGATCACTTCAAATCCTCCTTGATCAGGGACAACTCAAAGACTGGTTCTCATCAAGACTGATCCAGAGCCTCGCAATCATTTCATTTATTTCTCTCTCTACCTTCATCTACTGGTCCCTTAAAAGGAAAAACCCTATTCTAGAACTTGCGCTTTTTAAGGAGAGGACTTTTTCCCTTGGAAATTTGGCACTTTTTTTCACTTTCTTCTGTCTTTTCGGAACAATAGTTCTCCTTCCGGTTTTTCTTCAGGAACTTATGGGTTATACGGCTTATCTTACTGGCCTTGTTGTTGGACCTGGTGGAATCGTAACTCTCATCTCCCTCTGGATAGCTGGAAGGACTGTAAATAAGATAAGAGCGGATAGGCTAGCCATTTTCGGACTTCTTGTCAACTCACTGGCATGTTACCAGATGTCCAGGTTTAATCTACAGGTCGATTTTGTAACCCTCGTCATCCCTCGCGTGATTTTAGGATTCGGCATGGGCTTTGTTTTCATACCACTCACAATAGCCACCATTGCAAACATAAAAAAAGAGGAGATGGCCATGGCCACCTCTATCATAAGTTTTATAAGGAACATAGGGGGCAGTTTTGGGACTGCCTTTGTTTCGACAATGCTTTCACGAAAGGCTCAGACCTACCAGACCTATCTTGTGGAGAACCTTACACCCTTTGATATCTCATACGAACTTGCTTTAAAGAAAATTCAGACTTTTTTGAGTCTTAAAGGTCTCCAAGAACCTCTCCTTACTGAGATTTCAAGGGCCGCAATTTATAAAGAACTCGTCAGGCAATCTATGATGTTATCCTTTAACTCCGTTTTCTTCATTCTGGCCGTACTTTTCGTGGTTGGGGTGGCTTTCGTTATCGTAATGGGGAAAAAGGGAGAAACTGAAAGATCTCACTTTTTCTAATGCGGTAATTAGCGCCAAATTGGGCTTTAACGTCTTAGAACCAAGGGGTGGGTAAAGAGAGATGATTCTCACCATTACAGAATCGTAATCAGGAAGGGGCAGATCCTCTTTTTCAAGAGGGGATAATTTCAAAAACTCGCTCTTAAGATAGTCGCACATGACTGGTTCGTAAACCCCGTACTTGTTCTTTTTGAACCCAAAGCCGTAAAGTCTACATGTGGCAGGTCGAAGATGGTATATTGAACAGTACCCTTTTTTCATGTCTAGGGTATAAGGTACGTAGAAGGAACAGATGCCGTATTCCCTTTTTTTTGCCTTCTCGTAGTATTTTTGTAGTTCCCCTCTTTTAAAAAGCTCGACTGCACACGGTATGAATTCGAGTGGCGATATACCTACCTTCCCCTTGGCACAACATTCACCGCAGTCCCTTTTGCACTTAAGATCGGTTTTCTCCTTGAACTGCCTTACTTTTTCATCTATTTCTTCGTAGATGGCAAAAAGCTCTTTACTCAAAAAATCGATAAAAGAAGATGAGACCATTTCTATGGGAGATAAGTTCAGATTTGAAGGGAGCGCTTTGCTCCCTTAAATTTTACTCCTTTACGTACTCCACTGCTTTCCTTCCTATTTCCTCTGCCAGCTGTGCTATCCCTCCTTTAAACTGATAAGCGTTCGAAAACCCTATTGCTCTGAGAGCTATGGTAACCGCTGCTGCTCTATCTCCAGTGTGACAAATAACAGCTATCTTTTTGTCCTTTGGTAGTTTCTTTAGGTTTTCAGGGCGAAAAAGCTCATGCATTGGGATAAGAAGGGTATTTTTCCATACAGGTGCGACTATCTTTTGCTCAGCTGGTGTTCTCACATCAAGAAAAACAAAATCCTGTTTATTTTTGATCATCTCGAGGATGTCTTTTGTTGTTACCTGACATGGCCTCATAGCAAGAACCTCAGGTTTAAGCTGGGAGAATAGGGAATCGAATTTTTTTGCAAGTTCCGCATCGAAGGAAAAGGCCGACCCTAAAAGAAGAACGAAAAAAATGGCAATTGTGAAAAAGAGCTTCATTTGAAGGCCTCCTTTCACTCAATTTTTCCTAGTTTTGAACCTAATCTAGTTCTAATTTTGGCCTTTGTCAAGTACAAGGCCCCGAACGAGGCCAGTTTATTGATATGGATGGGGTTTGTTAAAGGATGTGATTTGGTTTTAATAAATGCCGACGGCGGGACTTGAACCCGCACGGGTTACCCCACACGCCCCTCAAACGTGCGTGTCTGCCAGTTCCACCACATCGGCATTTATTCATTCCAATCATCTAGTAGATCTCTCCTGTGCTCTTTCGTCAAACTTCTCAGCCTTAGGAATTGTCTTTACAACGTACTCTCTGTGGCTGTAAAGGTACGCTAGGGAAAGACTTGTGAGCATGAATATAACTGCGGCAATGGTCGTAAGCTTCGTCATAAAACCTGTTGTCCCTGAGCTTCCAAATAAAGTCTGACTTGCCCCAGCTCCGAATGCGGCTCCTATCTCAGATCCCCTTCCAGTCTGAAGTAAAACTATAAGAATCATTGCGATGGTAACAAAAATGTGAAGGATAACGAGGAAAGTAACCACTATTTCAGCTCCGCTACCTTACTTATTATACCGATAAAAGAATCCGATTTCAACGATGCACCCCCAACCAAAACTCCGTCAACGTTATCCATTACTATCAGATCACCTATGTTTTCAGGTGTCACACTCCCTCCGTAAAGGATTCTAATACCTTTTCCTTTTTCACCGTAAATGAGGCAGAGAACATCCCTTATGAACTTTTGTGCCTCCTCGGCCTGATCTGGGGTAGCATTCCTTCCCGTCCCTATAGCCCAGACCGGTTCGTATGCGATGATTATCTCCTCCCAGTATCCTATATCCCTTAACGCCTTCTTTAACTGTATTCCAATCACATACTCTGTTATCCCTAAGTCTCTCTCCTCCTCTGTCTCTCCAACGCATATGATCGGTTTGAGGCCGCAACTTAGAGCAGCTCGTACTTTTTTGTTTATGATCTCGTCCGTCTCAAAAAAGTACTTTCTCCTCTCAGAGTGGCCAAGTATGACGTAGGTGCATCCTGCGTCCTTAAGCATAAGTGGAGATATTTCCCCTGTGTATGCTCCCTTCTCTTCGTAATGGCAGTTCTGCCCTGCAAGGCCCACATTTGTCCCACTTAGAATATCATTTACTTCCTTGAGCACTGTAAAAGGGGGAGCTATAACAATATCTCCTCCCCCTACATCCTTGGAAAAATCTGCTATCTCCTTGGCAAAAGCGCGCGCCTCATCCCTTTTTTTATTCATCTTCCAATTCCCGGCTACAAACCATCTTTTCATATCTTTTTCAAACACACTTCTCCAGTGCCTCTATAGCTGGGAGCTTTTTTCCCTCGAGAAGTTCAAGGAATGCTCCTCCTCCAGTAGATATGTACGAAATCTTGTGACTTTCCCCCGCCTTGTGAATGGCCACATCTGTGTCTCCTCCGCCCACTATGGTCAAAGCGTGAGAGTTGGCAACGTACATGACCATAGCGAAAGTTCCCCTACTGAAGGGGTCAAGTTCAAAAACTCCCATAGGACCGTTCCAAACTATGGTTTTTGCATTCTGGAGTGCCTCTGAAAATAGCATTGTGGTTGCAGGACCTATGTCCAACCCCATCCATCCCTTAGGTATTTCTGCAACAGGGCACGTTTTGACCTCCGCATCTTTAGAGGGTCTTTCTGCCACAACCACATCCACAGGCAAATACAACTTTATCTTTCTCTCCTTTGCTTTCGCCATGATGTTTTTTGCGACTTCAATCATGTGATCCTCACAAAGGGAGTTACCGACATCGTAATTCATAGCTTTTAGGAATGTAAAGGCCATTGCTCCGCCGATGAGAAGTTTGTCAACTTTCTCAACGAGTTTTTCGAGGACACCTATTTTGTCTGATACTTTTGCACCTCCGATTATTGCAACAAGTGGCCTTACTGGGTTTTCCATTGCCTTCTTAAAATATTCGATCTCGTTTCTCATTAAAAAGCCAGCTGCACAGACTTTTACAAATTCGGTAATCCCAACATTAGACGCGGCCTTTCTGTGAGCTACGGCGAAAGCATCGTCAATGTAAACGTCGCAGAGCCTAGCGAGCTTTTGGGCGAAATCCCTGTCATTCTTCTCTTCTCCTATATGAAACCTTAAGTTCTCAAGTAAGATCACATCTCCCTCTTTCATCTGGGAAATTTCCCTTTCCACCTCCTCGCCTACGCAGTCGTCGAGAAATTTTACTTCTTTTAAAAGAAGCCTCGAAAGTCTTTTGGCAACAGGCCTAAGTGAAAGTTTGTCCACCCTTACACCCTTTGGCCTTCCCATGTGAGAAGCAAGAATCACCTTTGCGCCTTCATCGAGTGCGTAATTGATAGTTGGGAGATGTGCCCTTATCCTTGTGTCGTCAGTTATATTTCCGTACTCATCGAGGGGGACATTAAAGTCAACCCTAATGAATACCCTTTTTCCCTTTATGTCTACTTCGTTTATGTACCTCATCTTCAGGCCCCATCATTTCATTATGTACTCAACGAGCTCACACATTCTGTTTGAGAATCCCCATTCGTTATCGTACCAGGCGAGAACTTTAACGAGTCTTCCTCCAATAACGTTCGTATTTTCCATGTCAACTATGGATGAGTAAGGAGATCCATTAAAATCGGATGAGACAAGCGGCTCATCAGAACAGTAGAGGATGCCTTTCATTGGGCCTTCAGCGTATTCCCTGAACTTCCCGTTTACCTCCTCCCTCGTCGTTTCCCTTGAAACTAAACAGACGAAATCTAGAAGGGAAACATTAGGTGTTGGTACCCTAATGGCTATCCCATCCAATTTGCCTTTAAGCTCAGGAATAACCTCCGACATAGCCCTTGCTGCACCTGTAGTCGTTGGAATCATTGAAAGGGCAGCAGCCCGCGCCCTTCTTAGATCCCTGTGAGGCTCATCCAGAAGGGCCTGGTCGTTTGTGTAGGCGTGGATTGTGGTCATAAGCCCGTATTCGATTCCAAACTCCTTCTGAAGGATTTTTACGATGGGAGCTAGGCAGTTTGTTGTGCAAGAACCCATAGATATTATACGATGCACGTCCTTCTTATATACCTCTTCATTTACGCCGAGCACAAAGGTCACATCAGGATCTTTGGCGGGAGCTGAGATTACAACTTTTTTTGCCCCGGCTCTTATATGCTTTTCCGCCCCTGCCCTGTCAGTAAATTTTCCAGTGCTCTCTATCACCACATCCACATCAAGATCCTTCCACGGGAGTAGTTCTGGATCCTTTATTGAGAAAGCCTTTATTTCCTTTCCATCAACAACTATTGAATCTGATTTTGCAGAAATCTGAGACTCCATAGTCCCGTGCACAGAGTCGTACTTCAGCAAGTGTGCAAGGGTTTTAGCGTCCGTAATATCGTTAACAGCGACAAAATCGAAGTTTTTATTCTTGTAACCGGCTCTAAAGACAAGCCTTCCTATTCTTCCAAATCCATTTATTGCAATCCGTATAGGCATGGACACCCCCTGGCTTTTTCTTTAGGTTATCCTAGGAGCCGATATTTGTCAACGTCAAAAATCAAGAAATGAGGTGAATGCCTTAAACCTACCTCCGTTTACGGTTTTTTCACCGGCTCGAAAGCAAAGAAGACTCTCTCGGCCATTATGGTCCCTTGCTTCCCCTTCTCTATCGGGTGAGAAGGAATCTGAAAAACGACAAGCTGAACCTCATCTCCCTCTTTTAGATATCCGGCCGGGCAGTTAATGATCCTTGACAAAAGTCTTCTTACAGGTTCAACACCGAGATCGATGACAGCGTGGATCAAAGGTGCCTCAAATCCTAGCGGAACCCCTCTCACCTCTTCTGAAAAAACGATCACCTTGCCCCTTTTAGGAAGGTCAATGTACTCTAAGTTCTCCGAATAACACTCAGGACAGATAACCCTTGGCGGATAAGCAACCTTTCCACAGTCTTTGCATTTTGTCGTTGTAAACCTCCCCTGTTTTAAGTTCTCATAAAACTGCCAGATCCTGTTGAATTCCTTGGCCTCAAGTGGCCACATATCCATGGTTACAGGATACAGATTCTCGAGTATGGGTATTCCAACAACTGCCATGTTTTCCTCCTTTATTTCACAGGTTCTCTACCATAGATTATGATGGTGTGTTCGGCATTTGCGCCACTTAGATTATGGGTAAGCCCTATGTCAGCATCCTTTACCTGATGACGCGCCCTTCCCTGAAGCTGCTTCATGATCTCTATTGCCTGTCTTATCCCTGTCGCACCGAAAGGATGTCCACAGGCAAGAAGACCTCCATCTGTGTTTATCGGTACCTTTCCCCCTATCTTTATTTGACCAGAACTGCAGAAAGCTCCTCCCTCTCCCTTTTTACAGAAACCGAGTTCTTCAACTTCGATTATCTCCGAAATTGAGAAGCAATCATGGGTTTGGGCTACTTTTATATCCGATGGGGCAACCTTTGCAGATTTGTAAGCCTTTTCAGCTGCTATTCTGAGGTGTTTCCAGTCGGCTAGGTGTTCTCCGGGAAAATTGGCCGTAACACTGTTCAAGCATACCTGGGCAGTTCCCCTTATGTATACAAGAGGTCTGTCTGTGAATTTTTTCGCAATCTCATCAGTTGTTATTATACAGGCAGCAGCTCCATCCGTAATGGGACAGCAGTCGTAAAGAGTTAAGGGAGGTACTACCTCTGGTGCATTCATAGCTTCCTCAAGGGTCAGGGCCTTCTGCATCTGTGCCACTGGATTGTCAACCGCGTAATTGTAGTTAGTAACAGAAACCATAGCTAAATCCTCTTTTTTCGTACCGTAATATTTCATGTGTTCCTTTGCTGTAAGTGCAAAAAATGGTGGTGGCAATCCCATACCCTGGGCACCGTCCCAGTCATGATCAACTGAGGCCAATTCACTGTAAAAAACCTCCCATTTCTGAGGAGTGTAAAGCTTCTCCCCACCTGCAACCATCACTATGTCGGCAACTCCCGCTTCCACAAGTCCCTTTGCCAAAATTATGCCTGTTGATCCACCTGCGCAAAGGGTATCACACCTTGTGCAGATAGAAGTTGGCTTAAGACCGAGCCTTTCTGCAATAACAGGGGCAGTATTCACCTGGAAAGAGCATCTACCGGAGTATGAAGTCGCAACTATTAAGCCGTCTACGTCCTTCGGTTTCAGTGTGGGGATGTCCTCAAAGCAGGCCTTTGCCGCTTCTTGAAAAAGGTCGACAAGATGGGCCTCCCTAACCCCCCATTTGCACTGTCCTCCAGCAAGAATCACTGCTCTTCTGGCCATATCTACCTCCTTTTTACCTTCCTTTAAATTCTGGTTTCCTTTTTTCTATGAAAGCCCTCAACCCTTCCCGACCATCATGGGAACTATACGCAATTGCGAAACAGCTCAGTTCGAAATTGAGTGCAGATGAGATGTCCACTTCCATACCTGTCTCCACACACTTTTTAATCAGGGCATAGGCGACTTTTGGCTTTGATGCGAGTTTTTTTGCATAGTTGAAGGCCTCATCAAACAGTTTTTCTCTTTCCACAACCTTATTTAGAAGCCCAAGACTTAAAGCATAGTCAGCCGTGATATTCTCCCCTGTCAGAAGGATCTCCTTCGCCTTTGCAATACCTATCAATCTTGGCAGCCTGACGGTACCCCCTGATCCGGGAATTATACCAAGGTTTATTTCTGGAAAGCCCAGTTGGGCATCCTTTGAAGCGACTCTTATGTCACAGGCAAGTGCAAGTTCCAACCCCCCACCAAGAGTAAGTCCGAAGATGGCACAAACCGTTGGTTTAGTCGAAGAAGCAATTCTGTCAACGGTTCTTTTTGAAGTACCCCAGGTAAAATCGGAGATCCCTTTGATATCCTTCCCTTCCACTTCTTTCACATCCAGTCCCGCACAGAACGCCTTTTCTCCATGAGCTGTCAGTAAAATAGCATCAACAGTTGTATCAACCTCGAGTTTATCGAAAGCCTCAAAGAGCTCTTCATATACCTTTACAGAAAGGATGTTATAAGGTGGCCTGTTTATCTTTACGATCGCCACATTTTCTTTTTTTTCCACTAAAAGCGTCTCAAAGGTCATCATCTCCTCCTTATGTGTAATCGTACCATCCAGCTTTCGTCTTTCTTCCGTACCTTCCTGCCTGCACCAAGGCCCTCAAACTATAGGGAATCGACCATTTGAGCTCCTTGTCAAGGTTATTGAGGAAGTACTCAACGATTGCATATGTTGTATCATTTCCAAGCATATCCATTAGCTCAAAAGGTCCCATAGGATAGTTAAGGCCAAGCCTTGCCGCTTTGTCTATATCCTCCTTCGTTCCTATCCCTTTTTCGTAGAGGCTTATTGCCTCAAGAAAATGAGGGATGAGAAGCCTATTTACCAGAAAACCGGGGATGTCCTTTTTTACTTCAACAGTCTCCTTACCGAACTTTTTCGATAGTTCCGTGGTAATGGCTACAGTCTCATCGCTTGTATAGTACCCCCTTACTATTTCTACAAGTCTCATAAGGGGAACAGGGTTAAAGAAGTGCATTCCCACAACCTTATCAGGCCTTTTTGTGGCATTGGCGATCTCCGTTATTGAAAGAGAGGAGGTGTTCGTTGCCAGGATCACTTCTTTCCTCGTAAGCTCGTCAAGAGCCTTAAAAACCTCCTTTTTTAAGTTCATATTTTCAGGGACAGCCTCTATCACAAAATCCACGTCTTTTAGGTCTTCCATTTTCGTTGTCCCTTTTATCCGAGCCATTACGTTCTTTTTCTCCTCCTCCGTGATCTTCTTCTTTTCCACGCTCACTTTGAGAAAGCTGTCTATCGCATTAAGCCCGGCTTCAACAAACCTATCCTCTATGTCTCTCATTATCACCTCGTATCCTGCCTGCGCAGCAACCTGTGCTATACCCCTTCCCATTAAGCCTGCCCCAAGTACTCCTATAGTTTTTATCTCCATAACCTCCTCCTTAAAAATAAGGTTGTAGCAAATAAAAAAATTCACATAGAGTGTAACAAAATAGCGAAAAAAGTGTCAATCCATTTCTTTTTTGGCTGATCAGAGTCGGCGAATCCACAGAGGAAGCCACAAGAATAATGAAACGATCCTTTTATCTTTTTTCCCTTTCAACTTCATCCACATCGAATAAAATACGGGGAGGATCCGACTGGACTTTAAGGATAAAAAGCTCTTGACTCAAACCACCGCAATTGATAAGAAATGGGAGGCATGTTTATATGGCTCTTTCATAGGATAAGCGGACTTGCACTTATCGTTCTTTTCGGTACAAAAATAGCTACGAGTTTCTTCCTTTACACAAAAGACGCTAAGCCTGACTGGGCACTGAGCCTTCACAGAAATCCTTTAGTGGACGTACTGATACTTGTACTCTTTTCCTTTCACAGTATCTATGGCTTGAGAAACATTCTTATCGATGTGGGCTACAGGAACGAAAAAAGGCTTTTTGTTTTCTCGAATTTGGCAGCTGTAATAGTCTCCCTTATCCTTCTATACATGTACTTTACATTCTCCTAAGTCCATGCTCAGGCACGAAGTGATAATAGTGGGAGGTGGTCTTGCTGGACTCCGGGCAGCTATTGAGCTTTGCGATAAGTACGATGTGGCTTTAATTTCAAAGGTCTATCCTCTCCGTTCCCATTCTGTTGCAGCCCAGGGAGGGATAAATGCGGCCCTTGGGAACAATCCTGAGGGTAGAGACGATTCTTGGGAAAAACACATGTTCGATACTGTAAAGGGAAGCGATTTCCTTGCAGATCAGAATGCGGTAGAAATAATGTGCAAGGATGCACCACGGGCAATTTACGAGCTTGAACACTGGGGTTGTCCGTTCAGTCGGTTCCCCGATGGTTCTATTGCTCAGAGACCTTTTGGAGGAGCCGGATTTCCTAGAACTTGTTACTCTGCAGATTTGACAGGCCACGTCCTCCTTCACACCCTTTTTGAAAGGGCAATATCGAAAAGGCTAAAAGTTTACTCAGAATGGTACGTCCTTTCCCTTGTTAGCGATGGCAGTATGTGTCACGGTATTGTAGCCTTCGATCTTATCCGAGGCGAGATCGTCCCGATCCTTGCAAAAGCCACACTTTTTGCAACAGGAGGCTACGGAAGGGTTTATTACTACTCCACCAATGCTTTGATAAATACTGGTTCAGGAATAGGAATAGCTTACAAGGCTGGCGTTCCTCTAAAAGACATGGAATTCGTCCAGTTTCACCCTACCGGTCTTGTGGGTACAAATATCCTTATGACTGAGGCCTGCAGGGGGGAAGGGGGGTATCTTATTAACAGACTTGGTGAAAGGTTCATGGAGAGATACGCACCGAAGGCAATGGAGCTTGCACCCAGGGACATAGTATCAAGGAGCATACAAAGGGAGATTGAGGAAGGAAGGGGCTTCGACCATCCCCTTGGAAAATGCGTTCATCTGGATCTGAGACATCTCGGAGAGAAGAAGATAATGGAAAGGTTACCAGGTATAAGGAGAATCTGTCTCGACTTTTTAGGTATAGATCCTGTCTACGAGCCTATCCCAGTTATGCCATGTCAGCACTACTCAATGGGTGGGATTGACACGAACGAGAAGGCCGAGACCCCTCTTTCAGGTTTTTTCGCTGCTGGAGAATGTGCGTGTGTTAGCGTTCATGGAGCGAATAGACTTGGCGGTAATTCCCTTCTAGAGACCGTTGTTTTTGGAAGGATAGCATCCCATTCAATAGAAGCGTACTTAAGTGAAAGGGATGTAAAGCCAGATGAAAAGTTGCTTGAGGAAGAGAGGAAAAAGGTTGAAAAGAAGATAGAGAGGCTCACTGGAGGTGGAAAGGAAAAACCCGCAAAAATACAGCTCGAACTGAGCAAAATAATGAGCCAGTACGTAGGAATATTCCGAACAAAGGATGAGCTAGAGTTCGCCTTAGGAAAGATCCTTGAAGCTAAAGAGAGATACAGAAGTGTGGGAATTTCCTCTAAGAAGAAACATATGAATTACGAGTTGATGAGTGCCTTAGAGCTTGAATTTATGCTTGAGGTCGCACATACTATAGCCCTTGGCGCATATCTGCGGGAGGAAAGCAGAGGAGCTCACTTCAGGAGGGACAAAGAAGAGAGGGATGATTCCAAATGGCTGAAACACACTGTCATGACGATTGATAGAGAGGGGAATCCTTCCGTCTCTTATAAGGATGTGGTCATAACTAGGTATCCGCCAGAAGAGAGGGCCTATTGAAAGAAGGGGAAATTTACACCTTTAAAATATTCAGGTACGACTCATTTGAACCTGAGAAGCCTCCATCGTTCCAAACGTTTAAGGTTAGAGTTGTTCCTGGTTTGACAGTCCTTATGGTTCTTCTAAGGATAAGGGATGAAATAGATGGAACCCTCTCCTTTAGGTCATCGTGCAGAAGTGCGGTTTGTGGTTCATGCGCAATGGTTATAAATGGTAAGATCGACCTTGCATGCAGAACACAGGTTTACAAGTTCGAGGATAGAACTATAGTACTTGAACCCCTGCCAAACATGGAAATAATAAAGGATCTGGTGGTAGATATGACACCTTTCTGGTCAGCTTACGAGAAAGTAAAGCCCTACCTTATGAGGTTTAGCCCTTCTCCAGAAAAGGAGATACCCCAATCTGAAGAGGAGAGAAAAAGGATAGACCAGTTTGTAAATTGCATACTATGCGCCTGCTGTTACGGTGCATGCCCTGTTGTATCAAGAGATCCGGACTATCTTGGACCACACGCCTTTGCAAAACTCGAGCGATTCTTCAGTGACTCAAGAGATGAGAGGCCGCCTGAAGAACTGATCCATCTCGACAACGTCCACGGTCTCTGGGGTTGCGATACAGTTTTGAAATGTATAGAGGCCTGCCCAAAGGACGTAAGGCCAACAGATTCAATAGTGAGCTTGAGAAAGAGGCTATTAAAATACAGGATCCTCGGAAAAAGATAAATGAAGTTAAGATGGCCATCCGTAACGAGAAGAGAATTTTTGAACACCCTTTTTACAGGATGGTTTATAGCCTTTTTCGCCGCGTGCATCTATCCACTTTTGAAGTTCATCTATCCGAACCTTGAAAAGGAACCAGACTTCGTAATACTTAATGCGAAGGATTTTCTGGAAATTCCCAATAACTCCACTAAGCCTTTTCCGTGGGGAGGAAAGCTTGGGCTGATCTTCAAAAAGGATGATGGGACGATTCACGCACTGAAAGGTGTATGTACTCATATGGAGTGCAACATAATGTACAAGCCAGAAGAAAGAAAGTTTTACTGTCCATGTCATAAAGGCTATTTTGACCAGGATGGAAAAAATATTTCAGGGCCACCGCCAAGACCACTTGAGTTTTTTGAAGTAAGGATTGAAAATGAAAAACTGATAGTATCTAAAAAAGGGGTGAAGGTTGAGATTCCAAAGGGTTAAAAAATGGGTCCTGGAAAGATACGATAGTGAGGCGCTAAGAGGTTTAATAAAAAAGAAGTACGTTCCCTCTCACAAGTACGAAATCTTCTATTACATGGGCGGACTTGCCCTTTTCCTTTTTTTCATTCAGTTTCTGACTGGTTTTGCCCTTGCGCTTTACTACGTTCCCCATCCTGAACAGGCCAATAAGTACGTGGTAGACATAGTGACAAAACTGAATTTTGGATGGCTATTCCGTTCACTCCACCACTGGGGAGCGCAGATTCTCATAGGTGTCCTTTTCTTTCACTGCTTCAGTACCCTTCTTTTAAAGTCTTACAGAAAGCCAAGGGAGCTTTTATGGATAACTGGAACCATCCTTCTTGGAATCTCCATCTTCTTCGGGCTAAGCGGATATCTTCTCGTTTGGGATGAGAGGGCCTTTGCAGCTGTACGGGTTGCAACAGGAGGCGCAGGAAGTATTCCAATAATCGGTCAATACTTAAAGGCCTTTTTGAGGGGTGGAAACGATGTGACTGGCGAGACCTTAGCGAGGTTTTACGCATTTCACGTCTCCATCCTGCCATTTTTAACGATGATTCTTATTTCCCTTCACGTTCTACTTGTCCAGTACCATGGATTGAGTGTTCCACTTTTTCTTGAGGGAGAAAAACTTAGAAAAGTACCCTTTTTTCCAAATGTTCTCTATAAGGATTTTATGATATGGCTTTTCGTCTTGGGCGTACTTGTAACAATTTCAGTTCTCGCTCCTCCAGAGATAGGGAAAAAAGCCGATCCCTACGCACCAACCCCTGAAGGAATAAAGCCTGAATGGTACTTTTACTTCCTCTTTCAGACATTGAAGTTTTTCCCAGGGGAGATCTTCGGTCTCAGTGGCGAAACAATCGCCGTAAGTCTAATCACATTAGCAGCAATCTTCTTTCTCGCCATCCCTTTTTTCGACAGAAAATCTTCTAGGGGAGAGAAAAGTAGGACTTTCACTTGGGTAGGGGTATGCTACACGGTTTACTTTCTTGTAATGACTTTTTTAGGTTTTGTAACTTGAAGCCATGATACATCTTCTATTTTTCGCCATTTTTATCTTTTTTATTTTTTCCACGTGCCTATGCGCAAAGGATGAAGTACCTCTCCTACCCGAGAGACCGATCGACAGATACATTATCTACGAGTGCCTTATCTTTTTTTGGATCTTCATTTTAGCCCTCATCATGGTAATAAGGATGAAATTGAAGGAAACAGAACGTCTTCAGCAAATGGGCTTCGATGAAGAGGAAGAGGATGTCCCCTTTATCGATTAAATTCTATTTCCATTCCATCATACGAGACCGTATAGGGAGAAGAAATTTCGCCAATTTTTTCATCCCAGTCTGGGTAGAGGTGAGTGATCACTACCTGTTTTGGCTTTGAGGCTTCAACTATTCTTTTCAGTGTTGGAAGGTTCATGTGGCCTTTTACTTTTCTCTCTGGAAATGAGCACTCCACAATTAGAAGATCCACTCCTCTTGAGAGCTCAATGAGATTTTTTGAGTAATCTGTATCTCCTGAAAAGACAACGGAAACACCCATATTCATACGAATAGCTATGCTTTCCCTGTTGTGGTTCGTCCTTTTAGTCTCTATTTCCACTCCACAGAAGGAGTACTTTCCATTTACCACTTTTAAAATTTGAAGGTCGTAAGATTTGGGCTTGATCCACGGAAAGGCATGGGAAACCCTCCTAAAGAAGGACCTCACCCCTTCCCCTCCAATGATCTTTAGTGGTTTCATTCTCGGCTCTATCCCGTAGTTACAGGCAAAGAGAAAGGCTGGGAGATCACCAGAGTGGTCAACGTGGAAGTGGGTAAGGAGGATCAAATCTATGTTATTGACGCTTAGTCCATACTCTACCAATCTTCTAAGTACTGAAGGCCCTATATCAATAAGAAACCTTGTACCGTTTACTGTTACAAGACAGGACGACGATACTCTACCTCGTGTGGGATAAGAGGTGCCTGTTCCTAGAAATTTAATTTTTACCATTTACGTACCACTTAACGGTCTCCCGAATACCATCATCAAGGTTATACCTCGCCTCCCATCCAAGCTCGATTTTTGCCTTTTTTGGGTCAAGGACACTTCTTCTTAAATCTCCTGGCCTTGCTTCTGCTCTCCTTGGTTGATTAAACTCCTCCTTTACCTTTACACCCTCTTCCATTAGAGCTTTCTTTATCTTTTCGTAAAGTTTCAGAGTCTCTGTCCCGGTCCCTGTACTTATATTGAAGATCCCAGTTTTCCTCTCTTCGCTCACGATCATGTTTGCCACTGCCACATCCTTCACATAGACGTAATCCCTTATCATGCCACTTTCTTCTCCTGGATAATGGTAAAGGACAGGATGCTCTCCTGCCATCAATTTTTCAGTGAAAATCGCCACAACTCCTGCTTCTCCGTGTGGAATTTGCCTTGGTCCATAAACGTTACTGTATCTGAGAATTGCGTAATCGATTCCGTAATGGTAATGGTAAAAGAGGATGTACTTTTCGCATGCTAACTTCGATATTGCGTAAGGAGACCTGGGTTCAGGAGTGCAATCTTCGGTAGTGGGGATAATCTCAGTATCTCCGTATATGGCGCCACCTGTCGACGCAAATACGAACTTCCTCACTCCGTATGCCACTGAAAGCTCTAAAAGTCTTATTGTTCCTTCTATGTTTGTCCTTGCATCGAATAAGGGATTTTCAACAGAATATGGAACAGATATCTGTGCAGCGTGGTGGTTGACTATTTCGGGTCTTTCTTTTTCGAAAACTTCCTTTAAAGCATCGTCAGTAATATCTATTTTGTAAAGTACTGCCCTGGGATTTTTGTTCTCTATTTTTCCCGTGGAAAGGTTGTCGACAAGAACAACCTCATATCCTTTTTCCAAGTAGAAATCTGCCACATGGGATCCTATAAAGCCGCAACCACCTGTAACTAAGACTTTCATATCGCGAAAAGCTAGGATTTGATGTGAGCGGAGGGGGTAGGATTCGAACCCACGAGGCGCCCAATGCGCCTAACGGTTTTCAAGACCGCCGCTTTCGACCACTCAGCCACCCCTCCCTTTATCATTATAGCACAATCTACCATCTAATCAAGGAACTTCCCCAGGTGAGACCACCACCGAACGCTGTAAGTAAAACAAGATCTCCCTTTTTTATTGATCCGGTTCTTACAGCCTCATCAAGTGCAATAGGCACAGTCGCGGAGGAGATATTTCCATACTTCTCTATTGTAACGTATATCTTCTCCATCGGGAAGTTAAGCTTCTTTGCCATTCCCTGTATTATTCTTAAGTTGGCTTGGTGGGGTACTATCAGGCTTACGTCACATACATTTAGATTGTTAGCCTTTACTGCCTCCTCGCATGCCTCTGCGAATCTCTGCACAGCCACTTTAAATGACTTATTAGCCTCGATCATCTTTAAGTAATGAAGACCCTTATCCACAGATTCGTGACTTATTGGAGTAGTCTTTGAACCACCTCCAGGCATAAGAAGAGTATCACCGTTCTCTCCGTCTGTGTGGATATGTGTGGATAGTACCTCAGCTCCTTCCCTAGAATCGGTCACAACAACAGCTCCAGCTCCATCCCCCCAAAGTATACAGCTTTCCCTTTCCTTCCAGTTCACAACCCTACTCATTATTTCACCTGCCACAACTAGAGCCATCCTGTTTGCACCAGATTTTATCAGGTGATAGGCTACATGGAGTGCAAAGATGAAGCCCGTACATGCGGCAGTTATGTCGAAGGAGACCGCGTTTGCGCACTTAAGTTTTGCCTCAAGCCAGTTTGCGCCTGCGGGACAATGGGTATCGGGGGTAATCGTTGCAAGTATTATAAGGTCAATATCGTGAGATTTAACGCCGGCCATCTCCATTGCACGCTCACATGCAACTTTGCACAGATCGGAGGTGGCCTCGTCCTCCTTTGCTATTCTCCTCTCTTTTATTCCCGTTCTTGTGTATATCCACTCGTCTGATGTGTCTAAGAACTTTTCAAGGTCTTTGTTCGTCAGAACCTTCTCAGGTAGGTAGGAGCCTGTTCCAATAATTGAGATCCTTTTCATCGAGTCTCTGACCGTTTTTATTTAAGATAACATGAGATGCGGACTTGTCAAGCAAAAGATGGACTTTTGTGCTATATTTATCCTCAAAGGCCATGCTCAAACAAAGAACCGTAAAGGTAATTGGTCTTATAGTAAGTGCTTTCCTTTTTTATCTTGCAGTACGAGGTTTGAGATTAGAGCTCATAGTGGAAACCATGAAAAAGATCGAGCCAAAACTCCTCTTCTTCCCCGTCTTCTTCATAATGCTATCCTGCATGATAAGTGCTTTCAAATGGTCTAGGATAGTTGGGTATGGGGTCCGGTTTAAAGATACATTCGGATCGCTCCTTATTGGCCTTTTCATTAACAATGTTCTTCCAGCAAGGATAGGAGAAATAGTTAGAGCATACTCACTCTCAAGGAAAAAGACCATCTCTTTATCCTACTCAGTCTCCACAGTTCTTCTAGACAGATTTTTTGACCTTGTCGGACTTCTCGTTATAACCTTCATATTCTTTCCAAGATCCACGCTCCCTCCGAGAATCTCTAAGCTGCTTATAGGATTTGTGGCATTTATGCTTTTTTGCACCGGGATTTTGATTTCAGCAAGCAGGGAAAATTTCCTTGCCCGCGTTATTGAAAAACTGGCAAAAAAAGGTAGACCTTATTCAGAAAAACTTATAAACCGGATAGTTGAGATACACCTGAACATGAAAAGGATAAACTCTCCCTCAAATCTCCTCTATCTTTCCTTTCTCTCTTTTTTTCAGTGGTTATCGATGAGCGTGAGTCTCTTCCTTGTCATTAGATCATTCGGCGTAGAGATAAATCCCTATCACGTCCCTTTCGTATGTGCCCTCCTCAACATGGGCATAACTTTACCATCTTCACCTGGATACGTTGGTCTTTACCAATTTTTGCTTGTTTACCTTCTATCCCTTTTCGGTGTGCCAAAGCATGAGGGATTCTCCATATCAGTTATCTACCATGCCGCATGGTACGTACCTTACAACCTTTTTGGTCTTCTCTTTATAGCAAAGGAACAGCTTAAAATTAGGGAACTATCCTCGTTGAAGGGTTAGGACTCATCTGAAAAGGTTGTATTTTAGAATGGCAAATATTGCCTTTAAACCATCCACCCATGTTATCTTCTTCCCCTCTTCGTAACCCCTTCCAAAGTATGAAATGGGTACCTCGTATATCCTGCACTTCTTCTTTGCAACTTTTGCTGTGATTTCAGGTTCGAAGCCAAAATCACTCGACTCTATCTCTATCCCTTCCAAGATTTCACGCCTAAAGACCTTGTACCCAGTCTCCATGTCAGTAAGGTTAAGATCTGTAAGCATGTTGGAAAGGAGAGTGATAATTTTGTTTCCCACGTAGTGCCAGAAATAAAACACACGGTGTGGTCCTCCAAGAAACCTTGACCCGTAAACAACATCGGCTTTTCCTTCAAGAATTGGAGAGAGGAGGTTCGGATACTCTGCAGGATCGTATTCCAAATCCGCATCTTGAATCAGAATCACATCTCCACTTGCCATCTTAAGTGCGGATCGGATTGCCGCGCCTTTGCCCTGGTTTTTTTCGTGAAAGATGATTTTAAGATTCGGTATTTTTTCAAGCTCACGATTATTGCGGAGGATCTCCCTTGTTCCGTCTGATGAACCATCGTCCACAACTATAATCTCCTTTTCGTAAGGAGCCTCATGAACTTTCCTTATTACCTCGAGGATAGTCTTTGCCTCGTTATAGGCCGGAATTATTACAGTGAGGAGCACGACTAATTTTTACACAGAGAAGAAGTTCTTATCAAACAATTTCTTGAAAAATAACGCCTCATCAATTAACCTTAATTGATGAATCTAAACCCCCTTTCTTTTTTTGCCCTCACCTTCGATCCTTTTTCGCCCCAAAAATCTGAGTCGACTTTCTATGAGACAAGATCAGCAAAAGAAGCACTAGCTCATCTCTCTTTTTTTCTAAAATTGAGAGAGGGTTTGGCCCTTCTCATCGGTCATGACGGGATAGGAAAAACAACGGTTCTAAAAAGGTTTACCCAAAGCCTAAACGAAAGGTTCATACCAATCTTTATTGAGCCTAATTACAGGAGTGAGAAAGAGGTACTTGAGGCGATCTACGAAGGAACAGGATTTGATAAACCGGAAAATGTGAAAGGATTGGGAGATTTACTTAAGGATCTTGTAAAGAGACTCACAGAAGTTAGGAGAGAACTTGTCCTTATCGTAGACGACTCTCATAGACTTAAAACTGGCATTCTCCTCTTTTTAGCTCTCCTTTCATCTATAGGATTTTCCCTCTTTAGGGCCTTTCACATTATCCTCTCAGGAAATTACGAACTCTTTAAAAGAATTGAAAAAAAGGAGATGAAAGAACTGGCCAAAAGGATAAGTGTAATACACATTATGAAGCCGATCTCGAGGAGGGAAATGAGAAGCTATGTGAATTACAAACTCAATCTTGCCTCTTCTCTTTTTCTGAACATAACGGAAAAGGCCCTTGACATTATCTTCATTCAGTCGGGAGGAAAACCAGCTGCAATAGATATGATTTTGGAGAGGGCCCTTTTTTTTGCGGCAAGGCGTGGCACATACACGATCGATGGAAGGATTGCCCTCTCTGTAGTTTCTGAAAAATCGAATCAAAGGCTATTTCCCCTAATTCTTCTTTTCCTCCTCTTTTTTGTCCTCATCTATATCATCTTTTCGGGATCTGAGCAGATCGTGGATTACTGGTTTGAAAGAATAATAAATTACCTTGGGGGCACGGTATGAAGAAAGTACTTTTACTCGATATGGACGAAGATCTAAAGAACTCATTTAGACTTGTTTTCCCGAAAGATGAGTATCAGATAATGCACGCCGCAAGTGGAAAGGATGGGCTCGATTTAGCCTTTAAGGAAAAGCCGGATATATTCATTGTGAACTTAAAACTAAAGGATATGAAGGGAGAGGAATTTTTAAAAGCTTTAAAGGATAAGGGGTACAAGAAGGGGAGGTTCTATTTCCTTCGGGATGAGGGCGACAAAGAAGACATATCCCACATAGAAGTTGACGGAGTAATAGAAAAACCGATTAATTACCTTGCAGTTCACGGGCTTCTTCTTGAAAGGGCTGAAAAAGGCGAAATTTTGATGGATAAAAGAGAAGAGAGGGTGCTCGAGCTTTTTAAGAGTTCCAGCCATCCTTCCGTGGATGAGAAGTTCTTGGAGCTTAGGGACCAAATTGAAGCCATTTTAAGGGATGTAATAGAAGAAGCCCACAGAAAAGCAACTGAAATGATTGAGCCACTTATAAGAACTTACATCCAATGGTACGTTGAAAAAAGGTTACCTTATGTAGCTGAAAGGATTCTAAAAGAAAAGATCGATGAGATGATAAAACTTCTGAAAAAATAAAGCTAAACGTACCACATCTCAGCCTCAAAATTTTCATGAGGAAGATCCAAAAGGAGGTATCCCTTCTTCGGCATCCTATCGTAGGTCTTTCCATCTATTTTAAGTGTACACCAGAGAAGTAAAGTCTTCTCTCCCTCGAAAACTGCCCTAGGAATCTGAACCTCAAAAATTTCAAAGAACTTTGCCTTCGCAGGGAATGGGGATTCTAAGATCTCCCTTTTCAAGTCGTATGTAAGAATCTGCTTTCTAGAGGCTAGGAGGTTCAATTCCAACTTCACATCCTCTTTCTGTTCAAGAAACCCTTTTTCAACGTCCACTCGCAAAAAAAAAGAATCTTGATTAAATCCAAAATACAAGGATTTGAAAAGGCAAAAATGGTCATGCATCGCTCCACCAGAGACTTTTGACTCAAAAAATCCAGCTCCAATCCACTCGAAGTAGTTCGTCACGCGGCCATCTATGACTGGGTAGATAAAACTTGTAGGTTCGCATTTCGGTTTTACCTCTCTGTCCTCAAGGAGAATGGGGACGTTCAGCTCCTCTGGTGGCTCCTTATTCAGGAATCTGTAAACATTGATGAGGTTCTCCCTGAATAGCTGATCGAATACTTCATCATTCTCCGAAGAATGATCATCTCCGTACCACCAGTTCCAGTCACTACCCTCTGCTATGTAGATAGATTCCCATGCATTCACATTTTTTCTTTCCGGATCCTCCTTTTCAAGGAACTCTCTTGTCTTGGCTAATAGGTACCAGGCAGTGTTGTCCTCCTCATGACCTATCCATATTTTGAAATTTTGGTTTATCCATGATCCAGGAAAGATGTATCTTAAAAAACCGTAATCCGTTGCATTTTCCATGTACGAGGAAACCGTTGTGGGATGGAGAAAATCCTCCTTTGATATGGATTCGTAAAGGTACAAAAGGAAATCTCTGCCGTCATTTTTGTAAGCCTCCCAGGCATTTTCTCCGTCCATAGCAATAAGCACGCACGGGTTCTTAATTTTCCCCTCGACGCATCTTTTTATCTCTCTTATTCTTCTCATAAAATCAGAAACTGCCTCCTTGGGTTCTAGTCTAAAGTAATGAAAGGATATTAGATCCGAAAGAACCCTATCCCTGAAAATGAGTCCTATCCTTTTCCCTCCACGCTCATAAAAATAGGGCTTATAAAGTACCTCAGGATAGATCTCATTCCCTAAGGGACTTCTTAGGACGTCAAGCTTAAGCGTCCTAAAAAGGATGGACTCATCAGTTGCAAGCCAATTTACACCCTCCTCCATGTAAATCTCACAAGCCGCATCGCTTACTGAACCCTCAGGCGGCCACATTCCTTTAGGGTACGATCCGAAAACCTGGAAAAAAAGTTCCTTTGCCTTTCTCACTTGTACCTTTGCGTCCTCCGGGTAGGAAAATCTCCTTTTCGGGAGAGCCACATCAGGCATGGATTCCTTTGCAGTATCAGTATCTATTATTAGGGGAAGAATCGGATGGTAAAAGGGAGAGGTTGAAATTTCTATTTTGCCCTTTTCCCCAAGTCTTCTGTAAGTTGGGATAATCCTCTCAATTATGCGCCTTTGAGCAGCCTCCAGAATACCTTTGTCCTCCTCAGTGAAAAACTTTCCCTTCCTCTTTAAATACTTAAGTTCCTCCATCTCTTCAAAAAAAGTTGGATCGATCCACGAGAGAAAAAATAGGACCTGCAAATCCCTAAAATCCTCCACCGTGAATTTTTCCGCAATTTCTGAGATTTCTTCCTTCGAATAGTAGAAACCTCTCTTTTTTAGGAGTTGGAAGTAACGGGGGTAAGGTCCGATCATGTTCTCCCAATTTGAATTGAAGAAATTTCTGAGTATGAAGATTTTTTCAGAATGCGAGAGAGAATCTGCAGGTTTTCTGAATACACGTAGATAGAGATCATCTGCCTCCCCTTTTGCGTAATCAAAAATTTGGACGATCAGTGAGGGAACGAGATTGAAGTTCTGCCTTATCTTCTCAAATTCCTCAGTAATCAAAACCATGTCGAGATAATCTTTTGTACCGTGAAGAAGGACCCAGGGGAGAAGGTACTCTCCAGTGTAAAGGTTCTTGTAGCATGGCTGGTGCATGTGCCAGAGAAAGAGGATGTGGATTCTTTCCATTTAGGTCACTGTGACAGGTATGTGGTCGAAACTGATCCCCGTCTCGTCGATTGTGCAAATCCCCACAGTTCCAGGTGGAGTGAAAGGTTTCCTATACGAACCCGGATTGAAGAGCTGTACACCTCCTTTTTTCGAAATCTTTGGTACGTGGGAATGGCCAAATATTATCACATCCACATTTTCGAACTCCTTTAGAACAACCTCCTCTATTCCAAATGGTGCACCTTGACCGTGAATAAGCCCGAATCTTAGACCCTCAACTTCAAAGGTCAGTTTTTCAGGAAGAAGGGACTTTAGATCGAATTCATCCATGTTCCCTCTGACAGCTTTGAGGTTAAAGGAAGAAAGGAACTCGTACACTTCGACTGAGACCATGTCTCCAGCATGAACGATCATATCCACGTTTCGGAAAGTAGTTTTTATGAACCTTTTGAATTCCTCTGTGGGAAATTTTAGGTGGGTATCTGAAAGAACACCTATCCTCACCACGGTTTTTAACTTTAACGCAGAGGGATGGTCCCTGTCAATGTTGAAGGGAAAGGCCTTTTCGTGTTAAATATACTTGTGGCGAAAAATGGAGGCGCAAACCATCTAAATAAGAATCTCTTCCTTTTTTTCATCTTCGTAATTCTTTTACTTTTCATCTTCAATCTTTATCACAAACCTAGGAAAAACAAAGAGTACATCCCTTTTAGCGAATTTGTGGAAGCTCTTGAGTCTGAGAGTGTTTCAGCAGTGACAATCCAGGGAAAAAATATATACGGTCTGTACAAAAATGGTAAGGAGTTTAGAACATACGCACCAGATGATCCAGAACTTATAAAGCTCATGAGAGAAAAGAATGTGAGAATAGAAGCTAAGCCAGAGGAGGACTCCTCATTCTGGCAGAATCTGCTTATGTCCTGGTTACCCGTTTTATTCTTGGTTGCCCTTTGGATATTTTTCATGAGGCAAGTGCAGATAGGCAGTGGAAGAGCGATGGCCTTCGGAAAAAGCAGGGCAAGGATGATCACAAACAAGGAGAACAAAGTCACTTTTGAGGATGTTGCGGGCATAGATGAGGCAAAGGAGGAGCTTCAGGAGATAATAGAGTTTCTTAGGAATCCTAAGAAGTTCACAAAGCTTGGCGGAAGAATCCCAAAAGGAGTACTCCTCGTCGGGCCACCAGGTACTGGAAAAACCCTGCTTGCAAGGGCCATAGCAGGAGAGGCCGATGTTCCATTTTTTTCAATAAGCGGTTCAGACTTTGTGGAGATGTTTGTCGGTGTTGGAGCCTCAAGGGTTAGGGACCTTTTCAATCAAGCGAAAAGACACGCTCCATGCATCATATTCATCGATGAAATAGATGCGGTTGGAAGACAAAGGGGTGCAGGTCTCGGAGGGGGCCATGACGAGAGAGAACAGACCCTAAATCAGCTTCTCGTTGAGATGGACGGTTTCGAGTCGAACGAAGGTGTTATCGTAATATCGGCAACGAACAGACCGGATGTACTCGATCCTGCGCTCCTTAGACCTGGCCGATTTGACAGACAGATTGTTGTTCCAACCCCTGATGTTAAAGGGAGGGAAGCTATACTTAAGGTTCATACTAGAAAGAGAGTTCTTGCACCAGATGTGGATTTATCCATAATCGCAAGAGGAACTCCTGGCTTTTCCGGAGCTGACCTTGAAAATCTGGTAAATGAGGCTGCACTTATAGCTGCAAGGAAAAACAAAAAGCACATAGAGATGGAGGACTTTGAACAGGCCAAAGACAAGGTCCTCATGGGGACTGAAAGAAGAAGCATGATCATACCTTATGAAGAGAGGAGAAACACGGCCTATCATGAGGCTGGACATGCACTTGTTGCAAAGATGTTGCCAGGCACAGACCCCATTCACAAAGTTACCATAATACCTAGAGGAAGAGCCCTGGGCCTGACTCAGCAATTGCCTGTTGATGATAGGCACACCTATTCTAAGGATTATCTCTTAAACAACATAACCATCCTTCTTGGTGGCAGGGCTGCTGAAAAGGTAGTACTCAATATTGAAACAACAGGTGCTGGCAACGATATTGAGAAGGCAACGGAAATTGCAAGAAAGATGATATGTGAGTGGGGAATGAGTGAAAGGCTCGGACCTTTAGCTTATGGAAAAAACGAGGAGCACATCTTTCTTGGAAGGGAGATAGCTCGTCAAAGAGACTTTAGTGAATATACTGCAAGGGAGATAGATGAAGAGTTGAAAAGAACAGTAACCTCCTGCTATGAGAAGGCAAAGAAAATAATCGAAGAAAATCTAGATATTCTCCATGACCTGGCAAATAAATTGCTTGAAAAGGAGGTCCTCGACGGAAACGAAATAGACTCTATTGTGAAGGAGCACTTAAGTGGAAAAATTGGCTCTCAACCTTGCTAGGCCTTTGATCATGGGTATATTGAACGTGACTGAGGACTCCTTTTACGATGGAGGACTCTATTTCTCACTTGAGAAAGCGGTCTTAAGAGCAAAAGAGATGATAGATGAAGGAGCTGATATTATCGATGTGGGTGGGGAATCAACCAGGCCTTTCTCACAAAGGGTTCCTCTCGAGGAAGAACTGAAAAGGACAATCCCTGTTATAAAAAAAATAAGAGAGTTTTCAAACATTCCCATCTCCATTGACACGTACAAGTCGAAGGTTGCCTATGAAGCGATAATGGCAGGAGCAAATATGATAAACGACATAAGTGGTCTATCTTTCGACAGAGAGATGGCCAAGGTTGCATCCAAATTGGACGTACCTATAGTGATAATGCACATAAAGGGTAGACCCGAGGATATGCAGGTCTCTCCTTACTATGAGGATGTACTGAGGGAGATAAAGGATTATTTCAGAGAGCGAATAGAATACGCAAAGAGTGAGGGAATTAGGGAGGAAAACATAATAATCGATCCTGGCATAGGATTCGGAAAAAGGGTTGAGGACAACTTGAAAATTTTAAAAAACCTGAACCAGTTCAAGGAATTTAACAAACCTATTCTTATCGGAACCTCTATGAAGAGCTTCATAGGGGTTGTTACCCAATCTCCCCTGAAGGAAAGATTAGCGGGAACACTTGCGAGTGTTGCGATCTCCATATGGAATGGGGCTGACATAGTGAGGGTTCACAATGTGAAAGAAACGAAAAAGGTGGTAGATCTTGTACATGCCATAAAGATGTCATGACATATTACCTGAGATGGCAGGATCTGCTCGACATAATCCTTATAGCCTTTGTCGTTTACAGGGTTCTTCTATTTATAAGGGGGACAAGGACTGTACAGCTACTTTTCGGCCTTTTTATTCTTTTCTTTTTCTTTTACGTTTCAAGATGGCTAGAACTATCAGCTGTAAGCTGGATACTTGACAATTTTTTTACTTACGCAGTCCTCATAGTTGTCATACTCTTTCAAGACGAGCTCAGAAGAATGCTCCTTGCCCTCGGAAGGAGTCCCTATCTAAAAAAGATCAGCTATGTTGAGGAGACCCTTTTTTTCGATGAACTGACAAATGCGTGTACGATAATGAGCAAAAACAGGATTGGAGCGTTAATAGTTATAGAGAGGAAGGTTGGACTCGAAGACTTTATGGAAATTGGAACTAGACTCGATGCGGAGGTAAACACTGAGCTGATTCTGAGCATTTTTCAGCCCAATTCCATCCTCCATGATGGAGCGATTATCATAAAAGAGGGAAGAATAAGGGCAGCAAGGTGCATCCTCCCATTAAGCATGAACGAAGAAGAAGCGAAAGGACTCGGTACAAGACACAGGGCTGCACTGGGCATATCTGAGATTACTGATGCGATAGCGATATGTGTATCAGAGGAGAGAGGGGAAATCTCTTACGCTGTGAGGGGAAACCTCTATCTCAATGTGAGACCTGATACACTTAAAAAGACTCTCAAGGAACTTTTAGAATAGCAAGATATGCGGCTCTTCCTGAGGTACTTAACCTCCAATCTTAAGCTCAAGGTCATTTCCCTTATCGCTGCCATATTTATATGGTTTGCCATAGTCACAACAGGAGAGGTGAAACATACCATCTACGTGCCAGTTGTAGTTTCAGGTCTGAAGAATGATACGATTCTTCTGAAACTCGATCCTGAAGGGGTCTATTTAACTTTAAGAGGATCCATCTCGGAGATCAAAAGCCTGAAAAAAAACAGACTCAAAGTCAATCTTGAGCTCGCAGGTTTTCTTGAGGGTTATCATACGTACCATATTGAGAGGAAAAACGTGGTACTTCCCAAGGGTATGAAGATTGAGGAAATATACCCAGATACTGTGGCCATTGAGATAGACAGGATTTCAAAAAAAAAGCTAAAGGTCGTTGTAAAATTGAATGAGGAGCTCAAAGAGAAGTACAGTATAGAATCTATCAATCCAGAGTACGTTGAGGTTGTTGGAGCAGAGAAGTGCCTAAAAGACAGGACAGAGATCGAAACCCTTCCCTTTTCTGTAAATGGGGATTCTAACTCACTTAAGATAAGTGTTGGGCTAAATACCGAAGGGATGGTCATAAAGAGTGTTTTTCCATCAAAAGTGAACGTAAATTTAGTTAGGAGGGAAAAAAAATGAAGCTTATGGTTAACATCGACCACGTTGCGACACTTAGAGAGGCAAGGAGGACGAGCTATCCAGACCCTGTCTATGCAGCCGGTATAGTCGAAATGGCAGGCGCCTCTGGTGTGATTGTCCATCTAAGAGAGGATAGAAGACACATAAAAGACAGGGATCTTAGGCTTTTGAGGGAAGTTGTTAGAACGAAACTTAATCTGGAGATGGCCCAAACTGAGGAAATGATAAGAATTGCGGAAGACGTAAAGCCTGACATGGTAACGATCGTCCCTGAAAGGAGGGAAGAACTGACAACGGAAGGAGGTCTTGATGTAAAGGGGCTCCTCCCCGGATTGAAAAGTGCAGTTGAGAGAATAAAGGGAGCGGGGATTAAGGTAAGTCTATTCGTTGACCCTGAAATAGAACAGATAGAGGCATCAGTCCTTGCAGGAGCAGATATGGTAGAGATCCATACTGGAAGATATGCGGATGCACCCACAGAAAGAGAGAAAATGGAAGAATTGAAAAGAATAGTAGATGCTGCAAAAAAGGCGAAAAGTGAGGGTTTAAAGGTTCATGCAGGACATGGCCTAAACTATCATAATGTTTACGAGATAGCAAAGATACCTGAAATAGAAGAACTGAGCATAGGTCACAGTATAGTCGCGAGAGCGATCTTTGTCGGGCTCGATCGGGCAGTTCGAGACATGATAAAGATAATCGAGGCTGCAAGAAGGGGTGTTTAATGGCGATTGGCATCGATATAGTCGAAACGGAAAGGATAAGAAGGATACTGAAGAGACACGGAGATAAGTTCCTCGACAGGATTCTTTCAGAAGAGGAGAAAGATTATGTGACAAAAAAAAGGAGGATCGTTGAGTCACTATCTGGGATATTTGCTGCAAAGGAAGCGTTTATAAAGGCATTAGGGAGAAGTGTCCCTTTAAAAAAGATAAGGATTGTCCACAATCAGGGTAGACCTTTAATCCTCTATGAAAACGAGCTTTACAGAAGCCTAAGCATTTCTCACGAAAAGAATTACGCTATTGCAGTCGTACTTCTTCAGTCTGGAGGAAATAACAGATGAAGGTACTTTCACCTGAGAGGATGGCCTCTTACGATAACTATTCTATTAATGAGTGGGGGATTCCCTCCTCAGTCCTTATGGAAAACGCGGGAAGGACTCTCTTTCGGCTGATGATGGAAAGATACTCAGACAAAATGGGAAATATCCTTGTTGTTGCAGGAAGGGGTAATAACGGCGGAGATGGCTTTGTCGTTGCCAGGTATGCGAAACTGAAAGGTTTTGGGGTCTCAGTTTTTCTTCTTGGAAAAAAGGAGAAACTAAAAGGTGATGCTCGCCTAAACATGATCCTATTCGAGAAGATGGGTGGAATGGTTCAGGAAATTCAAAACGATTTAGGACCTTTTTCCGCTTCTCTTAAAGATGCGACAATCGTTGTCGATGCCATATTTGGAACTGGCTTCTCCAAAGAGGTTTCAGGTCTTGAAAAGGATGTGATCAACTTAATCAATGAGGCTCGCAAGCCAGTTATCTCCATAGACATACCTTCCGGTCTCGATGGAAAAACAGGCCGTCCCTCTCCTGTGTGTGTGAAGGCTGACCACACGTTTACATTTGCCTACCCAAAACTGGGCCACATTCTCTATCCTGGTGCCTTTTACACAGGCAAACTAACTGTTATCGACATCTCTATCCCCTCCTTCGTTGAAGACATTTTGGGCTGGGACGCACATCTGATAGATGGAGAGATGCTCCGAAAAACGCTTAAAGAAAGACCCCCAGACTCCCACAAGGGGACTTTTGGCCATACGGTCGTTATAGCAGGGTCAAAAGGTAAGACCGGAGCCGCCTATATGGCATCACTTTCCGCACTGAAAATAGGGGCCGGGCTTGTTACTCTTGTCATTCCTGAAAGTTTAAATCCCATCCTGGAGATGAAAACTACGGAAGTTATGACCTATCCCGTATATGATCGTGGTCTAGGACACTTTACAGTCGATGCAGTTGAAGAGACCATAGAGTTTGTAAGGGACAAGGATGTGGTGATACTTGGACCTGGACTTTCACAGGAAAAAGAGGCTCTCGAATTTGCGAGAAGAATTTTTACCTCAATAGAGAAGCCATTTATAATAGATGCCGATGGAATAAACGCTTTTAAAGATGAACCTCATCTCCTCAAATATGGGGCCGGAAGGACGATAATCACACCACATCCAGGTGAATTCTCAAGACTCATAAAAAGAACAACAAAGGAAATAAACGAGAACCGGATAGAGCTTGGTCTTGGATTTGCCAAAGAACACGGTGTAGTTCTGGTACTCAAAGGTGCGAGGACCCTTATCTTTGATGAAAAAGGGGAGGTTTACATAAATCCTACTGGCAACCCTTCCCTCGCCAAGGGAGGATCTGGTGATATACTGACTGGGTTTATAGGTGGGCTTAAATCACAGGGCTATTCTCTTATTCAGTCTGCCATAATAGGTACCTACATTCATGGGTATATAGCGGACCTATGGGCTGAAAAGTACTCAGATATGGACCTTTTGGCAACAGACCTTCTTTCCTATCTGGGATCTGCTATAAGAGAAATAAGAGATGGAAGGGACAGAGTTTATATCGAGAAGTCCTTATGAGACGATCCAAATAGGGGAAAAAATCGGACAGACCCTTTCTCCTGGTGATCTCGTCCTTATAACAGGCGAACTTGGTTCAGGAAAAACTCAGCTCGTAAAGGGGATCGCAAGGGGTTTAGGGGTATTAGACTGGATGTACGTCTTAAGTCCTTCTTTCACCCTCGTAAACATATACGAGGGAGAAAGATTTCCCCTATTTCATGTGGACCTTTACAGAATCTCAGAAAAGGAGGTAGCGGATCTTTTCCTTGAGGAAATGCTCGATGAAGGAGCTGTTGTTGTGGAATGGGCTGACAGGACGAAATGGGACAACTACGCGATGAAAATAAACATAGATGTAATAGGAGAAGCGGAAAGAAGAATAACGGTGAAAGTTGGTGAAAAAGGAAAAAGGCTAAGCAAGTTACAATAACCCGTTGAGCACCTGGATTTGTGTTAAACCTCTCCGTTCTGACTCTACTCGAATAGGCTTTCTTTCGAAAAAGGCTCAAGTGGTGTTGAGAATTGTTTTTGGATTTAGTATTATAAGTCTTTACTATAAGGAGCTCACCTTCGGAGGATCCTGATGCTGGTTGTTCAAAAATACGGAGGAACTTCCCTCGGAGACCTAGAAAGGATAAGAAATGTGGCAAAAAGAATAATATCGTACAGGGAAAGAAACGACAGCCTCGTAGTTGTGGTCTCCGCAATGGCAGGTGAAACGGATAGGCTCCTTTCACTGGCAAAAAGCATAACCAAGTCCCCAGACGAAAGGGAACTGGACGTTCTTTTGACAACAGGAGAACAGGTAAGCTCTGCACTTCTCGCAATAACATTGAAAAGCATGTACTGTGAAGCTATCTCCCTTCAGGGCCATCAGATAAAAATAATAACCGATTCAACTCACACAAAGGCGAGAATCATTGAGGTAGAAACGGAAAAAATAACCGCGGAGCTAAACAAGGGGAAGGTTGTGATTGTTTCCGGATTCCAAGGTGTAGACAAAAAGGGTGATCTGACCACCCTCGGCAGGGGAGGTTCGGACACTACAGCTGTAGCTTTAGCGGCTGCCTTAAAGGCTGACATATGCGAAATTTACACCGATGTGGATGGAGTCTACACCGCTGATCCAAACGTGTGTCCCAGGGCAAGAAGGCTAGATGCTATAACCTATGATGAAATGCTTGAGATGGCAAGCCTTGGAGCAAAGGTTTTACAACTTAGGTCCGTTGAGCTGGCAAAGAGATACAATGTTCCAATCCTTGTGAAATCCTCATTCGTGGATGGTCCGGGGACTTTAGTTTGCAAGGAGGTGACAAAAGTGGCCATGGAGAAGGTTATGATCTCCGGCGTTACGTACAACAAAAATGAGGCGAAGATCACAATAAGCAGAGTTCCAGATAGACCTGGGATCGCAGCAAAGATCTTCACTGCACTTGCAGATGCAAATATTGTTGTAGATATAATAGTCCAGAACGTAAGCAAGGGGAGCTTTACAGACATAACTTATACGGTTTCGAGAGCAGATGCGAAAAAGGCGCATAAGATAACCGAGGAGGTGGCAAAAGAGATTGGCGCTGAAAGCGTAATCTTAGATGAGAATATAGCAAAGGTTTCGATAGTCGGTTCTGGTATGATGTCCCACTACGGTGTGGCAGCAAAGATGTTTTCAACTTTAGCTGCAGAGGGCATAAACATAGAGGCAATAACCACATCCGAAATAAAGATATCATGCGTTATTGAGGAAAAGTACGCCGAATTAGCTGTTCAGGCTTTACATAAAGCCTTCGGTCTGGACAGCGAAGACGTTGAGGAGGAGAAGCTTTGTTCATAGAATTTTACGACACGACCTTAAGAGATGGAGCCCAATCTGAGGATATATCTTTCACTCTGAATGACAAGCTGAGAATAACCGAACTTCTTGACGACTTTGGTATCCATTTTATCGAGGGAGGCTGGCCAGGATCTAATCCCAAGGATCTTTACTACTTCAAAGAAGTGAAGAAATTGGCACTAAAGAACTCGAAAATAGTCGCCTTCTCAAGCACTACAAAGAGCACCTCCCGGCCCGGAAGTGACAAATCTTTAAAACTGCTACTAGATTCTGAGACCGAGTATGTGACCATTGTGGGAAAAAGCTGGGATTTACACGTAAGGGATGCTCTCAAAGTTTCACTTGATAAAAATTTAACGATGATTGAGAAGACAATCGACTTTTTGAAAAAAAATGGAAGGAAGGTTTTCTTTGACGCAGAACATTTCTTTGATGGATACAAAAGGAACCCAGATTACACGATGAAGGTAATTGAGGTTGCTTACTCTGCGGGAGCAGATGCCATAGTACTATGTGACACAAATGGTGGATCTATGCCAGATGAGGTCTACGAAATAGTAAAGCGCGTAAAAATGGACAAAAGGATAAAGGTGAAACTTGGTATTCACACGCATAACGATACGGAGATGGCAGTTGCAAACACAATAATGGCGGTAAAAGCCGGATGCACACAGGTACAAGGAACGATAAACGGGTACGGGGAGAGGTGTGGAAATGCCAATCTCTGTTCAGTTATCCCGAATTTGATCCTGAAAATGGGCTTTGAGGGAATAGAAAAGGAGAAACTGAAAAAACTTAGAGAACTGAGCCTTACCGTTGATGAGATAGCTAATCTCGTACCTGATAAGCGTAAGCCGTACGTCGGTGAAAGTGCCTTCGCTCACAAAGGAGGAATACATGTGAGTGCGGTCTGCAGGAATCCAGAAACCTATGAGCACATAAGACCAGAACTTGTGGGTAATAGCCAAAGAATCCTCATATCCGACCTTTCCGGAGAAAGTAGCATCATAAGGAAGGCAAAGGAGTTTAACATAGACCTAAGCAATGAAAAGGGAAAAAAACACGTGAAAGAGATCGTAAAAAGGATCAAAGAGATGGAGCTTTTCGGATATCAGTTTGAGGGAGCTGATGGAACTCTTGAGCTTCTCATAAAGAAAGTGATGGGCTTACACAAAAAGTACTTCGACCTTGTCGGATTCAGAGTAATAGTGGAAAAGACAAGCAAGGGAGATATTCTCTCAGAGGCAACAATAATGGTGAAGGTAGGTGACCGCCTAGAACACACCGCAGCACTTGGTTGTGGTCCCGTGAATGCTTTAGACAATGCCCTAAGGAAAGCCCTTCACAAGTTCTATCCTTCTCTTAAAGAGGTGGAACTCGTGGATTACAAGGTTAGGGTTTTGACGACCAAGGCGGGAACTGAAGCTCCAATTAGGGTTCTTATAGAGAGTTCGGATGGGAAAAGGGTTTGGGGAACGGTCGGTGTATCCGAAAACATAATCGAGGCTAGCTGGGAAGCCCTCGTAGACAGTATTGACTACAAGCTCTTAATTGAGGAGGAAAAGGAACTTGGAAAAACTCGTTGAGCTAAGAGATGCAACGAAAGAACTTAGTCTCATCCGTTCTCTAAAGGACTATAAAAGACCATTTGAGGTGGTTGGAAATTACAGATTGATAGATGATGGAAAGCTACCGGAGGCAACTGTAATTATAAAAACTGACGAGCAAAAGACACATGAGGCTGCAACAGGTGTTGGCCCTGTTGACGCCTTAGCTAATGTTCTTAAAAAGAGTCTTACACGTGTTTTTCCTTTTATAGAAAATGTGAGACTTGTGGACTATTCGGCTAAAATCCATGACGCAAAAACGGGGACTGCGGCAAAAGTTGAAGTTTCAATAGTTTTTTCAAATGGAGAGGAACTTTGGAAAGTATCGGAAATATCAGAAAATATAAATGCCGCTTCTTTTATGGCTTTGCTTGACGGCTTCGAATATGCTATTCACCTTCACCGCCTTTCTCCGAAACCGTTGAAGTAAATCTTTTCGTACATTAAATCCTCCTTCTTGATCTTCCTCTTTTTCTCGTCAGGATAACCTATGCTTATTATGGATAGGACCCGCAAGTCTTCTGGAATCTTAAGCACTTCCCTCACGTACTCCTCCGCACTTTTTTTCTCGGAGTGTTTTCTGTTTCTTATCTGAATCCAGCAACTGCCTAAACCAAGTGATTGTGCTGTAAGCTGGAGGATTATGGATGCTATTGAACCATCCTCAATCCAGCAATCCGATTTTTTTTCCTCTCCACATACCACAACCCCTAGCCTTGCGTCTTTTAAAAAAGAGGAACCATGTTCTTTGGCTAGGGAGAGTTTGTGGAGAAGCTCTCTATCGTCCACAAATATGAAGACCCATGGGTTTATACCTCTCGATGAGGGAGAGCGTAAGACAGCCTCTTTTAAGATCTCAATTTTATCTGGCTCAATCTCCTTGTCCTTGTATTTCCTTATGCTCCTTCTTTCCCTCAAGATCTCAATCATTTTTTTCCTCCTTATGTTAGGGTTTTCCCAACGATCTCCCTTTGACCAATTGCAAACTCGTACCCACTCATTCTCCGTTTCGCCTCCAGCTGAACCTCTAATAAAAGAACAGTTCCGGATCCGGTGGAACAGACTATCCCCTCTTTGTTGAAAAGTACTATCTTTCCAGGTTTATCAGAAGAATTAAGATCGTAGACTTTTGCCCTGTGGACTTTAAGTAATTTCCCATCTAGATAGGTATAAGCAACTGGCCAGCCCGCATATGCCCTGATTAGGTTTACAATCTCAGTTGAGCTTTTCGTCCAATCGATTTTTGCCATCTCCTTTCTAATCATCTTAGTGTATGTTGCTTTAGCTTCTTCCTGAACTATTCCCTCTTTGAGTTCCTCCATCTCAATCTGGGCGAGAAAGGCTGGAAGAATCTGAGAGGATCTGAATGAAAGCCTTCTTCCTAGAGACTGGGAGTCGTCTTCCTCGTATATCTCCATTTTTTCCTGGTAAAGTATGTTCCCGGCATCCATTCTCCTGTCCATTTTTATTATCGTTATGCCAGTCTCCCTATCCCCATTTAGAATTGCCGCCTGTATGGGTGATGGACCCCTGTATTTTGGGAGAAGGGAGGGATGTAAGTTTATTGAACCTATCTTTGGTAAATTGAGGAAACTCTCAGGTATCATCAAGCCAAAAGAGACTACAACGAAAAGGTCAAACTCCAATGACATAATCTTCTTTGCAGAATCATCAGAAAAGGAATCGATCTCTATGACATTTAACCCTAAGGAAAGAGCCACCTTTTTTACCTCGTTGTCATCGAGCATGTATCCTCTACCCTTAGGTTTAGCCTTTTTTGTTACAACAAGGGAAACATGATCTTTAATCGAAACTAGGGATGGTACGGAGAAAGCGGAAGATCCAAAGAAGCAGACTCTCATCTCTTTTTGGCTAGGTAAATTTTTCTGAAAAGGGATCTTTTTACAGGGCTCAGCCTGTCGATAAAGAGGATTCCCTCCAGATGGTCTATCTCATGCTGTATAGCCCTTGCTATAATCCCGTCGCATTCAAAATCTATCTCCTTTCCTTCAAGATCTAGACCCCTTACTTTCACTTTTCTGAATCGGGTAAGAAGCTCAAAGTACCCTGGAATACTCAAGCATCCTTCTTCTCGCGTCTCCTCTCCCTCGAATTGGACGATTTCTGGGTTTAAAATAACCATTGGCCCTTCCTTCCCCAATCCGTCTACCACAATAACCCTGTGAAGGAACCCAACCTGATTGGCCGCAAGACCAATTCCCTTATTCGCCTTCATCGTTTCAACCATATCCTCTGCGAGCTTTAGAATCCCTTCAGTTATTTCACGAACTGATCTGGCCTTCATCCTTAATGTGGGATCGGGATACTTTCTTATCTCCAGAATTGCCACGCCTAAATTTTATTTTCTCAGCTAGTTTATAGTCAACCGGAAAGAATGTGCTTTGGAAAAATCTTCCCTGGGTTGAGAATGTTATTAGGGTCGAAAAGTTTCTTTATCTTCGCCATAACAGAAAGTGCCTCCTGAGAAAGCTCCATGTCTATATAATCTGCCTTGAGAATCCCTATTCCGTGCTCCCCTGAGATTGTGCCTTTAAGTCTTAGCGTTTCTCTAAATATCTCCCTTACGGCTTCCTCAGCCTTCTTAAAGTCTTGAGGTTCGTCTTTAATCATAATGCTTACATGAAAATTTCCATCGCCTGCATGGCCAAAACTGAGTATAGGTATACCGAGCCTACCACTCAACTCCTCAAGTTTTCGTATAAGAACCGGAATCTTAGATCGAGGAACAACAACGTCCTCTGCGATTTTTATAGGGTTCAGATTATACGTAGCCTGAGATAGAGTTCTTCTTGCAAGCCATAAATTTTCCGCCTCAATCGGATCGTAAGTGACCCTAAATTCTGAAACCCCCTTTTCTTTTAACACGGATACGATTTTTTCAACCTGAGATCTAACGGATGCTCTATCACCATCCACCTCTATCAAAAGGAGAGCTCCGGTATTTTCTGGAACCCCTATCGGATTAGCCCTCTCGATGCAAATAATTGAGGCTTTATCCATAAATTCCATTACAGCGGGTACTATCCTTTCCGCTATTATTTTAGACACACAAACTGCCGCATCCTCTACCTCTCTAAAAAAAGCGAGAATTGTAGCTTTCGATTCTGGTAAGGGGATAAGCTTAAGTGTAATTTCAGTTATAACGCATAGGGTCCCTTCGCTCCCCACAAATAGGCGGGTAAGATCGTAACCTACCACACCTTTCATTGTTCTTACCCCTGTCCTCATTATTTCTCCGGTGGGCAGAACAACCTCGAGACCAAGAACGTAGTCTCTCGTTACTCCGTATTTTAAAGAGTTTGGACCACCAGCGCACTCAGCCACATTACCTCCAATTGTTGAGTATCTGTGAGATGCCGGATCTGGAGGGTAGAAAAGTCCGTACTTTTTTACCTCCTCCTGAAGGTCGTAAGTTATTACGCCTGGTTCTACTATGGCTATCAGGTTTTCTTTATCGATCTCCTTTATTCTGTTCATTTTTGTAAATACCATCACTACTCCGCCAGATGTGGGAACTGCCCCTCCAGTCACTCCAGAACCTTGCCCCCTAGGAACGACTGGAAACTTGTATTCGTTCGCAATCCTCAAAACCTCTGACACATGGAAAGAAGAAAGGGGGAAGACTACAAGATCAGGAATAGCTCCCTGTGCCCTTGCGTCAAAAGAGTAACATTTTCTCTCCTCGTAGGATTTTAGGACATTTTCCTTCCCAACTATTTTTTCTATCTTCTCAATGACGTGTTTTTCCATAGGGTTTTAGGTGGTCTTCTTAAAGAAGAGCTATCTTTCCCCTGTTTTCTGAGGTGAACTTTCCTATAATCCAAATTTTCACACCGAGCTTCACCGAATCTTCTCTCAAATTATCAACCCTTTCCTCCGGAACTGCAAAGAGAAGGCCTCCTGATGTCTGGGGATCAAAGAGCAAATCGTAGATGGGACCTTGAGAGAGATTGATGACGTCCTTTTTAAAGTAATCCCTGTTCCTATACAAACCACCGGGAATAAAACCTGATTTTGCAAGCTCGAGAGCACCATCCATTATGGGAACCTTTTCCACGTAAAGCTCAACCCCTATGTTTTCCTTTATCATCTCCTTTAGATGGCCTATTAGGCCGAAACCTGTCACATCAGTTGCAGCATGGCTCCCAACAGATAGCATAAGCCTAGAGGCCTTATCGTTCAGTTCAGCCATAATTCTAATTACGTAAAGAACCTCTTCCTCCTTTAGAATCTCCGCCTTAATAGCCGTCGTTAGGATCCCACTTCCAATAGGCTTTGTTAAAACGAGGAGATCTCCAGGTCTTGCACCCTCATTCTTTATGACTTTCGCCGGATTCACAATTCCCGTTACAGCTAGCCCGTACTTCATCTCCTCATCATCCACGCTATGTCCACCTATTAGAACAGCTTTGGCCTCTTTTATCTTTTCTATACCCCCTCTTAAAATCTCCTTTAGAACTTCCAATCCAAACTTTTTGGGGGAAAAACAAACTATGTTCATGGCAGTCTTAGGGATACCTCCCATCGCGTAAATGTCGCTCATCGCATTGGATGCTGCTATTTGCCCGAACCAGTAAGGATCATTTACAACGGGAGTAAAGAAATCGATGCTTTGAACAAGAGCGATCTCCTCGTTCAGTTTGTACACGCCAGCGTCGTCGAACCCCTCTATTCCCACGAGCACACTGGAATCGGTTGGAATTTCAATTCCGCAAAGAATATCGCTTAGGTCGCCCGGACCCAATTTTGCTGCTCAGCCCGCGGCCCTTACGCTTTTCGTAAGAGCTATCTCTACCATATCCCTTTATTTTTTCGTTATTTTTTTAACTTGAGGGGAGGTTTTTCCCTCTTTTTTTGCTTTTTGAGCTTCTGCCGAAGCTTCCTTGCCAGATCTTCCTCTTCTACGTCTATCTTTTCAATTCCCGCGTAGTAGCAGCAGCTTGCGCTCCTGAAGTTATTGTCAAAGATCCTCACCTTTCCATCCTGAAAATCAACTCTCACGTAGCAGAAGCCACCAGGAAGTTCGGACCTCCTCTCCTCAACAACTATACCCATTCCCCATCTGGTGTGTTTTTTGTGGTAGACCCTATCTCCTACTCGAAGGTAAAGGACGTAATCTTTTTCCATACCTAATGATATAGTAAAAGAAAGCTGACTTCAAGGAAATTTTGTGAGGGCAAAAAAAAGGGCGGGACTCCGCCCCTTAAATCCTTTTCTCCTTTTACCTTACGTCACTCCACTTCCCGAATCTTTCCCTCAAGACCCTATGGAGGATCTTTCCTGCACCACTACGCGGCATTTCTTCGTCTTTTATGAATATTACCTTTTTCGGTATCTTATACCCTGCTATTTTACCCCTGCAGAAATCTATGATCTCCTGTGGGGTTGCAGTCTCACCTTCGTGCAGAACAACAACCGCAGTTACAGCCTCACCCCATTTCTCATCGGGAACTCCGATTACAGCCACATCTTTTACCTTTGGATGGCTGCCCACCACGTTTTCGACTTCAGAAGGATAGACGTTCTCCCCACCTGTAATGATCATGTTTGCCTTCCTATCAACAAGAACGTAATAACCATCAGGATCCCTATAGGCCATATCTCCCGCACTGAAGTACTCACCTCTCATTGCGGCTTTTGTCTTTTCAGGATCCTTCCAGTATCCCTCAAAGACCATAGGGCTCCGTGAATAGAGCTCTCCAACCACGTTCGGCTCCGTTATTATATTTCCATTCTCATCGTAGAGCCTTATAATGTCCGACCCTATAACCTCTCTTCCAATTGAACCGAGCTTACTCAACTGTTCCTCAGGTTTCAGAATGGTAACTATACCCGCCTCTGTTGACCCATATGCTTCCCACAACCTCGCATTTGGGAACATTTTCATAATTCCAAGTTTGGTGTCCCTTCTTGCAGGAGCAGAGGATATTAGAAGCTTCTTTACGGAGGAGAGATCGTATTTCTTTTTTACCTCATCAGGAAGGGCAAGCATCATGATGTAATGTGTTGGAACAAGGGATGTAAAGGTTATCTTGTGTTCAGCGAAGGTTTTAAGAAGATCTTCCGGATCGAAACTTACCATGTTGTAGGCCATAACTGTCGCGCCTATCCATGTGAATACAAAGGAATAATAGAGGGAATTCACATGGCAAAGGGGCATAACGAGAAGGACAATATCGTCATGTTCGAATTCGTGGTCGTAAAGCATAATAAAATACTGGGCAAGAAGATTCGCGTGACTCTTCATTACCCCTTTTGGAAGGCCCGTAGTTCCGCCTGTGTACATAATTACCCAGATATCGTCCGCATCAACCCTTACATCCGGTTCCTCCGGACTTGCGTCCTTTAACATGTCCTCGTAATCTATGTATCCATCGTAGTGCTCGGCATCAACTCCAAAGGAAATGTAATGCTCAACTGTGGGAAGATTTTTCTTCATTGCATTTACCTGGTTTATCCACGGAAGTTCGTTACCTTTTCTGTCCTTTCCTCCTTGCACTATAAAGATCTTAGCTTCTGCGTGATTGATTACGTACTCCATCTCCGGAGGGGCAAGCCTGAACATTATGGGAACACATATAAACCCTCCCTTTGCAGCTGCAGCGTAAAATTCTAACCACTCAACACAGTTATAAGAGAGTACGCAGAATCTATCCCCTTTTTTCAACCCGAGCTTTGAAAGGGCATTCGCAAGCCTACAGGACCTTTCATTCCACTCCTTAAAAGTGTACTGCTTGTACAGATCCTTTATCCCTATTTTGTTTGGCCATTTGTAAGCATTTACCCTCAGTACGTCCTTAGCTGTTAGCCATACACCATGTTTCATGCTATCCCTCCTTTTATCTTATTTTTTTTTCTTTTTTACTCTACGAGCTCAAGGATATGATAAACCCTCTGGGGCATCTTGTTATGAAGAAGATTGTCTATAAGGTTAATCATGCATCCAGGACACGCAGTAACAACTACGTCCGCTCCTGTTGCCTTTATCCCTTCAGTCTTTTTCTTAGCTATCTTTTTTGACAAATCGTAGTAATAGACACTAAAAGAGCCACCCATTCCGCAGCATAAGTCAGCGTTTGGCATCTCCACATACTTTATCCCCTCAAGGTTCTTTAAAATGTTCCTCGGTTGATCCTTTATGTCCTGATATCTGACCAGGTGGCAGGGATCGTGCCATGTCACTGTTTTCCCTTTGAACTCCTCCCTCACTTTCAGCTCTTTAGGATCTACCTTCAGTACGTCAATTATGAATTCCATGCTGTCCTTTACCTTCTTTGAAAAATCTTCGTACCTTTTTCTCTGATCCTCACTTTCTGGTAGGTACTTCTCATATTCCTTAAGAGTCGAACTACATGTGGCACAGGCAGTTACAATTAAATCTACATCTCTAAAAGCATCCGCATTCATGTCAGCTAAAAGTCTGCCCGTCTGAAAGTCTCCGCTGAAATATATGGCTGCACCACAGCAGTTCTGTTCCTTAGGAACAATAACCTCAACGTTCCTCTTTACAAGGAAATCTATAAGTTTTAGTCCTATCTCCGGATAGATGAAATCTGTCGCACACCCCATAAAGAACCCTACCCTCATTACAGGTTCTTTTACTCCCTCTGGTCTATAAGCCGGCTTAACCATATCCCTTAGAAAAGTTTTTGCAAGCTCCGGTATGTTTCTGCCCGCACCAAGTGCTTTTAGAAAGTCCGGGAGATGTCTTATATTCCCCTCAGTCCTTGGAAGAAGCCACTGGAAAGCCTTTGCGAGCTTTAAATACCGAGTGAATCTCTTTCTGTCTGCCATAACCTTTCTGAAGACGAAGTTTTTTATGGCGCCGAGACCCTTTTCATTAACCATCTGCGCCCTTGCACCAACAACAACCCTATCGATCTGGCTCTTCGCGGGACAGTTAACAACGCACCTTTTGCACAGAAGACACTTACTTAAGATCTTTCCAAGCTCATCGGTGAATTCCTGCTCTCCTTTGAGGGCGAGTTTTACGAGGTAATTCTTTCCCCTAGCGACAGAGGTTTCGACCCTTTCCTCCTGGTAAACTGGGCAGAAGTAAGTGCAGAACCCGCACTTCATACATTGATCAACGTATTTTTCTATTTTCTTTAGTTCTTTAAGCTCTTTCACACAGACCCCCTAAATTCTTATTCCCATATTTTTCCAGGATTCATAATGCCGTTGGGATCAAGCAGGGCTTTGATGTTTTTCATCAGATTCACCACTTTCGGATCTGTAACCCTGCTGAAGAACTTCTGTTTCTCAAGTCCGATGCCGTGTTCACCTGAAAGAACCCCACCAAGATCAACAGCGGCATATATGATCTCCTCCATTGCTTTTGTCGCTTTCTCGTAATGTTCCTTATTTTCAACGTCAGTGAGGAAGGATGGATGGAGGTTTCCATCTCCCGCATGACCAAGTATAACAAGCTCGAGACCGTATTTTTTTGCAATTTCCTGACTCCTCCTTATTAGATCGGGAATCTTTCCCCTCGGGACAGTTACGTCCTCGGAAAGGACGGTTTTTGCTTTCCCAAATACAGCCGCGAAACCTGCTCTCCGGGCTGTCCAGTATCTATTGGCCTCATCCGCATCCTTTGCCACTCTCACATCCTTAGCTCCGTATTTTTTCGATATCTCCACAACTTTCTCCGTTTCTTTCTGAACGGCCTCTTCGATTCCATCACACTCAAAAAGGAGCATGGCCTCCGCATCCTTTGGTAAACCGAGAGGCATCATCTCTTCTATTCTGTTTATTACCCAGTTGTCTAAAAGTTCAATTTTTCCAGGTATGACTCCATTCTCTAATACCCTATAAACAGTCTCACCAGCCATCGCCACATCATCGTATAATGCGATTATGGTCTTTTTTGACGGTGGGATGGGATTTACTTTAAGTTCGGCTTTCGATATAACACCCAGTGTCCCTTCAGAACTGATGAAGAGGTGAATAAGGTCGTATCCTGCAACGTTCTTTAAGGTCCTTCCCCCTAAATTCACAATCTCTCCAGTTGGAAGCACAACCTCAAGACCCAAAACGTACTGTTTGGTCACTCCATATTTTACGCATGCTGGTCCACCAGCATTTTCAGCCACTATACCTCCTATTGTAGCTCCAAGAAAGCTTTGGGGATCGGGAGGGAAAAAGAGACCTTCCTTTGCAAGAGCATTGTTCAGATCCTGAAGTACTACCCCTGCCTCCACCGTACAGGTAAGGTTCTCCTTGTCAATCTTTAAAATCCTGTTCATTTTTGTTGTGCATAGGACGATCCCTCCAAACCATGGTACTGATCCGCCACTTACGTTCGTTCCCCCACCACGGGGGGTAACTGGTATTTTTTCTTTATTTGCAATTTTTAGGATCTCTGAAATTTGTTGCGAATCTTTTGGAAAAACAACGACATCCGGCTCTTTGATCCAGTTGGTTGTTCCGTCGTATGAGTAAGCCCTCAGGGCCTCTTTGCTCGTGAGCACATCATTATCTCCAACAATCCTCTTTAGCTCTTCTATAACCTCTTTTTTTACCATTTATTCCTCCTGAATGCGATTCTAATTTTTTTGCCCAAGATGAGAAGTTATATTAACATAGCTTACATTTGTCAAGAGAAAATAGAACTGAATTCTATCCTTGAAACCTGGAGCTTAGCCTCTGGCGATTTTCCCACAAAAAGTGAAAGGTAAAAAACTTTGAGAACTAAATGGATTTCGCCGATCCGTCTTCTTCACAAGATACCAAGGCCTTTGCAAACCCCCTTTATCACTTCATCTGGAAAAAGTAACCCAGCTACCTTAAGGGCAAAATCTATTGCGTAGCCAGCGCTCTTACCAGTCACTATGTTTGAGTCCACAACAACAGGTTCGGGTTCATATACCCCATTCTTCACCATGTGTGAGAATTCGGGATGACAGGTTACTTTTTTGCCCTGTGTTATTCCATGGTAATCGAGCACCAGGGCCGGTGAAGCACATATGGCACCGATAGTAGCTTTCCTTTCCGCGTGTCTTTTCAGTATGCCAATGAACTTCTCCGATTTTCTAATATTGTCTGCACCTGGCATACCCCCAGGGATGATGACTGCGTCGTAATCAGTCTCTTCGATTTCATCTAGAGATTTGTCCGCAACAATTTTTACCCCTTTCGAACAGTTTATTATCTTGCCATCTACGGCTACCATCTCAACTTGAGCTCCTGCTCTCCTTAAAATGTCGACTACAGCTACTAACTCAAGCTCCTCTGATCCTTCCGCTAAGGGCACGAGGACCCTTTTCAAATTTTTCACCTTCATCCCTCCTTTCTGTTATATCCAAATCTCTCTTCAAAGACAGGGGCAATGAGATTGTCAACCGGTGCATAGTCATCCCTTAATGTTACGATCCTTTTTCCTTTCATCATCCTTTCTACGAGGTAATCGGGAACAACGACAGTTGTTGCTTTTCCTTTATGTCTGCGGGCTGTTACGTATCTATTGAAGGCCTCCAAATTCATTTTACAGTTTGTTGCAAGAACTATGAAGGTGCTTATCCTCAAATTTTCAAAATTGGGCGAAACGGATAGAAGAAAAACTCTGTCCTCCCCAAAAACCTCCTTCAGCGTCTTAATGTAAGATGGTAAAAACTCACCCTTCTGAAAGTTGTCGATGATGTTTGAAAGAAGAATCCCATCTTCAGTCATAATCCCCTTAATTTGAGTGAGGAACTCTTTGGTAGTGAGATGATAAGGTACGGTCAAGTCATTGTACGCGTCCAAAAAAATCACATCGTATCTCTCATTGCAGTTCATCACGTACCACCTGCCGTCTGTGTTGTAGGTTCTGATTCTTGTGTCCTTTGGAAGGCCGAGATGTTGGTAGACCACCTTTGTTACCTCAGGATCAATCTCCACCACATCGATCTGAGCATTTGGGTAATAAACCTCCATGTATCTTGGAAATGTGTAGCCTCCGCCTCCTATGGTTAAGGTCTTAAATTTTTCATTCTTTTTGTATCTCCATCTCAGTACATCCGCATAGATCCTTTCGTACTCGTACTCAATGTGGAGGGGATTATCCTTGCAGACGTAAGAGTGAATGAGATTGTCTAAGACGAGAGCCTCGAGCTCTGTTTTACCATCAGAGCTTTTTGATTTGCAAAGTTTTATAGTGTAGTAATCGCTCTCTTTGTAAAAGTAAACGTCATCCCTAAGTTCGAGTCTATAGAGGAACTTGTAACAGAAAAAGAGGCCGATTATTAAAATTGCGAGGAAAAAAAACCGATAAAGCCCTCTGTTGAAGATTGGAGATACTATCAGAGCGGAGAGAAGAAGAATCACTCCAGTTGTGAAGACTATGTTTCTCGTTCCCATCCATGATATGAGAAAAAACCCTGTAACGTACGTCCCTATTATGGCTCCCAGTGTGGAGAAGGCATATATCTTTCCAACAACACCACCAGCATTTTCCAAATTTCTCAGTGCTAGCTTCACAACAACAGGGGATATGGTTCCCAGAATTGAGCTGGGTAAGAAGAATATGATTGAGGTTACGACAAAAATCCTCATCATCAGTGAAAAAGGAAACCTGTATGAGGCCAGAAGATTTGTAAGTGGAACTATAGTGAGAGCAGTTAGACCGGAAAGAAGAAGAAGAACGGAGAGAGTCCTTCTTGATGGAAACCTGTCAGCAAGCTTTCCGCCGAAATAGGCGCCTATACTTATCCCTGCGAGAATCACTCCTATTATGCTCGTCCATGTGTATATAGAGACACCGACGAATGGAGCCAGAATCCTTCCCGCAACGATCTCAATGACGAGTGTACAGAAACTGGCAACAAAGGTAATAACGTAAGCCTCAATGAGACTCATCCCTTCTCTCCTTTTTCTTAAGCTCAATATACACAGTTCATGGAAATTGATCCTAACATAGGGTCTGTCCGCTGCAAGAGAGAACCTGATACTGCCTACTCTTATTCCTGAAAACCGTTACCCCTTTTAGACCGAACTTGTACGCTCTTACAAAAATATCCTCTATTTCCTCTATTTTTGCAGATTCAGGTAGATTCACGGTTTTACTAACACCGTTGTCTATGTGTCTTTGGAATGCTCTCTGGATCCTTAAGTGCCATTCGGGAGAGACACTGTAAGCAACTCTGAAGACTCTTTCCATCTTCTCTTTACTTTCCCTTTTCCCTAGCAATTCCCTGTAAAGTGGATCCTCAATAGTCACCTTTATATCTCCAAGGATTATCCTCGTATAACTTACATCAAAGATCGGCTCTATTCCGCCAGATGTACCGGCAATCAGGCTTAGAGTCCCTGTTGGTGCTAAGGTTGTGGTTGTCGCGTTCCTCTGCGGTAGGGACATCTTCTCCCATTTGCTACCCACATAGCTTGGAAAGACCCCTCTTTCTTCAGCAAGCATTCTTGAAGCTATCTTCGACTCCTTCTGTATGAAGGCCATCAACTCTTCAGCAACTTTTTCAGCCTCTTCACTGTCGTAGGGTATAGACATCTTTATAAGCATATGGGCAAAACCCATGACGCCCAATCCTATTTTTCTGTTCATCTTTGTCATCCTTTCAATCTCCGAATGAGGGTACCTGTTCACGTCTATAATATCGTCAAGGAACCTCACAGCCAAGTGAACGGTCCTTCTTAATCTTTCCCAATTTATTTTTCCATCATCTACAAATTTAGACAGATTGATAGAGCCTAGACAGCAGGATTCATAAGGCAAAAGCGGCTGTTCAGAGCAAGGGTTAGTTGCCTCAATCTCGCCCAGATGGGGAAGAGGATTATCCTTATTTATAGTGTCGATAAAAAGACATCCCGGTTCTCCACTAAAGTAAGCTGATTCGGCAATGAGTTGCATGATTCTTTTTGCCTTTACTTTTCTTACAACCTCTTTATTTCTCGGATTTATAAGTTCGAATTCCCTGTCACCAAAGTAACATTCCATAAATCTGTCAGTTATAGCCACAGACAAATTAAAATTGGTCAATTCGTTAGGATCCCTTTTTACGGTCACAAATTCTTCTATATCCGGGTGATCGACCCTTAAAACCCCCATGTTGGCTCCTCTACGTGTGCCTCCCTGTTTTATTACCTCTGTGGCCATATTAAAAACTCTCATAAAGGAGACTGGACCACTCGCCACACCCATTGTGGATGCGACAACGTCTCCTTTTGGTCTCAAGCGAGAAAAGGAGAAACCTGTACCTCCACCGCTCTGATGAATCTTTGCTGTTAGCTTGACAGCATCAAATATGGAGTCAAGAGAATCTTCAATGGGAAGCACAAAGCAGGCAGCAAGCTGCCCAAGTTCTTTTCCCGCGTTCATAAGGGTTGGGGAATTGGGAAGAAATTCCAGATTATTCATCATTTTAAAGAACTCATCCTCCATTCGCTTAAAATCCGTGTTTTTGTAGTTTTTCTCAGCCTGTGCAACGTGAGAAGCAACTCTCCTAAACATCCCTTCTGGCGTTTCTACGACCTTTCCTTTGGCGTCTTTGAGGAGATACCTTCTTTCAAGAATAAGGAGGGCGTTTTCGTCGATCATAGAATCCCCTTTGCTAAAATGATTTGTAATTTCGTAATGTTACGCAACATCTCCTATAACTTTTCCACAATTTCTCAACAAAAAATGTTGAAAACCCCACAGACCGATTACCTTTAGCTCTGCTAAGAACGCCTCGCCCTTACAATTTCCACTACCGCTGGAAGAACGGAGATAAGAACAATAGCTGCTATAACAAAGGAAAAGTTTGACTTTACAAAGGGTATGTTACCGAAGTAGTATCCACCCAGTGTACATGTAAATACCCAAAGCAGTCCACCAGCTACGTTATAAAGTAAGAATCTACCGTAACTCATTCTACCTATTCCCGCAACAAAGGGAGCAAATGTCCTTACAATAGGAACAAAACGGGCTATAACTATCGTCTTTCCTCCGTATTTTTCGTAGAATCTGTGCGTTCTCTCAAGGTGCTTTTTGTTAAGAAATCTAACGTCCTCTCTCTTAAAAACCTTTGGCCCAAGAAATGCACCTGCCCAGTAATTCACAGTGTCTCCAAGGATAGCTGCAAGAGAAAGGAAGCCTATAACTTTTTCCAATTCGAGAGCCCCCAGGGCAGAAAATGTACCAACTGCGAATAGGAGAGAGTCCCCAGGCAAAAAGGGAGTAAAAACAAAGCCCGTTTCCATAAAGACGATGATAAAAAGGATAAGGTACGTCCAGGATCCGTACTCAGAGATTACGTTGCTCAAGTGTTTATCTATATGGAGAAGAAAGTCTATTAGTGTCTCCATCGGTAATTTCGATTAATCCTACAATCAAAGCCAACTTATGTCAATAAAGGAAGAGTTGGGTTTTTTCTTGATCTTGGCGCATTCTGCGTGCTAAATTTAAATTGTGTTCAGCGTTCTCACGTAAAAAAATCGGAGGTATCCAATGCCAGATATTTACATTCACATAGGAGAAATTCTGGCCAGAAATGCAAGAATGTATCCAAATGACGTCGCACTTGTTGAGAGGGTACCTGCGGAAAAAAGAAGGAGGCAGATAACCTGGTACGAGTTCGACAACCTTGCCAATAGATTTGGAAACATACTTGCCTCTAAGGGAGTAAAAAAGGGTGATAAGGTTGTCCATTTTATGATGAATTCTTTAGAGTGGCTAATATGCTACTTTGGAATAGTAAGGGTAGGTGCTTGGGTGGTACCTCTTAACTTCCGTTTCACATCGGAGGATGTTAAGTATTGCTGTGATGTGGCAGAACCGAAGGTGCTCGTCTTTGATGAAGAGTTCACACCAAGAATAGAGGCCATAATCGACAAACTGCCTACTGTGGAAACCTACATATGCGTTGGCAAAAACGTTCCCTCTTTTGCAGAATCTTACGAGAAGTTAATGGAAAATTCTCCAGGTACCCCCCTAGATACGGAAATTACGTATGCTGATCCATGCGGACTCTACTTTACGTCCGGAACTACAGGAAAACCTAAGCCAATTCTTCTCACACACAAAAATATGGTCTCATCGTGTATCACTGAGAGCGTAAGACAGAGAATGACGAAAAAAGATGTTTTTGTGCTTATTCCCCCTCTTTACCATACAGGAGCCAAGATGCACTGGTTTGGTGCGTTCATCGTCGGAGGAAGGGGGGTTCTTTTAAAAGGTGTCTCTCCCGAATGGATACTTGAGACAATAAGCGAGGAGGGAGGAACTGTTCTCTTCCTTCTCGTTCCTTGGGCCCAGGATATCCTTCTAAAACTTGACAGGGGAGAATTGAGATTATCCGATTACAAACTTGATCAGTGGAGACTTATGTACATCGGTGCCCAGCCTGTTCCTCCGTCTCTTATAGAACACTGGAGAAGGTACTTTCCTAATATGGAGTACAATACCGTTTACGGTCTAAGCGAAGCAACAGGACCGGGTTGCATCTACCTAAGTTCAGATGCCCTCCACAAAATAGGATCAATAGGAAAACCGGGGTTTAATTGGGAGGCTAGGATAGTTGATGAAAATGGGAGAGATGTGAAAAAGGGTGAGGTTGGTGAGCTCATAGTCAGAGGGGACGGGATCATGAGGGAGTATTACAAGAACCCTGAGGCAACAGCAAATACAATAAAGGATGGTTGGCTCTACACAGGAGACATGGCTAAAGAAGATGAAGACGGTTTTATTTGGCTTGTGGATAGGAAGAAGGATATTATAATAAGCGGAGGAGAAAACATTTTCCCGGTGGAGATAGAGGATTTTCTTCACACCCATCCGGCTGTGAAAGACGTGGCCGCGATAGGTATTCCAGATGAGCGTCTAGGAGAAGTAGTTGCTGTGGTTATAGACCCAGTACCTGGAAAGGAAGTTACAGAGGAGGAGATCCTCAAGTTCTGCGAAGCCCTCCCCAGATACAAAAGACCGAGAAAGGTATTTTTTGGAGAAGTTCCTCGCAATCCGACGGGTAAGATAGAAAAACCGAAGCTGAGAAAGAAATACGCGGGAATTGAGGAGGCATTTCGGATAAAGTAGCTAGATGGAAGATGTAAGCGAACTCGAAAGATTAATCGGATATAAGTTCAAAAAAAAGGACCTACTTGGCTTTGCACTTAGACGTGCATCTTACGCTCCAAATTCCGAAGAAAGGAGAATGAATGAGAAACTCGAATTTTTGGGCGATGCGGTATTGAACGCGGTAATAACCTTCATGCTTTACAAAAAATTCCATGAAAAAGACGAGGGTTTTTTAAGTAATGCGAGGTCCTTCCTTGTAAGAAGGGAGACATTAAACGAAGTAGGAAGAAACCTTGATTTAGTAAAGTACATGAGATCTGAAAACCTGCTCTCTTACGATTCAAAAGTCATCTCGAACACGCTTGAGGCTTTAATAGGCGCCATCTACCTGGATGGAGGGATAAAAAAAGTAGGCTCTGTCGTGAGAAGACTGTTCTTTAGGTATTTTGATGAAAAGACACTAGAGCAAAAGAACCCAAAGAACATACTGCAGGAGTACACTCAAAGAGAGTTTGGCGTATTACCAAAATACGTGTACTTAAGAAAATGTAAAGAGGGTTTTAAAGTCACATGCAAGGTTGGCAAGGATTTTGTAGCTAGGGGCTCAGGAAGAACAAAGAAAGAAGCCGAAATGGACGCGGCAAGAAACGTATTGAGGATCATAAAGCCTACTTAAGACCAAGGAGCTTTTCCGCGTTCCTCCAGAGGATCAACTCCCTCACCTCCAGACTCATACTGGATAATCCCTCTTTGTACCTTGAATAGGAAAGAAGAGGAAAATCTGACCCGAATAGGATCTTGTCCGACAGGTAGTTCTCAAGGAAGGAATAGATTTTTGGGACGTAAATATAGGGGAGTGCAGCTGTATCGTAGTAAACATTCTGGAAAGCTTCCTTCACCTCTGGCATGAATTCGTAAAAGCATAGCCCTCCCCCTAGGTGGCAGAGTATGATTTTAAGATCTGGGTTCCTTTTTACAAAATTGTAAAGGGAAGTAAAATCTACCCTTATTTTTCCGTCGTATGTGTGCCCTACCTGCTCGTTTACATGGAGGGCCAAAATCCCACCTATTCGCCTAATATGGTTGGCAATAGGTTCTAATTTTTCAAACTCCTTTTTTCCGAATTCTCCAGCGTAGAATGAGATCTCCCCAACTCCCTTAGCTCCACCCAAAAAACACCTGGCCATCTCTTTTTCTGACCACTTTTCGTCGCAAAGATCAACCATGACGAAAGGGAAGAAGTTCTCATTCCGTAATGAGAGAACGTAATCGTTACACATCCTTAGAAGCCCCTTGTCCTTAAAAGGAAAGGAGAAGACTCCCACACATCCTATGCCTTGAGAATCCATATACTCTACCAAACCGTTATGATCAGCCATTTTGGCACTCTTTTTACTGTAAATTTTTGAAAAATTAGGGTCCTTTTTGCATATCTTTTCTCTCTCCTTTATAACTTCTGGAGGAAAGACATGAGTGTGAATGTCGATGAGCTTCATCCCTATTCGGAGTAATTTTTGATAAGGTCAATGGCGATCCAAAAGAAAAGGATTGTGTAGAAGAGCATCACAAAAAGAGAGAGAAGTCCTGAAAAATCCAGACTCACTTTCCTTATGAGAATGTTCGTGTGAGTGAGAGGCATGATGTAAATGAAAGGCTTGAAGATTGAGGGCATTTTTTCGATTGGGAAAAAGGTACCAGTAAAGAACCCCATTGGGATAATGAGAAAATTAGAGTAAGTGGCAGTATCCTCGTGAGATTTGGTTATCATTCCAACTACTACGCCCAGACTTGCGAACATGAAGCAGTTGAGAAATAAGGCGGAGAGAAAGGGAAAGGTAAAATTCATCTTCACCTCAGTTAGCAAACCAACGATAACCACAAGGGAGGAGGCAAAAAGTCCCTTGACAACTCCAGACAGGACCTCACCGGTAACTATTGAAGCCGCACTGATTGGTGACTGGATGAAAATCTGAAAGGTCTTAGAGTAAAGTCTGTAAAAATTCATGCTATTTGCAACCCACGTGTAGGAGTTATTCATGGAGCTCAACGCACATAATCCGGGAAGGAGAAAGTCCAAATACTCGGTTTCTGAAATACGGAAGCCTCTCCCTATACCTAGCCCAAAAACTAGAAAATATATGATTGGAATGATCAAGGTTGAGAAGATATAGCCAAGCCTAAAAAGGCGTCTCTTCAGTATAATCATCTCTCTGAAAAAAATTGGGTACCAGTTCAATCTATTCTTTCCCCCGTCAGCTTGATAAAGACGTCTTCTAGGTTCGATCTTCTTATTGTAAATGGTGGTCCCAAATTCATCGCAAGGGCGTAGGCTTCCTCCTCTGTCTTGAAGACGTGCTGGACGAGTCTCCCGTCACCGTCAAGCTTTTCAAGGACAAAATTTCCAACCGATTTCTTCAGATCTTCAGGGCTACCCTCAGCTATGAGCCTTCCCCTACATAGAATTCCTACCCTGTCACAAAGCGCGTCAGCCTCCTCAATGTAGTGGGTTGTGAGTATGACAGTCCTTCCCTCCAGTTTTGCCTTCCTTATAAAGTCCCATATCTGTCTCCTAACCTGGGGATCAAGTCCGGTAGTTGGTTCATCAAGAAAAAGTATCTTTGGATCGGAAATAAGAGCTCTCGCCAGAAGAACTCTCTTCTGCATCCCTCCTGAGAGTTCAGAGACGAACGAGTCTTTTCTCTCTAAAAGGTCAAAACGGACTAAAGCATCGTATATCCTTTCCTTAAGATTCCTTATCTTGTGCAACATCCCGTAAATTAGTAGATTCTCGTAAACTGATAGTTCCCTGTCCAGATTGTTTTCCTGGGGAACAGATGAAATAAGGCCTTTTATTTTTTCTGGCATTCTCACTACATCCACGCCAAGGATGGAAACCTTTCCCCCGTCAGGTTTGGAGATTGTTGTGAGGATCTTAACTACTGTGGTCTTTCCCGCCCCATTAGGTCCTAAAAGGCCGTATATCTCTCCAGAACGAATGCTAAATGAGACGCCATGAAGGGCCTTTATTTTTCCATAAGTTTTTGTCAGACCTTCAACTTCGATCACAGAGGAAAATTAGAACACCAAATTTGAGAAAAAGTAAAGTGATTGCTATTTGGGCGCTTGAATATGGATGAAGGTTGTGTCACAATAGACCTTGAATTTAGCCATGGTTATTAAGGAAAAAATCATTCTCAACTTACTTAAGAATAAGTCCCTGAAGATGGACGAGATCGCAAAAAGACTCGGCCTAAAAAAGAGAAATATGGAGAATTTGAGAAAGGTTCTCCTTGATCTTTCAAGAAGGGGAGAGATCACCTATCTCGGCAGAGGCAGGTTTTGTGGGAGGGAGGAAAAAAATAGAATTACAGGATTCATACGTAAAGTGGGAAAGGTTTACTTTCTCGAATCCGATGAAAAGACGAAAAACTCATACGTAATTGTCTCGGCTCCACAAAATTTACCTCAAGACGCTCTTGGTGTGGGAGAGAGGAAAAAAAATGGATGCGAAATAATAAGGGTTTTCCCCTCCCTCTCTACCATAGAGGATATAAGGGAATTTGTTATCCTTAAATACGGTTTAAAGGACAGATTTGGTCACAAAGTTGAGAAAGAGATAAAAAAGATTGAAAGCGAACTCCGCTTCGATGGAAGGCTCGACCTAAGGCACTTAAGACACGTAACAATAGATGGAGAGAATGCAAAGGATTTTGATGATGCCGTATCTATTGAGAGAAGGGAGGGGGGCTATAGGCTCTACGTTTCCATAGCTGATGTTGGGTACTATGTGCGTAAAAAATCGGCTCTGGATGAAGAGGCAAAGCGAAGGGGAATGAGTGTTTATTTTCCAGATTCTGTGATCCCTATGCTTCCAAAAGTCCTCTCAGACGATTTGTGTAGCCTTAAGCCAAAAAGGGATAGGCTCTCCTTCTCAGTTATTATTGACCTTGACAAAAAGGGGAATGTGAAATCTGCCTCTTTTAAAAAATCTGTGATAAGAAGCGTAAAAAGGCTTACGTATGAAGAGGTGGAGAGGGCGATCATAGAGAAGGATAAAGATGAAAGAAAAAGACTGAGAGGTTTAATTAAAGACCTTGAACTTATGAAAGAGCTTACCGAAAAGCTCCTAGAGATTAGGGAGGAAAGGGGTAGTCTCGATTTTGACCTCCCCGAGCCTGAGATCATCCTCGATATGGAGGGAGATGTAAAGGATATTTTACGCTCCAAAAGACTCTTTTCTCACAGAATAATAGAGGAGTTTATGATCCTTGCAAATAAAAATGTGGCCGAATTTTTTGTCAAAAACAAGATTCCAGCTCTCTTCAGAGTCCATGAGGAGCCTGAGACAACCAAACTTAAATCCTTTGAAAGATTCCTTAAGTCTCTTAAGATTGGGACATACGAGCACGAAAGGGGAATAAGAAGGCTCCAACGCATACTGGAAGAGGTAAAAGGAAAACCTTACGAATTCATAGTAAACAGGGTCCTTTTGCGATCCATGAAGCAGGCAAGATACAGTGTTGAAAACAAGGGTCATTACGGACTTGGGCTCCCAAACTACCTTCACTTTACCTCTCCCATAAGAAGGTATCCTGACCTTGTTTGCCACAGAATCCTTGACTTTTTCCTTTCAGTGAGGAAGATTCCTTACACTTACGAGGAACTGGAATATCTGGGAGAGTACCTCTCCGAAAGGGAGAGAGTTATAATGGAGGCCGAAAGGGAGATAGAAGATAGAATTAGGATACTTTTTATGAAGGAATGTATGGGAGAGGAGTACTTAGGTATAATTACCCATGTTGCCCAATTTGGCTTCTTTGTTGAGCTTCTAGATATTTTTGTTGAGGGTCTCGTTCTTTTTTCTGACCTCACTGACGACTATTACGAGGCAAAAGGAGATGGAACTTCCTTCTTAGGCAAAAAAAGGAAGTCCGTTTTTAGGCTTGGCGACATAGTTAAGGTTAAGGTCATCTCTGCCGATGTGGAGAGAAAGACTCTAAGATTTCTACTTTTGGGCCGTGCTTGAGAAATCCTTTTCTTTAGAATATCATTCTTTTTGACCATGTCAGAGATAATGGTTGGATGTAGTGGATTTAACTACTTTAGCTGGAAGGGGAGATTCTATCCAGAAGATCTCCCACAGAAAAAATGGCTTCAGTACTACTCGTCCGTTTTTAACAGTGTGGAGCTTAACGTTACATTCTATAGACTTCCAAGCAAGTCTACATTCAAGAGATGGTACAGGGAAACCCCTGACAATTTCTCCTTCGTGCTTAAAGGAAGTCGGTTGATCACTCACTTGCGAAAGCTAAATGAAGTTGAGGAACCGTTACAGGCATTTTTCGAAAATGCTCTATTTCTTGGCGAAAAGCTCAAAGTCACTTTATGGCAGTTTTCTCGAGGATTCGGCTTAGACATAAAAAAACTTGAGGATTTTTTAAAATTGCTCTCCACTTACAAAGTCAGAGCTGCATTCGAGTTCAGAAACGAATCGTGGATCAAAGAAGAGGTATTTCAGGTCATTTCCGGATACGGCTTTACACTTTGCATGGCTGACTGGCCTTCTTTTCTTGATGAACTTCCCGTAAGGTCAGAGTACGTGTATATAAGAAGGCACGGTCATCAGGGAAGCTACTCCACCTGTTACACTGAGGAGGAAATAATGCGTGACGCAAAGAGAATAAAAGGGTACGCTGAAGAGGGCAAGGACGTCTACATCTTCTTTAACAACGATGCTTACGCTTACGCAACTCTAAATGCGAGACAATTGATGGATATCCTCTCATCTTACAATTTGATTTGATACTGGATCCTTTTGTATACTTATCCCGTGACTGATATAGATTTTATGGAATTATGTTTGGAGCTCGCTGAGAAAGCCTACCTTCTAGGTGAGGTGCCGGTTGGTTCTATAGTTGTATCAAAAAGCGGAGAAATACTAGGAAAAGGACACAACGAGACTAGAAGGCTTCTTAAGCCATTTGCTCATGCTGAAATAATGGCTATCTCTTCCGCAGCGGAGAGAGTTGGAAATTACAGACTGAAAGACTGCACACTTTACGTTACGAAGGAACCGTGCATTATGTGCGCAGGAACCATATTAGAAGCTCGGATAGAGCGGATCGTTTTCGGATGCTTTGATAAGAGAAGGGGTGCTTTTGGCTCTGTAATAGACATAAATAGCCTCCCCCTTAACCACAAAGTAAAGGTTGTTGGGGGAATACTCAGTGAAAGGAGCGAGGAGCTTCTAAAGAATTTTTTTAGGGCAAGGAGAGGTACCGAAGTGGCCATAACGGGGCCGACTCGAAATCGGCTGTACGCTTAGAGAGCGTACCGTGGGTTCGAATCCCACCCTCTCCGCCAAAAAGATTTACGTCTACTACGGGAAAGGAAGACTCTGGCTAAAAGAAACCTTCTTCTCCTCTTGGTTTACTTCGCTAGCGCTTCTTCTTTGTCCAAAAAGATTCAGCGAGTCCAAGCCTCCAGGAATCCCCTTCTCTGAACATCTTCAAAATCGCGGGTTTTTTTGAATTTTTGTACCTAAGGACTATTTCTCCGAACTTACCTTTTACACCCTTCACTTCCCATGTTGATTCTTCAAGTGCAAGGTCGGGATTGAAGATTTGGACAAATGTACTCCAGTACACTTTGCAGATTGAACCACACTCCTCAAAATCTTTTCTTAAGGCTTGGATGTCGATTTCCTCCCCAGCTTTTGCCTTGTCAATTATGTCCTTTATAATTCTCTCTTTAGACTCACTTGTAAGTAAATCCCATGAAGTCTTGTAGTCTCCTACTTTAAGCGACTTAAACCATCTCTCCGCAATTGAAACCATCTCCATCTCTTCCCTTGTCTGAGCAGCCAAAAAAGAGAAGAGAAAGAGAGGGAGGAAAAAGGAAAAAAGACCTATTCGTCTTTTCACGCTTCAATGTCAGTGGTGAGTAACTGGTACATGGACTGGAGCGGGTGTGGGAGCTCCTGCCGTAACAGCAGCTATTACTGCAGCTATCGCTGCAGCTGCCACAGCCGCCGCAATCACAGTTCCAGCAGTTATTCCAACTGCTGTCGCGGCCGCCGCTTCTGCGGCAGCAGCACCTACAGCCCCTGGTGCCTGTGCGTTACCTGTTGTGTAAAAGAATAGTGTGATGGCTATAACCAAAATAATCGAAAGAATCCTTCTCTTCATTTTTCCCCCTCGCTTAGGTAAATCTACCTTTCCTTATAGAATAACTCAGCATCCCTGTCAAGCATTTTTTTTACGTTACGGCCAATTCTGTCGAAGAGACTATCAGGATGGATCACATCTTGGGCAACATCCCTAGTCCATGGCGAGATAGTATAGCCATACACACTTCTAGATTCCTTTCCTTCGAAGATCCTCATGGGGATCATCACACTTATTCCCTTGTCCCTGTAATTTCTGTTGTACTTGTCCTTAAAGATGGAGGTGTCTGTTATACCCATCCATGCAGAAAGTGTCACACCCTTTATCCATTTTGAAATCCCAATCCTTACCCCCACATCGCCAGCAAGAAAACGTCCAACCTTTAAATCAACATGCGTATCAAATTCAGGAATGTTCAACCTCAAATTTCCAAAAAAAGGCGCATAGTAATCCTTTACATCACCACTCCTAAAGAGGAAAGCAGTATTTGGATCTCTCTTTTTTACGAGACTTCCGGAGAACCCTAAAAATAATCTTCCATCCCCATACACTTTTGCAATTTCTGCATCCAAGCCCCCGTACTCGTAATCTAAGTATCCACCGGTAAATCTGTAGTAAAGGTCCGTTTCTGTCTTTCCCACAAGATTTAAAGCCACCGTATCGGGCCACAAAGGTCTCTTTAGATAGTCCACAATGTCTGAACGAACCGGAATCGAAAGAGGGCCAACGGTCGAAGAGATGTTTCTTACAGGATAGGCTGAGAATGCGAACTTAAAGCTCATTAGATCATTTAGCTTATAATCTCCCCAACCTACAATACCAGCCTTCCATTTCCAGAATCCTGACGGGTCATTTACGTAAAATGAGATCTGGGGCTTATATCTGAATGTGAGTCTCCTTTGGGCAAACTTCTCCCCTTCTTGAATAAGGGAGGGGGTTGAAACTTTGCAAATGCTTATAAAATCGAAAAGGTTTATCTCGTTCCTTAAGTAGAAACCGATGTCATCCCTTTTCGTTTCAACTTGGAGGACGGGAAGTCCACTCTCCTTAAATACGATAATTACATTCTCGACGTGAGGAGGTAAAAGAGGATAAATGTTTGTTGCGATCATGTGGAGCGCCTTCGGTAAGTAGAAGTACGTATTGTTCTCAACATCAATGAAGATTGTAGCGCCCTCTATTCTCACCCCTATATCGATGAAACCGATTTCAAAAAGGCAGACTCTTATCCTTTCTTCTAGTGGTTTTTCCTTTACATTCGGAGCTTCTCTGTACGGCTTCACAGATATGGGAAGAAGGGGATTCCCAATTTCAAAAGGTGCGGAGATTCCGAAGCCAACTGTTTTTCCCCTTTCGTATGTGAATGTCAGATCCATCCATCTGTAAGGAGTTGCTACAAGACCCAAATTCAGTTTACTTTTCGGTTTCTCATAAAAGTAACGAATCCTGGCAGGGTCTCCAATCTGTCTATGGTATCTTGTGGGATCGTATTCCAGGACGAAATTTAACCTTTCACTAACGTAAAATCTTACTCCCCAGAAGATCTGCGACTCTTCAAGCCATTTTTTCGGATCCTGTAACATCTCTATGTAGAAACCCTCTCCTTTTGTGGAAAGGGGCCTCTTCCCAAATCTTCCATTTCCAAGACCTAATGTGATATCAAGGGGGTAGAATTTTTTGCTCAAAACTACGTACTGGGACGGATAAAGTCTTGTACCGTGAGGGTCCATAATTCCTATCAACACCTGAGGTAAGTACTTATCCTCCTTTATAATTCTTAATTTCCCGTCTAGAGCCTTGTCTTTGTAGTTTCCGTACCCTTTCCATCTCGGATCTGATTCGCTCGCTTTAACTCCAAGTATCTCCGTAACTCTTCCCGTTATCTCGATCCCTTCAAAGGGTGTAAAGGATACAGAATAAAATCTATAAGGATGGGCCTGACGAATATGGGGCCTCCACATTTCCTTTTCCATTACTCTAGCATCGGGTATCTCTATCAAACCAGAGTAGCCCCAATTTGAGGAGAAGAAATCCCTTTCCTTACCTGCCGAATGATTAGGAAAAAAAAACATTCCCAAAAGGAGAAGTAAGAGAAAAAATCTCATCAGGTGAAATTCACGGCCTATTCAAAGAGGTACTTTAACGTGCCGGCCACAACTGCCGTATTCATAAGGATCTGTGTTATGTCCTTTATGTTTCTTAGCCAGGCTATTCTTTCGAGCTTTTCAGGAACAACTATCGTGTCTCCAGGTTCTATTTTATCTTCCTCTGAAAATCTTGAGATTTCCCATCTCGACTTACCAAAATTCCAGCTAAGGAATGAGGATCCCACCTTTTTCGCAGAACCATCAACTTTGAGAATAAATATATTTTTCTCATCTGCAAACCTAGAAAGACCTCCTGCCATCTCTATGTAGTCTTTGTGGGAATAACCTTCTCTGTAGATGAAGCTCCCCTGGCTCATAACGGAACCGATCACATTCACAACAGGGTTCTTTGGAGGAATGAAGAGAGTGTCGCCATTCTCAAGTTCTATATCAAATTCGCTTCCCTTAAAAAGCCTCAAATGGGAAATCTTTATGGTCATTCTTCCCGTTGGCTCTATTTTTTTCAGAGATTCTATGAGCTTCTGTCCATAAGAAACCTCCGCCTTTCTGGCTTCCACTTCCTCAGGAGATAGAGCACCGACTATCCTCTGGGCAGATTCTGAAAGCATTTCCCTCTCAATTCTGAGTATCATCTCCTGGAGAGTCTCCTTCTGCAACTTTTTCACAGATTCCCTTGTAAAGACAGCTCCTCTCAAATAGGCAGTCTCCTTGAAACCTCCAGCCCTCTCGATAAGAGATGAGAGTCTCTCCCCTCTCTTTATTTTGTATTTTCCAGGAAATAGAACCTCCCCATATATGTAAGCGTAGCGTTCCTCTCCAAAATCGGTTATCCTTTTTACGGAAAGATGGTCGTAAGGCCTAAGCTCAATGTTGTGATTAGGATCACCCATCAAGGCCTTCCTCAAGTTCACAATTTTACGCTCAAGGTGAGCGATCCTGTCCTCTTTTACAATCTGGGATATAAGCTCCCCTTCTTCCAGGTAAGCAGAATCAAGAACGTTTCCCGCTGTGACTACGAGGTCCCTTACGGTCATCCCTTTAATAAAAGGGTACTTACCTGGTTTTAACACATCTCCTTCAATGGAAACGAAAGTTGGCGGTTCAAACTCCTTGTAAGAGTGAATCCTGATCAGATCATTGTGGGCCACAGGGATATTTTCCTTTGGATCTTTCTGCATGGCTTTGCGGAGGTTGAACTTGATGAGCATTTTTTCCTTCGTTTCCGGATTGAACCTAACTATTTGAGCCTCTTCCAGATAAGCTTCATCAGTCAGACCTCCAGCCATGTGAATAACATCGTATACGGTCGCTCCTTCGTCAAAAAAGAGCTTTAACGGCTTCAAGGTTTCTTTCTTTTCGCTTAGGGCTCCAGCTTTTTCTTTGTACTTTCTTACCTCTCCCTCCACGTGGCAAAATGGTCTCTCAACGAACATCCATTTAGAGAAGATGTAAACCTCATCTAGTGGCTCTAAATAGACATTAGCGCTATCTTCATTTTCGAGAAGCAACTTCCTCAGATCAAAGGGAAAAAGAACGGTCTTTACTTCCGGTAAAACTATCCGTTTTATGAGTCCATATTCGAGATAGGTATCCTGAAGTAATTCCTCAACAGAACCGATAAGGTCCTTTAACCTCATGCCCCTCTTCCACTCGTATTGACCAGGTTTTTTAACGTTTCCGTAAAGGAAGACCACATTACCCTTTCTATCTACAACGTTAAATATCTTCACCAGATCCCCATCCTGTAGTTTAAATTCCTTTAGCTTCTTCGAGTCTGTTGCATCCAAATCGATGACTACGTGCCTTTCATGCCTGACTATTCTCTCCACCTGGACCTGCTGGGCGTAACCTGTCGGAAGGATACCTCCTGCCATCTCTATCAGAGTTTCAAGATCGTGCCTGTCTTTGAGTTCGTAAATGGCAGGTCTTCTTACATTGCCACAAACACCAACGAGGGGACCGACTACAGGGACGAAGATGATATCTCCAGCCTGGAGAATGACGTCCTTTGATTTGTCTCCTTTCAAGAGAAGGTCGTAAAGATCAAAGACCGTGTGAAGCTTGTTTTGACGCCTAAGTTCAATCCTTCTCACACTCCCAATCTCGTTGGGACCACCGGCTAAAAGCAAAGCATCTGTGATTGTGGCAAAGGCTCCGATTGTGTATGCGCCAGGTCTTCTCACATCACCCAAAACGAAAATAGGTATTGTTCTCAGTGAACCAAGTGTTACATCGATGTTTGCTCCAACAATATTTTCGGAAAGCTCAATAAGCTTCTTAGACATCTCCTCGAATGTCATGCCTGCGACAGTAACTGGTCCTATTTGAGGGATTGTGATTTTTCCATCCCTGTCAACTTTAAGGGTGTAGTAAGCATTTACCCTTCCCCAGAGAAGTATCTTCACTTCATCTCCAGGCCCAATAACGTATTTAGCGGGAACTGGCAGGTCAGTTCTCTCCGTAATAACCTTAACCGCTGCCTCCTTGAAAAAGTCTGCTCCGAAGGGCTCAAGCTTTGTGTCTATCTCCTGATAACCCTTTTGCGTCCTAAACCTGTGGAAAAGTGATTTTACCTCCCTTTCTGCCTCCAGCACGGTTTTCTGGGGTAAAAATAACGTTTCCTTTTTGGCTTTTGCTTTCTCCTCTTCTTCTAACAACTCTTTTCCTTTAGAAATTTCCTCTGGAGTCAATCCTTTGAACTCGGGCATGGTTTTGAGCATCTCTAATCCTTCAGGGGTTAATCTCCCCTCCCTCAACGCATCCGATAGGGACTTTGATATCTCCTTTTTTGTAATATCAGGGGTCTCCTGCGGGTAGACGTATGGGGAAATTAAAAGTGAAAGGATAAGAAGTAAGGAGAATATTCGAGTCCTGGTCATCTTCCCCCCCTCAATTTGAGGATTTCTTTTCTTTTAGCCTCCGAAAATAGTTGAGACAAAAGGCCAAGATAACTCCGGAAAATAGCGAGACAAAAAAGGAAACTAAGGTAATCATAAGCCTTTTTGGCTTCGCTTTTTTATCAGGAACCTTAGGAGGGTCTATGATCTTGAAAGCAAAATTCTCTTTGGCCTCTGCCATCATTGACCTTTCAATCTGCTTGGCGATCAAGGAGTAGATATTTGACCTAACGTAAGGATCTCCGGTCTTCTCCACCTCTTTTAGGAGATACTCCTTATTTGCCGTAGCCACTCTTTTCTCTTCAGACACCAGGTGCTCGTTAAGTTCGTACAAAAGGTTCTCCAGGAAACGGGCTGTAAAGGCTTTGTCCTTATGTTCAAAGGTTATCTCTATCAGGTTTTCCCTCTGCTGATATTTAACTTTTAGCGAATTCTCAAGTGATCTTAAGATATCCCATATTATCTCATCCTCGCTTTTTTCCTTCCTCAGTGGATTTTCAATAAAATACGGGATAAGGCCGTACTTTTTTACAACCTTTTCCCTTAAAAGGTTGCTTTTGAGAAGGGCAACTATGTCAGTAACCTGAGGAGGTGGATTTAGAGATATTCCCAGTTGTGAAGCCAATCCAGACAAACCTGGAGATCCCGAAGGAGGGACAACCGGAGAAATTACAGCTTTTGCCGAATAAATGGGAGTAAGAAAGATAGATACCAATCCGGAAGTAAAGGTCCCAAAAATAACGACCAAAAGGATGAGCTTCTTGTATTCTTTAAGGACGTTGAAAATCTCTAGAAGGTCGATCTCGTCAGTCTCTTGATAGGAAGGGCTTAGGTTTTCCATCTGCTCGCTGGAATTTGTTTTCATCAATTATAAAAACCGGTACTTAAAAGTCAAGGAGAATTTCATATTACTCTCACCTCGTAGATTTCTACTGGTTTTTCCCTTCCCTTTACCGTCACCTTCTCAACCCTTCTTATCTCAACCGATGAGAAGGCGCCTTCTTCTATTAATTTTTTTATCTTTTCAAGCGTGAACTCTGTGATTAGAATATTGGCGTTGTAAGACCTCGTCAACTTTTCAACACGAGCGCCAAGATTAACGTGATCTCCAATAACAGTGTAATCCATCTTTTTCCCCTCTGCCCCAATATTACCCACGAGAACTTCTCCACTGTTTATCCCTATTCCTGCGTCTAAAACTGGCTTATTTTCCCTTTTCCATTTTTCCTTTAGCTTCCTCAGTCTTTGAACCATCTCAATTGCACATCTTACTGCCAGTTCTGCATGATTTTCCTGCTTCAATGGAGCACCCCAGAACGCAACAATCTCATCACCGACGAACTTATCGAGTGTGCCATTCCAGGACAGAATCGCCTCGCTCATCTCACCTAAGTACTCATTCAGCATAGCAACAACCTCTTCAGGCGAATGCTTCTCAGAAAAACTGGTAAAGCCCATAACATCCGAGAAAAGAACCGTTACTTCCCTTCTCTCTCCTCCAAGCTTTACAAGTTCAGGATTCTTTATTAACTCCTCCACCAGCTTTTCTGTGACGTAACTTGAGAAGATTGCCCGTATCCTTTTTGCGTATCGTTCCTCGGTGGCATACCTGTAAGCTAATACCACAAGGTAGATAATAAGGATATTGCTTACGGAATATGAGGAATCTAACCAAATTTTCTGGAACGAAAAGAAGTAGTAATTCCCTACGAGGACTAGGGCAACAAAGGATAGCGCTAAAGCAAGCCCCGAAATCGCCTTAAGTTTTGAGATAAAATAGGAAAAGAGAATTCCAGTAAGAAAGATAAGCAGAAGGTTTACGTACTTTGGGACGGGAAATATAAAATCCCCCTTAATTAAAGAGGCTATTACAGCTGCGTGTTTTTCCACACCGGGCATTTGTGCAGACGTAGGTGTTACCCGTAAATCGTAAAGCCCCGCGGCTGAAGCACCAACGAGTACTATCTTTCCAAATACATCCTCCTTTTTCACTTTCCCCTCAATCACATCTGAAGCTGAAATGTACTTAAAGGTCCCGTGGGGGCCGTAGTAGTGGATAAGGATTCTCCCCCAAAAATCCGTAGGGATGAAAGATTTGCCAAGTTGGACGCCCTCAGTAGCAATGAGAATAAGAGACTCCTTTGGAAGGTCAAGATAGACCCTGAAGACCTGCAAAGCAATGGAAGGATAGATTTCACCCTCATATTCCACAGCGAGAACTTCCCTTCTTAAAACACCATCCTCATCGGAAAACATGTTTATGTGACCAAGTGCGCAGGCACTTTCCGAAAAACTCCTAACAGGCATTAGTACACCTTTTGCCTTTACAGGCGGAAAAACCTTAAACTTATCCTCCTTTCTTACAAAGGAAAAGGCGTTATCGAAAAGTAGGTCATCTTCAACCTTCTTCAATTCCCCTCTAAATTCAAAAACAATTGGCAAAATCACGCTTTTAGCCTTTTTTATCGATTTCGCCAGAACCTCGTCGTTACTTGACGGCTCACTTAGGATTATATCGAGCATTATAACTTTTGCTCCATTTCCGCTTAAGGTCTCAACAATTGAGGCAAGTTTGGACCTATCCCATGGCCACCTTCCAATCCTTTCAACACTTTTATCGTCTATGGCAACTATCACAATACCTTCCGGAGGAGTAATCCTACCTCGCATTTTGAACTTTACGTCGTAAAAAAGGGTCTCGAGTCTTTCTAAGGGAAGAAATCCAACTATTTTTAATCCGCAAAAAAGGAGGGTTATGCCAAGAGCTAAAAAAAAGGGTATCTTTGGCTTCATACTCATCTGGCCGTAAATAAATCAAAAAATGGGACCCTTTTTCAATCTATTTTTCCCATTCAGGTGGCTTTACTCTTTTGATAAAATTGTCAGCTTACGCCGAACAGGAACCCTTCCCTCATAGAGAACACGCTGAAAGTACCTCTTTACCACCTCTGATCGTCTCTTCTCTGCCCCATACTCATCCATCACAATTACGCAAGAATCCTTACTTATCCCATGTACTCTTTTCAGCTCTTCCTCATCCTTTATTGGCAAAATGTATCTTCCAAGATAGAAAGGGATGGAGGACAAAAGTATCTCCTGAGGCCTAAAGACGTATATTTTCTCACAATTTTTTACAATTGGGGCAATCTCCTTTAAGACCGGCTTTGTGGTCCATCTTCGATTCACCTCTGGCATAAGGATAAGGAGAAGGAAGATTAGTCCGATCGATAAGCAAATCACACCTTTAAACAGGGACTCCATATTATTCCTTTGAATCCAAGCACACAATATGGCAAGGGATGGCAAAAGAGGGAGCAAATAAACCGGTCTTTTTGTTCCTGCAAGAGAGAAAAAGATAAAACCGGCCAAAAACCAGCAGAGGAGAAATGACACGGAACTCTCCTTTTTTTCCTTCCATAACTCCTTAAGGCGGAAAAGGATAAAGAATATCCATGGTAGAGAAAGCAAAGGGAGATATTTGAAGTAGAAGAAAAAAGGTTCGCTGTGGCCGCCTCTGTACTCGGGAGAATCGGGGAAGAATCTGTAAAGGTGATTGTGGATCAAAAAGACTCTAAGTAGATCCTCTCCCGGATAGTTTAAAAGTTCCCTCATCCAGAGAATTATTGGAATAAAGGTAAGAGGTAGCCACACCCAGAATCTGGTTCTTAAAAGCTCTTTTTTTCTCCGTGTCAAGAAAATCCACGATAAAAAGGTTATTCCTGGTATTGCCATACCTATAAATCCTTTACAGAAAAAGGCTCCAAGCGCGAACAAAAAAGAGAATGGATAAAAAGTGGGAGACCTATTCGCACCCATGTACAGAAAAAAGATAGCTCCCATTGTGAAGAAAAGGAGACCAGTATCTGTTAGAATCTCCCTACTAAACAGGAAAAACCCACCCATCGTAGCTAGAAGAAAAACGGAGAGGAACCCCATCTTCTCGTTCTTTCCGATATTTTTTCCGAGTAAATAAGTGAAAAATAAAGTTCCTAGGCTAAAGAGAAAGGCTGGAATCCTCGCCACGCTGTCTTTCACGCCGAAAGCTTTAAAAAAAACAGCAGTAATCCAATAAACAAGAGGTGGTTTCTCAAGGAAAGGGTCCCCATTTAAAGTTGGGATTGCCCACATCATGTGATCGAGAAACTCCCTGCTTATTTCGGCAACAAGAATCTCATTGAAATCCCAGAGATTATAACCGAATGTTCCAATGGCACAAAAGGTGACAGTTAAGCAGAAGAAAAAAAGGCGGCTCAGATTCATTTAAACTCCACCTTCGGCAATTCTTTGGCCTCGGAGGGAGCCTCGAAAAAAGGTGCCTTATGGAAACCGAAGATCTTTGCCACTATATTTCCTGGGAAGGTCCTTATTTTCGTATTGTAAGCCCGAACTGCCTCGTTGTATCTTCTCCTTTCTACGGCTATTCTATTCTCCGTTCCTGCTAGCTCGTCCCCAAGTCTTATAAAGTTCTGATTCGATTTAAGTTCAGGGTATCTCTCTAGAACGACAAGTAGCCTTCCCAAGGCTCCAGTGAGCTCATTATTCGCACTTATCTTCTCTTGTACATCTTTCGCTTTTGCCACCTTTGCCCTTAGAGCTGTCACCTCAATAAGGACTGACCTTTCATGTTGGGCGTAACCTTTGACAGTCTCCAAAAGGTTTGGAATGAGATCGTACCTTCTCTGGAGTTGACTCTCAAGGTGGGCCCAGGAGGCATTGACGTTCTCTTGGAGGGAGACGATTGTGTTGTATGTGCTTAAAAGCGAGAAGAAAAGGACGATAAGAATGGCAACGAGAATGACAATTAGTATCTTTCCCCTCTCCATATCACCCTCCTGAGACTTCATAGTTTAAATTACCAACAACCTCAAAAAGAAGGCGGGCTTCCCTAATGTAATCTTTAAATAGATCCGTAAGTTGACGAGGTGAAAACTTTATCTTCTGATCAACCATTTCGGCAAATTTTATGAAAGTATTCAAATCCACACCAAGCTCTGCTGAGGATGCTTTTATTATCTCCACCTTCTTTTGATGAACTTCCTTTCCCTTTGCGTAAAGTAGGGCCCTAAGAAGGGATATGTAGGCGGTCATTGACCTTTTTATAATCTCCATGAGCTCTGTGGATCTTCCCTCAGACTTTACGTATTCCTCCCAAAGGTTTAAGGCCTTGGCCTTAAGTTCCCTTTTTAATTGTAAGAGAAGAGCCCTTTTATCAACCTCCAGATTTTTAAGAACATCTTCTCCAAAGATCGTGACATGGTCCATTTTTATATTGAGGAACTCCACGGGAAATGAATCGATGGAGGCCTGGATAAAAGATTTGGTCATAAAAAGAGGTACTGCAACGTTTCTCTTTTTCCATTTTTTTATCACATCAAAGCACATGTGGAGCCTCTCCATCCCCTCCTCAGTTAAAAGGACCAAAAAATTAATATCCGATCTGCCGGGAGAGTACTCTCCCCTTGCCCCACTACCGAAAAGGATTATTGACAGAAGATCCTTATCGAAGACACGTATAAGATCATGGGTTATCTCTGAAAATACATCTTCAGGTCTTTTTGGGATCCCTCCCATCTTCCCTCCTTAGAATCCCCTTGTGGCTCCTCCCCCTCCGCTCATTCCGCCTCCAAAGCCTCCAAATCCACCACCAAATGGCCCAAAGCTCCAATTACGCCCAAAGTATCCACTGGCAAAGTATAAGGGAATGGAACGCCTCCTATATTGCCTCCTAGCTGGAAACTGGGAGAGAATGAAAAGGATTAGGATAAGTAGGAGGGGCAAAAGGAGAAAGAGACCTACCCCCTTTTTCCTCCCCTTATGAATTTCCGAAGGTCTGGTATTTTTTTCCTTTTCAAGTACTGAGGCAATTGCAACTACTACTGAGTATAGACCCTGGCCATAATCACCTTTCCTAAGATGGGGTATCGCGTATGAGTCTAAAATTTCTCCAACAAGCCCATCGGGAAGAAGATGCTCAAGTCCGTATCCAGTCTCTATCCTTATCTTTCTCTCCTTTATAGCTAGAAGAATCAGTACTCCCCTATCCTCCCCTTTTTTCCCAATTCCCCATGCTTCGAACAGCCTATTTGCAAAGTCATTTATATCATTTTGACCGATTGTCTTGAAGGTTACCACAACTATAGAAGTGCCACTGCTTCGGAGAACCTCATGGGCAATATTTGTCATCTTTATCCTATACTCCTCTGGAATTACATTGGCAAAGTCAGCAAGAGGACCGTAAGGCCTAGGAGGGAGCTCAAACACATCTTCCGCACTTGAACTTACAAGAAAGAAGAAAAGAATTGCAAAAAAACCTAACAACCGGACCATTTTTAGGTACGTTTCCATCTCCCTGTTTTAAACAGGAAACTGGACGTAAGACCTTGTAGTAAGTAGGTCACAAAAATTGCCCACCAGATCCCCCTAATACCAATAGGAGTCTTTGCAAGAAAAAAAGCAAGGGGAAGCTCAATCCCAAACATAGTCAAAAGTGATATCAAAAAAGGGGTTAAAACATCCTTTGCGCCTATGAAAGACCTTCTAAGAATGGTCCAGGCTGCAACAAAAGGCCACCCGAGGATCGTTATCCTCAAGTAATCCTTCCCAATTTCAATAACCTCCCTCTTTTTGTCAAAAATTGATACCATACTTTCAGGATAGAGCCAAATGATGAGACCCGCTCCTCCCATGATTAGAACATTCATTAGGCACGAAATCCAGGCGCTTTTTTCGGCTCTTCCTAAATGGCCCGCACCTAGGTTATTCGCAACGAGTATATTTGAGACTGTGGCAATGTCGAAGCCCCATAGCATACTGGCCATAAAAAGCCTCTGACCAATCTCATAAGCTGCAAGTGCGTAAGTCCCCCATTCTGAGACGAAACGAACAATGATTAGGGAGACGATATTGGCAAGGAGCATCTCTGCTGTGTTAAAACCGGCAAGGCTGGCCATCTCTTTTATTGCTCTTATTTGGGGCAAACTCCATCTTAAACTTTTCGATATTCCACCTCCTATCGAGGATCTTCCACTAAAAAGAAAGAAAAGTGCAACAAATGTTCCCGCCCCGTGTGAGATTGTGTATGCCAGCGCGACCCATATAAGACCAAGATTTACGAAAAAACTGAAATCCATGAAAAGTGGAAAGAGAAGGCACCCATTAAGGATTATGCTGCCGTAAACAATAGTTGCTGGAATAACTATCTCTCCAACAGCTCTCAGTATACTTATGATCGCATAAAGGGGGAAGGCTACTATTCCGCCTATCATGACAGTCTTAAGATAGGGAGTAGCTATACGGATTATGGTATCTTTTGCTCCGAGAGCGGAAAGGATATCTTCAGCAAAAAAGGAGCCAACGAAGGCGAGAAAAAGAGATGCTCCGAAGCAAAAATATATTAGCCCTAGGACAACCTCCTTTAGTTGATCTAAGTCCTTTTTTCCTGAAAGATTGCCAACTATCGCGATCGAAATATTGCTTATTGCAGCTATTGCTGTCCAAAAGAACATTATTGAAGCCTCAGCTATGGCGGTTGCTGCGATGTACTCAGTCCCAAGCCTGCCAACAACGTAAAGCTCCCAGAGAAGAAGAAAGATGTAAAGGGAGGATCCGATCCACATTGGGACCGTATTAACCATAAGTGCCCTAAAAAGACCTTCCGAGGTCAGATCCATTCTCATCAAAGCCTCTTTTGTCGCCAACTTTCTCATCTTTAAGGAGCCTCTTTGAGAGAAAGAGAATTGGCGAAACAACTATTTTATAAACGATCTACCCCTTTCTATCAAGCAGTGGTTTGACAAATAGGAAAAATGGGGTTAATTAAAGATCAAGCCTTAAATGAGATCTGCAATCTACATGTGGAAAAACACGAGAATGATAGCACTTTGTGCCACATGTGCCGCAATATACGCTGCCACACTGCTTGCCTTTAAGACAGCCTTCCCTCTCATACCCGGAATCACAGAAGTCCGTGTGGCGAATGTTTTTCCAATGACACTAGGCTTTTTGTTCGGCCCTGCTGCTGCGTGGGGTTTGGCAATTGGAAATGTGATAGGAGATATCTTCGGTGGAACACTCGGGCCAGGTTCCATAGCAGGCTTTTTTGGGAACTTCCTACTCGGCTATCTCCCCTACACAATGTGGACAAATTTTTTCCCTTTTAGCCCGAGAAGTTATGTATGGGATAGAAAAAAATTTTTCCACTGGGTCACATTCATCCTCATAAACTTCGTATCCAGCGCCTCCTGCGCGATACTTATTAGCACTTTTTTAGATTTCCTCGGCCTTGTTCCTTACCCCATTCTTTCGAAGATCATAACAATCAACGACTTTATAGGAGGCTTAATCAGTGCCTTCCTGCTTATAACGGTCTATGAAACAGTGAAGGGACATTTAGGACTTATGTGGATAGATGTGATGGATTTTGAGAATGGGCCAAAAATTAGGCTAAAGAGTGTACTCGGTTGTTACATTCTTTTAGTTTCCTCATTTTTTGGGATTTTCGGTCCTTATCTATTCTCTCTTTCCTATGGGTCCACAGGATTTATCTCCACCCTGCTTATACTTTTTTCGGTTTTTCTCTTTTGACGTATGTCTGTCTCTTTTGAGGAGCTTTCATTCCGTTACAAAAACAGAGGATCTTACGCACTAAAGGATATAAACGCGAAATGGGTCGAATCCTCATCGATTGCAATTATGGGACATGAGGGAGCGGGTAAATCCACCCTCTGCTACTCCATAAACGGTATAGTCCCCCATTTTTTTAAGGGAGAGTATTCTGGTAGAACGATTGTTTTTGGAACGGAGGTTAAAAAATCGTCTGTCCAAGAGATGGCAAAAAAGGTGGGTCTAGTGTTCCAGGACTTTGAGTCCCAGATCTTTTCAACAAATGTTGAACTTGAAGTTGCCTTTGGACTGGAAAACCTGTGCCTTCCAAAGGAGGAGATGGGAAGGCGAGTCGATTTTTATCTCGCCTTTGTTGGCTTAAAGGAGTTAAAAAAAAGGGATACAGCCACCCTTTCAGGAGGACAGAAACAGAGGCTTGCAATAGCATCTGTACTTGCTATGGAACAGCCCGTAATCGTAATGGATGAACCTCTAAGCGACCTCGACCCTGTTGGGAAAAGGGAAATCCTTGAGATAAGGGAAAAACTGAAAGATGAGAAACGTTTACTTATAATTGTCGAAAATGATCCGGAAAATGTTCTTCAGATGGATGAAATATGGATAATGAAGGAAGGTAGATTTTTTGCTTCAGGAAGAGCAAGGGATATTATAAAAGACGTCCCTCTTCTTGAATCTGCAGGAATTATGGTGCCAAAGCATTTCATCTTCTTTAAGGGACTTGGGTTTAGGGATCCTCCTTTGACCTTTGAAGATTCTATTAAACTCCTTAGGGAAAAATGTCTCCTCAATGGAAATAGGAGATTTTTTGAGCTTAATATTCCATCTCATTTTTGCAAAGATGGAATAATTGAGTTTAGGGATGTCCATTTCAGCTATCCAGGCTCGGACGAAGAAGTCCTAAAAGGTATAAACCTCGTAATACGAGAGGGAGATTTTGTCGCCATAGTTGGTTCTAACGGATCTGGAAAAACTACCCTTGCCAAGCATGCAAATGGTCTTCTCAAACCAACCAAGGGAGCGGTTCTTGTAAAGGGGAAGGATACGAGAAGTTACAAAAGGCACGAGCTTGCAAGAACAGTCGGTTATGTTTTTCAAAACCCGGATCATCAGATCTGTTCTCGAACCGTATTTGATGAGGTAAGTTTTGGCCTAAGGAGATTGGGGATTGAAAAAAAATACATAGAGGAGAGCGTTGAGGAGGCTCTCTTTGTCACAGGCCTTTCAGGCTATGAGCACCTTTCCCCATTCCTATTATCTAAAGGGGAAAGACAGAGAGTTGCCTGTGCTTCAATTCTTGCCCTGAAACCTCAAGTTCTCATCCTTGATGAGCCTACAACTGGTCTTGACTTTGTGCATCAGGTAAAAATGATGGAGATGTTAAAAAAGCTCAATGAGAGGGGCCACACTATCATTATAATCACCCATTCCATATGGGTTGCAGAAACTTACGCGAAAAGGTCAATAGTTATGAGGGATGGAAGGATAGAAAAGGAGGGACCAACTAGGGAAGTTTTTTTTGATGAAGAAACTCTTCTCAGCTGTTCTGTTTACCCCTCCACCCTCACAAGGATCGCAAATTTTCTAAAGACGAAATCAATGGAACCGGAAGAAATGATAGAGGAACTTAAAAATGAAGGTCTCCTTGTACCAGGAAAAAGAGACCCCAATTCATAAGCTCGACCCAAGAACGAAGATCATATCCTCCGTTTTTTTGTTCGTATGTGCACTGATATTCAACCACCCACTCTACCTTCTTGCACTTTTTTCTCCCCTTTTATCTATCCTTCTTCTTTTTCGTTCCTATCCATTAATCTTTAGGCTTAAGTACGTTCTAATCTTACTCTTCTTTTTCAGTCTCATTCTTTGGCCTTTCTTTGTGAAGGGCGAAAATATCCTCTTTTGGATAGCTTCCTATCCCATTTACGAGGAGTCGCTCTACTATGGGATGGCAATGGGTATAAGGCTTGTAACATTCGTTGTCATCGGTTTAATTTACGTTTCAACTACGAAAAATGAGGAGACGATGTACGGGCTTATAGCCCTTGGATTTCCGTATCCTTTCTCCTTTGCAATAGGGACGGCTTTGAGGCTTGTCCCTTCATTCGTTGACGCGGCAGTAACTATAATGGAGGCACAGTTCTCAAGAGGACTAGAACTGGAGACCAAAAATCCTTTCAAAATTCTAAAAATCCTTTCAGTATTGGCAGTACCCATGTTCGTTACAGCTATAAGGAATACGAATATGCTCGGTTTGTCTTTAGAAGCTCGAGGATTTAGCCCCTCTGCTCGTAGAACCTTTTATCTAGATCTGAAGATGAGACCGAAAGACCTTATCACAATTTTTTCAGTCCTCTCTATCTTACTTTTCTGCCTTTATCTTAGAGTCTTTCTCGGAAAAGGGGTTGTAATTCCTGGAAGGATATAGATACGGAGTAGGCCAATGCGCGTTAAATTTTGACTCTCTAGCCTTCCTCTTCCCTTTTTTTCCTTTGCGTTATATCCCTTATTGACGAAAGCACGTCTTTCCCTTCATAAACGATCCTATAAAGCTCTGTCACAATTGGCATCTCCACATTTAAAGATCTGGAGAGTTTGTAGACTGCTGAAAGAGTGTGGTAACCCTCTATAACTCTTTTTTCAGATTCAATAATCTCCTTCGGTTTTCCTCCCTTGGCAATTTGAATTCCAAACCATCTGTTCCTACTTAGAGGCCCGAAAGAGGTGAGAATCAAATCCCCAACTCCGGATAGTCCCATAAAGGTCATTTCCCTTGCCCCCATTGCCCTCCCAAACCTTTTCATTTCCGCAAGTGCCCTTGTCAAATATGCACAAAGGGTGTTAGTCCCAAGCTCAAGCCCCTGTATCATTCCAGCACCTATTGCCATCACGTTTTTTAAAGCACCACCTAGCTCGACCCCAATTAGATCGTCGCTTATGTAGACTCGAAAGATATCACTGTGCGTAAGGTTCTGGAAATACTCTGCAGACCCCCTATCATGAGAGGCGACCACAACTGAGGTGAAAAAACCCTGGGCAACCTCCTTTGCGAAGGAGGGTCCTGAAAGAACGGCGATCTGTGTCTTTTTTTTTCCGAGAAGTTCAGTGGCCACCTCACTCATCCTTTTACAGGTCTCCGGCTCTAAGCCCTTTGTGAGTATCAGAATCTTTTTTCCATCTAGATCTTCCGTAATTGCTGAAAAAACCGATCTGAAGGCATAGGAAGGGACACTAATCAGAATGTCATCTGAGTACTCTACTGCAAAGGAAAGCTCATTAGTTACTTCGATTGAATGGGGGATAAAGAAACCGGGAAGGTAGTAAGTGTTTTCTCGCCTAGTACTTATAATTTCACATAGTTCCTTCTCATATATCCAGAGACAAACATCTCTGCCCATTTTTGCCAAATAAATGGAGAACGCAGTACCCCATGCTCCACCACCGATTACAGATACCCTTTCAGACACAACCCTTCCCCTACTCTGATACTTTGGCAAAAGCCTTTATCTTCTCGTTTTCATTCACATCCATTAGCTTCACACCAATCCCACCCCTTTTTTGTACTGGAATGTCTTTGATTTTAAACCTTATCGTTCGACCCTTGTCAGTAATTAGGATAACTTCGTCCTTTTCGGTCATTTCCTTAACGCATACCAGGTTTCCATTTTTTGAGGTTACCTTCACGTTTTTGACCCCATAACCTCCTCTCGACTGCGCTCTGAATTCCTGGCCTTTTACACACTTCCCATAACCCCTCTCAGTGACGGCAAAGATCAGACTCTCATCTTTTATCAAGTCACATGAGCATACCTCATCCCCCTCTCTCAGTTTTATACCCCTAACCCCATAGGCACTTCTTCCCATAACACGAATCTCCCTCTCTCTGATCCTTGTAGACATCCCTTTTTTGGTTGCTATTATGATGTCTGAGTTTCCATCAGTTGTAAGGACGCTTACGAGCTTATCATCTTCCGGAACGCTAATTACTTTCACCCCTTTTGCTCTAAGACCGTAAAGCTCTGAAAGCTTTATCTTTTTCACAAATCCTTTTTTTGTTACGAATAGGAGAAATCTGTTATCTAAAAATTCGTTAACGTGGGTTACGGCTGATATCTCATCATTCATATCAATGTTTACAAGGTTGATCACAGGCTTACCTCTTGCCGAAAGGGGAGCCTCAGGTATAGAGTACACTTTGATCCCGTACGCTTTGCCGGAGCTGGTAAAAAAGAAAATGTAAGAGTGGGTAGAAGCTATGTATATGTGCTCTACAACATCCTCCTCCCTAATGGCTATCCCTATTTTTCCCTTTCCACCCCTTGACTGATGCCTGTACTGCTCTAAGGGTGTTCTCTTTATGTACCCCTTGTTAGTAAGGGTAACGACAACCTCCTCCTCCTTTATCATGTCCTCTGCTGATATTTCAGGAAGCTCATCAACTATTTCTGTTAGCCTCTCATCTCCGTATTTTTCCCTTATCTCTATCAGTTCATCCTTGAGAGTTGAAAGTAGAATCCTTTCGTCCGTCAAAATCGATGTCAGCCTCTCAATCTCCTTCTCCGTTTGATCCAGATCCTCAAGTATTTTTTCACGCTCTAAAGATGTTAGTCTCTGAAGTCTCATTTCTAGTATACTTGTGGCCTGTTTTTCCGTAAGACCGTAAATTTTGATGAGCCCTTCCTTTGCATCCTGAACACTTTTTGATCCCTTTATTAAGGAGATGACTTCATCTATTCGGTCAAGAGCCACCTTTAGACCTTGTAGCACGTGAAGTTTCTCTTTTGCCTTATTCAGCTCATATACTGTTCTCCTCCTTATAGTCTCCTTTCTGAAGTTTACGAATTCTCTTATGAGCCCTTTTAGATTTAAGGTTTTTGGCTCATTGTTGATTATCGTCAGAAATATTATCCCAAAGGTTGTCTGTAGCTGCGTATGCTTGTAGAGTTTATTAAGCACAGGGGTCGGATTTTCTCCTTTTTTAAGTTCAATTACTATCCTCATTCCCTCCCTGCTCGATTCGTCCCTTATGTTTGAGATACCCTCTATCTTTCTCGTGTTCACAAGCTCGACAATGTTCTCGATCAGTCTTGCCTTATTAACCTGGTAGGGTATCTCTGTTATCACTATTCTTACCCTTCCATCTTTTCTACTTTGCTCTATATGGGCCCTTGCCCTAAGGACGATGTGACCTTTTCCAGTTTCGTAAGCTTCCCTTATCCCACTTCTCCCGTAAATTATCCCTCTTGTTGGAAAGTCAGGCCCAGGAACTATCCTCATCAATTCATCTATTGTTATTTCCGGATTATCGATGAATGCAATTATCGCATCCACAATTTCCCTGAGGTTATGGGGAGGTATATTTGTTGCCATTCCCACAGCTATTCCTGAAGAGCCGTTAATGAGGAGATTTGGAATCCTTGACGGAAGGACCTGTGGTTCTAAAAGAGAATCATCGTAGTTTGGCCTAAAATCGACCGTATCCTTCTCAATATCCTTTAGTAACTCTTCCGCCATCTTAGATAGTCTCACTTCCGTGTATCTCATTGCCGCCGGCTCATCTCCATCTATTGAGCCAAAGTTACCCTGACCATCTATAAGGGGGTATCTTAAGGAAAAATCCTGAACCATTCTCGTTATCGCATCATATACGGCCTGGTCTCCGTGGGGGTGGTACTTTCCTATCACATCTCCAACTATCCTTGCGGACTTCTTGTAAGGCCTGTCATGAAAGTTTCCAAGCTCGTACATCGCATAGAGAATCCTTCTGTGTACGGGCTTTAATCCATCTCTAACATCTGGAAGAGCCCTCCCTATGATCGTGCTCATGGCATAGTCAAGGTAGGACCTTTTCATCTCCTCTTCTATTGGAACAACAAAAATAGCCTCAGACAATGTTCCCTCCTTTTTTTCCTAAATCTATCATAAGGGGGATTGGGTTGACAAACTCTTGCCGGCCGTGGAATCATAAATTATTTATGAGAACTCGTTCAATAGTATCCTTCCTTATTGTCATCTCTCTTCTCATCCCCGTCTCCTGCAAAAACAAAGTTAAGAACCTTGAGGAAGAGATAAAGGTTCTGAGAGAGGAGAACGCCTATTTGAAAGCTCAGAACAGGAGCTTAAAAAAGGAGATAGACGAGCTTTATAAGAAGCTGGAAGAATGCAAATCGGTCCAGAAAAATAGGGAAAAATGAGAAACATTGCAATGGTCATCTCCTACGATGGAACCGATTATCATGGATGGCAAATTCAGCCCGGTCTGAGAACTGTTGAGAACGTTCTTAAGGAGGCCATAGAGAAGGTCGTGAATCATCCGGTAACTGTGATAGCTGGCGCAAGAACTGACGCCGGAGTACACGCCATAGGTCAGGTTGTGAACTTCAGAACCGATTCCCAAATTCCTACAGAAAACATCCAAAAAGGGGTGAATACCTTCCTCCCAAATGACGTGAGGGTTAGCATCTGCACAGAGGTGGATTTGAAATTCAACGCAAGGTCACACGCAAAGAGTAAAACCTACGTTTATGTAATACACAATTCAAAAACTCAGTCCCCCTTCTTCTTCAGATACTCCCATTACGTTCCACATCCGTTGGATGTTGATTTTATGGATGCTCTTTCAAAGCACCTTTTGGGAAAAAAAGATTTCTCCGCTTTTAAAAAGAAGGACGAGTTTTACAAAAGCACGGAAAGGGAGATAATTAGGGCGGGGGTAAAAAAAATAGGAGACTTTGTCTATTTTATCTGTGAGGGAACTGGCTTTATGCGCTACATGGTCAGAAACATAGTTGGTACTCTTCTCCTCGGCGGATTAGGAAAAATCACGGAGGAAGACTTTTTAAGGATAGTCGAGTCGAAAAACAGGGACATGGCTGGGCCAACTGCTCCTGCAAAAGGCCTTTTCCTTAAAAAAATCACGTACGAAAAGTACAATCTTTTCCCAAAAGATCAGATCTTTAAAAGACTGTAATTCTTTTTACCCATCCCAAGTTTTTCCGCATGATCAAGCTGAACGTTCCAATCAACGTTTGGGTAAAGATCTCTCCATTTATCAGACCCGGCCTTTTTTGCCCTCTTTATAGCCGATCCTGTAAGAGGCTCCTCCGCATTTACAAGGTCACATGAGGCTTTGTCAATTGCCACAGGATCAAAAGATGCAAGTACACCTATGTCCCTTACTATGGGAGAATCGCTATTCGGGTAACAATCGCAAGCGGGGCTAACCTGAAGGACAAAGTTTAGAAATAGGATTTTTCCTTTTTTCTGGCTCCAAACTCCATACGCATACTCGACCATTTTTTTCTGAAAAACATCAGGAGGTTCGTTGAAATCTATTTCAATTGCCTTGTTCTGACAAACTATTACGCATTCTCCACATCCTATACACATCTCTTGAACTATTTTTGCCTTTTTTCCCTCAATAAGTATGGCATTCTGCGGACAATAAGAGATGCAGACTTCACATCCTTTACATTCGTCTACTTTCACATAGGGAGAGACGCTCGAATGCTGAATGAGCTTGCCCTCCCTGGAAGCACATCCCATGCCCAGGTTTTTTAAAGCACCTCCAAATCCGGAAAGTTCGTGCCCTTTGAAATGAGTCACAACAACAAGTCCGTCGGCTTCCGCAATGGCAGAGGCGATACTCACCTCTTTAAGTATCTCACCGTTTATCTGGACCTTTACGGCACTTTTTCCTCTTAGGCCATCTGCTATGATTAGAGGACAACCCGTTGAACTATAATCGAAGCCGTTGTAAATTGCAGTAATGAGATGGGTGACAGCGTCACTTCTTGAACCCTTGTAGAGTGTATTAGTGTCAGTGAGGAAGGGTTTTACTCCTAAGGCCTTTAGCTTCTCTATTATCGGCCGCAAAAGTAAGGGCCTTATAAATGCGGTGTTCCCTTTTTCTCCAAAGTGAACTTTAACCGCTACGATTTCACCAGATCTATAGTTTCTCGAGACTTTAAGTCTGTCCATTAAGGATCCGATCTTATCCAGAAGATTCCTCTTCGGATCCGTCTTTAGGTCGGTGAAATAAACCTTAGGTAGAGTCTCACGTTCTGTGTTCAATTTAGCTCTAAATTATGTTAAAAAGTGTCTACTTGTCAATTGTAAAAGGAGGAAAAAAATGCTGACCTTCTCTGAAAAACACAACATGATAAAGCGCATAGCTGAAAAGGTGGCAAAAGAAAAGGTCCTACCCAGGGCAAAGGAGATAGACGAGACAGGAGCCTTTCCATGGGATATTGTTGAGGTCTTCAAAAGACAGGGTTTTTTGAATCTCATGCTTCCCGAAGAATTTGGAGGCCTAGACGGAGATATAACTTCCCTATGTATAGTTGTTGAAGAGATAGCGAAGGTATCTGGAGCTTGTTCACTTATCCTTCTAGCTCATGCTGTCGGCATTATGCCAATTATGATTGCAGCCAATGAATCCCAGAAAAATTACATATATGGAAGGATCGCCAATCCGGACGAGATAAATATTGTAGCCTTCTGTCTCACAGAACCTGAAGCTGGATCTGATGCCTCCCACATGAGGACGAGGATTACGAAAGAGGGAAACTACTACTACTTGAATGGAAAAAAAACAATGATAACAAACGCCGCTGTTGCAAGAATATTTACAGGATTTGCAACAATCAATCCCCAACTGAGAACGAAAGGTATACTAGCCTTCTTTGTAGAGAAGGACTATCCTGGAGTTATAATCGGAAAAAGCGAAAAAAAGATGGGGATGATAGGATCGGACCTGACAGAGATAATCTTCGACAATGTTAGACTGACAGAGGAAAATATTATCGGTAAAGAGGGACAGGGTTGGGATATTGCAATGACAACTCTTAACCTTTCAAGACCGGCAGTTGGAGCACAGGCGGTAGGAATAGCCCAAGGAGCGCTTGATTTTGCAGCTGAGTATGCTTGGAAAAGAGTCCAGTTCGGACAAAAACTTGCCGATTTTGAGGGGATACAGTTCATGATAGCAGATATGGCCACGCAGGTGGAAGCAGCAAGGGCTCTCGTTTACGACGCTGCCCAGCTTCTAGACATGAAGGTTTATGAAAGGGATAAAATGAGCGCAATTGGCGTAGATAAACTATCCGCAATGGCAAAAATGTACTCTGCAGACGTTGCGATGAAAGTGACAACCGACGCTGTTCAGATTCTCGGTGGTTACGGTTACACAAAAGAGTACCCAGTTGAAAGGATGATGAGAGATGCAAAGGCAACCCAGATTTACGAAGGCACAAACCAAATCCAGAAAATAGTGATAGCAAGGGATATTTTTAGAAAATTCATAGGCACCTAGCTCGAATCCAAACGCTTCTTTGCGTACTCAAGTGCCTCCTCCCTGGTTCTGATTTCTCCTGCCAGCTGCTTTTCCCTTATCTCGTTTAGAACCTTTCCAAGGAAGGGCCCTTCTTTGAAACCCATTGAGAGAAGGTCATATCCATCTACTATTTTTGGAGGCGGCTTCTTTAAAAATTCTTTGTAAATCCCCATCGTCTCCCTAGAGTACTTAAGAACTTTTGATGTCGTTTCGTTTCTCTTCCCCTCTGTAGTTCCAAACATGTCGCAAATGGTAAGAAGTATGAGAGAAGGGGTCAATTTCCCCATTTTCAGAATTAGCCTTCTTGTTGCCCTCAACGTTGGGGTCTCTTTGTTTAGGAGGAATATCCACATGTGGTTCTTTACAAGTTCAAGGATGGCCCTCATTTCTTGGTTACTGAATCTGAGCCTATCGAGTATGTTCTTTGCAAGCTCAACGGATATTTTTTCGTGGCCGAAGAAGTGCACGATCCCCTTTTCTTGATCAAAAGAAAACGTATAGGGCTTACCAAGGTCGTGAAATAGAAGAGCATAGGCAACTTGCAGAATTTCGTCCTTTTTTAGGGAGGTAATCCGATTGTACTTTTTCAAAAATTTAAGTCCAAAAAGGGCATGCTCTAAAGTCCTCAATTTTAGGCCCTTTTTCTGATCAAATTCTTTTAGCTCCTTAAGTTCTGGAAAGATCTCGTAAAGAAGACCAGTCTCCTCGGCTATCTTTAAAGTTTCATATGCCAAATCTGACCCTAAGATAATGTCTAGCTCGTACTTTATCCTCTCTCCTGCCACGTTCTTTATTCTCTCCTTGTTTCTTGATATAGCCTCTTTTGCTTGAGGAACGAGACTGAAGCCCCAAAGAGTGGCAAAATGTCTTAGTGCTTTTAGCATCCTTAAAGGATCGAGAATAATAACACTCTCATCAGGGAATCGTATGATCCTATTTTTTAAGTCGTCGAGTCCATCTAAAATGTCGACGATCTTCTCACTTTTTAGATCGTACGCAAGAGCATTTATCGTTAAATCCCTTCTTTTCAGATCCTCTTCGATACTCCCGTTCATAAGAGTGATGTCGACTGTAAGGTGCCGATGACAGAGTCTATATGCGTGGAGGGGTTTCTTCCCGAGTACAAAGGACTTTTTTCTAAAGAATTCCTCAAATTTAGTTATGTCTTCCTCTTCGGATATGGAAAAGTCCAGATCCCTTGGCCTAAGACCCAATACTAGATCCCTTATGGCCCCACCAACGAGATATACTTGACCCTTTAATCCTTTCGACTTTAATCCTCTAATTACTTTTAGGTTCTTTAGCTTCTCAGTAAGTTCATGTGAAGATTCATACCTTCTCTGCAAGGTTCCTCATTTCCCTCGCTACCTTCCTTATTGAATCTGTCATCTCCAAAAAAAGGTAGGATGCTTTAGGCATGCAGATACCCGTGATTAGGCGTTTCTGATGGGTTGTGTCAAATTCGTAGGCCATCTTAATCGTACGGTCGGTCCTTTCCTCGATTTTCTCCTTAAGCTCAGGATTTTTCGTGATGATAAAGTCCCTTACATCTCTCAATACCTTCTCAATCTCCTCTGTAAGGTCATTAATCTCTTTTTTTGCTCTGTCACTGAAGAGAACATGCGACTCAAGTTTTGTAATCATCTTCTGCACAAGGTTTTCGATTCCTGAAGCTACCATCTGAGCGGAGACAAGGAGATCTATCGCTTTCTTATCCACATCGTCCTTCTCTTGTTTCTTTGTTATACTTTCGAAAAAAGGCAGACTGGACTTTATGATTTCCCTAAAATTCCTGAGCCCTTCCTTTAGTGTTTTTCCATTTTCCCTGTCAAATCCTTCCCTTATACTTTTAAAGACTGGAAGAGCTTTATCGAACATTTCTTGAAAAACGGATAGAACCTCTTTTTCTTCCACAGTTTCCCCCCATTCATTCTTTCAAAATGTAAACCAGATCCCCTTCCCTTACCTTTTCCTTCACCTTTATCCCAACATCTTGCCCTTTCGTGGCCCTCTCAACTGGAACGTGTTCAATCTGCATCGATTCTATTTTCTGTTCAAAGTCAGTGGTGTGCCCCTTTATCCTTATTGTATCTCCGACCTTTAGCTCTCCTTCAGTGATCTTTATTGCGGCGACCTGTATTTTTGAGAAGAACTTTTCAACTCTGCCCGCAAGTACTTCCTCCATTTTGTCCCCCCATTTTTTTCTTTAATAGATATCACGATGGAATCGAAAGTTAAACTCATTTTTTGTACTCCTTTATTCTCTCCCTCATCTCCTCGTATCTGAAAAGCCTTTTAAAATCTACAAGACCCGCAAGTGCGCGCGATTCTGTTCTTACACCTATTTCCTCAAGTACAGAAACGGCGTTTAATCCCCCTACAACCACCGCCCCTACCCTCCCCTCAAATACTGGAATTTCCAAAAGGCTCTGGCCTGGCAAACCCATCTCCAAAAGCCCTCCAAGGCCTATCCTTCGCATCCTTTCAGCAATCTGTAGAACTTCCTCTCTGCTTTCAGATGGAAATTCCCTGAAGCTCGCACCTATTTTTCCATTTCCACTGTGAAGTGCACCTAGATAATCCGTCATGCCGCTTTTCACAAATATTTCGAGTGGATCGAGTGTGGTACCTTCGTACATTATGATTTCCAGGAACCTGAAAGGCTTTCCATTTTTTAACTCGAGAAGTCCCCCGAATCTTGAGATCGTGGGTATCCCATGCTTTAGGAGCACACCGTTTAATGTTATGGAACATACTGTCCCCACACCTATCATTCCGTCAGGAACGGATATGCCATTTAGCCTCTCACCTGGCTTAAAAAAGGTGACAAGCTCTCCCATTGTGTATCCCTTCTCAAAGATTTTCTCAACAAAGGAGATGTTATTCTCGAATTTCCTTGCATCTACAAGCGTGAAATTTACCACCACTTTTCCGCTCAGAGTGTTTATGTCGAAGTCCATTGTGTAAGCCATCTGATCGATCTTTGCGGAAAGAAAGCCAACTTTCTCTATTACATGGGAGGACATGGTCTCTTCAAGTCCCCTTTCAGTTATTTCGTATCCCTTCTTTCCTTTCTTACGTGTCAGACCCTTCGATGCCATCTCCCTCAAGTGAAATCTGACAGTTCTCTCACTGATTCTGTAACCTAGATAGGAGAGAAGCTCTGTTAGTCTCCGGCTGGAGGATGGTCCGTTCATTTTCTTTAAGATATTGAGTATGGTAAGTTGTTTTTTCCTTGCCTCTTCTCGCATCTTTCCCTCCTTTTCTGGCAATATTGCCAGAATATATTTTACGTTTTTTCTGGACCGTTTGTAAACATAGGCATCAATATTTGCCAGGTTCTTCATTTTACTTGACTTTTGGCTAATCGAAATGATAAAAGTTAGGAGATCTTTAGCCTGTTCCGGCGATTATTTGCCAAATGAAAAAGCCGGAACCAACGCAAAAGGAGGTTACCATGATAGAATGGCCAAAATCGAACGACGTCCTCGGTACCGTAAATAGGGGTAATCCGGCAGAATCCGGACTATGTACTCTTTGCAGGGCAGACTGCAGGGGAAAATGTGAGACATGGCTTTCGAGTCTAAAGGGAAGAAAGATGCTCTATCCTAGGGACTTTGGGATGGTGACGGCTGGTAGCAGCAATACCTGTCACATCGGTGTTTCCTACAATTCTTTAAGAATTTTGGGGTACAATTATGGAGCTAGGGGCCTTGCGAGTGGCCTTTCGTCCTCTCCGGATGACTGTATCTTTCCGAATGTGAAACTGGAGACGGAATTTGGCAATGAGCAAAAAACAAAAGTTAGGATTCCGGTTATAACCGGTGCATTAGGCTCAACCCTTATCGCCCAGAAGTACTGGAATCCTCTCGCAATAGGAGCCGCTCTCACAGGAATACCGATAGTTGTCGGAGAAAATGTTGTAGGAATAGACAAGCAGGCTGTTATAGAGAAGGGAAGGGTAAAAGAAGCTCCAGAACTCGACAGGCGTATTGAGACCTACTTAAGGTACTTTGACGGTTACGGTGGTATATTTGTTCAGATGAATGTGGAAGACACGAGAAATGGAGTAGCTGAGTACGTTATAGAGAAGTACGGAGACAAAATTATAATAGAGCTAAAATGGGGGCAGGGTGCGAAAAGCATAGGCGGAGAGATTCAGGTCGACAGCATAGAGTACGCGTTATTTTTAAAGGAGAGGGGTTACATAGTTGATCCCGATCCAACAAAGCCCGAGGTTCAGAAAGCTTTCAAGGCTGGATCCATAAGGAGCTTTGCACGCCATTCTAGACTCGGATATACCGACCTCTCCTCTGCAGAAGAAGTTTACGAGGCTTTCTCCAAGTCTGTGAACTATTTGAGAAGTCTCGGATATAAGAGGATTTCTTTGAAGACTGGTTCCTACGGGATGGAAGCTTTAGCCCTGGCCATAAAATTGGCATCGGAATTTGGCATAGACCTTCTCACTGTGGATGGCTCTGGTGGTGGTACAGGGATGAGCCCATGGAACATGATGGAATCATGGGGTGTTCCCTCAATACTTCTACATGCAAAGGCCTACGAATACGCCTCCATACTGGCTGAAAGAGGAGAGAGAGTGGTTGATATGGCCTTTGCGGGAGGTCTTGCAAGGGAAGATCACATATTTAAGGCCCTTGCACTTGGGGCTCCATTTGTTAAACTTGTGTCAATGGGAAGGGCGCTAATGATACCCGCATTTGTAGGCTCAAATATTGAGGGTGTCTTAAGACCTGAAAGGAAGAAGATAGTAAACGGTAACTGGGACGATCTGCCTCCAGCAGTAAAAGAAGTAGGAACGACCCCTGAAGAGATCTTCGCCGGTTACTTTGAAGTTCAGAAAAAAGTAGGAGAAGATGAGATGAAGAACATCCCCTTTGGGGCAATTGCCATGTGGACCCTCATGGATAAGATCTCAGCCGGACTTCAGCAGCTCTTGGCAGGAGCGAGGAAATTTTCCGTTTCTGAGATATCACGAGATGATATAGCCTCAGCAAACAGAGAAACGGAGAGGGAGACAAAAATACCCTTCATAACGGATGCTCAAGACGAAAGGGCAAAGGAGATACTTACAAAGGGTTTTAAAAAGGGATAGTAAAGGTCGAAAGCAAAGAAGGGGGTTACCCCTTTTTTGCTTTCGTAAAGTTCGATTCCATTTTTTGCAGCTATATGAAAAACCTCGGAAAGAAACCAGGTCCTTAAAAGTTTTTCCTTGTCATAAAAAAGCTCAAATGGTATACTTATTGCCGATTTTTAGCTCTCACCACCCGGGATACCCTAAGAATGAAAGCGTACATAGCTTTAGAAGACGGAACAATTTTTGAAGGAAAAAGTGTGTTCTTTGAGGGTGAGAGGGATGGAGAGATAGTATTCAATACGAGTATGACCGGTTACCAGGAAATCATGACAGATCCGTCATACAAGGGACAGATCGTCATTATGACATACCCTCATATAGGCAACTACGGAGTAAACGATGAGGATATCGAATCCTTCTCTCCTAAAATAGAGGGTTTCATAGTAAGGGAGTTAAGTAAGACGGCAAGTAACCACAGGGCAAAGGACAACTTACTTTCCTACTGCATAGAACATAACGTTTTTTTAGTAGAAGAGGTTGATACTAGGGCACTTACAAAGCATATAAGGGTGAAAGGAGCGATGAAGGGTATTATCTCGACAGTTGACTCAAATCCTGAAAGTCTTGTCAGGAAGGCAAAAAAGGCAAGAGGAATCGTAGGTGTGGATCTTGTGAGGGAAGTCACCTGTGAGAAGCCGTACTTGTGGGAGAATGGGGAAAGAAAGAGCATCGAATCTTTCAGAAGGGACGGAGAAAAACCTCTCTGTGTAGTCTTTGACTTCGGTGTAAAGCTGAATATCCTGAGGCTTCTCGAAAGCGTGGGATGTCAGGTTATAGTTGTTCCAGCTTCAACAAGTGCAGAACAAATCCTCGACTTTAAACCCCACGGTGTCATGCTATCGAATGGTCCAGGTGATCCGGAGGCTATCCCGTACGCTGTGGAAGAGATAAAGAAGCTTTTGGGAAGGGTTCCAATTTTTGGGATATGCCTCGGACAGCAACTCATCGGCCTCTCTTTAGGTGGAAAGACGTATAAACTGAAATTTGGCCACAGAGGTGCAAATCAACCTATAAAGGAGCTTTCATCAGGAAAGGTCTACATTGCTTCTGAAAATCATGGCTTCGCAGTTGATGTAAACACACTTGTTGACAAAAGGGTTAAGGTGACGCACGTGAACTTAAACGATTTTACCGTTGAGGGACTGGAGCACGAAATTTATCCCTTATTCTCTGTTCAGTTTCATCCAGAAGCATCGCCTGGCCCCCACGATTCTTACGGCCTTTTCAAAAAGTTCAAGGAAATGATGGAATCTTATGCCTAAAAGGGATGATCTGAAAAGTGTCCTAATCATCGGGTCAGGTCCAATTGTGATAGGGCAAGCCTGTGAGTTCGATTACTCAGGGAGTCAGGCATGCAAGGCCTTAAAGGAGGAAGGGATTAAGGTTATCCTTGTGAACAGTAATCCGGCAACAATAATGACAGATCCAGATATGGCAGACAGGGTGTATATCGAACCTCTAACTCCAACCGTACTTGAATCGATAATAGAGAAAGAAAGACCTTCAGCCATACTTCCCACGTTGGGAGGACAGACAGGACTTAATCTTGCAACTATCCTATATGAAAGAGGGGTACTTGAAAAGTACGGGGTCGAAATCATAGGCGCCAACTACATGGCCATAAAGAAGGCTGAGGACAGATTGGAATTTAAAAAGGCAATGAATAGAATAGGGCTCGACATTCCAAGAAGTGCTCTTGCTTACTCTCTTGAGGAAGCAAAAAGGGCTGTTAAAGAAATAGGGTTTCCGGTCATAATAAGACCGAGTTATACCCTTGGTGGGACAGGTGCCTCATGCGCTTACAATATAGAGGAATTTGAAGACCTTGCAGTAAGGGGAATAGAAAGCAGCCTAATTGGGGAAATCCTTATAGAGGAATCCGTTATAGGTTGGAAGGAATTTGAACTTGAGGTTATGAGGGACAAAAATGACAACGTCGTAATAATATGCTCAATTGAAAATGTGGATCCAATGGGTATTCACACAGGCGACAGCATAACTGTTGCGCCTGCCCAAACTCTAACAGACAAAGAGTACCAGAAGATGAGGGACTGGGCAATAAAGATTATAAGAGAGATAGGTGTAGAGACAGGAGGTTCTAACATCCAGTTTGCAGTCAACCCAGAAACTGGCAGAATGGTTGTAATAGAGATGAACCCAAGGGTCTCAAGAAGTTCTGCACTTGCTTCAAAGGCAACAGGTTTCCCAATTGCCAAAATAGCAGCAAAACTCGCCATAGGTTACACACTTGATGAAATAAAGAATGACATAACAAAGAAAACGCCTGCCTCATTTGAGCCAACAATAGATTACTGCGTTGTAAAGGTGCCAAGATTTGCATTCGAGAAGTTCAAAGGTGCAGATGAGACGCTTACTGTGCAGATGAAATCGGTTGGGGAAACAATGGCAATAGGAAGAACATTTAAGGAGGCGCTCCAGAAGGGATTTAGGTCCCTTGAGATAGGAGTAAGCGGAATAATAAATGAAAAAATAAGGGAAGTTGAACCGGAGGTACTGAGACAAAAGCTTATAGTCCCAAATAAGGACCGCATCTTCTACATTTGCTATGCACTCAAAAACGGCTACTCCATAGACGAGGTATATTCGCTTACAAAGATAGATAGGTGGTTCTTGAGTCAGATCTCAGAAATACTTGACTGCGAGAGAGAGATCATCGAAAGTAAAGGATCCATCTCAAGGGAAACTATGTTGAAAGCGAAAAGGTACGGCTTCTCAGATAAGTACATAGGTTACCATCTGGGAATGGAAGAGATGGAAGTGAGAAAAAAGAGAAAGGAGCTTGGTATAGAGAGCGTTTTCAAACTTGTTGATACCTGTGCAGCCGAATTTGAGGCTGAAACCCCTTACTACTATTCAACTTACGAGTCGGAGGACGAGTCGAGAATCTCAAACAGAAAAAAGATCATGATAATAGGCGGAGGACCAAACAGAATTGGACAGGGAATAGAGTTCGATTACTGTTGTGTGCATGCAGCTTTGGCCCTCAAGGAACTTGGATATGAAACTATAATGGTAAATAGTAACCCTGAGACTGTGAGCACAGACTACGACACATCGGACAAACTTTACTTCGAGCCACTAACCTTTGAAAACGTAATGGACATTGTGGAGAAGGAGAAACCGGACGGGGTAATTGTTCAGTTTGGAGGACAGACCCCTCTCAATCTCACGGTTCAACTCGCAAAAGCAGGGGTCAAAATAATAGGAACACCTCCCGAATCTATAGATATCGCTGAAGATAGGGAAAAATTCAAAAACCTGATAAGTAGGCTTAATCTAAAACAACCTGATAGTGAAACTGCCTTTTCATTTGAGGAAGCAAGAAGGGCTGCTCGACGAATAGGTTACCCTGTTATGGTTAGGCCTTCATATGTACTTGGTGGTAGGGCAATGGAAATAGTTTACAATGATGAAGACCTTATGGACTTTATAGCAAAGGCGGCTGAGGCGTCTCCAGATAAGCCTATTCTTGTAGACAAATTCTTAGAGGATGCTATAGAGATAGATGTGGATGCCGTATGTGACGGAGAAAGGTGCGTAATTGCTGGGATTATGGAACACATTGAAGAGGCGGGTATTCATTCTGGGGATAGTGCCTGTGTTATACCACCTTACTCCCTTTCTGAAGAGACAATTGCGAAAATAAAAAAGCAGACTGAGATCCTCGCCTTAGAACTGAATGTGGTCGGTCTTATAAACATTCAGTACGCGGTCAAGGACGATGGCATATACGTCTTGGAAGTAAATCCGAGGGCAAGTAGGACAGTGCCCTTTGTAAGTAAGGCAACTGGAGTCCAGTGGGCAAAGATTGCGGCAAAGGTTATGACTGGTTTGAAACTGAATGAGCTTGGGATTGAAAAAGAAATTGAACTTAAACATTTCGCAGTGAAGGAGGCTGTTTTCCCATTTGACAAGTTCCACGGAATAGACCCTGTTTTAGGACCTGAAATGAAATCGACTGGAGAGGTTATGGGTATAGATTACAGTTTTGGTGCGGCCTTCTTAAAATCCCAGCTTGCGGCAGGAATGGAACTTCCGAGGGAGGGTAATGTGCTATTCAGTGTGAAGAACAAGGATAAAAGGAACATAGTGCTTATAGCAAAAAAACTCCAGGACCTCGGATTTAGAATATTTGCCACAAAAGGGACGGGAAAGGTTTTGCAAAATGGAGGTATAGATGTGACATTCGTTAATAAGGTCTCAGAAGGGAGACCGCACATTGTGGATATGATAAAGAACGGTGAACTTCACTTCATCGTTAACACACCAAGCGGAAGACATCCAAAGATGGACGAAATCCTCATAAGGACAAACGCTGTTCAATACAGAATCCCTTATACCACCACCCTTTCCGGTGCACAGGCAGCAACATACGCAATTGAGTATTTAAAAACTGGCAAGATTAACGTAAAGGCCCTCCAGGACTATTTTGCGTAAAAATATGGATACCTTCGATGTAATAGTCGTAGGAGCAGGACATGCGGGATGTGAAGCGGCTCTTGCCGCTTCCAGGATGGGAATGAAGACACTCCTTCTCACCATGAACCTCGATCGCATAGCCTACATGTCGTGTAACCCGGCAGTTGGTGGTCTTGGGAAAAGCCATCTTGTTAAGGAGATAGACGCATTGGACGGCGAAATGGCTTTAAACACGGACAGAGCTGGAATACAGTTTAGGGTTTTAAACGTAAGGAAGGGACCGGCTGTAAGGGCAACGAGGGTGCAGGCGGATAAGGCAAGATACTCTCTTTTGATGAAAAAGAGACTTGAAATTCAGAAGAACCTATACATAAGGCAGTCTACAGTTGAGAGGCTACTTGTTGATGATAGAAGGGAGGTCAGAGGGGTTGAAACTTCTTGGGATGAGAAGTTTTATGCGAAGGCTGTAATTCTTACAACTGGAACCTTTCTAAACGGGCTTATTCACATAGGTCTTTTAAACTTTCATGCAGGAAGAATGGGAGATGCGCCATCTATCGGACTGTCCGAAAATTTGAAAAAACTTGGATTCAAAATGGGGCGCTTAAAAACTGGTACATGCCCCAGACTTGATGGAAGAACTATAGACTTTTCCCAGATGGAGATACAACCTAGCGACGACCCTCCGAAACCTTTCTCTTACATGACTGAAAGGATAGATAACCCTTTAGTTCCATGTTATCTTACGTACACAAATGAAAAGACACACGAGGTAATAAGATCTAATCTCGACAGATCACCCCTTTACACTGGAAAGATAAAGGGAATAGGAGTTAGATACTGTCCGTCAATTGAGGATAAGGTCATTCGATTTTCCGACAAGGATAGACATCGAATATTTTTAGAGCCGGAGGGCTTAGACACTAACGAGTACTATCCAAATGGTCTCTCAACAAGTCTCCCGCTAGATATCCAGGTGAAAATGCTCAAGACCATACCAGGCTTGGAAAATGTCCGTATCACAAGGCCAGGATACGCTATAGAGTACGACTTTGCAGATCCTACCCAGCTTTACCCAACTCTTGAAACAAAACTCATAAAAAATCTCTTCTTTGCAGGCCAAATAAATGGAACTACAGGATACGAGGAGGCAGCGGCTCAGGGTCTTCTAGCAGGCATAAACGCATCATTGAAAATAAGGGGTGAGGATCCCCTCATTTTGGGTCGTGATGAGGCATACATTGGAGTACTTGTAGACGATTTGGTAAGCAAGGGGACTGATGAGCCTTACAGAATGTTCACATCAAGGGCAGAGTACAGACTCATCCTGAGGGAAGATAACGCCGATCTGAGACTGACGGAGAAGGGCAAAAAAATTGGTGTGGTTGGAGAGGAAAGATATAAGAGGCTACAAAGAAAAAAAAAGGAGATAGAGAATCTCAAAGAAATGTTGAGAAACGTGACTTTAAGGCCAGAAGGTTCAATAAGAGATATCCTTATGAGGTATGGTATTGAACCGGCAGAGAGGCAGGTAACCCTCGAGGAACTTTTGAAAAAACCGGAAATAAATATGGAACTGTTAAAAGATGTTGAATGGAGGCTCAAAAATTTTCCAGAGGACGTTCTCACAAATGTGGAGCTGGATGTAAAATACGAGGGATACATAAAGAGACAGGCTGAGATGATAGAAAAGATGAGAAAATTGGAAGAAAAAAAGATTCCACAGAATCTGGACTTTTCGTCAATTCCTGGACTTTCACGGGAGGTTGTAGAGAAACTGGAAAAGTTTAGACCTTTAACCCTTGGACAGGCATCCCGTATTCCCGGAGTTACCCCTTCCTCTATCGTGGCAATTACCGTCCACCTAAAAAAAATGGGCTTTCTTTAATTAGGCTATGAGCAACAACCGCCACATTGAGGAAGGCTCGACCTTATCAAAAAACCTTCCCCGCTTAATCCCTTCACGTAATCTATATGGATTGGTTTTGCGCTTTCGTATAGATCCTTTTCAACAACAAAAATAACCCCGCCATTTTCAAAGGAAATGTCTCCCTCTTTTGGCTCATCCAGAGCCATCCTAAGACTAGGACCACTTCATGCGTGCTGTAAGAAGATCCTAACAGCAGTTTCACTTCCTTCACTTGCTTTTAAGTAAGATCTTAACGCTTCTAGTGCTTTCTCTGTTACTTGTATCATGTCTCCTCCCATTTTACTTCTCTTTCTCCTTCAAAAATTCCCTGTACTTTTCAAGCATCAGCGAAGAGTACTCCCTTTTCGCCTCATCTGACTCGGGAATGTAATTTCCGTAACTTTCAATCATTGACAGAATTTCTCCTGCCAGGTTCTTTTCCGGTTTTAACCCACTCTTATAGAGTTCTTCAAATACCTCTTTTAGCCCGTAGAGACCTACCTTTGTTCCGTCGGGAAACTCGATGGTCTGCCAGCTTACAGCTGGCCTTCCCTCTTCACCTCAGTCAATTCAACCGATTGTTGGAAGTTGAATGTAGGGCATTTTCGTTTCTCTTCCGATTTTAGCACGAAAGAGATGAGGAAGGCAACGTTTTTTGTTGACATGGTAGTCGGTACATAATATTTTTGTAAAAAAGGGAAAGGGGGTATGGCTATGAGAAAATTTTTGGTAATTCTTGCAGCACTTTTCTTCTTGGTTGGTCTTGCCCTTCCGGCTCTATCCCAGGAGAAGAAAGGGTGGCCACTAAAAGGGGTAACAATAGGAGCAGCACCTGTTGGAGGCGTTTATTACGTGTGGGCGGGAGGTCCTGCAAAGATTCTAACGGAAAAGATGGGTATACCAGCCTCTGTTGAGTCAACAGGAGGACCAGTTCACAATACTCAGCTCGTTGACAAAAACGAATTACACTTTGGAATGGTAACGGCTGCTCCAGTCTACGAAGGATGGACAGGCACAGGCTGGGCAAAGGGAAAAAAACATCAGAATGTAAGGGTTGTCTTTCCCATGTACACCACCTATTTCCACATGTACGCTTTGAAAAAGAGCGGGATCAAAAGTATAAAGGATCTGGATGGTAAAATCGTTGGTACAGGTCCAGTGGGTGGAACTCCGGCAACTTACTGGCCCATGATACTCGAAGAGGCTGGAGTCAAGCCGAAAAGGATAGTGAATGCCTCATCATCAGACCTAGATAACCAGCTGAAGGATGGTCTTATCCATGCAAATGCTCAATCCGTTGGACTACCGTGGGGCCTTATACTTTCGACTGAGACAACACACGAAATTGTCGTTTTGGGTGTTGAAGATGATATCGCAACAAGATTCATAAGCAAGCATCCTTACTTCTCTAAAGGAATAATTCCAAAGGGGACTTACAAAAGTGCTCCTTATGACATCCCAACAGTCACTGTTTGGAACTTCATGATAACTCATAAGGATATGCCAGCTGACTTCATTTATGAGTTCACGAAGCAGATTTTCAAAAATAAGGACATTTTGGTCAGTGTCCACAAATCAGCTCAGGAGGTAGAACCGAAGAACGTCCTTTACTCACCAATCCCACTCCACCCTGGAGCTATAAAATACTACGAGGAAATAGGGCTTAAGATTCCTAAAGAGCTTAGGCCTTAAAATGGAGGAGGAGCCGGGCTGGAAAGAAAAGCGGATCTGTCGGGAACAAAGGAGGTGGAGCTTTCTAGGACTCGGGAGTTCGGAAGAGCTGGATCTTTAATCATCTACATTTCTGGTGCAGTCTGCTCCATCCTTCACCTTTACTTCCTGCTTATAAGTCCCATTGACCCCTGGTTCTTCAGGGGAATGCATCTCGTTTTTCTATCCTTCCTCTGTTTTTTGCTGTACCCAGGGTGGAAAAAAGCAAGAGATAGGGTCCATCCCGTAGATTACATACTCATATCCATGACTGTTATTCCTTACTTTTACATGATTGTAAATTTCGATGAGTGGATCTACAGAGTCGGGGTTAGTCCTACAAAATGGGACACGGTTATTTCCCTTATGTTTGTTATTGCCGTACTTGAGATGACAAGAAGAACAACTGGACTCGCCCTCTCCATAATTGCAATTCTATTCATTCTATACGGATACTTCGGTAAGTACTTGCCCGGTCTTCTTTATCACAAGGGGTACAGCTGGCCAAGGATACTTACCTACCTTTTTAGTCTTGACGGAATCTTAGGCCTTCCAATCTTCGTTTCTGCTTCCTACGTTTATATATTCGTTATATTCGGTTCGTTTTTAAAGGCATCTGGCGTTGGAGACTATTTTATAAAATTCGCAAATGCAATGGTCGGATGGGCAAGGGGAGGTCCGGCTAAGGTTGCAGTCATATCTAGTTCTCTATTTGGAACAGTCTCTGGTAGTTCTGCTGCGAATGTGGTAGGTACAGGGAGTTTTACCATACCCATGATGAAGAGCATGGGATACAAGCCGCATTTTGCTGGAGCTGTTGAGGCTGTCGCCTCAACCGGAGGTCAGATCATGCCTCCTGTTATGGGAGCAGGCGCCTTTTTGATGGCTGAAATACTCGGCATTCCGTACGTTAAAGTACTCCTTGCAGCCATCTTGCCAGCAGTCCTTTACTACATGGCAGTTTACTTCATGGTTGACTTTGAAGCTGCCAAAACTGGACTTGAAGGCTTGCCTAAGGATAAACTTCCAGATAGGAAGGAGACCCTCAAAGAGTTATACATGTTTGCGCCTCTTGCCGTTCTTGTTTACTTTTTGGCAGTTCAGCTCGCATCAATAATAAAGGCTGGAACAATGGCTTTAGTCTCCTCTATAATTGTAAGCTGGACAAAAAGAGAGAGGGCAATGGGAATTAAAAAGGTCATAGATGCTCTAGCAGGAGGGGCAAAGGGCGCAATAGAGATGGCGGGTACCTGTGCTGCTGCAGGAATAGTTATTGGAATCATTTCACAGACTGGGGTCGGTCTCAAGTTTGCGAGTATACTTCTGAGCGTTTCTGAAAAATCTCTTGCTCTCGCACTTTTCCTCTCAATGGTAGTAGCCATAATTCTCGGTATGGGGATGCCCACAACCGCGGCATACGCAATATGCGCTGCTGTCATAACAACGGGACTTATTAAACTTGGCGCATTACCAATCGCCGCTCATCTATTCGTTTTTTATTTTGCTTGCATATCTGCAATCACCCCTCCCGTTGCTTTAGCGGCCTATGCGGGCGCAGCTATAGCAAAAGCCCATCCCAACCAGGTAGGCTTTACAGCTATGAAACTTGGTGCGGCAGCTTTTATCGTTCCTTATATGTTTGTTTTTAATCCGGCCTTGATCTTGATAGGAACCTTAAAAGATGTTGCCTTAGTTTCAATCACGTCAGTTGTTGGAGCCTATGCCCTCGCATGCGCAATGCAGGGTTACTTTATAGGGAGGATTTTGCCCTTCTACTTTCGTATTCCCCTCTTTGCCTCGGCAATTTTTCTCATAAAGCCTGGCCTCTACACAGATGTGGCAGGATTTGCCCTTCTTGCATCTTTGGCCTTACTTGTGAAATTTAAATCTAAAAAAGACCATGTTAGAGATCGAAGCCCAGGTAGAAAAAATAACGTTCCGTAACGAAGAGAACAATTACACTGTAGCAAAGCTGAGAGCAAAGGAAAAAAATTCCCTCTTTACGGCAGTTGGTTATATACCAGCTATTTCTCCGGGAGAGGTTTTAAGGATTAAAGGCTATTGGAAAACACACAAAATATACGGAGAGCAGTTCCATATAGTCTTCTGCGAGCATTCTACCCCTTCCAATGAGGAGGCAATAGAAAAGTACCTTGGTTCGGGGTTGATAAAAGGAATAGGACCTGAGATAGCGAAAAGAATAGTTGAAAGGTTCGGTAAAGGGACTATAAAGATCATATCTGAGAGCCCAGAGCTGTTAAAGGAGGTACCTGGTATAGGAGAGAAGAGGATTGAGATGATAAAAGGTGCGTGGGAAAGGAGTTCTGAAGAAAGGGAAATCCTCCTTTCTCTTCAGGGCTTGGGGATAAGTCCAAATTTGGCCCTCAAAATATACAGGCAGTACGGGAAGGACGCCATAACAACAGTTAAGAATAACCCCTTTCGCTTGGCAGAGGACATATACGGGGTCGGTTTTCTTACTGCTGATAAGATATCAAAAAAGTTGAATATCGAAAGGGACTCCCCTCTGAGGATTGAGGCTTGTATTCACTACATACTTAGAAAGGCATCTGAAGAGGGTCACGTTTACTGCCCCTTTGAACAACTTGTAAAGGAGGCATCCCATTTACTCGGAATTGAAGAACCTAAAGTGAGAGATGCTTTGGTTCGACTTGGAGAATCAGGAAGTGTCGTGATCGACAGTTCCTTTGAGGACAAACCCGTATACATAAAGGCCCTTTATATGGCCGAAAAAGGTATATCTGAAAAAATGAAAAAAATCGCAAGCTCCCGATGGCAGCTCGATCTTCTAAGGGAAAGTGTTTACGACCATATCCAGAAAAAACTCGGAATCAGATTCACAGAGGCCCAGTTACAGGCAATAAAGGCAGCATTGGAAAATAAAGTAGCTCTCATAACAGGTGGGCCGGGAACTGGAAAGACGACAATTATAAAAGGTATTGTGGAAGCTTATCTTAGGCTTGGGAAAAGGGTTCTTCTCTGTGCGCCAACAGGCAGGGCTGCAAAAAAATTGGAGGAGTCAACGACCTACCCAGCACAGACGATTCACAGGCTCCTTGAGTACAATCCCCAGACTAAGAGTTTCAGAAGAAATGAGAGGTACCCGCTCCAGTGTGACCTGATTGTTGTAGACGAATCCTCAATGATAGACATAGTCCTAATGTACCAACTAATGAAGGCCATCCCAGAGGATGCAACTGTTGTATTCGTTGGCGATTGTGACCAACTTCCCTCTGTCGGCCCAGGGGCAGTCTTTAAAGATCTGATAGAGTCCAACTTTACATGTTGCGTAAGGCTCAAGGAGATATTCAGACAGTCGAAGGAAAGTCTCATCGTTATAAACGCACATAGAATAAACAGTGGGTTTATGCCAATATTCGAAAATAGAACGGGAAAAAAGGCAGATTTTCTCTTTTACAACAGGGACAATCCGGATGCTGTTGTAAAGACTATAGTTCAGCTGGTAAAATCCCACATTCCTTCCGAGTACGGAATCGAACCAGAGGAGATTCAGGTTTTGACCCCAATGTATAAGGGGGAGATGGGAGTGGCAAATTTAAACTCCGTGCTAAAAGATGTTATTAACCCACGAAGGGATGAGGGAGAGAAAAAGGGGTTCTCATTCAGAGTTGGTGACAAGGTGATTCAGATGAGAAACAATTACGAGAAAGAGGTATTTAACGGAGATATAGGAAGGGTAACAGAGATAAATCCTCAACTTGAGGAGCTAAAAGTAGCATACGACACAAGGGAGGTAAGCTACTATTTCTCAGAACTAGACGAGATTACGCTTGCCTATGCCATCTCAATTCATAAGTCACAGGGTAGTGAATACGAGGCGGTCATAGTTCCAATTATGACCCATCATTACGTCCTTTTGCAACGAAATCTCATCTACACTGCTTTGACAAGGGCAAAAAGGCTGGCAGTCTTCATAGGGACAAAAAAAGCACTTGCCATTGGGATCAAAAACAACAAACCAAAAAACAGGTACACTCTTCTCGCGGAGAGGCTGAAAAAAGAATTCTCAATCCCATAAAGTAATGATGGAACCCTTTTTCGATTTAACTCTCAAAGAACTTGAGCTTCTCCTTGGGGCCTGCGGAAATGAAAGGTACAGGGCAAAGCAACTGTTCAAGTGGGTTTACGGTAAGTCCGTATTCGATTTTGATCTGATGACCGACATATCAAAGGGGCTAAGAAAACTCTTTAAAAGTATGCTCTATTTCAATTTTCTTTCCGTTGAAAGCACGAAGCGATCTTGTGACGGCTCTGTTAAATTTGGATTTAAAACGGAGGATGGATACGTTGTTGAGTCTGTCCTTATGCCAGAAAAAGACAGAACAACACTTTGCGTCTCAACTCAAATTGGATGCAAAATGGGATGCAAATTCTGCGTAACAGGAAAAATTGGATTTATAAGGGATCTTACAGCAGGGGAGATCGTCTCACAGTTAATGACTGTAAAGAGGTTAGTAGGTACAAAGATAACGAACGTTGTCTTCATGGGAATGGGAGAACCCTTAGACAACCTTAAAAATGTGATAAAGGCTATCGAGATTTTTGGCGATCCATTCGGTCTTAACTTGTCAAAGAGAAGGATAACCATCTCAACATCGGGTTTAGTCGATGCATTAAGAACCATACCTCAGAAATCTTGCGTAATTGCCATCTCTCTTAATGCGGCAGATGATGAAAAGAGGAATTACCTTATGCCGATTAACCGGATCTATCCCCTCCACGCAATCCTTGATTTTGCAAGGAACTACAAGCCAGATAAGAGAAGTCGTATCACATTTGAGTACGTTCTAATAGGAGATATAAACGACTCTCAAGAAGATGCTTTAAAGCTCGCAGATCTCCTCTCAGGTATAAGGTGTAAAATAAACCTAATTCCCTACAATGAATCACCTTATATACCCTTTAGGTCTCCTGAGGAGGCGAAAGTTTTTGCCTTCCAGAAGATCCTACTAAGAAAAGGATACACTGCAACAATTCGAAAGTCTAAGGGACAGGATATTTCGGCAGCCTGTGGTCAACTAGGTTCACATTACCTGAGATAGGTTCTTTTTTCAGCTCTTCTTCTATCCTTTCAATTAGCCTATCGATCCCAATCTCATTAAGGCAGGATATGGATACGGCGTTGTACCTCTTTTCAAGGTTCCTAAGGAAAATCATCTCATCGCCACTTAGTCTGTCTATTTTGTTGAAAACTACGATTCTTCTTTTTTCTATCAACCCCAACTTCTTTAAGATCTGCTCAACTGATCTTATCATTTCCTCTACATCGTATGCTGTGACATCGATAAGGTGAAGCAAAAGATCAGAATATTTGATCTCCTCGAATGTTGAAAGAAAGGCATCGAAGAGAGTTTCAGGAAGATTTCGAATGAGCCCTACAGTGTCACTTAGGATGATATTTTTTCTTTCAGGATACTTTATCAGTCTGGTTGTTGGAGATAAGGTACTAAAGGGTCTCTCATCAACCTCCACATTGCTTCTGGTTAAAAGGTTAAGGAGGCTCGATTTCCCAGAGTTGGCATATCCAACGATGGAAACGATCGGTATTGAAGACTCCTTCCTTCTCTCCCTCTTTGTATCCCTTGTTCTTTTTATCTCCTCAAGTCTCTCCTCCAACAGAGCTATCCTTTCTCTGATCCTCCTCCTGTCGATCTCAAGCTTAGTTTCTCCAGGTCCCCTTCCCCCTATCCCTCCGGTGAGTCTCGAAAAGGCGGTATTTTTCTCTGCCAGCCTGGGAAATATGTACCTAAGCTGGGCCAGTTCTACCTGAACTTTTGCCTCTTTAGTTTTCGCTTTTGTAGCAAATATGTCCAGGATAAGCTGGTTTCTGTCTATTACCTTAAGATCCGTAAGGTCGGATATGTTTCTCAGTTGAGTAGGGGTAAGTTCAGTATCGAAAACTATGAGGTCAGCTCCCATATTAGCTGACCTTATTAGAATTTCCTCCATCTTCCCTTTACCCACAAGATAACCGGGATTGAGGGCCTTAGGTTTCTGTACGATTGTATCAAGAACAGCCAATCCTGCAGATTCGCATAGAGATTTCATTTCGGTTAAGTGCTCATCTGTATCTCTTTTTGACCTCGGGGGTATAACGGAGACGATGACGCACCCTTCCAAGCCCTTCTTTACAGGATAATAGGCACCCCATGTCCTTATGAACTCATCCTCAAGTTCGTTTATGAATTCTAAAAAATCGACACCTATTTCACCTATTGGAGAAGGACCTATAAAATCCCACATCTGTCCTCTTATATCCTGAGGGACAAGGTAGGCACCGTGGAAGATTTCCCTGTCACCACCCTTCTTCTCCGTCATACATCCTATAAGGTCAAATTTACTAAGTGCGAGTGTTATCAGATCCTCTTTTGACAACGTTTCTCCGTTTAGATGGGTATGGATAAATCTAAGTCCACTCAGTTTTGCCTTTGTCCTTCTCGAACTATCAATTTCTGGAAGCTTTATCCCCCTTTTCTCTCCCACAATCACGTACTCTACATCTCCCTTCCTGTTTATGAGGATACCAATCTGGCGGCCTAACTCTTTAGAGAGACCCATAAGAGTCCTTGCCAGATCGGGATCTACGATCTCCCTTGGGTTTATCTTCCTCTTGTACAGGTTTAGGAGTCTTCTTTTGATTCGAGGACCAAGACCCGATGTGTTTCCGTAAACCTCTATAGGAGACCCTCCCTAAGATCCCCGTTTTTTCCTGATGGTACAATTAATTCCCTATGCAGGATAATCCTGGCCGAGTATTTAAGACCCTCAAGCAGGATGGAGACCCTCTCGTAAGGTTTCATCTCCCTCTCGAATATGCCGGAAAACCCTTTAAATGGACCTTGAGTTACGATGACCTTTTCTCCAGCTTTAATTTTTTCCCTCTCTATCTCAGCTACCCCGTTCTTTAGCCTACCCCTTATATACTCGATAACATTATCGTCCAAATGGGGGACCTTCTCTCCAAAATGGACCACATCTTTGACCCCTCTCGTGTACTTAACAGTCCTGTAATCTGTAAGGTAAGAAAATCTAACGAATATGTATCCTGGAAACATCTCTTCTAAAGTCTCTTTTACTTGACCGTTCTTAAATCTCCTGTATTTGATCTTTGGAGCCAAAACCTCAAAGCCTCCGTTCTCCAAATTTTTTTTCGCCCTTTCCTCATTTTTAGGCTTGGTACGGACAACAAACCACTTTCTCATCAATTTTAATTATCCTCCCTTTTCTCTCGAATATCAAGCCCCAATTCTTCCTTGAAAAGCCCACAATCCTTGTATTATTATTCGCATGTCCGAGGATGGAAGAAGCAAAGATCTTAATAACCGTACCCTACGAGCTGGTCGAACCAAATCTGGGCCGCATAGTCTCTCTTAAATTGGGGACGGAAATATATTTAGAAAACAACCTACTCGATGACTTAAAGGAAAATAACGTGAAAGAACTTGCAAAAAAATTAAAGGATCATGGGATAATCTGCACTTGCCATGCTCCCTATATGGACTTAAGTCCCGGTGGACATGATAGGAAGGTAAGGGAAGTGACTGTGGAAAGGCTGAAGAAATCGATTGAAGTGGCCAATCTGCTCGATGCTAAGGCAATTGTCTGCCACTCAGGCTACAGTAAGTGGCAATTTGATGGGAATGTGGAGGTCTGGTTCAAAAACAGTATTCTGACTTGGACCGAGGTTTTAAAAGAAAAAGGAGAGGATCTTTACGTCTTGATTGAGAACGTCTTTGAGGAGACCCACGAAGAGATTTTGGAACTCATAAGGTATTTCAGGGGTAAACTCTTCATATGTTTTGATACTGGCCATTTTAACGTTTTTTCCAAGGTCTCCATTGATAGGTGGCTTTATCCATTAAAGGAATGGATAAAGGAGTTCCATCTCCACGACAACAGTGGAACAAACGATGACCACTTACCCTTGGGAAGCGGAAATTTCCCCTTTAGGGAACTTAAGGATTTTATAAGGCACATTCCGACGAAAGAAGTCTACTTTGTTGCTGAGCCCCTAACCGAATCAAGGGCTCTTGAGAGTGTAAAAAGGATAAGGGAATTCCTCTCCTGATGGCAATTAGGATCGAGGTTGCCTACAAAGATTGGTTTAAGGACGCTCCAGGAGAAAGGATCAAGAGAAGGCTCGTGAGGGATCTTGGTTTGAATGTTCAGAAAGTGAGAATTGTGGATGTTTACACAATAGATGGAGATCTTCCTAAAGAAACTATTGAGCTTTTAAGAAGGGACGGTTTTTGTGATCCTGTTATCCAGGTCGCGTATTGTGGGGAGCCATACCCAATTGTTGGCGATTGGGCAATTGAGGTCGCTTTCAAGCCAGGGGTAACTGACAACGTTGGAAGAACGGCAAAAGAGGTCATTGAGGCGATATCTGACTATAAATTTAGGAAGGGAGAGGGTGTTTACACTTCCCGCGTCTACATGATCTGGGGAGAAATCAACGAAGCAGAAGTTATAAGGATAGCTGAGGAAGTTCTCGCAAATGTTCTTATCCACAATTACAGATACAAGGATAGAAAGAGTTACCTTTCGGATGGTGGGATGGGAATATACCTTCCTAGACCTGAAGGGATTAGATCTGATCTGGTGGAAACCTTCGATCTAAAGGCTGGAATAGATTATTGGATGAGCCTGAGCAAAAAAAGAACGTGGGCTCTCTCGGAAGATGAAATAAGAGCAATAATCGCCTATTTTGAAAGCGAGAGAGTCAAGGAGGAAAGGAGGAAGATAAACCTAAGCACCGATCCTACGGACGTGGAGATTGAAGCCATAGCCCAAACATGGTCCGAACACTGTAAGCACAAGATCTTCAACGCCACAATCGAATACGAAGAGGACGGAAAAAAGGAAACCATAGATAGCATCTTTAAAACCTTTATAGTTGGTGCGACAGAGAAGATAAGGAGGAAAAAGGGTAAGAGAGACTTCTGTGTCTCAGTCTTTATTGACAATGCGGGGGTCATAAGTTTTAACAGAAGGTACAACATCGCCTTTAAAGTCGAGACCCATAATACACCATCCGCCCTTGACCCTTACGGTGGAGCACTCACAGGGATAGTTGGTGTAAATAGGGACCCTTTTGGGACTGGCAAAGGAGCAAAGCTCATATTTAACACCGACGTTTTTTGCTTCGCTCCTCCTGACTATGAGGGAAGGATATTCCCAAGACTATTCCATCCAAAAAGGGTTCTGGAGGGAGTAAGGGAGGGGGTGGAACACGGTGGAAACAAAAGTGGGATCCCCACTGTTAACGGTTCAATCACATTCCACAACGGTTTTCTCGGAAAGCCTTTAGTCTTCTGTGGCACAGGCGGAATAATGCCAAAAAAAATAAAAGGACAACCTTCCCACATAAAAAAAGCGGAGAAGGGAGACATTGTGATGATGGTCGGTGGGAGGATAGGTAAAGATGGGATCCACGGTGCCACATTTTCATCTGAGGAACTTTCGGAAAGTTCACCTACAAGTGCAGTACAGATAGGTGACCCTATAACGCAGAAAAGAATGACCGATTTTCTTCTTTTGGCAAGGGACAGAAATCTTTACAACTCAATTACTGACTGCGGAGCAGGAGGGCTTTCTTCCTCAGTTGGTGAGATGGCCAAAGACACAAACGGATGCATCATATACCTCCATAGGCCCCCTCTCAAATACGAAGGTCTCTCCCCATGGGAAATCCTTCTTTCTGAGTCCCAGGAGAGAATGACCCTTGCAGTACCTCCGAAGAAGGTTGATGAATTTCTGAATTTGTCAAAAAAGATGGGGGTTGAGTCTACCCCAATCGGTGAATTCACGGACAGCGGTAAGTTCGTATGCGTTTATGGAGAGAAGGTTGTGGCCTATATTGACATGGATTTTTTACATGAGGGGCTGCCGAAGATGAAATTAAAAGCCAAATGGGAAAGAAAGATTACAGAAGAAGAACCCGTTGAAGAACCAAAAGACTATGCTAGTACGCTAATCAATCTTCTTGGAAGGTGGAATATATGCAGCAAGGAGTACGTGGTGAGACAGTACGACCATGAAGTACAGGCCCAGACTGTCGTGAAACCACTTGTTGGAGTTGAAGACGATGGACCGAGCGATGCCGCAGTTCTAAGGGTAGACCCCAAAACCATGGAAGGTCTAGTCATCAGTCATGGAATATGTCCGAAATATAGCCTTTTCGACACGTACCATATGGCAGCGTACGCAATGGCAGAGGCTATAGCCAACAACATATCCACAGGTGGCACGTTGAAGAAGATGGCCCTTCTTGACAATTTCTGTTGGCCAGATCCTGTAAAGTCAGAAAAGAATCCGGACGGAGAATTCAAGCTTGCCCAGCTTGTAAGGGCAGCAAAAGCCCTTTACGATTTTTCTTTGCTCTTCGGAACACCTTTTATTTCAGGAAAGGATAGCATGAAAAATGACTACATTTACGGGGAGGTAAAGATCTCCATACCTCCAACTGTCCTAATTTCTGCTTTATCGGTTATTCCCGATGTGAGAAAGGTTACCACAGTCGACTTTAAGGAACCTGGAAGTCTGGTAGTCGTTGTTGGGCTTACATTTCCTGAGATGGGAGGAACAGAGTACTTTTCCATGTTGAATAGAAGTGGGACAGTTTTTCCTAAGGTAAGGGGTAAACTCGCAAAGAGAGTATTCACGGGGATTGAAAGAGCAATAAAAAGGGGAATTCTTCTATCATGTCACGACGTCTCAGACGGAGGCCTTGCCTGCGCACTTTCTGAATCCGCATTCTCTGGAGGCCTTGGAGTGGAGATAGAGCTTTCGAAGGTGCCAGCCATTTGCACATTTAGGGATGATTTTCTTCTCTTTTCTGAGTCGGCAAGCAGGTTTGTTGTTACCGTGAGAGAGAGGGATCTAGATTCTCTTAAGGAAACATTCCGGGGCATCCCCTACGGAGTAGCGGGAAGGGTGAGAAAGGACGGGAGATTTATTGTTAAGGGCCTAGACGGAAAAGTTATTCTCGATCTCCATATAAGAGAGCTAAAAGAGGCATGGAAGGCACCTTTCCTCAAACATTTTGGCTGAAAGGTCAGATCTCTATCGTTTTGCCCTGCTCTAAAATGAATATGTTTTCTTTTTTCGACCTTTGTAGGTCCTCTTTTATCTCCTCAATAAAAAATGGCTTTATGTGATAGATGTAGACTGGCAAATGTGAAAGTCCATAATTGTCCAAGGACTTAAGGACCATCGATAGGGTCATATGTCCGGACAGTCTGGCTATATCCCTTCGAGTTTCGGGAAAAGAGACATCCACTATAATGAACTCGATCCCTTCCTCACTTTTTGCTATCTCCCAGAATCTCTCCGTTTCTCCTGTGTCAGATGTGAACATGAAACCTCTTCTCCCCTCTTTTACAACAAAACCTGTTGTGTAAACAGTATGGGAAACAAGAACCGGTTTAAATGTGACACCCGCTACCTCGACCTCCCTTTCAAGTTCTATTTCAAAAGGTCTTACAATCGGCTTTTCCTCCGAGGGGATCTTCATAAAATCTGGCCATATCAGATTGTTGAAAAGATTTTGAGACATGATCTTCAGTATCGGTCCCGCTGCGTATACCTTTATCCCATCCTCTTTCAGAGCAGCCCGCTCGTCGAGGAATGGGAAAAGCCCCTTTAGGTGGTCAATGTGTGTGTGTGTTATAAAGGCTGACGTTATTTTTTTTAACTTCTCATAGGAAAGAACCTCTGTGAGTGTGCCCGCATCCAGAAGAATCGTGTCGTTTATAAGAAAAGCGGTCGTTCTGTAGTTACCTATTGAAGCTCCGTAACAGCCAAGTACATCAACTTTCACAGCAATGATAGTAGAAAATAGTAGAACTTATGTCAAGATATTTGTACTTAAAGAAAGAGGATGAGCTTGTCTCAACTGAAAAAAATTGCTATAAGTATTTGGCATGTGCGGTATCTTCGGCATCTTTAATCACAAATACGCTTCAAATCTAGTATATCTTGGATTGCACGCACTTCAGCACAGAGGACAGGAAAGTTCGGGAATTGCGGCTACAGATGGGACCAAAATAGTATCCCATAAAGCGATGGGTCTTGTCTCAGAAGTCTACACAGGAGAGATTATAAAAAAACTGATCGGTACATCCGCTATAGGGCATGTGAGATACTCAACAGCAGGAACAACTAATCTTTCCAATGCTCAGCCTCTCGTAGTTGAATACGCCCACGGCTTCTTAGCCATTGCCCACAACGGCAACATAATAAATGCATCCATTCTAAGGCAAAAACTGGAAAGTAAGGGATCCATATTCCAGTCTACGAGTGATTCAGAAATTATCATCCACCTTATGGCAATATCAAAGAAGAAGAGCACGGTTGAAAGACTGATAGATGCTTTAAAAAGGGTAAATGGTTCATATGCTCTACTTATTCTTACGAGCTCAGAGCTCATAGCCACAAGGGATCCCTATGGCATAAGACCCCTTGTTCTCGGAAGGCTTAAAGATTCGTATGTTGTCTCAAGTGAGACCTGTGCCTTCGACTTAATAGGTGCTCAGTACGAGCGTGAAATAGAACCCGGGGAGATTCTCTCAATTACAGCGGAAGGTGAGGTATCAATTTATCCTTTCAAAAAGGTTGAGCCAAGAAATTGCATCTTCGAGTACATATACTTTGCAAGACCTGACAGCATAGTCTTCGGTAGGTCCGTCTACGTGGTTAGAAAAGCTCTTGGCACAGAACTTGCTAAAGAGACCCATGTGGATGCTGACATGGTTGTCCCAATACCAGATTCAGGGATAGGGGCCGCACTCGGTTATGCTCAGGAGGTGAAACTTCCGTTTGAGCTGGGCCTCATAAGGAATCATTACGTTGGAAGGACCTTCATTGAGCCAGAGGAGAGAATACGACACTTTGGCGTGAAGTTAAAACTGAACCCTGTTTGTGAGGCTGTAAAGGGAAAGAGGATTATCGTCATAGACGATTCCATAGTAAGGGCAACGACAGGAAGAAAAGTGATAAAAATGCTTAGGGACTGTGGTGCAAAGGAGATTCATTTCAGGGTCAGTTCCCCTCCTGTTACACATCCGTGTTTTTACGGAATAGACACACCGACAAGAAAGGAACTTATCGCATCCTCCCATGATCTCAAAGAAATCAGAAAGTACATGGGTACAGACACTCTCGAGTATCTAAGCGTTGAAGGGATGAGAAGGGCCCTTATGAGAGTTGGGGGATCGAATTCCTATGTGTTTTGTGACGCTTGTTTCACAGGCAAGTACCCAATAAAATTCCCGTCTCAGATGACTTTAGAAGAAGTCGAATCCATAGCCAGTAGAAGAGTCCTGAGTCGGAAAAAGGAACCGCTTATCATTGGGATAAAAAGATCTTGAATCTTATGATCCATCTCTCCGTATATCTTTTGGCTCTCTTCCTATTTGCCTTTGGATGCTCTCCAAAGGTTCTTAATGTGAGTAGAGAACCTGAAAGGGTTTTTTTTGAGGAGAGCCCAAAGCATAAGCAAGAAACGCAAGTCTATGCAAAAGAGACGAAAAAGGAGGAAAAAAAGAAGGAAGAGACTTTGAGTCCACAATCTTTTGAGCCTTTTCAGGCTAAATTTGAAAATGAACTCCTTTCCGAAAGCGAGGAGGTAAATCTCAGAGACCTACTTGATGAGAAAACTCTAGGGAAATTCGATATTCCCATCGTGTTTAATGAAGCAGTCCAGTACTTCATAAATTACTTTCTCACAGAGAAAAGAAAGGTTTTTTCCAACTGGTTAAAAAGGTCACAAAGATACGTCCCATTGATGAGGGAAATCTTAAGGAAAGAGGGTCTTCCAGAGGATCTCGTTTATCTCGCAATGATCGAAAGTGGTTTCAATCCTAAAGCCTACTCTCCTAAAAAGGCATCAGGACCTTGGCAGTTCATATATAAAACTGGCGAACGTTACGGGCTCAAGGTGGATCACTGGGTAGATGAAAGAAGGGATCCTGAAAAGTCAACTGTTGCCGCCGCAAGGTATCTAAAAGATCTATTCGATCAATTTGGTTGCTGGTATCTTGCAGCTGCTTCTTATAACGTTGGAGAAAAAAGGGTTGAGAGAGTTGTGGAAATGCACAACACGAGGGATATATGGGAGCTTATAAAGTACAACACCCTTCCAAGAGAAACGAGAGAGTACATTCCAAAGCTGATAGCAGCTGCAATCATAGCGAAAAATCATGAAAGTTTCGGTTTTGAAAAGATAAGTTATGACAATCCAATTCGCTTTGTGAGACTTGAGGTACCTAGGGCAACACCTCTCAAATACGTTGCAGAGGCAGCTGGTGTGGATTTAGATACGGTCAGATCCTACAACCCTGAAATTTTACGGGGAATTACACCGCCCAACAGGGAGTTTGTCATAAAACTTCCAGAATGGGTTAATAAGGAAAAATTTAAAGAAAAGCTTTTGAACATCCTTTCTAATCAGAGGAAACTTAAGGATTACATTGCTTACAGGGTTAAGAAAAACGATACAGTGATGAAGATCTCAGCCAGATATGGAGTGAGTAAGGAGATTCTCTGTCTTTGGAACACTGACAAGGAGACGATCAAACTTAAGCCAGGTAGCCTTATATACATCCCAAGGTTTTTATCAGATGAAGATGAGAAAAAGGAGAAAGAGAAGCCAGTATTTGCAAAGTACAAAACGAAGGCTAAGGGAGGGGAAAAGAGAATTATTTACTACAGAGTAAAAAAAGGGGACACACTTAGCAGTGTCTCAAAAAGATACGGTGTGGACGTGTACTCCATAAAGGTCCTAAACAACCTGAAAAATGATAAGATATCTCCTGGGATGATCCTAAAGATTGCCGTTCAGAAAAGGTAGTTTGTCCTCAAAAATCCCAAAAGGTGTCTTTTTTCTAGGATTAGTCTCCCTCTTTATGGATACATCCTCGGAATTGATTCATTCCCTTCTACCTCTTTTTTTGACTTTGACCCTTGAGGCCTCCGTTTTTACTGTTGGAATAGTTGAAGGTTTCGCAGAGGCAGCATCAGCAACGTCAAAGGTGATCTCAGGCTTTGTAAGTGACTACTTCAGAAAAAGGAAAACGCCTGTTCTTTTTGGATACACACTTTCGGCCTTGACAAAGCCCCTTTTTCCACTTGCATCATCTGTCACTTTGATCTTTATAGCAAGGTTTTTTGATCGGATTGGAAAGGGTATAAGAGTTGCTCCCCGTGATGCCCTCGTTGCGGATATAACCCCTTCCTACCTGAGAGGTTCAGCGTACGGATTGCGCCAAGCCCTAGATTCATTTGGGGCTTTTTTTGGCCCAACTATTGCCCTCTTTTTCATGATCTCCTTTGAGAGCGATATTAGGACGGTCCTCTGGATTGGCGTCTTGCCTGCACTTCTTGCCGTAGTCGTGCTTATCTTCGGAGTTGAAGAGCCAACTACCCTTCACAGTTACCGTTCAAAACCAAAATTGAGCCTTTCCCGTGCAAAGCTACTGGGAGGGAAATACTGGCTTATTGTCACTCTTGGGGCCTTATTTTATCTCTCCAGGATAAGTGAGGCTTTTTTTATTCTACGTGCGCAAAAAGCGGGGCTTCCCGTCCAGTACGCTCCATCGGTCCTAATTGTCATGAACCTCACCTATTCGATATTCTCTTATCCTGCAGGTATATTTGCAGATAAGTTAGGAGCGATCACTCTTCTTACCGCCGGTCTTTTTGTCCTCATCTTCTCTCACATTCTCATGGCAGTATCGGATTCTTTTTCCATTGCCATTTTAGGTTCAGCATTTCTGGGGTTACACATGGCGATAACCCAGGGTTTATTTTCCAAACTCGTTGCGGATTCCGCTCCCTTTGAATTAAGGGCTACTGCTTTCGGAATTTTCAACGTTGTCGTTGGCTTTTTTTCGCTCTTTGCAAACGCCTTAGCTGGGTTACTTTGGACTAAATTTGGAGCAAATGTACCATTTCTGGTCGGAGCTTTCTTTGCGAGCCTTACCCTTATTACTCTTATCTTCCATCGTACCTTTCTTTCAAAGGATACTGCAGGTTGTGAAACGCGTTGACGGCAAACCTATTCTTTATACTGGATCCTCCTCAGCTTGATTATAACATAGACCCTTTGCCCAACAGAGAGGTCCATCTCATTGAATGCCTCACGGGATAGTTCAGTCACGAGTGTATTTCCCTCAACATTCAGCTTTATCCTTACAACAGAGCCCACAGGGACTATGCCTATAATAGTACCAGTGTATCTGTTTAAGGTTGGACCTGGCGGTTTAGTGCGAGAAATGTAAATGTCCTGGGGAGGAATTGCGATCTTTTTTACATTAGTTCCCTCATATGGAAGTACTATCGTCATATTACCAGTTTTTAACTGAATTAGACCTGTCGCCAGTACGGTTGTTTCGTCGCAGGATAGAATATTCGGCATGCCAACAAACTCTGATACCCTTTCAGACTCAGGGTGAAAAATGATATCCTTTGGATCTGAGACCTGTTCAATCTTGCCGTTATATAGAATTCCGATTCTATCTGCAACTTCCTCCGCCGCAAATAGATCGTGCATGACAAAGATAGCCGTTATTTCCATGCTCTTCAGAAGAGATCTGATTTCAGTTCTAACGTATTTAGCTGCTTGCGCGTCCAGGCTTGAGGTTGGCTCGTCTAGCAAAAGAATCCTCTGAAATGGAGCCAGTGCACGGGCTATTGCAACACGTTGTTTTTCACCTCCACTTAACTTATCAGGGTATAGATCCTTCAGTTTCGTAATGTGAAGGGCATCCATCAGCTCATTTACCCTTCTTTTTATAACTTCTTCTGGATAACGGCGGACTTTAAGCCCGTACGCAATGTTCTGCGCAACTGTCAAATGGGGAAAAAGAGCAAGATCCTGCAAAAGGTAACCCACACCCCTTTTATGGGGTGGCAGAGGATTAACGTTCACTCCATCTAAAAGAACATCCCCTTTGTAATCTGTCAGTCCTGCGATTATGTTTAGTAGGGTTGTCTTCCCTGATCCGTTAGGTCCCACAAGGCAAAATATTTCCCTGTCCCTTACGGTAAGGTTTATATCTTTTAGCACATGCTTCTCTACCCCTTTGAGCTCAATAATTGGCATATTATTCCTCCACCTATCCCATATATATTCCTCTCCTTCCACTCAGTACCCTCACAGTGTAGAGTGTGCCAAGCCCAAGGAATACGAGTATTAAGACCAATATAACCGTTCCCTCTATGTCAGCAGTTGAAAGTCTCATGAATATGGCAATTGGGATGGTTTCTGTCTTCATTGCCATCGAGCCAGCAATTGTGATAGTGGCTCCGAATTCTCCAAGGGCCTTTGCCCATGTGAGGATGGAGGCAGCGATAATTCCATTTTTGCTAAGGGGGAGCGTTACCGTAAAAAAAGACTGGAGTGGAGAGGCTCCAAGGGTCCTTGCCGCCTCTTCGTATCGCACGGGGATTGAATCCATTACAGCCTTGATAAGCCGAACAGCAATACCTACTGTTGTGATAAACTGGGCAAGGAGGACACCGTAAACTGTAAATACGAACTGTACCCCCTTTTTTTGGAGAAATAAGCCAACTGGATTATTGAAAAAAATGAGAACCATTGCACCAAGTGCTACAGGTGAGACGATCATAGGTAGTTCGAGGATCGTGTCTATCATTTCTTTTCCAAAAAACTGGTAACGGGAAAGACCATAGGCGGCAGGTATTGCAAAAATTAGAGAAAAAATGGTAGCAGCCGTAGCCGCAAAAAGGCTCAACTTTATCGAGTAAAGTGTTCTCTCAGAAAGAAGTATGGAAAGAAGGCTCTCTCCCGAAAAGAAATAGAAAAGGGACAAAATGAGAAGTGCATAAATTGAAAAGATACAAAAGCTCAAGAGAATGGTTACTCTCTTTAAGCTCATCATTTTACCCATTCCCCTGGGACAACGTATACCCCTCCAATCGGCTTCTTTTCTCCGACCCAGGCAAATGCCTCCTCAGGTGTTGCAAAGTAATTGAACTTTCTGAAAACCCTCTTTCCCTGGTCAGAAAGCAAAAAATCGATAAATCGAAGCCCAAGCTGCTTATTGGTTGTGCGCGTAGATATGGCAACAGGCATGTAGCCTATGCGCTTAATCTCCTCCTTCCTTAAGGGTATACTCTCAATACGATTCGGGTCCCAGTGCTGGAATACCTCCCAGCCTATTGCCGCATCTACCATCTTCAGGGAAACAGCTGTCGCAACCTTCTCACAAGTCTCCATATAAGTAACTATGTTCTTCTTAAGGAGAGCTTTCTCGGAATCTGAGAGGTTACTCTCTATTATTTCAACCGCATAAACCCCCAATGCGACAACTTCAGGGTTCGCCAATACTAACCGGATACCGGGCCTAATGAGATCTCTAAGTCCCCTTATCCCTTTTGGGTTTCCCTTCTGTACAACGATTGCAGGAACAAGGAAGGCTACACGCCTTTCCGTCTCTGGAAATACAAGCCCCTTTCTTTTTGCGATTTCCATAAATTCTGACGAGGCGGGAAAATAGACATCACTTTTAGGTGATAGAGCCATTTGGGAAAGGACAACTCCCGAACCGCTGAAAATAAGTCTAACCTTCACACCAGTTACTCTCTCAAAGATCTTGGCGACTTCTTCAAGTGGTGGCCTGCCCGCAGCGCCGGAAAATACAATAAGATCTTTCCCATAGCCAGGCAATGAAATCGTTGTCAGTATCAAAAGAGAAAGGAGGAATTTGGAAAGCATTTTTTTCGTTATCTACGGCTGGCAAGAACCTAATATAGACGAATCTCTACGGACTTTCAACCGAAAAAATGGGATAAGTTTCCCATGTGGAGTAGCTTTCTTGACGCGTAAGCCGATTAGATGGTATTATTTATTTAGACTGGGGGATCGTTCAACGGTAGGACAACGGGCTCTGAACCCGTGAATCAAGGTTCGAATCCTTGTCCCCCAGCCTAAGATTCCAAGATCATTTCTTTCCGTAACTATCCTTCAAAGGTACGATAAGATTAAAGACGGGTCTTTCCTTTTTGGAGTCCTTAGAATCAATGCAGAAGTATCCTATCCTTTCAAACTGAAAGACACTTCCTGGTTCCTCATTTAAGATTCGTTTTTCCACATAGGATGGGAAAAGGATCTCCCTAGACTTTGGATTTACGTACTTTATAAAATCGTCTCCGTAAGAGGCGGGATCGGGCACAAGAAACAGCCTATCGTAAAGTCTTACCTCGGATGCTACTGCATTCTCCTTTCCCAACCAGTGGATCACTCCCTCCTTTACTTTGTTGCCTTCTTTTATAGAATCTGGATCGTATGTGCAAATCAATTTGACGACCTTTCCACTTGCATCTTTAATTATCTCTTTGCATTTTATCCTATATGCGTACCTTAGTCTAACATGGTTCTTTGGGGTTAACCTTTTGTACCCTTCTGGAGGATTCTCTGAAAAATCGTCCTCCTCTATGAGTATCTCCCTTCCAAAGAGGACCTCTCTCTTGCCCATCTCAGGCCTTTTTGGATGGTTTGGACATTCTATTATCTCCACCTTCCCAGGGGGGTAGTTCTCTATAATCACTTCAATTGGTCTCAGAACTGCCATGATTCTCGGAGCCTTCCAATCGAGGTCCTCCCTTACGCAATGCTCAAGTAAGGATATGTCGATCAAGTTCTCATTCCTCGCAACACCTATCCTCCGTAAGAACTCTTTTATCGCATCTGGTGTATATCCTCTTCTTCTTAAGCCCGCAAGGGTGGGCATTCGCGGGTCATCCCATCCGTCAACGATCTTCTTCTCTACAAGTATAGAGAGTAGTCTCTTACTCAGTACGGTGTGGCTCAGATTGAGTCTTGCAAATTCGATCTGTTTCGGTCTTTCCTTGGAAGGGACTAACTCCTCTATGAACCAGTCGTATAAGGGCCTATTATTTTCGAACTCAAGGGTACATATTGAATGTGTCACACCTTCTAGGGCGTCTGAGAGGGGGTGGGCAAAATCGTACATGGGGTATATTTTCCACTTTTCCTTTGTTCTATAATGGGGGGTCTTTTTTATCCTGTAGATCACAGGATCGCGCATGACCAAATTGGGCGATTTCATATCTATCTTTGCCCTAAGTACGCATGATCCTTCTTCAAATTCCCCATTCTTCATTTTTTCAAAAAGCTGAAGGTTCTCCTCAACAGATCTGTTCCTATAGGGACTCTCCTTTCCAGCCTCAGTGAAACTTCCCCTGTAAGCCTTTATCTCTTCAGGACTTAAATGACAAACATACGCCTTTCCTTTCTTTATCAGTTCCACTGCAAATTCGTATAGCTTGTCAAAGTAATCTGACGCAAAAAAAACCTTTTCCCCAAAATCGAAACCGAGCCATTTCACATCCTCAATTATCGCCTTTACGTACTCTTCCTTTTCCCCCTCCGGATCCGTGTCATCCATCCTAAGATTACAGCTACCGCCATATTCCTGAGCAATACCAAAGTTAAGGTAAATGGACTTTGCGTGTCCTATGTGTAAATATCCATTGGGCTCAGGGGGGAATCTTGTTACAACCTTTCCGTACCTTTTCTCTCTTAAATCTTCCTCAATAATCTCCCTGATGAAATCCTTCGGTTTCTCCATTTTTTATGACTTTTTAACATTTTGGACCTCTTGACCGCAAGTGATTTACAGGTCCTTTTGCAAAAGAGCTTTTCTTTTGGGGATTTTTGTGTTATACAAGAAAAAATGTTCCTTCAGGACCTCATAATAGAGCTTCAAAAATTCTGGGCAGAGAAAGGATGCGTTGTTCAGCAGCCCTACGACATGGAAGTAGGTGCAGGAACTTTCCACCCTGCAACCTTCCTTAGGGCACTAGGTCCTGAGCCCTGGAATACGGCCTATGTGCAGCCATCGAGGCGGCCAACTGACGGAAGGTACGGTGAGAATCCAAACAGGCTCCAGCATTACTACCAGTTTCAGGTGATAATGAAACCCCATCCTAAGGATATCCAGGAGATCTACCTGGAAAGCCTAAAGAGGATAGGTATTGATCCAAGGACGCACGACATAAGGTTCGTGGAGGACGACTGGGAGTCTCCCACCTTGGGTGCGTGGGGTTTGGGATGGGAAGTATGGGTTGACGGAATGGAGATAACACAGTTTACCTACTTTCAGCAGTGCGGTGGAATAGATCTCAATCCTATTACGTGCGAGATCACGTATGGATTAGAGAGAATCGCCATGTATCTCCAGGACGTGGATAGTGTCTTTCAGATAAGGTGGAATGGGGATATCCTGTATGGAGACATTTTTTTGGAACCGGAAAGGGAGTACTCCATATTCAATTTTGAGGAATCTGATCCTGAAACCCTAAGGAAGCTCTTTGATATTTATGAAAGTGAAGGGGTAAGAATGCTAAAGGTTAAGGAGCTCGTGTATCCGGGGTACGATTTCTGTCTTAAATGTTCTCACATCTTTAATCTTCTGGATGCAAGAGGTATCCTTAGCGTCCAGGAGAGGGCCCATTACATTGCAAGGGTCAGAAATCTTGCCAAAATGGCAGCAGAATTGTATCTTAAGAAAAGAAAGGAGCTCAACTATCCCCTCCTCAACCGGAAGAAATGAAAGACCTTCTTATTGAAATCGGGACAGAGGAACTACCGGCCCGAATAATTGAAAATGTAAAGGAAGCTTTCAGAACATTAATAGAGGAGGCTCTTGCATCAAGGGGGGTACAATTCGGTCACTCCTCTTCATACGCGACACCGAGAAGAATTTCTGTTCTCGTCAATAGTGTATCAGTTAGGCAAAAAGAGACGATTACATTAAAGTACGGACCTCCGGTAAAAATCGCCTACGATTCATCGGGCAACCCCTTGGAGGCTGCATTCGGCTTTGCCAGGTCACAGGGCGTAGATTTAAAAGACTTGCTAATAGTTGAGAAAAATGGGGTCAAAGTTATTGCATGCGAAAAGAGAGAGGGAGGAAAAAATACGGAGGATATACTTCCAGAGATAATAAGAGATGCTGTGGAAAAAATTCCACTTCCAAAAAAGATGAGATGGGGTTATGAAACATTCGGGTTTGCCAGACCCATCCGTTGGCTTCTCGTACTTTTCGGAGAAAGCGTTATAGAACTCAAAATCGCAGACGTCCAAAGCGGAAATCTCTCCTATGGTCATAGATTTCTTTGCCCAAATCCAGTCCAAATTCTAAGACCTTCTGAGTACTTCTCAAAGCTTAAAGAGGCGTATGTGATAGTTGATGAGAGGGAAAGGAGAAATCTCATAGTAGAAGGGATAAGAAAAATAGAGGAAGAAACAGGTTCAAAAGCCCTTTATGACGAACCACTTCTCAATGAGATTTTGTACATGACCGAGTATCCATACCCTATGAAGGGGAAATTCGATCCTTCCTATCTTTCCCTTCCACCTTCTGTACTTGTGAACGTAATGAAGTCTCACCAAAAGTACATACCCCTCATCTCTCAAGATGGAACCCTTTCTCCCTATTTCATCTTTTTTGCAAACATCCTACCTCGAGATGAGGGAATCATCGTAAAGGGAAATGAGAAGGTCTTAAAGGCCAGACTCGATGATGCGAAGTTCTATTTTGAGGAGGACAAAAGGCAGGATCTTTTTTCCCTTTATGAGAAACTTTCAAATGTGATCTATCACGAAAAGATTGGGAGCATGAAAGAGAAGGTGGAGAGGATTGAGGGTATAGCCCGTTTTCTAAAAAGTCACTTCAACTTGGCAGATATTCCGAATTTGGAGAGGACCTCGAAGTTATTGAAAGTTGATCTTTTGACCCGCATGGTCTCTGAATTTCCCGAGCTTCAGGGTAAAATGGGAAAAATCTATGCGGAATTGAAAGGCGAGGAAGGGGATCTGTGTATGGCTATCGAGGAACATTACTACCCCCTTTCATCGGAAGGGAAACTGCCCAATACATGGCTCGGTACAATAATGGGTATTGCGGACAAAATAGACACGCTTGTTTCTTTCTTTTCACTGGGGATTACCCCGAAAGGGAATTTTGACCCTTACGGATTAAGAAGGTGCGCTATAGGTCTCATTAGGATACTTGTGGAAAAGGGTCTTTTCCTTCCCCTTGACGAGCTTATCTCATGCGCATATAGAGAAGGAGAAAAAATAAGCAACCGAATGCCCCTTGAAAGGGTTAAAGAAGACCTCATAGACTTCATTGCCACAAGATTTAAATTCCTAATGATCGAAAGGGGGTTCGATCAGGATTTAGTTGAAAGTGTTATGGCTTTCGCCTCAGTAGATCTCTACGACGGCTATCTAAGACTTGAAAGCCTTCATAGAATGAGGCAGATTCCCGAATTTGAAAGATTGCTAATTGGTTTCAAAAGGGTATTTAACATAACGAAGAAATTTGAAAATGAGGATAACGTGAAAAGTGAGCTCTTTGAGAAAAAAGAAGAGGAAGAGTTGTTCAAAACTTACGAGTTAAAGAAGGGACCCTACCTTTATCTCATTCGAGAAAAAAGGTACGCGGAGGCTCTCTCTTTACTTATAGATTTTAAAGACCCAATAGACGCTTTCTTCGACAATGTCTTTGTAATGGTGGAAGATAAAACCATAAGGGAAAATAGGCTTGCGCTTCTGAAAAAGATAAGGGATACATTTCTTTCATTTTGCGATTTTCAGAAAATAAAATCCGAGTAATGGGGGGAAGAGATGAAAAAAAAGTACGTTTATTTCTTTGGAGGAGGAAAGGCTGAAGGAGGAGAAGAAAAAAGGGACCTACTTGGAGGAAAAGGTGCATCTCTTGCAGAGATGGTAAATCTTGGTATTCCCGTGCCCCCGGGCTTCACCATAACGACAGAGGCGTGTACGTATTACTATCAGAACAACATGCAACTTCCGCCCGGTCTTGAAGAGGAAGTAATGGAAAACATAAAGAAGGTTGAACAGTTAATGGGAGCAAAATTTGGAGACCCGTCAAACCCCCTTCTTTTCTCGGTCAGATCAGGTGCGAAAGTGAGCATGCCTGGAATGATGGATACGGTTCTCAACCTTGGCCTAAACGAAAGGACAGTTGAGGGTCTTGCGAAAATCACAGGGAACGAGTGGTTCGCATGGGACTGTTATAGAAGGTTTGTCCAGATGTATGGGGACGTTGTTCTTGGTCTTAAACCACAAAGTAAGGATGAGCATGACCCTTTTGAGGAAATAATAGACCGAAAAAAAAGGGAGAAGAACATAAAGTTTGACGTGGAGTTCACTGTGGATGATTTGAAAGAAATTGTGAGGGAGTTCAAAAATCTCATTAAAGAGAGGACAAAAAAAGACTTTCCAGATGACCCCTACGAGCAGCTTTGGGGTGCAATTGGGGCAGTATTTAGATCTTGGAACAATCCGAGGGCAAGGGCTTATAGGGAGTTAAACAACATTCCAGAAGACTGGGGAACAGCTGTAAATGTACAGTGCATGGTTTTTGGAAACATGGGGAATGACTCCGGAACAGGGGTGGCTTTCACAAGAAACCCTGCAACTGGAGAGAACGTATTTTACGGAGAGTATCTGCTAAACGCTCAGGGTGAGGATGTGGTTGCGGGAATAAGAACTCCTCTACCTATAAATAAGAGACAGAAGACAGACCCTCAGCAAAAATCATTGGAAGAGGAAATGCCAGAGATTTACGACCAACTCCTGAAGATCAGAGATATCCTTGAACGCCATTATAAGGACATGCAGGATATAGAGTTCACAATTCAGAAAGGAAAGTTATGGATGCTTCAGACAAGATCTGGAAAAAGAACCGCATTTGCAGCTTTCAAAATAGCTGTAGACATGGTTAGAGAAGGACTCATAACAAAAGAGGAAGCCATAATGCGAATAGAACCGGAGCAGTTAAACCAGATACTAAGACCCGTCTTCGATCCGGCTGAAAAGGAAAAAGCTCTTAAGGCGGGGAAACTTTTGACAAAAGGCTTAAACGCTGGACCTGGCGCTGCAACAGGGCAGGTTGTCTTTAATGCGGAAGACGCCGAAAAATGGGCAAAGGAGGGTAAGAATGTTATTCTTGTCCGCATCGAGACATCTCCAGAGGATATAAGGGGAATGAATGCCGCCCAGGGAATATTGACTTCTAGAGGAGGAATGACGAGTCATGCCGCCCTTGTCGCAAGACAGATGGGAAAGGTCTGTGTTGTTGGTTGCGAGGAGATAGAGGTGAACTACAAAGAGAGAATGATGAGCGTAAAGGGGAGGATAATAAGGGAAGGAGAAAAAATCTCAATAGATGGGACAACAGGAGAGGTCTTCGAGGGAGAAATAAAAACGAGACCATCTGAGGTACTTCAGGTTCTTCTAGAAAAAAGGCTAAAGCCGGAGGATTCCCAGATCTATCAGGACTTCGCCCTTCTTATGAGCTGGGCAGAGGAGAAGAAAAGACTTGGAGTCTACGCAAATGCCGACAAGCCAGATCAGGCCGAGATAGCGCTCGCTTTTGGAGCGGAGGGGATCGGGCTGTGCAGAACAGAACATATGTTCTTTGAAGGGGATAGAATAGATGCGGTAAGGGAAATGATAGTGGCAGAAAATAAGGAGGAAAGGGAGAGAGCGCTCTCCAAGCTCCTTCCGATGCAGAAAAATGATTTTATAGGCATATTTGAGGTTATGAAGGGAAAACCCGTCACAATCCGAACCCTTGACCCACCATTACACGAGTTTCTGCCAAAGGAGGAAAGGGAAATAAGATCACTGGCAGAAAAATTGGGGATGACCTATGATTCCCTTGCCTCAAAGATAGAGGCTTTAAAAGAAGCAAACCCCATGCTCGGGCACAGAGGTTGCCGTCTAGGGATAATGTACCCGGAGATCACTGAGATGCAGGCAAGAGCCATATTTGAAGCTGCCTGTGAGGTGAAAAAAAGAGGTATAGATGTGAAACCTGAGATTATGATTCCTCTGGTTGGCCACATAAACGAGCTTTCTTCACAGAGAAGAATTATTGACTCTGTCGCAAAGGAGACAATGGAAAGATACGGGTTAAAGATAGAGTACAGGGTGGGAACGATGATTGAGGTTCCGAGAGCCGCTCTCACTGCCGATGAAATCGCAAAGGAAGCAGAGTTTTTCTCTTTTGGAACAAATGACCTAACCCAAACAACTCTTGGAATGAGCAGGGACGATGCGGGAAAATTTTTAAGGTACTATCTGGAAAATGGTATCTATCCTTACGATCCTTTTCAGAGGATAGATGAGGAAGGGGTTGGTAAGTTGATGAAGATGGCTGTTGAACTTGGGAGGCTAACAAGGAAGGATATAAAGATAGGCATATGTGGAGAACATGGCGGTGAGGAGAATTCCGTTGAGTTTTGCCACAAAATTGGCCTGGATTACGTAAGCTGCTCTCCTTATAGAGTTACTGTTGCGAAGCTTGCTGCTGCAAGAGCGAAAATAAAGGAGGAGCTAAATATAAAATCAAATGAACAGTAGAACACTTCTTCACATATGCTGTGCTCCGTGTCTTATTTACCCTTTAAAAGTGCTGAGGGAAAAGGGCTACGATGTCACTGGCTTTTTCTACAATCCCAACATACATCCTTACTCTGAATTTAAAAGGAGGCTGGAAACTTTACTTACTTACGCCAGAATGGTTATGCTTCCAGTAGTTGTGGACTCCTCATACGATCTGGAGTCTTTTATAGGGGGACAGATCGAGAGTAAGGCTGAAAGATGCATATTCTGTTACAGGACAAGAATAGAGAAAGCTACGGAGCGTGCCCAAAAGGACGGATTCTCTAACTTTACCACAACCCTTCTTTACAGCAAGTATCAGAAACATGAGAAAATAAGGGAAATTTGCGAAGAGCTCTGTGGAAAGTACAATTTAAATTTCCTCTACTTCGATTTTAGAGAGGGCTGGAGTGAAGGTGTGAGGAAATCGAAGGACCTTAACTTGTACAGACAGAATTACTGTGGGTGCATTTTCAGCGAGAAAGAAAGACACAGAAATTGAGCTTGGGGTGAAACTGAGTTATATTTAATTAAAAATGGGAGGACTTGGAAAGCTACTCATTCTCTTTGGCCTTTTAATTGCCGCCATAGGTATCATACTCACAATCGGAGAAAAAATCCCTTTCATTGGGAGGCTGCCAGGTGATATATACGTTAAGAGGGAAAGGTTCTCCTTTTACTTTCCAATAACGACCTGTCTCATCATCAGTATTCTTTTAACCATCTTCTTCTCTCTTTTCAGGAGATAGTTTGAGACTGAAAAAGGAGACCGGAACTGCCTTAATAATTACCGCTGTCGCTCTTTTTATCCTTTCCATATCCATTTTTGCCATCCACGTCCAGTCAAAAAGAATCTTAAAGTCCAAGATAGAATCCTATGCGGGAAAGAACCTTTCAATTGAAAGCGTATCCTCTAACTTTAGGGAAATCACCCTTTCGAATGTGGCCTTAAGGGACAAAAGAGGGAGGGAAATTGGAAAGGCGGAAAAGGTCACAATCAGGCCGAGCATTTTGGAAATTCTGAAAAAGGAATACTCAATTTCTGAGATAAGGATTGTAAAACCTTACCTTTTGATTGAAACGGATAGAAAAGGAAAACCTCTTTTCGTATTCCCAATAAAGAGCGAGAAAATTGAAGATCGCCCAACGCAAAGAAAGGAAAAGAGAGAGAAGATTTCTCTAAACGTGGAAAAAACTGAGATAGTAAATGGCTCGATAGACTACGTAGACAGAGGAACAGAAAGTCTCTCCGCTGCCTTTAAGATCAGAAATCTGAACATGGTGATAAAGAACCTCTCTCATCCTTTGGAGAGAGGAGCCATCTTATTCGATTTTCAAGCGGAGATTCCTGGATATGAGTCTACTGCAAAACTTGCGGGATCTGGAAAGATCAACCTTGCGAACAAAGATACGGACTCAACATTAAAGATAAGGGATCTCGATATAAAGATCCTCGAGCCCTATCTGAAAAAGACAAGGGATGACTTAAAGATAGAGAAGGGTTTGATCGATCTGGAAATGAGAATCACTGTTTTCGCCAAAAAGCTTAATGCGCCTTGCAAGGTAATCATTAGAGACTTGAAGATCGGACACACATCCCGTATTGGAAGCAGATTTTTAGAGGAAACTTTAAAAAGAGCCCTCTTTATACTCAAAGACAAAAAAGGAGATGTAGTATTCGACTTTGTTGTGAGCGGAAACCTTGATGATCCCGATTTCGATTTGAAAAGGGCTATAAAACAGGGAATACTTAAGGCTATAGCAGAAAAGGTCGGGATTTTTTTTCTCGGAGGCTTCCAGATCAGTGCCACTCCCAATCTATAAAGGGCCTTTTCAGGTCCGCTAAAGCATTAACGATAAGCTCCGCAAGCCCTCCATAGAAAATTCCGCACCTTTTGTTCACACCAAAGTAGTTGAAAAGATCTCTCAGTTGACCCTTGCAGTTTGAGCAAGGTGCACATACGTACTTCTTTACCTCAGGAGAAATAACATCACTGAAGACTTCAAGTATCTGCTTGAGCTTCATCCTTCCCGATATAGAATTTCTCCAGTCGGGAAAATTCATAGATTGCATAATAGCGAAACCGCTTCCACCTCCGCAGCAGTAGTTATCAACACCGTGGGGTTCCATTTCCCTGAAATCTGGACATATTCTTCTGAGTATCTCCCTTTGAGGTTTAACAATACCCATAAGTCTGACCATATTACATGGGTCATGAAGTGTGACAGGAAAGTTGTTTCTCCTAGGATCGAGTTTCAACTTTCCACTAAGCACAAGCTCTCTTAGAAGGGGGATGGCACTCTCCCTTGGGATGTTCAAATCTCCAACGAGGATGCGGTCTGCAATGACTATCATCGCCTTATGAGCATGACCACATTCTCCAAGGCTTATCTTTTTCACCTTAAGTTTTTTCGCAATCTCCGCATGCCTTGTAGCTATCCTTGCAAGTTGTATATCGTCATACCAAACCCCGTAATTTACAGCATCATAACCAACGAGCTCGCTCGACAACGTCCAGTCAATGCCTGCAATGTCAAAAAGTATGGCGAATGCCTCAGTATTCTCAGGCCAGGACAAAAACTCTCCCGCATTGTGAAGTAAAAGGATCTCAGCACCCTCTTTGTCAACAGGTATCTTAATCTTCCTGCCAGTTTTCTCCTCAATATCCTCTTCCATAAATTCGATGATGTTACTTAGGGCCCGAGAGGTAATACCGGTTGATGAACCTACTTTCAGCTGTTGGATTGTGCCAAGCTCGTGTAACTCCCGAGGCGCAATACCCATTTCTTGACTGAAGAGTTTTCTTATTTCATGGGTTATGAGTCCATTGTCAACTCCTAGGGGACATACCTTCGCACATCTCCTACAAAGAGTGCACCTATACGCCAGCTCTGCAAGTCTTGCAACAGTCTGCCAGTTAAGTTCTATATCCCCTACTGAGATTAAACGAGTCAGTCTTTTTTTCTTTTTCACGTATCTCTCAGTTATCCTTCTTAGGATTTCTGCCCTGAATGTTGGTCTATAGATTTCCTTTTTTCCAGAGGAAAGGTAAATGGGGCAGTAATCGCTGCACAGCTGACACTTAACGCAGTACTCAAGGGAATGGTAAAATGGCATAAGAAACGTCCAATTGTCATCAGGAGAGAGGAGCTTTTCTAATCCGGAGAGGAACTTTCTTATAAGCTCGTTCTCCTCCTCTTTTGTTTCTGGCTTCTTTAATCCTACTCCACTTATTCCGTCAAGGGAGGCTTCAATTTTCTTCAACTGTTCCTCGGTAAGATCCCTTATCTCAGGTTCAAGATCTCCCTTCTCGTACGGATGGGGAAGAGGCATAAAATCTTCCTTTTTTAGCTTCAAAAGAATCTCACTCTTTTTTGAAATATCCTCTATCCTCATTTAGGGGATAAACCTCGCAACATCGCTCCAGCTACTTCCCTTCTGTACATGCGGAGCAGACCATGATATCCTTCTTTTGAGAACCTCAGTGAGCCTTTTCTCAAGTTTACTGCCCCTTATGTTAGGTTCATCGTCCCATCTTATCAGGAAAAAGGCAAAAAACCTAGTAATGTAATGGAGTGAGCGGGTAAATGGAAGGTAAATGAGAAAAAAATCGAAGGCTATTATGTGTATCTTTGTCCAGAAACTAACATCTCTAAATCTTCCTGTAAGTAGGCCTACCCAGAACTCCCTGTATTCAAAAAAGTGGGGATCCGTAAAAAACCAAGAATAAAAGCCAGTGAAAAAAACGACGAATGTGAAAAAATAAGTGAAAAAATTTTGGATTGATGCGTAGTCGCGCAGGTTTCTATTTAGGATCCTGTTTAAGGCCACAACAACGCTTCCAAAAATCCCCGCAAGAAAGCTTATAACTCCTGTAAGGAGAATAGCCAAGTAGAGAAATCTGCCTATAAATGCCTCTGAGTCGTAAGAGACTCCTATCCCTTTTACAATTGATAGGCCACCAAAGAAGCAAAGAATGTGGAAGATAATAATGAGAATAAATCCCATATGCCAGGGGTATATACCGAGCCAGTAGGGGAAATTGTTTTTCGCATAATCAAAGAGAGTGAAATAGTCTTTGAGAAGAAAGAGAAAACCTTTCAGATACCTTTTTTTCCTCGGCTTTTCGATCCAGTTCTTTTCCTCTTCGAACTCACCCTCATCGATCACAGGATAGAGCTCCCACCTTAGATGGACTGGCATCCTCAGGTATTTTATCAGCTTCACCGTGTAGAGGAGTATAATGAAAAAATAGGCGAAATAAGTAAGTAACGCCAGAAAAGTTTCCATGTAATTTGGAAAGGGCAAATCTTTTTTGCCCTAAAAGTTACACACAGCCCGTTGGTTTTGGCAGTCCCGCGATCTTACATGCTCCTTTTGCTGGGCCTGATGGAAAAAGCTCGTAGATCTTTTTTAGGTCAAAGCCAGTCTGCTTACAAAGCATTCTGATGGGTGGTGCTATTTCGTATTTAAGATAATAGTCCCTTAAGTAGTTCACAACCTTCCAATGTTCCTCCGTCATTGGATAGGCGTTCTCAATTTTTGCCAGGTCCTCTGCCACCTCCTTGTTCCACTTTTCAGGCTCTTGAATGAAACCATCCTCATCAACTTCAATTTCGATCCCACCTAAGATCGCCTTTGGCATACTCCCTCCTCCTATTTGATAAAATTTTTTCGGTTTTCATCAGAACAAAAGAAGTACTCAACACCCTCAAAGGTGGAAGTGGCCCAAGGAGCACCTCTCACAGCACCGTAAAGCTTTGCAACTTCTGACCCAACCTCTATTTCCATCCCGCACACAGGGCACTTAACGGTCTTTCTTCTTTAGTTATGCCTTGCCTCCTCAAAAGTATAATTACACTCGTTCTTCTCTTTCAACTCTCGACATAGACGGACGAACCTCTCAGCCCAGGATGGAACGCCGAGAGCATGAATGTGCATATAAGAGGCAAACATGTTTTTGTATAAAATTCCATCATTTATTCCATCTCCCCCCTTCCCCCTTTCCATCCTAAGTGTAAAAAGGACCTTGTCTTTAAGTTTCAAAGTTGAATAGTGGAACTCGTGGCCTTTTATCCTTTCCCACAAGTTATAGTAAGGGTTTTCTTCCACAACCTTTGCCTCAACGTATCCATGACCCTGCGGTTTTTTTGTCAGGAGAACTTGAGCAGGGATAAGACCGACCATTTTGAAATTATAACCATCAAAGAATACGTGATCACAAAGGTACATGAGACCGCCGCACTCAGCGTACACGGGTTTTCCATCTTCCACAAACTGTGCAACTTCATCCATCAGTTCCCTATTGGATGTAAGCTCCTTGAGGTGAAGCTCAGGAAAACCACCACCTATATAAAGCCCATCAACTTCAGGGATCTTTCTTTCGGCAGTCGAATTTATGAAGACAAGATCGGCCCCCTCGCGAATCAGTGCCTCCAAATTTTCAGGGTAGTAAAAATTAAAAATATGGTCGTAAAAAACACCGATCTTTACCCGACTTTCTTTTACAACTTTTTCCCCCTTGTCCTTAAAGACAAGCTCTTGTGCCTGCTTCCCCAAATCTACTACCCCTTCCACATCAACGTGCCTTTCAATGAAAGAGGCGATCCTTTCAAGAAGCAACCGATTCTTCCTTTCCTCTCCGAAAGGAATGAGCCCTAGATGTCTTTCAGCTATTAATAAGCTCTCCTCCTTAGGAACTACTCCAAGAACAGGTATATTTACGTTTTTTTCAATTGCTTGGATTAGTTTTAGCGCATGCCTCTCTCCTGAAACCCTATTCAGTATTACCGCAGAAATCATCGTTTCAGGTTCAAAATCCATGTAACCCTTAACAAGTGCAGCAATACTCCTCGTAATTTTTTCCGTGTTAACTACAAGAACAACTGGGGTTTTAAGGAGCCTAGATAAGTGGGCAGAACTACCAAATCCATTTTCTTCTAGACCGTCATACAATCCCATGTTTCCTTCAATTAGTGCAAAATCGGAACCGGCTGAGCAGTGAACAAAGTGCTCAAGGACTTTCTCAGTTCCCATAAGGTAAAGATCGAGATTTCTACATGGACGACCACTCGCAGCTGAAAGCCAGGAAGGATCTACGTAGTCTGGCCCTTTTTTGAAGGTCTGGAGTTTGTAACCTCTTTCCCTCAGTATCCTGGATATTCCGCAACTTATGACCGTTTTTCCAGAATGACCAAAAGGAGAACCGAGAAGAACCCTCGGCGGAGCTTTTTTCAATCTCATAGGTTCAGGTACTATCCTTCAGTTTTACAAATGAGGCTCCTAGGTAAATGTACTCTACTTTACCCTCCTTGCTCAATTCGGCAATCGCCTTGTCTACGATGTGTTTTTCCTCCCCGATGGCCCTTGCAACATCTTTGTTTTTTGCCTTGCTTACGGTCTTTAAATAATCTAAGATTTTCTTTTTTAGCTCCTCCGTCACTTCACCCATAGAGACCCCCTACCATTTGAACTGTGTCGTCGTTCTGAACGTTTCAACGGCATGAGTGAAATCGTCAATGTGGTGCTCTGTAAATGGAATACCTGTTAGTTTGAAGAATTTCTCCCAGCCTATCCTCTCTATCCATTCTCCCATTCTTTCATGCTTCCTTGCATTTTTGGCGTAAACTTCAAGAACCCTTTTTATCACATCCACAACCTCAGGCCATCTGGGCGGGTTGTTTGGAAGATAAGGTACTATCATTCTGGAAAACATTGGAGGTTTACGCGCATTCGAAACCTTTCCTCCAGCGTATATGGCTACACCGTCCCCTTCCGGATCTGCCAAAGGCATGGCAGGACAAACGGTGAAGCAGTTCCCACAATACATGCACAGGTCTTCCCTTACGATCACACTTTTTATGTTTGGATCTGGATGCCTTCTTATTGCTCCTGTGGGACAGGACTGGATTGTTGTTGGTATTTCACACAGGGCCGAAACTTTCTCATGATCTATTTTTGGAGGCTTGGTGTGTACTCCAACTACGGCAAGATCGGAGCAGTGAACTGCGCCACACATATTTATGCAACATGCGACTGCTATTCTTACGTACGCGGGAAGGGTCATTGAGACAAAGTAGTCGTAAAGCTCATCCATTATAGCTTTCACAATTCCGGAGGCGTCAGTTGCCGCACTGTGGCAATGTATCCAACCCTGTGTATGGACTACGTTAGTGACACAGTTTCCCGTCCCACCAACTGGCAGACCGAGTTTTTGAACTTCTTCTATTATACGATCCACATTCTCCTTCTTATCCGTTAAAAATTCTATGTTGTACCTGCTTGTGAAACGAAGGTGACCATCACAGTACTTGTCCGCTATCTCGCATATGTCCCTTATAAAATCGACGCTTACAAGTCTCGGAGATCCTACCCTAACGGAGTAAAGTTCCTCCCCATTTTCTGCCACGTGTTTCAGAACACCAGGTCTTATTATCTCATGATACTTCCACTTTCCGTAGTTTCTCTTTATAATTTCAGGAAGCATGTCCCTATAGTTTGGTGGACCTATATCAGTCCTTGCCATTTTTACCTCCTTAAAAATACGTACGGGTTCGATCTGGGTCTATAAACTATCTGGGGTACGGCGGGAAGACCAATGTCCCTCAGAAACTGTTTAAGTCCAAGCCTCTCTATCAGTTCTGCAAGCCTTTCTCTAGTCCTTCCATTCTCATCCCACCAATCCCATATCTTTCTCAATAGCTCCTTAACTTCCATATATGGCGGCTCCATCTTCATGAAGGGTACTATGACCCAGGAAAGGTAAGCTCCCTTTACTATTGGAGCTTTACCCCCAACGAGTATTGTGGCACCTCTATCCAGACCAGGTCTTAGGGCTTTTGGCATTTTGTTTATACAGTGCATGCATCTTGTGCAGTCCTCTGCGACAAAGTTAAGAACCCCTTTTTCCCTATCCCAGCTTATGGCCTCAGTAGGGCATTTTTTTACAACGCTCTCTATATCGAAACCTTTTTCCACATAGTCCCTTACTGCCTCCTGGTCGATCCTTATTGAATCTCTCCAGGTTCCGATTACCGTAAAATCTGCCCGGGCAATTGCGGCAACGCAGTCATTGGGACAACCTGAGATCTTTATCTTAAACTTGTAAGGCCACCTCGGTCTGTGGATCTCATCCTGAAACTCCATGGTCAGATTGTACGTTATGTCCAAGGTGTCGATCATGGCCCATTCGCACCTTGCCGGACCTACGCATCCCGAGATGGTTCGGAGTGCAGATCCAGATCCACCAAGGTCAAAACCCGCTTCCGTAAGCTCATCAAAACATGGTTGTAGATTTTCTGTCTTTGTTCCAAGGAGTATGATATCTCCGGTTGAGCCGTGAAAATTGGTCATTCCACTCCCGTACTTCTCCCATATATCGCATATCTTCCTTAATGCATCCGTTTTGTAAAACCAACCGGCGGGAGGGTTAACTCTCAGTGTGTGGAACATGGCAACTTCAGGGAATTTTTCAGGCTGGTCGCAGTATCTCCCAATCACTCCTCCACCGTAACCCGTAACACCGACTATTCCACCGTGTTTCCAGTGTGTTATTTTGTCCTTGTAAGAAAGTTCTTGAACTTTGAGTAAATCAAGTGCAGCTTTGTTCTTTTTTGCGGCTCTCTTTATCTCCTTAACAAAACTTGGCCATCTACCCTTTTCCAGTTCGTCAAGTAGAGGGGTCTCCCCTTCCATAAGCCACCTCCTCGCACTTTTTGTGCCTTCTGAGCTTATATCAGCTGGTAATCCCCTTGTCAAGGAAAATTTAGGCTGCTAATATTTTTCTGTGCATAGAGTAATCGGTCTAAAAGTAGATGTTGATACATTTTACGGAATGAAGTACGGTGTCCCGAAAATATCATCAATACTCGACGATTACAACTTGAAGGCAACTTTCTTCATCCCTATGGGAAAAGACAGAACTGGCAGAACCGTAAAAAGGGTTTTCACAAGAAGGGGTTTTCTGGCAAAAGCGAGAAGGATCGGTGTTTTAAAAACTTACGGTATAAAAAATCTGCTTTTTGGTCTGATCTTGCCAGGTCCTTATATCGCTGAGAAAAACTTGGAGGTCTTAATTGGGATATCGAAAAAACATGAGATTGGAATTCACGGTTATGATCACGTATTCTGGCATGATAAGATCAGAAGAATGAATTACGGTGAGACGAAAAGGGAGCTTGAGATGGCTATCCTTAAGTACAAAAAACTTATGGGCCATGAGCCCAGATCCTTTGCTTCACCTGGCTGGGTTACAAATGTTCATGCTTTAAAGATACTAAAGGAAAAAAACTTCCTTTACTCTAGTGATGTGAGAGGCCATTACCCCTTTTACCCTGTAATGGAAGGAGAATCGATCCCGCTTATTCAGATTCCTACCACTCTTCCCACACTCGATGAGGTGATAGGCTTACATGGAAACGACCATTACACACTTCTTAAGTACTACGAACGCCTCCTTACCGATTCTATCAACGTTATGACCATTCACGCAGAAATTGAGGGGAAAAACTGGTCAGATTTTCTCAAAGTCTTCATAGAGAAAACCCTATCTATGGGATATGAGTTTAAAGCTCTGATCGAAATAGCAGATGGAGTTATGGGAGAAAATCTACCGAGCGCAAAAATATCTTTTGGACACATAGAAGGTAGAGCAGGGGAAGTCTGTATTCAGAAATTTGATTCGGTATCTTGAATGAGCTCTCCAGGACCCTCCTACTTGAAAGAGAAAGGAAGTCTGCTTATACTAATTTTCAGGTTTTTGGCTTCGGGGGTGAAAGTGGATGGAGCAAAAGGAGTGCGAGTCTTTAAACAGGGAGAGACGACCAGAGTATATTGGATGGATCCTAACAAAGAAATGTAACCTTTCTTGTCCTCACTGTTACGTGGCTAAGTTCTCTGATGAGGAGCTCACAGGGGAACAAAGAATAAGCCTTATCGAAGACGCTTACAGGGCAGGATTGAGAAAACTTGATCTGACAGGTGGAGAGGTTCTCCTTTTTTCCGAAAACCTCCTGCTTATAGACTACATCTGTTCTTTAGGTATCGAGCTTACACTATTCACAAATGGAACTACCCTGGATGAAAATAAGGCTAAGTTTCTTTCCCGCTATCCACTTCGAGTCGTCATGAGCCTTGACGGCTCGAGAAATGAGACTCACAAGAGGATAAGAGGAGAAGGCTCATGGGAAAAGGCTCTAAAAGCAGCATCCCTTCTTTGGGAAAAGAGGATCCCTTTTTCAACAATTACAGCCATAAATGATTCCAATTTTTCCGAAATTGAGGATCAGATCCTTCTCGCGAAGAGACTTAAAGCAGAAGAGGCGGTATTCATCTTGACGATGCCTGCTGGCCGGGCAAGTAAGGATATGGTCATAGATCAAAAGAGTATAGTTGGGCTTCTAAAAAGGATAAGTAGTACTGCTCATAACCTTAAATTCCCAGTGTCACTCTGGTGCATGCCCTTTGCTGATTTATGGGTCGATTCCCCATACGTTTCCGTAGAGCACTGCCGTAGTCAGAAGCCTGAAATAATAGACTTAGACCCTTTAGGAAATCTTATGCTATGTGATGTCTCAAATGTTCGTTACTCTAATGTTCTAAAAAAAGGAATATTGGCTGCTTTAAGAGAACAGAGCCGAGATCCTCTTTATCTCTCCCTTTTTAATCCTAAACTGAGTGAACCATGCTCCCAATGTATAAACAGGCAAAAATGTAAAGGTGGATGTTATGCAAGGGCTGAGATTTACGGCAACATACTTGGACCTGATCCTTTCTGTCCTTCAGTCGCCGAGTATATGGAGGATCTTACGAAAGGAGAATTTGTTCAAAAAATCACATAAAAAGGGCTTTTGCTTGCCAAAACAGAATTTTTTTTGAAAAAGTACTTGACAAGAGACTGAAAAAATATTATCATAACATCAAAGATTGTGTTGAAATTCACAAGAGATTAGCTAAGCCAATCACCTCCACCTAAACTTCTCATAATAACCCCCCTTCCCCCTGGGAGTTACCCAGGGGGTTTTATTTGAAATGAGCCAGCCTATGTTGTATATTTAGGCTATGTCCTTTATGGACCTCATCTCAGGCGGCGTGCTAGGAATGATCCTCCACGCCGGGCCTGTGGCTAAGGCTGTTTTGGCAATTCTTCTTTTTTTTTCACTCGTCTCCTGGGCTATAATCCTTTTTAAGGCAAGGCAGCTTGGACAGATGGAGAGGGAGGCAAATGCCGTATTTTCTATCATGAACGATGTGGACTCTTTAAAGAAGCTAACTCTTCAATTGAGGACAAGGAGAGATAGTCCCTTTTACACCATCGCTCTTTTAGCATACGAAGGTAGCATTAAGGCTCCGAAAGAGAATCCTTCCCGTACAAAAGAGAATGCTCTAGAGGTGGAGAGACGACTTACAATAGCTATTCAGGAGGAAAATGAGCGGCTCGAGAAGTACCTTTCATTTCTTGCAACAACAGCAAATACTGCCCCTTTTGTCGGCCTGTTTGGAACAGTTTGGGGGATAATGGACTCTTTTAGAGAAATCGGAATAAGGGGAACGACAAGCCTACCCGTTGTGGCGCCAGGTATAAGCGAGGCACTAATAACTACCGCTTTTGGACTTGCAACAGCCATACCTGCCGTTGTCGGATACAATTACCTCCTTGGAAGGTGTAGGAGAATTGCACTGAGACTGGAAAACTTCGCAACCTATGTTATAAGCTTCCTTGAGAAATGAGGACCATCGAGAAAAAGAAAGAGATGCTTTCAGAAATAAACATAATCCCCCTTGTTGATGTTATGCTAGTACTTCTAATCATATTCATGATCACAGCACCCATGATGCATTACGGTATGAAAATAGACGTCCCAAAAGTCACAACAAAGCCCCTTTCCCACGTTGAAGAACCCCAGATCCTGTATATCACTAAGAATTACGAAATCTTCCTAAACGAGAAGAAGATAGGTCTTTCCCAGCTTAAACCTGCATTGAACCTTCTCTTTTCAAACAGAGTTGAAAAGGAGCTTTTTATTAAAGCGGATAAAGACGTCTCTTACGGTTTTGTGGTAAGGTGCCTCGGAATAATAAGGGAGGCAGGTATAGATAAAATAAACATCGTTACAAGACCTGAGGAAGAATGACAAAAGAGGACTCTTTCTTCAAGATGTTGATCCTTTCGCTCCTTTTACACATGGCCTTTTTAGTGGCACTTTCTTTTCCGCTTAGAAAACCTGAAAAGAAGATCCATTTTCCCGTTTCTTACTCGGTAAATCTTGTAACATCAGTTGGATACGGGGGCGGTGAGGTCGTAAAAGACAAAAAGTCCCCCCCTGCCCATCCTTCCGTGAGAGAAAAAAGGGTCCTCAAGGTCAAAAAATTGGCGGAAAAAGAAACAGTTAAAAGAGCTGAGAAAGAAAGATCAATCTCCAAGAAGAAAGTGGAACCAAGATTCGCCACAAAGGAGGAGCTACTATCACTTGAAGAGCGAATAAGGGAAATTAAATCTAAGACGCACTACTTTAATGTTTCCCATACTGAAAGTAGATTGGAGCCGAAAAAAGATGGAGGTCAAATTTTTCAAGTTTCTAGTAAAACTCAAGGAGGAGCTTCCTCTAGCCTTGATCCTATTACCCAGGCTTACATAAGCGAAATCTGGAACAGGGTGAAAAAGGCCTGGCAGGTTCCAGGCGGGCTTGCGAACAAAAAAAACTTGGAGACTGTAGTGATTGTTAAAATAAGAAAGGATGGAAGGATCGTGGATGTAGAAATTGAAAAGAGATCTGGAAATAGGATATACGATGAGTCAGCATTGAGAACTTTAAGATCTGTCGATCCTTTACCTCCATTTCCCCAATCTCTAGTTGGGGAGTATCTGGAAATCGGATTTCGATTCCTGCCGGGGGAAGTTTCTTGACATTTACGGAAAGTGTGATTCTTGGCATAATACAAGGTGTAACAGAGTTCCTTCCAATTAGCAGTTCAGCCCATCTTATACTCGTTCCATATATATTCGGTTTTAGAGGAGGAGATCTGGCATACGATGTGGCACTTCACTTCGCAACCCTCTTTGCAACCCTTTCCCTTTACGGCAGAGCTTTCCTTTCTGTCATTTTTGATCTTGCAAATGTTGGGAAAAAAGATTGGATAAAGGAGTCGCTTTTAATCAAGATCCTTTTTGCTTCTATCCCCGCCTTTCTTTTCGGTTACCTTTTTCATGACTACATAGAAAAGAATCTGCGTACTCCGTACGTCTGCGCCTTTATGCTTATTTTCGTTTCACTCCTCATGCTTTATGCGGAAAGCAAAAAAACGGAGAGAAAACGGGATGTCAGTTACCCTATTGCCATTGCGATTGGGATCGCTCAGGCATTGGCCCTCATCCCCGGAACGTCCCGTAGCGGTATAACGATAACAATGGGCCTGCTTTTTCAACTGGATAGAAAAAGAGCAGTAGACTTCTCTTTTCTTTTATCAATTCCCGTGATTCTTGGTGCGTCCATTTACGAGCTTAAAAACTTTGAGCTACAAAAAGAGACAACCACAATCGTGATAACAGGTATGGTTTCCGCAACATTTGCTGGAATCATAAGTCTTAAATTCCTGATAAATTACCTGAGGAAGTACACTCTCAGAATTTTTGCCTGGTATAGGATCTTTATAGCCTTACTGATCCTTATGCTTTCTGAGTAATAAATGGATTGGGTAGCCGATCAGCCTGCCAACGTATCTTCTTGAAAAATAAAGTATAACCAGTGCGACGACAGACAGAAAAACGAGGACTATAAGGGTTTTGTACTCAGCGTGCCTTAGTGCATTACCTTGAAGGGATAACACAAAGGTTCCAGGTAACCTTCCCAGAAGGTTTATGACTATAAAGTCAAAAGTCCTTATATGCGTAAGACCAAGGAGGTAGGAAAGAATATCTTTTGGAAAACCTGGTATTAAGTAGAGGATAAAGACCAAACTTAGACCTTTGTGGGTTATGAAGTTGTTGAAAGAGTCTATGTACTCCCTTTTTACAACCCTTTCTACAAAACCCATTCCGAAGGCCCTGGAAAAAAAGAAAGCAATAAGGGACCCAAGTGTAAGACCAATTGTGGAGAGAAAAAGCCCCCAAAAGGTACCGAAAAGAAGTCCACCAACAAAACCTGTAACCTCACCAGGGATTGGAGCGAAGAGAACTTGTAGGATCTGGATTAGAACAAAAACAAATGGTGCGTACGCGCCATACGAAGCTATGAAGGATTTTAGCTTCTTTGGATCGAAAAAAAACCTGTAGTAGTTCATAACATCATTCCAGATTCCCTCGTGATAAATGTAGAATAGAAAGATAGATAGCGACGCTAGAAAAACGAAAGCTGTACCCAGAAAAAAATAGTACAGTCTTTTCGATTTCATTAAATCTATCCCTCAGGTTTGGATGACAACTGTTCTTAGAACTTCGTCCACAGTGGTGAGTCCTTCTTTTAGAAGAAAAAGGCAATAATCCTTAAGTGTCATCATCCCATCTTCACATGCAGCCCTCCTCAAAACCGATGTTTCTGCACCTTCTGCTATTAGGCGTCTCAAATTGTCTTTCACAACTAGAACCTCGTAAACTCCAACCCTTCCCTTGTACCCGGACATTCCACAGGCTTCGCAACCTTTTCCCCTGAAAAGCCTGGTATTTTCCTCAAGACCCAAATATTCACAAACAACTTTATCTGGTAAATAGCTCTCTTTACAGTTCTCACATATCCTTCTCACAAGTCTCTGTGCAATCACCCCAATAACAGATGTGGAGATGAGAAAGGGTTCTATCCCCATTTCCGTTAATCTCATAAATGTGCTTGGTGCGTCATTTGCGTGCAGAGTCGTAAAGACAAGGTGACCAGTTAAAGCAGCCTCAACCGCTATTTTTGCCGTTTCCTGATCTCTCGTTTCTCCAACTAGTATTATATCCGGGTCCTGCCTGAGAAAAGCTCTAAGAACTCGCGCAAAATCGAGACCAATGTCAGGATTCACCTGAACTTGATTTATGCCAGGAAGATCGTACTCTATAGGGTCCTCAACAGTGGAGATGTTTACTTCCACACTGTTTTTCTCGGAGAGGCAGCTGTAAAGGGTGGTGGTCTTTCCAGAACCTGTAGGTCCTGTGACGTATATGATCCCGTAAGGTCTTGAGATCATGTCTCTGACCAACTTCAAAATGTCCTTATGGAGTATAAGCTTGTCTAGGCTTTGAATGCTCGAACTCTTATCCAAAATTCTCGTACAGATCTTTTCTCCGAATTTGGTGGGAATTGTTGAAACCCTGAAGTCTACAGATCTCTCTCCCATTTTTAGGGTTATTCTGCCGTCCTGAGGTAACCTTCTCTCAGTTATGTCAAGCTTGCTTATTATCTTAATCCTGCTTATTAGCGGCAATGTTACCTTTTTAGGAAGGACCATCTCTTCCCTTAGGACCCCATCTACTCTGAATCTGACCCTTAACGACTTCTCCATAGGTTCTATGTGAATATCGCTTGCGCCCTTCTTTAGGGCCATGGCTATTATGCTGTTTGCCAGTCGGACTATGGGGGCTCCTTCTGCTTCCTTTGCCAAGTCCGAAACTCCAAGATCCTCTTCCATCTTCTCTTCAAATTCTGCTCCCTTAAGTATGTCTTGTGGAATCGATTCCATCGAAGATAAAATAGACTCCACATCCAACTCCCTTTTTTCCGACTGCCTTCTCTCCTCAATAATCCTAGGATATTCATTTTTCATAAAATTTTCGAAATCGGCTTCTAATACGGCAACGATTTCAATGGCAACCCCTTTTATGAACTTCCTAACTTCGTCTATGGCCATAATGTCACCAGGATTGACCATACCAAGGGTTAGGGTTCCGTCAGAGTAAGAGATGGGGAGGACCTTGTACCGGTTTATGATCTGCTGGGGTATGAGAGAGAGGACATCCGCATCGAGTTTGTACTTGGAAAGCGATACAACCCCCATACCCTTCTGGAGGCTCATCCTCTCCATACGCTCAGCAACAATTCTGTTGAGCGCTATGGAAATTGCAGGGTAAGTCCTGAGAAGGTCCTCAAAATCCTCTTTCTCAAGCACAAAGACTTCGGTTTCCTCAGTAGCGATACATGTGGCACTCCTCGGTTTTGAGGTAAGAAGCGCCATTTCTCCAAAACAGGCACCCTCACCGAGACTAGCAATTGTAAGGTCTATTCCAAGGGATGGCTCCTTTTTCTTAACTTCAACCTTTCCGGACTTTATTATGAACATTGAGTTTCCTGGTGCTCCCTCCCTTACTATTGCCGTATTTGGAGGGTAGACCCTCGTCTTTAGCTTACTTGCCAGTTTCTCTAAAGCATCATCGTCTAGATCCTTGAATAGTTCGCTGTTTCTCAGGCAAGAGACTCTATCGTTACAAGTTATCATCTTCCAAACCTTCTTTTCCTTTGCTGAAAGCTTCTTATAGCTCTCAAAAAATCGATCTTTCTAAAGGCTGGCCAGGGAGCATCACAGAAGTAAAATTCGCTATACGCACTCTGCCAGAGTAAAAATCCGCTGAGCCTTATCTCCCCGCTTGTCCTTATGATCAAATCGGGATCCGGTACTCCGTATGTGTAAAGATACCTTGCAATATCCTCCGCTTTGAGGCTCCTGGCTATCTCCTCTGCGCTGAGTCCCTCCTTAGAAAGAATCGCCTTTTTCACAGCCTCAACTATTTCCTCCCTTCCCCCATACCCTAAAGCTATGTTAAGCACCCTTTCTCTGTTGTCCTTTGTGGACTCTTCAACAGTCCTTACTACCTCTTTCAGTTTTTCAGGTAGAATATTTGTGTTGCCAAGTATGTTTATCTTGTACCCGTTCTTTTTTACAGCTGGATCTCTCGAAAGATCAAGAAGTTTATTTTCGATTATTGAGAAGAGTTTACTCAGTTCGGAACTCTCCCTGAAGATGTTATCCGTCGATAAAACCCAGATCGTAATCACCTTTATATCCAGTTCAGCACACCACCTTAAAAGCTCATCAACCTTCTGGGCACCGATCTTGTGTCCCATCGATATATCCTCGAACCCCATCTCCTTTGCGTATCTTCTGTTCCCGTCAAGTATAAGCCCCACATGGGCTGGAAGGGGATTTTTCTTAATTTCCCTTTCTAGGTGCTTTTCGTAGAAGTAGTAGAGTAACTTTCTGAAGGCCATCGCACTAATTATACCAAAGTCAGAAAGACAATTAAACCACGCTAAATCTCGATTTTTTAGAGGGATCTTAGTCTCTCGTAAAGTTCTCTTAAGCTATCTATGGAGACTATTTCAAGGCCCTTCGGCTTTTCCACCCCCCTCGGACAGAAGACCTTCCTTATCCCCATCCTTTCACATTCCTTGAGCCTGTTCTCCGAGTAAAGAACACGTCTTATCTCACCAGTTAAACCGACCTCTCCGAAAAAAGCCACGTCCCTACCTATCCTTAAGTCCTTTAAGCTAGATATTAAAGAAACTACAAGTGGTAGGTCCGCAGCAGGCTCCGTTACTTTTATTCCACCTGCCACATTCACGTATATATCCCTTTCGAAAAAACTCAAATTCGATGTTTTTTCTAGAACGGCGGTAAGGATGTATAATCTGTTTACATCGTAGCCAAGTGCAACCCTTTTCGGAATGGGAAAATTGGTTCTTGGGGTTATAGTTTGAATCTCAAGTAGTATTGGCCTAGATCCAGATATGTGCGGAAAAAGTGCACTTCCTGAGTTCTCTCCAACCTTATCACTTATAAAGTAATCTGATGGATTCTTCACACTTACCAATCCTTCCTTTGTCATCTGAAATATACCGATCTCGTCAACAGGTCCGTACCTGTTTTTTATAGCCCGAAGGATCCTATAGGGAAACACCTTTTCCCCTTCAAAGTAAAGCACCGTATCGACCATATGTTCAATCAGTTTTGGCCCAGCAATCTGTCCCTCCTTTGTGACGTGACCTATCAGTATGTGGGCAATATCCTTCTTTTTAAAGTGGTTAATCAGTCTTATGGAGACATCCTTTAGCTGTGCGAGACTTCCAGGAACCGATGGGATGCGTGGGTTGTAAATGGATTGGATTGAGTCGATAATAACCAGATCATAATCCCTTTCGTCAGTGGCCTCTATTACGTCCTCAAGATTGTTCGTCGTAAGCACAAAAAAAAGGTGCTTGAGGTTCAGTCTCTTTCTCCTAGATGCAAGCTGCCTCATCGACTCCTCACCAGAGACATAAAGGCAGCTCAGATTGATCTCCATGATCCTTGAGGCTATCTCAAAGCAGAGTGTAGTTTTTCCTATTCCCGGGTCCCCTCCAAGAAGTATGGATGAACCTCTGGTCAACCCACCTCCAAGGACCCTATCCATCTCCTCCATCCCAAGCACTATCCTATCCTCTCCTTCTTCCTCTTCACCTATGAGGGCTGGCCTTACTCTCTGAGAAGGATGAACCTCTTTTTCTTTTTTTACCTCTTTCATAGAGTCCCAGGTTTTACAGTTAGGACATCTACCGAGCCACTTTAAGGACTCATACCCGCAGATATTGCAGACGAATGTATCCTTTTTCATAGCAAAATGATACCGTCATCACTTTCGGTCAAGGGAATCACCTTCCCATCTTGATATAAAAAGGTATCCTCTATTCCGCAGGCACCTTCTCCGGGAAAGACGAATTTGGGTTCTATAGCAATTATCGAGCCTTCCTCTATCGGGTAATCGTGCTTTTCCGCAATATATGGCAGCTCCGATAGCTCGAGTCCAACACCATGCCCCAGAAATTTCACCTTGTAAGGCTCATATCCTAGATAGTATTCAGAGTATCCGTATCTATCCGCGATCCTTTTTGCAAGTTCAAAGATTTCACCACTTTTTAAACCCTTAAGAATCATATCAATAACCCTTCTCTCAATCTCCTTTGAAATCTCGTAGGCATCTACGAACTTTTTCGGTATCTCCCCAATTGCGAAGATCCTAGTTTGATCTACGTGGTAGCCGTAATAGCAAACCCCGAAGTCCACAAGGACAGGCTCACCCCTTCTTATCTTTTTAAAGCTCGCTCCAACTGGAAATGCAGGAGAAAGTCCAAATCCAGCCATTGGTGATTCTGCATACCCAACAACGCTACCAGATTCCCCACTGAGGATGTGCCAAGAGTAAGGTTCGTAGTTTAATGATCTCATCCTGAGTATCCCTTCGTGACCGAGCGTTTTTGCGTAGGCTTCAAGATGGCCTCCCAGCTCTATTTCTGTCATTCCTTCTTTTAGAATGAGAGGAACATATTCGTAAACCTTTTTTTGGATTTTTGCGGCCTCCCTCATAAGCATTATCTCAAAGGCGGATTTCTTCCTCCTAAGTTCTTTCACCAAAGAAGAGGAATCAAAAATTTCTGGATTCTTTAGCTCTCCCAATAATCTTTGAACCTCCCTATAAGGCAAAACATCTATCTGCAGCCCCACTTTCTTTGCAGGTGAGACGTACTCTGTTATATCCCTAAATGATTTTGTCCAGACTACGTTCTTTAGCGGAGACTCTCTTTTTGCTCGTTCAATCTCCCTTTTTACGAAAAGGACTGGCTCCTCATAAAGGGGAACGTAGAGAACTGCATCCTGCATGGTGCCTGAAAGGTAGTAGTAGTCGACCTTGTAGTGAAAAAAAGCGCAGTCAAGACCTTTTTCCTCCATAAGAACTTTTAGGGAGAAGATCCTATTTTCAATCTCCTCTTTTGGCGTCAAGATCAGGCGTTCTTCCATTGGGGCTTTCTCTTCTCTAGGAAGGCGCTTATTCCCTCCTTTGCATCGCAAGTACTCATGAGTCCGTAAATATAGTAGAGCTCCGCTACTTTCAATGCTTCAAGGAAATCCAAATTGAGACTGGCCTTTATAGCTCTCTTTGTCCACATGGCAACAACTTTCGATTTGTTTAGATATTCATTAAGATACTTTTCTACCTCTTCTTTAAAATTCTCCGCAGGAAGAACACAAGTAACAAGTCCAATAGCTTCAGCTTCTTTTGCTGAAATTATCTTCCCTGTGAGCAAAAGCTCATAGGTCTTTTTCGGACCTATTAATTTCGTAAAATACGCCGCAGCAACGGGCGGAAAAACTCCAACTGCTATTTCTGGCTGTCCGATTCTCGATCTTTCCGAGGCAACGACAACATCACAGAATGCCATAAGTTCACAACCCCCTCCTAATGCTCTCCCGTTAACCAAAGCGACAGTCGTGATGTCAAGCTCGGACAAATTCTTGAACATCCTATGGAAAACATCCAGCATCTCATTTACCTTATCCTCTGTGTGATCAGACACCGACACTCCATCGCAGAAGGCTTTCTCTCCCACATGATCAAAGACCAGCATCTGGATGTTCGAATCGTTCTTCGAGTCCAATATAGCTTCGTTTATCTCTTTCATCATTTCGATTGTCAACCAATTTGAGGGTGGCTGATTGAGTGTAATTTTGGCTATCTTGTCTTTTTTCTCATAGATGATGAACTTGTACATTTTTTCCTCCTTTTTTACCTGGAAAATAAAAAAGGGGGCTTTGTAAGCCCCCTTTTTTACCCTCACTTCTGGGGCTTCGGCATGACTTCTTCCATGAAAGACTCGTCCACAAGCCTTCCCTGAGCTATGAGCTGACGGTACCTTATGAAGTCGATTGTGTCCTTTCCAGTTATCTTCCTCGTGTTGAAAGCACCGAATCCTAGGAATGCTTCTCCCATCATGTTTACTGCTAGCCAGTGCCTATGGTCATGCTTGTTCAGATCCCAGAAGAATCTCTTCTTCTGCCTTATACCATCTATCGACTTCATTAGACATCCAGGGAATAGATTCGCGAAGGTCCAGCAGATCCTGTCTATTTCCGCATCGATTAGAGAGAAATCAACCTCTCCTTTTTTCTGTTTTTCCTGCACCCACTCTCTCGCCTTTTTGTATTCCTCACCTGTTTTGAACTCTCCAAAAACGATCTCTCCGTTCTCAATAAACTTGTCCGTAATAACCTGTGGGTTTCTGACCCATTTGCCGTTTTCGTCTTTCAGTACGGGAAAAGCCTTTGTTATTAGGCCCTTCCACCACATCTTGTAGGCGCTCCACAGTTCACATGAAACGCAGCTCCACGTAGCATCCTCAATGCTCAAATAAGCAGGGAGAAAATCTGTTGCTCCACCAACAGGTGCTGATCCATGACGGGGTCCAGCCTGTCCGAATACTGCCAGGTCTGAGGCCAAGGTCAGATCGCAGGCTGTTCCAATCTCCTGTCCTCCCGCGACCCTCATTCCATTTACCCTGCAGATCACGGGTTTTTTACAACCGAGAATGGCATCTACCATGTTGTTGAATAGCTCCATGTAGGCGCCGTACTCCTCAGGTCTCTTGCTGTAATACTCTGAATACTCCTTCGTATTTCCACCTGTGCAGAATGCGTAGGGTCCGACTCCGGTGAAAACACATGCCACAACCTCCCTGTCAGTTGAGGCGTTCTCAAAGGCTGCAATTACTCCTTTTACCATCTGGGTTGTGTACGAGTTGTACTGAGCAGGATTGTTCAGTATTATCCAAGCAACGTAAAGGCCTGGAACCTCTTTTCCGCTTGGATCCCTAAGGGGCCTTTTTTCGTAAATCGTGCAAGGCGCCTCTTTACCCCACCAAATATCTGTGTGCCTTGAATGATCCTTTAATTCATGTTCACGGGGCATCCATTCCAAACCCATACTTACCTCCTTTTAAAAATCTGGTTTTAAAACAACTCTCTTTTCAGGAGAACCGATTTTGTGAATCTCTTCAAATGTTTGAGCGATACTGCTCATAGGTCTCACCTCAACAAAAGGATCGATCAGGATCCGCTTGCTTAGAACCATATCGAGGACTACGGGATAATGCTCTGGCAAACATCCCCATGTCCCTATAATTTCCGCATCGAAAGCCATAAGTCTGGAAATCATGTACTCGTTTTTCGCAAGCGTAAAACCAACGACTATGAGCTTACTCACGTATGTGATGAGATCGAGTCCCAGATCCTGTCCCTCCTTTGTACCGGAGACCTCAAAAATCTTCCACCCTATTGTGTCCACACCATTTTCCTTACAGAAATTCCTCCACTCCCCCACCACCGCTTTGTTATCCTTATCGAGCGTGCTGATCACGTAATCGCATCCGTACTTTAGAGCCCTCTCAAGTTTCTTTGGATTTTTCTCTAACCCAACCACGTATTTCGCACCCAATACCTTAGCAATCTGAACCATGTAAACACCAATCCCGCCACCTGCTCCAATAACTATCACGTTGTCTCCGGGCCTTAAGTTCGCCCTCATAGCAGCCTGGTAGGGAGTTGTGACAGCATCGGCAATTACGGCAAGTTGCTCAAGATCGTATCCCTTTCTATCCTTTACCTCACATAAATCAATAGACGGTACGGGAATGTGGCTCGCAAAGCCTCCGTAGATACCAAGGGAATTTCCCGGCATTTTCTGATTGAGACACCTATTTCCCCTTCCTATCTTACAAAGATAACACTTCCTGCAAGGCATAACAGCCGGGATTATAACCTCCTTTCCGACCCACTGGGGATCCCCTGCAACAACCCTTCCACTTATCTCGTGACCCAAAGTAAGTGGCGGTTTGCTTACGGTTGGTACACCGTCGTAAAAGTACCCAAGATCGGTATGACAAACTCCACAACCCGCAACCTCAACCAGTACCTCTCCCTCTTTCAGTTCAGGGACAGGAACCTCTCTCAGTTCAAATTTTCCTGGGATCGTCTCTTTTTTTTCCTTATCAAACGTGGTTGGCGTAACCATCTGCCACTGTTTTATTACTTTTGGAACTTCACCCATATGTGGCACCTCCTTTTTGTTTTAAAAAGCATCCCCCCTCCAGGATCCACAATTTTTAAGTTAGTCCGTAACCTCCATCAACGCAAAGAACCTGACCGGTTATGTATCTTGAGTCATCTGAAGCAAAAAAGACAAATGCAGGAGCTACTTCTTCCGGTTCCGCATATCTGCCGAGAAGTATCCTTCTCATGTAGATCTCCTTGAGTTTCTCATCCTTCGTTATCTTCTCCGTCATATCAGTTGTTACGATCCCTAGACATATACAGTTGGCAGTCACATTGTACTTTGCAAGTTCCCTCGCCATAGATTTCGTCATTGCCACGACGCCGCCTTTTGCAGCGCTGTAGTTGATCTGTCCAATTGTCCCTACAATACCAGCCACAGAGGTCACATTTATTATTCTTCCGTAGTTCTGCTCCATAAAGTACTTGGAAGCTGCCTTAACCATGAGCCATGGACCGCGCATGTGAACATTTACGACCTCATCCCAGGCTTCAACTTCCATCTTGTGCAGAAGGGCTGGCCTTGTAATACCCGCATTATTGACGAGAATGTGCACTGTCCCGTACGCCTCAACACATGTCTCCACAATCCTTTTTGCATCTTCCTCTTGCGCCACATCTCCCTTAACTTTTAGAGCTCGTCCACCCATCCCTTTTATCATCTCTACCACTTCGTCTGCAGCCTTCTCGTTACCGGCGTAATTTACCACAACATTTGCTCCCTCTTTCGCAAAGGCCAGGCAGACAGCTCTTCCCACTCCCCTTCCTCCACCAGTTACTATGGCATTTTTGTCTTTGAGTTTCATGGCCGACTCCGGACTTTGTGAAAAATTTTATTTGTCCCTATAAATTTAGAGGAATTTTTAAGGAAGTGTCAAGGAAAAAGGGTGAGAAACTTTGTCTTGATTATCCCTCTCTAATTGCTATAATAGAAGGATGTGCGAATAATTTCTCTCGATGTGGGAGAAAAAAGGATAGGTTTTGCCATATCAGATAGCAAAGGTTCCATAGCTCTTGGGCTTAAAGTATACGAGAGGAGAACCCTTCAGGCTGATATAGAAGAAATAAAGAAGGTTGTGGACGAATACGGTGTGGAGGAAATCGTAATAGGAATACCAAAGGACATGAAGGGAAAAATCGGAAAGAATGGAAAGAAAGTGGAAGAATTCGCCGAAGAGGTTAAAAAAAGACTGGCGAAAAAAGTCGTTTTGTGGGATGAGAGATTTACCACAAACGAGGCTCACAGAATAATGGACCTAAAAGGTATAAGCCAGAGGAAGAGAAAGAGATTCATGGATATAATGGCGGCCCAGATCATTCTTCAGGGGTATCTGGATGCGAGAAAGGCAAAGTAAAGGGATCGCCCTCTCTCTTCTAGCACTTTCTTTTTTCCTCCTCTTTTTGGTGCTTATCAATCTCCCCTTCGAGATAAACGGAAAAGAAACCGTAACTGTCAGGATAAAAAGAGGAATGGGGATTCTTGAGATCGCACAAACTTTAAAAGAGAAGGAGCTGATAAATTCGGAAATCCTTTTCGCATTAAGTTCTTTCCTTTTTGGAAGGCGTCTTATAGCAGGCGAGTACGAACTGAGAAGGGACTTGTCCATAATGGACATTGTGATGAAGATGAAAAGAGGGGAAAGAAAGATTTACCTTGTTAGGATCGTTGAGGGTAGTAACCTATCCGATGTCTCAAATATGCTGGAGAAAAACCTTGGAATAAAGAAGGAAGATTTCCTCAAGCTTGCAAGGGATAAAACCCTTCTCCAGAGATTCCATATCCCCTCATCCTCTATCGAAGGCTATCTTTTCCCAGATACCTATTTTTACAGCAATGAGATAGAGCTTGCAGAACTCGTCGAAAAGATAGTAGAAAGAACGTTTAAATTTTTTGAAAGGCAAGATTTGAAGGAGAAAATGGCGTCTTTCGGCCTCAACATTCACACCACCTTAACACTTGCCTCCCTTATTGAAAAAGAAGCAAAACTCGAAGAAGAGAAGCCTTTGATCTCTGCCGTCTTTCATAACAGACTAAGACTTGGCATGAAACTCGACTGCGATCCTACCGTACTTTACGGAACAGGTAGGAAAGGGCCAATAACGAAAGAAGACTTAAGAAGAAAGACCGAATATAACACTTACACCTTCAAGGGCCTTCCACCTGGTCCAATATGTAATCCTGGGATAAGTTCTATAAAGGCTGCACTGGAGCCATCCAATGCGGAATATCTTTACTTTGTTTCCAAAAACGATGGAAGCCATGTGTTCTCAAAGGATTTAGGAGAACACACAAGATACGTTAAAATCTATCAGAGAAGAAAAGGTACAAATTGAAGGAGGTTTCCATGCCAAAGGATGTAGCTGTAATCGGAGTCGGTCAAAGTTATTTTGTGAGAGGCTATGAGGGTTCGATAAGGGAACTGGCTTTCGAGGCTTACAGAGAAGCTGCGCAGGATGCTGGAATTACATCGAAAGATGTGGATGCGTCGATCATATGTTCTGCACCAGAGTATGATAAGCAGAGGTCTCCCGCTGGGGTGATAGCGGAGTATCTAGGACTTATACCTCAGCCCACAATGTACGTAGAGACTGTCTGTTCATCAAGTACCACAGGGGTAAGAATCGCGTATGGCCTAATTAAATCTGGACTTCACGACATCGTTGCAGTAATAGGATTCCAGAAGATGTCAGAAATCACCTCCGCCGAATCCCAAGAGAGGATGGGCAGGGGAGCTGATATTCAGTGGGAGTCTCCCTTCGGTACGATGATGCCAGCCTATTATGCTTTGTACGCACAGGCTTATATGGCAAAGAATGGACTTACCCTCGACGATCTTATGCAGGTAAGGATCAAATCTGCAACTTATGGCCAGATAAACGAAAGGGCTGTCTATAGGAGGCCTGTGACACCTGAAGATTTTGACCCTAATAACCCAAACGCAAAACTAGCTCAGATTGTCTCATGGCCCTTGAGGGTCGGGGATGCGTGCGCAAACGCAGATGGTAGTTCCTGCGTCATCTTGGCAAGCGCCGAAAAGGCGAAGGCCATTTCAAAGAAACCTGTGTGGATCCTTGGGATTGGGGCTGCTTCAGAGTCTGTGAACATGGCATCCCGTCCAGATTTCTCCAAAGGACTCAGGGTCGCCTACATAGCCGCCCAAAAGGCTTACAAGATGGCTGGAATAACTCCAAAGGACGTGAAGGTGGCGGAGGTTCACGACTGTTTCACAATTGCGGAAATAATGGCTTATGAGGCACTCGGATTTGCCCCTCCCGGTGAAGGGAAACAGCTCATAAGGGAAAGGGCAACCTATAAAGAAGGCCCAATTCCTGTAAATGTGGATGGCGGATTACTATCGAAAGGGCACCCGATAGGGGCAACAGGCGGGTCGCAAATTAGGACCATTGTTCTCCAGTTAAGGGGAGAAGCTGGTGCAATGCAAGTTCCTGGAGAACCTGATATAGGACTTGTTCACAACATTGGCGGTGTTGGTCTTTACGGAAACGTAATCATATTCGGGAGGTAGGTATGGGATTTGAAAAGTTTGGGAGAAAGAGCTTCACAAGTGCAACAAAAATAGCTAAATTCGTTGACTTTCTCAATGAGGGAAAGATAATGGGGACACTGTGTAAAAAATGCGGAGCAAGGTACTTCCCTCCAAGGGCTGACTGTGCGAACTGTTTTTCCTCTGATATGGACTGGTTTGAGATGCCAAAAAAGGGGAAGCTAGAGACCTTCACAGTGGCCTATTATGCACCCTATGGTTTTGAAATGGATTGCCCTTATGGAATGGGCGTTGTGGACTACGGTAACAATCTAAAACTTTTTGCAAGGATCTCAAAAGGTTTAAAACTGGAGGAGTTGAAAAACGACATGGAGGTAACAGTAAAACCGGTTCGGTATGAGGATGGACAGATAGCCTTCGAGATAACAAAGGAGTAAAGGCGGGCCTAAGCCGAGCCCGTCTATGACTTTTTAACCTAAAATGAGAAAGGCTCTTACATTCCTTTTTCTCCTTTTCTTTCCATCTCTTCTTTTCGCTTACTCCGATTTCGTTACTGCCCGGTCTTACATACTTTTGGAGAAGAACTCTTTAGAAATAGTCGAGGGAAAAGATATCGATAAAAGACTTGCCCCTGCAAGCACAACCAAAGTTGTCACAGCTCTCATAGCACTAGAGAAATTAAAGGCTGATGAGCTCATAAAGGTTCCAAGTGGTGTACTTTCCATCCCTCCCTCAAAGATGGGGCTTAAACCTGGAAAAAAGTACAGAGCTATCGATCTCATAAAAGGTTTGCTGGTTAAGTCTGCAAACGATGCGGCTTACGCGATCGCATGTCACATCTCTGGTACTGAGGAAAGTTTTGCTCGTCTTATGAACCAGACAGCGAGAAGAATCGGTGCCTATCAAACGAACTTCGTAAATGCTTCAGGCCTCTTCCATCCTGAACAGTACACAACGTGCAGGGATCTGGCCCTGATCTTTAGCTACGCACTCGACTCGCCTGGATTTAGGGAGATCCTTTCAACCAGATACTTTGATTTTCATGATGGATTAAAAAAGGTGAGATTTCAGAACCATGACCGCTTTCTTTTCTGTTTCGAGCCTGCAATAGGGGGGAAAACGGGTTTTACAAAAGCTTCAAGACACAGTTACGTGGGAGCTTTTGAAAAAAATGGAAGGATATACATACTTTCCATTTTAGGTAGTGAGGATCTCTGGGGTGACGCCTTACTAATACTTAGAAACCTTTTCGATAGGCTTCCAGGAGAAAAAGAGATAGCGAATGCGCGAGCAAGGGACACTGTTTTAGCCTCTTACAAAAAGAAGAAAGAAACATTAAATAAGCCTCGTAAAAAAAAGAGCTATCGCGTAAAGATCGGAAAGAATTTTGCAAGATGAGAAGAGGATTTTTCCCCACCCTTCTTTTTCTATCTCTCTTTTACCCTCTGACCCTCAGTTACTCAGCAATGACCTTAAAGGAGGAAGAAAGGTATGGGCGTGAAATCCACAGAGAAATAGTAAAAGGGGCTAAGTTGAATACGGACTTTTTTATAGGGTTCTACGCTGAGCAAATAAAGAGAAGGCTTGAGGATGCGAGCAGGTCTCCCTATCCACTAAAACTGACTGTGATTGAATCGAAATCAGCAGATGCATTTGCCACTCTTGGCGGCTACATATACTTAACAACGGCACTTATTGCACTTTGCGAAAATGAAAGTGAGCTGGCAGGAGTTATAGCACATGAAATAGCCCACGTTAAAAAGAGACACGTTTCAAAAAAAATTGAAAGGGAGAAGCACTTAAACATTGGAAGAATGGCAACGCTAATTCTCGGTTCACTTGTTGGAGACCCAAAAGCAAAAGAGGCAATAATTGTTTCCGGAATGGGCGCACTTCAGTCTTTAGCCCTTACATATTCAAGAGAGGATGAGCAAGAGGCAGACCTAATTGGAAGTACAATTCTCGAAGAAGCTGGATTTCGTTGCACGGGAATTTCAAGTTTCCTGAAAAGGTTGCGCTTGGGAAGGAGGGATTCAGAGCTGCCACAGTATCTACTTACTCACCCATACCACGAAGAACGTATATCCAGGCTTGAATCAATATGTAGGAGGAACGAAGGAAAAGAAAAAGGGGATGAGCTATTTCCTTACATCGCAAGAAGGGCTTTTATCGTGAGCTACCCGTCAAAGGTGGATTTACTTAACACCTATCGGAAAAAATACGAGGATAAAAAAGAGGATCCCATTCTCCTTTACTCTCTAGCTTTACTCAGCACTCTCGTAGGAAAGAAGGATGAGGCACTTACGCTAATAAATGAGGGAAAGGGGAGAATGAATAAGCTTTTCTTAGCAGAACTACTCTACCTCAATCAGAGATACAAGGAAGCAATAGATTTACTAAACGGGGAAGATTCTCCATACGCTAACTACATTCTTGCTAGGACCTTTGAAGAAATTGGAGAACTAAAACGGGCTGTGGAGTACTACGGAAAAATCCTCAAATATGGAGATTCATTTCCTGAGATATTCCTTAAGGCTGGAATGGTATACGGAAGATTGGGAGAAGAGGCACGAGGTTTTGAGTACCTTGGAAGGTACTATCTTTCCCTTGGACAGGAAGTGGAAGCAAGATCTTATTTTGAAAAGGCGGTCTCAAAATACGGCCCAAATTCGGAAGAGGCAAAAGAGCTTATAAAGATACTAAAGACTATCGGAAGAAGGTAAGAAAAAGTCTAGTACGATCTTTGCTACATTTTCAGGTGTTAAATCTTTCTCTTCCCATAAACTTACGTTTCTTCCCCTTGGATGCCAGATACTTGGATCAGTGTCAAGAAAAATTGTCACTGTGTACAATCCACAAGCAGCGGCAAGATGGGCAATTCCAGAATCATTTGAGACGAGGATACCTCCATTTTCAATAAAAAACCTTTTCAGATCGGCCAAATCATCTATTTTTAGACTCTTTGAGAGAGCGTAAGGAGAATCGGTCTGGGTGAGCCAGACTGTTGGCACATTTTTTTTCTTGAGAATACTTTCCACCTCTAAGAACTTTCCGTATTCCCACTTTTTCTTCTTTATACTCCTCTCAGGATAAAAGATAACGAGGGGTTTGAAGTTTGGGGTTACCTCTTTTTTTTTCACATCTATCTTTGCTTCCCAGAGCTGTCTCAGCTGATAATCTTCCACGTGGATTTTCTCTTTTTCCGGGTACATATCCACAAAAAGGATCCTTTCATTGGAGTACGCTTTCAGCCTTTTTCTCAAAGTCCCATCTCTGTCCTTTCCTATAAAGATGATCCTCTCCCAGATAAAATCCTTCTTCTCATCCGAAAAGAAAAAAAGCCACTTTAAGGATTGAATCTCTTCCACGCGAACAAAGTATTGAGAAAAAAGGGAAAGGTATCTTTTGACCCCAACTGCTGCTATTTTTGAACCAAACTGGAGGGTAAGTGAGTAAAATGTAGATTCAGAAAGGCACACATCACCAAGCCCTCCCATGTGAATAAGGAGTATCTCTCCAAAAAAAGACCCATCCACGTATAATAATTCTACAAAAATTTCGCGCATTTACAAATGGTTCCATATATGCTAGGATAAGCTTACTGGGGGGTATATTGAACGTTCTCTCTGTCCTTAGCCTTTTTACGTCCTTTATTCTTTTCTCTTCAGCCTTTTTTTCGCTTCTTGTAGACAAAAGGTCCAGTTTAAATAGGGTCTTTTCTTTGCTTATGGTCACCCTGGGAATATGGGCCCTATTTTACAGCTTTGTCTACTCTGCCCCCAATAAAGAGATAGCATGGAAGTATCACAGAATTTCCTCAATCGGTTGGATACCTTTTTCCTCACTTGCCCTCCATTTTGCACTTCTTTTTACAAAGAAGAACCAGCTTCTAAAAAGGAGGCTCTTTTACCTTGTGTACATCGTACCTGTGATCTTTTTCATTAAGAACCTTGAGAGTTCACTGACAACAAGAGATTTTGTGTACACCGATTTGGGATGGGTCGAAATACCAAAGACGGATAGTCTCTGGTATTATCTGTTCTTCGTCTATTACGCAGGTTTTCTCACAACTGTTCTCCTTCTCCTTTACCACCAAAGAAAAAAAGCAAGCTCAAAAAGGGAAAAAAAGCAAGCGGACCTGATTTTCTATTCAATCCTTTTGACCTTCATACTGGCATCAGGGGTTGAGACGGTATTACCCTCTCTTGGTTCCCATTTTCTTCCTCCATTGGGTCCTATATTTACTCTTATTTTCGCTACAGGTGTTGGATTGGCAATTTCCAAGTACAGATTGATGAAGGTCACGCCAATTCTAGCAACAGACGATCTACTTCTTATGATGAAGGACTTTTTTATCCTTTTTGACCCAGAATGGAGGGTGGTGGCAGTAAACAGACACACGGAAGAGAGTCTATCCTTCAGGAAGGATGAGCTTCTTAGAAAGAGTATCGATTCTCTTGTCAATCCTTCAGATCTCCACTTTTTTAAAAACCCTCTTCAAATGGAAAAAAGAGAGATCCAGCTTACCACTAAAGATGGAGAGTACATTCCGGTCCTGGGTTCCCTCTCTGAGATAAGGGATAGAAGTGGGGATCTAGTTGGATACGCGTTCATCGCTCAGGATCTGAGAGATAAAAAGAAGCTCGAGGAAGAGATTGTTGTAAGGAAAAGGGTTGAGGAGGCGCTTCTCTCTTATCAGGCATCCCTTGAGCAGAAGATTAAGGATAGAACCTCCGATCTTCTTATGGCAAACGAGACTCTGAGAAAGGAGATAGAGGAAAGGAGAAAAGCTGAGGATTACCTAAGGGAGTCTGAGGAGAGATACAAACTCCTCTTTGAAAATGCAGGAGATGCCATATGTTTGCTAAATGAGAAACTTGAGTTTATCGACTTAAACAAAAGAGCTCAAGAGTTCTTTGGATATTCAAAGGAGGAGCTTCTCGGAAAAAGACTTACCGATTTAGAATTGATTCATAAGGAGGACAGAGAAAGGGTTGAAAGCTCCCTCCTATCCCTTACCTCCGATAAAGTAGGAACGAGGGGCCAAGTAAGATTCCTGACAAAAAACGGAGAGAAAAAAATAGGAGATTGTACCTCAACGATCTTTTTGGATCGGAAAAAAAACGCTCCTGTAATTCTGACAATAATAAAGGACATAACGAGAAGAAAAAAAATGGAAGAAGAGCTGGCAAGAGCAAGGAGAATGGAGGCTGTAGGAGTACTCGCTGGAGGAATAGCTCACGATTTCAATAACTTACTTGCGGTTGTAATGGGTAACTTATCTCTAGCTAAAATGTCGCTTGAGACTACACACAGGGCTTACAGTAAGCTTTCAGATGCTGAAAAAGCCATTTTAAAGGCAAAGGAACTCACAAAAAAGCTCCTTCTTTTTGCGAGGACCACTGAGGGTAGAAGGAAGGAGGTGGATCTAAAACAGATAGTAGAGGATACAGCCTTTTTAGTTTTTGCCGGTTCACCTGTAAAGTGCGAACTCCAATTTCCCTACCCCATACCATCAATTTTGGCAGACGAGGATCAAATCAGGCAGGTCATAAACAGCGTGATGTTAAATGCTAAGGAAGCGATGTCTGGTAGGGGGATACTAAAAGTAAAAGGGGAGGCGATAAGAATCGGTCAAAAAAATAGGTTTTCACTTGAAGAGGGAGATTACGTAAAAATCACCATTCAGGACTCTGGGCCAGGAATAAGTGAAGAGGTCCTCTCAAAGGTTTTTGATCCTTACTTCTCCACAAAAGGTCTAGGATCAGAAAAGGGGACAGGGCTTAGTCTTGCACTTTCATATACAATTGTGAAAAACCACATGGGCCATATTGAGATAGACTCTAAGCCAGAAGGAGGAACAGTCGTAGACATATATTTGCCCGCTTACAGATCTTCTGAGAAAGGGACGGAAGAGAAGGCGAAAACTCCCATTAAAGGCAAGATCCTCATTATGGACGACGAAGAAATGGTTAGAGAAGTGACAGCTGAAATACTTAATAACTTCGGATTTGTGGTCGAATGTGCAAGTAGCGGGTTTGAAGCTGTACAAATCTATAAAAGGGCATTTGACAATGGAGAACCTTTCGATGTGGTTATTCTCGACCTTACAATCCAAGGAGGAATGGGAGGGAAAGAGGCTTTTACATGGTTAAAGGAGATTGATCCAAACGTGAAAGCTGTAATAACGAGCGGTTACGCGTACGATCCAATAATTTCCTCGTACAAAGAGTATGGGTTTGCGGGAGCTTTGTCAAAACCCTTCGAGGTAAGCTCCCTAATTGAGCTTATTGAAGAGATTACAAAGGAAAAAAAGGCTTAAAACTTTGATTTGAGAAGCTCAATTAAAAGATCCTTGAAGAGGATGAGAAGGATGAGAAAACATATAGTAGCGTTTAACGTTATAAGCAGGGCTGGATTTGCTGTCAGAGATTTGGTCAGCTTAATGGATGCGAGGATAAAAAGACCCGTAAAGACCGATTTTCCAATTGCATAAATCGCTTCTTTCCCAACTCTATAACCAGTTTTCCTCCTCCACAGAATAAAAAGTGACAACATATTGTAGAGGGAAACAAGAGAAGTAGCCAAAGATATACCGAGATTTTTGTACGGAACCATAAGGACAAGATCGAGGATTACATTTAGGAAGATAGAGACGATTCCAATCTTGGCAGGGGTTTTTGTGTCGTGTATGGCGTTAAATACCCTTACGAAGAGCATAGAGAGTCCGTAAAAAAAAAGCCCAATCCCATAACCTAGAAGGGCACGGGACGCAAGAAGGGTCTCTTCCGGTCCGAATGCTCCTCTCTCATAAAGGAGCTTCACAATTTCAGTACTTAGCCCACACAGAAGGAAAAGAGAGGGAATAAGGGTAACAGAAAGGAGAAGTAAAGAATTGTCCAGATAGGAAAAAAGGGGGGTCCAGGCTTTCTCATGGTATAGCCTCGATATATTGGAAAAAGCAACAGTATAAACGGGAACGGCAAAGAGGCTGAAGGGAAGTATAAATATTCTGAAGGCGTAAGAAAGGGAAGCAACGTGACCTTCAGGTAGGAAGGAACCAAGAATTCTATCTACGAAACTGTTTATTGGAACTATAGAGGCGCCTATAAGAGCACCAAAGAGAAGCCTCTTTGCCTCATTTATCGACTCATGGGAAAGATCTACTTTCGGCACGTACCTCACATTCAGTTTTCTAAGGAAAGGGTATTGTAGAAGAACCTGGATGAGAGATCCAAGGGTTGCTCCAATTGCAAGACTGTATATACCCAAAGACTTGCTTAAAAATAGGCAACAAAGTATAAAGACCAGGTTCCACACAATCCCAGATGCCTCAGGTGCTGCAAAGTGTTCTTTTGCATTTAAAAAGGACTTCATAACGGAAAGTGCGCCGTACATAACTATTATTGGGATCATTATTACAAAGAGATTCCTTGTAATTGTCCTTGCGTAGGGAGAAAATCCTGGTGCTATAAGCTCGATTACCCTCTCAGAAAATAAAAAAAGGACAAAAGAGAATACAGTGGTCAGTAAAAGGGAGAGGTTCAAAAATGTGGAGTAAACGTATGAGTATCGAGAATCGTCCCCCAAATACTTGGAACAAACAGGTACCAAAATTGAACCTGTAATCCCTGAAAAAAAAAGTGTCTGAACAAGATCTGAGAAGTTGTAAGCAACAACAAAAGCGTCAACAAGGAAAGTAGCTCCAAATACATAAGCCTGAACAGCCTCCCTTATGTACCCGAGGGGCCTGCTAATGAGGGTAATTGCAGTTATAATAGAGCCTTTTTTTACAAGGTCAATCTTCTCCTTTTTTCTCATTCTTTCCAGCCATAGGCGCCTATAAGCTTAACGAACCTGCAACTCCCACAGTTTTCCTCTTCGTATTTGTTCTCTCCGATCTTTGTGTATACGATTAAATCTTGGGAGCACTCCCCTCCCACAGGTATGACGAGCCTTCCACCCTCTTTCAGCTGGTCGAGAAGAGGTTTCGGTACATAAGGAGAGGCAGCGGTGACTATTATGGCATCATAAGGGGCGTACTCATCCCATCCGAGTGTTCCGTCTCCGACTTTTATGAGAACGTTTGTGTATTTAAGATCATCGAGGATCTTCCTTGCCCTCTTCGCTATTGAAGCAATCCTTTCAATTGAGTAAACCCTTTCTGCAAGCTCTGCAAGTATGGCAGTCTGATAACCCGATCCAGTTCCTATCTCCAGGACCGATTCATGACCTTTAAGTCTCAGTTTCTCCGTCATAAGGGCCACTATGTAAGGCTGGGATATGGTCTGTCTTTCCCCAATTGGGAGAGGATAATCCTCGTAGGCCTGAGGCCAAAGTGCCTCATCGAGAAAAAGGTGTCTTGGAACTTTTCTCATTGCGGCAATGAGCCTTTCGTCTTTAATGCCCCTTGCTATTATCTGTGTCTCAACCATTAAATCCCTTTTAATCTTAAACTCGTTCACACTCATACGGAGAGTTTCCTTGCTCTCCTTTCAGCCTTTTCAAAAGCTTTTATTATTGCTCCTTTAAATGCTTTCTCTTCAAGGATTGCAAGTCCCCATATGGTCGTTCCTCCTGGGGAGGTGATCTTTTCCCTTAGGATTGATGGGTGAAGATTCTCTGATGCCATAAGTTTCATTGTTCCACTTACGATCTTCTCCGCCATCTTAAAAGCACTATCCTTTGAGAATCCCATTTTTACTCCAGCCTCAACCATTCCCTCAAGGAAAAAGAGAAAAAAAGCTGGACCACTTCCCGCATAAGCGGTAAGTGCATCAAATAGTTCCTCCTTAAGCTCTATTACAAGACCTAGGTTTTGAAGGGTCTTCTTCAAGAATTCGAATTCCCCATTATTTACGTTTCTATTCCTGCAGATGCCTATAACCCCCTCCTTTACTGCAACAGAAAGGTTTGGCATGATCCTTATGACTTTTGCATCCTCCCCTAAAATAGAAGAAAGAGTCGATATTTTAAGTCCGGCCATTGCCGATACTATAACGTTTTTTTCTGTAACAAGGGGAGAGAGGCTCTCAAGGAGCTCCTCTGCGTCCTGAGGTTTCACTACAAGGAAAATGTACTGAGCTATGGACGTAAGCTCTGCGAGGTCCTTTGTATCACTTATCTTGTATCTCTCCTTTATATATTTTCTCCTCTCATCCCTTACCTCACTAAAGATGATCTCATCTTCCTTGAAACCTGCCTCAAGGAGGCCTCTAATTAGAGCCTCTCCCATGTTACCTGCTCCTATTAAAGCGACCTTTGCCATTTATCCCTCCTCCCTCATTTTATAGCAGATTAAAGGCCTTTTTTTAAAGATTTAGTTTGATTTTTTAATTGAAGGGAAAAACCTTCTATGGTACTCACATATCTCGCCAAAGGATGAAACAGAAGATACTAGTCGCTTACATCTCTTTCTTTCTTCTCCTTCTTTACGTCCATTTTTTCAGACTCCCAATTTTCGCGGGAGATACAGACTTATGGTACCATTTGAGTTCAGGAAGATTCATAGTTGAGAGCCTAAAAATCCCAAAGGAGAGCTATTTTTCATTTTTGGATCCACCAAGGGAGTGGGTCGATTACTACTGGCTCTTTCAGGTTCTAGTATACTGTGTGTACAGGCTTGGCCACTACCATGGTCTCGTCATTCTAAGAGCCCTCCTTTTTTTGCTTGTAACAATTATTCTCTTCCTTTTTCTCTTTTCAGAGGAAAAAGACGGTGAAAGGTACCCTTTTCGCTCCATTTTCTTTCTCTTCCTTGTTCTTCTCCTTCTTCCAAGATACGCTCTTTTAAGACCTCACACTTTTTCCTATCTACTTTTGGCCACCTTTCTTTACATCCTTGAGAAAAAAAAGGGGTACGTAAAGTACCTTCCAGCCATTGGTTTAGTATGGTCGAATATCCACGGGATCGAGTACCCCATAATGATTTTTATAGTCGTCTGTTACCTCTTTGACTTTATGCTGGAAAAAAGGAGAGAGGGAACAGGTGTTGAAAAAAAGGATCTCCCCTTTGTCTCTTTTCTCCTTCTTTCTGCCATCACTCCATTTTTTACTCCCCAATTTTTCAATCTTATGGTGATCCCATTCATACCAATAACTTTCGCCCGTCATTACATTCGGGAGCTGGCCCCCTTTTCCCTTCTAGATTTAACGTCTTTAAAGGTGGAAAACTTCTTAGTCTCATTTGAGACTGTGGTCCTTCTCCTTCTTTTTTTCACCCTCTTATCTTTCCTTTACGGGATTGCAAAAAGGGTTTTTAAAGCCAGGCACATAATCCTCCTTCTCTGTGCAATAGTTCTTTTGTCAATGGGAAAAAGATTCGCATACGAATCTTTCTTACTTCTCGTTCCTTTTATTTACGTTTCCTCACCTTCCATCTCCTTCCAGAGGATGATTAAAGATCCTTCAAAACTTCTTGCCTTTTCATTTTTTATAATTCTTCTTTTTTTGCCGTTGCTCGATGTGAAAAAGAGGATGGGGGTGTCCATTAGGTACCCTTTTTCCTTCGAAAATCTTCCACACGGGGTCTCAATCTTCCTCAATGAAATAGGAGCTAGAGGCTATGTACTCAATCACCCGAACGTAGGAGGTTACCTTGAGTGGATGCTCTATCCAAAATACAAGATTTTCATGGACATGCAGGTTCCGTTTCTTTTCACAAATGAGGACATGTTTGTAGCTATTAGGATCTTCAGCTTTCTCGACGAAAACATCCTGAAGGATTTTTTGGAAAAATACGACCCAAGTTTCATAGTTGCCCCAATCTCAGTACACGGTTTTAACGGTCTTATGGAAAAGTTCCCCCATTTTAAAAAGGTCTTCTTTGACGATTTTTACGTTCTTTACGCGAATTCCATCCACTACCCTGAGCTTGTGAATAAATTCGAACTAAAAAAAGTCGATCCCTATAATCTCAGAGATCTTCCCTTACTGGAAAAGGAAAGTGAACTAGTAAAAAACGAACTTGAGAGGATCCACAATTTCCATCCCCACTGCGCTTTGGCAAACGAGTACCTCGCCCGGTTCTATATCAAAAGAGGCCTTTACCAAAAAGCTCTAAAATTCGCGGAAAGAATAATAGAGGCTTACCCGGGATCTCCCAAAGGATACACTCTTAAAGCGGAGATACTCAAGGAAATGAAAAGGTACAGAAGAGCGATAGTCTATTACAAAAAGAGCATAAAGCTCAGGGAAACGAAGGATAACGTCTTTGCCCTTGGAAAGGTCTTTTTTGAGATGGGAGAATATGGGCGAGCCTATGAATTGATGGTAAAGGCGATAAATCTATTCTCTTTAGAAACAAATCACAGGGATGTCTATTATGCCGCCACTGCAGCTTTCCATGCGAAAAAGGCAAAAGAAGCATGTGTTCTTTTTAAGTACGGTTTGATGATGCTACCTAAGGACGATAGAGAATATGTGGAAAAGTATAAAGAGCTCATTTTGCACCTCAGTAAGTGCCCTCAAGAAAACACGCAACCCGGTGATTTTCCGTTCCGTAAAGCAAAGGAGCCTCATTAGCGCACCTTTTTCCCCTCCATTCGCATCTTCCATAGTAGACACATGCCCCCTCTTTATCCTCATCCCCCCTTATTCTTCCCCTCCCCCTTATTGAGTAATCGAGGAGTAATCTCGTGTAAGGATGAAGGGGATTTGAAAATATCTCTTCTTTTTCTCCTTCCTCCACAATCTTACCCTTAAACATGACCATAACCCTTTCAGAAATGAACCTGATCACATTTAGGTCATGGGAGATGAAAATCATCGACAATTTCCTTTCCTCCTTAATTTTCAAGAAAAGACTCAGGATCTGTGCCTGGATGGACACGTCAAGAGATGAGACAGGCTCATCTGCCACAAGAAGGGATGGTTCAGTACAGATCGCCCTTGCTATTGCTACCCTCTGTCTCTGCCCTCCACTCATCTCATGTGGGTACTTATCAACGAAACTTTCATCAAGTCCCACACTGAGGAGTATATCTTTAACTTTCTCCCTTACTGTTCCTTTATCTACCAGATTGAAGTTTAAAATGGGCTCAGAAACTATATCTATCACTCTCTTTCTTGGGTTAAGGGAAGAGTATGGGTCCTGAAAAACTATCTGCATCCACCTTCTCAATGGCTTAAGCTCCTTCTCCTTTAGCTTCAAAAGATCAACTCCGCAAAAATGGATCTCTCCCAAATCTGGTCTTTCGAGTAAAAGGACACATCTTGCTAGTGTACTCTTTCCAGAACCACTTTCTCCAACGATTCCTAGTGTCTCATGCTCATTAACCTTGAGAGAGACTTTATCTAGAGCCCTTATCTTGCTACTTCTGATCGAAAAGACACTTTTCTTTAACTCGTAAGTCTTACTTAATTCCCGTACAGAAAGCACCTCACCCATGTTCCATCATCTATCCTTATGGGTTTTGGTTCCTCGCGCATGCACAAGTCCATCACATAGTCGCACCTTGGGTGAAACTTACATCCTTTAGGAACGTTTTTAAGATCAGGCACACTACCCTTTATTGGGATCAGTTTCTCTCCTCTCATGAAAGCTGAGCGCAAAAGACCCTGGCTATACGGATGATACGGTTTTTTGAAGAAGTTGTCCTTTTTTTGCTCTTCAACGATTCTTCCGAGATACATAATTCCAATTTTGTGGCTTAAATTTTCAACAATGTGTAGGTCATGGGTTATGAATAGCATGGACATTTTTCTTTCTCTCACAAGGCTAAGAAGTAAATTCAAAATCTCCCACTCAGATGCCACATCAAGGGAGGTTGTCGGTTCGTCGCAAATTATAAGTTTCGGATTTAGGGATATTGAAATGGCTATTAAGACCCTCTGTCTCTGCCCCCCACTTAACTGATGAGGGTACTGATGGTACCTCTTTTCCGGGTTTTCAAAACCGACCTCCTTTAACAATTCTATAGCTCGTTCTTTGGCCTCTTTTTTTTTCAAGCCAAGATGGACAACAAACATCTCTTTTGTCTGTTCTCCAATTTTAAGAACGGGGTTAAGCGATGTCATCGGCTCTTGAAAGACCATAGATATTTCCCTTCCTCTTATTTTTTCCATCTCTTTCTCCGGAATTGCAAGAAGGTCCCTACCACGAAAAAGTACGGAACCGTTCTTTACTCTAAAGGAAGGTCCGAGTAGCCTAAGAACCGAAAGTGCCGTAACCGTCTTCCCGCAACCACTTTCTCCTACGAGACTGTAAATCTCCCCCTCATCGATAGTTAAATCCACATCCTTTATAACCTCAAGGAACCCAGTTTCTGTCATTACTTCAACGGAAAGTTTCCTTATCTCCAAAACCACCTGTCGGACTTTTTTTGATTTGATTATTTGAATCCTATGAATTATACTACTTCAAAGCAGAATGACAAGTCCTTTTTGACGTAGTTTTCTAAATCCGCAACCAAAAAAGGAGAAGGGGTAGAAAATTATGGCGGACAAAATAGAGAAAGAAGGTATCACTTTCGATGATGTCCTCCTTATGCCGGCATTTAGCTCTGTTCTCCCGCAAGAGGTCGATGTCTCTACTTATCTCACAAGGGAAATAAAGCTGAATATTCCGCTTTTGAGTGCAGCTATGGACACAGTAACAGAAGCAAAGACTGCCATCTGTCTAGCACAGGAGGGAGGCATAGGCATCATACACAGAAACCTGACAATAGAGGAACAAGCCCATGAGGTGGAAAAGGTAAAAAAATCGGAAAGTGGGATGATCATAGATCCCATCACAATCTCTCCAGAGCATAAGATAAGGGACGCTTTAGAGCTTATGGCCCAGTACAGAATCTCCGGTATCCCAGTTACAGTTGGTAAAAAGCTTGTCGGTATAATAACAAACAGGGATTTGAGATTCGAGACCAATCTCGATGAGAAAGTGGGAAATGTTATGACAAAGGAGAATCTGATAACTGTCGAAGAGGGGATAAGCCTTGAAGAATCGAAAAAGATACTTCACAAGTACAGAATCGAAAAGTTACTCGTTGTTGACAAAGAGTACAATCTCAAAGGCCTCATTACAATAAAGGACATAGAGAAGATGAAAAAGTATCCTAACTCCTGCAAGGACCATTTAGGAAGGCTGAGAGTGGGTGCTGCAATAGGAGTGGGACAGGAAGCGATAAGGAGGGCTGATGCCTTACTTAAGGCAGGATGTGATGTACTGGTAATAGACACTGCCCACGGACATTCCAAAAACGTAATAGAGACTATAAGAGAGTTGAAGAGTACATTCCCGAAGGCACAGGTTATTGCTGGAAATATAGCAACAAAGGAGGCCTGTGAAGATCTTATCAAAGCTGGATGCGATGCTGTAAAAGTTGGGGTTGGACCTGGATCAATATGCACAACCAGGATAATAGCAGGCGTTGGAGTACCTCAAATAACAGCAATAATGGATGTTGCGGAGGTGGCAAAAAAGTACGGAATACCGGTTATAGCTGATGGGGGCATAAAGTACTCAGGTGATATAACAAAGGCACTTGCCGCTGGCGCAGATTCTGTAATGATAGGGAACTTATTTGCTGGGACGGACGAGTCTCCAGGAGAGATAGTCCTATATCAGGGGAGAACCTACAAGGTTTACAGGGGAATGGGATCTATCGAGGCATTAAAAGCTGGCAGGGCCAGAGACAGGTACTGCTTCTCGGAAGTGGAAGACGAGTCAAAGATTGTTCCAGAAGGGATAGAAGGGAGGGTTCCGTACAGGGGTTCACTTTCAATGGTTATTCATCAACTTGTGGGTGGACTTAAAGCTGGAATGGGTTATGCCGGTTCAAGGACGATAAAGGAACTGCAACAGAATTCAAGATTTGTAAGGATAACCCCCGCAGGCTTGAGAGAAAGCCACGTTCATGACGTTATTATCACAAAAGAGGCACCCAACTATAGACTTGAATAAATGGACTACCACAGGGAAAATATCCTCATTCTCGATTTTGGCTCCCAGTACACGCAGCTTATTGCAAGGAAGATAAGGGAACTTGGAGTCTATTGTGAGATACATCCTTACAATCTTTCAATCGAAAGGATAAGCTCCCTTAACCCGATCGGGATTGTACTTTCTGGAGGACCAAAAAGTGTATTCGATGAAGATGCTCCCTTTTGTGACAAAAGGGTCCTTGAGTTAAACGTTCCCGTACTGGGGATATGTTACGGATTACAACTCCTTACCGTTCTCTTTGGAGGAGAAGTTGAAAAGGCAAAAAAAGCCGAATACGGAAAGGCCAAACTGAAAGTGGAAAGGGATGACCCCCTTTTTGAAGGAATAGAGAGAGAGACAGTTGTATGGATGAGCCACAAGGACAGGGTCGTAAAAATACCAGAGGGCTTTGTAAGTCTTGCAAGAACGGCAAATTCTCCATATGCGGCTATAAGGTCCGAGAAATCTCCCATATATGGCGTTCAATTCCACCCTGAGGTCCACCATACGGAGAGAGGGAAAGAGATTCTTAGAAACTTTCTTTTTCGAGTTTGTAACGCCCATGGCCTTTTTACCCCTCTCTCTTTTGTAGAGGAATCAATAAGAAGGATAAGGGAGGAAGTGAAAGATGGAAGGGTTATCTGCGCCCTAAGCGGTGGGGTAGATTCTTCCTGCGTTGCTGCACTTATGCACGAAGCAATAGGAAGTAACCTTTACTGCGTCTTTGTGAATAATGGACTTTTGAGAAAAAATGAGGCCGAAGAGGTTCTCTATGCTTTTGAGGTAAAACTTGGCATAAAAGTTAACTACGTAAACAAGGAGGATGAGTTTCTCAGAAGATTGAAGGGTGTTCGTGATCCGGAGAGAAAGAGAAAGATCATAGGAAGGATCTTTATAAGGGCATTTGAGGAGGAAGCGAAAAAGATCGGAGGAATAAAGTACCTTGCACAGGGTACTCTCTATCCAGACGTTATAGAGAGCACATCTTGCAAGGGTCCTTCCTCTGTAATTAAAAGCCATCATAACGTTGGCGGATTACCGAAAAGGATGAAATTGAAGCTTATTGAGCCACTCAAAGAACTCTTCAAAGACGAAGTGAGGCAAGTTGGAAAGCTTCTTGGTCTTCCAGACTTCATAGTCAACAGGCAGCCCTTCCCTGGACCTGGTTTGGCTGTAAGAATAGTTGGGGAAGTAACTAAGGAAAGACTGGAAATCTTAAGAGAGGCTGATGCCATAGTCAGAGAAGAAATTGAAAAAAAGCCAGATTTCAGCGATATATGGCAATCTTTTGCTGTCCTCATTCCTGTAAAGACCGTTGGGGTAATGGGGGATGAGAGAACGTACGCTCACGTTATTGCATTGAGGGCAGTCAAAAGTGTGGATGGGATGACAGCTGACTGGGCAAGGCTTCCTTATGAGACCCTTGACCTCATTGCCAGGCGTATTATAAATGAGGTAAATGGGGTGAACAGGGTCGTTTACGATATCACCTCAAAACCACCAGGAACCATAGAATGGGAGTAGGAGCATGACTCAGTTTGTCCATCTCCATCTCCACTCCCAGTACAGTTTACTCGATGGAGCTATAAGGTTTGAAGAACTCTTCCAGTTGATGAGAGAGTTGGGGATCAGTTCTTGCGCTGTCACAGACCACGGATCAATGTTCGGAATTGCGGAATTTTACTTTCTTGCAAAAGAAAATGGCTTCAAACCGATACTCGGTTGTGAGGCCTACGTTGCTCCAGGCTCAAGGTTCGAGCAGAGAAAAGGGAAAGGTGAGGAGATAGCCTACCACCTTGTTCTCCTTGCGATGGATAACAGGGGATACAAAAACCTTATCAAGCTTGCCACTCTTGCCCAGTTTGAGGGTTTCTACTATGTGCCAAGGATAGATAAGGAACTACTCAGGCAGTACAATGAGGGTTTAATATGTTTGAGTGCGTGCCTTAAAGGTGAGATTCCCTACCTCATCTTAAAGAACGATGAAAAGGCACTTAAAAAAACGATCGAGGAGTACTACTCCATTTTTGGCGATCGATTCTTCTTTGAACTTCAGGACAACGGGCTTGAGGAACAGAAAAAGGTGAATGAGGCTTTAATTGGGCTTTCAAAGTATTATGGGATTCCTATTGTAGCAACAAACGACTGTCACTACCTCAGAAGGGAAGAGCATAGATCACATGAGATACTACTATGCATCCAGACGGGGAAAAAGATCTCAGATAAGGACAGGCTTTCCTTCAGAACCGATCAGTTCTACTTTAAATCTCCGGAGGAGATGGAAAGGGCTTTCTCCTCGTTTAAGGATGCCATAAAAAACACTATTGTCATCTCAGATCTTTGTAATGTGGAGATAGATTCAGGAACCTACCACTTTCCAGAATTCAAGATTGCGGTTCCTCAAACCCTTGAGGAATACTTTGAGGATAAGTGCAAGAAGGGATTTGAGCGAAGGATTGAGGATATTAAAAGGAACTACGAGAATTTCACGGAAGAGCTTCTAGGTAAGTACGTGGAAAGACTCAACTACGAGATAGAGATCATAAAGAAGACCGGTTTTGTTGGATACTTTCTCATTGTTTCAGATTTCATCGACTTTGCAAAAAAAAATAACATTCCTGTCGGTCCGGGAAGGGGGTCTGCTGCGGGAAGCCTCGTTGCTTATTCCCTAGGGATAACAGACATAGACCCTATAAGGTACGACCTTATATTTGAGAGATTTCTCAATCCGGAAAGAGTTAGTCCTCCCGATATAGACGTGGATTTCTGCATGGAGGGAAGGGAAAAAGTAATAGAGTACGTCATGGACAAATACGGAAGGGAAAATGTGGCTCAGATAATAACCTTCGGAACGATGCAGTCGAGGGCAGCAATAAGGGATGTGGGAAGAGCCTTAGGTTTATCTTACGGAGAGGTAGACAGAATTGCAAAGTTAGTTCCTCCATCTATTAAGACGATAGAGCTTGCCCTCTCAACTGAGCCAAACTTAAAGGAGCTTTACGAAAAAAACGAAAAGGTAAGGGAACTCATCGATACTGCCATATCTCTAGAAGGACTCGCAAGGCATGCGTCGACTCATGCTGCAGGGATCGTCATTTCAAATAAACCTTTAACTGAGTACCTTCCACTTTATAAGGGGACGAAGGGTGAAACAGTAACTCAGTACCCAATGAAGATGATTGAAAAAATAGGACTGGTGAAGTTCGACTTCCTAGGGCTTAAAACCCTTACGATCATAGACACTGTGGTAAAGATGTTGAAGGCACAGGGAATAGAGCTTGATATTTCAAAGATTCCACTCGATGACAAAAAAACCTACGATCTACTCTCTTCCGGAAATACATCTGGGGTGTTCCAGCTTGAAAGTAGAGGTATGAGGGATCTTCTCGTCCGTCTTAAGCCTTCAAAATTTGAGGACATAATAGCACTCGTTGCACTATACAGGCCAGGTCCTCTTACAAGTGGAATGATAGAGGAGTTCATAAGGAGAAAGAACAATCCCTCCCTCATTACTTACGAAGTTGAAGGTCTAAAGGACATTCTCGAGGAAACTTACGGGGTTATCGTTTATCAGGAACAGATAATGAAAATAGCCTCAAGGCTTGCAGGTTTCTCCATGAAGGAGGCAGACGCCTTAAGAAAGGCAATAAGCAAAAAAATTCCTGAGGAACTGAAAAAGTACAGAGATAGCTTCGTCGAAGGCTGCATAAAAAACGGAGTACAGAGGGAAGCAGCAGAAAGAATGTACGAAGTGGTGTTAAAGTTCGGTGAATACGGGTTCAATAAGTCACACAGTGCCGCTTATGCACTCGTGGCATACCAGACTGCCTACCTTAAGGCACACTATCCTTTATACTTTATGGCAGCACTTCTGACAAATGAAGTCAACAACACAGAAAACATGCTAAGGTACATCACTGAGTGCAGGGAACAGGGTATAGTTGTTCTTCCACCTGATATAAACGAAAGTGATCGGTCCTTCACGGTTAGGGACGGAAAAATAAGGTACGGACTTTCAGGTATAAAAAACGTTGGAGAGGCTGCTATACAGAACATTCTTGAGGTAAGGGGAAAAACTGGTCGTTTCCAATCTCTAACACAGTTCCTCTCTTTAGTCGATCCAAGAAAGATAAACAAAAAAGTTTTGGAAAGTCTTGCAAAGGCAGGATGTTTTGACTGCTTCGGATTAAAGAGATCTCAGGTTCTCCGAATAATTGAGCAGAGATCTGAAATAGCGCAGAAGGAAGAAAAAAGACAGAGGCAGCCATCCATCTTCGGTGAGCTTTACCAAGATGTGGCCATCCCACAGATTGAAGAGCTTCCAAGGGAGGAGATAATCCTCGGTGAGAAGGAAGCCTTCGGTTTTTATTTCTCTGAACATCCCTTAAGCGCATTAGCCGACCTCATAAAAAGCCTTACACCCTATGACAGCCAGAACATAAAGGAGCTTGAAACATCTGAGGAGGAGATAAAGATAGTGGGGATTGTGAATACGATTAGAGAAATAAAGACGAAAAAAGGTGAGAAGATGGCTTATGTAACGTTGGAAGATACTTTGGGCCTCATCGAAGTTGTAATATTTCCTGACCTTCTCCTTAAGGTTTCAAATCTTCTAAGACAGGAAAAACCGCTACTTGTAACAGGAACCCTTGAAGGAGGGGAAAATGAGACGGTAAGGATAAGGGCAAAAAACGTGCAACTTCTCGAAGAAGTGAAGAATGAAAAAGTAAAGAAGGTTCACATCACAGTGGATACTACCATCGTAAAAAAGGAAGATCTAAAAAGGCTCAAGGATGTTCTTTCAACGATTAAAGGTTCATCCGAGATCTTTCTCCATTTCATAGGAAATGGAGAAAAAAGGAGCATGAAAGTCGAGGGCTTAAGGGTAAATCACGAAAGGATCGATGAATTGAAGAGACATTTTGCGAATGGCATCTCTTACGAGGTTTCACCATGAAGCACTACCTCGATTTCGAAATGAAACTGAAACCGCTTGAAACAAGACTTGAAGAGATAAAAAGGTTCTATGACGTCAATGACCCACACTATGCAAAGGAGATAAAAAGCTTAGAGAAAAAAATAGCCAAACTTGAAAAGGAGATCTACAGCGATCTATCCCCATGGCAGAAAACCCAGATTTCAAGACATCTAAACAGGCCAAGGACTTTAGATTACGTGGATCATCTTTTTAAGGATTACTTTGAATTGCACGGTGATAGGAAGTACAAAGATGATCCAGCAATAGTTGGAGGATTTGGAAAGTTCAACAATCTGACTGTTGCATTCATAGGACATCAAAAGGGAAGAGATATAAAGGAGATGGCTCAGAGAAACTTTGGTATGGCACACCCTGAAGGTTATAGAAAGGCTATGAGGATAATGGATCTGGCATCCAGATGGAAAAAGCCCATAATAACATTTATCGATACTCCAGGGGCCTATCCAGGAGTTGGAGCTGAGGAGAGGGGACAAGCAGAGGCTATCGCCTCTAGCATGTATTTAATGTTTTCTCTTTGCGTTCCTATAGTTAGTGTGGTTATAGGCGAGGGTGGAAGCGGCGGTGCTTTGGCAATCGGAATTGCAGACAGAATACTCATGCTCGAAAATTCCATATACTCCGTTATTTCACCTGAGGGGTGCGCTGCCATACTTTGGAGGGATGGAACGAGGGCAAAACAGGCTGCTGAGTATCTTAAACTCACAGCCTCTGATCTTTACCAGCTAAAGGTGGTAGACGAGGTAATAAAGGAACCTTTAGGTGGTGCCCACAGAAACTGGAAAGAGACTTTTACAAATACTGAGAAGGCCCTTGTGCGCCATCTTGAGGAGATTCTGAGTGTCCCACCCGAGGAACTTAAAGAGAAAAGGTACGAAAAGTTCAAAAGGATGGGTTTTTTTCTGGAGGAAAAATGATCACTCTCGACTACACATTTTCTTTGATAGACGAATCAGAGCTCGATGAGGTGATAAGAAAAGTCGAGGAAATAAACGAAAGGGTAAAGAGAAAACCGTATCCCTTCATGGAGCTCCCTTACATTAGGTTCCAGTTAAAAGAAATGGAGGAGATGGTACGCAATCTTAAAAAGAAAAGACTTGAGGATGTTATCCTCCTTGGGATCGGAGGCTCTGCACTTGGAGCAAAAGCCATATGCGAAGCCCTCCTCTCTTATTCGAGAGATAAAAAACCGAGGCTATGGATACTCGATAACATAGATCCATTCACGATAAATTGGGTCTTAGAGAAGATAGAAAAAAAGAAGAGCCTTCTTGTTGTTGTAAGTAAGTCTGGAGAAACCACAGAGACCCTTGCCCAGTTTATGATATTTAAGGACGCTTTAAGGGAAGTGAGTGATTTAAAAGAAAAAGTCGTTATAATCACGGATCCCCAAAATGGCACATTAAAGAGAATCGCAGAGAAGGAGGGATACCTCTGTCTCTTCGTACCTAGGGATGTGGGTGGAAGATTCTCTGTTCTGACCCCAGTGGCCATGTTCCCATCCCTTCTTATGGGAGTAAAGATCGAAGAGATATTCGATGGCGCGAAAAAAATGGCAGAGCATATAAGGACATTTAGCAGAAGGGAGAATATGTCATTTGTGATAGCTGCCATTCTTTACCTCATGGATAAAAAAGGGAAAAGTCTTCACGTGATTATGCCGTACTGCGACAGGCTCATCGGTTTCTCGGAGTGGTTTAGACAGCTTGAGGCTGAAAGTCTTGGAAAGGGAGGGAAAGGACCAACCCCTATCCATTCGAGAGGTGTAACGGATCAGCACTCCCAGTTACAGCTGTACATTGACGGACCGAAGAACAAGTTCTTGATCTTCATGTACTCTTTCTCAGAAGGACCTTCCGTACCCGATTCCTTCTCGTACCTGGATGAGCTTTCCTACCTTTCCGGAAAAACTCTTGAGGATCTTTTTTTAGCTGAACTTACCGCGACAAAACTCTCCCTCCTTGAGGCATCGGTTCCAAGTATCGATATACGGATTGATGAAATATCAGCTTTCAGTATGGGTGCCCTCTTCTACCTCTTCGAAATGGTAATCGCCTTCTTCGGAGAACTCCTTGGCGTTAATCCGTTTGATCAGCCAGCCGTAGAAAAGGGAAAGGTGTATACGAAGGCCCTTCTGGGAGCCAAGGGCTACGAGAATGTAAAAAGCCAAATAGAAATTTTACAATCCGGAAAAAGAGCTATCGTCTCCTTATAGTCTCTTTTTGTTCAAAGTGCTCCTTTACCTGATGCATAAAGGCCTCTATTCTTGTATCTATGTTAGATAATCCCTGACCGTCGAATGCGATGTTTAGAACCGGTACGTTGTACTTTTTCTGGATTAGCCTCATTATTGCACTCGATATCGTTCCAGGCATACAGGTAAAAGGCATGGCATTTATGATTCCAGAAACACCCTTTTCTATGAAATCTATAGACTTACCTACCGTCAGTATAGCTTCTCCTTCAAAGCTCTCGTGGATGTATGGAGCAGCCTTTTTGAGTATGGTTTTTACGCTTGGTTCTTTTCCGTAGCTTATGTACTCCTCAAAAAGCTTTTCCATCTCGTGTTCGTCCTTCTTCTGGAAGTACTCTGTAAGAAGGATGCTTAAGAGATTTGAATAGCTTCTATGCCTTATGGCCTTCTTCTTCCCCATGTAATTTATGTAAGATACCCATTCTGTAATAGGTGCAAGCCAGCACATTCCACCGAGCTCCTCAACCTTACGGATAATGTCATTGTTACTGAAGGCATTCTGCCTTATGTATATCTCTCCAACTATTCCTACAATAGGCTTTTTCTCATCCCTTTTTGGAATTGAAAGAAAGGCCTTCACAACTTCTTTTAGAACATCGAGAAAATCCTCTCCCCCCCTTTCTATGGAAAGGCAAACCTTTTCAAGACACTCTTTGTAAACCCTATCCGTATTTCCAGGATACAACTCCCTTGGCCTTATCTCATGGACCATCTTGAGCATCAGATCAACGGAAACTATAGCTTTCCAGCCAAGTCTCTTGAATTTCCCTCCCACAATGTTCAGTTCTTCATAGAATCTGTGATCCTGATTTGGTGCGTAAATAGGAACGTCCTCGAATCCCAGCTCGTCAAGAACCATCCTGTGAAACCTGTGGTATTGACCGAACCGGCATGGACCTCCTCCCGAAGGCATGAAAAAGGCACTCCTCTTCGGATCAAAATCTGGCCTCATGGCTGTTCTCACCATGTCTCCAGTTGTTAGTATACATGGATAACATTCCCTTCCCAAGGTGAATTTCCTTCCAAGATTTACCGTCTCCTCATTGGATGTTTCCATGACCTCAGCCTCAACACCGCATGCACGAAATGCACTTGCAAAGGGATAGGAGTGATCACACATATGAGGAATGTACATCTTTCTTTTTCCGTCGCTTAAGAAAAAGCTTCTTACGGCTCTTACCGGTGGTTTCTCTTTCTTCGCGTTCTTTATGCTATCAAGAAAAGCCTCAAGCCTCGTTATTATCCCTGCATCAGCACTATGCTCATCTATCTCAAGCTGAAGGTAGGGCTTACCCTCTATCACCTTCTTGAAGAAATGGGTGATGAAGGAATCGGGACCACAGCCGAAGTTAGTAACATATATTCCGTAAAGATTCGGTTTCTCCTTTAAAAACTTGGCAGCTCTGAGAATCTTCTGACCATACCCCCAGTACATGTCCTTTAGGTCCTCATCCTCTTCTGCACCCTCCATGATTGGTAACATGTCGTAAGGTACTGGGTAAACCCCAAGATCCATCAATTTTTTATGGATGTTAAGATTCGCCCCTGGATCGAAGCTGTTGTATGGTCTTCCTATTATGACCATTCCCTTCTTTTCGCCTCCAATTTCTCCTAGATACTCCTGCCCTGCCTCCAGACACTTTCTGTAGAATTGATCCTGTGCTTCCTTTGCAACAAAATAAGCTTTCTTTATCTCCTCTTTCGATCTTCTTATCCTTCTTCCAAATTCGTAGAGGTTGGCAAGAGTGATTTCCTCACCCTGTCCGAAATAAACAACAGGAGATAGTACCTTTACGCCCTTCTCTGAAAAATCTATGGAACCTCTCACAGTATAAGGGAAAGACTGGGCATATGGACATACGAATGTGTTTGAGACGATTTTCGACGGGCTTTTTATGTTTATCACACTCGGAAGAAAAATCGTCCTAATACCCTTATCTATTAGGTTTAAAACGTGGCCATGAGCGAGCTTTACGGGGAAACAGCTTTCCACGATCACGTTCTCAACTCCATCACGTATGATTTTTTTGTTCGTTGGATCTGAGGGAACGACTGAAAAACCTAGCTCTGATAGAAAAGCCTTCCAGAAGGGGAAGAATTCGTGGTTGTAAAGTATCATTGGAACACCAATCACTTCTCCACTTACCTCTCTGTCGTAAGTATTTAAGAGTAGGTTCTGCCTCAACGCGAAGTAGTCCTTCATCTCGGTTTTCTTTGTCCTTCTTAGAACGTCGTATTTTTCACATCTACTACCGTAATAGAGGGGAGTTTCTCCTTCAACCGTAACTTTCCTTATTTCGCAGAGGTTCTCACAGCCCTTACATTCAAATGTCTCTATCTCGTATTTTCTTTTACTTAAATCAAATCCCTTGAAGGAACTTTTCTCCCACGTCCGTTCCTTCATGGCAAGGATCGCAACTCCTATTGCTCCTGTAACATCGTGATGGGGGGGGACCTTTATCGGCTTATTTAAAACCTTTTCGAAAGCAGCAACCACTCCCTTGTTAAACGCAGTTCCTCCTTGGAAGAATATTTTATTCCCTATTTTTCTGTCACCCACAACCCTATTTAGGTAGTTTTTTACAATCGAGTAGGAAAGTCCGCTTACGAGATCCTCCTTTTTTGCTCCTCTTTGCTGATGGTGGACGAGATCCGATTCGATAAATACGGTGCAACGTTCTCCCATCTTCACAGGCTTTTTCGACTCAAGAGCAAGCCTACCGAACTCATCCTTTATGGAAATTCCAAGTCTTTCTGCCTGTTCTTCTAAGAATGAACCGGTACCAGCTGCACATGCCTTGTTCATTTCAAAATCAACGATAACTCCCCTTTCTATGCTTATGTACTTTGAGTCCTGACCCCCTATCTCAAATATGGTATCAACCTCAGGGTCTATGTTTATTGCCGCTTCTGCCTGGGCAGTTATCTCATTGCGGACTATGTCTGCTCCTATGAAGTCAGCAGTCAGGTATCTTCCAGAACCAGTCGTTCCTGCACCGACAATAATAACCTTATCTCCTATCTCCTCCCCTATCTCCTTTAACCCCCTTTTTACAGCCTCAAGTGGCCTACCCTCAGTCATCAGATACCTCTTTGCCAGTACGTTCTTATCCTTGTCGATTACGACAAGGTTCGTGCTTATGGAGCCTACATCAACTCCCAAATAAGCCTCAACTTTTTCAGTGACAGGTTTTACATCGTATGAGACTCTCAGATTCTCCTCTGAAATGGTGAGCCTCTCTTGAACTTCCTCTTCTTTTTCGGAAAGGAGGTATTCTTCGAGCTCATCAAATCCTCTGAAATTTTGTCTAAGAGAAGGGTTCTCAAGTACGGCAAAGACAGCTCCGATTGCACCCATTGAAGTAAAATGGTCAGGAATTATTAGTTCATCTTCCGCCAAAGAAAAAACGTCCTTTATCGCTCTTATCATCCCCTTGTTTGCAGCCACACCTCCTATAAAGGCAACGGGCTTTTCTATGTCCTTCCCCTTTGCAATATTTCCCTTGAAATTCCTTGCTAAGGCGTAACAGAGTCCTGCAACTATATCGTAGTCGGGGGTTGCTATCTGCTGAAGATGGATCATATCAGTCTTAGCGAAAACCGTGCATCTTCCAGCTATTCTAGGTGGATTTTTTGACTTGAGGGCTAAGTCCCCAAACTCCTCAATTGTTAGTTTAAGCCTTGATGCTTGTTGATCCAAAAATGAACCTGTTCCAGCTGCACACAGGGCGTTCATTGAAAAATCCTTTATCTTTAGCTTTCCTCCCACACTTTCGAATATTATCAGCTTTGAGTCCTCACCACCTATGTCTATAACGGTCCTCACATGGGGATAAAGGTAACTGAAGGCCCGGGAGGCAGCCACAACTTCGTTGATAAAGGAGGCGCCTATTTTGGAAGCGAACACCTTCGCTCCCGTACCTGTTGTGGAAATGAAATCCAGAGTGTATTTATCCATGATCTCCTTTAGTGCATCCCTCGCAACCTCTAAAGGTCTTCCCATGTGCCTAATGTATCTTTCATGAAGTACGGATCTTTTCTCATCAATAACGACTAGATTAACGCTTATCGAACCTATGTCTATTCCCACATACATTTTTTTCCTCCGACTCTCTTTTGATTTGCCCGAAACCTTTATGTTAATATAATAATTGACAAGCTAAATCAACATTCACTTGGGAGCAAATGAAAAAAAGAGTACACGTCATAGTTAAGGGCAAAGTTCAGGGAGTTTTTTTTAGATATAACACGATGAAGGTTGCGCAAAGTCTGGGAATAAAGGGCTGGGTACGCAACTTGAGAGACGGAAGTGTGGAGATTGTGTGCGAAGGGGAAGATAAAGATATAGATGAGCTTATAAAGTGGTGCTGGAGGGGACCTCCTGGAGCATTTGTGGAAAAAGTTGACATAAAAGAAGAGGAATACGTAGGAGAGTTTAGTAACTTTGAAATCAGGTACTGAAAAAAACTACTTCCCTTTCTTCCTTGACATTTCAAATAAAAAGTTTCTCGTTGTCGGTGGAGGTAAGGTTGCGGAGAGAAAAATCCGTAGCCTCCTCCGTTTCAATGCGAAGGTAAAGGTTGTAAGCCCAAAGATCGGTAGAAATTTAAAAGTAATGGCTGAGAAAGGTCTCATATGTCTAGAGAGTAAAGAGTACGAGACCTCTGACCTTAAAGGAATCGACTTTGTAATTTCCGCAACAAACGATGGGAATTTAAACAGGAAAATAAGCGAAGATGCAGAAAAAAAGGGGATCATTGCAAATGTTGTTGACGATCCTTCGCTATGTAGCTTTGTCATGCCTTCAATAGTGAAGAAGGGGCCAATAGTAGTTGCCATATCAACTTCAGGAAACTTACCCCTTCTATCAAAAAAACTGAGGAAAGATATTCAAAAGATGCTAAATGCTGACTATCTCAGGTACTTCTCGAGGATGAGCAAAATAAGACGAATGCTAAAAAGGGAAATTCAGGACAGAAAGGCAAGAGAAAAGATCTTGAGAAATATCTCCTCCTTGGGTGTAAAAGAAGTTGCCAGGATGAATATTAGAGAGATAAAAAAGCTCGTTGGGAGCATGAAAAAGTGAACCTTTACTTTTACTACGTTGCCTTTGCTTTCTATCTCCTCTCATCTTTTTTTTATCTTCTGTACTTTGCCATTGGAAAGGATTCCATAGAAAGGCCAGGATTCTTTTTCCTCTTTTTTGCCTCAGCAGTCCATCTTTTTAGTATCATTGTCAGATACTTTGAGGCCGGATACACTCCCATTACGAACCTCCACGAATCCCTCTCCTTTTTCGCATTCTGCATAGGGGGGCTATTTATCTTTATTAGACACATGTACGGTGCATCGGTCCTTGGTTCATTCGTCTTGCCCTCCATCTCTACGATCGTTATATTTTCCCTATTCCATTCTGTGGAGATAAGACCTCTCCCCCCTTATTTGAGAAGCTACTACCTTCCAGTTCACACTGTATTTTCCTTTCTCGGAAATGGTGCGTTTTTTATAAGTTTTATCGTTTCGATCATCTACATACTGACTGAAAACTACATAAAAAAGAAAAAGATACCTCCTTATGCCATGAGACTTCCACCCCTTGAGCTTCTTGACAGGGTAAACGTAAGGTGCATATCAATAGGCTTTCCATTTCTCACATTAGGCATAATTACAGGATCTCTTTGGGCGAGTATTGCTTGGGGCTCGTACTGGAGCTGGGATCCAAAGGAGGTATGGTCGCTCATAACTTGGCTTACTTATGCCATTGTGATACACAGAAGACTCCTTTTTGGCTGGAAGGGTAGAAAAACGGCTTATATGATGATCCTTGGCTTCTTTTCCATCCTTGTCACCTTTTTAGGCGTTAACTATTTTATGGGAGGAAGGCACTCTTACCTCTGATGCAAATACTCGTTTTTGGTTTAAATCACGCAACTGCACCTATAGAAATCAGGGAAAAGTTTTTCATCCCAGAGGAAAGGATTGGAAACTTCATAGAGGATCTAAAAGGAAAGGGGCTAAGAGAGGTGGTCGTTCTCTCAACCTGCAATAGAACGGAGGTCTATCTGTTCACTGAAAAGCCAGAAACAGATATCAAGGTATTAATAAGCTCCATGGTCGATTTTCTTAAGATTGAAGAAAGATGGCTTGAAGATTACACCTACCTTTTAAAAAATGAGGATGCCTATAGGCATCTGCTTCTCGTCGCATCAGGACTCGACTCAATGGTAATAGGGGAACCTCAAATCCTTGGGCAGGTAAAGGATGCTTACAGAATTGCCACTTTCATGAACTCTACCGGCTACCTTTCTAACAAGATCTTTCACAGGGCATTCAACATTGCAAAGAAGGTAAGAACCGAAACCAAAGTTGGTTATAGTCCCCTATCTATAAGCTCTATGGCATGCGAGATGGCAAAAAGGATATTCGGGGATCTAAGGAAGAAAAAGATCTTAACAATTGGTGCGGGTGAGATGACAAAAATCGCACTAAAAAATTTCAAGAAGGAAGGTATTGAGAAGGTCTACATCGTAAATAGAACTTTCGCAAATGCAAAAAGACTTGCGGAAGATGTCTTTGGAGAGGCCTACCCGTTCTCAGAGATGGAAAGACTCCTTTTGGATGTTGATCTCGTTTTAACTTCTACTGGGTCGGAGGATTTTATATTGAAAAGGGACTCAATTTTAAAAATAATGAAAGCGCGCAAATTCAGACCTTTATTTATCATAGACATAGCTGTCCCGAGAGATGTGGAACCATCAGTAAATGACATAGAGAATGTTTACCTTTACAACATCGATGATCTGAAGGAACTTTCCCAAAGACACCTATCAGACAGAATGAGGGAGGCCGAAAAAGCAAAACTGATTGTGGAGGAAGAAGTAAGAAAGCTTCCCCTTCTTCTCAAGCAGATAGATGTGAAACCCCTAATATTACACATCCTCGATTACGTTGAGAGAATAAGGAAAGAAGAGCTAAGGAAGGCCTTTTCAAAAATTAAGGATCTGGATGAGGAGGTTCGGGAAGAACTGGAGCACCTTACAAGTTCCATTGTGAAAAAGATCATACATCCGCACATAGAACTGATAAAGAAAAATGGAAGTTACGAAGTATTAGAGACAATGAGCATGCTTTTCAAATTCGAGGAAAAGTATGAAAAGGAAGATAAGGGTGGGCAGTAGAGGAAGTAGACTTGCTATCAAGCAGGCAGAGATAGCTATAGAGGCTCTCAAATCCTTTTACCCAGACGTAGAATTCCAGATTAGGATAATAAAAACAACGGGAGATACCATATGGGACAGACCCCTCTATGAGATTAGGGGGAAAGGCTTTTTCATAAAGGAGATTGAAGAGGCCTTGCTATCAGATGAGATAGATATGGCCGTCCACAGCATGAAAGATGTTCCAACAGAATTGAGAAAGGGATTGACAATCGCTGCCATACTTAGGAGAGAAGATCCAAGGGATGCTTTTGTTTCTTTCGATTTTCAAACATTGGAAGAACTTCCAGGCAACTCCACGATCGGTACCAGTAGCTTAAGAAGGCGTGCTCAGATAATGAACCTAAGAAGTGATATAAAAGTTGTACCGATCAGGGGAAACGTGGAAACAAGATTAAGAAAGATAAAAACGGAGCGTCTCTCCGGAGCTATTCTCGCATACTGCGGATTGAGGAGGCTTGGGCTTGAAGGTCATGTGACTTCCATAATCCCGAGGGATGTTATCGTACCTCCAGCCGGTCAAGGGGCTATAGGAATAGAGGTAAGGGAAGGATCAGATCTTTTTTACATGGCTAGAAAGATCAATGACGAGAAGACATCGAGGGAGGTGGAGCTTGAAAGAAAGATACAGATGCTCATAGGCGGTGGATGTCACACACCCTTTGGTGTGAATGTGGAGTCCCATCAAGAATCCTTCATCCTTTACGCTTTTTTAATGTCCCAAGACGGTAGTTTTGTAAAATTGAAAGAAAGAGGATCTTGGGCAGATTGCGATGACTTTGTGAAGGAGATTGTGGAAAAACTTAGAAAGCCCCCCGAGGGGGGCTTAAAAATTTAAACTGCTTCCCTTAAGGATTTGCCTGGAGTAAACTTTGGAACACTTCTCGCGGGGATCTTTATCTCTTTTCCTGTCCTTGGATTTCTTCCCTTTCTTGCTTTCCTCTTAGCCACGCTGAAAGTACCGAAGCCAACGAGGGTGACCTTCTCCTCCTTCTTAAGAGCCGATTTCACGGCCTCGATGAAAGCTTCCAGGGCCTTGCTCGCAGCTGCTTTTGTTATACCTGCGCCTTCAGCCATTTTGCTAACAATTTCTGCTTTTGTCATAAGCCCCTCCTTGAAGCTTTTTTTTACGCGGCTTTATAGCCGCGATCTCTGTAAACACTTAATATATCTAATTTTGCAAAATATGCAAGAATTTTTTCCACAATTTTTCGAGCTTTTTGAAAAATTGGCTTGATATAGAAGGATTTAGTGTGGTACAAATCTTCGCGTGTTAATTGAGGTACTCTTCGAAAACCCACTTGCATTTCTACTCCTCGCTATCCCCCTCATCTATGCCATCGTTTTTCATGAAGTTGCACATGCTTACACGGCTTACCTAATGGGAGACACAAGCCAAAGGTGGCAAGGCAGACTTACTTTAAATCCCCTAAGCCACCTTGACCCTTTTGGTACATTGGCGCTTTTTATATTCGGATTCGGCTGGGCCAAACCTGTTCAAATCAATTTTTACATGCTCAGAAGGGGAAGGTTCGGATTTATCTCCGTTTCAGCAGCTGGGATTTTAGCGAATGTACTCTTTGCCTTTTTCTCTCTCCTTCTCCTTAAGGTTCTCTTGCCTTATCCTGGAAGCACCGTCTACTTTCTTCTCTCCTATTTTGCAAAGGTAAACCTTATCCTTGCGTCTTTTAATCTCCTTCCCATACCACCTTTAGATGGTTCAAAGATCCTTATGGGTATGGCAAGGGGCAGGCTGAGATACCTACTTATGAGATTGGAACCTTACGGATTTTACATAATCCTTCTTCTCCTGATTATTGGGCTACTTGATCCCCTCGTCCGTCTCGTAAGATCAATTCTCCTACTAATAATAGACCTACTTATCTGATGTGGGCCACAAGGAACGTCCTGTCAGTTGAGAATAGTGTAAGTGGTTACAACCCTTTTTTTACAGACAGGACATATGGGTTCTATAAGCGTGACAGTCTTTCCAAGAACATTCACCTTTCTAAAATAAACACCTGGAGCTTCATAAAGATCCTTCTCACTGAAAACCTTTCCGCAGGAGCAGCAAGGAGCCTCCTGCCTCACAAAGCTTCCGCGAAAAACCTCTTCAGCGTACTTCGAAATTATCTCTTTCTCTCTCTCCGTCACGAATTAAATTTAATTCTTAGAAAGTTGATCGTCAAGAAGGATCCTCCTGATCGTATATCTTGAATCCATTTCTACCACTCTGCTTTACCTCGTACATGGCTAGATCGGCCTTTCTCAAAAGGGAGTCAAGGTCGACTCCATGTTTTGGATAGATGGAAAAACCCACACTTACAGTAACTGGAAAAACCATATCCCTCACCGCAATTGGAGTGGAAAAAACCCTAAGTATCTTCTCACCAACAGTTGCCACATCCTCAATTTTCTTTATATTTGTAAAAACACCCATGAATTCGTCCCCACCCATCCTGGCAATGGTATCCGTCCTTCTTACCGCATTCCTCAGCCTCTCCGCAACTTCCTTCAGTACAAGATCACCCAGATCGTGGCCGTGCAAATCGTTTATGTCCTTAAATCTATCTATATCGAGCATCATGACCGCCACCATCTCATTCGTCCTTCTCGCATGTGCCATTGCAATACTCAACCTGTCGGCGAAAAGGGATCTGTTAGGAAGGCCTGTGAGCATATCATGGAATGCCATGTACCTTATTTTTTCCTCAGCCTTCTTTTTTTCCGTTACATCCCTTATAATGCCATGATACTCAACGATTCTGTTTTGCTCGTCCCTTATTCCTGTCACAGTCAAAAGGCAGTCTATAATTTCGCCGTTCATTTTTTTCAATCTCATCTCAAAGTCCTTTACAAATCCGTTTCTCTCTATTGCGGTCTTCAGCCTTATCTTATCCTCCTTGCTTACATAGGCATCTTTAGCGTTTCTTTTCATAATCTCCTCTTTCTTTTCCCCAAACATCTCACAGAAAGCTGTGTTGACATCTATGAACCACCCGTCTTTTGTCGTAATGTAGATGGCATCTCTCGATGTTTCAAAAATCGATCTGAACCTTCGCTCACTTTCTATAAGTTCCCTTTCCATCATTTTGAAACCTGTCACATCTCTGATCACCGAGACTACTCTTCCATCTTCAAGGTATTCACCTTTCAGCTCTACTTCCTTTTCAGTACCGTTCTTACACACTATCTTCAAATCTACCATTTCCCCTGATCTTCTGTTCTCCCAGAAATCTGCGATTTTTTCCTTATCTTCCCCTTCTCGGAATGCAACGTTTAGGAAGGTTTTTACGTCAGGGATATCTTCCGCAGTGTAACCTGTAATGTTTGTGAACTCCCTATTTAGGTATTCTACCTTTCCGCTCTCATCTGTGACTATTATTCCGACTGGCAAATTTTCAAAAAAGGAAAAAAACGTCTCCCTTTCTTTTTTGTACTTTTCTTCTTTCTCTTTGAGATCTGTTACATCTTCAACGAATACAATAGCCCTTTTTACTCCACCTGACTTTAAAGGAATGCCAGTGAATTTTCTGTATCTCCTTTTTTTCTCGAAGTAAGAAGTATAAGGGATGGGACCTAAAACGAACTCCTTTCCCTCTAATGCCCCCCTTATCTTCAAATCTAGACCCATCTCTTTGAAGTGAACAAGTTCATAGACGTTCAAGTTTTTAAATTTTTCAGCCGATACTCCTGAGATTTTTGCCATCGCTTCGTTTGCGTACTCTATCATTCCGTCGTCCTTGACAACAAAAACTCCAAACGGAGCGTTCTCTATTACCGAAAGCAAAACTTCTAATTCTCCATTGAGATTCTTCTTTTTCTTCACCTTCCCTTGTGAAGGAGCTTCCAAGGGATCAACCCCCTTCTCAAAACTATTTTTATTCCACTGTCACACTTTTTGCAAGATTCCTGGGCTGGTCAACATCAGTTCCAAGAAAATTAGCAATGTGATAGGCGAAAAGCTGTAAGGGGATAACACTCACGATAGGCTGAAGCTCATAAATGGTCTTTGGTACAACGAAAACGTCCTCAACTTTTTTCGCCATTCCATGAGAGTCCATGTCCGTAATAAGAATGACCTTTCCCTGTCTTGAGATAACCTCTTCTATGTTACTGCACATTTTACTGTAGGTAGAATCCCCAGGAGATAGGCACAAAACTGGCATTCTCTCATCGATGAGTGCGATAGGTCCGTGCTTCATCTCTCCAGCTGCATATCCTTCCGCATGGATGTACGATATCTCTTTAAGTTTTAGGGCTCCCTCGAGTACCGTTGGGAAATTTATCCCTCTCCCCAGGTAAAGAAAGTTTTTGTAGTACATGTACTTTTTCGACATCTCCTCTATCTTTGCCCCGCCTTCTAGTACCTCATTTACCTTATGAGGAATTTTTTTCAGCTCTGAGATCATCTTTTTGATCTCTTTTTTCTCCTTAGTTTTCATTCTGCTTGCAAAGAAAAGCATTAGCATAAATAGGACAGCTATCTGGGTGGTGAATGCCTTTGTGGAGGCAACACCGATTTCTGGCCCTGCACGAGTGAAGATCGTGCTATCTGTTTCCCTTGAAAGTGTACTTCCAAGGACGTTACATATGGAAAGGGTATAGGCACCCCTCTTCTTCCCCTCCCTCATGGCTGCAATCGTATCAGCCGTCTCTCCAGACTGGGAGATGAGTATGAGAAAATCCCCTTTTCTCACAGGTGGTTCCCTGTATCTAAATTCGGATGCTAAATCGACCTCAACAGGTATTTTCAGGTTCCTCTCGAAGATGTATTTTCCTATAAGGCATGCATGGTAGGATGTTCCACAGGCAACCATCCAAAATTTTCGTATTCGGCTCAAGGGCATCTCCTCCAACTCCTCAAAATGGATCTCCCCTTTCTCCTCCAAGATCCTTCCAAGTATGGTATCGGATATTGAACTTGGCTGTTCGTATATCTCTTTTAGCATGAAGTGTTTGAATCCGCCTTTTTCTGCCATCATGGGAGTCCAGTTTACCTCACGGATTTCCCTTTCCACATTCTCTCCATTTCGATCGAGGATTCTTACTCCGTCATCGGTGAGAACAGCGATGTCTCCATCTTCGAGGAAGATAAAGCGATTAGTTTTTGATATTAATGCGGGAGCATCTGATGCTATAAAGTACTCCCCATCTCCCACCCCAATAAGCAGAGGACTCTCATGCCTAACACCGACAAGTATCCTCTCCTTTTCCCTCAAGATTGCCAATGCATAAGAGCCTTTAAGGTCTTTTACAGCCCTTCTTACAGCACCTACGAGATCGAAACCTTCTCTAGTGTAGTAAAGGATTAGATTTGGTATGACTTCCGTATCAGTGTCAGATTGAAAACGGTATCCTTTTTTTTTAAGCCTTTCCTTGATTTCAAGGTGATTCTCTATTATCCCGTTGTGAACGACAACTATGTCATGAGCGCGGAAAGGATGAGCATTCCTATCGGAAGGGACTCCGTGGGTAGCCCACCTTGTGTGCCCTATCCCTATTGTTCCGGAAAGTTCATCTTTATCTATAAGCCTTTTTAAATCATCAACCTTTCCCTTTTTTTTGATGATCCTTATTCTCTGACCATCTCCAATTGCAACACCTGCCGAATCGTAACCACGGTACTCTAGTCTCTTCAACGCCTCTATAACGATTTGGTCTGCCCTATTTTTCCCTATGTACCCCACTATTCCGCACAAGATTCACCTCCGACAAGGAAAGAAAAATTGCCAATCCATTCTGCTCTTTTGACTTTCATTTTCTCCATGTAAACAAATGTTCCTATTCTTGCATCCTCTTCTATCTCACAGTCCTTTATCACAACATGATCACCGATTTCCACCCTATCTCCGATTCTACTTCTACCCGTTATCTCCACATTGTTTCCTATCTTAACGTCCACTCCTATCATCACATGGGCTCCGATTGTAACATCCGGACCGCAAATTGTGACACCATTTTCAAGATGTCTCTCTATTATCCTCTTTCTCATTATCTCGTTTGCGCGGAAAAGCTCGATTTTAGTGTTTATCCCAAGAACCTCATCAGGATCATTGCAGAAAAATGCCCGCACTGGTCTACCCTCCTTTCTAGCTATAGAACATATGTCAGTTAGGTAGAATTCGCCCTTTCTGTTGAGATTCGTAATACTTTTTAGGAAAGGGAAGCATTCTGACGGGATAACACAAATTCCTGTATTTACGATTCCTATCTTCCTTTCCTCGGGATCTGCATCCTTTTCCTCCACTATCCTTTCAATAGTATCCCCATCCATTACAACCCTTCCATACCCTTTAGGATCTTCAACCCTTGTAACCATGAAAGTGATTTCCCTCTCCCTTCTATAGAAATCGAGAAAATCTTTGAGGGTCTTTTCCTCGATAAGCGGTACATCTCCATAAAGTACGAGAACATCTGTCCCAGAAACCGCAGCCTCGACACACAAAAGCGCATGGGCTGTTCCTTTTTGCTCCTCTTGTACGTAAAAATCGAGTTTCTCACCTTTGAGATAATTTAAGACCTTCTCCCTCCCGAAACCCAAAACCACAACGCACCTTTTAGTTTTAAGCTTCTTTGCAACGTCTATAACGTAACCAATCATGGGCTTATCTATGATTTTGTGCATCACTTTCGGTAGATCCGATTTCATCCTTTCCCCTCTGCCGGCAGCAAGAATTACAGTGCTCAGTTCCCTCATTTTTTCTTACCGAAGAACTTGAGTATAAGAATGCTTACCTCGTATAGGCCGATAAGCGGCAGTGCGAGAAGAATCTGACTTGTCACATCAGGGGGTGTGACTATGGCTGCTACTATAAATATTCCCAGAATGCATATCTTCCTTTTCTTTCGAAGGGTGTTGTGAGTGACTATACCTGCCCTTCCAAGGTAGTACATGACAAGTGGGAATTCAAATACTACCCCAAAAAATATGAGCATCTTAAGAGTTAGACCCATGTAGCCTTTCAGATCTGGCATTGGAATTATGTAGTCTGTGGCGAAACTGACAAAAAAACTGTAAACGTAAGGTATAACAACATAGTATGAGAAGAGAGCTCCACCTACAAAGGAAAGGGATCCGAAAAAGATGAAAGGGTAAACGTACCTCTTCTCATGCTCATAAAGGCCAGGTGCAACGAACATCCATATTTCGTATAGGATAAGGGGGGAAGCAAGAAAGATTGCTGCGACGAATGCTACCTTAAGGTAGGTGATGAAGGCCTCGGTTATGTACGTGAATATAAAGCCACTCTGGTCTGGCATCACCTTTATGTAAGGCCTCATCAGAAATTCGAAAATCTTCTCCTTGAAATTGTAAGTGAAGATAAATGCCACCCCAACCCCTGCGAGGGATATGATAAGCCTATTCCTCAACTCTGCAAGATGGGCGAGAAATGGCTTTCGATCTTCGCTTTCTACGTTTTCAGACATGGGAAGAGGATTTCTCCTTCTCTTGAGGGGTGGTATCCTCTTTATCCTCGGTTGAAAGATCCACCTCAATCTTCGTCATCTCTTCTCTTATGGTCTCTTTCACATCATCCGCCATCTTCCTGAATTCGTCAAGGGTCTTCCCAATTGATCTGGCCACCTCTGGAAGCTTTGAAGGACCAAAAAGAAGGAGTGCAACGATGAGGATCACAATGATCTCTGGTAGACCTAGTCCAAACATCTTGCAACTTATAAGATTAGCACAGAGGTTGGGAAAATGGAATACCACATTGAAAAATGGGCACTTTTGTTGTAAATTTTGGTGCTCGAAAAAAAAAAGAATGAAGAGAATTTTCAGCGGTATCCAACCAACAGGTGAAATCCATATAGGAAATTACGTTGGGGCAATAAGGGAGTGGGTTAGGCTAACGGAAGATTACGACTGTATTTACTGTGTAGTCGACTTCCACGCCTTAACAGTGGAATATCCTGTAGATGAGATGGCGAAAAGAACACTGGATACGGCAATCGTTCTCATAGCCTGTGGACTTACTCCTGAAAAATGTAAGCTCTTTATTCAGTCAGCAGTTCCTGAACATACTGAACTCGCCTGGATTTTTAACTGTGTTACACCTGTCGGTGATCTGGAAAGGATGACCCAGTTCAAGGAGAAGGCAAGGCAACACAGAGGAAATGTAAACATGGGTCTTATGGATTATCCCGTTTTGCAGGCAGCAGACATACTCATTTACAAAGCAGAGTTTGTACCTGTTGGAGAGGATCAGATCCAGCACATAGAGCTTTCAAGGGAAATAGCAAGGAAGTTTAACGGAAGGTTCAAACCACTTTTCCCCGAACCACAGGTGATTCTCTCCCGTGCACCTAGAATCCTCGGCCTTGATGGAAAATCGAAGATGTCGAAGAGTCTTAACAACTACATTGGTCTTTTGGAGGAAGAAAGGACCATCTGGGAAAAACTAAGAACAGCTGTGACTGATACGAATAGGGTTAGGCGCTATGACCCTGGAAATCCTCATCTTTGCAATGTTTTCACGATACATACCGCATTCTCAGAAAAGGGCCTCCTTGAAGAAATTGAGAGAGACTGTAGAAGTGCTAGGATAGGCTGCATAGACTGTAAAAGGATGCTTTTTGAGCGGATAATTGAGGAGATAGCACCTATAAGAGAGAGAGTGGAAGAAATAAAGAAGAATGTGGACTACGTATTTGAAGTTTTAAATACTTCCGCACTAAAATGCAGGGAGATTGCCAAAAGGACAATAGATGAGGTCAGAGAAGCTCTCGGTCTTTTAAGTCTCAAGAAGGGGTAGTTAATCGCTGAATATGAGGAACCTCTCAATAGGTATATTCGATTCAGGAGTAGGTGGCCTTACCGTTTTTAAGGAAATAAGTAGTTTACTTCCTGGAGAGAATTTGATCTATCTTGGAGATACCGCAAGGGTTCCCTACGGAGGAAAATCAGCACAGGCGATAACAAGGTATGCTCTCGAGTGTGCCTTATTCCTTTTAACAAAGGGGATAAAGCTCCTCGTAATCGCATGTAACGTTTCTTCCGCCTATGCTTTGCCACTTATAAAGAGGAGATTTCCCATCCCAGTAGTAGGGGTCATAGAACCTGGGGTAAGAGAGGCTGCATCTGTAACAAGATCTAAAAGGGTTGGGGTCATAGGGACAAAGGGCACAATAAGAAGCGGCGTTTACGAAAATTACCTAAAAAGGATCGACCCGGAAATTGTTGTTATTTCAAAGGCCTGCCCTCTTTTTGTTCCAATCGTGGAGGAAGGACTTGAAAGCGACGAAATAGCTTACATTATGGCTGAAAGGTACCTAAAGGAAATAAAGGAGGCAGATGTGGATACCCTAGTACTTGGTTGCACCCATTACCCGGTCCTTGAGAATGTTATAAGATCAGTCATGGGGAGTCACGTCAAAATAGTGCACAGCGGTAAAGAAACAGCAAAAGTGGTAAAGGACCTCTTGGAAAAGGAGAATCTCTTAAGTAGAAGAAGAAAGGGGGAACATAGGTACTTTGTCACCGATCTACCCGAATCTTTCATAGAGACGGGGTCAAGAATTTTAGGTAGAAAAATCGACTCCGTTAAGTGTGTGAAACAGATGGATTTCAGGTACATCTTCTTCTCTTCATGATCGTACAAGTCGCTCTTCCTTACCCTGTCTCCCGCCTCTTCTCCTATAACGTCCCTTCCCACCTAGAATCCTTTCTATTTCCATCTCAGAGGGTAAAAGTCCCCTTCAGGGAACGAAATGTGAAGGGATACATAATTTCGATTGAGGAGGGCGAAAACCCTGATCTAAAGGAGATTGTTGAGCTTCTTGATATTGCTCCGATTATCCCTTCATCCCTCATAAAACTTATTGAGTGGATGAAGGATACCTTCCTCGTTCCATATGGAGTTCTCCTTAAATATGCTCTCTCAGATGTCCTAACAATTGAAGATTATGTGGAAATAGATGCGGAAGGATCTGATCTCCACGGTCTTACGCTGAAAAAGGCGTACAAAAAGTACGGAAGAGAGAGGATCTTCTCTCTTTTTTCCTCTGGAAAGATAAGAATGAAGGACGTCTTCTTTCATTCGATCTTTCCCTTTTCGGAGAGAAAAGAATGGGAAAGTGGGTCTCTAAAGAAGCTTTTCATAGGTCCCTTCGAGAGGAGATTAAAGATCTACTTAGACGAGATAGAGGCTGCTTTTAGAAAGAACAAAAACTGCCTTTTTTTTGTCCCACCTTACGGTTTGAGCGGAAAAGTTGTCTACGATTTTTTAGCTAAATATTACCCTGGAAGGGTTCTTTGGTACGGCCATGAGATAAAAAAGAAGGAGAGGATAAAAATCTTTTTTGCTCTTGGAACAAGCTCTCCTTATTTAGTTCTTTCCAATGTTTCCGGACTTTTCTTACCTCTATCCAATCCCGGTCTTGTGATAATTGAGAGACCTGAGGATGAAAGCTACATAATGGATACTAGGTTCAGTATAAATGTGGCAGAATCTGCAATGAAAAGGTGTGAGATTGAAGGTATTCCGCTCGTCACTGGAAGTATTTCGCCACCACTTTCATTTATACATAGAAAGGATTCTTTCACAGAAGTGAAAGAGGAAAGCCCCCATCCTTTCTCCATCCACACACCAAGTGCGAAAGACGACCATAGATCGATCATAGGGGCCCTAAAAAGTATAGTTCTAGATGCGGTGAATAGGAACGAGGATGTTGCCATCTTCACCCCGCGCAAATACTACAGCGGAAAAATCGAGTGCATGGAGTGCAAAGAAACCTTTACATGTTCGTCTTGTAAGGCAAATTTGTGCCTAAGTAAAGAAAAAAAGGGTATATTCTGTCCCCGTTGTGAACTAGTAGAGGAAACGTACGAAAGGTGCAGAAGATGTGGGAGTTCTCTTACAAGTCTTAAAGCTTTTGGTGCTGAATTTTTCAAGGAATCTTTAGAGAAGGAGATCCCGCAGATTCCCGTCTACCTTGTAACATCGGAGACGGTTGAGAAGGACCTTATGAATAGACTTCTTGAGGAAAAAAAGAGTGGAAGACTTCTGCTTGTGGGAACTTCTGTCCTCTCTTTTCTTTACGGTTTGGGAAGTGAAAATCTAATTTTCGTCAATTGGAGGGAACTGAAAAGAATTTGGAAATATACTGCATATGAAAGAATGCATCAGCTTTTTATGAACCTTTTAGATGCTCTCAAGCCGAAACGTATTTTCTTTGTAGGCGGAAAAAAAGGAGATCTGGAAATTAAGTACATGATGGACCCATCAATGTTCCGCACCGTAGAGCTTAAAAAAAGGGAGGAGCTTAACTTTCCACCTTCAAAAAGTCTAGTAATTATTGAACTTTCAAGAAGGGATGTGAATCGGTTGGAAAGAATGGGCAAAAAGATTGAAGAGTACCTGAGAAGAGAGGGTCTTTATGGTTACATCTACGGACAAAAGAGAGAAGAAGATAAAAGTGGATACCACCTAAAGATAGTCCTTTCAGGCCTTACACCTGAAATGAAAAAGAAGCTATTTCCCCTTTTTGACCTTTACGGAGTCACCCTCAAAGTAGGTTCGGATAGATTCTGAATAAGGGGGCGAAAGGCCCCCAGAGTTACTTCTTCTCAGGAGCAGCTTACTTCTTTGGAGGAGCTGCCTTCTTCACAGATGAGGCAAAAAGCTTCCCTTCCTTTTCTATGTACTTCACAACCACTTTGTCGCCAGCCTTGAAGTCCTCAGGTTTGAAACCCTTTACCTCGGTGACGTCAAAGGTCTTCTCCTCTTTCTTAGACTTAACAACAAGGGTTGAGGCATCGACCGTGACTACCTCACCGGTAAACTGTTTCACCTTCGGCTTCGCCGGCTTCTCTTCGGGTTTTTCAGGAGCCTGTGCCTTCTCAGCCTGAGCAAATACAGCCGTCACAAATGCCAAACTTACAAGGAGAGCCAAGAGAACACCTAAAGCCTTCTTCACCTAAATTCACCTCCTTTCTTTTCGGTTTTTAATTTATATATGCATACTTTGTGCCAAAGAAAACCCTTCTTTTTCAAAGCCCCAAGTTTTTTTCTCGTCGACTTTTTCGTAAGATTTTAGATTGGGTATCCTTCTTGTTCGTAAAAAATACGAAACTAGGACTGCTTCAGATCTTGGGGTAGTTCACCTTTTTCCCTCATCTTTTTCACCTTTACCCAGAATGTGTCATAGGGCATGTTTAGAAGTTTGGCCGCTTGGGTCAGTCGGCCATTTGCCTTGATAATAGCCTTTCTTATAAGCTCCTTTTCAAGTTTTGCCAAATCTATCCCTTCGTCGGGAATCTCTATTAGCTTCTCAAATGAGAATTTTGTGTTTTTAACCTCCTCTGGAAGGTGCTCCACATCTATCGTATCTCCGTCACACATTATGTAAGCCCTCTCTACTACTGACTCAAGCTGCCTAACATTTCCAGGCCAGTGATACTCCATAAGTATCCTTATAGCTTCCTTTGACATCGACTTTCTTTGTCCACTAGATGCGTTCAGCTTTTTCAAAAAATGTTCAACAAGGAGGGGAATATCTGTAGCTCTCTCCCTAAGTGGCGGAATAGTAAAGGCTATCACGTTCAATCTGTAAAAAAGGTCCTCTCGAAACCTTCCCTTTTTAATCTCTTCCTCTAGACGTTTATTTGTTGCGGCAATTATACGTACGTCAAGTTTGATTACCTCTTCACCTCCTATTCTCCTTATCTCTTTTTCCTGTATTGCTCTTAAAAGTTTCGCCTGAGTTGAGAGGGAAAGATCAGCCACCTCATCGAGAAAAAGGGTACTGCCATTTGCCTGTTCAAGAAGACCTATATGCCTTGTATAGGCACCTGTAAATGCCCCCTTTTCATACCCGAAGAGCTCACTTTCTAAGAGGGTCTCAGGAATTGCGGCACAGTTTATGGCAAAGAAGGGTTTGTCCCTTCTTGGACTGTTATAATGGATGATTCTAGCAAAAAGCTCCTTTCCTGTTCCGCTTTCCCCGTATATGAGAACAGTTGAGTTTGTAGGTGCTATCTTCTTTACAATTTTGAAGAGTTCCTCCATCTTTCCATGCTTTCCAACTATGTTTCCAAGGCTGAACCTTTCACTCAACTGGGATTTTAGGAGAATGTTGTCCTTTGCAAGTCTTACCTGAGAGATCGCGTTATTCACGATAATCAATAGCTGGTTTTTATCAAAGGGCTTCTCAAGATAGTAAAAAACTCCCATCTTTGTTGCTTCAACAGCGGACTGTATGGAACCGTATGCGGTTATTATTATTACGTGACAAGGATCATTGTTGGCCTTTGCCACTCTCACAACTTCAATCCCATCTATATCAGGTAGCTTAAGGTCAGTTATGACAAGATCAAAACCGTTGTTCTTTATGAGCTCTATGGCCTTTTTCCCTTCGCTGACGTCCTCTACGTAGAACCCTTCCTTAGCGAGGATAGTCTTTATGATCTGCCTCTGGTTTACATCGTCTTCGACTAAAAGGATCTTTCCTGCGTTAGCCCTCATGATCAGGTAAGATTATCTTAACAGTTGTCCCTTTTCCCGGTTCAGAATCTATGGTTATGTTCCCTCCGTGTTCTGTAACTAATCTTTTTGTGAGTGTGAGCCCAAGTCCTATCCCAAATCTCTTTGTTGAAAAGTAAGGTTCAAAGACCTTTTCAAGAGAATCCTTTTCTATTCCACCTCCAGTGTCCGAAACAGCTATCAACTTCCACATCCCTTCTTTTGTGCACCTGACCGTTATCTCCCCTTCTTTGTCGATTGCCTCAATTGAGTTAAGTATCAGGTTTAAAAGACAGAGTCTCATATATTCTCTGTCGCAAAGTACGGTTTCGTCTTCCCCTTCAATGCGAAGTTTTATTCCGTCTCCTAGCTTATCCTTAAGAAGGTAGAGAGCCTCATCAAATATTCTTTTAATTTCGACCCTCTCCTTTGTCAATTTTATCCTCTTTCCAAGAAGAAGGAAGTTGTGGATAAGGGCATTCACCCTCTGAATCTCCTTCATAACGCTGTCAAGGAGGGGGAGAATCTCACTTCTTTCGTCGAACCCGTCCTTTGAAAGGATCGTCTCTCTCACGTGGCTTACTGTAAGGGAGATGAAATTTAGGGGATTTCTTATCTCATGGGCAATTCCTGAGGATAACTGACCGATTATGGAGAGTTGCTCAGACTCCTTCAATTTTTCCTCGAGTCTCTTTCTCTCAATCATCTTGTCTATCATCTCATTGTAGCTTCTGATAAGTATGCCGATCTCGTCCTTTCTCTCCGTATCAGGTAGCTTTCTCAGATTCCCCTGAATGATGTTTTTACTTGCCTCAGCAACTTCCTTTATTGGTCTTGTGTACTTTTCAGCTAGCAGAACACAGATAATTATTCCAAGCGAAAAAACCGAGATTGTTGTCAAAACCCTCTTTAGATGGTTCCTCTTTTGAAGTAGAGCGTAGTCGTCAAGGACCATGCTTATGTGGATGTAGCCGAGATGCTTACCTTTGACAGATACGGGCATAATAACGTTGTAGAGTTTTTGAGCCTCCTTCTTGCCTTCCTCCCCCAACCTGGCAACAATAAAAATGTCTTTTTTCTTTAAAAATCTCTCATCCAGTCTTACCCTTTTTGGGGTGAGATCTGGATAAAACTCCTCCAGAAGAAACCTGTTAAGTCTAACAAGGTCTATCTCACTTTTTGACTCTTCGTACGATCTTCTCATCTCCTCTATGTGTGATCTGGTATCCTTAGAAATTCTTGAAAGGTCCTTCTTCTGGGCAACGAATCTGTAAAAATCAGGTATGCGTAAAAGCTCATTTAGCCAGTCAACAGTATTTATCTGGGAGTTGAGTTGATGGGAAAACCCATCGGAGACTATTGCGCTGCAAAGTCTCTCTATCTGTTCCTTTTTTTTGAATTCCTCTACTGTAAAATCTGGTATTCCAATCTTTGAATCTATCGCCTCTTTGCGACCGACTTTTTTCGGGTTAGAAGAGGCTATGACCTCCGAGCTGTCACTTATTATGTTTATCTCTTTGATCCCTTTCTTGTTCAGCATGTCAACGTAAGCCTTAAGCCTGGAAGTAGAATCTCCCCTGTAAGTTAGCTCCTCAACACTTATCTGGATGGCCTTTGTTATATCAGCTATGTTTTCTCTTACCTTGTCAATAAGCTGGTCCTCACTCCTCGAATATATGACGGTCAGAGAGCTTAGTGAAACGACGAGAAGAAAAAGGAGGATGACTAAGAGCTGGGTCTTGAGGGAAAGGCTCATAAATCTGGACTTTAGTCTTTTTTTCAGTTCCTTTCGAAACATTCTATCCTTCCAAGAATAAGATTCACTGGTATAAAGTCAAGTAATCTGTCTATTGGTGGCCCCGCCATCTTTCCCGTAAGAAGAATCCTTATTGCCATGATGTTCTCTTTTTTAAGGGGGATCCCTTCGTCTTTTATCTTTCCCTTTAGGGATTGGAGGGATAGCCTCTCACCGTTTTTTACGCTCTCCTTTATAATTCCAGCTATTTTTTTCGCATCCTCCACCCCTTTCAAAAATTTAATCCCCTCTTCTTCTATCTCCGGATTTTCGAAAATTGCCATCATCTTCCTCAAATCTGTAAGGGTCTCCACATTATCCTTTAATAAATCGATAATCCTCTCATCCAAAGAGAGCCCCGCCCTTTTTCCCAATTCTTGCGCTGGAAGACCCCTTATGTGCTGTTTATTAAACCATAGGAGCTTTTCAAAATCGAATACCTCGTCTGATCTTGAAAAGGAATGAATCGAAAATGAATCTATAAGCTCATCAGGACTCATAAGTTCCCTTTCCACCTTTCTTCCAAGAACACCGAGATAGTTGATGATAGCCTCTGGAATTATTCCCATTTCCCTTAATTTTCCTATTTCCCTTGACCCCTCCCTCTTACTTAGGGGCCTTCTGTCCTTTTCAAGAAGGAGAGGATGATGAAAATAGATAGGATGGGGTCTGCCAAGGGCTTTGAAAAGTAAAATCTGTTTAGGCGTATTGGAGATGTGATCCCTTCCCCTTATCACGTGAGTTATATCCATGAGCATGTCGTCTATCACTGCGGCAAAGTTGTAAGACGGTGTCTTGTCTGCTTTAATTAGAATAAAATCATCAACGTATGTGGCGGGAAAGTTAATCTCACCAAAAATCCCGTCTTCAAAACTTACGCTTTCTTGAGGGGAAAGGAACCTTACGACATAAGGCTCCCCAGCAGATTCTAACCTCCTTATCTCAGATTCTGTCAGGTTTCTGCATTTTCCGTCGTATCTTGGAGGTTCTTTGCTCATTATCCATCTTTTTCTAAGTTCACTTAGCCTCTCCTTTGAGCAAAAACACCTGTACGCAAAACCATCCCTCATCATCCTTTCCGCATAGCTTTCATAGATCTTTAGTCTTTCTGACTGAAAATAAGGACCTTCATCCCATCTTATCTTAAGCCATGAGAGATCCTCGATTATCGATTCTAAAAAAAAAGGATTAGATCTTTCCCTGTCAGTGTCCTCGATCCTCAATATGAATACACCATTCTCCTTTTTTGAAAAAAGGTAGTTAAGGATGGCGGTTCTTGCATTTCCCGCATGAAGGTAGCCAGTGGGGCTTGGTGCAAATCTGACCCTAACCATTTAAGGTTCGGTCCTCTCAACAAGTACTACCGCATATGCCTCTATCCCCTCTTCCCTTCCAACAAAACCCAGGCCCTCCTTCGTCTTTGCCTTAACAGATACGTCCTCCTCTTTTAGACCTGTGATCCTGGAGAGGTTTTTTACTATCATTTCCCTATAAGGGGCGATCTTCGGTTTTTGAGCCACAATTACCGTGTCAATGTTCAAGATCCTAAAACCCTTATTCCTCATTATCTCTAAGCATCTTGAAAGTATCTTTTCGCTTTCTATGCCGTAGTAATCCATGTCATTGTCGGGGAAATGGGCACCTATGTCCTTCTCAGAGATTGCACCTAGGATGGCATCACATATTGCGTGTATGAGAACGTCTCCATCAGAATGGCCAAGAAGCCCCTTTTCATTTGGGATTTCCACACCTCCGATTACAAGTCTTCTCCCTTCTGAGAGCCTGTGACAGTCGTAACCCACACCAACTCTCATTCCCAATTGCCCTTCTTTGTCTTAGGCATTATAGCATGCCTTTGAAATAGGAGAGAAGACCCTTTGCTATTATTAAGTCTTCAGGGGTTGTTATCTTTATGTTGAAGGGAGAGCCCTCTATGACCTTTACCTTTTTGCCAAGATATTCAATGAAAGTTGAATCATCGTAACCGAAAAGCTTCTTTTCCATCCCGTCCCTGTACGCTTTTATGATCAGATCGTATTTGAAGGTCTGGGGAGTCTGGACTGACCAGAGGGAATTTCTCTCCAGGGTTTTCTGGACGAAACCCTCCTTAGATACGACTTTTATAGTCTCCTTAACTGGAATGGCTGGAATTATGGCATCGTATATTTCCATAAGGGAGACTGTCTTCTCGATGAAAGATGGGGTTACGAATGGTCTTGCACCATCATGTATGACCACAACATCACATTTACAGTCTATTGCCTCAAGACCGTTTCTAACTGAGTCCTGTCTGAGCCTTCCTCCTATTACGATCTTAGAGATTTTTGTGAACTTGTAATGTTCAAGTATGTCCTCCTGAAGAATTGGAAGGTCCTTCTGGTTAACGACTAAGTATATGTCATGGATAGCCCTACACTCTTCAAAAATTTCCAAAGTGTTCACAAGTATGGGCTTGTCATCGAGAAGTAAAAACTGCTTGTTCGTTGGAGCACCCATTCTTTTTCCTGCTCCTCCTGCAAGGATTATGGCGACGACCCTCATTTTACCTCACCTGTTCCTCGTAACTTAATTCTTCGGGAAAGTAGAATTCCCTTTCTGCCTGCTCCTTCAGTTTTGCAAAGATCATCCTTCCCGATGATGTCTGAAGGACGCTTGTAACGATCACATCCACATTTCTCCCGATGTTCTTTCTACCATCCTCTATTACAACCATTGTCCCATCTTCCAGGTATCCTATACCTTGACCGTACTCCTTCCCCTCCCTGACAACCTTAATGTTTAGAGGCTCTCCAGGTATAATTGGGGGCTTAAGAGCTACTGCGAGCTGGTTTATGTTCAAAACCTCAATACCCTGCAATTCGGCAACCTTATTTAGGTTGTAATCGTTAGTTATTATCTTTCCAGAGAAGCGCTTTGCGATTGCTATAAGCTTCGTATCCACATCCTTCAATTTTGGAAAATCGTAATCCACTATCTTAACTGGGACAGAGTTCTGCTTCTGAAGCCTATGGAGTATATCTAGACCCCTCCTTCCCTTCATCCTCTTTATATGATCAGGTGCGTCTGCTATATGTTGTATTTCGTAAAGCACAAACTGTGGTATAACTATTGTCCCTTCTATGAATCCACTTTCGCAGACATCTGCTATTCTTCCATCTATTATTGCACTTGTATCGAGAATCTTTGCTCCCTCAAGCTCATGGTACCTTTCAAACATGGGAAGTTTTGAAAGATCTATGCTTTTACTCTTCTCAAGCCCCATTTTGAAACCTAAGTAACCCATGACAAAGTAAAAAAGAACGTATATTGGAAGGGTAATTGGGAGATTCTGAGCCACACTCAGAAGGAGCTTTGATATAAAAAGATTTGCTATAACAAGTCCTACAATTGTTCCCACAAGGGAACCAACTATGACTTTAAGTGGAACGTACTTCAGAGTCCTTTCAACCCTTATTATCAGATAGCCAAATGCGATGCCGAATACGGCTCCAAGGAGAGACCAGAAGAGACTGTGAAATAACTCCCTCAGTATAAAATATCCGGAGAATGTAGTTACAATGAGAAGGAGAATTTGGACAACTATGTCCACAATTATTCCTTCGCGCCTTTTCTGAATATGCTTTCTATCTCAGCCTCTATTGCCTCTTCCTCTTTCTTTAAAGCGAATGAAAGTTCCTTTTTAAGCAGATTTTTGGCCATTTCAAACATCTTTTTCTCTCCGAAGGAGAGCTCCTTCCAAAGTTTAAGGCTGTAAAGTTCCCTCAAGACAGAGGCAACATCGAATATGGATCCGCTCTTTATCTTCTCCATATACTCCTTGTACCTTCTGTTCCATGGAGAATTATCTCGAATGGTGATCTTCTCCCTTAGTATCTCGTAAACCTTCTTTACCTCCTCCGTTCCACATATTGGTCTAAGTCCTGAATTTTCCACACCATCCACAGGCACCATTATCGTCATATCGGTATCTAGGATTCTGAGGATGTAAAAATCCTTTTTTGAACCGGATAATTCCCTCTCCTCTATTGCCTCTATCCTCCCTACCCCATGGCCTGGATAGACCGCAACTTCTCCAACACAAAAACTCCTTTTCTGCTCGCTCTTTCTTCGCTCCATTTTCTCTTATTATACAAAATGTCTCGGTAATTTTTCAAGAAGGAGGGGAAATAAAAAAGGGGGCTTATCTAGCCCCCTTTCGGAATTAGAAGAAGTAGTAGGTTGCGAACCTATAGACGTTCACTGAGGCATCCTTCTTCCGATCGGCAGGACGCGTGATGAAATTGGCCTTAAGTCTGTCATACTGGACACCCATTCTTAAGGCCGGATTAACATCGTACAGGAGGCTTACGATCCACTGATCTGCCTTATCGACCTGGGAATCGTTCGCCATATTTTTCTGGTTTCTACTCCAGTTGATCTTTGTATTCCAGTACATGAGGTTTATCCATGCCTTGTCAGTGAAGTAATATCCGCCGTGGAGGAACATCCCGGAGACAACTGGAGCAGCCATATCGTTCCCTCTCCAATAGAACTGTCTTCCTCCAAATGCGGCAGCAAAAGGTCCTGTGTGCGGATCATCTTGGGCTGTAAAGAGTGTGCCTGCCAGAAATAGAGCGCCTGTCTTATTACCTTTTTTCTCAGGAATTATAGGCACATAGAATTTAAGGTCCGCCTCCCATGAGTTACGGGTATCACGTACATCGGTTGCGGTAAATTCCCTGTGTTTACCATAGAAACCAGATACGGCAACCGTCAGTTTCCATGCGCCTATCTTCCCGCAAACATCACTTGAGTATTTAATCTGGCCCTGAACAAAGGGTGCATTAGAACGGGTATATCCAGTACCTGCCCCAGCTATATCAGCTTCAAAGGAGCTCGCATTTAATAAACCGATTGATCCCTCAATCTCTTTCGTGAATTTCTGGGTTAGGGTTGCCTGAAGAATATCCGGTCTGTATTTTATACCGTTATGGGGGTTACCGTAACCTAGGTTATTTCCAACATGCGTTAAAATAAGTCCTGGTAGAGGTGGAGCTGCTCCAAGAAGAAGGCTTGTCTTTGGCCAATCGAGTCTTGCAAAGGCAACACCTATTGATGCTCCTTCCCATGCATCACCTGCCCTAGTATAAGTAATGGTGCA
>CALKEQ010000005.1 GCA_938084905.1 uncultured bacterium
GAAGCCTATAGGAACGAGAAGTAATGGTTCAAAATCCTTCTTTATTGCAAGGTACATAAAGAAGAAGCCTATGAACCACATGATAACATGGCCTAATGTTAAATGGACAACACCTGTTTTTAAAAGCATCTTCTCAAAGAAGCTCACATCCATTACCTCTCCTCCTTCTTCTCAAATCTCTTAACAAAGAAGCTCATGAGATTCACACTTATCTCAAGGAGAATAAGGGTAACAAATACAGTCAAAAAGCCAACCAAAGCAACTTTTAAACCTTCAAGAAGCATGGTTTCCTCCTTAAGTTTTGCTAATTTTTTAAAAATAAAGGGAGGGGAAGTCAAGGGAATAATTTCACAAGGAGCCATTTCCCTTGAGATCCAGAGAGACATGGAATATGATAACTTTATGCCTGATGTAAAGATCCTGACCTTTCTTTTCTTACTAAGTACATTCGGAGGATTTATGTTAGCTCATACAACTGATTACATTCAGCTTCCAGAGCCTTCAAAATCTGGGAAGATGACCTTGGAGGAGGCATTGTATCTTAGAAGATCAGTAAGGGAATTTTCCGATAAACCCTTAAATTTAAATGAGCTATCCCAACTTCTATGGGCTTCTCAGGGGAAAGTGAAGTCAGGAAGAAGATCTGCCCCATCTGCCGGTGCCCTTTATCCCTTAGAAATCTATGTGGTTTGTGGAAACGTGAAAGGACTAAGTCCGGCTGTTTATAGGTACGACTTGAAAAAACACTCTCTTCATAAGGTTGTAGATGGTGATAAAAGGGGCCCTCTAGCCAGTGCAGCATTGGGTCAGTACTGGGTTCGGAATGCTCCGGTAAGCATAGTTATAACTGCCGTCTTTGAAAGAACCACAAGAAAGTACGGCGAGAGGGGAATAAGGTACGTTTTTATGGAAGTCGGTCATGTTGGACAGAATATTCTCCTTCAGGCAGTTGCCATTAAGCTTGGAGCCGTTCCAGTTGGAGCATTTTACGATGAAGAGGTAAAAAGGGTTTTAAACATCTCCGAGAATGAGCAACCCCTCTACATCATCTCTGTTGGCAGAGAAAAGCAGTAGTTCAGTGTGAGATGTCCTCCTCGTTTATTCCCAAAACTTTAAGGATTCTTAGAGATGCCGGGATTATCTGGTTGTCTATGTAATAGTCTGTATCCACATTTCTTATGTCCGCAAATTCAACAGGCTGTGCCCTTTCGGAGATCGACCCTTTGCCCTTTTCAATGACGAAACCTATAACACTTCCCTCACCTACCGGGATACCCTTCTCCACAAGTTTCTTTGCAGCCCCAATGTGGGGAGAAAGTAATTTGTAATCTGACAGGGGCTTTGAAAGCTGTTCGTAGACGACAAGGTCCTTTATATCAACTTCAAGATCCTTAAGTCTTTTGATCGTTTCTTTCACTAAGTTTACAGCCCCTTCCACATCCTTTTTCTCAAGTATTAGCCTCAAGATTTTCTCCTGGGTCCTTTTTGAAAGCATAGACCAGTCCCTTCTTACCTTTTCAAGGCCCCTCACTTTTAGGTTGCCGTTTTCGTCTATTAAAGCGTACCTCTTTTTCGCCACCCCACCTCCAACTTCCCTCGGGATAAATATCCCCCTTATGTAAAAATTCTCAAGTTCCAATCTAATTAAACCTGGAAGAGAGGAATTCAGTTTTTCAAGAAGCGAAAGTAGTTCCTCTCTACTTTTCTTTTCAAGTGATAGAAAAGCAGAGTCTGTATCTCCGTAGAGGACGCGAAAACCAAGAGATTCCGCTTCCTCCATGATCTTTTTTATCCAGTGTCTTCCAAATGCTGCAACTGACTCGGCACACTCCTTCGAATACCATTTACTTGCGGGAAAGGCATAGTAACCATAGCTCGCATTGGCAATTGTTTTCAGAGCCAACTGTCTGTTGTTCAGGAGATTATACTCCACACTTGCTTTTTCAAAATCCCTCATCCTGCTTTTTAGTTTCTGCCTCTCAGAAAGCAGATCCTTTATCACTTCTGATTCAAAGCCTTTCCTTCTTTTGCAGAACCAGTAGGGGAGTTCCGGTACTTTGTACCCATCATCCTTACAACAGACGCAGTTTAGAGTATCGATAGAAACATTGTAGGTCGAGATTATGGAAGGGTAAAGAGAGGCAAAATCGATAACTGCCAACTCTTCATGAAGCCCTGCCTCTGGCTCTTTGACGTACCCTCCTGTGTACGACTCCTTCTGTCTCTTTTGGATTTCTTCAAAATGGGGCTGATTAGGTATTATTCTGCCCATCTCCTTTGCCCTTTTTGTGTAGTACCACTCCACAAGCTGGCTGTAGGTCATTCTCGACACATCAAAAAGGCTTTGCCCAACTATCCTCGTAAGTTCGAAAATCTGCGGAAGTAGTACAAGTGAAAGCCTGTAAGTTAATTCAGCATCTTTTAGTGCGTACGCTGCAAGTACTTCGAGATTTTTCCCTTCCTTCCAAGCTCTGAGCATTTCTGAGTACTCCATCTCTATCTTCTCGTCCCCTAAAATCTCTGAAGATACCGCATCGAGACTTAAAACCTCAGTCTGAAGGAGGGGGGCAAGAATGTTACTTATGAAGTTAAAGACATCTATGTGGACGATCCCTTTTAGTCTTACAGTACTGATCCTAGCCCTTTTTGACAAGGATATTCCAGACTTATCAATGGAGAGATCATCTAGTTTTACTTTCAGCTTCTGGGCTCTCTCCCTCAGAACAACGAAGTCGAAGAGGTCCGAATTGAATCCTGAGATAATATCCGGGTCGTACTTTTTGACAACTTCGATGAAACGTTTCAGTATATCCCTTTCATCGTTTAAAACTTCCACAAAATCTGGAAAATCCCCTTTTTTGTACGTGAGAACCTTCCTCAGATCTTCTCCGTAAATGGAGATCATTACAAGTTTCCTTTCTCCCCTTTCTTCCTCAAGAACTTCCGTATCAAAGGATAGGCATCTGAGATTGAAATTTTTTTCATCCATTTTCTCAATGTGAGTTGCCTCTATTGCGTAGTCGCAATTAAAGGGTAGCCTTTTTTCCTTACCATCCACAGAGAGCCAGTCAAGGCACGAGAATCCTCTATCCACAAGGTAATTTCTGTAAAAACCTATCTGGTACTCGTACTCATCTATTACCGATCCGCTTCCACCTCTTTTTCTCTCAAGGTTCTTAATTAGGTCCCTCACCTTCTGAGTGTCCTGAGGCAGAAAGCAATTAACCTTTATGAACTCTTTTTCGACCCCAAAGAGGTTTCTCGTCTCAACCTCAAGGCCCCTTATTTTCAGTCCATGACGGTTCATCAATTCCTCTATTTCACCCTTTGCTTTATCCAAATTTTCTGGAAGAACGTAAAAGTACGGTACGTAGTTTTTGTCAAGGACAACCACACGCCTACCCCGTGAATCCCTTCCGTAAAGGATAACGTACAGGTCACCTTCTAAAACGTCGTAATCTATGTCAGTCAAAAGAAACTCGACCATCCGCAATGAGTATATTACTATTTTTCAGAATACTCAATAAAGCTGTCTTTAGGTGGAAGATCAGTTTTTACCTTAACCCGTCCTCCTTTTTGGCTTCATCTTTTCTTAAGCCTCCTATTCTTGGATGAGGTCTACCTCCATCTGTAACGCATACTGCAAGAACAATCTCGTCCGATTTTGGTGCGTCCCCAATCGAGACTGTCATGGCGTCAAAATGGGATCTGACAAAGGCAGCATCCTTGTAATGGAGAGGGATATCTATAGTTGAACCCATTCCCCCTATCTTTTTTGCAGATGGGATTATGGCTTTTCCTCCTCCGCAGGCTTCTCTTAAGGGTGTGCCTAGTTTTGGATGAAGGAGGGCTGCCGCATGTTCAAGCTCTCCTTTCTCTCCCACAATAGCGGCCTTTCCGTAACTTTCAACCTCAGCCCCTAGTGCTGACACCGCTTTCTGAGAAAGGACTTTACCTATCTCTTCGCTAAAGTCTATAAGGGGTGTAAGGTCCTCCTCGTATCTCCCAGCGTAAGGGTTCTTAATTACCGCAAGAGCCGCAACCTTTTTTATAGGCTTTTCTACCTTCTTTTCACCATCCGAATAAATCTCTTCGATAATCGTAACTATTTTCCTTACTTCCATTTTTCACCTCCAATTTTATAGCTTTTGCTTCTTCATCTATTGTGGTCTTATAGAGTCCTTCGATGTAAAGAAAGGACTCGAAAATCACCTTTAGTTCTTTTAGCCTTTTGGCAGCATCCAGACCTCTTTTTAGGGAACTTTCAAGCTCCTCAAATGAAAGTTTTCCCCTCTCCACAACAACTTCTTCATCAAGATCTGAGAGAGGGTCAATCTCCTTTGCCTTCTTCCTTTTCACGTTTTCGCTTTCGATGAAAGTGGCGTTGCATATATAGGTAGCTGAAGCATCAGCAACTGATGCGTTTTGAGCAAAAACTGTGACAGAGTCGCAAAGACCAAGTGTGAAACTTCTCCCTCCAAGTCCACTTGTTGCTATCCCTACCATTTTCATGCCTGATACTGTAAAGGAGTATCTTAGTAAATTTGAAGTTCTTATGTCACCAATGGCAACCTTAAATGCTGAACCATCTTTCACGTACACAGAGATGTCTCCCCCATTGTTTACGTACGCAAAATCAGGATCCCACTTTTCTTTGACCTTCTCAAGTAAAAGATCGGAAATTGCACCAGCAACGGAGGCCATTGGGGTAAGTGAGAAAGAGTCAACAAGCTTTACCGCATCCACCATTCTTCTTGCAACTTCAGGTAATCTCTTTGTGTTTTTAATCATGTGAGCCTTGGTTTTCATAAGGGGAAGAACATCCCTCAGATCTGCAAGGTTTTTTTTCAATTCCCATTCTATATAGGATCTATCCAAAGGGAGAACTCTTCCATCTTTTTTTGCTTTTAAAAGAATGGTTGCTGGACCGATGTCTATGATCATCCTTTCTTAAGACCAAGAACTTCCTCAACAGGTCTTATGGCCTCTATGTGTCCTCCTATTTCCTCAAAGGTTTCCCTTCTCATCGTGTACTCAATGGGTATGATAAATGAAGGTGTGGGAGACAAAAATATGCTGCCGTATTTGATCTTCTCCACATCCACAAGAAAATTTATCCCACCTCCAGGAAATATGAAAGGTTTTGCCCCACCTATGGTTATTTTCACCTTACCCTCATGCACTGCCCTTGTAAGTTTAAGTGGATTCTTTGTCACACCAGCCCTTGCGGAGCCACCTACTCCTGCCGAAAGAACGGCTGTCGTTCTTGATCTCTCACAGGAATTCCTGAGAAGCTCTAAGAATCTTAAAGCCTCCTCAGTTGGGGTAGACTCGATAAAATCCCTCCCCTTCGCCCGATAAAACGCGTAGAACCTTCCAGTCGTTTCTGTTATGAGAAGGCTCATCCCATCTTTCACCTTTTCCCATTCCACGTGATCTATTATATCGAGTGGTCTTTCTATATCAGTTCCTCCTATACCGCGACCTTTGTTCAAAAAGTACCTTCCGTCTGTACTTTTCTTCCCTTTTATGTGTATTGGAGATCTTTTTTTTCCCAAGTACTTGCCTGAGGGGTGTTCACTAAAAAGTCCAGTTATATGACCGTCGAGTATTATTATTTCGTCCGCTGCGTGCATCATCAACGGTGCAAAAAGGCCTGTGGTGGCGCTTCCACAGCCAACTCTCATGACCTCTTCTCTTTTTCCATCCACAATAGGGGGCTCACCTAGAGTTATTTCTACTTCTGCACCCTCATCTACATAGAGAGTTACCTTCTTCCCGCAGAGTATTTCGTGTATGGCTTTTGCGGCAAATAGACCATCCTTTGAAGTGAGAATATTCACACCCCCTAATGAGATCATCTTTGAACCGTATTCTTCCGAGCAGACATGCCCTACTTTCCTTTTCCCCCTTCTTTTTATGTAGACGTTCTTTCCTTCTTCACCTATGTAAAAATCCGTGTCTAGCTTAAGTTTAAGACCACTGTAACTAAGAGGTGCTTCAGTTACTACCGTTACTATCTCCACCCCTTCTCTTTGGCCTTGAACTATAAAAGGTGAGGGCCTAAAATCGGGATAGGTGGTACCAGAACCTATCCCTAAAATGAGAGGTCTCTCGACGGCAGTATCCCCTTCCCTTACGAGTTCTTCAACTTCCTCATAGGTGTGGATTCTTCCTTTTCTTACGATTCTTCCGTTTTCATTGAAATACCTCTTGCAAGCGCCGAAATAGCCTTCTGGGATTGAACACATGACTGGACAGGCATCGCACTGAATACCTTCATGACGTTCATCTGGAAGGAGGGCGCCTTCAGGACATACCTTTGCGCAAGTTTTACATTCACAGCATATCCCATCTATATTTGCCTTTTTCTCCTTCACATGGATGGCCTCTAATGGACATACCTCTTCGCAAAGTCCGCATCCTTTACACTTACTTAAATCTACTTTCATGTTTCACCTCATAACTTTCTCCAAGGAGGAGGTGTGTTCCTACTCGTTTTCACCTTTATTTCTCCGTCAACAATAACAACTGCGATACCAGGTATATCTCCGGCTTCTATAGCCGTTTTTGCGTCTTTTCCCTGTGAACCCATTGGCGCGTCGATTATCTGAATGTCAGCATCCATCCCTTCCTTTATCGTACCGTGGGAGAGACCAAAGACCCTCTGAGTGTTACCGGTAGCACAGCAGACAGCAATTTCTGCGGGAATTCCGCACAACGAAGATATGAAATTCACAACCCTCCATATGCCAAGGGGAATAACTCCTGTTCCTGAAGGGGCATCGTTTCCTATGATCAACCTGTGGAGAAGACCGTTGTTCTTCATGTATTTTGCAATCTCGAATGCGGAAAGAGGGTTTCCGCAGTGGACTATCTCTATTGCGCAGTCTGTGTTCTCAATTATTTTTTTTGCTTCTGAAAAAGGGATGCTCGTTGGTCCTCCATTTAAATGGCAGCAAACATCGGGCTTCACCTTCAGCACATCCTCGCACGTTACAGTAGAACTACCTGGTATTGAGGTCCCACCCACGTGCATGAGGACCTTCATACCGTATTTCTTTGCCCAATAGACCATCTCCTTGGCTTCTTCAGGGGTCTTTACACTTCCCAATCCAATCTCACCAACAAGCCAAACACCTTTTTCTCTAAGTTCCTTAAAGTCCTCTTCCCTTAAGCCCTTCTCAAGGATAAGAGCCCCTCCATAGACTTTTACTCCTGAGGGTCTAAATCGGGCAAAAGACCTCTGTGCCAAAATAGCCAGTGCCTTTACCCCGTCAGGATCTCCCGGTCTACCGGGAAGGTGAACTTCTCCCGCAGATATCATTGCGGTTACCCCTCCATGGAGGGAGCTATCTATAAATCCGATCTGATTCTGTCTGGGTGTGAAATCTCCAAGTACTGGATGGGTGTGAGAGTCGATAAAACCTGGACATACTGTCAGTCCATTTGCGTCCAAAGTAGGACCTTCGTAACTTACATCATCAAAAAGGATCTTTTTTATCTTTCCTGACTCCACAAGAATGGAAGACCTTCTCTCAATAATAGGGTCATTTATATCGCCCGTAAAAATCGTCCCTATGTTCTTAATGAGCAAATTTGACATTCTATTACCCCCTTTCTCTTTTCCTCTCTAGAAGTAACTTCAGCTTTTCCATGTCGCATGGAAGCTCGAATATTCGCACTCCTGTCGCATCGTATATGGCGTTGGCAATACTGGCGGCGGAAGGTATAAGCGCTGGCTCGCCAACCCCTTTTGCTCCAAATGGGCCCGTAGGTTCCTCGCTTTCAACTATAAAGACATCAACTTCGGGCATATCGAGGGAAGTGGGTATATAGTAAGTGTTGAACGATTTCGTTTTACCAGGGACGAACTCCTCCATAAGGGCAAATCCTATACCCATGGCAATCCCGCCGTATATCTGTCCCTTAACGTTTTGAATGTTTATAGCCTTTCCAACATCGTGTGCCGCGTGAACCTTTAGAACCTTTACATATCCCGTAGAACTGTCGACAGCAACTTCCGTCATGTGGGTCGCAAATGCGTAAGTTGCGTAAGGCTTTCCGCTAGATGTCTCAGGATCGAGCTTGGTTGTGGGAGGATCGAAAAAGCCATCGAATACAGGCATTCCCATATCTTTGTACTTCTCGAATATGTCCTTTAATTTTTTCCCACTGTAAAATCCTTCCCTTTCCAGAAAGCTCCTAAGCTTTAATGCAGCCTCGTAGGCTGCCTTTCCTGAAATGTACGTCTGTCTGCTTGCAGATGTAGAACCCGCGTCTTTAGTATAATCGGTATCAGCCCTAACTATTTCGATTTTGCTTACGTCTATACCAAGTGTTTCGCATACAATTTGCGCCAGAACAGTATCTGAACCTTGACCTATATCGCAGACTCCCGTATAAAGAACTACCTTTCCATCAGAGCTTAATTTTAGTTCCGCCCAGGATGGATTTGTGATACCTGTATTTCCCATACCGTAAAACATGGAACCAAGACCGAACCCTCTATCTTTTCCCTTTTTTCTTTCTAACCAGAAAGGTTTTATCCTCTCTAAGGTTTCAAGGTATCCCACACTTTCCTCGAGAATTTGAGAGGTTGCCGTCTTTGAACCTCTTTTCAGGCCATTTTTCATTCTAATGTAGAGGGGATCTAAGTTCAGGCTTTCGGCAAGGATGTCCATTTGGGTTTCGTGGGCAAAGGCAATCTGGGGGACCCCGAATCCCCTCATTGCTCCAGAGATGGGATTGTTCGTGTAAAACATCTTACTGTCAACGTAAACATTTTCGACTTCATAGGGTCCTGTTGCATGAATTGCAGCTCTTAAGCAGACCGTCTCTCCATAGGAAGCGTATGGGCCAGTATCACCTATAATACTTACCTTTACCGCACATAAGGTCCCGTTCTTTTTGGCTCCAGTTGTGTAGTGTATGTAAAGGGGGTGCCTCTTCGTGCTAACAAGGAAACTTTCTTCCCTCGAATACCTAATGAGGATAGGTTTTCCAGTAAGATAGACTGAGAGGGCAACGTATCCTTCAATTGTCATATCAAGCTTTCCACCAAAGCCCCCGCCTGTCGTTGCCTGTACTACCCTAATCTTTTCTTCTGGAAGTGCAAGTATTCTTGAAATCTCCTTCCTTTTGTAGTGAACGTTCTGGGTAGAGGAATAAATGACAATTCTTCCATTCCCGTCCATGTACCCGAAGCCAGATTCTGTCTCAATGTAGGCATGGTCAAGCCAAGTCGTTATGTAGGTATTTTCGACAATAATATCAGACTCTGAAAAACCCTTTTCCACATTCCCTTTTATCACTTTTTTATGAGTGAGGAGATTTCCACTTTCATGGATCAAAATAGGGGACCTTTCCGAATCAGAGGGAGTTAAAATGGGCTCTATATCTTCGTACTCTACCTCAATCAGACGGAGCGCCTCTTTCGCCACCTTTTCCGTGACTGCCAAAACAATGAGAATGGGATCCCCGATAAATCTGACTTTTTTGTCACAAAGAAGGGGCTGATCCTTTCTAATTATGCCAAACGAGTTTTCTCCCGGTATATCCTTTGCCTGAATTATCCTAACAACTCCTTCTAGAGAGTAAGCTTTACTTACATCAATCCTCTTTATATGGGCGTGAGGTCTCGTACTTCTAAGTAATGCACCAACGAGCATCCCCTCCATGTAAAAGTCAGATGCGTACTTTGCCTTTCCTAAAACCTTATCATACGCGTCTATCTTATCTATCTGCGTAGAGATGGGCATCTTCCTATCTCCCAAGTCGGCTAGTTATAAGATCCCGTAACACTGGAAACTTGTACCTGTAAGACGGTCTATCCCCACTCAGTCTCCTTATTTCCTCAAAAAGTATACTGCAAGCCTCCTCAACTATCCTTTTATCCCTTTCCTTGCCCCTTAGTCTTTCTTCAAATTTTCTCGCTCTGAATGGGGACGGAGTTACAGAACCAATTGCCAATCTTAGTTCTTCAAAAAATCCATCCTTTTCCTTTATTGCATAGGCAAAAGAGACCCGGGAGATTGCCAAAGCCTCCCTCTTTGCAACTTTCACGTATCCTTCTTCAAAACCATCAAGTTCGTCAATTTCCACACCTAAAAGAAGCTCCCCTCTTTCGATACGGGTTCTGTAAGGTGCAAAGATAAAATTCTCAAGAGGCAAAAGCCTCTTTCCATCTTTTGACTCGAGTATGCATCTGGCATCATGGATCAGAAGAGCAGGAACAGTATCAGCTGCAGGCGATCCGTTCACAATATTTCCACCGATTGTACCCATGTTCCTTATCTGAGGGCTTCCAACACTCTCTGATGCCATTCTTAAAGAATTTGCTTTATTTAAGAGGATCTGGCTTTCACTTATTTCGGTGTGAGTCGTTGTTGCACCGATAAATATTTTCCCCACACCTTTTTCTATTCCCTTTAGTTCTTTGCAAGAGGTTACGTCTATAAATTTTTTGGCATCCTTTTTTTCTCTGAGGGAGATAAGAAGGTCTGTACCGCCTGCTATTATCAAGGAATTCTCAGTGCTTGCTAAAAGGTTCAATATCTCGTCCTTGCTTAAACATCCCCTATCAGGTATCTGTTGATCATCCATTCTTTCCGTTATTTTTGAAGATGCATCAATTATGGCATCTACGATCTGCACATAACCAGTACATCTGCATAAATTGCCGCTTATAGCTTTTTTGACTTCTTCAACAGTTGGGGTCTTGTTTCTTAAAAGAAGTGAGTATGCGGAAAGTAACATACCAGGTGTGCAATATCCACACTGCACAGCTCCATGCCGAATAAAGGACTCTTGAATCGGATGTAAACCTTCCCTGCCTAAGAATTCGACTGTTTTTACGTTTCTGTTCCTTACCTTACTAGATAGTGTAAGACACGAATAGAAAGGTCTATTTTCGATTAATACCGTGCATGCCCCACATTCCCCTATTGAACAGCCTTCTTTAACGCTCGTTATCCTGAAGCGTTCTCTAAGTGTGTGAAGGAGAATCTCCCCTTCTTCTATCTCCGTCTCCACATCTTTGCCGTTCAAAAAAAATCTTATCTTTTCCATTTTCATCTCCCCATCAGACTAGGCAGAAAAAGGGCAATGGAGGGAAAGAGGGTTATGAGAAAGACGACCAGAAAGATGGAAACGAGAAAGGGAGAAGCACCTTTGAATATTTCAACCATTGGCACATCCTTTGCGATTCCCGCAAGGGTGTAAACGTTGAGACCTACAGGTGGTGTAATAAGACCAGCTTCCATCATGAGGACAGCCACAACTCCGAACCAAATGGGATCAAAATTGAGCACTGTTATCACAGGAAAAATGACCGGCAAAGTAAGAACCATCATTGATACGGCATCAAGAAAGCAGCCCAGAAGGAGATAGATTAAACATATGATAGTCAGTATCCAGTACTTGGACACAGCCAAAGAGGCAATCCAGTTTGATACAATTTGAGGGATCGTGGAAAGGGCAAGAAAATAGCTAAAGATAGTGGCTCCTGATACGAGAAATAAAACGAGAGTAGAGACCCTAGTCATCTCAAAAAGAGCACTTACGAGGCCATGAAAGGAGAATTTCCGCTTAATAAGGGTAAACAAGAATAGACAAAATGCTCCTATTCCACCTGCCTCTGTCGGATTTATAAACCCGAAGTATATGCCTCCAATGACTATAAGAAACACGAGGAGTGTTTCCCAGACGCCTTTTAGTGCCAGAATTTTTTCCCTCAGTGAAACTTTTCCAGGAACAACTGGAGCGAGCTTGGGGTTAAGCTTAACCTGCGCGTAGATGACAAGAATGTAAGCCAGAGAAAGGAGCAATCCCGGTACAACCCCAGAGATCAAAAGCTTTCCGATAGATTGTTCGGTCAGCATCCCATAAATCACAAAACCTAGACTGGGTGGAATGAGAAAACTCAACGTACCTCCTGCAGCGATAACGCCAACAGCAAGCCTTGGATGGTAATTGAATCTTCTCATCTCCGGAAGGGCAATGTTACCCATGGCTGCTGTTGCTGCAACAGAGGATCCACTTACAGCTGCAAAGCCCGCGCAGGCAGCAATGGTTGCCACACCAAGTCCACCAGGTAAGGTTCTAAACCATTTATCAAATGTTCCGTAAAGCTCGCTTGTTATACCAGCCTGAGATGCAAAGCTTCCCATAAGAACAAAAAGGGGGATGATTGTGTACGGGTAGTGAGACGATACCTCGTATATGGTCCTTCCCAAAACCCCTATGGCTGCTTCGAAGGAAGAAAGGGCCCAAACACCGAGAAAACCGACAAGCATCATCAAAAAGGCGATTGGCATTCCAAGGAGAAGAAGAAGGACAACAAGAGCGGAGCCCAAGATTCCTGCAAGTATGGGATCCATACTACTTCCCTTCCTTTCTCCGAAGTAGTTCTAAAAGATCGGCAACAAACTCAAGTAGGAGAAGTAAGCCACAAACAAAAACGAGGAACCTAAAAGGTTTCTGGGGTATCCTTAACATATCTGAGACGGTCCTTTCTTCTAAAGCGTGTCTTAACCCCTGAAATGTTAGAAGAGAAACTACAATAATGCAGAGGATGGTTGTTGAGATTTGAATTATTCTCGCCTTATTTGGAGGTAACTTCCTTAAGAGGAAATCGACTCCCACATGGCCTTTGATCTGCTGAGTGTATGCCGCACCGAGAAGAATGATTATAGTTAGCATGTACTCTGAGATCTCTATAGTTCCAGGTATTGGCTTAGAAAAAAAAGATCTACCTATTACGTCGAAAGTTGTGAGAAACATAAGGGGGATTGCGAAAAACATCCCCCCTTTGCATAACGTGTAGCTCAACTTGTTTATCTTCTTCTTTAGAGCTTCAATCCTCATACTTTTTTGAACTCTGGTGGACAAGCAACAAGTTCGACTCCTCTCTTCTCACATTCCTCATTCATTATGGCCACAGCCTTTCTCGCCGGAAGCCCCTTTGCCTCAAGATCTTTTACCCACGCCCTCGTCACATCTTGGAACCTCTTGTACCACTCATTGGCTTCTGACTTTGGAAGCTCAATTAATTTGACCCCATGGGATGCTATTTGAGGCATAAGTTCGTTTCTATACACGCTCCGCGTAAGTCCGCCTGTGGTTCTAAAAGGATTTGAGCACACCTCTTCAATAAGCATTCTGTGCTCGGGAGGAAGTTTCTCCCATGTCTTTAGGTTCATAACCACCCCTTCTGACACGCAGCCAAGTGTTAGAATCGTCCCGTACTTAATCACTTCGTAGAGCTTAAATGCCAAAACAAGAGGAGGGCAGGTGACCACACCGTCTACTGTGCCAGTCTCTATTGCCATGTATACATCCCCGAGAGGCATAAAGACTGGCTCAGCACCCAAGGCCTTTATGTAGTGAGTCTGATGACCTCCAGGACTTCTGAGCTTCATCCCTTTTAGATCTGCCATCTTTGATACAGGTTTTTTTGTCCAGATGAAGGACTGGATGCAACCGTTAAGCTCTATTACCTTAACATCTTTAAACTCATCTTTGAGAATTCTTTCGTACACTGAACGTCCAATATCTGCAGCTATGTCCTTGCCATCAATCCAGACCGCGAGAGAAAGAACATCTGTCAAAGGGAACCTTCCCGGAGTCCATGTGGCTGTAAAGTACCCCATATCGGAAAGCCCTTTTGCAACTATATCGAAGTGCTCAGGCCCCTTTCCGAGTGCAGCACCCGCGTACATCGTGTATGTGATCTTTCCATTACTTCTCTTCTTCAGCTCCTCTAGCATTGGAATCCAGACCGTCTTCACTTCTCTTGAGACTGGAGGGTGCCAGGTACTAAACTTCAGGTTCGTCGTCTGGGCATGAAGGTACCTTATACCTCCGTCAAAAAGCCCCATTCCTAATGCGGTTCCTCCAATAAGGAGCGTCTTTAAAAAATCCCTTCTTGTTATGTCTTCACAAATCTTACACATGGTTTACCCCCTATTTTTTTAATTTTTTTATCACACCCATCGCACTGTCACGGTCTTCTGGTCGAGGAAAAGCCTAACAGAATCGAACCTGGACTTGGCAATTCCGAAAAAGGACTCCCTTTTTGAACCCAGAGGGAAAAATGCGTAAGGCTGCGGAATCCCCGCATTTATCCCCACATTACCCACATTACACTCCTTTATGAACTTTCTCGCGTTTTTTCCACTTTCAGTCACGAGGCAAGCAGAATGGCCGTATTCGGTCTTCGTGTTTATCCACTCTATGGCTTCATCAAGAGAAGTGGCTCTCATCAAATTCGCGACAGGTCCAAATGATTCAACTTTGGCAATCTCCATGTCTGGATGAACATCCTCAAAAATGGTCGGTCCAAGGAAATAGCCCTTTTCATACCCCTTTACAATTAGATTCCTTCCATCGAGCAAAAGTTTAGCTCCCTCTTTCACCCCCTTTTCTATGAAGTTCAGTACCCTCATTCTGTTCTCCTCTGTAGTCATTGGCCCCATCTCAGTCTCCTCTAAAAGACCGTAGCCAACCTTCATAGCCTTTGCAGCCTCTAGAAACTTACTTTTAAGTTCATCGTAGATATCTCCTATAATAATCACATTGTCGGATCCGAGACAACGCTGACCTGACATACCGAAGCATCCCCTCAAAAGGTAAGTGACAGCGGCATCAAGGTCCGCATCAGGTGCGATAACTATGTGGTTTTTCCCATTTCCATTTATAGAAGCCCTTTTCCCGAGCTCACCGCAAAGCTGATAGAGGCTCTTTCCAACAGCTGATGAACCGATGAATCCAACTCCCGCAACCCTTTTGTCCCTAATGATCCTATGGTTGAGGTGAAAACTTTTTCCAATATGGATAAGATTCAAAACACCCTTTGGAAATCCAACTTCCTCACAAATTCTGAACATGGCTTCTGATGCAACTGGGCACTGCCAGCTTGGTGAAACTATAACTGTACAACCACACGCAAGTGCATAAGGAACAAAAGAAGACCAGGCATGCATGGGTATATTTCCTGGAGTGATTATAAGGAAAACACCCAAAGGCTCCCACAGCATATAGCAGTCTATTCCACTGGCAAGCTGCTGCACGTACTCTCCCTTGTAAAAACTGTACATTGCACCTGAGGCAGCCTCAATGTTTTCAATGCACCTCTGGATTGTCCCTCTTGAATCCCTCAGAGACCTTCCATGATCAAGGGATAGTATCCTAGAGAGAATCTCGTGGTGTTCGTCGAACTTGGCCCTCAGTCTGTTAATGTAATCAGCTCTATCTCTGAATGGTACGTCCCTCCACATCTTAAATGCATTGTAGGCTGATTCTATTGCGTAATCGATTTCAGATTCTTCTGCCACAGGTACCTCTGCGATCTCTTCCGCCTTTCCTGGATCCATGTCTTTAAAGGTTTGTTGCGATTGGGACTCTATCCACTCCCCATTTATAAAGAATTTCAGCTTTCCGTAATGTTCCTTGAGCCCGTCGAAAAATCCCATACTCCCTCCTTTCCTAAAAACTTGGCGGAGTAATAACCCAGATTACATGAACGTCCCTTCCCCCTGTGTTCACCCAGTCGTGGGGAATCCTGGAGGAAAAATAGAAACTCTCCCCTTCTTTTATCCTGTAAACTTTGTCATTGAGCCTTAACTCCATCTCGCCCTTCAGTACAAACCCAAACTCTTCGCCTTCATGTGCGTACATACCATGAGATCCACCACCAGGTTTTATGACAGTGTAAAAGGGTTGCATTTTTTTGTTTCTCACGTTTTTTACAAGGGACTGGATCTTTGCATCCCATCTTTTAAGCTGGATGTCGATTCTGTCCTTTTTTCGTGTGATCACATCTTCATCCTCAAAATCTTCCATGAAGAAATCGACTATGTTTACTCCAAGCGCATCTGCTATTTTTTTTAAGGTTGAAATCGATGGCTCCGTTTTTCCATTTTCGATCTGGGATAGGAGGGAAGATGTGCATTTGGCACGGTTGGATAGCTCTCTAAGTGTCAGTCCCTTCGATTCTCTCAATTCACGGAGTTTTTTACCTATCTCGATCATGTGAAGTCAGACTTAACATATTAAATTACACTTAACTTGTCAAGGGTCTTTTTTTACAACCTCAATAACAGTTATCTCAGGAGGACAAAAGACCCTTACAGGTGGACCCCAGGTTCCAGTCCCCTTTGAAACGTAAAGGTGTGATCTTTCTCCAAGGATTTCATGCCCAGAAACGTATCTGAAAAAAATCCTCGTTATAAACTTAAATGGAAATATCTGTCCACCGTGGGTATGTCCGGAGAGCTGGATATCGAAATGCCCTATACTGCCCTCTGAAACGATAGGTCTATGTTTTAGAAGAATAACAAAATCTCCACCATCCAATCTTTTCAAAGCTTCAGTCTCCAAACCCAAATATGAGGAAGCATCGTCCACACCAAAAATTGTTATTCCGTTTTTTATCCTTAAAGCCTCGTTAGTCAAAACTTTAAATCCTGATCTTCTTAAGAATTCTCTTGCACTTTTTATTCCCGCATAATACTCGTGATTTCCCGTTACCGCATATTTGCCAAGGGGCGGTTGAATGGAGGAGAATAGATCTGCCAAGTTTTCTGTGTTACTTACGATACTATCCACAAAATCTCCAGTGCAAACGAGAATGTGAGGGTTAAGTATCCCTATCTTATCTATGTATTTCTTCAACTCCTTTTCATTTACAAGAAGACCTAGATGGAGATCGCTTATTTGAACTATCCTTAGGGTCGTAAGGCCTTGGGGAAGCCTATCAGTAAGAATCGTTATCCTCTCTATTTTTAAATTGCGAGCCTCGAAAAAGCCGTAAACCACAAGGGAAAAAGCAAGAATGGAAGGCAAAAGAAATAGCCATCTTTGGGTTCGGCTAATCCATCTATTTGGAAAAAAAGCAGATAAGATCCGAAGCATTTCAAAAAGCAAAGAAAAGCAAAAAAAGAGAAAGATGAATGCCATCCAGGTATAGCCAACGTAAGCGTAAATGGCCGCAATTCGTTCGTAACCGTTCTTTTCAAGCACCCGGACGAAAACTGGGGCCAGGATCATAAAAAGAAGAAATAGGAGGACACCTTCGGATATGGGGGTAGTAAGTCTAAATCCGGATCTAAGCTTGATAAAAAAATAAACGTGTAGTAGCGTGTAGAGGGTGAAAAAAAGAGGCACAAACATTGAAATTTCCCCAATTTAGGACTAACAGTGGAAGATATTTACCATAAGAGTACGGTGATCAGGAATATTTTTCATATGGCTGGCTCTTTATTCCCAGTTTTCTACATACTCTTTGGAAAAACTTGCACGCTTAAGTTGGTTCTTTCCTGTTTTTTCGCGGTTTCGGCCTTTGAACTTTTGCGGTTAAAAAATTACATTAGACCTAAATGGCTCAACCTTTTAATTAAAGAGGCAGAAAAGAAGAGACCGACAGGGAGCTTTTTCTTTCTTCTTTCTTGTCTAACCCTTACAATTTTCTTCGAGGAAAGGGTAGCGATTATGTCCATGTTTATCCTCTCCTTATCGGATCCCCTTGCGGCACTCGTTGGACAAAGAATCGGAAAGAAAAGGGTTATGGGAAAGTCCCTGGAAGGTTCATTCTCCTTTTTACTTTTAAGCTGTGCCATTCTGTATTTGGGTGGAGAGGTCCTCATGAAAACGATTCTTGTTTCATTAATAGCCACCATTGTTGAGATTTTCTCCACAAAATTGGACGATAACTTAACGGTTCCGTTAGTTACCGCAATCTCAATTCAGTACCTTACCTTTTGAAACATTGGAGGAAAAAACACTTGAGATACTCTCCTTCCATAAACGGAAGGGGGACAGGATGGTCTATTCCATGTGTATATGTTTCGAGAATTCTAAACAAGGATTTCGTGCCTGAGGCAACTTCCACAAGTAGGTGTCGAAACTCCTCTAAACCAAGATGATAGGAACATGAGCAAGTAACAAGGATACCTCCATTGACGAGAAGTTCCATCGCTTTTCTGTTGATGTACTTGTATCCTGTAAGGCCCCTTTCCTTCTTTTTTCTATCTTTTATAAAAGCTGGGGGGTCCAAAACAATAGCGTCGTATTGACGTGAGTGATCTTTAAATAGCTTTTTCACATCCATCTTTATCGTTTCCAAATTGTCCGTTCTGAATCCGTTAAGTTTCACATTTTCCTTTGAAAGCTCAAGAGCATCTGCGGATGTATCCACATTCACCACACTTTTTGCTCCACCAGCGAAGGCGTAAACGGTGAACCCTCCAGTGTAAGAAAAGCAGTTGAGAACATGAGCATCTTTAGTGTACTTTTTGAATGCCATTCTTTTATCTCTCTGATCCAAAAAGAATCCGGTTTTCTGACCCCTTCTAACATCAACTAGAAAATAAAGACCATTCTCCTTGATCTTTATAAGATCAGGTATCTTTCCGACGAGTACACCGCTTTTCTCCTCAGGTTTTTCGTCTTGACTCGTATATATCTCAGACCTCTCATATATACCTTTCGGTCTAACGACCTCTTGAAGAGCATCTATCACTTTTTCCCTCCAACGGTCCATCCCTTTTGTATGAAATTGAACGACAAGATAATCCGCGTATTTGTCAACGACCAGTCCAGGGAGGGAATCGCCTTCACCATTTACAAGCCTGTAAGAATCTGTCCCAGTGTTTTCCACGTACCTTCTTCTTAAGGAGAGAGCGGCCCTTATTCTCCTTTTGAAGAAATCAGCATCTATCCTCTCATCTTCCTCGTATCCCCATATTCTTACCGAGATCTGTGAATAGGAGTTGAAATAACCTGTAGCCAGAAACTTTCCCCTTTCATCTATCAGTCTAACTGGCTCACCTGGTTTCAAACCTTCCGGCACATAAACGAGTGCTTTTGAGAAGACCCATGGGTGTCTTCCAACTATGGGCCCTATCTTTTCCTTTTTCACAACGAGAGGGACCATCTATTCAGGATATTGGCCGCACTCTTCTTCGGACCCCTTAAGTTTTGAGAGAGTGTGGTCTAAGGCAGGCATAATAAATGAGAGACATTCAACGGCTGCCTTTGGACTTCCCGGCAAATTTATAATCAAACTTTTCCCCCTTATGCCGCATACGCCTCTTGAGATAATTCCGTGGGGGGTTATTTTATAACTTTCTACCCTCATTATCTCCGAGAAACCTGGAAGTTCCTTTTCTATGACTTTCCTCGTGGCTTCAGGAGTGACGTCTCTCGGGGTCACTCCCGTTCCGCCAGTAGTAATCACCAAATCCACGCCAATTTTGTCCGTGAGCTTTTTTATTGCCTCAGAAATAATCTCCTCTTCGTCAGGCAAAATAAGCATCTCTTTAATCTCGTATTGATCTTTAAGAAGTTCCTTGACTGAAGGTCCACTTAAATCCTTCCGCTCTCCTTTTGCTCCTCTGTCACTTATTGTCAGTATTGCGCAGGTGTACCTCATTCGAGTAACTCTATCTCATCACCAACTCTTATTTCCCCTTCTTCCAGAACCTCGGCAAAGATCCCCTCTTTAGGCATGATACAATCTCCAGTCTGGTAATAGATCGCGCACCTTTCATGACACTCCTTACCGATCTGAGATATTCTCAAAATCACCCCATTCCCAACTCTAAGTATTTTCCCTTCTGTGAGAGATTCACCATCAAGGCCTTCAAAAGTTATGTTCTCGGCAAAGTCCCCAGGACCCACATCTAGTCCTTGGGCCTTCATTTTCTCTATACTCGCAATGGAAAGTAAGCTCACCTGTCTGTGCATGAACCCGAAGTGTCCATCTCCTTTTAAGCCTTTTCCTTTTTCAACCTTCGCATATCCCACGTTCCTCTTTTTCTCTCCCCTTTCTTCGCTTATGTTTACAGAAACTACCCTTCCCTTTTTCATCTTACAAACCTCCCACTTTTCCCACCTTCCTTTTCCAGAAGATAGAAGGGCCCCAATTCTATCCTTTTATCTACAGCCTTAAGCATGTCATAAACGGTAAGCGCTGCTGCAATTACAGCAGTAAGCGACTCCATCTCCACACCTGTTTTTCCCTCGGCCTTAACTAGGCTCTCAAGCTCGAGAGTGCAATCCTTATCGTTATACTCAAATCTAATATCAATGTGAGAAAGGAAAAGAGGATGGCAAAGGGGAACAATTTCGTGCGTTTTTTTTGCTGCCATAATACCCGCAAGCTTTGCGGTGTTCAATATATCACCCTTTGGCCCCTCCCCTTTTTTTAGGATCTGGTACACATCAGGCGACATTTTTACACATCCAAAAGCCCTTGCAATCCTCTGGGTCACCTCTTTTTCGCTTACATCCACCATTTTTGCCTTTCCATCCTTATCAAGGTGCGTAAGTTCCAAACTAACCCCCAATGTGTCTAAGATTCATCTGACATTTTTTTATCTGTCCACGTTCATCTTTTTTTTCTGGCTTCTCCCTTACAGCCTTGATTACTAGTTCTTCTATTTCCCTATCAGAGGATCCTCTTCTCATCAACCCTTTGAGATCGTACTCCACGTCTGAGAAAAGACAGGGCTTGATCTTGCCCTCAGAGGTGAGCCTAATTCTGTTACACTCGCTGCAAATATGGGTGGAAAGAGGACTTATAAAACCTATCTTTCCCTTCCCCCCCGTAATCCGGTACACAACTGCCGGTCCTTTCTCGGAAGACGAATCTCTTTCAATTTCAAAAAACTCTTCTATCCGTTTTTTTAATGACTCTGAAGAGACAACCCTCTTTTCGTCCCAAAAACCCTTCTCTCCAAATGGCATAAATTCTATAAATCGTACTTCCACATCCAAATTCCTTGCAAGATTCACAAAGTCAAAAATTTCATCGTCATTTATTCCTCTCATGATGACCGTGTTGATCTTCACTGGCTTAAGTCCTGTAGTTAGAGCCTTTTCTATACCCCTTATCACCCTGTCGATCTCGTCGAATCCAGTTATGTACCTGAAACGTTCCCTTCTTAGTGTGTCGAGACTAACATTTACCCTCTTTAATCCCGCATCTTTGAGTGTTTCTACCTTTTCTTCAAGGAGTACACCGTTTGTTGTCAGGCTTACGTCTTCTATTCCATCAATTGAGGTTATGCTCCTTATTAGGTATTCTACCCCTTTTCTCAGTAAAGGCTCACCACCTGTCAGTCTTACCTTCCTTATACCCAGACCTGCACAAATGGTTACAAATCTTATGATTTCTTCGTACGAGAGAATCTCATTGTGGGGTATAAACGGAAAATAACCGTCCACGCAGTACCTACATCTCAGATTGCACCTGTCTGTAACAGACACTCTTAGGTAATTTATTGGCCTCCTAAACCTATCCGTTAACATACTTTATCCTTCCTGTCTCGCTGGTATTGTAACCCCCAAAAGATTCCAGTTTTTTTCTGAACTCATCTGAAGTGATTATACCATATAAGATGCGGAACTTCTCATCTTCCACGAAGCTCTCTGAAACAACAAGATCAAAGTCTTCCTCAGCAAGGGGTATGAAATCTAGGTCAAACAATTTTGCAACGCTGTAGATGGTTATCCCACAGTCTGCTACAGATTCCTTGATCATTATTCCAACTCTTGTATGAGATGGTTCTTCCCTTTCGTAACCGTCTATTCTGCACCTCTCAATTCCCTTCTCCACAAGTAGTAAGTCAAAGAGGATACGGGTTCCAGAGCCGTGTTGACGATTCACAAATTTTACTCCCGGGTTTGCTATGTCCTCTATTTTTCTTATAGATTTAGGATTTCCTTTTTTTACAGCGATGCCTATGATTCTCTTCGCTATGTGTATTAATCGCCACTTCTGTTGGGCCAGATACTTTTTAAGAATCGGAAGATTATAAATTTTCTCGTCCGGATCGAGTATATGGGTCGTCGCAAGATGTGTGACTCCTTTTTTCAAAGCCAAAATACCCCCGAGACTTCCGGTTTGTACGGTCACAAGATCCATTTTCGCGTTCACATCCTTAACCATCTGCCGAAGGAGGGAAAGAGACATATCGTGACTTCCAACCATACTTATCCTATTTTTGATGAAACTTCTCTCTCTTATGAGTTCGCAGAGAACCTCTTCGTCCTCGTCGAAACCTTCTTTGTTTCTAGGAACCCTTATTATTCCGTCTGAATAGGATACGGAGGAGATTAGACTGGCTCCCCTTGGAAGGGGGATAGCGTAAATTTTTTCGTCTCTTTCTACAAGACTGACCCTGATCAATTCCTCCACTCCCATCTTAGATGGAATTTTGTACGCAACCCGGACAGAAAGGAATTCCTTTTTCAGATCTGTTCCAACAAGGGCGTGGTAAAAGGGAACGACAAATTCTCTGAAACAGAAAATGGCACTGACAGGGTAACCGGGGATTCCGAATATTGGCTTATTGGCCACTTTTCCAAAAAGAAAAGGCTTTCCTGGCATCATTGAGATTCCGTGAAAGAAAAGCTCACCCATTTTTCTCACTACTTTTTCTGTGAAATCTTCTGTCCCTGCGCTGGTTCCAGCATTGATGATAAAGGCATCAGCATCCGCTATAAACTTTTGCAGCAGTTCCTCTACTTCTCTTTCGCTTCTGGCTATCTCAGTTTTTTTCACGTCAAAACCGAGTTCCTCCGCGAGCGAGCTGAGAACGTAGGAGTTAAAATCTAGTACGTAACCCCTTTTTCCTATTTTTTCGCTTTCCTCATAGGGATCTATTAGCTCTTTTCCAGTCGGGATTATGACAAGTTTCGGCTTTCTCAAAACATGTACGTGAGTAATTCCCGAGGACAAAAGGAGGCCAATGTCGTAAGGAGTAATTCGGTGGTGCCCAGGCAGTAAGAGATCTCCTTCTATAGTATCCTCACCAACCATCCTCACGTTTTGCCATAGATTTGCAGGCCTTCTTATGCGTATATAATTCTCGTCCTCCTCAACCTCTTCAACCATTATAACAGCATCCTTACCCTCGGGGAGAGGGGTGCCGGTACTAACAGGAATAGCATCAGTAAATTTCTCGAGGCTAATTGGGTTTGCTAAATCCGCATTTTGAGTTTTTTCCGATTCTACAGCATAACCATCCATGGCAGATAAAAGATGGGATGGATTTGAAATAAATGCGTAGACGGGTCTTGAGAGTATTCTTCCAGATGCATCTGAAACAGAAACGAACTCTTCCTCACTAATCCTTCGAGTAGATTCCAAAATCAGTTTTTGTGCCTCCTCTCTAGATATGGTGCTCAAATACCTTTTCATATCTCGTAAAGGTACACCTTTACTTCCTCTCCTTTCTCATGTCCCTCTTTACTTTCATCCACAGCCAAGTAACCAGAGCTTCGGGTAAGCACGGCAACGCTGGCAGACTTTGCAAATACCGGATGAACAAACACATTCTTTCCTTCCACTTCTACCCTAACGTTTACGTACTCCTCTACGCCGTAAGTGGAGGGAACGTTCGTTGTTAGGATCCCATAAATAGATTTGCTCCTTTTTTCCCTCTCTCCCGCTAACTTGTGAAAGAGGGGTAGAACGAATCTATGGGCAACTATTAGGCATGAGAGGGGATGTCCTGGCAAACCGAAAATGGGTCTATTCCAGATAAGTCCAAAAAAAAATGGTTTTCCCGGTCTTATGTTGACTCCATGGAAAAAGAGGTCCCCTCCTAGTTCTTTGACAGCCTCAACGATCATATCCCTTTCTCCTTTTGAACTCCCGCCACTTATTATTAGAATGTCGCTTTCTTTAATCAAAGTCAGCTTCTCCATCAAATCTTCTATATTATCCGTAGATATTCCAGCATAGGTAGTTTCACCGCCGAGCTTTCGAAATAGGCTTATGAGTGCATACCCGTTCACATCCCTTACCTTTCCGCTATCAGCTTTCTCTTGAGGAGGAATTATCTCATCCCCTGTTGAAACAATACCAACCTTAGGCCTTTTTTTAACTCTAAGTTCTGTTACGCCAAGGGCTGCAAGAACACCAACGTCAAAAGGAGATATCCTTTTTCCCTTGGTGAGCACAAGCTCCCCTTTTTTCACATCCTCACCTTTGAAGATCACGTTCTCACCCTTGTACACAGGTCTTAAGATCTCAACAAAATCTCCCGTTTCCCTTGCAAACTCCTGCATAACCACACTATCTGCACCGTCAGGAATTAATGCACCAGTATTCGCATATACACATTCCCCCCTACCGAGAACCAATTTTGGCAATTCCCCGACTCGTACTGTCCCTTTTTTTGTTAGGATGATAGGATTATTTTCTGACGCTCCGATCGAGTCTTTGAAAGAGACTGCGTAGCCGTCAACAAGTGACCGATCGAAGTAAGGAAGGTCCTCCGGTGAAAATATATCCTCAGCAAGAACCCTTCCTACAGATTCCTCGATCCTAACAGATTCGGAATCAAGCTCGATTTCGTAGGAATCTATAATTTCCCGAGCACGGGAAGCACTTATAGTGGTCAAAAAATCGAGCCTTTTCCTATGAACAGTACTCTTCATTCCATGTCCTATCAGCTATCCTTCTATACGTTTTTGAGTAATTGTCGAGAAAGGGTCCCAGTTCGTTCACTATACTTTCCGCCCCATCATGCGTTGGTCGTGCGTTGTACCTTCTCACAAGTTCCCTTAAGGCTGAAGGATTGTCTATTATCATACAAGGTGTAAGAGGATTGTCCGAGAATGGCTGATTTGCCCTTATTCCTTTGAAAAAGGGAGAAAGGAGAACTTCCTTTAAACTCTTCTCCTTTATATTGTCGACCGCAAAGTGAACAAAGACACATGGCTCCACATCTCCATTAGCATTTATATGAAAGTACTCCCTCCCAGCTGCTAAACAGCCATCTATGTATGCGCCATCGTTCCAGAAGTCGCAAAGGAAGATCGGGTAAGTGTTCCTTATGACCCTGAGCCTTCTCCTTATCTCATCCCTCTCTTCTGGAAGAAGCATGAGACTCACATCAGGATTTAGACCAACGGGAATGTACTGAAAATACCAAATTACTGAGACGCCCTTTTCCACAAGTAATCTGGCAAACTCATGGGACGAAATCTCCAGGTAATTTTCTCTCGTTTGCATAATAGAAGCACCGAAAAGAACTCCGTACTTTTTTAGCCTATCGAACACATCCATTATAAGTTTAAAGTGACCCTTACCCCTTCTTTTGTCAGTTATCTCCTCAAAACCCTCTATACTTATCATCGGTGCCACATTCCCCAGTTCTGCAAGTCTTTTAGCCACCTCGTCCGTGATCAATGTACCGTTTGTGTAAACTTGGAAAATTATATCTCTGTGTTTCTCGTAAAGATCTAAAAGATCCGTCCTAAGAAAAGGTTCCCCCCCGGAAATCGTAACGAAATGTATGTGAAGCTCTTCCGCTTCGGTTAGAACCCTATCGATCAAATCAGTAGGTAATCCAAAATCCTTCTCATATTCCCCTGAATAACATCCGTAACACCTCATGTTGCATCTCATCGTAGGACTTATAACGAAGAAAAGAGGTGGACGGAAACCCTCTTTTTTCAGTATTTCGTCCCTCTTCTGTGTTCCGTACAGTAGACCTAAGATGAAAAGGTTGTATATTACCCTGAATCTCACATTGGGGGCAAGTTCGTAAAGAACTTTTTCTATGAGTTTCGTTGCCGGGTGACCCTCTTCAACGTAAGATCGGAAGCTTCTAAGTATGGGCCTGTACTTCTCATCCCTTATAAGCAGATCGGCGAGTCTGAGTATGGCTGAGAGGTTTTTCATTGAAAGTCTAGAGATCATTTTGGTCATTGCTTTAACTACACGCTCACTTTCCATGAGCTTCATAGGCTCACCCCCCGTGTATAAATACTATAGCTCCGTTTTTTAAGTTTCAACTAACTTCTTCCAAAGGATGGGCTAGCAAGTCTTAAATGTATGTGAGCCAGTGTTCGTACTCCTTGTGCATCCCTCTTGCAGCTTCGAAGAACTTCTTCTGAATTTTTAGAGTTACCGGACCTGGTTTTCCATCTCCTATTTTTCTTCCGTCCACGTTCACGACAGGTGTGACTTCAGCGGCAGTTCCCGTGAAAAAAACCTCGTCTGCCACGTAGAGTTCATCCCTTGAAAACCTCTCTTCTCTCACCTTAAACCCCATGTCTTCAGAGATCCTTATTACAGATTCGCGGGTAATGCCCGGAAGAATTGAGGTAAGGGGGGTGGTCTTTAGGACATTATCCCTTACTATGAATATATTTTCGCCACTGGCCTCAGATACGTATCCCTCAGTGTCTAGCATTATAGCTTCGTCATAACCACATGCTATCGCCTCTCTCTTTGCTAGTATTGAATTGACGTACTGTCCGTTCACTTTTGCCTTAGTCATTCCAGCGTCCACATGGTGCCTTATAAAGGAGGAAACCTTTGCCTTTATCCCATTTTTTAGCCCTTCCTCCCCCAAGTACGCACCCCAAACCCAGCAGATAACAGCAACTCTTACCTTGAAATCCTTCACGTAAAGACCTAGCTGATCACTCTCTATAAAAACGATGGGTCTGATGTAACACTCCTTAAATCCGTTTATCCTTACAATCTCCTTGCAAACCTCTTTTATCTGCTCCTTAGGATAGGGTATCTCTATGTCTATTATCTGAGCGGAATCGTAGAGTCTCCGTATATGCTCACTCAGTTTGAATATGGCGCTTCTTCCGTCGTGGCACTGATAACACCTAATTCCCTCAAAAACTCCCAATCCGTAATGGAGAGTATGGGTACACACGTGAATTTTAGCCTCGTCCCAGTTAATAAATTTTCCGTCTAACCAGACCTTTTCGGCTTTCATTTTGGAAACTCCTTCCCATAGTAAGACTTAAAAATGGAATCGAGTATGCCATTTATAAAACTACTGGAGTCTTCGCTACCGTATTTTTTTCCAAGCTCTATCGCTTCGTCTATTGCAACAAGTGGAGGTACATCCTGTGAGTAAAGCATCTCGTAAACCCCTATTCGCAAGATGTTCTTGTCAACTATAGTTAGCCTTTCCAGTCTCCAGTTCTTTGAGGCTAAAGAAATGTATCTGTCAATCTCATCCCTGTGTTCTTCTATCCCTTTCAGTAACTTTTTTGCATAGTCCACGATGACATCTTTGTAAGGGAATACCTCTGTGTACTTAACCAGGGCGCTTAGTGGATCCTCTCCATTTGTTTCCTCCTGATACAGCATTTTCAAGGCTAGCTCTCTTGCCTTTCTTCTGAGCACAATCCCTTTTCTCTTAAAAGGTTTACCATTTCTATGACTGCGATTGCGGCGTCATATCCCTTGTTTCCAGACTTCGCTCCCGCTCTTTCTATTGCCTGCTCTAAAGTTTCACTTGTGATTATGCCAAAGGATATTGGTTTTGTGTACTCTAGAGAGGTCATGGCAATACCCTTGGCGACCTCTGTTGCCACGTAATGGAAGTGAGGGGTTGCACCCTTGATAACAGCCCCAAGACAGATTATCCCATCTATATCCTTCCTTTTTGCCAGAATCTTCGCCACAAGAGGGATCTCGAAAGAGCCTGGAGTTCTGTAAATCTCTATATCCTTATCAAGGGCTCCATTCCGTTTAAGCGCGTCAAGTGCTCCTTCAAGAAGCTTGTCCGTTATAAAACTGTTAAACCTACTGACGACTATCGCGAATCTGAAGCCTTTTGCATCGATCTTTCCTTCGTAGATATTCATTTTCACCCCTCAAACACTGTTAATAATATGTCCAAGTTTTTCCCTCTTTGCCTTCAAGTACGCTATGTTCTCTTCATTAGGTTCAACTTCAATGGGAACCCTTTCCACAACCGTAAGCCCGTACCCTTCCAATCCTTTTATTTTCCTCGGGTTGTTTGTTAAAAGTCTCATTTTCTTTATCCCCAGATCTCTTAGTATCTGTGCACCAATACCATAGTCCCTCAAGTCAGGTGGAAAACCTAAAGCCAAATTAGCCTCAACCGTATCGTGGCCTTTGTCCTGGAGCGTGTAGGCTTTCAATTTATTCAGCAACCCTATCCCCCTGCCCTCCTGCTTCATGTATAGAAAGACACCCTTCCCTTCTCTATCGATCTGTTTTAAAGCACATCTCAACTGTTCACCACAGTCGCACCTCAAGGAGGCAAACACATCTCCAGTGAGACATTCAGAGTGGACTCTTACGAGGATCGGTTCCTCTGGATCTATTTCCCCTTTTACAAGGGCAATGTGAACCTGCTTGTCGATTTCATTTTCGTAAGCAATGAGCTTAAACTCTCCTGCGTACCCTGTGGGAAGTCTTGTCTCTACGACCCTTCTCACGAATTTTTCAGTCTTTGTCCTGTACTTTATTATATCGGCAATAGTCACAATTTTCAGGTTGTGCTTTTCAGCAAATTTTTCGAGGTCTGGAAGCCTGGCCATGGAACCGTCCTCTTTCATTATCTCGCATATAACACCGGCAGGTTTAAGTCCGGCAAGTCTTGCAAGATCCACTGATGCCTCGGTATGTCCCACTCTTACGAGGACTCCTCCGTTTTTAGCTATCAAGGGAAAAACGTGACCTGGCCTTACGAGATCTTCAGGCTTTGTATTATCGTCTATGGCCACCTTTATTGTTCTTGCCCTGTCGTAGGCAGATATTCCCGATGTTATCCCCTCTCTTGCTTCAATTGAGACTGTGAAAGCGGTCTGGAAAGGAGAGGTGTTGTCCTTCACCATAAGTGGCAGATCAAGTTTCTTTGCCATCTCCTCAGTGATGGAAAGGCAGATGAGGCCACAGGCAAAACGAGCCATAAATGTAATAGCTTCAGGAGTAACCTTCTCTGCGGCAATCATCAAATCTCCTTCATTTTCCCTGTCCTCGTCGTCAACTATTATGACCATCTTTCCGTTTCTGACATCTTCTAGTACTTCCTCTATATTGGCTATTGCCATATGATCACCCCTTTATATAACCGTATTTGAAGAGGAAGTCGTAGTCTATTCCTTTTTTTTCCTTCTGCAACATCTTTTCCAGATATTTTCCCAGTATGTCGGTCTCGATATTTACCTTGTCTCCGACTCTTTTACTTCCTATTGTTGTCCTGGAGGCTGTATACGGCACAATATTGACGGTAAATCTATTATCACTTTGGTCATTGACTGTCAAGCTTATGCCATCTACCGCTATAGAACCCTTCTTTACTATGTACCTTGTCACCTCGTAAGGAACGATTATTTCAAGCACTATGGAATCTCCAGAACTTCTTCTTCCCTGAACAATACCTACGCATTCCACGTGACCTGTAACGATATGACCGTGAAATCTTCCGTCCGCACGGAGCGCCCTCTCCAGGTTTACCCTGTCACCCCTTTTTTTGTCACCTAGGGTTGTAACTCTCTGCGTCTCCAGAGATACATCGCAGAAAAAGGCATTAGAGGATTTTCCCGTTACTGTGAGGCAAACGCCGTCAACAGAGATACTGTCTCCCTCTTTTATCTCTGCAAGTGGGATACCGGTCTTTATGCCAATCTTTATTTTGCCCGACTCTTTCGATACTTCTACGATTTCTCCGATATCTTCAATAATCCCCGTGAACATAGCCCTCAACGCATATGTCATCCCCTATTTTCCTTAACCTTTCAATCTTAAGTTTTTGCGCATCTTTCAGAAATTCTATTCCTCTACCGCCTATCATGCTCATTGCATTTTTTCCCCCTATGAACATGGGAGAGTAAAAAAGAATGAACTTATCCAGTAGCCCGTGCTTTAGGAGGCTACTGTTTACCTCTCCCCCTCCCTCAACAAGGACACTCATTATTTCCCTTTTATATAGCTCACGAGCCACCTCAAGAATCGAAACCCTCCCATCTTCATCCTTATTTACCTTTACCACTTCTACTCCCATAGATCTTAGTTTTGCCTCTTTGCTCTCTTCCGAGTCTGAAGTGAAAACGATAGTTTTGAAGTCCTTTGCAGTCCTAACTATGTTTGAGGAGATCGGGATCCTCAGTTTTGTGTCTAGGATTACTCTCACGGGGATTTTTTTAGGTCTTTCATTCCGCGGTATGAGCATAGGGTTATCCACTATAACAGTATTTATTCCAGCCATGATTCCATCAACCTTTTCCCTAAGACGGTTTACATACTTTCTCGATTCTTCACCAGATATCCATTTGGAGTCGCAGGTTCTCGTTGCAATTTTTCCATCCAAGCTGCATGCAGATTTCATGATAAAAAAAGGTCTTTTTTTTTCAACATTTACGATGAATACTTCATTTAGCTTTTTAGCCTTTTCTTCTAGTACCCCAACTGTTAAAGATATTCCTGCCTCCTTTAGCATCTCAATCCCTTTTCCGTTCACAGAAGGGTTTGGGTCCTGCATGGCTATTACAACCCTTTTTATTCCCGCCTTAACAATCTCCGGGACACAGGGAGGAGTCCTCCCATAATGAACACATGGTTCTAAATTGACGTAAAGGGTTGAACCTTTTAAATCTTCGCTGGCGCTATTTATAGCCAAAACCTCCGCATGCGGAGATCCGCATTTTTTATGGTAACCCTTTCCAATTATCTTCCCCTTTTTCACAATCAAGGCTCCGACCATGGGATTGGGGGAGACTAGCCCTTCCCCTTTTTTTGCCAGCTTGAGAACTAGATTCATGTAATGTTCATCATCCAACATTATCCTTCTTTTTCTCCTCCCTCTTTAAAAGAAGACCCTTTAATTCTTCCATGAACTCATTTATGTCCTTGAACTGTCTGTAAACGGATGCAAACCGCACATAGGCTATCTCATCGAGCTTTTTGAGTTCATCCATCACCATCTCCCCTATGTCTTTGGCGCTGATCTCCCTTTCCCCCCTTTCAAGTAGATTGTACTCTATCCTTGACACTATCCTTTCTATTGAGGCAATGCTTACTGGCCTTTTTTCACACGCTTTTTTAAGTCCATTGAGGATTTTAGTCCTGTCAAAGGCTTCTCTCCTTCCGTCTTTTTTTATCACCATGGGGAGGCCTTCCTCCACCCTTTCTGTAGTGGAAAACCTTTTTCCGCACTTAAGACACTCTCTCTTCCGCTTAATTGAGTCTAGCTCTTTGCTAACCCTCGAATCTAAGACCTTACTTTCCAGATCACCGCAATAAGGACACTTCATCGTTACACCTTGTGAAGTTCAATCTTCGCTTCTGAGATCAGTTGAATGGAAAGATCGTCAGGATAGCCTTCCTTATACACAATTGACCTTATCCCAGCATTTATTAACATCTTCATGCAAATTGAACAGGGAAGGTGAGTGGAGTATAGGACGGCTTCCTTTATTGAGACTCCGTGGTAGGCGGCCTGGATTATGGCGTTTTGCTCAGCGTGTAGACCCCTACAAAGCTCATGCCTCTCACCTGGAGCAATCTCCAGTTTCTCCCTCATACAACCCGTCTCTGTACAGTGGGCAAGACTCACCGGTGCGCCATTGTAGCCCGTAGAAAGGATCCTCTTCTCCTTGACTATTATAGCCCCCACTTTCCTCCTTATGCACGTTGATCGCTTTGACACAATCTGAGCGATCTCCATAAAATAACTATTCCAGTCAGGTCTTTTCTCTGACATCATTCTCCGACGAAAAAAAACGGGAATAAAAGGGGAACCTTTTGCACAGTTCGTGAACTTTCTTCCTTGTCTCTTCTTTAACAGATCTGTCGTTAATCCCTTGAAGAACGTCATGGATGAGCCTTGCAATCACTTTCATTTCGCTCTCCTTCATTCCCCTTGCGGTGATTGCGGGAGTCCCGATCCTTATTCCACTAGTAACTGCGGGACTTTTTCTGTCAAAGGGGATCAGATTTTTGTTAACCATTATCCCGCACTCTTCTAGAGCTTCTTGTGCTTCTTTGCCAGTTACGTTCCTGTCTGAAAGGTCGACAAGGAAAAGATGCGTATCCGTCCCCCCAGAAACTATCCTGTAATTTAGTCTTCCTATTTCTGCGCAGAGTGCTTTTGCATTTTTTATTATCTGTTCCTGATACTTTTTAAACTCTTCAGTCATTGCGTTTTTTAAAGCCACAGCCTTTGCAGCTATAACGTGCATTAAGGGTCCACCTTGAATACCTGGGAAAACAGCTGCATCTATAGCTCTTGCAAATTCCTTTTTACACAGGATTATTCCACCTCTTGGACCTCTCAAGGTCTTGTGGGTTGTGGCTGTAACAAAATCCGCGTGTTCCACTGGATTGGGATGGCAGCCTGCGGCAACCAGCCCTGCGATGTGAGCCATGTCGACCATAAGATAGGCACCAATTTTATCCGCAATTTCTCTAAACCTCTTAAAATCGATAATCCGGGAGTAAGAGCTTGCTCCAGTTACTATAAGTTTCGGCTTTTCCTTTAACGCTATTCTTTCTATTTCATCATAGTCAAGAAGCTCATTTTCTCTTGATACTCCGTAGGTTACCGCTCTGTAAATTCCTCCCGAGAAGCTGACAGATGCTCCGTGGGTTAAATGGCCTCCGTGTGCTATGTCAAGGCCCATTACCTTATCTCCTGGCTTTAAAACGGCGTAGTAGACCGCAAGATTTGCATTTGTTCCAGAATGGGGCTGAACATTGGCATGTTCAGCGTGAAAGAGCTCCTTTGCCCTATCTATAGCAATCTGTTCTATCTCATCTAGGTACTTGCAGCCGCTGTAGTACCGCTTGTTAGGATACCCTTCCGCGTACTTATTTGTCAGGACGCTTCCCTGTACTATTAAGATCTCCTCGTCAGCGTAGTTTTCCGAGGGGATGAGGATGAGACTGTATTCTTCCCTTTCAAGCTCCTTTTTTATAAGATCATAGATTTCAGGATCCTTATCCTTCAGTTTCTCGAAAGCATTCATCTTCCCATTCCTCTATTTTCTTTAGCCTTCCTGCGTGTCTTCCACCTTCAAATGGAGTATTCAACCACACATCGAGTATCTCAGCAGCCAGTTCTTTCGCGGTCATCCTCCCACCTAGTACAAGTACATTTGCGTCAAGATGCCTTCTGCTCTGGATAGCTCCGTAAAGGTCATAAACGAGAGCAGCTCTGATCCTTTTAACTTTATTTGCAACAACACACATCCCTATTCCCGTGCCGCATACAAGAACTCCCCTATCTGCATCACCGCGCGAGACAATTCGGGCAACCTTCAAACCGTAATCTGGATAATCGGACGGACTTTTATCATTTACTCCAAAATCTAGAACTTGATGGCCCCTCTTTGAAATTTCAACCTTTAGAAACTCTTTGAGATCGTATCCAGCATGGTCTGAACCGATTGCAATCCTCATTCAGTGAACCTTCTGAATATAAGAACGGAGTTTGTTCCTCCAAATCCAAAAGAATTGGTCATGGCAACATCTATTCTCTTTTCCCTAGCGACGTTGGGAACATAGTCAAGATCACACTTTGGGTCTGGATTCTCGTAATTTATGGTTGGTGGACATACATTATCCCTTATACTCAGGATTGTAAATATTGCCTCAACTGCCCCTGCCGCTCCTAGCAAATGGCCAATCATGGATTTTGTTGAGCTTACCGGGATTCGGTAGGCGTACTCTCCAAAGACTTTTTTTATCGCAAAGGTTTCTATAGCATCATTCAGTTCTGTCGAGGTTCCATGAGCATTAATGTAGTCAACATCTCGAGGATCTATTCTTGCATCTGAAATGGCCATCTGCATACATTTTATGAAACCTTCTCCGTCCGGACACGGTGCAGTTATATGGTATGCGTCTGAATTGTAACCGTATCCTATCAATTCCGCGTAAATTCTAGCTCCTCTTTTCTTTGCGTGGCTAATTTCCTCAAGCACAACTACTCCTGCACCCTCTCCGACAACGAAACCGTCCCTATCCCTATCGAAGGGCCTGGAGGCTTTCTCTGGAGGATCGTTTCTTGTGGAGAGGGCCTTCATCGCGTTGAACCCACCTATTGTTAAAGGGGTGAGATTGGCCTCAGTACCGCCAGCAATCATCACGTCAGCATCTCCGTACTGGATTATTCGAAAAGCCTCACCTATGGAATGGGAACCTGTGGCGCATGCGGTTACTATGCACAGATTGGGCCCTTTTAGTCCATATTTCATCGCTACGTGACCTGATGCCTCATTGGCGATTAGCATAGGTATAAAAAATGGAGAAATCCTAGAAGGTCCTTTTTCAAGAAGAACCTTATGATAATGTTCCAACGTTGGTAACCCTCCAAGACCTGTTCCAATTACAACCCCTATTCTTTCTGGAATTTCCTTCGAGAAGTCTATTCCCGAGTCTTCAATTGCTATTTTGCTTGCAGCCATTGCGTACTGGATGAAAAGGTCCATTCTTTTCAGATCTTTCGGATTTACGTATTCCTCTGCTTTGAAATCCTTTATTTCTCCCGCTATTTTCGTTTCGTGATTTTTTGTGTCAAATCTCGTGATGTAGGAAATACCCGATTCTCCATTTAGTATCCTCTTCCACACATTATCTATTCCTGTACCCAGCGGTGTTACAAGTCCCAATCCTGTGACTACTACTCTCCTTCTCATTCTGCTTTCGCCCTTATCCTTTCCTCTATGTATCTTACTGCGTCACCAACGGTCTGGATCTTTTCCGCATCCTCATCCGGAATCTCTATTCCGTATTCGTCCTCAAAAGCCATTATCAGTTCCACAATATCAAGGGAGTCAGCTCCAAGATCGTCGATGAACTTTGCTTCTTCCGTTACTTCAGCTTCGTTAACACCGAGCTGTTCTACTATGATTTTTTTTACTTTTTCAGCTACTGTCATTTAGCCACCTCCTCAATTCTATCGTTATTTACATGTATAAACCTCCGCTCACGTTAATAACCTCTCCTGTTATGTAAGCGCTATATTCGGATAACAAAAAATAGACGACTTTTGCAACATCTATAGGCTCCCCTGGCCTCCTCAATGGAATCATCCTTAAAATTTCCTCCTTCGTCTTCTCACTTAAAGCCTCGGTCATCTCAGTTCTTATAAAACCTGGCGCAACAACATTCGCTCTGATACCCCTCTCGCCGTACTCCTTAGCAACACTTTTCGTAAAACCGATGACACCTGCCTTTGATGCTGCGTAGTTGGACTGACCAACATTTCCTGTAAGTCCGGCGATCGAACTTATATTCACAATCGAACCACCATTCTTCAGCATGTACTTAAGAGCAGCTTTCGTACAGTTGTACATTCCCTTAAGATTAACAGCTATAACCCTGTCCCACTCCTCCTCCCTCATTCTTAAAAGGAGACGATCTGCTGTGATACCTGCGTTATTCACAAGATTATCTATTCTCCCCATCTCGTTGTAAACAGAATCTACCGCCTCCTCCACTGATCTAAAATCGCTTACATCCACCCGAAGGTAGAGGGCCTTTCTTCCCAGATTTTTCACTTCCCTCGCAGTCTCTGATCCGTCAATCATGTCGAATATGGCTATATCTCCCCCCTTCTCGGCAAGGAAAACCGCTATTGCCCTCCCTATCCCTCTTGCTCCTCCTGTAACAATAGTTACCGTTCCCTTCATCCTACGATCTCCTTGATCTTTTCCATATCATTCCTAGTCTCAACTGAATAACACGGAACAGAGGGAACTATCCTTTTTATCAGGTTTGTGAGAACATTTTTCGGTCCAACCTCTAAAAACAAATCAACCCCCTCTTTTGCCATGGTAATTATGCATTCTTCCCATCTTACAGGTGAGAACATCTGATAATAGAGCTTTTCCTTAACAACGTCCGCATCTTTCGACAAAGAAGCGTCAAAATTGAAAACAACAGGGTAAATAAGTCTCCTTCCCTTTATCTTCTCCAAGTCAAGGAGCAGATCATCTGCTGCTTTCTTCATGAGAGGGCTATGAAATGGGCCAGAAACATCAAGGAAAATGGCCTTTTTATACCCCTCCCCTTTCATTTTTTCAACAGCCTCTTTTAAAGCAATGATGTCTCCCGATATTACAATCTGCTCAGGAGAATTCAAATTTGCAATGGATACAATGCGGTCCGATTTTGAAATTTCATCCAACACAGATCGTACAACATCAATTTTTGGACCAAGGAGGGCCACCATTCCCCCCTTTCCTTGAGGATAGGCATTTTCCATCAAAATGCCCCTTTTTCTTGTGATTATTAAGGCCTCTTCAAATGAAAAAAAGCCACTTACAAGTAAAGCAGTATATTCACCGAGGCTGTGGCCAGACACCACATATGGCTCAATCCCAGTTACCTCCCTCAATTTCATCCATATTGCGTACGAGACGAGAAGTACAGCCGGCTGTGTGTTGAAGGTCTTTCTCAGTTCCGCTTCCGGACCTTCAAAGCAAAGGTCCTTAATAGGATAACCTAAAACCTCATCTCCTTTTTGAAAAAGCTCCCTAATTTTTCCATCAGATTCGTAGAGCTCTTTGCCCATGCCAGGGTACTGTGAGCCTTGTCCCGGAAAGACAACCCCGATTCTTTTCATTTAGATACCCCTTTTCCTAGATGCTGCCTCTTTTATAAGCTCAAGTGCGATAATGTTTCTCTGTATCTGATTTGTTCCCTCGTATATTTGCAGGATCTTCGCATCTCGTAGCATCTTTTCTACGGGATATTCACGCATATACCCGTATCCACCGAATATCTGAACAGCGTCTATAACAACACTCATCGCCATATCTGAGGGGAAAAGCTTGGCCATGGCTGAAACCTTCGAAAAATCTTTCGGATTACTGTCAATGTACCTGGCAACCGCATAAACAAGAGCTCTCGATGCCTCTATCTTTGTCGCCATGTCAGCAATCATGTGCTGAATGGCCTGAAAGCTTATGATCTTTCTGTCAAACTGCTCCCTTTCCCTGGCATACTCGATTGCCGCTTCAAGAGCAGCCTGGGCGAGACCCACTGCCTGGGCTCCGATTCCAGGTCTTGTCCTATCAAAAGTCTTCATTGCTAATATAAAACCCATACCCTCTTTTCCTATGACATTCTCTTCTGGTACCTCACAATCCTGAAAAATGAGCTCTCTTGTTGCTGATGCCCTTATTCCAAGCTTTTTCTCCTTCTTCCCAAAGGTGAATCCTTCCATTCCCTTCTCAACTATAAAAGCCGTCGCGCCCCTTCCACCCTTTCTTCTGTCGGTAATGGCTATAACCGAGTATATGTCCGCTTCTCCACCGTTCGTTATCCATTGCTTGGTTCCGTTAAGTATGTACTTATTCCCAACTTTTCTTGCCTCTGTGCGGATGGCCTGAGCGTCACTGCCTGCATTTGCCTCAGTAAGGGCGAAAGCGGCAAGTTTCTTCCCCTTCGCAATATCCGGTAAATACTTTCTTTTCTGTTCCTCTGTTCCCCCAAGAAGGATTGGATATGCGCCTAGGAGACTGGCAGCGTAACTAACAGACACACCGAGACACCCTCTACTTAACTCCTCAACAACCAGACAGTTTTCAAAGCATCCTCCACCCAGTCCACCGTACTCCTCTGGAATACTTACTCCAAAAAGGCCAGTTTCAGCGCACACCTTCATTATCTCCCACGGGAATTCCTCTTTTTCATCGAGCTCAGCGCGAACTGGAATAACTTTCTCCTCAGCTATTCTTCTCGCCAGTTTTTTTATCTCTTTCTGCTCTTCTGTAAGAAAGTAATCCATAAGCCCACTCCTTCTATCTAAATTTCACTCAATTCTTCCAGACTTCTTTTTAATACCTCGTGAAGGGAACTTTCTGCAAATCTTCTCGCTAGCGCTATGGCATTCCTTATGGCCCATGCATTCGATTTTCCATGACATATTATGCAGATGCCATCAACCCCAAGTAAGGGAGCACCTCCGTATTCTGAGTAATCTACTTTTCTTCCAAGCTCTTCAAAGGTGTTTTTAAGGAGAAGATAACCAAGTTTTCCAATCAAGCTTCTATTTATATTCTCCTTGAAGAAACTGAAGAGGGCCTCCACAATCCCCTCACTTATTTTCAAGGCAATGTTTCCAACGAACCCGTCAGTCACAACCACATCCACCCTTCCATTGTAAAGATCTGTCCCTTCAACGTAGCCGATGTAATTTAAATTCATCTTTTCTATAAGAGAGTGGGCCTCCCTTGTCAGTTCATTACCCTTTGTGATCTCCTCTCCGTTACTTAAGATTCCGATTCTAGGTGAATTTATGTTCAAGATTGACTTTGCAAAAGCGTTTCCCATGAGGGCAAACTGGGCAAGATGAAAAGGTTTACAATCGACTGTTCCGCCAGCGTCAAGAAGAACAGTTGTTCCTTTCTTAATGTTGGGATGCAACGTTGCAATTGCGGGACGATCAACATTCTTTATCCTTCCGAGAGTAAATATGGCAAAAGCCATGGTTGCACCAGAATTTCCGGCACTGACGACAGCATCAGCCTTTTTCTCTTTCACAAGCTCCATCGCCACCCCTATTGAAGAATCTTTTTTTCTCCTTAAGGCTAGAGATGGAGACTCGTCCATTTTCACATACGTAGGTGCGTGAACTGTTTTGACTGAGCGGGGATTCTTTAGAAGAGGGGTGAGGAGCTTTTCATCCCCTACGAGAATTACCTCTGCGATACCTTCTGCCGCAGCGATCTCGGCCCCTTTCACAACAGCATGGGGTGCGGTATCGCCGCCCATGCCATCGACGGCCACTCTAACCATAGACTAAATTTCCTCGATTTCAAGGTACTTTTTTCCCTTGTAGGTCCCGCATCTTTGGCATATCGTATGGGGCATTACAGGCTCCCTACAGTTAGGGCAGAGTATGAAGCCTGGCGCCGAAAGTTTGTAGTGGGTTCTTCTCTTATCCCTTCTTGACTTTGATTGCCTTTTCTTGGGAACCGCCATGACCGTCTCCTTCCTCCTCTAAATAAGACCTTAGTAACTGAGCCATTCTAGTATCTCTGCCACTTTCACATTTACACTCATTAAGATTTTTATTTCCACCACATTTTTCACAGAGCCCTTTACAGTCCTCTTTACAGATTGCCCGCATTGGGATGTTCAGTATAACTTCCTCCTCTATCAATTCGGTAAGGTCTATTTCGTCTTGGTCGTAGTAACGCACATCGAGCTCGTCTCTTTCTAACTCTAGATCGATATCTGTTGGCGCCATCTCCCTCGGAAGAAGCTGCAAATCAATGTCGCTATCTATCTCGTACCTGAAACTCTCAAGGCACCGCGCACACAGAAGGTTGAGACTACACTGCACATGTCCTTTCACAGAAAGCCTCTTATCCGATCTTCCAATCTTGAGTGAATACTCAACGGGACCGAAAAAATCCACGTTCTCATAATCCGATTTGAAGCGATCAGCACAAATTATTCCAGAAAAGACAACCTCTTCTTCAATCTCAGCAATTTTTATAATCATGAAGCCAAATAGTATAAGGGCTTACTCTCTATAAGTCAAGGAAATTAACACCTTGGATTCATTGAGCTTTTTAACTAAGCACAACCCCAAACACCCTTCCGTCTTTTATCTCAGATACGCAAACGCTCACAAGCTGCTGGATCAGCCGCGAGTCATAGGGGATAAAAACGGGAATGTAATTTTCGGAGAAACCCTTCATGTACCCTTCTTGACTTACCTTATTCTCTGGAAGAACGGACAACCTCTTTCCCAGGTTTTTTTCAAAAAATGAAAGCCTGCACCTTCTGTCCAAATCCTTCATAATCTTCACCCTTTTTCTCTTTACCACTTCATCAACCATTCTGTCCATCCTCGAAGCAAAGGTCTTTTCCCTCGACGAAAAGGGAAAAACATGAAGGTAGTATATATCCATTGATTCGACAAATTTCAAGGTTTCGAGAAATTCAGCTTCTCCCTCTCCTGGAAAACCAACGATTATGTCCATGCCGATTCCTATGTTTTTCACCTTTGCTTTCAACTCCTGAATTACCTCTTCCAGGTAACTACGATTGTATTTTCTGCCCATCCTCTCGAGAATCACGTCGGATGCGCTTTGCACGGAAAGGTGAATACTTGGGGTTATTTTTTTTGATGAGGCCATTATATTTATGAATTCTGAATCCACATAGAGGGGGTCGACAGAGCTAAGTCTTATTCTCTCAGGGGTTTTGGCTTCCTCAAGTAAGCGAAGTAGACCCTTCAAATCGAGTCCGCAAGTAGGATCGTGGTAGAGCGAAATTTCTATACCTGATAGAACGACCTCTTTTATTCCCAGATCCTTAAGTTCACCCATTAAGTTAAGGATCTGATTAACACTTCTACTTTTCGGCTTTCCTCTCGCATATGGAACTACGCAGTAACTGCAGAACCTGTCGCATCCATCTTGAATCTTCAGGAAAAATCTGGTTCTTTTTTGGTACGTGGATAAGCCTATAGGCCAATCATAAAGTTCTCCATCATTTAGCTCACTCACGTATGTGCCGCTTCTGTCTAAGAAGTTCACGATTTGAAACTTCTCCTTTTGGCCGAGGACCAGTTCTGCACCAAAATTTCTTTCAGGATATACCTGGGCATGACATCCCGTTAGGATGATTTTCGCATCCGGTTTTTTTTCCCTTACTTTTCTTATGAACCTCTTTCCGTCCCTTTCCGCGCTTTCTGTGACTGTACAGGCGTTAACAATAAAAAGATCAGCCTCTTCAAAACTGGCAGGCAAATGACCTTCCTTTTTTAGATTTTCTTCAAGAACGTACGAATCGTACTGGTTCGATCTGCAACCTGTCGTGTATATAAAATACTTCACGCTTTTTATGATAGCACTGCCCTTTAAAGCAAGTCAATGCGCCATCGAATAGGTAAACCTCAAATCCCCTCTTGTTCGTTCTCTTGTTCCTTCTTAAAAAAGGATTGCCTTTATTTTAACTCAGCGCTCGTTTATCTCGCACACCTGGGGTGACTCTTCAATAATTTCCCTAATTTCTGGGTTTTTTCCGCAGAGAGGACAGGCTGGATTTCTCTGTGCTTTATAGGTCGATACGTTCATGGTGAGAGCATCGAGTGTAAAAAATTTACCCAGTAAGGTTTCACCTATTCCCAAAAGGAGCTTTATGGCTTCCAAAGCTTGGAAAATCCCAATCAGCCCGGGAACGACCCCGAGTATACCTACCTCACTGCAAGATGGTACAACGTTTCTTGGCGGGCATAATGGAAAGAGGCATCTAAGGCAAGGTCCTCCTCCCCTAGGATAAAAAACACTAAGTTGCCCCTCGAACTGAAAGACCCCTCCGAATACGTCTGGAATACCGGTAAAAAAGCAGGCGTCATTTACAAGAAATTTAGTTGGAAAGTTATCTGACCCGTCGATTACCAAATCGTATTCGCGAAAGATGGAAAGTACGTTATCCTTTGTGAGCCTCTCGTTGTAAGTCACAACGTTTACTTTTGGGTTGAGCATCTCTATTGTTCTCTTTGCGGATTCAACTTTTGGTTTTCCAACGTCCTCAGTTCTGTGAATGATCTGCCTTTGGAGATTTGAAATGTCCACACAGTCATTATCTATTAGTCCGATCGTTCCTATCCCTGCTGCCGCAAGGTAAAGGGCCGATGGAGATCCAAGTCCTCCACATCCGACTATCAGTACCCTAGAGTTAAGAAGCTTCAGCTGTCCCTCAAGACCTATTTCTTTTAGGAGTATGTGCCTACTGTATCTTATTAGTTCTTCGGAAGAGAGTCTAGAATCACTTTCGATTTCGTATCCATGGGCTCTCCATCCCTCAAAACCTTCTCTCAGACTGTAGACATCTTTATATCCCATCTCCTTTAAAATCCTACCTGCGTCAAGGGACTTAATTCCAAATCCGCAATATATGACGACAGGCACATCTTTTTCCTTTATCTTTTCCTCCACACCTTCTCGAATCTTTTCTAACTCTAAAAAAATCGCACCTTTTATGTAACCCGTGTCTATCTCTCTTTTTTCCCTTATGTCTAAAAGAAAGAGCCTCTCCCCATTTTGAATTCTTTTTCTTAGCTCATGAATCGATATTTCTTTTACCGTGTTTGAAGGTTTGTCCGCTACGGACCTTTGAGAATTTTGATCCAAGTCTCCCTCCAAAAAATTTCCATGTTCGATTTAAGAGGCTTTTGGGCTAGTGGGATCCTCGAAGAATGTCCCTGACTTAAGACCTCCTGCTTTTCTGCTGATTTAGAAGTTGGCTCATTTTTTATCAATTCTACATCAAAACATTAGAGAAGTCAACACTTTGTTTAGCATTTTAATACAGAAAGAAACGCATTGTCTCATTTGGTGCACTCCCCAGCGAATGCCCATTTCTTTTCAATTTTCACTCTAGGAAAAAAGACCCAAGTGGCTTACATCTTTACACTAAAGCCCGCCAAAACTGGGGTCTAATCATGTGCCAATTGAGATCGCAGAAAGAAGAGAAGATCGGAGAGTTGACTGGGCCTCAAAGAGAAAGCCAAAAAACGTTCTCAAATCGTGCAGTAAGGGAGTCGAAGATGCAAAAAAACGTTAGGCCGTGTCTCTAAAGTTAAAGAGAGTGTTTTCCCAGGTGTTCTCTACCAAAAAGATGATTAAGGTTAGGATCTACACATAGAATATGTTCCTAGAGCCAAGTATTCCTATATCTCCCCACCTGACTTTCTCCAACTGTAAACCACGTCAAATGACTTATGATCCACGAAACGAGAAACCTTTTTTCGACGAAAACCCCACCTACGGGGATCAGGGAACAATTCGGAAAACTTATAAGATTTTTGCGAGAAGTAAAACCTACATGAGGAGAGCTTTAGATGGAAGTTCGTTACTTCGAAGTTTAATGGTGTCAAGGCTCGTCCAATTTTTAAACCGATTATCTAACACCTCCTTCGGGTTCTTTTTCCCCTCCTTTTAAGTAGACTGTCCTGACCGGATAGGGTATGGCTATTTTTTCTTCCTTGAACCGCCTAAAGAGTCTCTTTATAAATTCGTGCTTTATCACATACTGGTCCCGGATTTCCTGGGCCTTAAGAATAACTGTAACCTTTATACTAAAATCTGAAAAGGCGCTAAATCTAACGATAGGTTCAAATCCGCGAATTCCTCCTTCCAGTTCGTTCATCAATTCCATACCCACATCCCTAATTACCCTTTCTACTTTCCCAAGATCACTTTCATAACTTATCCCAATCTCCACAGCGAGGTAAACCTCCTTTTCAGGTAAGTAGTAGTTCTTTATAACCGCCTTAGAAATCCTTGAATTTGGCACAATGATGTAATTGTTTCTCAATTCCCTGATAACGGTGTTTCTCCATGTGATATCTACTACGTAGCCTTCCTCACCTGAATCGAGCTTTATGTAATCCCCCGGTCTTATCTGTTTTGACATAAGGAGATAAAGACCTGAGAAGAAATTGGCGAGGGTATCCTGTAAGGCCAAAGCAACTGCAATCCCACCTATTCCAAAACCGGTGAGCACAGGACCAAGTGGTACGCCAAAAGAATAAAGGATGATAAGCACACCAAGGGTAATTATCAGGCCCTTTGTAAAATGCTCAAGAATTGAAACTCTGGCTAAATCTGCACCAACTTTCTTTACGTAAGCCCTTACGAAGTCACCAGCAACCTGAGCTAAGAAAAAGATGAAAGTAAAGGAAAGGAGAAGGATGATTACCTTTCTCAGATGCTCAAAGTACTCTAAGTTTGTTCGCAAATAGTGGATACTGGAAAGAAATCCAAAAAGGACGAACCAAACTAGAATCCAACTACGCAGTCTGCTCATTGCAGCCTTGTCTATAAGCCACGGCGTCTTCGAAACCAGTCTTTCCAGACGGGGAAAGAAAACCTTTTTTAGGATTATCCCACCAAGAAGGAAAGATGCGAAAAAAAGGATTGGATAAAAAATGAGACTACCCATGGCCATTAAATAGCACTAGCCCTCCACTTTTTCAATAATTAGCTTCAAAGTGAGTCTCTTTTGTTCCTCAACAAAAATCCTTTGAGGACTTGGGGCTCAATCCCTTTCGATTGAACAAGAACCTTGTGTGATTCTCCAAAACCCTGAGAAACAAGAAAGTTCTTTATCTTCAGAAAATCTTTGAGAAAAAGGCCCATCTTAAATACTTTCTCAAGAGCTCCCTCTATTCCCAGTGAGACAATGTACGTTCCAAGGGGGGCAAAACCGATTGTCCTTAGGTTACTTTCCTCCCCCCAAATTTGGAGAGCGGAGAAGTTCACATGGGCTGTTATATCCTGATCTCCAATATTAATGTAGGGATTTTCATGAAATGTGTGCTTGTAGTAGCAAAGGAGAGTCCCCTTCGATCTCTCGTCAGCGAAGTACTCTTTTGCCGTGTATCCATAATCTATAGTGTAAACGAATCCCTCTTTCAGCTTAAAAGATAGCTTTTCGACGAAGTCACGCATCTTCAGACAGACTTCAGTTACGAAGCCCTTTTTAAGACTTACTGAGAATCGGCTAAAGTACTCTTTCACATCTTTCTCCGCAGGCTTTGTTATTTCAGTAAACTTGTCTAAATTTAAGGTAACGTATATCTCTTTCAGATCATCTTCCATCTTAACCCTCTTCACAGGAAAGGAATCAAAGAGCTCATTTGAGATGAATACACCAGAGAATTCGGGAAGTCCCGTCAGATCTCTGAACCATAAAAGATTCTTAAAGTCTTTGAGCTTTTCTCTCTGGACCATCTCAAGATAGGGATTTCTTTCTAGCAGGATGTAAAAAAGACGAAAAAAGAGATTCTCTTCATAATCACGAAGGTAGGAGAGAAGATCGAATGCTAGCGTACCATCTCCTGGTCCCCCTTCTACAACTACAAATTTTTCCGGTCTTCCCATAAGATCCCAGAATTCCTTAATCTGGACTGCTACCACTGCCCCGAAGAATCTGTGCAACTGAGGTCCCGTATAGTAGTCTCCCTTTTCTCCCCAAGGTGAGCTTTCCTTCATGTAGTACCCATACCCGGGAAAATAAAGAGCCATCTCCATGAATCTCTCAAAGCTTATGGCTCCTTCTCTCTCTATCTCCTCTTTTATCTTTTTGACCAAAAGGGACAAGACTCTCTTAAGAACTCTCCTCTTCCCTCTGTGGTCCTTTTGGCAAACGGACCTGATAGTCAATTAATCGTGGTGATTTCAACTCCTCAGTTACACCACATAGGTCCTTAAACCTCTTTACGGAGGGAAGAAGTCTCTCTTCAAATGATCCTATGGCCTCATTGTACGATTTCACTACAGTCTGCAGTGCTGTCCCAGCTTTATGTATATCTCCTATGAATTTATTAAGCCTTTCGTAAAGTTCCTTACCTTGCCTTGCGATCTGGAGCGCGTTTTCAGCTATTTGATGTTGCTGCCACCCGTGGGCTATAGCCCAAAGGAGACCGAGAAAGCTAATTGGTGAGGCGGGAAGTACACGTCGCTCAATGGCAAATTCGAGTAAATCCGGTTCCCTTTCAAATGCAGAAGTGAGGCAGGCCTCATTTGGAACAAACATGATCACAAGCTCAGGAGTCCTACCAAATTGTTGCCAGTACTGTTTTTGGCTTAGCTCCCTTATTCTTTCACGTATGGCTTTGGCATGCTCAGAAAGCTTTACCATCCTCGTGTGTTCGTCATTTGATTCTAGCGCTTCAAGGTAAGCCTGCATCGGAGCCTTTGCGTCTACCGGTAGAATCCCCATGTTTGGAAGATAGATTATCATATCAGGACGCCCTCTATCGGTACCTGACTGTTCCTCAAAGTCCACATGTTGAAGCATTCCTGCCAGTTCCACGACTCGTCTTAGCTGATACTCCCCCCATCTACCACGTACAGTTGGAGACTTGAGAGCCTGTACGAGATTTAGTGTGGTTTTCTGGAGTTGATAGTGGGTCTCTGCAAGCTGACGTAGCTGCTCACTAAGACCTTGATAGGCTCCTTCCCTTTTTCTTTCCAGATCCCTTATCTCATTATCGAGCGCTTTCAGCGTGCTCTCCAATGGCTCTACCAAATTCCTCAATTCTACCCTCTGAGTTGATAGATCACCCCTTATCTGGCCAAGAATGGTTTCAAGTTGTAAGCGAGCGTGCTTCAAAAACTCCTCACTGTTACTCTGAAGAACCTGGGACGCTAAAGCCTGGAAAGCTTCCCTCATTCGAAGGGCCGTTTCCTCCTTCCACTGGATCTTTTCCTTATCCGCTTCGAGCTCTTTTTGAATTTCCGCTATCCTAGTTTTCAATTCGGTATTTTCAATCCTCAGGCTCTCTATCTCTTTCTCTAGCTCAGGAACCTTCTTTGCTTCTTGTTCGGCCTTAGCCTTTCCTTCAAGGACTTGAAGAAACTGAGAATCTATCTCCTCAATTTTTCTTGTCTTTTCGTTGCATTCATTTTCCAGATTTCTAAGATGCGCTTCAAGGGAAACGTACTTTGGCCTAAGAAGAAGATAGGTAAAGAGGGCCCCTATTGCAACCCCAGAGAGAAGGATTAAAAAAACTGTCATTCCCCTTTTAGTTTATCATTTTCGGCTTTTAAATTAAAACCCCCATGATCGAAAAAGAAAAAAGACGGGACGTACCTAGATTTGGAAGTCCGCTTGACTTGCTAATGTTAAACTTTTATCATAAGGACGTGGAAGACGAAAGAAGTTTTCTCAAGAGCGTTCTTCTCTTCAGAAATCTCCTTGATTCACAGATCGAAAAAATCTCCTCCATACTTCAGAAAAGGAGATTTTCAAAGGGGCAGATTATCTTTACTGAAGGTGACCCGGCAAAGAACCTTCACATACTAAGGCAGGGAAGGGTTAAAATTTTTAGGCTTTCCCCAGACGGTAAAGAGCAGATTCTCCATTTTATAAACGAAGGGGAAGTTTTTGGAGAAGTAGCAGCCTTTTTGGCAGATACGTATCCTGCCTCTGCACAGGCGCTCAAAGACAGCGTAATTCTGAACATGTCCATAGAATCCTTCCACCACCTTATAAAAAACGATCCAAACATCGCCATGAATATGCTTGCGATTCTTTGCTTCAGGCTTAAGGAATTTGTCCACCTTATAGATAGCCTCTCCTTAAAGGACGTTTCTCAGAGACTTTCCACATACCTTTTGTTTGCGGGGAAAAATGAAGACAAAGTGGAACTTGAGATAAAAAAGGTTGAACTGGCAAGTTTCTTGGGAACCACACCAGAAACTCTCTCCAGAATACTGTCAAAAATGACAAAAGAGAACCTGATAACTGTCAGAAAGAAAGTGATACATATAAAGAATTCGAAGGAACTGATAAGAATAGCCTTAGGGGAAAGGTCACTCTACTTCTAGTATCTTGAGTCCATTACTTGATCTAGGTCAAGGAAATGGGAGGAAAAAAGGAGTAATATTGGGGAAAAAAGGAGGTCAATTATGATTTACAATTGCCCGGGAACAGCAAACATAAGGACACCAACCCTTGAGATAAGAGAGTGTCCCAACTGCGGATACGAAATAGAAATAGCATCGACTGATTTCAAGGCAAAGTGCAGGAAATGCGGCTTTGTTATTTACAACGACGTGAACGCTTGTATCGAGTATTGTCAATATGCAAAGGAATGTCTCGGTGAAACACTTTATGAACAGCTAAAAAAACAGAAAGAAGAGGGACAGGATACTTAATTTTTTTGGCACATCGCATAATTCACAAATTCAGTTAGGAAAAGGCTGAAAGAAGGTCTCTTTCAGCCTTTTCATTCTCTTTTAGTTCCTGAGCATCTTTTTCAGATCTTCCTCTGGATTCCCAATAAACCGTATCTCATAAGCATCCTCCAATATTTTTGCCACATTCGGAGTCAGAAAGGCTGGAGGACGTGGTCCAAGGTAGATCCGTTTGATCCCTAGGTAAAGTAAGGTAAGAAGGATAGCGACTGCCTTTTGCTCGAACCACGAAACGACCAGTGACAAAGGAAGCTCATTTACTGATGTACCAAAAGCATTGGCTAAGGCTACTGCTATTTGAATGGCAGAATAAGCGTTATTACACTGTCCCACGTCTAGAAGACGGGGTATACCATCAATCGTACCAAAGTCAATGTCATTGAACCTAAACTTTCCGCATGCGAGTGTAAGAATCACGCAGTCATTCGGAACTGCCTTGGCAAACTTTCTAAAATATTCGCTTGCTTTATGAGTAGAATCGCATCCGCCAATTAAGAAGAAATGGCGTATTTTCCCAGATTTTATTGCTTCCACTATTTTGTCTGCCATAGCTAGGGCCTGCTTATGGTGGAACCCTGTAAGTATCGTCCTTCCTTCAGTTTCCTCAAGTTCTGGCAGAGAAAGAGCTTTCTCTATGAGAGGAGTAAAATCCCAACCTTTTATGTGCGGTACACCTTCCAAGCCGGCCACCCCACACGTGAAAAGGCGATCCTTGTAAGAATCCTTTGGGACTAGAACGCAGTTGGTGGTTGCAAGGATAGCACCTTGAAAATTCTCAAAATCCTCATGCTGGTTTACCCAGGAGGTGCCAAAGTTACCAATGAGATGAGGGAATTTTTTTATTTCGGGATAAGAATGGGCAGGCAACATTTCTCCGTTTGTGTAAACGTTAATCCCCTTATTTTCAGTTTGCCTAAGTAACTCGTAGAGATCTAGTAGGTCGTGCCCAGTCACCAATATGGCGTGACCTTTTTTAGTACCTGTAAAAACGGGAGTAAGTTCCGGCTCTCCAAATCTCTCCGTGTGAGCTTTATCAAGGAGTTCCATTGCCTTAAGATTTATCTCCCCTGCCTTAAGAACTAGATCTAAGGCTCTTTTCATGTCAAAATTAACATTCGTTAAGGTTGAGAAAAGAGCCTCGGTTATGAAGGAATCCACATCCGGATCCGAGTAATTCAGCTTCCTTGCATGATAAGCGTAGGCCGCTATCCCCTTAAGCCCGAAGATAAGAGTATCCTGCAAACTATGAAGGTCCTCATCCTTTAAACATACACCCTTCTTTAAGCACCCTGTCTGTGGAGTCTGGGAACACTGTAAACACAACATATTCACACCTCCTAAAATTTTATTTACTGCCTAGATGATAAAAGATTGGAGTCCACTGATCTTTGATTTAAATCAAAATTTTCTTGACAAAGAAGGGAGATCTATATAATTTGGTTTAGCCTTTGGCCCTCCAACAGGCGGAGAGAAGGGATTGTGCTTAAATCACTGAAATTCAGATTCGGATTGGTAGGTATCTTCCTTCTCATCTCCGTCGTTTATTGCCTTCCAAACGTATTTGAGATAAGGGGAGATTTGAGGAAGTACCTGCCAACTGATAAGATCCATCTTGGCCTGGACCTAAAAGGAGGTGTCCACCTCTTGCTGGAGATGGACAATGAAAAACTGATAAGTACAGTTATGGACAGAAAGTTGGATGCCATAAAAGACTCACTGATGAAAAGTGGGGTTAGATTCCTCTCCCTGGAGAGAACTGGCAATGAATTTCATGTGGTTGTGAGACCTGAACAGAAAGAAAAGCTTTTAAACTTGTTTATTAACGATTTCCCGGATCTAAAGCTTGCGCGACAAAAAGAGAAACCAGACGAAGTTGAGTTCTCCTTCTCAATACCGGAGACGTATCTTTCGGACGTTAAAGAAAACGCAGCATCTCAAGCACTAGAAATAATAAGAAACAGAATCGACCAGTTCGGAGTCACAGAACCAGTCGTTGCAAAGGAAGGTGAAAATCGGATTTTAGTCCAGCTTCCTGGAATCAAAGATCCTGAAAGAGCACTGGAAATCGTTGGAAAAACGGCTATGCTCGAATTTAAGCTCGTAGACGAGGAAAACATCAAATATTACACCGGCGGGCCACCTCCAGAAGGCAGTGAGGTACTCCCAATGAGGATCAAAAACAGGGAAACTGGAGTTGAGACAAAGGTACCAATACTCCTTAAAAAACAATCAGTTTTAACAGGTGAATTTTTGACAAACGCATCAGTCCGAATTGGAGGGGAACTGGGTAGTGAACCTTACGTGGCCCTCGAGTTTAATCGGGAAGGGGCAAAAATATTCGAGAAAATAACTTCTGAAAACGTAGGAAAAAGGCTCGCCATAGTCCTCGACAACGTTGTTTACTCAGCACCAGTCATAAAGGAAAGGATATCTGGAGGAAGGGCCTCAATTACAGGAGCTTTCACAATGGAGGAGGCGAGAGATCTAGCTATAGTCTTAAGAGCAGGTGCCCTTCCAGCTCCCGTGAAAGTGGTCCAGAACATCACCATTGGACCGAAATTGGGTCAGGATTCAATAAGGAAGGGAATTCGGGCATCCATACTCGGTGGGGTACTTGTCGTCCTCTTTATGGTCTTTTATTACAGGGTTTCGGGAATTATAGCGAATATCGCACTATTACTCAACATGATTTACCTTCTTGGTGCCTTCTCAGCGCTAAAGGCAACCCTTACACTGCCCGGGATAGCTGGCATAATCTTAACAGTAGGTATGGGAGTTGATACAAACGTTTTAATTTTTGAGAGAATAAGGGAGGAGCTGAGACTTGGAAAAACGCCACGTGCAGCGATAGATAGCGGGTATGAAAAGGCCTGGATCACAATATTCGATTCCCACGTCACAACCCTTATCACAACTTTGATTCTTTTTTTGTTTGGGACAGGCCCTATTAGAGGTTTTGCAGTAACGTTGAGCATCGGCATCATAATCAACCTTTTCACTGCCGTCTTTGGCTCAAAGGCCATCTTTGACTTCATAATCCTCAGATATAAGTTGAGGAGCTTGAGCATCTGATGGGATTCGTTGAAATAGTAAGAAAGCCAAATATCGACTTTCTATCATATAGAAAAAAAGCCTTCATTCTCTCCGCATTTTTGGTCCTATCCGGTTTTTTCGCATTGCTTATGATCATCCTCGGAAGGGCCAACCTAAGTGTCGATTTTACAGGTGGGGTCCATGTGCAGGTCAGATTTGAGAAGAAGCCCTACACAGGAGAACTGAGGAATGCTTTAAGAGAAGGTGGAATGGAGAAAGTGGAAATTCAGGAAATAAGGGGAACTAATGAATTTTTTATAAAGACAAAACTTGAAAATCATGACCCTGTGGCTGTAGGCGAAAAAATATCTAGTATTCTTAAATCCAGATTCGGAAGTGAAAGCTTCCAAATACTTGGAAGTACAACAGTTGGTCCATCTGTGGGCAGGGAATTAAAACGGAAAGCCATAATCGCTGTAGGTCTTGCTGCAATCTGTATCGTTATCTACATTGCATGGAGGTTCACTTTTATATTTGGAGTTGCAGCTACCATAGCCACATTTCACGATGTCCTTGCCGTTCTGGGCATATTTTACTTCCTTGGGAAAGAAATAAACATACTTTTGATAACAGCCCTTCTCACAATTGCTGGCTACTCTCTCACTGATACAATTGTCGTATTCGATAGGATAAGGGAAAACTTGGGAAAATCTAAGTCAGAAAGCGCATTAGCTCACGTAATCAACAGGAGCATAAACGAGGTCCTTTCAAGAACACTCATCACCTCCATAACAACCCTTCTTGCAATTTCCGCCATTCTCGTACTTGGAGGACCTGTTCTTTTCGATTTCTCACTCGCCCTTTTCCTTGGTGTGATTATTGGAACGTACTCCTCTGTATTTGTTGCGAGTCCTCTCGTTTACACCTGGAGAAAAAAGATAACTTAGCGCTCTTTCGGGATTCGACTTATTCCGTGCATGTATGGTCTTAGAACTTCTGGTACAATTATACTTCCATCCTCAGTTTGGTAATTTTCCATCACTGCCATTACCGTTCTTCCTACTGCGAGACCTGATCCGTTTAGTGTGTGTACTAACTCCACTTTCCCGTTTTTCTTTTTGTACCTTATCTTTGCTCTCCTGGCCTGAAAATCCTCGAAGTTACTGCAAGAGGATATTTCCCTGTATATATTTTGGCCAGGAAGCCAAACCTCAATATCGTACGTCTTTGCCGCAGAAAAACCAAGGTCTCCTGTGCAAAGAAGAGATACACGGTAATGAATGTTGAGCCTTTTTAGAACTTCCTCCGCATCAAGGAGCAGAGACTCAAGTTCTTCGTAGGACTCCTCAGGACGTGCGAACTTGACCAATTCAACTTTATTAAATTGATGCTGCCTTGTTAATCCCCTTGTATCCTTCCCGTGTGCACCAGCCTCCTTTCTAAAGCAGGGCGTGTAAGAGCAGAATTTTAATGGGAGGTCCTCCTCTTTTAAGATCTCATCACTGAATATGTTTGTAACAGGAACTTCCGCTGTCGGTATAAGGAAGTAGTCGAGTCCCTCAAGCTTGAAAAGATCATCCTCAAATTTCGGTAGCTGTCCTGTTCCTGTCATCGTCTGCCTGTTAACTATGAAAGGAGGTAGAACCTCTACATAACCGTGCTCCAATGTATGAAGGTCAAGCATGAAGTTTATAAGGGCCCTCTCCAGCAATGCGCCATATGACTTGTACAGTGTGAACCTTGACCCAGCGAGTTTGGCAGCTCTTCTAAAATCGAGTATGTCAAGCTTTTCTCCAAGCTCCCAGTGTGGGAGTGGTGTAAAGCTGAAGGAAGGCTTCTCTCCCCAGACCTTTACAATCTTATTGTCCTTTTCATCCTTTCCATAGGGAACAGACTCATGGGGTATATTCGGTATGTGAAGGAGTAGGTGCTCCCACTCTGCCTCAACATCCCTAAGTAACCTTTCAGCCTCATCTATTTCCTTTCCAAGTGATCTCACATATTCTATCTCCTTTGAAGAATCCAAGCCCATTCTTTTTCTACGGGCTATCTCATCGGAGAGTTTATTCCTCTCACTTTTTTTTCTCTCAACTTCTTGGATTAGCGCTCTCCTTTTCTCATCAAGTTCAAAAACCCTGTCAAGATCAATACTTATTCCCCTTTTTCTTATGCTCTCTATAAGGATTTCCCTTTCTTCCCTTAAAAGCCTCGGGTTTATCATTCATTCCTCCATCAAATCTTCGTTAAATTCAAGCGGAAAGTACGTAAAAAGGATTCCGCCAAGAGTATTTACAGGTTCACCCTCTATGAGAAGCTGTACCCTTCTGGAGGATGAAAAATTCGAAACGAACGTATTTACTATGCTGTAAACTAGCGCTATCTCAGAAAAATTCAGCTCTTCCTTAGTGAGATCTTTTGAAAAATCGACATAGATGGTACCATTATCATCCCTTGCAAAGTAAAGAAGGCGTGTCTCCTCAGGTATAACCCCATGGTCCTTTAGCTTCCGGAAAAGAAGATTGGCTAAACCGTATGAATCTTTTGGAATCTCCGCAGTTACAGTTCTTACGGTTAAGGAATTTTCATCTATTGGAACGTAGATTTTTACCTCAGAAACGGAAGGAAGAAAACTCTCCTTAGTCGCAAGATCAGTTCTCTCTGACAATGAGAGGTAAATTAAAAGAGGGGCAAAAAGGGCAAAAATCAGAATCAAAAGCTTATACCGAAGATTCATTGACCATCAAACTCTCTCAGAAAGTTTTCAGAGGTCATAACTCTGAAAAGTGGATAAACAGCGGTTGATCTGTACAGATCGAGTGCCTTTTTGTGAATCTCTTCTTTGTGAGCAGAACTTAAATCCTCGAGTATAATTGTAAAAAAATCGTTTGCCAATGCGTCGAAGGCAGTCGCGAGTACGCAGAAGTGAGTGTTTATCCCACAAACGAGAACAGTGTCCACTCCTAAGGTTCGTAGTGTCTGATCTAGGTCTGTCTTGAAAAAAGCACTGAACCTCCTCTTCTCAATTACTATGTCCTTACTTTCCACTCCCAGATCAGGGTGGGGTCTCGTATCTTCTGTTCCTCGTAAGGCGTGGGGCTTCATACGGCCTCTAAATATAAAATCCTTCTCCAGGAAACTGTCGCAGGCAAAGACAACTGGAACAGACCTTTCTCTCATCTTTTTCAAAAAATCGGCGACCAATTTCACAAGTTTTTTCTGCTCGTCAAATCCATCCTTTATATTTCCCAAAGTCATGTCAACGACTATTACAGCTGGCCTCATTCGAACCTCCACTCAAAAAAAGGGTTTCAAAATTCCTTACAATCTCTTCGCCCACCACATCAACGTCAATCTCTTTTATCTCTGCTATCTTTTCCAAAACGTACTTTACGTAGTACGGCAAATTCCTTTTTCCCCTTTCAGGATACGGAGTAAGAAAGGGTGCATCAGTTTCGACGAGAATTCTATTCAAAGGGACGTATCTTACAACTTCTACCAGTTTTCCGTTGTTTTTGTAAGTTATTGTCCCAGGTATAGAAATGTAGAAGCCCCTGTCTAAAAATTTCTGAGCAACCTTTTTGTCATAAGAAAAACAGTGTATTACACCTCCCTTTCCCCCTTTGTAAAATGAATCGAGGATCTCTAGTGTCTCCGAATCCGAGTTTCTCGAATGGATAATCACAGGCATCCCCTTATCCTTAGCAAATAAAAGTTGGGAGGAAAAGGCCTCTTTCTGCATATGAGGGGGTGAGTAGTTCTTGTAGAAGTCTAGACCGATCTCTCCGTAAGCGACTATTTTTTTGTGCTTTAGAAAATTTTCAACATCTGGCAAAGGGATTTTTTTCCATTTGTCGCTTAGATGGGGATGGATTCCTATTGCCCCGAATACGCATCCAAACTGCTCCGCAATCTGTACCACCTTTTTAAAGTACCTCTCCTCAGTCGCCACAGTGAGAAGATATTTTAAGCCTTGTCTCTCACATTCCCCTATAATTCGGTCTCTGTCCTCATCAAAATCTTCAAGCTCCAGATGACAATGGGAATCAACAATCATAATACCCTTATAACATAAAATAAAAGCATCCATCAAAAGTACCATTTTTTTATGGACATGCCAATCCCAATAAGGCATAAATAAAACCGTGTCTCTGGACGGTGTTTTCATCGGAGAGCCGAAGCTTATCATGGTCGGAGGAAAAGGAGGGGTTGGTAAGACAACATGCGCCTCAGCTATAGCTTATGAGGCTGCAAAAAGAAGAAAAAGGGTCCTTGTCATATCGAGTGACCCCACACCATCATTGTCCGACATTTTCGAAATCGACATAGGAAGTTCAGAAAAGAGGATTGCGGAGGATGTAGAACTTTTTGGGCTGGAGATCTCCTCGGATATCATCATAAAAATGTGGAAGGAGCGGTTCGGTCCCGAAATATATGAGGTAATATCATCTTTTGCTAAAGTGGAGTACGATTTCGTCGATTACATAGGCACTGCTCCGGGAATAGAAGAGGAGTACATGCTCCATTTCATTCTTGAACTCGTGGAGGCCTCTAGATATGACATTGTGGTCTGGGATACGGCACCTGCTGGGCACACCCTCAAACTTCTCAAGCTTCCGCAGCTTTTCCTCAAACATATGGAAGCGGCAACAAGGTTTTACATGAACCTGTATAGCTATTTTGAAAAGATAAAAGACGCAGTAAGGTTGAAGGAGTCAAAGAGGAGCTTACTAGAAATAATAGCAAGCTGGGAAAAACTAGCAGAAAAGATAGTCTCATTTATAAGGGATCCTGCCAAGACTAGATATGTAATCGTCACGATACCGGAAGCCCTGGGTGTGGCTTTGACAGAAAGGATAATAAAAGAATTCGAGGAAAATGGTTTATTCGTAAATTACATCGTTGTAAACAACGTTATAAAGGAAGCTGATTGCGAGTTCCACAGAAGGAGAAAAAATATGCAGGAAGGGTATATATCCGCCTTGAGGAAAAAATATCCCCTTTGCGACATAGTCGAACTTCCCCTTTTTCCGGAGGAGGTAAAAGGTCTAAAAAGGATAGACAAAATAAGGGGAGAGCTTTTTACGTACGGTGATTAGCATAACAGGAGGATTATTCCGAGGGAAAAAGATCTCAACTTATAAGGCGAGGAAGGTACGTTACACATCCTCCAAGGTACGGGAGTCCATATTCAACCTGATCGGAGATGTATCGGGCTTAAAAGTCCTGGAACTTTTTGCAGGATCTGGAATCTTTTCGTTCGAAGCTATAAGCAGAGGAGCAGTTTCATGTGTTCTTGTGGAAAATGATGCTAAAATGGTAGCGCTCCTAAAAAAGAATATAGAGCTTCTGAAGGTTAAAGAAAAGTGCCTCGTTTTAGAAATGGATGTTTACAGGGCCATACCTTTTCTTTATAAGAAAGGGGACAAATATGATATAATTTTCCTTGACCCTCCTTATGAGATGGGTCACGTAAGTGAGAGTCTTAAAATGCTGAGAAAAAACCCGCTATACGCAGGAGATTCCGTAATAGTGGTCGAACATTCAAAAAGGGAAATCCCCGAACTGGAGGAAGGAAAAAAAATGGTTACCAAAAGATACGGGGATACTTGCGTAAGCCTATTCTGGGTCAGAGGAGAAGAGTGAATGAGGAGAAAGACTGCTGTATATCCAGGTTCTTTTGATCCCATAACTTACGGCCATTTGGATATTCTGGACAGGGGACTTCTAATCTTTGACAGGATTATTATAGCAATCGCAAAGAACATTCAAAAGGAGGCTCTTTTCTCAGTTGAGGAAAGAGCTGAAATGATAAGGGAGGTTGTGAAAGGAAAAAAAAACGTAATCGTCGATAGTTTTGATGGGCTCCTTGTGGATTACCTAAAGAAAGTAAAGGCAAACGTAGTTATAAGGGGACTAAGGGCTATGAGCGATTTCGAGTACGAGTTTCAAATGGCATCAATTAACAGGACACTGAATCCTGAAATCGACACCATATTCATGATGACAAGTAAGGACTATTTCTTTGTAAGCTCGAGAACTGTAAAAGAAGTAGCCTCCTTTGGCGGCTCTGTAAGGGATTTTGTTCCGCCGATTGTGGAAAAAAAGCTAAAGGAAAAATTTGGAAACCTCTCATGAAGAGAATCATTTTTTTCCTACTTGTCTTCTTTTTTTTCTTTCTAAATGAGCTTCCAAAAACCGAGGCGTCTTCAGGTGAAATATACCAGATACAAATTCAGGGCGTGATCAACCCTCCCATTGCTGGTTTCATAAAGGAAGCCATTGAAAGTACAGAGGCAAAAAAAGGGGAAGCTTTACTTATCCTTCTTGATACTCCTGGTGGTCTCGATACGTCCATGAGAGAGATTGTAAAGGCAATAATGGAATCTGAAGTTCCCATTATTGTCTATGTTGCTCCCTCTGGAGCACGAGCAGCTTCAGCTGGGAGCATAATTCTTTTGGCTGCTCACATAGCTGCAATGGCACCAGGAACCAATGCGGGAGCCGCTCATCCAGTCACCATAGGGAAGGAAAAGGTTGATAAGGAAATGATGAAGAAGGTTGTAAGGGATGCGGAGGCCTATGCTAAAAGCATTGCAATGAAAAGAAAGAGAAATGCAGAATGGGCATCTAAAGCTGTACGGGAAAGTGCCTCAGTAACTGCAGAGGAGGCGCTAAAGAACAATGTGATAGATGTTGTTGCAAATGATGTTGAGGATTTACTAAACAAGATAGACGGGAAACTTGTGGAAACAAGGACAGGAAAAAAGATCTTAAAAACCAAAAAGAAAAACGTAGTAGATATAAAGATGCCTTTCAAGTTCAGGTTTCTATCCTATATAAGTGACCCAAATGTGGCTTACATTCTCATGATGATCGGTCTTTACGGCATACTTTTCGAAATTTACAACCCCGGATCTATATTTCCGGGAGTAGTTGGAGGAATATGCATAATTCTCGCTCTTTATTCATTCCAAGCTCTCCCGATAAGTTACGCCGGTCTCTTCCTCATAATTCTTGGAATAATCTTTTTCATACTTGAGCTAAAGATTGTAAGCCATGGGCTTCTCGCTATTGCCGGCATAATTTCTATAGTACTTGGATCCATAATGCTTATCGACCTTCCCTCAAGTTATCTTTCTATCTCCTGGAAATCCATCCTCGCAGTTGCCGTAATATCTGCAATCTTCTTCCTGGTTGTGCTCTCTTACGCGGTAAAGGCTCAATTCTCCAAGGTGAGGACTGGCATGGAAGGACTGATCGGCGAACAAGGGGTTGCAAAAACGGACATATACCAACAGGGAAAGGTAATGGTACAAGGGGAACTTTGGAGCGCGAAAAGCGAGGAGCCGATAAAAGCAGGGGAGACAGTTCAGGTGGAAAAGGTTGAAGGTCTCGTTTTAAAAGTAAAAAAGAAGGAGGTAAAGGAATGATTCCAATTTACGCCTTTTTGATCATCATCATAATCTTCATCCTTGCAAGCGCAATAAAGATACTGAACGAGTATGAGCGTGGAGTAGTTTTCAGGCTTGGAAGGGTTTTGGGTAGTCCTAAGGGACCGGGTCTTGTCCTTTTGATTCCTGTTGTTGATAGAATGGTCAGAGTCAGCCTGAGAACAGTTGTTCTGGACGTTCCCCCTCAGGATGTGATAACCAGGGACAACGTTTCCATCAAAGTCAACGCTGTTGTCTACTTCAGGGTTATAGATGCTCTGAAAGCAATTATAAGCGTTGAGAATTATCTCTATGCCACAAGTCAGCTGGCCCAGACCACCCTTCGAAGTGTACTCGGTCAGGCAGAGCTTGATGAGCTCCTCGCCCACAGGGAAAAAATAAATGAGCGGCTTCAGGAAATACTCGACCAGCATACAGAATCTTGGGGCATTAAGGTCTCCAATGTGGAGGTAAAAAATGTGGACCTGCCACAGGAGATGCTTAGAGCAATCGCCAAACAGGCTGAGGCTGAAAGGGAAAGAAGGGCGAAGATAATAGGTGCTGAAGGAGAATATCAGGCAGCTTCAAAGCTCGCAGAGGCATCTGATATACTTTCAAGGAATCCAATGGCCTTACAGCTACGGTACCTTCAGACTCTAATAGAAATAGCAACAGAGAAAAACTCTACAATCATATTTCCAATTCCAATCGATCTCATCAGGTCCTTCTTAGAGAGAGAAAGGAGATGAGAGGCTGTTCGACTTGGCGGTTGTGGCTTTAAGCTTTGTGGATCCCATCGAGAAGACCGGTTCTATTTGAAAAGTGCAAGGTGAGAGATGTTCACAAATTTAAGGAATAAAGAGATCATAATCGCTGTGACAGGTGGAATAGCGGCTTATAAAACGTGCGAGCTTGTGAGAGAGCTCACAAAGAGAGGGGCAAGCGTACATGTGGTAATGACTAAGAACGCGACTCAATTCGTCTCTCCACTAACCTTTCAGACCCTTTCTGGCCATCCAGTCATTCACGAAATGTTTCAACTTTTCACGGGTCCAAAGATTGGCCATATTGCCCTCTCTGACATAGCTGACCAGATGGTTATAGTCCCCGCAACCGCAAACATAATAGGCAAAATAGCCAATGGCATAGCGGATGATTTTCTGACAACTATGGTTATGGCTACAACAGTACCCGTACTCTTTGTGCCGTCGATGAATACGAAAATGTGGGAAAGCAAAATAGTCCAGATGAACATCCAGAGATTGAAGGAAGCTGGTTATGAACTAATGGAACCTGGAGTGGGGGACTTGGCTTGTGGGACAAAGGGCAAAGGCAGACTCCCCCCAATTCCGGATATAATCGAAAAGATGGAAGACATCTTTACAGAGAAGGACCTCTCAGGCGAACGGGTAGTCGTGACTGCCGGTCCTACTATCGAGTACATAGATCCCGTAAGATGTATAACCAACAGATCTTCAGGAAAAATGGGCTATGCGATTGCGAAAATTGCAAGGAGGAGGGGGGCGGAAACTACTCTCATAAGTGGAGAGACTTATCTGCCCCCACCAAGGAGTGACATAAACTTTGTGAAGGTACGCACTGCAATTGAGATGAAAGAGGCTGTAATGAGGTTCTTTGAAGATGCTACAATCATAATTAAAGCTGCGGCTGTAGCTGATTTCAGGTGCAAAAAAGAAAGCATTAAAAAGATAAAGAAGAATGATGAAGAGGACTTATACGTGCTTGAACTGGAAAAGAACCCGGACATTCTAGGAGATCTTGGAAAAATAAAGGGGAACAGGATACTCGTTGGTTTTGCGGCAGAAACTGAAAATCTGGTTGAGAATGCTTATGAAAAACTTAAAAAAAAGAATCTAGATATAATCGTGGCAAATAACGTAGCAAAAGAGGGTATAGGATTCGGATCGGACATGAATGAGGTTACCATAATAGACGCACAGGGTCGAGTAAAACACGTTCCCAAGATGAGTAAGGAAGAGATAGCGAATATCATTCTCGATTCCGTGAAAAGGACGATAAAAAAAAGAAAGAAAAGGGAGGATGACTGGTTGTAGGGCCTCAATTTTTTTCTCCGTCATTTTCCTCGCATGGCTTTTTGTGCCTTTATCCCTTTTAGCAGGAGTTTCACCGGTAGTAGATGTGGTAAGAAAGGCGAGTCCTGCTATTGTAAACATAAGGACGGAGGAGCTTGCAAAAGAAGGATCTGAGAGGGAAAGAAACGTAATCAGGAGACTTATCTTTGGAGAATCCCTTGAACAGGACGATCTTTACGAGAATATAGGTTCCGGGGTCGTCATAGACCCGAAAGGAATAATCGTCACAAATGAACATCTAATTTCAAAAGCAATAAACATAAGGGTCAGATTCATAAATGGTAAGGAATACGAGGCGGAAGTCTTAGGCTGTGATCCGGAATTCGATATTGCGATTTTGAAAATAAAAAACGGAGAAAACTTTCCATTCCTCAAATTAAAAAAAAGACCGAATCTTTCCGTTGGAGAAAGCGTTATTGTGATTGGAAACCCTTATGGACTTTCAAGCTCAGTATCAGTTGGAGTGATAAGCGCCATAGGTAGGAATCTCAGGGTGGAGAATAAAGTCTTCGCGAACCTGATCCAGACGGATGCTGCAATCAATCCTGGCAATAGCGGTGGAGCTCTAATCGATTCAGAGGGTAACTTAATAGGCATAGTGACAGCCATCCTTGGCGAGGGTAAGGGAATAGGATTCGCCATTCCAGCTTCTGATATTGAACCCATTGTGCTTGATCTCATGGCGCCTAAAAGAGAAAGACCGATCGTGGGGATCTTTTTTGAGAAGGTAAAAGAGGGACCTACGTTCTCTCTCCTTGTAAAAAAGGTGATAGAGAAGAGTCCGGCCGAGGCATACGGACTGAAAAAAGGAGACAGAATTGTGGAAATAAACAGAAACAGACTGAAAGAGGGGACAAAGCTCAAGGACATAATGGGAATGCTCAAAGCCAGAGAAGTTCTAGAGATTAAGATTTTGAGAGCGAATGAAAAGAAATCCGTCAATGTAAACGTGAAGGACATAGTGAGTTTCAGACCGTCTCCGATCGATAGTTCCCTTCTTGGTATAAAAGTATCTAACTTGAGCCCATACACACGGCTTAAGTACAAAATCAGGGAAAAAGAAGGTGTAGTTGTAAGGAGAACTGCAAAGGATGGTACGGGCTTCTTAGCTGGCATAAGACGGGGAGATGTGATACTCAAAATTAACAATTACCATGTCAAAACTGTAGAGGATTTTGAAAGACTCATGCTTGAAGGTATAAAAAGAAACTACCTTCTTTATCAAGTGCTCAGGGGTAGGAGCATCTTCTTTCTTCCTTTAAAGCTTGAAAACTTACTTTAAGGGAGGCAGGCAATGGACCAGGCATGGACTTTCTCCACATTCATTCTCTCTCTTTCAAGTTCCGTCCTTGTCTCCTTAGGTGAACTGCCCGATCCTATCACAAAGGAAAAAAAAGTGGACTTGAATATGGCGAGACAGACAATCTCTCTTATAGAAATTCTGAAGGAAAAGACAAAGGGGAATCTTACTGAGGAGGAGGAGAGACTTATTGAGAGTACCCTTTGTGACTTAAAACTGAAATACGTCGATGTGGCAAAAAAGGTGCAGGCTGAATTCTAAAATTCTTTTCCAATCACCACGAAAGCAGCCTTCTCCATAGATAAGTACTCCTTTGCTACCCTTATCACCTCCTCTTTGGTCACTCTTTTTATCTGATCTGCCCACTTTTTAAAAAAGTTCGGACCAAGTCCGCAATGGGTGTCAATCGCCATCCTGTATGATATGTTTTTGTTAGACTGGATTGATATGAGATAGTTTCCCACAAGGTATTTCTTTGCCCTTTCTATTTCCTCATCACTGAATCCATTTCTCAAAATTCTTTCAATCTCCTTTTTCACTGTCTCCTTCACCTCATTTAGCATTTTCGGATCAAAAGCCGCATATATGCCAATTGCTCCCGTATCGTAACCCATATGGTTAAAGAAGCTAACTGCGTAAGCATAAGGATTCTCTTCTCTGAGCACGCTGTGTATTCTACCACCCATACCAGAGAGCACCGCATCCATAACCTCAACAGCGAACCTATCCTTATCACTAAGAGAAACACCTGGAAAACCTATAACCATGTGAGCTTGTAGTATATTCTTTTCGAAGTACCTATATCCATTTCTTTTTGGGACAATCTCACGCCTCAGGTTCCTCTCTGGTCCATCCCACTTTGAAAAAAGATCTTCTATAATTCTTTTCGCCTCCTTTACGTCCACATCGCCAGATATTGATAGAACACACCCCCTGGGAGTCACATGCTCCTCATAGGCCTTACGCAAATCCTCTATCGTAATGGAGTGTACATCCTCATAGGAGCCATGAGGGTCCTTTTCATAAGGATGGCCCTCGTAGAAAAAAGAGTTGAACTTTCTAAAGGCAAAAGAGAGAGGATCGTCATCCTTTAGCCTCAGTTCAGAAAGAACTTCATTTTTCACATTTTTTAGTTCCTCCTCTCTAAAATGAGCCTCAGTGAGGATTTCGTGCAAAATCTTCATGACCTCTTCAAAGTCCTTACTAAGAAACTTACCAGAAAGACCAAATAAATTGTATCCTGGAAATGGGTTCATCTGCCCCCCTAACGAGTCTATTGCCTTCGCCAGTTCAAAGGCATCCTGTCTCTTTGTACCTTTGAGCAACATTCTTGAAAGGACGTTGAAGAGTCCGTTTTTCCCTTTAGGCTCATCCTTAACTCCACCTACGAAGGCAACTGTAAAAGAAAAGGAGGGATTGCTTCTATTTTCATTTACCACGTACCTGAGACCGTTTTTCAGTTCGCCAAATGCTGGGTTCTTCTCTTTTTCATTAGCGCGAGGAAGAATCACAACAACGTTCTTTATCCCTCCTAAGAAGTACTTCTCAATTGTTCTTCTTACGTCTTCCTTTTCTTTTTCTTCAACCATTTTCAAAAACCTGTCCACAAATGACACGTCTCCGGTAAGAGTGTAGAAATGACCAAGCGTTCTTGCTCTCCCTTGCGCAGTTTCCATGGCATAAACGTAAGAAGCTACCACTTGGTTCTTTGCCTTTCTCAGTTCCCAGTCCTCTAAAGTTTCGCTTAGTCTTTTTATTTCTCTTTCGATTTCATCCACAACTCGCTGATAGTCTCTGCCATCAAAGTTTACAGATATCACAAATAGCCCCTCTTCCTCAGGGGCAAATAAAAACGAGGATGCTCCTGTTATGATCCCTTTTTTATTCTTTAGCTCCAGATTTAGCCTAGAACTTTCACCCTCTGTCAATAAGGCACTTAGTATCTCTAGAGTAGGTACGTCCTCGTGAAGTATGGAAGGTACTGGATATGAGATGGCTAGATATCCTTCCAGGACGTCCTTTTCAATGACTTTTGTCTTTGGATACATTTGGACAAGATCCTTCTTCTCGTAGGAGATTCTCTTTTTTCTCCCTTTCAATTTTCCGAGTTCGCTCTTTAGGTAGTCTATTACCTTTCCTTTTTCAAAATCTCCAACTATGACTAGAGTAGTTACCTCAGGAGAGTAAAGGTCCTCAAAGTAGGACACTATATCCTTTCTCGAAAGTCTACTGACCGTCTCAACGTAGCCTATTATAGGCCTTCCATAAGGGTGATCAGCGTAGGAAAGGGAAAAGAGTTCTTTGTAAATTTTCCTTTGAGGATCATCTTCACCCATCTTTATCTCTTCCAGTATGACTCTTCTTTCTTTTTCGATTTCCTCTTCAGGAAAAATGGGATTAAAGATGGCATCAATCAAAAATGGAAGACATTCAAGGAAAGAGTCCTTCGGAATCACCACATGGTAAACAGTATTCTCGTAGGAAGTGAAGGCATTTATTGACCCCCCAAAAGATTCAATTAGTGAAGCCACCTGCCCAGGTTTCAATCTCTCAGAGCCTTTGAAAATGAGATGCTCAATGAAATGAGTTACACCAGCATTTTGTGAATCCTCGTATTTACTACCCACTTTAACCCAGAACTGAGCGGCAACTACGTTCGACCCCGGTCTTTCTTCTAGAATTAAACTCATTCCGTTATCTATAGAAATAAGATCCATTCCATGCGATAAAGAGGACAGAAGAAAAAGCGTTAAAAGGAACAGTGGAGCAAAACGAACCTTCTCAGGAAAGGGCACGCCTTCCCTCTAAGAAAGCCTTTATGTTCAGCTCCTGTATTCTTTCAGGGATAAGGCTTTTTATACTCTCTATCCACAATTCCTCTTTTATTTCTGGAAAAAAGTTGGAAAAGGCCCCAATTAGAACGACGTTGGCTGCCTGAATATTCCCAAGTCTTCTGGCAATTTCCACACCCTCCACCACGTAAACATTACCATTGAAATACCTTCTGAAGATATCTGGGATATTTTCCGGATACTCCATTTCGCCTAGATTAACTACCGGTGGATAAATCTTGTGGTTGTTGAGGACGATCTTTCCGTCATCCTTCACCCAGTTTATGTATCTCAGCCCTTCCAGTAACTCAAATGCTAAAAGGTAGTCCGCATCTCCAAATTTGATGAGAGGTGAATAAACCTTTTTTCCGAATCTGAAATGAGTTGTTACGTCGCCTCCCCTCTGTGCCATTCCGTGAACTTCCGCCTTTTTTACATCGTATCCAGCGGATGAAAAAACCGCGGCAAGGATGTTACTCGCCAATATAGTACCCTGTCCTCCAACTCCAGAAAGGAAAACGTTTGTGACCTTGTCTCTCTTTTCCATGCCAGTCCCTCCCTACTTCTCAATTGGCTTTATTGCTTCAAATTTGCAGATCTGCTCGCAAACACTGCATCCTACGCAAAGATCCCTATTTATGTAACTCACTCCTTTTCTCCTGTGGCCATCTTTTGTTGTCCCCTCCTGCTTTATCCAGCTTATTGCAGGGCAGTTTATTTCAAGGCAGACTCTGCATCCCCTGCATTTTTCCTCATCAACTGAATAGCCACGGTACTTGAACTTTTCTAAAGGCTTTGCCCTTCTGAGGAGGATGCACGGGCTGTCCTTGCAAATTATAAGTGAGGGCTCATCTTTATTGACCTCCTCCCGGATGATGTCCATCGTCTCCTTCACATTATAGGGATTTACGTACCTTATACTTTTTACACCAAGTGCTTTGCCCAGTTCCTCGTAATTTACTGCGACAGTAGGTTCTAGCCTTGCCGTATAACCGCTTCCAGGGTGCTCCTGGTGGCCAGTCATGGCTGTCGTCTTGTTGTCAAGAACGATTGTCGTAGAATTCCCCTTGTTATAAGCGACATTCATAAGTGGGGGAATTCCGGCGTGCAGAAAAGTCGAGTCCCCTAAAACAGCACATGCCTTACCAGGTCCCTCCTTCCCAAGCGCCTTGGAGGCACCGTGGGCCATACCGACACCTGCGCCCATACATATGGTTGTATGGATCGCCTCAAGGGGTGGAGAAGTGGCGAGCGTGTAACAGCCAATATCTCCAAATACAAAAAGTCCGAGTTTTTTAAGAGCATAAAATAAGGGTCTATGGGAGCATCCAGGGCAGAGATTGGGAGGCCTTTTCGGTAGATTGGATGTGTCAAATCTGATTTTGGGTGGTTTGAATTTATTGCCTTTTAAGGCCTGTTCCACCTTTTCAGGGGAAAGCTCGTACATCTTTGGCACCACATCCTTTCCGTGCCATATCTTAAATCCCATCGCCCTTATTTCAGTCTCCAAAAAAGGATCAAGCTCCTCAACGATTGCAACTTTTTTAACCTTTTTGAAAAACTCTTCAATCAGTTTTTTAGGAAGGGGCCAGACCATTCCCAACTTCAGAAAGGACCAGTCAGGAAAAACTTCCTTTGCATAAAGGTACGAGACTCCACTGGAGATTATCCCATACCTTGTGTCATTTATTTCCATTACATTGTACTGGAAAGTATCGGCGTATTCTTCGAGTCTTTTCATTCTCTCTTCAACAAAAATCCTTCTCTGCCTCACATAGGCAGGAACCATTGTGTATTTGGGCGCTTCTTTCGGGTCAAGACCAATAGGTATATTTGGCTCAACCCTTTCTCCCAGCTCAACAATCGAGTCAGAATGGGAAACCCTTGTCTCGCTACGTATTAAAACAGGTGTATCAAATTTCTCACTAATTTCAAAAGCAATCTTTGTGAAATCCTTGCATTCCTGAGAGTCACTTGGTTCTAACATGGGGACTTTTGCGAATCTCGCCCAATTTCTGCTATCTTGTTCGTTTTGAGAGCTGTGGGAGAAAGGATCGTCAGCCACAACAATTACGAGCCCGCCCTTAACCCCTGTGTAGGCGAATGTCATCAGGGCATCAGAAGCAACGTTCAAACCCACATGCTTCATAGATGCCATAGCCCTCACACCCGCTATCGATGCACCTCCTGCGACCTGAACAGCCACCATCTCGTTTGCTGACCATTCTGCGTACACTTCCGGATATTTCTCTGCCAATGTTCTCAGTATTTCACTGCTTGGGGTTCCAGGATAGGCTGCTGCCACCTTCACCCCCGCTTCATATGCTCCCCTTGCTATAGCTTCATTTCCCTGCATTACAACCTTCTTCATTTTGCCTCCGTTTCTTCAAACTCTGTTTTGTAAAAAACCTTGTTATTTTCTTCACTTGATAGCGCTTTTATTTTTCTATGAAGAGAGACCAATTGTCAAGACAAATTTTCCTCCTTTTCTGGTTGTTGATTGGAGGTCATAGGTTTAAAAGAGTCTCTTGTTGGAAAGTCTCTGAATTTGAACCATTTTTTAAATCAATAGTTCCCTTTAATGCATCTTCGAGAGGAATTATCCTTTCTATTGTTATGGAAAAACTTCCCCTACCGTACTTCTTTATTTCCCCCTCAAAACAGCAAAGAGAGTTTAAAAGCAATGTTCTGGAGTATTTTTTTTGTTCTTGAGGGAGTAGGACAAGATCTAAAAGGCCGTACTCATCTTCTGCTGTCACGAACATTATTCTCACACCTGTTTTTGTTGGAGGTGTGTGAATCAGTATTACCCTTCCTGCCACCTTAACTTTACTGCCTCTTTTTACTAGGCTCAACTCTTTACTTGTAATAAACCCCAATTTTTTCAGATCTTCTCTAAATGGTGCGAGGGGGTGAGTAAAAATGTTTACTTTTAAATACTCTTCCTCCATAATGGCATATTCAAGCAACTTTTTTTCCATAACCTTTTAAGCCTTCAAAAGCACCTACAATCCAAAGTGTTTCCAGTATTTTCCTTGTTGGTCTTACTCTTATGATAAAATCGTTTAAAGAGCTAAAGGGCCCCCTCCTTTCCCTCTCTTTTACTATTTTTTCTCCAGTTTTTGGTCCTATTCCTTTTATGGCACATAATCCAACTCTTATTCCATTTCTCTCTATTGAATATTCAAATCTACTTAGGTTAACATGGGGAGGATACACTGGAAAGTATCTGCGAGCTTCGTTTAAAATCACCCTCTCAGGATAAGTGCCCACACTTCCTGAATTTAAAAGACCAACGTAGAATTCAAGGGGAAAGTGAGCTTTAAGGTATGCTGACTGGTATGTAATATAAGCGAATGCTGCAGCGTGAGCTTTGCAAAATCCATAAGATGCAAATGCGGAAATATGCTTCCAGATTTCATATATAAGCTCTTTTGAGTACCCTTCTTTTTCGCATAATCTGACAAACTCCTCTTTCAACTTCTCCATCTCCAAAGGATCTCTATCATGGGTCATTGATCTGCGAAAACTATCAGCCCAGTCAAGTCCTTTTCCTGTAAGCTTTGATACTACTTTCAGAATCTGTTCCTGGTAAATAAAAACTCCGAAAGTCTCCTTAAGGAGTGGGTTAAGTACGGGATGGAAATGCTTTACACTTTCAAGTTTATGCTTTCTTCTGATAAAAGGTCTTATTATATCAGCCTGAACAGGGCCCGGTCTGAAAAGGGAAATCTCTGCTAAAATATCGGAAAACCTTTCGGGTCTCAATCTTCCTATTAGCTGCCTTTGACCTGGTGATTCTACCTGAAATACACCAACTGTTCTTGCTGAGCTTAAAAGTTCATAGGTCTTCTTGTCATTTAGAGGAAGATTTTCAAAATCTATTTCTATCCCTTTATCTTTAAGATAAAGAAGGGACTTTGAGATTGCGGTGTGCATTCTCAGCCCTAAAAGATCAAACTTTGGAAGTCCAAGTATCTCAATGTCTCTCCCATCGTATTGAGAAATAGGATAACCCCTTGGAGAGAGTTCAAGAGGAACAATGTTTAAAAGGTTCTCTGAAACAATAACCCCGCCAAGATGGGTAGAAAGCTGTCTTGGAAGCCCCTCAAATTTAGGCAAAATTTTGAGAATCTCCTTTTCACTGTTTAAGGGACTTTCTCGAAGTTCAGGAAGCTCCTCTAAAGCTCTGGGTATATCTTTTGGTGAAATATAGTATGGAAGACACTCAGTAAGCCGGGTAAGATCCTTAAAACTTTTTCCCATGGCGAGAGCTGCCTCTCTAACTGCACTTCTTGCTTTAAAGGTTGGCAAGGTAGAAATGAGTGCGACTTGATCTTTGAACCGGTTAATTGTGTACCTTAAAACCTCTTCTCTTCTTTCAGAATCAAAATCCACATCTATATCAGGAGGATCGAATCTTCCATCATTTAAAAATCTTTCAAAAAGAAGCCCGTGCTTCATAGGGTCAACTCCGCCAAAAAGGAGATAGCTTACTAGAGAACTTACCGCTGAGCCTCTTATACTGTATCTTATCCCCCTTTCTTTTGCATAAGAGATTATCTCATAGACAACGAGGAAATAACTTGAAAAACCTCTCGAAGTAATAAGTTCTAATTCTTTCCAGAGTCTTTTCAAAACCTGGACTTTTACAGGATGAAACTTCTGAGCGAGATTTTTAAAACATATTTCAACAATTTTCCTTTCATCATTTTCAAAGACCTTTGGAGGATGGATTTTAAAAAGTTTCAGTTCAAATTCTACTTTATCCACCACTTCTTCTGTACTCTTTATGGCTTCTTCGGGAAGGAGTCTTTCCATTTCTTTATGAGATTTTAGATAGAATTCCTCTGAAGGTAAGGGAGAAACATCCTTTTTATGCACGATCCTCTGTATGTTGACGAGAAGTCTATGAAATTTATAATCCTCCTTTTCGAGAAATGTGACAGAGTTCGTTCCTATGACCTTGATGTCTAATTTCTTTGAAACTTCCATCAAGCTCTTACAAAGCTTTAAATCTTCTTCAAAACCAAAATTCTGAAGTTCAATGTAGAGGTCATCTTTAAATGCCTCCTTTAAAATACCGAGAAAATCAAAAATCTGGTCTTCTTCCATTCTTTTTGCAAGTTTCCACAACCTTCCATCTTTACCCCCTGTAAGACAGATAAGCCCTTCTGAATTCTCAAGAATATCTTCCAGAGAGAAGATCCCACCTTTTTTCACTTTTGAGCTGGTAATCAATCTTACCAGGTTTTTATATCCTTCTTCCTTTTTTACAAGAAGAACAAGAATCGTTCCATCGTTGAGAGAAGCCTCAATTCCAATGATTGGTTTTATTCCAAAAAGGGGAGCCATTCTTGTGAATTTTACAGCTCCATAGAGTCCTCCTCTATCTGTTAAAGCTAAAGCTCTGGCTCCCTCTTTTTTAGCTTTTTTTAAAAGCTCTTCTATTGTGAAAGTCCCAAAAAGAAAGGTATAGCCACTTCTCACATGAAGATGGGAAAACATTCTCAAATCCTCCTTATAAGTCCAACCATAATCCCCAAGATTTGAGGCTGATCAGGATACTCAAAAATGAGGGTTTCATATTCTGGGTTTTCAGGTTTAAGTTCTATTTTTCCATTCAAGGTTTTTCTTAATCTTTTAAGAGTAACTTCTCCTTCTATTAAAGCTGCTACAATCTGACCATCTTCAGCAGTAGGTTGTTTCCGGATTATCACTATGTCTCCATCTTCTATACCAGCCTCTTTCATCGAATCTCCCTTCACTCTCACAGCAAATTTAGTTCCTTTTCCAAAAAATTCAGGATCCACAGGTAAATACTCTTCAAAATCTTCAAAAGGTTCTTCAGGAAATCCTGCAGGAATCCTTCCAAGGATTGGAATATCCTCCCTTTTCCCACTCACAACTTCTATTCCCCTTCCCTTTCTTTTATGAATCCTTAAAACTCCCTTTTTTTCGAGGACTTCAAGGTAATTGGATACAGTCCTTGGAGACCTAAAATTGAATTTTTTCATTATCTCTCTCACACTTGGAGGAAAACCGAAGGTCCTTCTGTAATTAAGGATAAATTCTAGAATCTCTTTTTGTTTTTCGGTAAGGGGGTCCATAGCATATATATGTATTCCATACAAATGTATACATGTCAAGAGAAAAAAATCAGGCGAAGGTTGACAAAACCCACCACAAGTGATATATAGTAGCAAAAATTCGAAATTAGTAATACTAAAAGAAAGAACAAAAAATGAAATACCACTATTCTCAAATCCTTACGCAAAAAAGCCCCAAAAAACGAAAAATTAACCCTGGATTTTTAATTTCTGCAATTCTCCACATTCTAATATTATCCGTCCCTTTCTCCCTCACCGTGCCTATGCACCCAAAATCAGTCGAATTATTCGTGATGGACGAAAGACCCTTATATCACCAAAACAAAAAAATTATAGAGCCACCAAAACAGAAAGAGGAACAAAACCCAACGAAAAAAGAAGAAGTAGAGCCGCCATCCGTCCCAAAATTAACCGAAGAAGAAAAAGATCCTAGCATCTCGAACCTTTCTACTCCGGCGGTAGCTGAGCTTCCCTTCCCTCAAAAAAGAGATGAAAATGAAAAAAACCCCGTCATTCAGAGTAGCAAAGTGGTGGAAACCCAATTCGGTTCGGATATGGCACCCCGTTTCCTACACAGAGAAATGCCCATATATCCGGTACTCGCACGAAGACTTGGAAAAGAAGGAAGAGTCCTTCTAAAACTCACAATCGATGAGAATGGCAAACTCATAAATGTTGAGGTTTTAGAAGGAGCGGGTTACGGTTTTACGGAAGCCGCTATTGATGCGGTTAGAAAATCCACCTTTTTACCTGCGATGGTTGATGGGAAGCCAGTTACGTGTAAAGCCCTCCTTCCTATTGTGTTCAAACTCAAGGGAAATTGATATAGTGATTAAAAAAGTAGGGAGGTAAGATGTTCGATATTTTTTTAAAGGGTGGGTTCCTCATGTATCCTTTGGCAATCTGCTCTATCGCTGGTCTTGCAATCTTGATCAACAAAGCACTGGAATTTAGAAGTATCTTGAAAAGTATGGAACTTACCGTCGATGACATATGGAAGGCCAAACCACCTGTCATGGAGCCAATCCTCCATGCCCTAAAAAATGGCTGCGATGAGAGTGAGCTCTCCATAGTGGCCACAAAGCAGATAAGGAAAATAGAAGCGGGATTAAGCTGGCTCGGTCTTATCTCCACAATCGCTCCGCTTCTGGGGCTGACAGGCACTGTTACTGGAATGATAAAGGCCTTTATGGTCATAGCCAGTAGCACGACAGTTAATCCAAGCATGCTTGCGGAAGGTATATGGGAAGCATTAATCACCACAGCTGCCGGTCTTCTCATCGCCATACCTATTCACATAGGGCACCACTACTTGGAAAAAAGAGCAGACGAGATAGCATTTATCGTAAAAGAAATGACAACAAGCCTATATCGGAAGGAAAGAAAGAATGGAAATTGAGAGACGTAAAAGAAATCATGCCCATATCAATATAGCTCCTCTCGTCGATGTTGTATTTCTGCTATTGATCTTTTTTTTGCTTACTTCCCACCTTATCCAGGAGCCTGCCATAAAGATAGCACTTCCACGTTCAAGCACTGCCGAGGTCCATAGGGATAAGGCAAAAACAGTCTATATTTCCAAAGAAGGGACGATCTTCTTTATGGAAAAGAAAGTCGATTTGAGAGACCTAAGAAAGGAGATAAAAAAGTCTTTGGAACATTCTGGATCCGATTTCGTTCGGATAAAGGCAGATAAGGAATGTGAGATCGGTCTTCTTGTGAGTGTGATAGACGAGATAAGGCTCGCGGGAATAAAGAACCTTAGCATAGTTACTGAAAGAAAGTAGTATTGGAGTCAATTAATATGGAAAAAGGTTTTATGAGAAGGCATAGCAAAAATTATCCTAAGAAGTTTATGCGCAGTTGCAATAACAGCCTTTTTATATGGCAAAACCTCCTGTATCCGCTTAAGAAAATAAGCCCTAAAGTAGGCATTGTAATTAATCACACTTACCGCCATCAAATAAACAATCCTCCTAAGATGCCGATTCCCCCTCTTAGAAATCTTACCCTCCCCCTTAAACTTACCAGA
>CALKEQ010000006.1 GCA_938084905.1 uncultured bacterium
CCTGCCTTCTCATTTGAAGGTGCTGCTGCAGGAAGGATAAATGGTTCTCAATTTACAGGTACTGCTTCTGGAATTGCGGGAAAAAATTAATCTTGTGATTTTTTAGGGTGCTGGGTCTCCCAGCACCTTTTTTATTGGTTAAAAAGAACGTTGGAGGGAAGATGAGGAGATTATGGTCAGTTACGTTCCTTTTCCTTCTCTACTATTTTTCTAACTCAGGGATAATCCTTCCCCAAGAACTGAAAATAGCCGTTTTCGATATTCAGAGGATAATTCGCGAATCAAAAACGATCGATGCTTACAGAAAAGAGCTTTTGAGGAACGTGGACGAAAAGAGAAAGATCCTCAAAGAGAAGGAGGAAGCTTTGAGACAGATCGAGAAGAAACTGCGGGAGGAGGGTGGTAGGCTTTCCCTTTATGAGAGGAGAGCCCTTGAGGACAAGTTCATGGATGGAGCGAAGGAACTTAGAAGGTTAAGGGAGGATATTGACATTGAACTCCAGAAGATGGACAGGGAACTGACCCACAAAGCCTTCTCTGACATAGCTGGTGTGATAAAGAAGATCGCCGAGAAGGAGGGTTACACATTAATCCTCGAGAGAAACGCGGCAGGAGTAGCCTACGCGAAGGAAAAAATAGATATAACTGGAAAGATACTGGAGATGCTCAAATAGAAATTTTTTGGACCTTACAATCGGTTCAAAGATTGGAAAAAAGTCGATTTGTGGAGCTGAGGGGCATCGAACCCCTGACCTCATGACTGCCAGTCATGCGCTCTCCCATCTGAGCTACAGCCCCGTATCTCTAATCATACACCAAAAAAGACAAGGTGGTCAACACCATTTACTCAACTCCGTATTTCTTCTTTATAAACTCAAGCCCGGTTACAGGATAGATGGCGTAAGTGAGGATATCCTCCATCTTATCCGATATCCCCTTCAGTGCCTCTTTCGCCTTAGGTAACTCAGGTTCAAGTATGTCTGCAGGTCTACACGTTATCGGTGTCTCCCCCCTCTCATATCCTTTGAGCACCATTTTCCTCACATCTTCATTTACCGGAGCCGGAGGTTTTCCGTAAAGCCCAAAGAAATAATCCTTAACCTCCTTAGAAACCATCTTGTACCTTCCCGCAAGGACATTGAAGACAGCCTGAGATCCCACAATCTGGCTCGTTGGTGTTACAAGAGGGGGAAATCCCATATCCTCCCTTGTTTTTGGAATCTCCTCAAAAACTTCCCTCAGTCTGTGGAGTGCCTTCATCTGTTTAAGTTGGGAGACGAGATTGCTTATCATTCCACCTGGTATCTGGTGGATGAGAACCCCTATATCTATTACGGAAAACCTGGTTGTGTCAGCGAAAGCAACGTATTTTGGAATAATCGACTCCAGGTAATCTCCTATCTCGGAGAGAAGGTCCAGATCCATATTAATCTCACGGGATGTGTTTTTGAGTGTGACGATCAGAGGTTCTATTGCAGGATGGGATGATCTTAAAGCAAAAGGAGCGATTGCCGTATCCACCCCATCAACTCCTGCCTCGATAGCCTTAAGGATAGACATACATCCCATTCCACTTGTGAAGTGGGTGTGAAGGTGGATTGGGATTTTTAGCTCCTTTTTCAAAGCGGAGACGAGCTCATATGCATCGTAAGGAGAGATTATTCCCGCCATGTCCTTGATACAGAGAGAATCGGCCCCCATCTCCTCGATGATTTTTGCCTTTCTCACGTAATAGTCCAGGTTAAAAATTGGCCCTCCAAGTCTTTCTCCTGTGAGAGAGTAACATATTGTGCCCTGGATGTGTTTTCCACATCTCTTTATCGTTTTAAAGCAGGTTATGAAGTTCCTCTCGTCATTTAAAGCGTCAAAGACCCTGAATATGTCTATTCCTAACTCGGAGGCCTTTTCGATAAAGGCCTCAACCACATCATCAGCATAATTCCTGTAACCAACAAGGTTCTGTCCTCTCAAGAGCATCTGGAGCTTTGTTTTTTTCATCCTCTCCCTTAAAAGCCTTATCCTCTCCCACGGATCCTCATGTAGGAACCTTGTCATAACGTCGAATGTTGCTCCCCCCCATACTTCACAGGAATAAAAACCAACAGAATCGATCTTTTCAGCTATTGGGAGCATATCCTCGGTCCTCATCCTAGTTGCAAAAAGCGATTGATGACCATCTCTTAAGGTCACATCTGTTATCCTTAAGGGCGCCTCTGCCATATACACCTCCATATATCAACTAACCGATTTTTCAAGCTCATCAAGTTCGGCTCTAAGTTCTTCTGGGATCCTTTCTCCAAAGATGGAAAAAAACCTCCTTATATCCTCCACTTCCCTTTTCCAACCTTCCCTGTCAAAGGATACTATCCTCTCAAATTCCTCTTTATCGAGATCCAATCCAGAGGTGTCGATGTCTTTTGGGTATGGAAGGAGACCTATTGGCGTCTCCCTTGCACCGCACCTTCCCTTAATCCTGTCTATTATCCATTTAAGCACCCTCACGTTCTCTCCAAATCCTGGCCAGATAAAATTACCCTCCTTGTCCCTCCTAAACCAGTTCACAGAGAAGATACGGGGAGGTTCCTTCAACATACTTCCAATCTTCAGCCAATGGGAGAAGTAATCTCCCATGTTATAACCGCAGAAGGGAAGCATCGCGAATGGGTCCCTCCTGAGCACACCAATCTCGTGATCTGCTGCTGCAGTCGTTTCAGATCCCATTCTTGCGGCAAGAAAGACACCCTTTTTCCAGTCGGGAGCCTCAACCACAAGTGGGATGAGACTACTCCTTCTTGCCCCGAATATTATGGCTGAAATTGGTACGCCACGTGGATTGTCGAATTCTGGAGAAAGATTGGGTGTGTTATAAATAGAGACGGTGAAACGGGAATTTGGATGGGCACAAGGTGTCATGCTCCCCTTCTTCCACGGATTTCCCTGCCAATCGAGAAGCTCTTCTGGTTCATCCTCTAACCCTTCCCACCACGGTTCTCTTGTTATTGGATTGTATCCAGTATTTGTGTAAAGTACAGGATAGAATCCCTCCTTCTTGAGTGTCCTCATCATATTAGGGTTAGTACGGAAGGATGTGCCAGGAGCAACACCGAAATAGCCAGTCTCAGGATTTATGGCGTAAAGTCTTCCGTCAGGCCCTATGTTAAGCCATGCTATGTCATCTCCCAATGTCCAGACCTTGTACCCTTTTAGGGTCGATTCTAGGAGTGCCAAATTGGTTTTTCCGCACGCAGATGGAAAGGCACCGGCAATGTAGGTAACGTCTCCTTCAGGATCCTCAACACCTATTATTATCATATGCTCTGCCAACCAATTTTCCTTATACCCAAGCCAGGATGCTATTCTCAGTGAGAAGCACTTCTTCCCAAGGAGGGCATTTCCACCGTAGCCGGATCCCACGCTCCAGACGAGGTTCTCTTCTGGGAAATGGACGATAAAACGCCTACTTACGTCAAGGTCCAGAATTGTGTGTATCCCTTTTACGAAGTTTTCCGAATCTCCTATTTTTTCCAAGACGAACCTTCCAAGCCTTGTCATGATTCTCATGCTTATGGCAACGTAACTTGTATCTGTCACCTGGATACAGGCTTTAGAATACGGAGAATCAGGATGGCCCATCATGTAGGGTAGAACGTACATCGTCCTACCTCTCATTGATCCCTTTGTTAGTCTCCTTAGCAGCTCCTTTGCTGAGGAGGGATCCATCCAGTTATTGTTAGGTCCCGTTTGATCCTTATCAGGATGGCAAACATACGTGAGGTGCTCTGTTCTTGCCGTATCGGAAGGATGGCTTCTGTGTAAATAAGAATTTGGCCACAATCTATGGTTCAGCTCGTAAAATACCGGTCTACCATTTATCCTTTCCTCATCGATTCCTATCTTTATTAGGCTGTGAGCCTCTTCATCTGAGCCATCAAGGATGTAGATCCTTTTGGGTTCTGTCAATTCCGATATTTCTTCAACCCACTTTTCCCAGTACTTAGCCATAGTAACCTCCCATCCATTGCGGGAAACTAGTTTACATTAAAGGGGCGCGCCTTTTCAATCGAAAAATTCCCCACGTTGACGGGAGGGGTACTTTCTGTTAATATTAACTCTAGAGGGATGGAAAAAGAGTCGGGTTGGATAAAAAAGTCGAAAGAGGAACAGTCTCTCATATACGATTTTGCGGAGAGGTACAAGAAGTTCCTAAACGAGGCAAAGACTGAAAGAGAGGCAGCTACCTACATCTCAGAAACTTTAAAAAGAGCCGGTTTTTCAGAGGATTTGAGTGAAGAGAAAGTTTTTAAGACATACAGGGAAAAGTCCGTATTCGCATTGGTAAAGGGGAAAAAACCACTTACCTCAGGAATGAACATAATCGTCTCACATATTGACACCCCGAGACTTGACTTAAAACAGAACCCGCTCTTTGAGGAAGTGGGTCTTGCCATGTTCAGGACCCATTACTACGGCGGAATAAAAAAATACCACTGGGTAGCCATACCCCTTTCGCTTCACGGGGTAATAGTTAAGGTGGATGGAAGGAAGATCAACTTAAGAATAGGAGAAGAGGATGATGACCCTGTCTTTGCCATAGACGACCTTCTTCCCCATCTTTCAAGGAAGACCCTTGACGAGAAAAAACTGTCTGAGGCTCCAGAGGCGGAGAAGTTGACGGTCCTTTGCGGAAGTATACCGCTTGTAGGAGTGGAAAAGGATTCGGTTAAGGCCGCGATCCTGGAGATTTTGAAAAATTCATACGGAATAGTTGAAGAGGACTTCGTAAGTGCGGAAATAGAGGTTGTTCCAGCTTTCAAGGCAAAAGACGTGGGAATAGATCGGAGTATGATAGGAGCGTATGGGCAGGACGACAGAGTTTGTGCGTACGCCATGCTTGAGGCATTGATCAGTCTGGATAAACCAGAAAGATCCTGTCTTGCCATATTCACAGACAAAGAGGAGATAGGTTCTGAAGGAGATACAGCTATAAGGTCGAGTTTTCTTTTTATGATGATTTACGAAGTATTAGAGAGCATGGGTTTAAAACCTGACGATGTTACTATAAAAAAGGCGCTCTTCTCATCAAGGGCCATCTCCGCGGATGTGAATGGTGCTGTAAACCCTATGTATCAGGATGTACACGAGAAACAGAACGCATGCTATCTCGGACTCGGTGTATGTGTGGAGAAGTTCACAGGCCATGGTGGAAAGATAGGGGCAAGTGAGGCCCATGCAGAGTATATTGCGGAGATAAGAAGGATATTTGATGCCAATCAAATAATATGGCAGACGGGCGAGCTAGGAAAGGTCGATTTGGGCGGTGGAGGTACGGTTGCCAAGTATCTGGCCATGTACGGAATGAACATCGTCGATTGTGGAACTCCAGTCTTGTCGATGCACTCCCCTTTTGAGATAACATCCAAGCTTGACGTATACGAGACCTTCAGAGCTTACAGGGCATTTTACAATTCTTGAGAACCATCCGGAGGAAAAGGGAGAATTATGGAGACTGAAATTGTAAATATTCCAAGACAGATACCCCTCCTTCCAGTCCGCGACATGGTCATGTACCCATCTGTTGTTTTTCCTCTCTTTGTGGGCCGTGATGCTTCGATTATAGCGGTTGAGAAGGCTCTGGCAAAAGACAGGTTAATACTCGTTGCTGCCCAAAAGGACTTTTCAGACGATAATCCACTTCCCGAAAGGATATATTCTGTGGGGGTCGTTTCGCAGATAATGAGGATGCTTAGGCTGCCAGACGGTAGAGCTAAGATCCTAATTCAGGGGATAAAGAAGGCAAAAATAGTGAATTACGTACAGGAGAGTCCCACATACATTGTAGAGATTGAACCGATCGAGGAACCTCTCGTTACCGAAATAACGCTCGAAGTTGAGGCATTGGTCCGATATGTGAAGGAACAGATGGAGAAGGTTGTTTCAATGGGTCGGACCGTTGGTCCGGATATACTTATGGTCATAGATACGATAGATGAACCGGGAAGGCTGGCAGATATATGTGCAGCAAATCTAGGACTCACCGTAGAGAAGGCACAAGAGATCCTTGAGATTGTTGATCCTGTTCAAAGGCTGAGAAAGCTATCTGAAATCCTTGGCAAGGAAATAGAACTCCTCAACATGCAAGCAAAGATCCTCTCTCAGGCAAAGGAGGAGATGACAAAGAGTCAGAGGGAGTACTTTCTGAGAGAACAGATAAAGGCTATAAAAAGTGAGCTTGGCGAGATCGACGAAAGGGAGGAGGAGATAGAGAGTTTAAGGAAAAGGATAAAGAAGGCAAAGATGCCAAAAGAGGTGGAAAAGGAGGCCATAAGACAGCTTGAAAGACTTGACAGTATGCATCCTGATGCAATTGAATCCTCAATGCTGAGAAACTATCTTGAGTGGCTTATTGAGCTCCCCTGGAGTATATCAACAAAGGATAACATAGACATAAAAAGGGCTGAAAGGATCCTAAACGAGGACCATTACGGACTTGAGAAGGTAAAGGAGAGGATCCTCGAATTCCTAAGCGTCATTAAACTGAAGGGAGAAATGAAAGGCCCTATTCTCTGCTTCGTAGGTCCACCTGGAGTTGGTAAGACCTCCCTCGGCAAATCTATTGCAAGAGCCCTCGGTAGAAAGTTTTCACGTATCTCACTTGGAGGTCTAAAGGATGAGGCGGAGATCAGAGGTCACAGAAGGACTTACGTTGGTGCAATGCCAGGCCGTATAATCCAGTGTATAAAGCAGGCCGGTTCCAATAACCCGGTATTTATGATGGATGAGATAGATAAGATAGGTACAGATTTTAGAGGGGATCCTGCAAGTGCTCTCCTTGAGGTTCTGGATCCTGAGCAGAATCACTCATTCAGCGATCATTATCTTAATGTTCCATTCGATCTTTCCAAGGTTATGTTCATTACAACTGCAAATAGGGTAGACACAATCCCACCCGCACTTAAGGACAGACTCGAGATCATAAACATCCCGGGTTATACGGAAAAGGAGAAGTTGATTATAGCAAAGAGGTACCTTATTCCGAAGCAGGTTATTGAGAACGGGTTAAAGAAGAATTTGGTCCATATCACAGACAGTGCGCTTATGAAAATCATCCAGGAGTACACGAGAGAAGCTGGTGTGAGAAATCTGGAAAGGGAGATCGCCTCAATAATGAGAAAGGTTGCAAGGAAAGTAGCGGAAGGAGATAAAAGGAAGGTTAAAATAACAACGAAAAATCTTCACAGGTTCCTTGGCCCACCAAAATATCTGCCTGAGGAGGAACTGAAGGAGGAGATACCTGGGATCGCATGTGGGCTTGCATGGACTGAGTTTGGTGGAGAGATCATGTACATAGAGGTAATGTGGAGAAAGGGGAAAAAGGACCTCACATTAACAGGGAATATGGGAGATGTTATGAAGGAGTCAGCTCAGGCAGCCCTAACGTACATAAAATCGAGGGCAGGAAAACTCGGCATAGAGCCCGATCTTTTTGACAATCTGGAGATGCACGTACACATACCTCAGGGAGCTATCCCGAAAGACGGTCCGTCAGCAGGTATAACTATAGCTGTTGCAATGATAAGCTCACTCCTCAAAAAGCCAGTAAGTAAGAAGATAGCCATGACCGGAGAAATAACCCTAACCGGTAGGGTGCTCCCAATAGGCGGACTTAAAGAGAAAACACTTGCCGCACTTAGAGCAAAAATAGAGAAGGTTATTATTCCAAAGGAAAACCTGAAAGAGATGGCAGAAATACCGCCTTACGCAAAAAGGAAGATAGAGTTCATACCAGTTTCCTCAATGGATGAGGTTGTGGATGTAATTTTTGGGATAAAATGAGGGAAGCCTTATATTACGAGAAGCTGACAGAATCGAAAGTAAGGTGTAATCTTTGTCACCATCACTGCCTTATAAGTCCAGGGAAAAGGGGTATATGCGGGGTTAGGGAAAACATAGATGGAACCCTATACTCTTTAGTTTACAGTAGGCCCTGTTCCTGGCACGTGGATCCAATAGAAAAGAAACCACTTTACCATTTTTTTCCTGGATCATCTGCCTTCTCAATAGCAACCGTGGGATGCAATTTCAGATGTCTCCACTGCCAGAACTACGAAATTTCTCAGATGCCAAAGGAAAAAAAGGGGATATTTGGGTACAAGATGGCGCCAGAAGAAGTGGTAAACATGGCTTTGGAAAGTAGGTGCAAAAGTATATCTTATACGTACACTGAACCGACTGTCTTTTTCGAATATGCCCTAGATATTGCCAAATTGGCAAAAAGCAGGGGCCTTCTTAACAATTTCGTCACGAATGGTTACATTGAGAAGAAGCCACTCGAAGATATAAGTCCTTATCTGGATGGAGCAAATATCGATCTTAAGTCCTTCAAGGAGGGATTTTACAGAAAAATATGTGGGGCTGAACTTAAGGCGGTACTTGAAACTATAAAGGAGTACAAAAGACTAGGGATATGGATCGAGATTACAACACTCATAATACCCGGACTTAACGACGAGGAAGATGAATTGAGAAGCATAGCGAAGTTCATAAGGGAGGAACTTGGCAAAGAGACACCATGGCACGTAACCGCATTTTACCCAACTTACAAGCTCACAGATAGGCCTAGGACTCAACCAAAAACCTTAAGCAATGCGAGAAGAATAGGAATTGAGGAAGGCCTTATGTATGTCTACGAAGGAAACATTCCTGGCGGGGAAGGCGAAAATACTTTCTGCTATAACTGTGGAAAGTTGATTATAGGAAGGTTCGGTTTTTCCGTCACCATGTACAACATTGAGAATGGTCAATGCAAGTACTGTGGGGCAGAGATCCACGGAGTCGGAATGTGAAAGAAGGCAGAGACTTTTACGAAAATGTGAAAAAGGTACTTGAGGAGCTAAGGCCAGAACTTGAAAGACTGGCAGACGGTTATGCTGAGCTTCTTGAGGTAGATGAGGAAAAAATGAGAGTGAAGGTGAAACTGATAGGGGGAAGGCTCCACTGATGTGGGGATTTTGCCCTCGGTCTGTGGGTTGACAAGCTTCTGAAAGAAAAGTTTCCTGAGATTAAAATCATAGAGCAGGAAAAATAGTATCCGAAAAAAGAAGAAATGGTCTTTAGGAGGGCAAAGGGGATTTATGGGCGGGGTTTTGCTTTCAGGAACGAAAAAAGCGATAATGGAGGCTGCAATAGGTCTCTTTTTAAGGTGCGGTTTTGCAAATACGACAATGAGGATGATAGCTAAGGAGGCGAATATCAGTGTAGGTGCCCTTTATCTCCACTTTAAGAACAAAGAGGATCTTTGCATTTTCATACTTAGGCAGAAGTTAGAGGAATTAACTGAGAGGATCCTCCAAGCAATTGAAAAGGAAAATAAAGCCGAACTGAAGCTCAAAGCTTTTTTTAAGACTTGCATTGACTATGCAAGAAAGAACAGTGAACTTATAATTGCGGGCAGTAAAGAAAAGGGATTGACCTTTGGCCTAGAGGTAAAAAGGGATTACTACAGAAGGCAAAGCGAGATTTTAAGGGAAATATTTGTCAAGGGGATAAGGGATGGGGAATTCAGAAATGTGGATCCTGATTGCGCAACAAAGATCGTACTTTCACTTGTCAGGGGATTTGTACTTTCCATGATACTTGGAGAAGATCTCAACTTTAAAGAGGAAGAACTTTTTTCCATTCTCCTTCAAGGCCTAAAGCCAGAGGAGAGGAGACCTCTTTAATCCTCAGACGAGCCTCTCTATTTCTCCTCTACACAGGGGTGACCTTCTTCTTCTCCGTGACACTCACTTATCTGTTCGGGAGTGCACTCCTCAGGCTTCCCTTTCAGATTCTCCGGATTCATGCAAGAACAACTTTCACACATTTTTAATCCTCCAAAATTTTTTTCAAATGGTACAAAAAAATTGGGAGATTTTCAAGCTCTTTTTTATGGCCTTGTTGATTTTTCAGCTCATTTGGTATAGATTTCACAAACATGCGCAATTTTTTCCAGAACTTTTGGTTCGGGAGGGCCAGAAAGAAAAACCTGGTTTTTTTCCCCCTTCTCTACCCCCTTTCAAAAATTTACAAATTAGGCCTTTTCCTAAGAGAGAGGCTAAAAACGCAAGAAGAATCTGAACTCCTGCCAATTCCTGTTGTCAGTGTTGGAAACCTAAGTGTTGGTGGGGAAGGGAAGACACCCCTTGTTATGAGGATAGCCTCCCTCTTCATGGAAGCAGGTTTTAAACCTGCCGTAATCAGCAGGGGTTACAGGAGAAAAAAAAGGGGAATTTTTTCAGTAGATTTAGAAAGACACGACTTTAGGATTTGCGGGGATGAGCCTTATCTTATTGCGCGCAATCTGAGGTGCCCGGTGATTGTGGGAAAAGAAAGGAAGAAGGCTATAGAGAAGGCGATTGAGGAATACGGAGCTGAAATTGCCATCCTTGACGATGGGTTCCAAGTCAGAGGGATAAAAAAGGATGTGGAAGTTTTGATCATGAAAGCCTTAAGACGGAATCAGAACCTCTTTCCATTGGGTCCGATGAGAGAACCTATAGAGAACATAAGAAGGTCTGATATTTTAGTGTTGAATCATGGACATAATAGGATTGTTGCAGAGCCTCCTCATGAGATTCTTGATTCCGTCCCAGTCTTCCATGCAACTTTAAAAGTTCTTAATCTCTGCAGCATAAGGACAAAAAACTACAGAGATTACAATTCACTTAGAGGAAAAAGGATCGTTGCGTTTTCTGGACTTTGTGACAACGATTCCTTCTTCAGGCTTTTAGAAGATCTGGGAGCAAAAATCGAATGTTCATTGCCTTTCCCAGACCACCACTTCTACACTCAGAAAGACGTAAAGAGGATTTTGAGACATAGAGGCGAAATGTATGTAACCACAGAGAAGGACGCGGTGAAACTCTTCTCCCTCGATATACCCGAAAACTTCTATTATCTTTCCGTGGAGATGGTAATTGAAAAGGAGAGAGATTTCTTCTTAACTATTTTGAACACAATAGAAAAGAAACGTAACGGAGAAACAACATGGAAGAAAGAGTTTACATTTTCGACACAACATTGAGGGATGGGGAGCAATCCCCAGGTTACACCATGAATGCACAGGAAAAGCTGAGGGTTGCAAAACAGCTTGAAGCTCTTGGGGTAGATGTAATAGAGGCTGGATTTCCTCAGGCTTCAGAGGGCGATTTTCAGGCTGTCAAACTGATAGCTGAAAACGTGAAGGACTGTGAGGTAGCTGCCCTTGCTAGGGCGAATGAAGAAGATATAGATAGGGCGTGGGAAGCAATCAGACACGCAAAAAAACCGAGAATCCACACCTTCATTTCTACCTCAGACATACACCTTAAATATCAGCTAAAAAAAACAAGAGATGAGGTTATTCAAATCGCTGTAAATTCCGTGAAAAGGGCGAAAAGGTACACTCCAAACGTGGAATTTTCAGCTATGGACGCGACAAGAAGTGACTGGGATTTTCTGGTGAAGATATTCGAGGAGGCAATCGAAGCTGGAGCAACCGTGATAAACATACCTGATACTGTAGGTTACGCTATTCCTGACGAGTTTGGAAATCTTGTCAAATACATAAGGGAAAATGTGAGAAATATTTCAAACGCAATAATAAGTGTCCACTGCCATGACGATCTTGGCCTTGCAGTTGCCAATTCGATAGCTGCAATAAAAAACGGTGCAAGGCAGGTGGAGTGTACGATAAATGGAATCGGAGAGAGAGCGGGGAATGCCTCCCTTGAGGAGATAGCGATGATTTTAAAGACAAGGAAGGACATGTTCTCAGTTTACACGAATATTAATTCAGAGAAGATCTACCCTACAAGTAGGCTTGTAACAACCATAACTGGCATTCCCGTCCAGCCAAATAAAGCCATAGTTGGAGCCAACGCCTTTGCCCATGAATCTGGGATACATCAGGATGGGATTCTCAAAGCCAAATTCACCTATGAAATAATGACTCCCGAGTCTGTCGGCATTCCCAAAAGTACACTAGTCCTTGGAAAACACTCTGGCAGGCACGCCTTCAGGGAGCGGATTAAGGAGCTAGGATTCACGTTAGATGACAAAGAACTGAATCTGGCGTTCAAGAGGTTCAAGGCTCTCGCAGATCTTAAGAAAAACGTATACGATGAGGACATAGAAATGATAATTATGGATGAGATATACAAGGTTCCTGAAAAGTACAAGCTCGTTTATCTAAACGTCACCTGCGGAAATGTGACTGTCCCAACTGCGACGGTTAAATTGGAAATAGACGGAGCAATCTATCAAGATGTGGGAACAGGAGTTGGGCCTGTTGATGCAACTTACAAGGTTATAAAGAGGCTTGTGAAGACCCAAAGCAAATTGGTAAAGTACTCTGTAAACTCAATAACAAAGGACATGGATGCTCAGGGAGAGGTCTTTGTAAAGCTTGAGGAGAAAGGTATATCTGTAACTGGAAAGGGAGTTGACACAGATATAATAGTGGCAAGTGCGAAGGCCTATCTTAATGCCCTGAACAAATTAGAATTCATGAAGACGAAAAAAAGGTGAGAGCATGGGAATGACAGCAACGGAAAAGATCCTCGCCTACAACTCAGGAAGAAAGTACGTTGAGCCAGGAGAGATCGTAGAGGTAAAAATAGACCTCGCACTTGCAAACGATATAACCGCACCTCTCTCCATAGAGGAATTCGAAAAAATTGGTGCAAGAGGGGTTTTTGATCCTGAAAAGATCGTATTTGTTCTCGATCATTTTACTCCAAATAAGGACATCCCAGCTGCAGAGAACTGTAGAAAGATAAAAGAGTTTGCAAAAAAGTACGGGATTAGACACGTATACGATGGTGGACTTTGCGGAATAGAGCATGCTCTCCTTCCTGAGAAGGGTCTGGTGATGCCTGGAGATGTGATAATAGGCGCGGACAGCCATACATGTACGTACGGAGCCCTTGGTGCTTTTGCAACTGGTGTTGGAAGCACAGATCTGACTTTCGGTATGATTACCGGCTATCTTTGGTTTAAGGTTCCAGAGACTATCAAATTCGAGTGCTACGGTAAGTGGAAAAAATGGGTGACAGGTAAGGACTTGATTTTACACGTAATCGGAATGATAGGGGTTGATGGTGCGCTCTATTCTGCAATGGAGTTCACAGGTGATGCGATTCATCAACTCTCAATGGACTCCAGATTTACGATTTCAAACATGACCGTAGAGGCGGGAGCAAAGAATGGCATATTCTTTGTTGACGATGTGACATTAAGGTACGTTGGCGAAAATAGTAAAAGGGGTTTCAAAATTTTTGTTAGTGATCCTGATGCAACTTACAAGGAAAAAATAGAAATTGATGTGTCGAAGATAGGACTTAAAGTTGCCTGTCCCCATCTTCCATCCAACGTTAAGGATGTGGAGGAACTTTCAGATGTTGCCATTGATCAGGTTGTGATAGGCTCTTGCACTAATGGAAGGTTGGAGGATTTAAGGATCGCTGCGGAGATAATGAAAGGGAAAAAAGTTAGGGAGGGAATAAGGTGCATAATAATCCCCGCGACTCCAAAAATATATCTGGATGCTCTAAAGAGAGGTTACATTGAAACTTTTCTGGAGGCTGGATGTGTTGTCTCCCCACCAACATGTGGACCATGTCTAGGAGGACATATGGGCGTACTTGCAAAAGGAGAAAGGGCCATAGCCACAACGAACAGGAACTTCATAGGAAGAATGGGTCATCCTGAGAGTGAGGTTTATTTGAGTGGTCCATCTGTTGCTGCCGCATCTGCAATAGCGGGAAGAATTGCCCATCCAGAGGAGGTTTTGTGAAATTTAGAGGTAGGGTATTTAAATTTGGAGACAACATAGATACCGACGTTATCATACCTGCCAGGTACCTTGTCCACACTGATCCTAAAATCCTTGCATCCCATTGCATGGAGCCGATTGATGCGGAATTTCCAAAAAAAGTAAGAGAGGGGGATATAATCGTAGCCGGTTCAAACTTTGGATGTGGATCATCCAGGGAACATGCACCGCTGGCCATTCTCGGTTTAGGGATCCCACTTGTAATAGCGAAGAGCTTCGCGAGAATCTTCTACAGGAACGCCTTCAACAAAGGTCTTATACTCATTGAGTCTGACCTTTGTAATTATGTGGAGGAAGGGGAGGAGATTGAGGTTGATGTGGCAGAAGGGATAATAAGAAGAAGGGGAGAGACATTTAACACAAAACCTATTCCTCCTTTTATGATCGAACTTGTCAAATCGGGAGGCCTTTTAAATTACCTAAAAATGAGAATCGACAGAGGAGGCTCGAAATGAAGGAGTACAACGTTGCAGTTGTTGGAGCAACAGGTGCTGTGGGAAACGAGATGGTAAAAATTTTGCAAGAGAGAAAGTTCCCCATCAAGAACATTAAGCTTCTCGCATCTGAGAGGAGCCTCGGAAAGACCCTTGAGTTCAAAGGTGAAGAGATACCTGTCGATGTTTTGGACGAGAAGTCCTTCAAAGGGGTGGAGATAGCCCTCTTTTCAGCAGGTGGTTCGGTAAGTCAGAAGTACGCACCCATAGCGGCAGGTGAAGGATGCGTAGTAATAGACAATACGAGCGCTTTCAGGATGGAAGAAGATGTTCCTCTTGTTGTGCCTGAGGTTAATGCCCATGCAATTGAGGGTTTTAGAAAGAGAAACATAATAGCCAACCCTAACTGCTCAACTATTCAGATGGTCGTTGCCTTAAAGCCTCTGCACGATTACGCAAAAATAAAGAGGATAGTCGTCTCCACTTACCAGTCCGTATCGGGAACTGGGAAAAGAGCGATATTCGAACTTGAAAGTCAGATACGTGCGCTTTTTATGAACAAAAAGGTGGAGAAAAAGGTTTACCCACATCAGATTGCATTCAACTGCCTCCCACATATAGACGTTTTCCTTGAAAATGGATACACAAAGGAAGAAATGAAAATGGTGAATGAGACAAAGAAGATCTTGGAGGATAATTCCATAAAGATCACAGCCACCACGGTCAGGGTTCCTGTATTTTACGGCCATTCTGAATCTGTGAACGTGGAGTTCGAAAGGGAGATAACACCTGAGAAGGCCAGAAGCTTGCTTAGGAAAGCACCAGGTGTGAAGGTTGTGGATAATCCTTCAAAGAACCTTTACCCGCTTGCAATAAATGCGGCAGGCAAGGATGAGGTCTTTGTTGGGAGGATAAGGAGGGATGACACCGTTGAGCACGGACTTAACATGTGGATAGTTGCAGACAACATAAGAAAAGGGGCTGCTTTAAACGCAGTTCAGATAGCGGAGATCCTTATCCAGAAGTACCTTTAGGGACTAGGTACTTCCTTGCATCTTCCTTAAAGCCTCTATCTCTTCCTCTATCTCCCTTATTCTCTTTTTCATTCTGCTTACATCTTCAACTCTCTCCTTGATAAAAGGAGTTTCCATATCCAGGGGCTTTCCAGAGAAATACTGATCGTAGACATACTCACCGATCTCCGCATAGGCGTCGTTTATCGCCTTTTTCAATCTTCCGATGTCTACGTACTTCTTTTTTGTTATTTTAGCTTTGATCTCTAGATTATGGGCTATGTCCTCCGCCACCTCCTTTAAGGTCTTTAAACTTTCCTCAGTCTTTTTTCTTAGCTCGTCCATCAAAGGCATACAAACACCTCCGCCCTTATATTAGATCTTTCCTTTCCCTTTTTCAAGATATCACTTCTAGATGGGTCTTGAGGGAAGCCGCCAATTTAGTGTAGTATTTGTAAAAAAGGGAGGAGAAATGGACATAGAGAGGCTCAAATCGAAAATTCTCGATACTCAAGAAGACGGGAAGATTCCCTGTAAGAAGGCACTTGAAATAGCTGAGGAGGAAAATGTTCCGCCTCTAAAGGTTGGAGAGATTTTAAATGAACTGAAGATAAAGATCGTGAGTTGCCAGCTGGGCTGCTTCAAATAAAGGTCATTTTATGAAAAAGGACGATTTAGATCCCCTTGATAGGCAAATCCTCAATCTGATTCAAGAGGAATTTCCCTTATGCGAAAGACCCTTCCTTGAGATAGGGAAAAAAATTGGAATAACGGAGAAGGAGGCTTTTCTCAGGATAAAAAGTTTGAAGGAAAAGGGCTACATCAGGAGGATAGGCCCTGTTCTTGAAAGGAAAAAGCTCAAGCTCACAAGCTTCCTTTGCGGCGCTTCCGTTGATGAGGCCCAGATTGAAAAGGTGGCAAACGAGATAAATAAACACAAAGGTGTGACACACAACTACGAGAGGGATGGGGACCCTAACCTCTGGTTCACTATAACGGGGGAGACATCAGAGGAGATAGATAGGTTTTTAGACGAGATAGAGAAGAAATTCAACATTAAAATCCACAGATTTCCAGAAAAAAAGGTCTTCAAGATAAAGACCTTCTTTCCCCTATGACAGAGAAAAAAAGACTCTTTCTCGTAGACGGGAACTCCTTCCTTTACAGGGCCTATTTCGCAACTCCTTATCTGGCCACATCCAGAGGCCTTCCTACAAACGCCACATATGCGATGACGAATATGATTCTCAAGTTGTTAAAAGAGAAGAAACCTGACTTCCTCCTCGTCATATTCGATTCTAAGGTTCCTTCCTTCAGACATGCCATATCAAGGGAATACAAGGCTCAAAGAAAGCCTATGCCTCAGAGCCTTTCTGTCCAAATCCCCTATGTGAAGTCCATAATTGAGGCCCTTGGTATCCCCATAATTGAGATTGAAGGGTATGAGGCGGATGACATAATAGGAACAATAGTCGAAAAGATGAGGAATGAGCCTCTGGAGATTTACATCGTCACAGGAGATAAAGATCTCATGCAGGTCGTACGGAACAACGTCTACATCTATGACACAATGAGAAACATGATTTACGGAGAAAGGGAAGTTTTTGAAAGATTTGGGGTTGGGCCATCGCAGATTTGCGATTTTTTAGCCTTGGCTGGAGATTCGATAGACAACATCCCAGGTGTTCCTGGAATCGGAAAAAAGACAGCCCAGATTCTCATTGAAAAGTTTGGAACGATTGAAAAGATTTACGAGAGAATCGAAGAGATAGATAAGGATTCCATAAGGGAGAAGCTCCTCAAAGGGAAGGAGGCGGCTTTTCTGAGTAAAGAACTGGCAACTATAAGAAGGGATGTGGAAATAGGTGAGTTGGACTTGAATGCTAAGAAAGAACCGGACTTAAAAAAACTGAAGAGTCTTTTTCGGGAGCTTGAGTTCAGTTCGCTATATAAGGAGATTCAGATTGAAGAGCATGTGGAATTAAGATGGGATGAAATTGAAGTGGAAAAAATAGGTCTTGAGAAGGTTTCAGTTTTCGCCAACTTTCAAACAGGACCAGGTCAATTTCCTAAGCTTTCAAGTTTCGCAATCTACGATGGCCAAAAGGTAAGCTATTCGGAAAAAAGGGAAGAGATGGAGAGGATACTGAATGGGGCGAAGGAATTGGTTCTTCACAATTCGAAAGATTTTCTCCTTGCCGGATTTGATTTGGATCTTAATAAGACCTTTGACGTTATGCTTTCCTCCTATCTCCTCAATCCATTAAAGAAGGATCTCACACCTTCTGCTGTGATAAGCGAGTATTTGGAGATAGATATAAAGGGTGAAAGTGGCAAAGCTCAATATTTTGAGATCGCAAAGGCTCTTCACAAATTGAAAGAAGTACTCACACTAAAAATGGAGGAGTTAGATCTGAAGTCTCTCTATTACAACGTGGAGATGCCACTTGTTGAGGTCATATCTGAGATGGAAAAGACGGGCATTAAATTGGATCCTGTGAAGCTTATGGATTTTTCTCGCGAACTTGGAGATAGAATTGAAAGGCTAACAAAAAGTATCTACGAGTTGTCGGGAGTCGAGTTCAACTTGAACTCACCCCAGCAACTATCGAAGGTGCTCTTCCACATACTCAAACTGCGCCCAGTAAAAAGAACGAAGAAGGGCTACTCTACAGACATGGAGGTGCTTGAAGAATTAATAGATGAACATCCGATCGTCAGGCTTCTCCTTGAGTATAGAACACTGAGCAAACTGAAGAGTACGTATATCGATACCCTTCCAGGATGGATAAATCCAAAGACGAAAAGGATCCACGCTTCCTTCAATCAGATGAACGTTGCAACTGGTAGGCTGAGCACGAGTAATCCAAATCTTCAGAATATCCCTATAAGGGGGGAGGAAGGGAAAAAGATAAGAGAGGCTTTCATAGCTGAAGAAGGGTTTTTGCTGATGTCTTCAGATTACTCCCAAATTGAACTTAGGATTCTTGCGCATCTTTCCAAAGATGAGGCCCTACTTGATGCATTTATGAGAGGGGAGGACATCCACAACGAAGTTGCGGCTCAGTTTTTCGGGGTCAAAAAGGAGGAGATTACACCTGATATGAGGAGGGTGGCAAAGGTTGTGAATTTTGGGATCATATATGGAATAAGCGCTTACGGGCTGGCGAAGGAGCTAGGTATATCACAAGGGGAGGCTCAGAGATACATAGATGAGTACTTTAAGGTCCATAAAGGTGTAAAGGAATACATGGAGAGAGTTGTAAAAGATGCAGAGGAAAAAGGCTACGTAAAAACACTTTACGGAAGGATAAGGTACATTCCCGAACTTTTCAGTCCAGACCCAAAAGTGAGACAGCTAGGTATAAGAGAAGCCATGAACACTCCAATTCAGGGAACTGCAGCTGACATCATAAAACTCGCAATGGTTAATATTCATAGAAGAAAGAAGAGTCTGGGACTCTCATCAAGGCTTGTTCTTCAGATTCACGATGAACTTCTCTTTGAAGTGAAGGAGGAAGAGAAGGAGATAATGGAGGAATTGGTAAAAGAAGAGATGGAGAAAGTTGTCAATCTCATCGTCCCATTAAAGGTATCCTTGGGCTTTGGGAAGAATTGGGCAGAGGCAAAGAGTTAGTTGCTTTCAGACACGTCCCATTCCTCGTAGACTGAGGTGTCCAGTTCTGTTATGAATCTTGAAGGCTTGAGTATGACGTAGCCAAAATGCTTCTCGTAGTAGACCATGGGATAGCATATGTAAAGCTCGTCCATTGCCCTTGTAGCTGCAACGTAAAATAATCTTCTTTCCTCCTCTATCCCATCTTCATCCATTGACTTGGAATTTGGAAACCTTCCCTCTGCGCACCAGACAACGAAAACGACCTTCCATTCGAGACCTTTTGCCTGATGTATAGTACTTAAGATCACCCTTTCGTCTGTAACTCCAGGATGTATTATCTCCTCTCCACTTGCGCCACTCATAAGGGAGAGTTCGGAGAGGAAGTCCTCCACAGAATGGTACTTACTTGCAAAATTGGCAAGCTGTATAAGATCATCAAGCCTCGATTCGTAATCTGGATAGTTGTACCTCATGTAGTCCCCGTATACTCTTCCAACAACCGTATTTATCATATCGGCAGGAGCCTCTTTCTCTTTTAGTTCCTTTAGTTCTGCGAAAAGGCTTGACCAAGTATCTATCGTATCCTTGCTTAATCTCTTGAAGCTCTCTCCTATTTTCTTCTGAGTGAAAAGATCGATTGGGTTAGTGGTGGCCTGAATACGCTCAAAAATCTGTTCTGCAGTTCTCTTTCCAACCTTTGGGAATATCTTTAAAAGTCTTTTCCAAGAAATCTCATCCTTTTCATTCACAAAAACTCGGAGGAAGGAGATTACGTCCTTAATGTGGGCCTGTTCAAAGAACTTAAGGCCACTTCTAATCTCAAAGGGTATGTCCCTTCTTGTAAGCTCCATCTGGATTTCCATTGAGTGGTAATGAGCCCTGTAAAGGACTGCAATCTGATTTAAGGGAACACCTTCGTCCCTTAATTCGAGTATTCTCTGGGCAACAAATTCTGCCTGCTGAATTACGTCCCTGAGAGCTGTAACAACAGGAGATGGCCCGTGAGGCTTTACACTCTTTAAATTCTTATGAAACTGCTTTTTGTTGTGGGAAATGGACTCATTGGCAAAATTGAGTATTTCAGGGGTGCTTCTGTAATTTGTCTCAAGTTTGTAAATTGTACAGTCCGTGTACCTTTTTGGAAAATCGAAAACGTTTCGAAAATCTGCTCCTCTGAATGAGTAGATACTTTGGGCATCATCCCCAACAACCATCACGTTTCTGTTTATCATTCCAATGAGATCTATTATTTCCGCCTGAATCTTGTTCGTATCCTGGTACTCATCAACCAGGATATATGAGAACCTTTTGGCGTAATATTTTCGTAAGTCTTCATTCTCCGCCAGTATCCTGTACCAGTAGTGTAGAAGATCATCAAAATCTACCGCGTTTATCTCTAATTTCTTTCTTGAGTATTTCTCGTAGACAGCTTCGATCTCATCCTTAAGATGGTAAAAGTAAGGGTACCTCTCAATTATGGCCCCCTCTATCCCGCCCATTGTATTTATCGCATAACTGAAAATCTCCCTCAGTATGGCTCCCTTTGGGAATCTAATTTCCCTTCCCGAAAGCCCCATCTCCTTGAGAACGATCTCTATAAGGTCCTTTGCATCCTCGTTATCGAGGATGGTAAATCCTTTTTTCAGTCCTACAAGTTCCGCATGAGATCTTAAGATCATGTTTCCAATGTGATGGAACGTTCCTCCCCATACGTACCTTGTGTCCATTTTGAGCAGGTGTTCGACCCTGTGTAACATTTCGCTTGCCGCCTTATTGGTAAATGTGAGAAGAAGTATGTTTTGGGGTTGGATCCCATTTTCCAGAAGGTAAGCTACCCGATATGTGACAACTCTCGTCTTACCACTTCCAGCACCAGCTATGACAAGAACAGGACCCTCCTTATGGGTAACCACTTTTATCTGTTCCTCGTTTAATTCCTTTTCGTAATTGATGGAGGCCCTTTTGGGAGAGGTGTCCCGGTAAAGGAGGTACTTTTTCATTTGATAAATTATGATCAAAGGTTTTAGGCGGTGTCAAGGAGCCTAAGTCCTTTTTTTTGGAGGGAGAGATGTTGCCAAAAAAGGGGAATAGGTGGTAAATATGTCTCTGTGCAAACGAAGGAAATCCATATAGTCTGTAAAAGGGGTAAGGAGGAATCCCTAAAGATCGCAAAGGAGCTGATTGAGAAATTTGGAAGCCTCTGCGAAATCAAACTCGATGATACCTCAGCAGCTCATCTAAACTACGAAAAAAAAGTGGAAATGGAGGAAGTTGGAAAGGGTGCTGATGTTATAATCGTACTCGGAGGAGATGGTACTCTGCTTAGCGTTTCAAGAAGCTCAGTTGGGAGAGAGGTTCCCATTTTAGGTGTCAACCTTGGGGGCCTTGGCTTCCTCACAGAGATTAGCGTGGAGGAACTTCATCAGATTTTCAACGAGATCCTTTCAGGGAGGATAAACGTCTCGAACAGGATGATGCTAAATGTGAAAGTTGAGAGAAAAAAGGAGTCCATACTCGAATTTCACGTTCTAAACGACGCTGTGATAACAAAAGATGCCCTGGCACGTATAATTGAAATAGAAACTTACGTTGACGACGAGTACCTCACAACTTACAGGGCTGATGGTGTCATATTCTCAACCCCTACAGGATCAACGGGATACTGTCTTTCTGCAGGAGGACCCATACTTTATCCTTCCATAAAAAACATAGTTATTGCACCGATCTGTCCCCACACTCTCACCATGAGGCCACTCATTCTCCCTGATGACGTTGTGATTAGGGCCGTTTTGAAGTCAAAGGATGAGAGGGTTATCCTAACCCTTGATGGACAGGTGGGATTTGCCCTCGAATACGGCGATGAGGTGATCATAAAAAGGTCGCCCATTCTCACAAAGCTCATAAAATCTCCAAATAAGGGGTACTTTGAAATCCTAAGGACAAAGCTAAAATGGGGCGAAAGGTAAATGCTCTCCTATCTAAAGATTAAGAACCTTGCAATAATCGATGATCTGGAAGTTGAATTCGAGGATGGCCTCAACGTGATTACAGGAGAGACTGGAGCGGGAAAGTCGATTATAATAAACTCAATTGGTGCCCTTGTTTCTTCAAAGGTTCCACGTGAACTTTTAAAACAGGATGCGGACTACGGCGAAATAACTGCCCAGTTTTTCAAAGCTGGAAATGAGATAACTTTAAAAAGGATCTTTTTCCCTTCTGGAAGAACGAGGATATTTATTGATGGCGAGCCATGCCCTTACACAAAGCTCGAAGAGTTAGGCGAATCGCTCATTAACATTTACAGTCAGAACGAATACCAGAATCTTCTCGATAAGGAAAAGTACGTTGAACTTTTAGATGAGATGCTCAGCCTCGCTGAAGAGAGAAAGGCTCTGAAAGGGTATTTTTTAAAGTTGAAAGAGATGGAAGAAGAAACTAGCAAGATCTCAAATGACGTAAGGGTAAAGGACAAGGAGATCCCATTTCTTGAATATGAGATACAGGAAATAGAGAGTGCTGCGATTGGTGAAAATGAAGAGGAGGAGCTTAAGGAAAAGTTGAGACTCCTAAGAGATTCAGAGAAGCTTCTTAAGGTCCTAAACGACCTTATAGATGGACTATACGAGGCTGAAAACAGTGTAAGTTCAACTGTGAAAAGGCTAATTACGGAAATGAAAGGGCTGACAAAAACTCCTAAGGTTGTTGCTCTTTTGGAGAAAATGGAATCGATTCGTCTCTCCGTTGAGGATATACTCATCGATGCAAGGGACCTTATGAGAAAAATTGAGCTTCAAAGTGGTGAATTAAGGAAAATAGAAGAAAGACTGGCCAAGATCTACCTTATAAAAGAGAAGTACGGAAAAACGGTAGAAGAGATAAATCGGTACAAAGAGAAGGCAAAGGAGAGGCTTTCCTACCTCCTTAAGGTGAGTGAGGAACTGGAGAGGATAAATAGGGAGAAGGCTGAACTGGAAAAAAAGGTAAGGGAAATAGCTGAGAGGCTCTCAGAAAAGAGAAAAGAGGGAGCTCAAGAGGTTGAGAGGCTTCTAAAAGAAGAATTCGATCACCTTTCAATGAAGGGGGTAAGATTTAAGATATCGATTGCCCCTAAGGAGAGGCTAGATGAGAAGGGAAAAGATGATGTGGATTTTCTCATCTCAACAAACCCTGGCGAACCACTTAAGCCCCTTCGTAAGATAGCATCAGGGGGAGAGCTGTCAAGGATCATGCTTGCTCTGAAGAACGTAATGGGAAAGGGGGAGCCAAAAACTCTAATCTTCGATGAAATAGACACCGGTATAGGGGGAAGGGTGGCTGAAATTGTGGGAAAGAGGTTAAGGGACCTCTCAAGGTTCCATCAGGTCATCTGCATTACCCATCTGCCCCAGATAGCAGCTTTAGGAGACCACCATTTCCTCGTGGAAAAAACATTTTCAGGCGAGAAAACCAAAGTCAGTGTGAGGAAGCTTAAAGGAGAAGAAAGGGTTCTTGAGATCGCGAGAATGATAAGTGGGGAACAGATAACTGAAAGGTCGATAAAGAAAGCGGAGGAGATGCTGAGATTTGGTTAGGAAAGCTTACCCGCAGGACATAAGGTACATTCACAAAATAATAAACGCGGCAGCTGCAAAGGGAGAGATGCTCCCTAGATCACTAGCTGAGCTCTACGAGAATTTGAGGGACTACGTTGTTTATGAGAAGAATGGAAAAATAATCGGTACAGGAGCACTCCACATCTGCTGGGAGGATCTCGCGGAGATAAGATCGGTGTGCGTTGTCAAAAAATGGAGAACATCCGGGGTTGGATCTGAGATCGTAAGGTATTTGATTAACGAGGCTAGGGAACTGAAAATAAAAAAGATCTTCCTCCTTACCTATCAGGAAGACTTCTTTTTGGGTCTAGGTTTTAAAAGGATTGATAAGAGGAATCTTCCCCAGAAAATATGGACTGAATGTGTGAGGTGTCCGAGATTTCCCGACTGTGACGAAAAGGCAATGATAATGGAGTTGTAGGATGGAGTTAGAAAAAATAAGAGAATTGGTGGAAAAAAAGTTCGATGCTTACGAGATCTTTTACCTTAAAGAGATCAAGAGGAAAGTAGAGTCCAGAAACTGTGAGATCTTTGGCGTTGAGATAAAGGAGGAAGAAGGGATCGCAGTAAGAGCCATAAATAAAGGTAAGCTTGCCTTCTCTTACACATTCAATCTTGATAAAGAAGGTGTATTAAAGCTCTTGGAAGATCTGGAAAGGATCTTTCCGTATCTCAATGAAGACGAGGCAAATGGATTCCCAGAGTGGAGAAAGCCTGAGGAGTATCCAGAGCTTTCCCTTTACGACGCTCAGGGGCAAAAAATAGGAATGGAAGAGAAAGCCAAAGAACTAATAATGATGGAGGAGACTATACGGAAGGATAAGAGGATAGTTGCGACTAGGAATTGTGAGTTGACTGAAAAGTCAATCTTCGTCAAGATTGTGAACTCTTTTGGCCTTTCGGTCGAGTCGATGAAAACGATATATCTAGTTTCTGCCCTTGCCGTTGCAAAAGATGGAGAGGAAATTTCCTGGTGTGACCATACTTTTTCCCACAGGTTTTCTGATATTGACTTCTCAGGATTTGGAGAGATGATCAGGGAAAAGACACTCTCCTTCCTCTCCCCCATTAAGCTAAAAACGGGGATCTACAGTGGAATTCTTTCACCAAGGGTTGCCTCCGATCTTTTGGGTGTTCTTTCAAATTCCTTTCTTGCAGAAAATCTTTATAAGGAAAAGACTAAGCTTAAGGGAAAGGTTAATGAAAAGGTTTTCTCAGAAGCTGTAAACATACTTAGTTCAGGGACTTTGGGAGCTTATTCCTTTCCATTTGATGGAGAGGGATCGCCTTCAAAGGAGGTTGAGGTGGTAAAAGATGGGTACTTTCTCACCTTTCTTTACGATTCATACTATGCCAATAAGCTTTGCGCTAAAACGACGGCAAATTGTGTAAGAAGTGGTATCACTGATATGCCAAGATGTGGCATCATTGGCATGTACATTGATAAAGGAAAGGGAAAAATTCAAGATATAGGAGAAGGAGAGATCCTTGTAGAGGATTTGATCGGGGTCCACACTGCCAATCCAATAACTGGAGATTTTTCTTTAGGTGCTGTTGGATTTTTAAAGAAAGGTGGTAGCCTTGTTCCATTTCACGGTGTTATCATCTCAGGGAATATCTTCCAGGTCTTTCAGGATGTAAGGGAAGTTGGCGATGATCTTAAGTTTTACGGGAGGTACGGTTCACCATCCCTTTTCGTTACTTCACTCAGAATCAGTGGACTTTAAAACTCACTCGTTCAGTCTGTACAATTCCAGGGAGTACCTCTTCAATGATCCAAATTCCGGGATTCTGACAGGTGAAAAACCGAAAGAAAGACTATCAGTTTGAGGAAAAATGGCTTTCCTTATATGCGAATCTAAAAGGATATACTCGACACCAGTTTTTCTCATCTCTTCCCTTATTGATGGCCCATCTTTTCCTTTTAAAAGTAAAGGGCTAGCTTCAGCATAAAAGAGTACCCTTGAGTATTTTGGAAATGTGGCAATCCTTTTTCCTGAGAAACCGTTTTGCCTAAGGTAAAAACCAGCTTTTTTTAGCTCGAGCTTTTCCAGCCTGTAGGGCTTTATGGCAAATGGTAGAACGACCAAGATCAAAAGAATTATGAGAAAGTGGCGAAAATTAAAGTTCGGTTGCGAAAAAAAAGGTGTTCTTTTTAACCTTTCCATTAAAAGATAGGCCATCTCTTCGAGGCCTTTTGCCATCCATACGAAGGTGGGTATAGCTATATTGAGCCCATGCCTAGCCGAAAAGTAATAGGTTTGCAAAGTGTGGATATACGAAAATAATAGGGAGAGGATTACCCACATGAGTAAAAAGTACTTTGAGGTTCCAAGATCAAAGCGTCTAGATCCAACTCCGAAGGCAAGAAAAACTAAAAAAACTGGTCCGATAAGCTTCAGATACTTAAAGGCTATCTCGAGGAAAACAGAGACGTATCTAAACCTGTAAGCAATTTCGAAAAACCTACCTAGAGTTGGATGTAAGATTTCCATTTTCTCAATCTCATTTAAAATCGAAATAGGACTAGCCTCTAGAGTCAAACTCTTTAGACGGAGAATGAGCTGGATGGAATCGATTTCGCCGGTTAGGTGCTTAAGGATGATTAGGCCTTGAAGGGAAAAAAGTACAAGGAATGAGAGATAGAGAAAAGAGTAAAAGAGGAGTTCTTTTCTTTCCCTTTCATTCTCCTTTGCAGAATATATTCCCCAGAGGAGGACGAGCAAGGCGGATTCGATCCCCTCAACTCTTGTCAAAGTGGAAAGGAGGGAAAAGAGAGCCGAAATCAAAAAAAGGTACCATTTCTTTCTTTTAAAGCCAAGGAGAGCAAAAAAAAGGGATGAGAGAAAAAATGACCAGAAAAGGGGTTCTCGCAATACATCTGAGGAGTATTCGACCACATGAGGACAAATCCCGAAAAATAGGGAAGAACAAAGAGCAAGGCGTGGATTCAAAAGTAACCTTATAAGTAGATAAAAGAGAAGGATTGAGATAGTTCCAAAAAAGACGGATACAACTCTTGCCGCGAGCTCCCAGTCATCGATTAAAAGGTAAAAGAGCCTTATAATTAAGGGATATAGGTGGAAGTACGTAGCCTCTTTTCCAAAATTAGATTTGGCCTGTTCTATATAGAGGACCCCGTCTGAGGAGATAATCGGGGAGATGTAAATATGGAGCAAGCGGAGACCGAAGGAAAGAAGGAGTAAAAAGAAAAGGAAAAGCCACTCTCTCTTTCTTTCGCCTTCTTTCCAATCTCCTTCCATAAAGCCAAAACCTCTTTCAACCGGAATCGGAAACTACTTTTCCGACTAAAGCCCTCAAAGCCTTATTCTGGATAAGGTCGTAAAGGGCAGAGACATGCCAGTCGAAATTCGCCTTACTCGCAACTAAATCGAGAAGACCAAATGAATTTAAAAGACCAAACAACCTCTCAATGGTCGGATCGCTCATTCTTTTCCAGATCTTCCTTAAGCTCATTCCTCTTTCAATCTCCCTTTTTAATTTTTCATGCCACCTTCTTTCGTATTCACTTAGGATCTCTTCACCAAAAGCGCCTTTTTTCAGGGCTAAAGACGCAACCTCTGCTGCTATCTGTGAACAGACAAGGCCAAAGTAAATCCCGCCACCTGTTGTAGTTTTCACTTGCCCGGCGCACCCTCCAACGGAGAGCGCCCTCTCTTTAAAGGTTCCGTAAACGAGCCCCTGCGGTATTCTTTTAAAAAAGGGACGAGAGGAATCTCCTACTGAAACTTTCTTTGAAAGGTAAAGAAGCCTCTTTCGAGGATCATCCTCACTCATGACGCCAAGTTTTACAGAGCATTCTCCGATAGGGACCATCCACCCGAATGCTCCTTGTGAAACAAGGGATCCTGTAAAAATCTGAACAGATCCATCATGGTCTAACTGGCAGACCTTTTGAGCTGCCTTAAGGAAAGAGGATGGATATCCTAGTCCGATTCTTTTTGCGAGTTCAGTTTGAGCTCCAGTTGCAAGTATGACCATCTTAGCCTTAATCTGGTTTAAGCCCCTATCCAAAACGGACTGAGCAATAACATCTACATATTCGTCCTTGATTTTAATCTCTCTGACTCTGTATCCGAATCTTACCTCGGCTCCACACCTTATTGCGTAGTCGAGTAAGGCACAGTCGAATCCTCTCCTGTCTAATACGTAAGCAATAGGTTTTGGGAAGCTGTAAGAAATGGAGGATCCGAAGGGAGAAACAAGCTTAATTTTTCTAATTTCGTGCAAAACTATCTCATCGGGAAGAGCTAAATACTCCTTTAGCTCAGTTCCCACAATTCCCGTACAGACTATCCCTTCTCCTATGTTGGTCTTTTTTTCGAGGATAACTACGTTGTATCCTTGAGAGGAGAGGATCCTTGCCGTGTTGAGGCCAGATGGTCCAGAGCCAACAACTATTACGTCGTAAATCCCCTTACCCATCGCTTTATAGATTAGCTATTAGAAAAGAAAGAGGTCAAGAAAAAAGTCCCGATAAGTTGGGTTATAATGTTGTAAATGAAGATCCTCAACGCACAGTTTTTCTGCAGTATTGTTGAGGTCTCACAGAGGAAGCTTGGAAATATACCAGAAATAGGCTTCATCGGAAGATCGAATGTTGGGAAGTCCTCTCTAATAAATTGCCTCCTTTTAAGAAAAATAGCGAGAACAAGCTCGACTCCAGGTGCAACAAGAACCATAAATCTTTACTTAGTCGATTACGAGTTCAGAGCGAAAAGAAGGTCCCTTGTATTTTCCGATTTTCCTGGCTTTGGCTACACTGCATGTCCAGCTTACGTATACGAAAAATGGGAGAGGATGGTTGATTCGTATGTTTCTCAGAACTCCTTCATAAAGAGGATAGTCTGGGTTTTCGATATAAGAAGGGATTTTGACGAACTGGATTATGTAACTTTCGAGTGGCTCAATTCAAAAGGACTTAACTTTTCCCTCGTTGTAACCAAGGTGGACAAGGTTTCAAAAAATGAAATCAAAGGAAGAAGGGACTATTTTTTGAAGGTTACGGGTAATAGACCCATCTTTTTCGTATCCGCAAAAAATAGGGTAGGCAGGAAGGAACTCTTGACACACATCTTTGAAACTGTCAGTTCTTCATGACTTGCATTTTATTTCGCTTACTTTAAATATTGACCTGAAAATGTAACCTTTCCCCTCTATCGCTTCTTTTGCTCCCTCCTCACGATCGAGAAGGGCAAGTACCCCAATTACTTTCATATCAGCTTTTTCCGCTATTTCCACTGCCCTAAGGGAAGAGCTACCAGTTGTTACAACATCCTCAAGTATCACAACGATTTCACCTTCTTTTAAGTTTTTTCCTCCCTCTATCCAGAGATTTTTTCCATAACCTTTTGGTTCCTTCCTTATAAAAAAGCCTTTGATTGGGTCTCCCTTTTTATAGGCGTAAAGTACTGTGGCACATACCAGAGGATCTGCTCCCACACTTACGCCCCCAACTGCGGAAACTTGACCCATCTTTTTTAACTCTTCATAGAGCAGGAGGCCACTCAGGTACATACCCTCCGGATTTAGAGTAGTCTCCCTTGCGTCTATGTAGTAGTTGCTTTTTTTCCCGCTCTTTAAAATGAACTCCCCTTCCTCGTACGAAAGCTCCTTCAGAATCTCAAGTAGCCTTGTTCTTTCTTGCATTTTCCTCGAGTTTTTCAAACTCAAAGATAAAGTACCTGATTATCTCTTCATCAATCAGGTAGACGTTTATTTCCTTGAGGGTTGTCATTTCGGAGGTGATGAAATTCCCTATCTCTTCGGTTATTATCTTTGCGCATCTGTCCTTTGGAAAACCGAAGATCCCAGCGCTTATGGCTGGCATTGAGATGGACCTAAAACCTCTCTCAGTGGCGAGCCTAAGAGTGCTTCTTACTGCACTTCTCAATTTTTCTTCCTCATCGCCCTCTCCCCATCTTGGGCCAACTGCGTGTATTACGTATTTTGCCTTAAGGTTTCCACCAGTTGTTATTGCACACGAACCGGTCGGTACGTATCCTATCTTGTCGCTCTCCTCCTGAATTATTTTCCCACCTTTTTTTACTATAGCTCCAGCAACGCCTCCGCCGTGCTTCAGATAATTATTTGCAGCGTTGACTATAGCGTCCGCATCACTCTCAGTTAGATCTCCTCTTACAACCCGGAGCGTAGTAGTGTTCAACTTAAGCTCTTTCAAAACCTCCATATTCTCCCCCTATTCAAGGTAAATCTCATCCCCTATCTCTATCCTTCTTCCTTTAATTTTCTCTCTACATTCGGTTGCATCTAAAGCGAAAAAGGGGCTTATCTCACAACGGATATCCTTCGGCAAATCTATACCGCAAAGGGCGAGCCACTTTCTAAATAGATTTGACATGTCCCTTCTTGCCGTATCTGGAGAGGAGGGACCCTCTCTATTTTTTACAGGCGAGAACTCTTCTTCCCTTAAAATCTCAACTGCGCAAACCCTTTCTGTCCATCTGAGGGAGTCGAAAACGAAAGTTTCGAACTTGATGACCTTTAACTCCTCTCCGTCCTTTCCCAGGTATGCATTTTTAATAGCTGAATGGTAGGGGAGAGTAAACCCTTGAAGATTTAACCTTTTTATAAAATCAATGGAAAAAACATGCATAGCCGCGTTTCCAGCCCAGAAAAGGAGATTTCCATCCCGATCCCTTATTGAGGCTATATCCATGGAAAGGTCCGAGTACTCGACAATAGCAGGTCTTCCAGAAATCTTAAGGTAGAGTCCGATTTTTTCATCTTCCCTTTCCTTCCTCACGATCTTAAGAGACACATCTGCTCCAGAGAGAATATGATATCCTAAAAAGGCAGGGTCCGCAATCCTCACAAGAGGATTGTCCACCTGGAAGTAAAAGAGATACCTGTATCCGCGCTCAAAAAGGGCCTCAAGAATACCGAGGTCATATATCCTCTTTATGGAATTTCCATGTCCGTTTGGACTTAGGAAAATCTCCGTCCTGTTCTTTATTATTAGTTTCCCATCCATGTCAAGAACGGGAAGCACCTCCTGATCAAAGATTATTACGTTCTCCCTCCTCATCCCGAAGAAGTGGTGCCTTTCAAAGAATTCTTCAATCTGCTCCTTTGTTTCCGGGTTTGTCATGATGAGAAGGGGAATCTCTGTAGAGTACTTTCTAGAAAGGGCGAGAATCTTTTCGGAGAATAGTTGGAAAAAGGTCTTCCCCTTCACAGGGGTTATTGGGAATAGGCCCTTCGGATAAGGACTGCCAAGTCTCGTCGCCTGTCCTCCTGCCACAAGAAGGCATGCAACCTTCCTTTCCTTAAGGAGCGACTCTCCTACGATTTTTGCCTCATTCTCTCTCCTTTTTTCCTCCTCAGTGCGTGGATAAGGTATGATATCTGGCGGTTCAATTTCGGAGAGACTCAATTCGATCTTTTTACCAAGCTTAAATTCAGAATAGAGAGAATTGAGAAGCCGAAAATCTACGTTTTTTAAGTTCCTGATGAAGATTGATTTTTCACTTTCCGAAAGCTTTAGCAGATGCTCTATGAGGTGGTTTTGGTTATACTTCTCCAAAACCCCTAATAGCTCCCTTTCTTCCACCCTAAAATTATACCAACAAATTTTAAATTAGAAGATGGCCCTTCCACTTGATTTTTGGGTACACATGATCTTTAATTATCGATCATGGGTCGAGAAGTCTTATATTCACTTACCCTTGCGGATATATACCTGAAACAAGGTTCAAAATACAAGGCTCTGGAGATTTACGAGTACTTGCTGAAAAAGAATCCAGAAAAGGAGGAGATTAGGGTTCGCCTTGAGAATCTAAAGAAAGAGCTCGAAAGGAAGGGAGCCTTATCAAGCATAAAGGAAGTGATGAGAAAGAAGATCTGGTAATTATGAAGGCAGAAAGAATAGAAAAGATCAGACAAATTATGTCCAGGTACGAACTCGATGGGATAATTCTCACAAGTCCTGAAAATATCTTCTACTTTTCTGGCTTTAGAGGCTCAGAAGGCATCCTCGTTGTAACAAAGGGTGACATTTTGCTTATAACCGATTTTAGATACGTAACTTATGCTAAAGAGGCTGTGGAAGGGGTAAAAGTGATAGAGAGAAAGAGGAACACCTATCCCCTTTCCGAAGTTGTATGGGCTTATGGGTTGAGGACTGTAGGTTTCGAATCCTTTCACACCAGTTACGCCGTTTATGAGGAATGGCGCGAAAGACTAAAAGATTCCAGACTTTTCCCGCTAAAAAAGGAAATTGATGAGATAAGAAAATGTAAGGAGCCAGAGGAGATAGACAGGATAAGATCTGCAATCAGAATAGCAGAAGAGGCCTTCATGGAAGTATACGAAAGGATAAGGCCAGGTAGAACAGAGAAAGAGATAGCCTCAGAACTTGACTTTGCCATGATGAAAAGGGGAGCGGAGAGACCCTCTTTCAGTACAATAGTTGCCTCGGGACAAAGATCGGCACTACCACACGCAATGCCATCAGACAGAAAGATAGAAGATGGGGACGTGTTGGTAATAGATTTTGGAGCCCAGTACGAGGGTTACTGTAGTGACCAGACATGCACATTATTTGTGGGTAATCCTCCTTCTCTTTTGAGGGAGATTCATCAGATAGTCTACGAGGCAAGAAGGAGGGCAATAGAGGTCATCTCTTCAGGTGTTCCAATAAGGAGCGTAGATTCAACGGTGAGAAGCTATATAGAGGAGAGAGGATACGGAGAGTATTTTGGTCATGGGACAGGCCATGGTATTGGATTGAGTGTCCATGAACTTCCACAGATAAACGAGACGGTGGAGGGGGTATTTGAGGAGAACATGGTCGTAACTATCGAGCCTGGCATATACATCCCGAACGTTGGTGGTGTAAGACTTGAAGATATGGTACTCGTTTGCGAAGGCTACTCCACCATTCTTACTGGATTGAGAAAGGACCCATACTTCCTATGAGGAGGTGAAAATGCAGATTTCAACCTCAGAATTCAGAAAAGGGCTAAAAGTCCTAGTTGACGGCGAGCCCTATGTTATAGTCGATTTTCAGCACGTAAAACCGGGAAAAGGTGGGGCTTTTGTGAGGACAAGAATAAAAAGCCTTATAACTGGTAATGTTCTCGATGTAACCTTCAGATCTGGGGAAAAGCTTGAGCTTCTAGAACTTGAGGAGAAAAAAATGCAGTACCTGTACAGAGAAGGAACTAGATACTACTTTATGGATCAGGAAACCTACGATCAGGTCTTCATAGAAGAGGCGAGCCTAAAGGAGGCTACTAATTTTCTGACAGAGGGTCTTGTAATCACAGTCTCCTTCTACAAGGGTAATCCAATAGGTGTGGAACTACCAAATTTCGTCGATTTGAGGGTCGTAAAAACTGAGCCAGGGATAAGGGGCGACACAGCTCAAAGTGCAACAAAGCCAGCAACCCTTGAAACAGGCTACACTTTGCAGGTTCCACTATTTGTGAATGAAGGTGACATAGTAAAGATAGATACAAGGACCGGTGAGTATATCGAAAGGGTTATGAAGTAGATGTCTTTGTTCATAACCTTTGAGGGAATCGAAGGTTCGGGGAAGACCACCCAGATAAAATACCTTGAGGCCCATCTTAGAAAAAAAGGGTTTAGAGTTGTTCTAACGAGAGAACCTGGAGGCACTTACCTTGGAGAGAAACTTAGGAGTCTTTTGCTTAAAGGGAAGGTTAAAATTTGGCCATATGCGGAACTCTTTTTAATACTCGCTCAGAGGGCTCAACATGTGGAAGAGGTCATAGTCCCATCCCTAAGTGAAGGGAAACTGGTTCTATGCGATCGTTTCTCAGATGCGACACTTGCATATCAGGGATATGGGAGGGGAATAGACTTAAACCTCGTGAAAAATCTAAACAACATAGCCACGAAGAACGTGAGACCCCATCTTACCTTCCTTATAGATTGCGATGTCGATCTGAGTCTGAAAAGGAGAGGTAAAGGGAGGGACAGATTCGAGCGTGAGGAAAGGGAGTTTCACGAAAGGGTAAGGAATGGCTACCTATCGATTGCAAGTTCTGAGCCGGATAGAATAAAGGTAATAGACGGAAATAAAAAGAAGGAAGCCCTAAAGAGGGAAATCATAGCCACTGTAGAGGAGATCATTTTGAGGCATGGCATTCACTGATATTTTTGGACATGAAAATGAAAAAAGGGTGCTTATGGATTATTTAAGAAGTGAAAGGGTTCCCCATGCGTTATTATTCAGTGGATGCCCCGGAATTGGAAAAAAGAAAATGGCCATAAGGACCGCTCAGATCCTCTTGTGTAAAAATAGAAGTGGCGATGACCTATGTCCTTCATGTGTGAAGGTGGAAAGGGGAGTTCATCCGGACCTACTTATGTTAGGTGGCAAAGATGGGCCTTTAAGCATAGATGAGATAAGGCAAATCTGTGAGGAGATAAGAAAGCCCCCTTTTTTTTCTCATGCGCGTGTTGCGATCATAGATGATGCCCATCTTCTTACGAGTGAGGCGGCAAATGCCCTTCTTAAGACATTGGAGGAGCCGGAGGGCTTTAAGGTTTTCATTCTTATAACTTCAAATGAGGCATTGGTACCTGTCACAGTCAGATCGAGATGTGTGAGAGTTCCATTTTCTCCTCTCAAGGAGAAGGAAATAAGGGATTACTTAATGTGGAAAGAGGGCCTAGGGGAAGAGAAGGCCGATATAGTTTCAAGGATTTCTCACGGAAGTCTCTCCTCAGCAATTTTCTGGCTCAAGGAGGAGAACTTTTTTTTGAGAAGACTCCTTGCAGAATGGATACTGGGAACAAAGAAAAGCTATGTGGAGAATACCTATCTCTCTGAGAGGGTCTCTCAAGAAGGGTGCGAGATATATCTTTACTTTCTCCTCTCACTCTTTAGGGACCTCTTCGTCTTTAGTGTGACAGGAGACGGTAATGAGGTTTATAATAAGGACCTTCTCCATCTATTTAGAGGGAGAAAGGTAGACGGAAGAAAAATGAAGGAGAAAATGGAGATCATAGCCCACACACTGAGAATGCTATCCTACAATGTGAATAGGTGGGCACTTGTAGAAAATCTTCTAATCTCCCTGAAAGAAGAACCATGAAGACCTGTTACGTAAGGCTGAGAGGTTCACAATCCGTTATTAAAGTGGAGGCGCCAGAAGACACAAAAAAGGGTGATATGGTTGTGTGCGAGCTGGATAAGGGCCTCTGTCTTGGAGAAGTTATTACGGACTTAAAGGAGAGTAGCAACGAGAACCTTCCCAGAATTGTGAAAAAACCGACTGAGGAAGAAGTTTCCGAATTCATTTCCCTTGAGAAGAAGATCGGCTACGCCCTCGAATTCTGCAAAAGAAAGATTGAGGAACTTAATCTTCCCATGAAGCTTCTCAACGCTGAGTATCTCTTTGGTGGGACAAAGCTGATTTTTTACTTTTACTCTGAAACTAGGGTAGATTTTAGGGAACTTGTCAGGGAACTTGCGAGAGAATTCAAGGTTAGGATAGAACTGAGGCAGGTAGGAGTGAGAGATCAGGCAAAAGCAATAGGAGGTCTTGGAAACTGTGGAAACGTTGTCTGTTGCAAGAGATTTTTGAACACATTCTCCACTGTATCCATAAAAATGGTTAAAGAACAGAATCTGGCGCTTAATCCATCAAAAATCTCAGGAATCTGCGGCAGGCTTATGTGCTGTCTCTCTTACGAGTACGAAATTTATCTGGAGTGTAAGAAGGATTTTCCAAAGATAGGAACGAAGGTGTACGTTGGAGGAGAGACTGGAAAGGTGGTGAAGCAGAACCCAATTCTAGGAACGGTTACAGTTCAGATGGAAGACGGTAGAGAGTTGAACATCCCCCGTGAGAGATTAAGAGTAGAAGAACAATGAAAGGACGCTACTACATTACTACCCCAATCTATTACATAAATGATGTACCCCATATCGGCCATGCTTATACAACCATCGCCGCTGATGTAATGGCGAGGTACAAAAGACTACTCGGTTACGAAGTCTTTTTTTTAACCGGAACAGATGAGCACGGTCAGAAGGCCCAAAAAGCAGCGCAGGCGCAGAATATTTCACCTAAGGAACTGGCCGATAAAATGGTTAGTAGGTTTATAGAACTTTGGAAGGTACTTAACATATCGAATACGGGTTTTATAAGGACAACGGAGGATAGGCATAAAAGGGTTGTTCAGCACCTTTTCAAGACCATCTACGAAAAAGGGGACATTTATTTGGGAGAGTACGAGGACTGGTACTGCGTATTCTGCGAAAGTTTTTACACTGAACTCCAGCTTATAGACGGTAGGTGTCCCGATTGTCAGAGGGTACCCCAGAGGCTAAGGGAGGAGAGTTACTTCTTCAGACTCTCCTCCTACACGGATAGGCTCACAAAGTTCCTGGAAGGCAATAGAGAATTTGTCCTGCCAGAGATAAGGTACAATGAAGTTTTGAGCTTTGTAAAAGGGGGGCTTAAGGATTTAAGCGTATCAAGGACAACTCTAACCTGGGGAATTCCCGTACCTTTCAATGAGAAACACACAATCTACGTTTGGTTCGATGCTTTAGCAAACTACCTTACAGGGATAGGTTTTCTCGAAGACGATCAGCTTTTTCGTTCTTTCTGGCCATGTGATGCCCACCTAATAGGAAAGGATATTCTTAGGTTCCACGCAGTTTACTGGCCAGCTTTTCTTATCTCATATGGGCTCCCTCCTCCAAAGAGGATTTTTGCCCATGGTTGGTGGACAATAGAAGGTCAGAAGATGTCGAAATCCCTTGGAAACGTTATCGATCCACATGAGGTTGTAAAAGAGTACGGAGTCGATCAGTTCAGATTCTTCCTCTTCAGGGAAGTCCCCTTTGGAATGGACGGGGATTTTTCCAAAAAGGCCATTGTTCATAGAATAAACGGGGATCTTGCAAATGATCTTGGAAATCTTTTGAGCAGGACGGTAAGCATGATAGAGAGGTATCAAGGAGGGAAATTGGATTCTCCTGGAATAAAAACAGGCGTTGATGAATTTATAGAAAATACCATTTTGGATCTTGTGGAATCCTACATGAAGGAGATGGAGCTCTTCTCCTTCTTTAAGGCTCTCCAATACGTTTTTGAAATGATTGGCCATCTGAACAGATACATAGACTCTGAGGCACCATGGAGGCTCGCAAAAGAAAACAGAAGAAGATTGAGTACGGTCTTATACAACCTTTGGAATGGGATTCGAATCGTTGGGGTTTTGCTCTATCCTTTTATGCCGCAAAAGTCGAACGAGATTTGGAGGGCTTTAGGAATAAGAAAAGAGATAGAGGAGAGCCAGCTTGAGAGTGAGAGGTTCTTTTTCAGAATCGACGATCTTGCTGAAATTGTAAGAATAGCACCACTTTTTCCAAGGTTGAAAGAGGAATGAAAGGTTTTTCTTCTGTAGCTGAGATTCTATCTGAGATTCTAAAGAAAAAGAAGCTATGCGATCAGATGGAGTTCCTAAAAATCTTTAGCCACTGGGAGGAAATCGTTGGAGAGAAGTTTTTTGAGTACGCGCGTCCTCTTCGTATAAAAGGGAACATCCTTTACGTGGAAGTAAAGGACCCAGCTTACCTTTCCCATATGGAATACTTGAAGGAAAATCTCATGGATAGGATCGCAGAAAAGACGGGGAAAGAGATAGGGGATGTGAAGTTTATCCTATCAGATTAGGGATTTTTTTATCTCCTCAAGCACTTTCGCATAGGGAAGGCCGCTTTCATCACAGATCTTCCTTACGTCTTCAAATTCCACATGTTCTTTGAGGATTTCACCGTTTTTTCCGTATCCTACCTTTATCCTCACGCTTCCGTACTTACTTTCCACCATTTTTTCCTCTCTTTTCAGTATTTTCCTCGATTCCCTTCTCATGCGTAGTCCGAAAGTGGTACTGTTTCTGAATATGGCTTCGACTAGACTGTCCAGTTTATCATTCTGGGAGATTATGGAGAACCTTACACCTATCCTTCCCTTTTTCATGAAAACGGGAAAGTAAAGTACCTCTGTGGCACCAGATTTTCTCAAAGTTTCAGCTAGATGACCAACGTACTCCATTTCCATATCGTCCACATCGAACTCGATAACTGTAATTTCATCGCTCAGGTACTCTGAAACGGACTCCCCTATGTAAATTCTCAAGATGTCAGGTTTTTCCATTTGGTAGTTCCCAATCCCGCATCCTGTCGAAAGAAGTCGCATATAAGTTAACCTTTCACGGGGGTTTGCGTAATACCTCACGATGGTGGCGCCTGTCGGTGTTGTGAGCTCGTATTGTTCGCTCGTAAATAAAGAGACGAAGCCTCTAAGCATCTCCAATGTAAGTGGGGGAGGGTTTGGAAGGATACCGTGGGATGTTTTTATGAAACCACTTCCGTGGGGGATTGGGCTGACAAAGACCTTTTCTATTTTGAAATAGAAAATCGCTGAAGCTACAAGGAGAAAGTCGAGAAAGGTATCTATATTTGAGAGCTCGTGAAAGTGCAGGTCCTTTCTTTCCACACCGTGAATCTTTGCCTCTGTTTCTATAAGGAGATTGAGCATCCCTTCCAAATCCATTTTAACTTTTTCATCCAGATCGAGACTTCTTGCAAGTAAGAGCATATCGGAGGGTGAGATTTTTGTATCTTTTTCTTCGATTCTTATACGGATGCCCGATGCCCCTCCAAATTTTACCCTTTCAGGAATAACCCTTGGACAATCGATGGGGATTTTTTCTAGTATTTTTTCAATCTCAGAGACAGGAAATCCAGCATCTATAAAAGCGGAGACAAGCATATCTCCGCTCAGTCCTGATATGGCGTCAATGTAAAGGAGATTCATAGTCTGTTTATAAGGGTCGCAAAATAAGCAGCTCCAAATCCATTATCGATGTTGAAAACAGCCACTGTGGAACACGAGTTAAGCATTGCGAGTAATGCGGCCAGTCCGGAAAAACTGGCCCCATACCCTACACTTGTAGGTACAGCAATCACAGGGGAAGCAACGATCCCAGCAACAATGGAGGGGAGGGCTCCCTCCATCCCTGCCACAACAATTATAACCCTTGCCTTTTTTAAAAGATCCAAATTCTGAAAAAGTCTGTGGACTCCTGAGACTCCAACGTCGTAGAGCCTTTCTGTTTCGTTTCCAAAAAAGACCGATGTTACGTAAGCTTCCTCTGCGACGTAAATATCGCTTGTTCCCGCACTGACTACAAGGACAAGCCCCTTTCCTTCTATCCTGTGATCCTTTTTTATCATGAAGCATCTCGCATGCTCGAAGTATTGACCCTCTGGGAAGGATTCTTTGAGGCTTTGGGCAACCTCCGGATAGACCCTTGTGACAAGAACATTTTCACCTTTTTTCCCCATTGCGCCTATTATATCCCTTAGCTGCTCTAAGGTTTTACCTTCTCCGTAAATTACCTCTGGTAAGCCCTTCCTCAGCTCTCTATGGTGATCGATTCTCGTGTGAAAGAGGTTCTCGTAGGGGAGGATTTTTAGTTTTTCAACAGCCTCCTCAACTGAGATAGTACCGAGTTTCACACTTTCAAGGAGAGAAACTAGAAATTCTTCCCTCACGTCCAATCAACGATAAAAGCGTTTTTTACGACTTTTACGCTTTTCTCGTCTATTCCAACAACGTCAAAGCGGAATTTCTTCGCATCCTGCCTTTCCTTTTTTAAGTAGTACATGGCCGTCATGACAATCCTTCTCTTTTTCTTTTCGTCAATGCTAGATAAAGAATCTCCGAAGGTCTTAGAGTCCCTTTTTTTCACTTCAACGAAGGCTATTGTATCGCCACACCTGGCTATAATGTCTATTTCTCCAAAAGGGCTCCTGTAATTCCTCTCTATGATTTTGTACCCATCCTTTTTTAAGATCTCTACAGCCAAATCTTCCCCTTTTAGGCCCTTTACCCTTGAGGAACCTTTCAAATGAATTCCCTCACGCCTTTAAACGTCTTTCTGTGAAGGGGAGAAGCACCGTGCTCTTTTATTGCCCTTCTATGCTCTAAAGTACCGTAACCCATGTTCTTTTCAAATCCGTATCCTGGGTAAATGGAACTGTAGTATCTCATAATCGAATCCCGCACAACCTTTGCGACTATTGAGGCTGAAGCTACAAAGAAGCACCTCCTATCACCGTCTATAAGACATTTGCTTTGAGGGAAACCGGCTAACTTCACATTTCCGTCGATTAGGACAAGATCCGGTTTAACACCAGTTTTGTGAATAGCCCTTTCCATTGCGAGGATTGTTGCCCTAAGGATGTTTAATCTGTCTATTTCCTCTGGGGTGGAGATTCCTATACCGATTCTGTAGGCTTCTTTCGCTATCAAGCCATAGATCTTTACCCTTTCCCTTTCACTCAGCAATTTGGAGTCTTTGACCCCTTCAATTATCTTCGGTGGACCTTTCCATACTACACATGCGGAAACGACTGGACCGGCAAGGGAACCCCTTCCAGCCTCGTCAACTCCACATATAAGACCCTTAAGAGAGCACTCCATTCCTACTGTCTTTTTTCCTTAAGTTTTGCAGCTTTCCCCTTAAGTTTTCGAACGTAGTAAAGTTTTGCCCTCCTCACTTTACTTCTTCCCAGTACCTCTATTTTTTCGATTAAAGGGGAATGGAGGGGGAAGGTCTTCTCAACTCCAACGCCATGTGAAATCTTTCTAACCGTAAATGTTCTTCTTGTATTCCCTCCTCTGATAGATATTACTACGCCTTCAAAAACCTGTATCCTCTCTTTATCTCCCTCCAAAACTTTTGTGTGAACCCTCACATTGTCTCCAGGGTGGATTTCAGGAAGATCGAGTCTCATATGTTCCTTTTCGATCATCTCAACTATCTCGTTCATCTTTTCCTCCTCTGGGGTTAAATATTCTGTCAAGGATTATTCCCATGGCAACCCTCATTGAAAGATGATTGTAGTTTCCTGTGCCTCCTATTGGCTCAAGCATCCTGTCACACCTTTTCACAATCTCATCCGCTAGACCCCATCCAGTACCGAAAAGGAGAAGAACGTCCTCATTTTTTTCAACTATCATCTCGTGAAGTTCTCTGTAAGTTATGCTGTTTTCCCTTTTTTTTGCCGAAGTCCCAATGAGGATTGGTCTAAGATCCTCTTTTCTCGTATCTTCGAGTACCTCATCGAGGCATACGGCTGTTCTTAAGATACTTAATGCCTCTTTTCTGTCTGGATTGTAGAGCGAACCGTAACCTTCGGTCCAGTGCTTCTTCATCATCTCCATTATAGCAATCTGCTTCTTAAGCGGGGTTACAATATAGCACAGTTTTACCCCGAAAGTCATGCAAGTCCTCGAAACATCGTGGATCTCAGTGCCAGTTATACTTGTAGCAACTATCTCACCCTTTTTGTTATAGACTGGATAATGGATAACGGCCACTTTAAGGTTCAATGGGGGATCTCCTCCATGATTTCCCTTATGAATCGTTTATCCTCATCATTGGGTACAAAACGGGAAAAAAGGTCTGGACGTTTAAGAATCGTTTTTCTAATCGATTCTTTCCTTCTCCATTTTCTTATCTCCTCATGATTTCCGGAAAGAAGAACGGGTGGAACCTGAAGCCCTAAAAAATTCTCAGGTCTTGTGTACTGAGGATACTCAAGTAGACAGTCCTTAAAAGTCTCTTCAATTACAGAACGGTCGTTCCCTAAAACACCTGGTATAAGCCTGACAATAGCATCGATCAGAACAAGTGCAGGAATTTCCCCTCCAGAGAGGATGTAATCACCGATTGATATTTCATCATCAACAAAGGAGAGTATCCTCTCGTCTATACCCTCATATCTACCGCAGACAAGGCAGAGATGCTCATTTTTTGCAAGCCTCTCACAAATTTCCCAGTTTAGAAGTCTTCCCTGGGGTGTAAGGAGGATGAATCTTGCCTGACCTATGTTTTTTTTGACATACTCAATGGCCATGTAAATGGGCTCTATCTTCATGACCATTCCAGGACCGCCACCGTATGGTGTGTCGTCGCAGGTCCTGTGAGGATCTTTCGCAAAGTCCCGTATATCTATAATATGAAATGTGACAAGCCCTTTGTCTTTTGCCCTCTTTATTATGCTTTCCTTGAGTGGCGATTCAAAAATCTTAGGGAAGAGTGTTAGGATAGTGATAACCATCCGATTTCGGGTCCCAAAAAGATTGATTTTTATAGTGAGGTTATTATAGCATATAAAGAGAAAGGCAAAAAGGCGGTGTAGCTCAGTTGGTTAGAGCATGCGGCTCATATCCGCAGAGTCCGGGGTTCGAGTCCCTGCACCGCCAAATGAGTTTCGAGGAATCTGACTTTTGAGAAAAATCACCATCCCTTTCTTTCTCATCCTCATCTCCCTCTTTTTTATAACCTTTCTTTATTCGGCGGAGAAAAGGATAAAAACCACAGTCACAAAGAAGAGTCTGTCTATAAATGACGAGAATGTGGAGGCTAATCTTAAAGATGCGGAGGAGCTTCTAAAAAAAGGCGATTACACATCAGCCCTTCAAGCCTTCCAAAGGTTAAACGAGTATTGTAACGAGGTTTTAAAATCGATAGAAATCATTGAGGAGAAGCAAAAGGAGGCCCTAGCCTCGGGAGATCTTGATCAAAAAAGTAGGGAGATTTTGCTCTGGAAAGTGAAGAGAAGGCAGGCCCTTAAGTCCCGTTACAGGGAGTACGTGGCAAAATCTGCCTATTACTGCGGGTACATTTTCGCAAAAAGAAACGATACCATGAGCGCGAGCAGATACCTTTTAGAGGCATTAAAAAACACGGATTTTTCAAATAAACCAGATTCTATTTACGTGAAGTCAGTTGACCTTCTGGCAAAGATTCACGGACTTGAAGGAGAGTTTTAGTATTTGGGAGGAGAAGATGTTTGTGAAACAGATGGAGGTCGGTTCATTTGCAGTTTTTGCGTACATTGTTGCATGCAAAAGAAAAATGGATGCTCTTGTCATAGATCCCGCCTCTGATTGTGAGATGATATTTGAGGAGGCAGAAAGTAGGGGCTACAAAATAAAGTACATAGTCAATACCCATTCCCATGTTGATCACACAATGGGAAATAGGCGGATGAAAGAACTTACAGGCGCAGAGATAGTGATTCATGAAAAGGAAGCATATTCACTGACTCACCAACCTCCGTACATGCTAAGTATGTTTGGTGCCGATCCGTCTCCACCTGCGGATTTACTGGTTAGAGATGGCGACTACATAAAAGTAGGAGACGTTTCCTTGAGAGTCATTCATACTCCCGGCCACTCCCCGGGAAGTATCTGTCTCTACGGAGATGGAATAGTATTTACGGGCGATACCCTTTTCGTCGGTGGTGTTGGTAGAACGGATCTTCCCGGAGGTTCATGGAAGGAGCTCGTTTCTTCAATAAAGAACAAACTTTTCGTTTTGCCTGACCATACTGTTGTTGCCCCTGGTCACAACTACGGCCAGTCGCCAAAAAGCACAATTGGAAGGGAAAGGATTTACAATCCCTTTGTTGGAGAGAGAGGAGTTTATTAGATGGAAAGAAAGGCTTTGAATCTCCTTTTCCTTCTCCTTTTGCCCATACTTATATTTTCTTGTGAGATTCGACAGGAAATAAAGAAAGGGAGTGAACCTAAAATTGCTCTCGTTCTGAGTGGGGGTTCTGCGAAAGGTTTTGCTCACATAGGAGTAATTAGGGTTCTTGAGCAGGAGAAGATTCCGATTCACATGATAGTTGGTACAAGCGTGGGTAGTCTAATAGGCGGTCTTTACGCCTCAAATCCAGACAGCTTTCAGCTGGAGTGGACTGCCTTTAAAATAGAGAAAGGCGATATCCTGGATTTTTCGCTTGTCTATTCAAAACTCGGTCCAGTAATGGGCGTAAGGCTTGAGAATTTTATTGAAAAAGAGGCAAAGGTAAAGAAAATAGAAGAGACAAAGATCCCCTTTTTCCCTGTTGCCACTGATCTTAATACAGGCGAAACCGTGATCTTGGAGAAGGGTTCCCTCGCACGGGCCATAAGGGCCTCTTGTGCCATTCCAGGAGTTTTTGTACCGGTCAATTTTGCAGGACGTACACTTGTGGACGGTGGGGTCACAAACAACATCCCATGTGACATCGCAAAAAGTAAAGGTGCAGACATAGTCATTGCTGTGAACCTCTTAAGCAGCGTGAAAAACTACAATGTTGATTCGGTTATCGATATCATAGGTCAATCAATATCGATAATGATGTTTGAGAAAAATAAGGAGAAGCTTAAATACGCTCACATTGTCATAGAACCTGATGTGAAAAATGTGTCCCTTTTTGATTTCTCGAAAAAAAAGGAACTGATGGAGGAGGGAATAAGGGCTGCAAAGGCTCAGGTACCTAGAATCAGGGAGCTTATCCGAAGCTTCAAAGGGGAGATCTGATTGTTTTTTGCGAAAAAACTGATCACTTCCCTTTTAGTCCCTCCCGGACTTTTTATCTCTCTCCTTTTACTTTTTTCCCTTTTTTCCAAAAGAAGGGTAAAGCTTATCTTTTTCGCAGCCCTTATCTATATTTTCTCAATAGAACCGGTAAAAGACATCTTTATGAGGCCCCTTGAGGAGAGCTTTTCCCATCCAGAGATGGAGAAAATAAGGATGTGCGATGCCTATGTGGTTCTTGGAAGTGGAGTTAAGGAGGGGGTCCCGGATCTAAGTGGAGTGGGGGAGCTGACGGAGGATGCATGTGAGCGCGTAGTAAATGCTCTAAGACTCTACACACTTGTGAAAAAGCCGATAATTCTTACAGGTGGTTCAATATACAAGAGGGATTCAGAAGCTCCATACGCAAAAAGGTTCCTTTTACATTTAGGTGTTAAGGAAAACGACATAATAGTTGAGGCAAAAAGCAAAGATACAAAGGAAAATGCACTCTACACAAAAAAAATAGCTGAAGAAATGGGTATAAAAAGGATAGTCCTTATCACAAACGCCTATCACATGAGGAGGGCCTACTCTCTTTTTTCAAGGTATTTCCACGTTGTACCGATGCCTGTAGGTTACAAAACATCGAAAAGGCCTTATGACCCCCTTTCTTATTTACCTGATGCCTCTAATTTGAAATCCGTTTCAATCGCACTGAAGGAGTATTTCGGTCTTCTCCATCTGCGGATCTTTTTTAAAGACTGAAAGGGGTTACACTCCCTATATCCTTTTCTCCTGTGATAACCATAATGAGTCTCTCCACCCCGAGGGCTACTCCTGAATAGTCCTCCCTGATTTGGGAGAGACAAGCTATAAAATCTTCCTCTATTTCCATTTCTTTTTTTCCCATCCTTTTGCGCTCCAAATTGTCCCTTTCAAATCTCCTTCTTTGCTCGCTCGGACATAAAAGCTCCGAATAACCATTTGCTATTTCAATCCCTTTTATGTAGAGCTCGAACCTCTCCGCTTTGCCATTTTTTTCTTTTGCCATACTCGATAAAGAAGATGGCCATCCTACAATAAAGTAGGGGGTGCTCTTGTCTATGGCAGGCTCTATGGTTTCTAAAAAAACCTTGAAAAAGATGTCGATCCATAAGTCATCCTTGCTTATGCCCAAAAAACCTCTCTTCTTCAAGGTCTCATATAGTTCAACTCCATCCAGACGAAAGGGGTTTATGCCAGTGAACCTCACAAAAAGTTCTTCGAGGTCATATACTGGAAAAGGGGGTGATAGAGACCTTCCGATTCCAAAATCCCTTTCCATGGAAGATGTGAGGAAACTGAGTAGCTCCTCAGTTTCTTTCAGAGTATCGATGTAGTTTCCTTCTCTATACCATTCGAGCATGGTAAATTCGACTCGGTGAAGTCTATCCTCCTTTTCTGCCCTGAATACTCTACATATTTGGAAGATCCTATTGAGATTCCGTGAAAGAAGCTTTTTCATTTCTATCTCAGGGGAAGTATGGAGGAAAAGTGGACCCTGGCCGTCAACGTACACTGAGACAGGATCTATGTGTGGATCAGGCGGGACGGTCTTCACTATGTATGGAGTTTCGACCTCAACGTATCCTCTTTTTTCAAAAAATTCCCTGATCCGTTGAAAGAGGTAATGTCTGAGCCTAAGAATCTTGAGCATTTTGTTGATTTTTATAAGTTAAAAAAGTATATTTTGTCAAAGTGGAGAGGTGACCGAGTTGGCCTAAGGTGCTCGCCTGCTAAGCGAGTGTCCCGCCCAAAAGCGGGACCAAGGGTTCAAATCCCTTCCTCTCCGGAACCTTATAAATTCCCTCCACTTAAGGAAATAACTGAGGCAAGATTATTCTTGACAAAGCCTTTAAGTTATGAGATAGAAAAACAAGAACTTTTTTTCACAAGCAAAACATGAAGGAATACTTAGGAATCCTCATAATAATCCTACTTTCCAGCCTAGTGGCTATCCTCATTGTTGGGATTTCCTATTTTCTGGGTGAAAGAAAGCCGAAAAAAGTGAAACTTTTACCTTACGAATGCGGGATGACAACCATTGGGCCATCAAGAAGGAGGATAAGTGTAAAGTATTACATATTCGCAATGCTCTTTCTCATTTTCGACATCGAGGTCCTTTTCATGTATCCTTGGGCCGTAATTACGAAAGATCTTAAGCTATTCGGGTTCGTAGAAATGTTCATTTTCATAGTCATACTCCTTATCGGGTACTTCTACGTATGGAGGAAAGGAGCACTGGAATGGGAATAGAAGAAAGGGAACTTGAAAGGAACGTTCTCATTACTTCCGTTGAGAAACTTGTAAACTGGGGTAGGAAATTCTCCGTCTGGCCTTTGACCTTTGGTCTTGCTTGCTGCGCCTTGGAATTCATTGTGGCTGGTTCGGCAACAGTCGATATGGCAAGATTCGGGTCCGAGGTTGCGAGACCTTCGCCAAGGCAGGCTGATCTAATGCTGGTTGCTGGTACACTGACAAAAAAAATGGCTCCAATGGTTAAAAGGATATACGAGCAGATGGCTGAGCCGAAATGGGTAATAGCATTTGGATCCTGCGCATGTACTGGTGGGATATTTAGGTCCTACAATGTGGTTCAAGGGGTCGACCAGATAATTCCTGTAGATGTCTACGTTCCAGGCTGCCCACCGAGACCTGAAAGCTTTCTCGCTGCGCTCATTAAACTTCAGAAGAAAATCGAAAGAGAAACGGTAAGGGATAGGAAACTGATCAGCGCTCCATGAACCGGGAAAAAATCGAGGTGTTGAAAAGAAAATTCGGATCCCAAATTCTGTCCTTAAAAGAGGAAAAGGGAGAGATTACCCTTCTTGTAAAGCTAGAAGGTCTAAAGAACCTTTTGAAAGCGCTCAGGTACGATGATGAGATGGCCTATGATATGCTCATAGATCTATGTGGCGTCGATTATCTGGGAGAGGATCCCCGCTTTGAGGTGGTTTACCTACTCCGTTCCCTAAGGGATGGAGATAGGCTTAGGATAAAAGTCAGGCTTAACGAGGATCAAGAGATAGAGACGGTGAGTGATTTATGGCGCGCTGCCGAATGGCTCGAAAGGGAAACCTATGACATGTTCGGGATAAGATTCGCAAATCATCCTGACATGCGAAGAATCCTTCTGCCCGATGACTTCAATGGCCATCCTTTAAGGAAAGACTTTCCAGCTGAGGGTTACGACTTTGATAAGCCCTTTGAGGTAAAACTGGAAGAGGAAAGCTAGATATGGAAACGACTTTCATGGCCATAAATATGGGGCCTCAGCATCCCGCAACCCACGGGGTTCTGAGACTCCTTTTAGAACTGGATGGGGAGACCATAGTCAAAGCAACTCCCCATATAGGGTACCTACATAGAGGTGTAGAGAAACTGGCGGAGACAAAAACCTACCATCAGGCCCTAGTATTCACAGACAGGCTCGATTACACAAACGGCCTCTCCAACAATCTCGCTTATTGCCTGGCAGTCGAAAAACTTGCAGATGTAGAAGTTCCAAGGAGAGCTCAGTACATAAGGGTTGTTTTATGCGAACTCCAAAGAATAGCTGCCCATCTCCTTTGGCTTGGGACACACGCCCTCGACATAGGAGCAATGACTGTTCTTTTCTACGCCTTCAGGGAGAGGGAAAAAGTTCTTGATATCATCGAGTACATAACAGGTGCCAGGCTCACTCCAAGTTTTATCAGAATAGGCGGTGTTGCCCGAGACATAGATTCCAACTTTGTAAAAAAAGTTAAGGAATTTGTGAAAGAGTTCCCAAGTAGGGTTGACGAGTATGAGACATTACTTACAGAAAATATAATCTGGAAGAAAAGGACAGTTGGAGTGGGAGCGATCTCTAAGGAGGAGGCAATAAGCTACGGTGTCACAGGTCCTGTTTTGAGAGCCTGTGGTGTTTACTACGATGTGAGAAAGGCCCATCCCTATTCTAGCTATGAGGATTTTGATTTTGTGGTTCCCCTTGGAAAAAACGGAGATGTTTACGACCGATACCTTGTTCGCATGCAGGAACTGAGACAGTCAAATAGGATCATATCTCAGGCAATAGAAGGTATTCCTGAGGGTCCTTACAAGTCTAATGATCCAAGGGTAGTACTTCCAGAGAAGGACGATGTTCAAACTGACATTGCCTCCTTGATAAGGCAGTTTAAAATAGCAACAGGTGGCTTTAGACCAGAGAAAGCAGAAGTTTACGCTTCTGTGGAGGCACCGAAAGGAGAACTCGGTTTTTACATCGTAAGCGACGGAAGCGAGAAGCCATTCAGATTCAGAATAAGGCCCCCTTCTTTCCTCAACCTAAGCGCCCTTCCCAGGATGATTGAGGGCCAGTTGGTTGCCGATGTTATTGCAACTATAGGGAGCATAGACATCGTTCTCGGAGAGATAGACAGATGAGTACCGTTATATTCAGTTCCTGGCAGAAAGAAATTGTAGACAATAGGGGCAAAGGAGAAGAGGAGCGTATATCTCCAAGGATAAAGATACCGGATCTATTCTCAGAAGGGGAAAAGATAAAAGCTTTCTTTGGCTGGGATGGAATAGTTTTGCTTGATGAGTCAGTGGACATACTTGACATGCTTTTAGCTTATCTTGAGGCGGTTCAGAAGGAGTCATGTGGAAGATGCCTGCCGTGTAGCAAGGGGACTTTTCTCCTTCTTGATGTTCTGAGAAAGATAAGGGATGGTAAAGGGAAAAAAGAGGATCTCCATTTTTTAAAAAATACTGCAACTTACATAAGGGATAGCTCAAGATGCTCCATAGGTCAGACAGGGGTAATTCCACTTTTGGATGTGATCGAATACTTCTCTGCAGATATGGAAAGCTACATCAGAGGGGAGAAAAAAGGGAAGAAGTTCACGTATAAGTACTCCGTTACTGCCCCCTGTATGAACGCCTGTCCGAGTAGTCTTAACATTCCAAAATACATAGAAGAGATAAGGGATGGAAGTTTTGTTGAGTCCCTATCGACCATAAGGGAGAGGACCTGCCTTCCGGGAACACTTGGGAGGGTATGTGTGAGACCATGTGAGGAAAATTGTAGAAGGGCCCTTGTTGATGAACCTGTCTCCATAAAATGGCTTAAAAGATTTGCAGCAGACTACGAGATGGAAAGAGGGAAGTTCCCTTCCATAAAGAAAAATCCCACTGATGGGAAAAGGGTTGCGGTTATAGGGGCAGGGCCTGCAGGATTGTCATGCGCCTACTATTTGGCACTGAAGGGGTATAAGGTGAAGATATTTGAGAGACTGAAAGAACCAGGGGGGATGGCCGCAGTAGGTATTCCGGACTACAGGCTACCTAGGGAGGTCTTAAGGAGAGAAGTGGAGATAATAAAAAGCCAGGGAGTGGAGATAGAATACGGGGTTACAGTTGGTAAGGACATTACAATTTCAGAAATTAAAAAAGATTTCGATGCCGTCTTTATCGGAGTTGGTGCTCAGACAAGCACAAAAATGGGTGTGGAGGGAGAGGATAAACAACTTAAGGGCTTTATCCCAGGAATAAAATACCTTTTCGATATAAACTGTGGCATAGATCCCTATCCTGAAGGAAAAAGGGTTGTTGTAGTTGGTGGTGGTAATGTGGCCATAGACTGTGTGAGGACATCATTCAGAATAGGGAAGACTGACGTCAATCTGGTCTACAGGAGATCTAAGGCTGAAATGCCTGCAGATCCAGTTGAGGTAAGAGATGCTGAAGAGGAAGGGGTCAAGTTCCATTTTCTCTGTAACCCGGTGAGAATCCTTGAGAAAGACGGAAGGGTCGTTGGAGTTGAACTTATAAGAATGGAACTCGGTGAACCTGACGAGAGCGGAAGGAGAAGACCCGTTCCGGTACCAGGTTCAGAATTTAAAATTGAGACAGATATATTAATTCCAGCTATAGGTCAGGCAATTGATCTCTCCTTCCTCGATGAAAAGGACGGGATAAACGTGACGAAGAAAGGCACGCTTTACGCGGATCCCGACACTTTCATGACTTCTAGAGAGGGGATATTCTCAGCTGGTGACTGTGTTACAGGACCTGATGTTCTAGTGAGAGCCGCAGGAAATGGCAGAAGGGCCGCGGAGATGATAGATCTCTATCTTAGAGGACTTAAGCTTGTTCCCTCTGAAGAGGAGAGATTCATCAAGTTCTTTTCCCAGATTAGGGTCTTCAATAGGGAGGAGAAGGTGGAAGTTGCTGGAAAAATGGACAGGATACACTTGAGAATGCTCGAGCCTGAAAAGAGAAAGTGGGTGTTCGATGAGGTAGAGGAAGGTTATAGAGTGGATGAAGCTTTTTACGAATCTATGAGATGTTTGAGATGTTACAGAATAGGGATGGTGGCACTCGACCATGATTAGCATCGATATAGACGGAAAAGAGATAAAGACGGAGGAAAAAAGGACCATAATCGAGGTGGCTAGGGAAAATGGGATATACATTCCAACCCTTTGCTACCATGAGCGTCTTTTCCCTATAGGCTCGTGTAGGCTCTGTATCGTGGAAATTGAGGGCTTTGAAAAGCCACAGACGGCTTGTACCACGCCTGTTGTAGATGGGATGAGAATAGTAACCAAATCGGAAAGACTCTTTGAGATGAGACGCGAATTTTTGAAGTTCATACTCATGGAACATCCCCTTGATTGCCCCCAATGTGACAAAGCTGGAAAATGTAAATTGCAGGATCTCGTCTACGAACACAGAATCGACAAAGCCGACTACAAGATAACGGCAAAGAAGGATAGAATTGAACCCTTCTCCACACCCTTAATCAGGAAGTGGCCAAAAAGATGTGTACTCTGTTTGAGGTGTTACCATGCATGTAAGGAGATTTCAGGGCAAGGGGTTTTGCAAATAGAGGGAGGTGGCTTAGGTTCAAAAATTGGAATTTATAAAGCTGAGGAGTGTATCTCATGCGGAGAATGCCTAGGTGTCTGTCCAGTCGGTGCTTTAACTGAGAATCTTTCTCCATTAAAAACTAGACCCTGGATGGCAGAAAAAGACGTAATTACGACCTGCCCGCACTGTGGCTTTGGGTGTGCCTTTTCTCTTGTTTCGCAGAACGGTTACATCTCAAAGATTGAAACTGAGGAGAGAATGGGTCCTAACATGGGGTCTCTATGTGTAAGAGGGAGATTCGGTTACGATTTCGCGATGAGCGAGCTTAGGATAAAAGAGCCTTTCGTAAGGATTTATGACGAGAAGCGCACACTTTCAATGGAGGAAGCGCAGAGAGAACTGATCAACAATTTGAAGGAAATAGAAGAGGAAGGCGGTGCAATCGGGTTCATTGTTTCTCCTAGAATTACGAACGAGGAGGCCTCCCTCATACACGAGCTGGGAAGAATTTTTAAAAAGGCCTATTTTTCCTCTTCCTCTTACTTTTTCCCTTACAAGTTGCTCAAGGCGTACAAGAATGCTGGCTTGCCTTATGGGTACGATCTAGATGACCTGGCTAGGTGTGATCTTATTTTCACAACTGGCTCCGAATTACTCTCCGATAATCATGTATTCTCAGTAAAAATAAGGGAGGCCATAAAAAGGAAAGGGGTAAAAATCGTAACGATCGATCAGTATGAGGGGCCACTTTCAGCTTATGCAATCAAATCCTTAAAGGTAAGGACCTTCTGCGAAGGCCTACTTTTTGATCTGGTCGCTTCTTATCTCATTAAGGAAGAAGGGGTAAGGAGTGGGATAAGGAATTACGATGAATACAGGAAGTCGATTCTTAATCTTGAAGAGAAAACCGTTCTCGATCTTTGTGGAATTGGTGAAGAGGACTTTAAAGACATTCTCAAGCTTATTAAGGGATCGAAGAGGATGGGAATAGTGTTTGGGTCTGCTATAGGTGAGGCTGGAATAGCAAAACTGATAAATTTCTCACTCCTAAGTGGGGCTTTGCTTTTTCCAGTTGTGGAACAGGCGAATGGAGTTGGGGTATCGGCTATCTTTAATGAAATGGTAGATCCCCTCAAGATCTTCACTGATGAAGAGATAAGGGGGATTCTAATATTTGATGAGGAACCATCCCAGTACCTCTCTAGCGATGTGATCGAGAAGGCATCAAAGTCCAAATACATAGTTCATTTTGCCTTCCTTCCAACTGAGATTACCAATTTGGCCAATCTTGTTATCCCAGTAAGTGGTTTTCATGAAAGGGAAGGTACTTACTTTTCGGGGTCTGGTAAGATTGGAAGGGTAAGGAAAATAAAGAGCCATGTAGACAGTATATCGATACTTAGAGGTCTCCTCCTAAAACTCAATTGTACTTGGGCGAAGAACGAAGTGACAGGTCAAATTGAGGATTATCTTAGAGGAGAAGGGGTTGAAAAAAGTTACCTTCTCATTGACCACGAAGAGTACCCAAAAAAGGGAGTAATAATGGCATCCTTCAGGGATACCTTTAAAAATCCGTATCTTAGGTACTCGAAAGGGATGAAAATGGTAGAGAGCGATAAAGTGTACATCTCAAGAAGAGATGCTGAGGCTCTAAATCTCAAGGAAGGGGAGGAAGTAAAAATAGAGAGTAAGAATGGGAGTATAATGGCGAAGATCTCAATAAATGACAGAATGGCTGAAGGGGTTTTACTCTTCAAGCCACATTTTGACTTTAGTTTTACAAAGCTTTTTGAACAATTAGACAAGCCTCTTGAGGTCAAGGTGGAGAAGGGCTGAAGAGATGGAAACTCTATATTTTTTGATTGAGGTTTTAATTAAGAACGTTGTAGTAATTGCGGTACTTATGTTCTTTGCCGCTTATCTCACCCTCATCGAAAGGAAAGTTTTAGCACGTATCCAAATAAGATACGGACCTAACAGGGCAGGCCCCTTTGGAATATTACAACCTATCGCTGATGGAATTAAATCCTTTTTCAAGGAAGAGATAATACCAGAGAATGCGGACAAACCACTCTATGTAATAGCTCCAATGATAGTTATTACCGCGGCAATTTCCATGGCCGCTGTAATTCCTTTTGGAGATAAACTGGTTCTATTTGGAAGGGAAATAAAGCTAGTTATTGCAGATGTTGACGTAGGACTACTTTACCTTTTTGCGATGGCTTCGTTGGGAGAATATGGGGTTGTGCTTGGTGGATGGTCCTCTGGAAACAAATACGGGGTTTTAGGTTCTCTTAGAGCTGCAGCTCAGATGATCAGCTATGAGGTGTCCCTTGGTCTAGCAATTATCGGGGTGCTTATCCTTTCAGGTTCGATGAATCTGAGGGAGATAGTAAATGCCCAGAAGGAAATGTGGTTTATCGTTTATCAGCCCTTCGCCTTTATCCTCTACATGATATGTGCGTTCGCTGAACTGAACAGAGCCCCTTTTGATATGCCTGAGGCTGAAAGTGAGCTCGCATGCGGGTTCAATATCGAATATAGCAGCATGAAATTTGCCCTCTTCTTCTTTGCAGAATACACTCACATGCTCGCCGTAGCTGCTTTGGCGACAACCCTTTTTCTAGGTGGATGGCATGGGCCTTATCTTCCCGGTACACTTTGGTTCCTGATCAAGGTCTTTCTAATAGTCTTTGTATTCATATGGGTCAGAGCCACTTATCCGAGACTGAGATACGACCAGATAATGAAGCTTGGCTGGAAGGTCCTGTTTCCTCTCACCATTCTTAACCTTATTGTTACAGCATTTTTTGTGACTGTGAGGTGAGGAAGATGATAATACCTCTAATAAAAGGTTTGATGCTTACCCTTTCCCGTTTTTTCTCTAAACCTATAACGATCCAGTATCCCGAGGAGAAGAGAGAGCCCTACCCTACCTGGAGGGGTATCCACTACTTTATGACCAATGAAAAGGGAGAAAGTCTCTGTGTCGCTTGTGGGCTTTGTGTTGCCTACTGCCCATCTCAGTGTATAAGTCTAGAGATTGGAGAAAGAGATGACGGCACAAGGTATCCCATAAAATACGAGATAGATTCACTTAGATGCGTATTCTGTGGTTTCTGTCAAGAGATATGCCCGGTAAATGCCATAAGAATGAGCACGAATTACGAATACGTTCACTACGAAAAAGAGAACTTCAGACTGACAAAGGAAAGATTAATATCGTTAAAGGAAAAGGTGGCACATGGCGGAAATCGTATTTAAATGGATTGTATTCTTCATCGCTTCAATCCTTTCGATTTTTTCATCAGTTATGATGGTAACTAGAAAGAATCCTGTCCATAGTGCGCTTTGGCTAGTTGTAACATTTATAAGTCTTGCTGTCCTCTATTTTCTCCTTAATGCGACGTTCATAGCCATCTCCCAAGTTATAGTCTACGCCGGTGCAATAATGATGCTCTTTCTCTTCGTAATAATGCTTATCCACCTTGAGAAGGGTCCCGAGGAAATAGGGAAAATGACTGTTTCGAGGATTTTCGCAGTGGTCCTTACAGTTCTTCTCTTCGTTGAAATTTTGGTGGGGGTCTACTTTTACAGGGCTTGGACGGTAAAGCCAGAGCCTATGCCTTTCGGAGATCCTAAGACAGTTGGTAAACTCCTATACACGAAGTACCTTTTTCCCTTTGAAATCGCATCTGTTCTTTTGCTTGTGGGGATAATAGGAGCTGTTGTCCTCGCAAAAAGGAGGAAAATGTAATGGTTGAACATTCCTATAATCTCTACCTTCTCTTGAGTGCGATCCTTTTCACTATCGGCGCAATAGGAGTAATAACCAGAAGAAATGGGATTATCGTTTTTATGTGTATAGAACTTATGTTAAATGCGGCAAATTTGGCATTCATTTCTGCAACGGGAATACAGAAGGCGCTAGAGGGTATGATCTTCGTGTTTTTTGTCATGACAGTGGCAGCAGCGGAAGCTGCAGTTGGACTTGCAATATTTGTGATGATATTCAGGTTGAAAGGGACGATAAGTGTTGATGAGATGAATCTTCTGAAAGGATGAGGTTAAGATGGGCGAATACATCTGGCTAATCCCTTCATTTCCATTAGTAGGGTTCTTATTAAATGGACTTCTAGGCAGAAGGATGCCAAAAGCTTTTGTTTCATGGGTTGGTTGCCTTTCAGTCTTCCTTTCCTTCCTTTTTTCAGTCTTTACCTTCTTTGAACTTCTAAGGCTTCCTCCTGAGGCACGTCTCATTGAGGTTGATATTTTCGACTGGATAATCTCAGGGGAATTTGTCACAAGAGTCGGTTTTAGGATCGATCCCCTTTCAATCGTTATGTGTCTTGTTGTCTCAGGTGTTGGGTTTTTGATACACGTTTACTCCGTTGGGTACATGCACGAAGATCCAGGATATCCAAGGTACTTCACGTACCTCAATCTTTTCGTATTCATGATGCTCATCCTTGTAACAGCGAATAACGTACTTCTCATGTTCGTAGGATGGGAAGGTGTCGGACTTTGCTCCTATCTGCTCATAGGGTTCTGGTATGAAAAAGATTCTGCATCAAATGCTGGGAAGAAGGCCTTCATCGTCAATAGAATAGGCGATTATGGCTTTCTGCTTGGAATATTTCTCCTCTTATTCTCCCTTGGCTCAAAAGGTGTCTGGACCCTCAATTTCAGTGAGTTAGAGAAAAATGTGAATCTCCTAAACGAGAACGTAATATCCCTTATAACTCTCCTTTTCTTTATTGGCGCGACAGGAAAATCAGCTCAGATACCTTTATACGTTTGGTTGCCAGATGCAATGGAAGGACCAACTCCTGTCAGCGCACTCATCCATGCGGCAACAATGGTTACAGCAGGAGTTTACATGATTGCAAGGTTGCACTTCCTTTACAATCTTGCGCCGGAAACCATGTTTATCGTGGCGCTAATCGGTGTTCTCACTGCATTCCTAGCGGCCTCGATCGGTTTTGCCCAGTATGACATAAAGAGGGTTTTAGCTTACTCCACAATAAGTCAGCTAGGGTATATGTTTGTAGGCGTTGGAGTAGGTGCGTACGCGGCTGGAATATTCCATCTTATGACCCACGCCTTCTTTAAGGCCCTTTTATTCCTCGGCGCTGGAAGTGTTATGCATGCCCTCGCAGGTGAGCTTGACATGAGAAAAATGGGAGGTCTAAAAAAGTATCTTCCCACAACCCATTGGACTTTCCTTATTGCCTGTCTTGCCATAGCTGGAATTCCAGGTTTTTCTGGATTTTTCTCAAAGGATGAGATTCTATGGAAAGCGTTTTCCTCAAATAGAGGTTCCATCTTCATATACATTCTCGGTCTTGTTACGGCTGGTATGACGGCTTTTTACATGTTCAGGCTTTTATTTAACGTTTTCTACGGAAAGGAAAGAGTTGATGAGGAAATAAAGCATCACGTTCACGAATCCCCAAAAATCATGACTATACCCCTTGTCATCCTTGCTATCCTGTCCATAATAGGTGGATACGTGGGAGTTCCCCATGTACTTGGAGGGGGAGCTCACTTTGAGAAGTTCCTCGAACCTGTTTTTAAAGTACCTCACGAAGGGGAAATTCATCATCCTTTAAGCTTGGAAATTGGACTTATGGTTCTATCGGTTGTTGTAGCCTTAATAGGAATATACTTCGCCTACCTCTACTTCTTGAAGAAACCCGAGCTTTCGGAATCTTTTGTTCAGAAGTATCCCAATCTGTACAGAACTGTCCACAACAAGTACTTTGTCGATGAGATATACGGTTTTCTTTTTGTTGACAACCTTCTGAGATTTGGAAGGTTTATGAAAAATGTGATTGATGAGGCAATCATAGATGGCATAGTAAATGGGACAGGCTATTTCCTAAGAGGTCTTGGAAGCGTCCTCAGATTCCTCCAGTCCGGATACGTTCAGGCTTACGCTTTTTCAATAATAATTGGCGCTATTTTGGTTGTGGGGTATCTGCTTATGAAAGTTACCTCTTAAGGAGTAGGGTATGACAGACCTTCCCATACTGAGCATCCTTATCTTTTTTCCCCTTTTAGGGTCAATCGTCCTTCTCTTTGTTAACAGGGAAAGGGTATATGCCATAAAGGTGATTGCCCTTATTTTCTCAGTTTTAGAGTTCGTATTCTCCTTGCCCCTTTTCTTTTTATTCGACGAAGGAAAAAAGGGAATGCAATTTGTGGAGAGGTACACGTGGTTTCCAGAGTGGGGCATAAGCTACTTTCTGGGGATTGACGGGATAAGCCTACTGCTCATTCTTCTTACCACATTCCTCACAGTTCTGTGCGTTCTGTGCTCATGGACTGACATAAAGACGAAGGTAAAGGAGTATTACATTTCCTTTCTCTTTCTTGAAACAGCGATGATAGGCACCCTTTGCGCGTTAGATCTTGTTCTTTTCTACATCTTCTGGGAATTGATGTTAGTCCCAATGTACCTTCTCATAGGTGTATGGGGAGGTCCAAGAAGAATATACGCTGCAGTGAAATTTTTCCTTTACACAATGGCTGGAAGCGTCCTTATGCTTCTTGCCATATTTGCCCTCTACTATCTTTTCTACAGGCAGAAAGGGTTCTTCACATTTAGCATTTTCGATCTCTACACCACTTATGTGCCCCTTTCCATCCAGTACCTCCTCTTTGCCGCCTTTGCCATTTCCTTTGCCATTAAAGTACCCATGTTCCCCTTTCACACATGGCTTCCTGATGCCCACACAGAGGCCCCTACTGCTGGCAGTGTGATCCTCGCTGGAGTGCTTCTAAAGATGGGTACTTACGGTTTTTTAAGATTCGCGATCCCTCTTTTTCCTAAAGCTGCCTATGATGCCATACCGATTATTTCCATCCTTGCGATAATAGGAATCATCTACGGAGCCATAGTGAGTATGATGCAACCAGATCTGAAAAGGCTGATCGCCTTTTCGAGTGTTAGCCACTTAGGCTACGTTATGCTTGGCATGTTCGCATTTAACATGCAGGGAGTGGAAGGAAGCATTTACCAGATGCTGAACCACGGAATCTCAACTGGTGGACTCTTCCTCCTTGTTGGTATGCTTTACGAGAGAAGGCATACAAGGATGATCTCCGATTTCGGCGGGTTATCCTCCGTTATGCCTATCTACGCTACATTTTTCATGATAGTAACTCTTTCATCTATCGGCCTTCCGGGCACGAATGGGTTTGTGGGCGAGTTTCTGATTTTACTCGGAGCCTTCAGAGCAGAAAAGATTTACGGGATACTTGGTGCTACAGGCGTTATACTTGGTGCTATTTACATGCTCTGGATGTACCAGAGGGTAATGTTTGGCACTATAAAGCACGAGGAAAATAGAAAACTTAAAGACCTCTGTGGTAGGGAAATCCTGATACTCTCATCTGTAGTTTTCTTCATCGTACTTATGGGAGTGTATCCGAAGGTCTTCTTTAAGAAAATGGACACAACTGTTGAAGAGTTCTTGAAATTTGTAAGCGAAAGGAAAGCCTACTATGCTACAGTTGATACGCAACAAAAGTTATCCTCCATTTCTGATCTTGGGGGAAGAAGATGATGGATGACCTTAGCCTTGTTATGCCAGAAGTTGTTTTATGTGGATTCGGACTTCTTCTTCTTTTGATTGAGGCTTTTCTGGGAGAAAAGTCGAAGTCCCTTCTAGGTATCCTAACTTTAATAGCAGCTTCCTCTGCTCTCTTCTTTGTTCTTAGACTTTCCAGGCTCAATGGAGAGGCCTTTTTCGGTCTTTACAGTTTGGACCCTCTGGCCAGTCTCATAAAGGGGCTTATCCTTGTCATACTGGTCCTAATCACAGTTGCTTCCATTAGGTACGTAGAGAGGGAAAATGCCATAGCTGGAGAGTACTATCCCCTCCTAATCTTCTCGACTTTAGGCATGATGATTATGGTTTCCACAACCAATCTGCTCACCATCTTCATCGGAGTTGAGCTTATGTCGATTTCAGTGTACGTACTGTGCGGTATGTTTAGGGAAAATGTGAGGTCAGCTGAGGCCTCTTTAAAGTACTTTCTCCTTGGCGCCTTCGCCAGCGCTTTTTTGGTCTATGGTATATCCCTTCTTTACGGAAGCACAGGCTCTCTCGATATAAGGGCTTATTCGGAGGCGATATCTGCTGGTAATTATTCGAGTGTCCTTATGCTTGGTGTTGCTTTGATTACAGTCGGTTTTGCTTTTAAAATCGCTCTTGTTCCCTTTCACATGTGGACGCCAGATGTTTACGAAGGCGCACCTACTTCAGTTACCGCATTTATGGCCGCGGGAGTAAAAACTGCCGCATTTGTTACTTTTTTAAGGATTTTCTACACTGCCTTTCTACCTGTTATAAAAGATTGGGGTGGGGTGTTATGGCTTATTGCGGTAATAACAATGAGCTATGCTAACCTTACGGCTCTTGTTCAGGAAAATATAAAGAGAATGCTGGCATATTCGAGTATAGCACACGCAGGCTACATTCTTGTGGCATTTGTGACCGGAGAAAGATCCCTTTCCTCCAGCATAATTTACTACCTCTTTGCCTACGCCTTTATGAACATAGGCGCATTTACATGCGTTATGCTAATGGAGAGGAAAGGGGAGGAGAACCTAGATATAGACAGTTACGCAGGGCTGTCCGGAAAACATCCCCTTCTTTCTCTCTGTCTAAGTATCTTTCTACTTTCCCTTACAGGTGTTCCACCTCTTGCAGGGTTTATGGCTAAGTTCTACGTTTTTTCTACTGCCATAAAAGCAGGTTACGTCTGGCTAGCAATTATCGGTGTCTTAAACAGTGTGGTTGCGGCGTACTATTACCTCCGTGTGATAATGTACATGTATTTTAAGGAGCCGGTAAAGGAGATTGGAGAAATAGACTTATCCTCGCCTTACTTTCTCGTTGTTTTCATCTGTATCTTCTTTTTGCTTTACCTGGGTATCTTTCCGCGAGATTTAACGCTTTTAGCTGAGGGGGCTGTCTCAGTTTTTTTCTAGTTTGACTTCTTCTTTTCTCTAAATTATAATGGTCTCATGAAAAAGCTGATCCTCATCCTGGCCACGCTGATAGTTCTTGCTACTTCTTGTAGCCACATCCCCTTCGTGAAGAAAAAAGAGGTGGTAAAGAAGGAAGAGAAGAAAAGGACTGAGAAGGTTGAAGAGGAACCTAAGCCTGGCGATATAAAGGTCATAGATGGGATCGAGTACATATATGTCCGGAACAGGAGATTTACACTCTCTCCCAATGAGCCGGAGTACATATGGGTAAGAAAGGATCAGTATAGGCCGGGGCTTGCTGATACCCTTTCAGGCGTTTTTACAGATCGGCAGGAGAGAAGGGAGCTTGAGAGACGAATAGCAAAACTTGAGGAGGAGCTGAAAAAGAAGGGGTTACAGCCCCAGGTTGTGTATCCGGCTCAGATTGGAAGTTATCCAATGATTCCCACCTCAGTAGTGATCCCCGTGCCATTCGATTTCCCCTCACCGAGGATGAAGAGGAAGGTAGTCGTTTTACCGCTTGATGACAAGACCAATTACAAAGAGGAAAAACTTGGAGAAACGGTCACGAGAAGGTTAATATCGAGGCTTGAAGGGACTGGAACGGTAGTATGTGTGGAGCCGGCAAATATTGATATAAAGGGTTCGTTTCTCGATTTGGACAACATGAGGATCCTAAACGAAGTATACGGAATTCAAGCGATCATTTCAGGAGAAGTCTCCGATGTTTACACCACCACCTCAAAGCTTGAGGGCAAAGAGGAAAAAGAGATATCATTCGCTGTCTCCTCCATAAGTGTAAATGTTTACAGCACAGAAACTGGCACTCTCCTAAAAAGACTCTCTGGAAGAAACCCTGTATCACTTTCTAGGGAAAAAGGTGAACACAGCGTGGAGAAGGCAAGGATGAGAGCAATAGATCTTGCCATAGAGGTCATTGCAGATGACTTACTTAAGACCGTTCTCTCCATAGACTGGCACGCGAGGGTAGCTTCAGTCGACAAAGACGGGGTTTACCTGAATGCGGGAAGATTGTCCGGATTGAAAGTAGGTGACGTGCTCGAAGTTTTCTCCCCGGGAATAAGGATATTTGACGAGAAGACGAAGATGTCAATCGGTATAAAGAGGGGCGAGTACAAGGGAGAACTTGAGATAAAAGAACTATTCGGTGTTGATGCCTCTTTGGCAAAGGTAAGAAAGGGTGGAAACTTTTCCCCTTCTGATATCGTCTACCTTAAAAAAGATTAGTCCGACTTAATAATAGAAAGGACCTTCTTGAATGTGTCTGTTCCAGCTCTCTTTAAGAGCTCATATATGAATATCTCAGTTGTGGATATGACGCATCCAGCCTGCCTCATCCTTTCTATGGCTACGTTCTTGTTAATTGATGTCCTTGACGATACCGCATCTTGAAGAACGTGGACTTGGTAACGGTCAAGCGCATAGATGGCTGTCTGCAGGACGCATATGTGCGATTCTATACCAGCGATTACAAGCGTCCTCTTCATTGACCTCTCAACTTCCCTGTCAAAATCTGGGCAGAAAAAACAGTTAAAGTGGACTTTGGAAATTGTGGTCCCGTTGTAAACCTCCTTTATTTCCGGTATTGTTGGGCCTAGTTTCTCCTGTTCAGTAAAAAGGACCTTTAAGTCGAGAATCTTTGCAATCTTTAGGAGCTTTACAATGTTCCGTACCAGAATATCCCTTTCTTCAACGAAAGGTACGAGCCTTTCCTGGACATCTATTACAACTATAAGACAATCTTCAGGGCTGAGGAGGTGAGCGGGTTTCCCATGAATGTACCTCAAGCTACCCCGCCTTTTTTAAGCTTTTTACAAGTGTGGCGACCCTTCTTCCGAGTTTTCTCGCATTCTCCAATGTCTCCTCTTTTGGCATTCCGGAGCAGGCGACTCCATAATGACCAGTTGCGTCCATTGGATCGCCGACAACTATCATGCCGTAAATGAGGAAGGCTTGGAGGATAGACATGATTGTAGTCTCCTTTCCCCCACTTGGATCAGCTGAAGTGGCAAATGCGGCCCCTACTTTGTTCTCCATCTGTTTTCTCACACCCACAAATTTGTCGAAAACCTCCTTTAGCTCTGAAGCCATCGTACCGAAATAGACGGGGGATCCGGCTATTATTCCGTCCGAATTGACAAAGTCCTCCTTTGTAACTTCTTTCGTTGACCTAAGAAGAGCCCGAACCCCTTCAACTTCATTAACACCTTTTGCAACCTCTTCAGCTAGCCTTTTTGTGTTTCCTGTTCTTGAATAGTAAAGTACAAGGACTTGCATATCCCCTCCTATTCCTCATCTTTCAGAATGTATATGCCTGGAAGGTTCCTGTACTTTTCCGCATAATCTATGCCGTAACCGACAACGAAGCCGTCCTCGAAGCTGAAACCAACGTAATCGCACTTTAGGTCGACCTTCCTTCTTGCCCTTTTATCGAGTAGTGTGCAGATCTTAAGTCTCTTTGGTTCCTTTTTCAATAGAAAATCCTTTACGTAACTTAAAGTGAGTCCTGAGTCGACGATATCTTCGACAACGATTACGTTCTTTCCCTTTAGATCGAATTCAACATCCTTACTTATTGCAATCTCACCGGAAGAGGACATTCTGTCTCCATATGAAGAGACCCTTAAAAAATCTACTTTACACGGGTTCCTTATGTTCCTTATTAGATCAGACGTAAAAACGAATGACCCTTTGAGGAGACAGATGAAAACAATCTCCTCGTCCCCAAAATCCCTTTCTATTTCAGAGGCCAATCTTTTTACGATCTTTTCTATCTCCTCCTTACCTAGAAGGGGGATGAGCATTCGAAGCTTAAAGGGCGTATTTTAAAACGTATATCGTTGGGCTTTCGGGAAGAGTCCTATCAGTTATATCTATCTCTGGAGAATCCAAAAATACCACGTTCTTTTTCCCTTCGAGGAAGGATTTAACCTCAGAGATCGGGAAATGGCATTTTTCTGTCTTAAAATGCATCGGTATAGTAACTCGAGGCTTTATAGACTCCATGATTGATGTAGCCTCATTTGCATCAATAGTGTAGTATCCACCAACGGGGAGAAGGAGAACGTCAACACGGCCCAACTCTGAGATCTTTTGGGAATCGAGGATGTGACCCAAATCTCCAACATGGAGAACTCTTAAATTGTCGGCCTCAATCAAAAACATAAGATTCTTTCCCCTTTCCTTGCCGGAAGATGTATCGTGAAATGTGGGAAAACCCTTTATCTTTACCCCCTTTATCTCCCTTTCAGCCGCATCTTTTACAAGTTCGAATCCCCCTTTTATTTCCCTTGTGTAATTATGGTCATCATGATCGTGACTCACAATAACAATATCTGCCTCATCCTTTATGCTTCCATATGAGAGAGAACCACCGTAAGCTCCAGATTGGTAAGGATCGATTATGATTCTTACTCCCTTTTCAGTTTCGATCCTAAAAGCGGCATGTCCGTACCATTTTATCTTCATTTTCGGTCCTCCTTTTTTATGAATGATACAATTTCCGGAATAGCCGTGTCAAGGTCGGAAAGAAGAAAGGCAATTGAAAAAGGGGATAAAAAGGGATAAGATAAGAGCCGTGTGGGAGGATTACCTGGAAAGACACGGAAGCGGGAAAAAGGCCATATTTATCCATGGGGCAGCATGGAATAGAACCCTCTGGAAGAGACAGAAAGATTTCCTAAGTAACTTTATGGAAGTTATACTCCTTGACCTGCCAGGGCACGGCAATTCGTCACGCCCGGGGTTAAGTTCTGTGGAGGAGTATGTAGATTTCCTATTTGAAGTAATAGTGAGCCACAGTCTTGAAGGGTCGTTTCTTGTTGGCCATTCTCTTGGTGGGGCAATAGCAATGGCCTCTGCTCTGAGACGAAGCGATCTATTTAGGGGTCTCGTAATTATAGGAAGTGGGGCAAGGCTCAAAGTTCTTCCCCAGATACTTGAAGGTATAGAAAAAGATAAGGAGCGAACGATCGATCTCATTTCTTCTTTTGCTTTTTCCAAAAAGGCGGATTATTCCTTGGTTATGGAGAGTAAGGTGGAGATGATGAAGTGTCCTAAAGATGTAATATACGGGGATTTTCTGTCTTGCGACAAATTTGACATAATGGACAACGTAAAATCGATCCAAATCCCTGTCCTAATCGTTTGCGGTCTGGAAGACAGACTAACTCCTCCAAAGTACTCTTACTATCTGAATAATGAGATAAGGGGTTCAAAATTGGTTCTTATTGAAGATGCCGGACATATGGTGATGTTAGAGAAACCGCAAGCTTTGAATCTGGCCATAAAAACCTTTGTGGAGGAGGTATAATAGGTCCTGCGATGGATGTTGTGGTTGAGACAAAAAGTGGAAAAATAAGAGGGGAAAAAAGAGAGAATCTTTTCCTTTTCAAAGGGGTCCCTTACGCTTGCCCTCCCATAGGTCCTCTAAGGTGGGCGCCTCCTAAGGAAAAAGAACCGTGGAAGGGAATAATTGAAGCTAAAGAATACGGATGTATTTGTCCTCAGCCGGAATTTGAATTTTTTAAGGGGATGTCTTTCAGGGAAAGACAGAGTGAGGATTGCCTATACTTGAACATCTACACACCGGGAATAGACGGTAAAAAAAGGCCAGTTATGGTTTGGATACATGGTGGTGCATTTACGATAGGCTCATCCTCCCACCCTCTTTATAGAAAGGGAAAAATGGCAATAAGGGGTGACGTTGTTCTAGTTACCATAAATTACAGACTTGGTCCATTTGGGTTTTTAAGGCTCAAAGAAATAGGTAACGGTAAAATAGGTTCTACTGGAAATGAGGGTTTACTCGACCAAATATGCGCGATTAAGTGGGTCAGGGAAAATATAGAGGTCTTTGGAGGAGACCCGGACAATATAACACTATTTGGAGAGTCAGCAGGCGCAATATCAATCGCTTCACTTTTGGCAATGGAGGAAAGTCAGGGTCTCTTTAAAAAGGTCGTACTCCAGAGTGTAAACGTGGATGCACTCTTCGATAGAGAGACATCAAACTTTTACGCAAGAGAGTTTCTTAAGATATCGGGCGTAGATGAGGAAGATGTTGAAAAATTGAGGGAATTTTCGCCAGAGGAACTAATTAAAAGCGCTGAAGTTCTTCTTAGAAAAACGGGTGAACTGACCGTCTTTTCTCCTACCATAGACGGAGAAACCTTAAAAGACAGACCTCTTAATCTTATGGAGAAGGAGCGAATAAAGGATTTGCCCCTTCTTGTTGGAACAAACGCAAATGAATGGAATCTTTTCGTTTTTACCAATCCTAAAATGATGAGCATGGACATGGATGACTTAAAAAGGATGATCGGAAAGACTTTTCCTTCAAGGAAGGCAGAAGAGATTATCCGCTACTATTACGGTAAGCTGAAAAATGAGGGGTCTGAGCCGGAGGCGTGGATGATCTATTCAAGGTTTATGACCGATACCTTCTTTTTACTTCCCACTTTAAGGACTGTTGAAAAGTGGGTCTCTTCTGGATCTCCTGTCTTTTTGTATTTCTTTGACTGGCCTTCCCCATTATTTGGGGGGAAATTGGGTGCATGTCACACAATTGAGCTCGGTTTTTTATTTGGTAACTACGACGAAAGATTCTTCGGATCTGGAAAGGACGCTGATGAACTTTCAGAAAAAATGCAAGATGCTTGGACTTCCTTTGCAAGAAGTGGTAACCCTTCGTGTGAAAGCCTCGGAGTCTGGCCTGACTATGGAAAGGATGGAAAAGTTATGATTTTAGGAAAGAGGTGTTACCTGGCAGAGGATCTGCACAGGGAAACACGGGAATTTTACTCTAGCCTTATGGAAGGGGATTGAGAAAATGGTTTCTCGGAGCTTTCCATCAAAGAAAAAAGGGATTTTACAGCTTTCTCTGCAAAAGCTCGCTCACACAGATTCGCATCAACTTCTTCGATCTCTATGTCCTTCCTAAGCCTCTTCTTTAATTCAATTTCAAATACTTTAACTGCTTCTGGGTCAAAAAATTCCTTTCCCTCCGCATCTATTTCAGAAAACCCCCTTTTCGGGATAAGGACCTTTACAGGGCTTACTGCCTTTTCTAACCTTTTCGCAATTATCTCTGCAAATTTCACCATCTCCCCTTTTTCCATCCGCACACAGAATCTTTCATCGTGCTGATAGATTCTTCTTCCAGCTAGCTCCTTTGGCATGGGATAATGGGGTGAAAAGACGGCATTGTCAAGCCCTCCTGGAGCAATGATTACAGGTACTCCAGAGGAACATTCCACTTCCAACCTACTTTCTCCTGCTCCTCTGCAGTATCCTCCGAATAGATCATCTGCAATTTCGTGTAATGTGAGATCGAGCACCCCTTTTATCAAACCCTCCTTTACCATCTGTTCCATTGCAGGCCCTCCCGTTCCGTTCGCATGAAAGCATATGAGCTCGTACCCCCTTTCCTTAACAAGCAATTCCACGTGTGTAGCACATGTGGAGTTTATTCCGTAAGCTGTCAGTGATATTAAGGGCTTCGTAGGAGAGAAGAGGACAGAATCCTCTGCCATCGCGCAAATGGCTGAAATTGCCTTTGAAAGTAAAAACCTGGAAAAGCTATTCTCACCTAAAAGATCGGATACGGTGTGGAACATCAAAATGTCCTTGAGCCCAACGTACTCCCTCACGTCCCTTGAAGCGACAGTGGATACCATCACTTTCGGAAATCCATAAGGGAGACCTCTCATTATGTAAGTCCCAATAGATGTTCCGGTTCCCCCTCCTATTCCTATTACCCCCTCTATCATTTTCGATTCGAGAAGTTCCTTTGCAATCAAAAGTCCACCATTCTGCATAACCTTTACGTAGAAAGGCCTCCCCCTTTTAGTGACCTCTCCCATTTCGTAACCAGCCCTTTTTGCAACTTCCTCATTCCTTATATCTGGAGGGGAAGAAGGTTTTCCTATTCCAATATCCATGAGTAAAACTGAAAATCCCCTCTTTTCCGCCACCTCCTTCATAAAGAGGGCCTCTCTACCCTTTGTGTCCAACGTTGCAATGAGAAGTATGGTTTTCTTCGTCTTTTTGAATACCCTTGTCAAGGGTATTTCTCCATTTACCTTTCGCACTCTTCCATAGATGTTTCTCCCCATCTTCTGAACAAATTTGAATCGACTCCAAACAAATCTAAAACTTTTCCGATTGTTTGGTCAACAATGTCGTCTATCGATTTTGGACGGTGGTAAAAGGCAGGAACAGGAGGGAATATTATTCCACCCATCCTAGTTACCTTTAGCATAAGCCTTAAGTGTCCCTCATGGAAGGGGGTCTCCCTCACAAGCAGGACGAGTCTCCTCCTTTCCTTTAAGGTTACGTCAGCAGCCCTAACAAGAAGATTTTCGTTAAAGGAATTGGCAACAGCTGAGAGGGTTTTTATGGTGCAAGGGGCAATGATCATGCCATCCGTCTTAAAAGAACCGCTTGCAATTGGCGAGCACATGTCGTTGATGTCGTATGTCCTATGCGCCCATTTTTTCAAATCCTCAAGGTTGAATGATGTTTCGATTTTTAGGTTCTCAACTGCTGCGGGAGTGATGATGAGATGGGTCTGGATCCCTTTTTCAGAGAGAACCTGAAGCAACCTTACTCCATAGACTACCCCAGATGCACCAGTTATCCCCACTATAAGGCTCTTCGTTGCCATCCTAAATGTTATTTTAGAGATTTTCGATGCATTCAAAAAGAGCCTTCACAACAGCATGGGCAAATTCTTCTGAGTTTACATCGGTATCGACCTCGTAGATTTTTATGGAAGGATCTATCGATTTTTTTAGTGTTTTTATGAAAGCCTCATCACTTTCAGGATCGTAAAGGGGTCCGCCTTCAACGCTTATAGACGAAAAACCCTTTTTCGGGATAACGAATCTTACCATCTCTTTGTACTCGTAACTGTTTAGCTCCTCCGCAACCTTTGTGGCGATCTCCTCCATCTCCTCTTTGCTTGTCCTTGCCTGCACTCTCATTGCGTCTTGGATGAAGAGCTTCCTCTCTTGCAGTCTTCTCTTCGTCCAGAGAGGATCGTTCTTGTCCTTTCTCTCATAAGGTCCACAACTTATCATGTCAAAGCCGCAAGGGGTGAGAATGTAGGGTATTTTTAAAGATCTGGCAGAGCTGAGTCTGTCAGGACCTGCTGCTCTATTTCCTCCCAAGAGGTGTTCACTAAATCCAGCAGGTACCAGATCTATGAAAGCGGAAAAGTTTCCCTGTTTGACGAGATTCACCGCGGATTTGTCTCCCAGGCCTACGGCGTGGAAGGAGACGACTTCAAATTTTTCCTTTAACAATTCCCGTATAAGGTGGGCTCCCTTTTCGCAGAAACCAAACTCAGTAATGGCTACCATCTTTTTTTCCGGTTTAATATTAATCGCCTTTTCCTCCGCCATTCCACATATTGCAGAGGCAACATTTGATGCCAAAATTCTGATTAGGTTGTTCATACCGACAGTATCCACAACTGTATTTACAACCACAATGTCATTAACGCCAAGGTAGTCAGAGAGCTTAGAAGCGTACGCTGGCATGGCGGCTACACTGGAAACGAGCATTTTTGGAAAACCGAAAGGCAACGATCTTAAAGTCTCGAGAGAGATAAAGGTCCCCGTCATCCCTCCAATTACAACTAATGCGTCGAGCTTTCCGCTTTCGTAAAGCTCTTTTATCTTTTTTTGGAGCCCCAAAGACACGGCATTTACGGCTTTATCACGCTCCTTTTGAAGCATTCCCTTTATCTCCTCCAATTTCACACCGGCCGAAGAGCATATTTCCTCATTGGTTATATCTGCCTTGAGTGTAGGTTGTATGCCGCCCGTGCCTATTGATATATCTATAAGGAGAGGGGTCTTACCCCTCTCCTCCACCTTTTCCTTAATGAGCCTAAGAATATCCTCCCTTTCATCGAACATTCCGACTATGCCTATTGCCATGTTTAGACCTCCTATAATCCTAGCTCAGCCCATCTTTCCTTAACCCTCTTTACGACCTCGGGATCAAGTTCTATCATAACAGGTTTTTCCTTCCATTCAAAGGGAATGGTGGCATCTATTATGATCCTAGAGGTTATATCACGCTGGTCGATCGGAAGAGAAGGGTCGAGGGGGGTCGATCTTCCCCTAGATATGATCTGAGCCCTTGATGGCTGGAACCTAAAGGCAAGTGCCCAGAGAACACGTGGTATGTCCCATGGGTCAATGTCGTCATCAACAATTATTACAGTTTTCAGTCCGTAGTGACCCATCTCCGTTGATATTGCCGCTGTTCCTACCTGATTCACATGACCAGGGTACATCTGTTTCAAAGAGATTATGGCTATGAACCTTCCGGCACCCTCGGGAGGACAATAGACACCTTTTATACCGGGAATACCCATAGCTAAAAGCTCCTGCCAAAGAGTAGCACCGTACGCTATGGCCATAGTCATATGGGTATCGGTGACAGCTCTTCCAACAGTGGTAAACCAGAAGATCGGGTCATTTCTGTGGGTTATACACTTGATCTTTATGAAGTTACGTTGAGCTGTTCCAACCCCCGAGTAGTATCCTGTGTACTCGCCAAATGGTCCTTCGGGTCTTGTTTCATCCGGATCTACCTCTCCCTCGATTACAATCTCAGCATCCTTTGGAACGGGAAGATCACATGTCTCGGCTCGGGTAACTTCCATCGGTTCTCCCCTTAGTGCTCCTGCGTAGTCGAACTCGGATTCAAAGGCTGGGAAACGGGCCGAACCGACTACGAAGTAAATAGGGTCTCCACCCACACATACGACGACAGGCATCTTTTTACCCATTGCTTTATACTTCTGGAGCATGATATCTGCATGCTTTCCTTTTATGAACTGTGTTCCTAAGTGCTTTTCATCGAGTGCTTGGAGCCTATAAACACCTATATTTACCCATCCTGTTTCAGGATCCTTCGTTATTGTGTAGGCTGTGGTTCCAAAGTACCTGCCACCATCTCGAGGAAAAAGCTTTGGAACTGGAAACTTAAAAATATTGACGTCTTTTTCTCCGATTATGTTTTCTTTGCAAGGTCCAGATCCGACTTCCTTAGGAGGTATTTTGTTCTTCGTCCTTTTCACCCATTCTTCCATCAGCTGGTAAAGGGTTGAGTTCTTTGGCGTCCCTAGTATGAGTGCTAGCTTGGATGCGGTCGTACATGCGCTGGAGAAGACTGGCGTTTTGTAGCCCTTTACGTTCTCGAATAGAAGTGCCGGACCACCCCTCTCCTCGTTAATCTTAGCAATGTGGGACATTTCCAGGTCCCAGTCCACTTCGGCCTTGATTCTCTTTAATTCATTCTCCTTTTCACATATGGATATGTAATCCCTAAGATCCATCTTACCCTCCTTCCATTTTTTCTTGACAAAATAATCGAAGAGAGGCAAAGGATTGTCAATTCAATTAACCTTATGGTATATAAGTAAAGCTTATGCTGACTTTCTCACTCAACTCTCTAATCGTATTTTACAACGTGGCAAAAATGAAGAGCTTTTCAAAAGCGGCAGAACTCCTCTTCATGACCCAGCCAGGAGTCTCAAATCATATAAAACAGCTTGAGGCCCAGGTAGGTAGAAAACTACTTGTAAGGGGAAGAGATGGGATTGAACTTACAAAGGAGGGCAAAGCGATTTTTCGGTATGCAGAAAAAATAATGGATCTGAGTGGGAAAGTTCAAAAATTCATATGGGATATGAGAAAGGGAGAAAACCCTGTGCTTAAAATTTCAGCAACACCTGTCTACTCTCGAGTTTTTGTACCTTCCCTCATCGGAACCTTTGTTAAGGAATATCCCAATGTTGTAGTAAAAGTGGATCTTTCCAATTCGGAAGAGATGATTGGGAAGTTGACAAGGGGAGAGGTAGACGCGGCTATTGTTGCAAATCCCAAAAAAAGCAAAAGGATAGATATCATTCCTCTTCTGAGGGAAGAGCTTGTACTGATTACTGATAGAGCCCATCCCCTTTCAAAATTTGAGTCAGTATCACTTAAGGATATTGCGAAATATCCGCTCGTTATGAGGGAGGAAGGGTCAGCCACGAGAAGGGTTGCTCTTGAAGCCTTTCGCTCAAAAGGTATAGAGCCTTCAATAGTTTTCGAGGTAAAAAGTACGGAATTTATAAAAGAGTGGGTAGCTGAGGGTAGAGGTGTATCCATAGTCATAAAACGGGTCGTATCGGATGAGGAGAAGGCCAAGATAAGCCTTGTTCGAATTGAAGAGCCTTTATACCTTGAGGTGTCAATGGTGTTCCTTAAGGCAAATAGAACAAACCACGTATTGGAAAGATTCATAAATCACATACAGATGCTCCGATCCAAGTCCTTACTTTGCTCGTAGTGTCCATAAGTTTTCCTTATATGCAATAAGTTAATATTATTTGACTAAAAAATGGCCCCGGAAAATTCTGTATAGTAAGGTCCAGAAAAGTTAAGGGGGGTGATCAAAAAAGGTTTTTGATCTCGTAATTCTCATTCACTTTCGGGCAACAAATTCAGAGAAAGGAGGGAAAAATGGCTGAAAGAAAAGGCTTTCCAATGCCACTGGAAGTCGAATACCCAAAGGAGCTTGAAGGATGGGAAGAAATGTACCCTCCGCACTATCTCTTTAGTGAGGAAAGGAGGGAATGGGAGGAGAAGCATTTTTGGTACCACGACAAGATTCACGCTCCCGACCCCATGTATCCACTCGATCTGATCTTCCACGAAGCCTGGCAGATTGCCCTTTCCCAGTACACGACCCGGGTATTTTGCATACCGCCCGCACAGGGTGTTGCCCAGAGGATGGTAGGTTGCTACATGTACATTACCCCTGTAGCTCCTCCCTCTCAGGAACTTATGAAGGAAAAGGCCGAGCTTTTCCAGAAAAGGGTCTTCTACGTATTTGATCATTACGATGCCTTGTGGGGTTTGTGGTTGAAGAAGTTCAGAGCCCTTGGTGAAGAGATGGCAAATATAAAGGTGCCATCAGAACTCCCAAAGTTTGAGCCGGATGATACTGTTTTTCCCGAACCGAGAGGCTACTACACTTCTTACGAAGTAATTGATGCCTGGGACAGACTTGTTAATGCTATGATTAAAGGTTGGCAGTACCACTTCCAGTATTTAAACCTAGCCTACCTTGCCTACTTACTTTTTGCGGACACTTGCAGAAAACTCTTCCCTGGAATCAGTGAAAGCACAATAGGTAAACTCGTAGCTGGTGCGTATGTTCAGATGTTTAGACCGGAAGAAGAGCTCTGTAGACTGGCAAGGCTTGCTGCCGCAGTTCCTGAGGTTGCAAGGATCATAAAGAGTGACCTAAGCCCTGAGGAAAAGATAGAAAATCTGAAAAAGACAGGTGAGGGAAGAAACTGGCTTGTGGAATATGAGAAGGCAAAAGATCCGTGGTTCTACGTGTCATGCGGCAGTGGCTGGTTCCATTATGAAGGTAGCTGGATAAACAAACTAGAGGTTCCCTTTGGGTATTTGAAGAGTTATGTGGAAAGGGTGGAAAAGGGAGAAAGAATTGAAAGAGACCTTGCAGGTATCGATAAGCAGAGAGCAGAGCTGGTGGAGGAGTATAGAAAACTTATAAAGACGGATGAAGACCGCAAGTCCTTTGATGATACTTACAAGGCTGTCCGTACGATTTACAAATACGCGGAAGATCATCTCTTCTGGGTAGAACACTGGTTCCATACAATATGGTTCGAAAAGGTAAGAGAGTTTGGCTCACTCCTTGTTAAATACGGAATGCTGAAAGAGATTGACGATATTTATCTTTTCAACCGTTTCGAAGTTCCGATCATTCTGGAGGACCTTGTAACCACATGGGCCCTGGGTGAAGGTGTGCCTTCTAGAGCCTCTTACTGGCAAGCTAAAGCGGAGAAACGTAAAAAGATCCTGGAAGCCGCAAAAAAATGGACACCTATTCCGGCTTTGGGAACACCTCCGGAAGAAGTAAGCGAACCGTTCACAGTGATGCTATGGGGAATTACCACCGAAAAAGTCAACGAATGGCTGAAAGGAGTAACTGTTGTACCAACGGAAGTAACAGAGATAAAAGGATTTGCCGCCTCCGCTGGAGTTGCCGAAGGGAAGGTGAGGGTTGTTAAGTTACTCGAAGAGATCACCCAGGTTGAGCCGGGTGAAATCCTTGTTTGCCCAACTACTAACCCTGCCTGGGCTCCAGTGTTTACTAAAATCAAGGCTTCAGTAACGGATATTGGAGGTTTGACTAGCCATGCGGCTATCGTATGTCGTGAATACGGGATCCCATCAGTCACAGGAACGGGAATCGCTACCTCTGTTCTAAAGACCGGAGATATAGTTCAGGTTGATGGAAATACAGGTATTGTTAAGATTTTGAAAAGAGCGTAAAATAGAAGAAGGGATGGTGGTCTTAAGCCACCATTCCCTGACTTAGGAGGGGGGGAGTATGCCGTACGTTCTCTGGTTCGAAGAAGGGGGTAAAGAAGCCCTAAGACTAGTTGGTGGAAAAAATGGGAGCTTAGGAGAGCTAATTAAGGCTGGTATCCCTGTGCCTCCAGGTTTTTCAGTAACGACGGAGGCGTATCTTGAGTTTATAGGGGGTGGGATTAAGGGAGAAATTGAAAGGATTCTCTCCGATCTGGATCCACAGGATGTTTCTTCACTTGAGAGGAAGAGTTCTCAGATAAGGGACCTCTTTTCTCAGACTCCTCTTCCAGAGAGAATCGTAGATGAAATCGGTACCAATTACAAGAGACTATCTGAAATGTTTAAAGTCTCCGACGTACCAGTTGCCGTTCGTTCAAGTGCAACGGCTGAGGATCTTCCGACCGCCAGTTTTGCAGGACAACAGGACACTTTCCTCTGGGTCCACGGGATAGAGGATGTTCTGGAAAAGGTAAAACTGTGCATGGCGAGTCTTTTTGGACCAAGGGCCATCGCTTATAGGAGCAAGATGGGTTTTCCTCATGAAAAGGTCCTCATAAGCGTCGGAGTTCAGAAGATGGTAAATGCCAAATGTGCTGGAGTTATGTTTACACTAAATCCTTTAAACGGAGACCCCTCAAAGGTAGTTATCGAGGGTAGCTGGGGTCTTGGAGAGACAGTGGTTTCAGGTATGGTCAATCCTGACAAGTTTGTTGTTGATAAGGTGGTTTATGATATTGATGAGAGGACGATCTCGACAAAGACCGTTCAGTGTGTATACGAGCCGGGAAAGGGTGTGATCCATTGTGAGGTTTCTGAAGATCAAAAGAAGAGCCCATGTCTGGAAGAAAAGGAGATCATTGAACTAGTTAAGATTGCAAAAAAAATCGAAAATTACTATGGCTGTCCTCAGGACATAGAATGGGCCATCGACAGGGATACTCCATTTCCTTCCAACATATTCATCCTACAAAGCAGACCAGAGACTGTCTGGAGTCAAAAAGAAAAGGGTCCTCTTCTTGGAAAAAAGACAGCTTACGAACTCCTTATGGAGAAGGCCCTATCTCCTATAAGAATCGGGAGGTAAAAATTAACTAAACCGATAAAAAAGGGGGGTGAAGGTAAATGGGTAATGAAAAGATAGGAATAGGTCCAGCTGGAAGAGGCGGAGGTCTAATACAGTTCGCAATTTTCACAATCGTTGGAATTCTTCTCTTCGTCTACGGGATCGAGGCTCCTACAATAATTTTAAAAATCATACCTGCCACACTTATAATGCTAATTGCCCTTGGACATCTTGTCCTTCTTGGGGACAATTGGCCATTTGCTCCTCCTGCAGGGAGTTGGACTCCAGGTAAGTCTCGTCTCGTTCCTGGAATTTGGATGACGATCTTCTGGGCTATCTTCACATGCGCGCTTCTCTGCTTTATGAGGTTCGTTTACCCAAAATGGGAAATAGGCCCTCTTTACCTATGGTTCGGAGTAATAGGGTTCTGGGCCACTCTCTTATACGGAGTCATATGGAATGGATGGCCCTTCAAAGGAAGAATCCACCCTTGGGGGACGATGGCCATATGTTTTGCAATTATTATGGCCGGCTCAATAGCCATATGGAACTTTTTGACCAATCTTGATGGAACTCCCCTTGCCGATACTCCTATGAACCACAAGGGCCCTTTAAATGTGAATTGGCTAACAGGGTACCTTGTATGGTCAATAGCCTGGTTCTTTGTCTTCAGTCCTGTATTTACAACCCAGGGATGGCCTTTTAGAGGATGGGGACATCCCCAAGCAGCAATTGGTCAGACCATCCTCTCACACATCCTAGGATACGTATTCTGGGAGGGCAGTTTACGTCTCGGTCTCAGTCCTACCTTTTCCTTTGCCGCTGTTGGGTCATCCTTGATCTTCTGGTCTTTAGTTCATTCTTGGCATTTCCAATTCTGGGGTGTAACAAAATACACCTTTTTCAAAAGGGCCCTTTCCGCATTCATTCTACAGATAATAATTGTCGCCATATGGGTAATTGTGATGACGGCAATTCTAGGACCAAAGGCAAAGGAGATCGCCGCGAGTAAGCTTCCCGCTGATGTGAATATTCTTATCATCTATCTCAACCTTTGTATTGTAGCTCCTGGGCTTATTGCACATAATGCATTTTGGCTCAGGTGGCCGTTTACTCTTCCAAATCCACCTGGAACGCCCCCTCCTGATCAGTCTATGTGATCTAAGGAACCCGGGGTCTGAAGATAGGCCCCGGGGATTTATGAAAGTTGACACGAACCTTTTTTTTATTTTTAAAATACCCGGGAGGTGACAATGGGAAAGAGTGCGAGCCAATATTGGAATCCTGTACTCGAAACTATGCCCAGAGAGAAATTGAGGAAGTTGCAGTTTAAAAAATTCAAAAGGATCCTTGAATGGGCTTACACAAATTCGCCTTTCTATAGAAAGCTTTATAAAGATGCGGGAATGGAGCCTGGTGATATAAAGTCTTTTGAGGATATAAAAAAGGTTCCGAAAATAGACAAGTCTATGCTCAGGGACGTGCAAAGCAGGGAACCCTTCCCTTACGGAGATATACTTGCAGTGCCATTAAAGGACGTGGTAGTTTTCAGGCAAACAAGCGGGACAACAGGTACCCCAGTGTATCAGGCTGACACATGGCAGGACTGGGAATGGTGGTCCGAATGCTGGGCTTACATACTCTACGCCCAGGGGTACAGGGATACTGATCGCGTCTTTCTTCCCTTCGGATACAACGTTTTTGTTGCCTTCTGGGCAGCACATTACGCTGCGGAGAAGATCGGATGTGAGGTAGTTCCAGGAGGTGTACTTGACACGCAGGCGCGTATTTTAAAGATGAAGGAATTGAAATGCACAGCTTTCGCCGCCACTCCGACGTACGTTCTCGGGATGGCTGAAACCGCAAGAAAAATGGGGATAGATCCGAGATCAATAGGAATAAAGAAAATTACGTGTGCCGGTGAGCCCGGTGGAAGTATTCCAACAACAAGGCAGAGGATGGAAGAAGCATGGGGGGCAAAGGTATACGACCACGTTGGTGCCACTGAAATTGGAGCCTGGAGCTACATGTGCACGGAACAAAGGGGACTCCATGTCAACGAAGCTTTCTTCCTTGTGGAAATAGAGGACATGGAGACCGGTGAAATAATAGAGGAACCGATGAGGAATGGAAAGATGATCATAACCGCATTTGACAGGCTGGCAAAGCCCTGTATCCGTTTTGACTCAAAGGACGTGATAAGATGGGCAGACTATGAGTGTGGCTGTGGAAGGACATTCAGAATGATAGATGGTGGAGTAATAGGGAGAGCCGATGACATCACGAAAGTTAAGGGAGTTTTGCTTGCGCCAACAGCCATAGAAGAGGTGGTCAGAAGCTTCAAAGAGCTAGGGGATGAGTACGAGGTGATAGTTTCTAAAAAAGGCGACATGGATGACATTCTTCTAAAAGTAGAGATTCTTCCAGATCACGAAGGTGAGAAGGAGAAAATCCTTTCACGACTAAAAGATGAGCTAAGGGTAAAGACCAATCTTGGATATAGAATAGAGGTTCATCCTTACGGTACCCTTCCAAGATACGATGTGAAAGCAAAGCGTTTCAAAGACTTAAGAAAACAGTAAAGGGGCGTACAATGGGCTTTGATATAGAGGCCATAGATAAGAAGATAAAGGAGATGAAAAAATTGGCAGATGAACTTGAAGAACTTGGGGGCGAGATAGAGGCTGTAAAAAGGAATCTTGTAAGGCTTAGAGCTACTCTTAAAATGCTAGAACTGAATATCTCTGATGTAAGACTCGTAGATCAGTAGTCTTCAATGGGCCTTATTCTGCACGGGATCGCCCTTAAGTTCGGAGTTCCAAATTCCCTTCCGCTGGGCAGGTCACTAGTTAGGATATTTATGTTTGACCTTTCCCATCCGAAGAGGGTCTCCATTTTCTCCTCCGGAAAGTACCATCCGAAATCCGCATACACCGTCCTCTCGTGCATGTGAGGTTCGATCCTTACTTTTTGCACAATCCTGCCCAGAGGGGTTTCAATGTAGACGTATTCACCTTCCTTTACCTGTTGAGAGCGTGCCACATCTGGATGAATGTAAACTAATGGCTCGGGATACTTCCTCCTTAACGGTTCTATGTTCTTTCCTCCTGAGTGTCTGAAATAAGCTCTTTTTAGGCTCGTTAGTATTAATGGATATTCTTCATTTTTTCCGATTGAAAGAAATTCCTTCGGGTGAGGAAGAGGTA
>CALKEQ010000007.1 GCA_938084905.1 uncultured bacterium
AAGGGGGGAAAAGGCAAGAGCATGTGGTTCGTTTCCATTGAAATTGGAAAGGCATTATGTTAAAAATATGTCGAATCTAGGTGGGCAAGACCCACTTTTTTAGTATATGAGGGAAAAATGGAAAGGGTGATTGTGAGCAAAGTTGAGGACCTAGTAAGACCGATCCTTGAGGATGAAGGAATTGAACTTGTTGACGTGGAATTTATACCTAAAGGGAAGAGATGGATCCTCCGCGTTTATATAGACAAAGAGGGAGGAGTAAATCTTGGAGATTGCGAGAAAGTAAGCAGGGAACTAGGGACCCTACTCGATGTGGAGGATCTTATAGATCATCCTTACATTCTTGAGGTTTCCTCCCCTGGTCTAACAAGGCAGCTTAAAAGCGTGGAGGATTTTAGAAGGTACAGGGGCAGGCTCTGCAGGATTGTCACAAAAAAGAGCATAAACGGGAGAAACAATTTCCTCGGAGAGATAGTAAACGTGAAGGAGAAAGAAATCGAGGTGAAAGAAAAGGGGGGTCAGGTGATAGTCCCTTTTGACTTTATAAAAAAAGCCAATTTAGAATTTGAAATCTAAAGGGAAAGATGGCCGCATACTTTGGATTAAGTTACGTGATAGAACAGGTTGGAAAGGAAAAGGGGATACCCAGGGAGACGATAATAAAAGCCCTGGAAGAGGCTATGGTAGTTTCCTCTAAGAAAAAGTTTGGAAGTCATCTTGACTTGGAAGCGAGGTACAACGAGGAACTTGACGAAATAGAGGTCTTCCAGTTTAAAACCGTCGTGGAAAACCCAACGAATAAGGATACGGAAATTTCACTGGAGGAAGCGAGAAAACATGATCCTGAGTGCATGATCGGAGATAGTATCGGGATCAAGCTTGACACATCAGGCCTTGGCAGAATAGCGGCTCAGACAGCTAAGCAGATAATACTTCAGAGGATAAGGAATGCGGAAAGCGAAGTAGCTTACAACGAATACGTAACAAAGAAAGGGACAATTGTGAGCGGAACTGTACAAAGGGTTGAGAAAAATCACTACGTTGTAAACCTGGGAAAAGGGGAAGCTATCTTACCCTTTAAGGAGACTATTCCGGGTGAGGTTTTCAAGCAGAGAGACAGGGTCAAGGGATACATTCTGGATGTGGAGAAGACCCAAAGGGGTTGCACGATTTTGCTTTCTAGGACGCATCCAGGTTTCTTAATAAAACTTTTCGAGATTGAGGTTCCTGAAATTCAAGAAGGTATTGTGAAAGTAAAAGGTGCTGCAAGAGAGCCAGGAGAGAGGGCAAAGATTGCGGTCTACACAGAAGATCCTGATGTGGATCCTATCGGTGCATGTGTTGGGATGAAAGGTTCTAGGGTTCAGGCAGTAGTTCAGGAACTGAAAGGTGAAAAAATTGACATTGTTCCCTGGAGTCCTGATCCGGCAAAGTACGTGTGTAACGCACTTGCTCCTGCAAAGGTATCGAAGGTTTACATAAACGAAGAAGAGAAATCCATGGAGATAGTTGTTAGTGACGATCAATTTTCCCTCGCAATAGGGAAAAAGGGACAGAATGTGAGGCTTGCATCTAAGCTTACTGGCTGGAAGATAGACATTGTGAGCGAATCGGAAGTGGAAAAGACCTCAAAGGTGGTTATAAGTGAGCTGATGGAGAAGTTGAACATAAACGAAATACTTGCCAGGATACTTTACGACGAGTACTTAAGAGAACCTGAGGACATTGCAAAGCTCACTCCGGAGGAGATGAACAAAATTACGAGCATCGCCATAGACGATTGTAGAAACATAATTCAGAAGGCGAAGGAGTATGTTGAAAAATCATCCAAAATCGGGGCCGCATAATGGCGAAGATAAAGTTGACAACTCTTAAAGATAGAACGTCTGACGACGAGCTTTTGTTGAAGCTCAAAAGTATGGGGGTGAAGATAAGGGACGAAAGTAGCGAGGATCAAAGAGAAGAACCTAAGACTGAGCTAAAAAAGGAAGAGCCTGAATTTATCGAAAAAAGGGTAACTTCTACGATAATCAGAAGAAGAGCCAATCCATCCGTAAAAGCAGCGGAAGCGAAAAAAGAAATTGGACTTCAGAGTGTTCCCCTTCCAAAGGAGGAGGAAAAACAAAAGATTGTAGAAAGGATTAAGATAGTTGAGGAAAAAGAGGAAGGATTAGAACTTAAAAAAATCCCGACTCTCGCGGAGGCAGAGAGAAAGGAAAAAAAAGAACCAGAACAGAAGGTTAGGATAGAGCCCATAGTTAAGGAATCGGAGGAAGAAAAGAAGTTGCAGATCTTAAAAGTTGAGGCTCCGGCTGCAAGGGTACCAACTCTCGAGGTTCAGATTGAGGGAAAATCTATAACAGACCTGGTTTTTGAGAGACCAAAGGGAGACCTTGAACTTATCGGTGAGGAGAAAGAGAGAGAGATAACCAGGGTACTGGAAGAGGCGTACGGCAAAGACTTAGACGTTGATTTTGCCTATGTGGAAGAGGAAGAAGATGAAAGGAAAAGAAGGAAAGTTGAGAAGTTCCTTAAACGAATAGAGGAATTGGAGTTAGAGGAGGAGAGGCTAAAAAGGAAAGTTTTGCCTAAAAGAAAAGTGGTTGTTCAGGACGAGATTGTTCCGAGAAAGAAGCAGAAGGTTTTTGAATTCTCCGTCCAGAAGGTAAAGAAAGAGAAGAAAGTTGAGAAAGAAGAGGAAAAAAAGGCGGAACCAATAAAGCCCCAGAGAAAGTTGATCAAGATTGGAGAAGAGATTCAGGTGGGTGAACTTGCAAAAAAGATGGGGATTAAGGTCCAGGACTTGATCGCCAAGCTTTTGAACCTTGGAGTTGTTGCCACCATTAATCAGAGGATCGACTTCGACACAGCCTACCTTGTTGCACAGGAGTTCAATTGTGAACTGGAAAGAGAGCTTTCAATAGAGGAAGAATTCTTCGCTAAAGAAGAAGAAAAAAAGGACAGACCGGAGGATTTAAAACCGAGACCTCCGGTTGTGACGATTATGGGACACGTGGATCATGGGAAGACGTTACTCCTTGACACAATAAGACAGACAAACGTTGCTGAAAAGGAGGCTGGTGGAATAACCCAGCACATAGGCGCTTACATGGTGAATGTGGACGGAAAGGAGATAGTTTTTCTTGACACACCTGGACACGAAGCCTTTACGGCCATGAGAGCTAGAGGAGCACAGGTAACTGACATAGTCGTGCTTGTTGTTGCCGCAGATGATGGGGTCATGCCACAGACGATAGAGGCGATAAATCACGCAAAAGCGGCCTCAGTCCCAATAATAGTTGCAATAAATAAAATAGACAAACCGAATGCAAACCCCGACAAAGTTATGAAGGACCTCTCTGAGCTTGGACTTGTCCCAGAGGAGTGGGGAGGGAGTACGCTTTACGCAAAGATTTCGGCAAAGAAAAAAATAGGCATAAAGGAGCTTCTGGAGCTTATTATCCTTCAGGCAGAGATGCTCGAACTTAAGGCCAATCCTGACAAGCCTGCAAGGGGGATCATTATTGAGTCCAGGATGGATAAAGGACATGGCCCTGTTGGAACGGTCATAATCCAGGAGGGAACGCTGAAGGTACACGATCCTTTCATAGCCGGAACATCATTTGGAAGGGTTAGGGCCATGTTTGACGACAGGGGAAATAGGCTCGAGAAAGCCACGCCTTCTATGCCAGTTCTCGTCGCTGGTTTTCCTGAGGTTCCACAGGCCGGTGACAAATTCATAGTGACAACCGAAGAGAGGTATGCAAAGGAGCTTTCCAAGTTCAGACTTGAAAAGCTAAAAGAAAAGGAGGCCTCATCAGTAAAGAGAGTCAGTCTCGAGTCTCTCTCAGTAAAGGCTTCCGACTCGGAGAAAGTAAGCCTAAATGTGATTTTGAAGGGTGACACAAGGGGAACGGTGGACGCCATAGAGGAGGCTTTAAAAAAGATAACGAATGAAAAGGTCGAGATCAGGGTAATACACAGTGGAGTCGGTTCCATAACTGAAACTGACGTAAATCTGGCTTTAGCATCAGATGCGATAATCCTTGGCTTCAACACCAAGCCGGTAAGTAAGGCGAAGGAGCTGGCAGAAAAGGAGAAAATAGAGATAAGAACCTATTCGGTGATTTACGATCTGATAGATGACGTAAAAAGAGCCTGTGAGGGTAAACTGAAGCCAAAATTCGTTGAGATCTACATTGGAAGAGCTGAAGTGAGAAAGGTCTTCGATATCTCGAAGGTTGGAAAGGTGGCTGGATGTTTCGTCCTAGATGGGAAGGTCCTAAGGAATGCAAATGTGAAACTCTTGAGAAAGGGAGACGTTATCTATTCTGGAAAGGTAAAATCCCTAAAGAGGTTCAAGGATGATGTAAGGGAAGTACAACAGGGATACGAGTGCGGGATAGCACTCGAAGGAACCGATGATATAATAGAAGGGGATATTCTTGAGTTCTACGTTCAAGAAAAAGAGGAACAGAAGATTGATGGATAAAGGGGATGTATGTTGGCATATCAAGCGTAGAGATATTCCTGCCAGATAACCACTCCCTTAAAGAAAAAAGGCAGGTTACAAGAAGCATAGTTGAGAGGACAAGATCTAGGTTCAATATCTCCATTATGGAGATAAATCGGTCGAATCTGTGGCAGAGGGCTTACATAGGTTTCTCTGTTGTTGGAGAGACAATAGATCAGATAAACAAGACTGTTGAAGATGTTCACAACTTTATAGAGAATCTTTACCTTGGCAAAATTATTAACACAAAAACTGAAATAATCCGGATGGGAAATGAAGTATAGAAAGTACAGGATTCAGGATCAGTTGCAGGAGGAGATTTCGATAATAATCCAGAGAGAGCTTAGGGATCCGGGAATTGGGTTTGTCACCATCCTGGATGTGAAGATGTCCGAAGATCTAAGATTGGCAAAGGTTTACTACTCAGTTTACGGTTCCGAGGATGATTGGCAAAAGACAAAGGAGGCACTTGAAAGATCGAAAGGGTACATTAAGTTTTTACTTGGTAAAAGGATTAGGATAAAGTACATGCCTGATCTGGCTTTCTTCCCGGATAGAAGTTACGAGAAAGCGCTAAAGATAGAGCAGATTCTCAGCAAAAAGAAAGATGATTGAGGAAATTGAGAAAATCCTTAGGGAGAAAAGGCGTTTCCTTATTACTACCCATGTGGATCCGGACGGCGATGCAATAGGATCGGTCTTCGCAATGTACTTCTTTATCAAGCAGCTGGGTTTGTTCCCAGAGGTTTACCTCAGGGATAAAGTACCTTATAGGTACGGTTTTCTGCCTCAACCTCATAGGGTTGAGACCGAATTAGAACCCCTAAATTACGATGCTATCTTTGTCCTCGATTGCGGGGACCTTAAGAGAGTAGGAGAAAAACATGAGAAACTGAAAGATCACGATCTCATTGTGAACATCGATCATCATGAAACGAATGAGATGTTTGGAAAGATAAACTACGTTGATGTACAAGCATCTTCAACAGCGGAGATTGTTTACAGGATATTTAGGTTTTTTGATGTTCCTCTGAGTCAAGAGATAGCCATAAATCTTTACACAGGTATATTTACAGATACAGGTTCCTTCAGGTTTCAAAATACGACAGATGAAGCATTCTTCATATGTGGACATCTGGTACGCAATGGAGTTTCACCTAGATTTGTGGCTGAGATGGTCTATGAGAACCATCCTAAAGAGCGTTTTCTTCTCCTTTCCGAGGCATTAAAGACACTGGAAGTTACAGAGGGAGGTAAAGTTGGAATAGTTTCTTTGACTACTGATATGTTTCAGAGGACAAACTCCTCTTACGAGCATTCGGATGGTTTTGCTGAGTACATTCGGGAAATGGGTGGCATTAAGGTTGCTATTCTCATAAGGGAGCTTGATAAGGGAAAATACAAAGTTAGCATGAGGTCAAAAGATGACATTGACGTGGGAAGAATATGCCACAATTTTGGAGGGGGAGGCCACAGAAACGCAGCAGGCTGCATTCTGGAAGGTACTCTCGAGGAAGTGAAGGGAATTGTAAAAAAAGCGGTTTCAGAGGAATTATGAACGGGTTCTTGATAATTGACAAATCTCAGGGAATGACATCCTACGATGTAATAAGACGGCTAAAAAGAATAACCAGGTTCAAAAAGATAGGCTACATAGGTACTCTTGACAGGAATGCAACCGGGATCCTTCCCGTTGCTATAAACGAGGGAGTGAAACTTGTTCCTTATCTAGAAGACGTGAAGAAGGTTTACAAAGCGAAATTTTTGCTCGGACTTACAACAGATACTTACGACGTTCAAGGAAAGGTTTTGAGAAAAATAGAACCGGAAAGGTTCGAAAGGGATGTACTGGAAGAGCACCTCATTAAATTTAAAGGGAAGATCAAACAGAGGATACCTCTTTTTTCTGCTAAAAAAGTGGGTAGAAAGCCCCTTTACAAGCTTGCAAAGGAAGGGGTCAACATTGAACCGATGTATAAGGATGTGGAGGTTTACGATATAAAGTTATTGAGTTACGATCACCCATTTGTGGAGGTAGAGCTTATTTGCTCAAAGGGGACTTACGTCAGAACCCTTGCCCATGACTTCGGTGAGGAGCTTGGCTGCGGTGCTTCTCTTTACGCTCTAAAAAGGACAAGGCACGGAGAATTTGGTGAGGATGAGGCCGTGAAAGTTGAAGACATAAGGAGTGTTGAAGATATAATTAAATACCTTATACCATGCGAGAAAGTTCTGAGATTTGCAAAGGAGGTTGTTGTGGAAAAGCAGCTTGAAAGATTCTTAAGACATGGGATGCCAGTCCCGATCTTTGGGAGCGTAAAGGATTGGAAGGAAGGGGAACTCGCAAAAATACTTAGTAAGGAAGGAAGTATGCTTGCAATAGGCGTGGCTGATCCTTCTTCAAGGACTATAAAGGTAAAAAGGCTGATAAACGCATAGGAGGAAAAAAATGGCACTTAGCAAAGAGAAAAAAAAGGAGATCATTGAGAACTTCAAGCTCCATGATAGGGACACCGGTTCTCCGGAGGTTCAAATAGCACTTCTCACTGAAAGAATAAGGCTTCTTACCGAGCATTTTAAGAGATTCCCAAAGGACCACAACTCGAGAAGGGGACTTCTCATACTGATAGGTCATCGAAGGAGCCTTCTGAATTATCTCAAAAATAGAAACGTTGAGAGGTACAGAAAGCTTATCGAGAAATTGGGACTGAGAAAGTAAAAAGGGAATCTAAATGGAGAAAAGAAAAATCACAATAGAATTTGCTCAGAGGCCCCTAACGATAACGGTAGGTGAGTTGGCAAAACAGGCTGATGGAAGTGTCCTTGTGCAGTACGCTGATACGGCTGTGCTTGTAACTGCCGTTGCTGATAGAAAAGAGACAAACCTCGACTTTCTGCCACTTACTGTTAACTATCAGGAGATGTCATATGCGGCTGGACGCTTCCCCGGAGGATTCTTTAAAAGGGAAGGGAGACCTTCAGACAGGGAGATTCTCATATCAAGATTGATAGATAGACCCCTCAGGCCACTTTTTCCGAAAGGGTTCAACAGGGAGGTACAGATAATAGCAACGGTTCTTTCTGCAGACCAGGAGAACGATCCAGCCATACTTGGGATTATCGGAGCATCCTGCGCATTAACTCTCTCCGAGATACCATTCGATGGACCAATCGCCGGTGTAAAGATAGGAAGAAAGAACGGCTCCTTTATTATTAATCCGACGACAGCTGATATGGAAGAGAGTGACATGGAGATTGTTGTGGCGGGAACTAAAGAGGCGATAATAATGGTTGAAGGGGGAGCAAAGTTTGTAAAAGGGGAAGAGATCATCGAGGCGATTCACTTTGGGCACAAAAGCATGCTTCCAATCATAGAGTGTCAGGAGAAATTGAGGGATGAGCTTGGGATTAAAAAATGGGTCTTTGTTGCGCCTGTGCTGGGAAAGGAAATGGAGGAGGAAATAAAGGAGAAGAAAAAAGAAGAAATATACGCGGCTCTCTCAATTCCTGAAAAGAAGAAAAGGAGGGAAAGGCTAAAGGAGATAAGGGAAAGTCTGGCGAAAGAGTACGAGAATCTGGACGTAAATCTGCTAAATAGGAGCTTTGACCAGATACTGAGGGAGCTTATGAGGGAGAAACTGATATCAACGGGTCTGAGAATAGATGGGAGGAAACCTGATGAGCTTAGGGAGATATCGTGTAAAGTGGGTATCTTTCCAAGAACTCACGGTTCCGCTCTTTTCACAAGGGGGGAGACTCAGGCTCTTGCTATAACAACTTTTGGTACTTCGGAGGATGAGCAAAAAGTTGAATCCCTTCTTGAAGGTGAGGTTTTTAAAGCTTTCATGGTACATTACAACTTCCCTCCATTCTCAGTTGGAGAGGTTGCGCCACTTCGTGCTCCTACGCGTAGAGAAATCGGTCACGGATACCTTGCGGAGAGAGCCCTCTCTCCAATTCTTCCACCTAGGGACGAGTTTCCATACACAATAAGGATCGTTTCTGAGATACTTGAATCGAACGGCTCCTCTTCCATGGCTACTGTTTGCAGTGGATGTTTATCCCTTATGGATGCTGGCGTACCGATAAAGGAACCTGTTGCTGGAATCGCGATGGGACTGGTGAAGGAAGGTGAGACGGAAATAATCCTATCAGACATAATAGGTGACGAGGACCATTTGGGAGATATGGATTTTAAGATTGCCGGGTCTTCAAGGGGAATTACGGCGATCCAGATGGATTTGAAGATAAAAGGAATAACTAAAGAAACCATGCTGAGGGTCGTAAAACAGGCCCAGGAAGGGATTGAAAAGATCCTTTCAATTATGCGCCAAACAATGGACAAACCTAGAGAAAATCTATCTCCATACGCTCCGAGGATCCTGACAATAAAGATAAACCCTGAAAAGATTAGGGATGTCATAGGTCCCGGAGGTAAGGTCATAAAAGGAATAATAGATCAGACAGGAGTCAAGATAGATATTGAGGATTCTGGAGTTGTGAGGGTGGCCTCTCAGAATGAGGCATCAGCAATGAGGGCAATAGAGATGATAAAAGAGGTAGCACGAGAGGTAGAAGTTGGTGCCGTCTACGAGGGAAAGGTAAAAAGAATAGTCGACTCGGGAGTTATAGTGGAGATATGGCCTGGATCTGACGGGTTTGTTCATATAAGCCAGCTTGCTGATGGATATATAAGAAGGATAACGGATATAGTTAAAGAAGGTGATATCATTCCCGTAAAGGTTATAGAGATAGATCAATTTGGCAGGATCAAACTTTCAAGAAAGGCAGCCCTACGGGAAAGAAAACGTTAGAAGATGTTCAGAAAAACCGTACTGGATAATGGTCTGACCGTAATAACGGAATCGGTTCCTCATTTCTCAACTGTTTCAATTGGACTTTGGTGGAAAACGGGAGCAAGGTACGAGACCGAAAGTAACAATGGCATATCCCATTTTATTGAGCACATGCTTTTTAAAGGCACGGAGAGAAGGTCAGCTTATGAGATAGCAAGGGAGATAGATGCTGTAGGAGGTACGATAAATGCTTTCACAGGTAAAGAATACTCGTGCCTTTATGCTAGGGTTCTGAGGAAGGATGTTGATCTTTGTCTTGATGTTCTTTCCGACATGTACAGATCCTCACTTTTCTCTGAAGAGGATATTGAAAAGGAGAAGTACGTAGTGAACCAAGAGATAAGGATGATAGAGGATAATCCAGAGGAGTACATTTTTGACGTTTTTTACGCCAATTATTTTAGGAACCACGGGCTCGGTCTTCCAATCTTAGGCAAAAAGGACAATGTTCAATCATTCAAAAGAGAGACAGTCTTTGAGCACTTCAAAAAAAACTACTCGCCCGAAAAAATGGTGATTACTGCCTCTGGAAGAATAGAACATGATGACTTCTTAAGGAAGGTTCAGAGTCTATTCGGAGGAATAGAAAATAGTTCCAACTTTTGTCCTCCCCAAAATACATCTCCAAAGGCTCAAAGAATCATAGACGTTTTCCCCAAGGATCTGGAAAGTCTCTACATTCTGATTGGCACAGAGGGTGTAAGTCAGATCGATCATAAAAGGTACACACTGTACGTACTGAACGCAATCCTCGGTGGCAGCATGAGTTCCCGCCTTTTTCAGGGGATAAGGGAAAAAAGAGGACTAGTATACTCGATTTACTCTTACGTTAACTGCTATTACGACACGGGTACATTTGGGATTTCCACATCTACCTCTCCAAAGGATTCCTACCAAGTGATAAGGCTGATAAAGGATGAGATTTTGAATTTAAAAAGGAACGGTATATCGGAAAGTGAGCTAAAATTCGCAAAGGACCATATAAAGGGGAACCTCCATATCAGTCTAGAGAACACAGAAGCAAGAATGGGAAGGATTGCAAAGAACGAGATCTACTTTGGAAGGTACATTCCAGTAAGGGAGACGCTCAGGGCAATAGACGCCGTGACTGTAAAAGACGTAAATAACCTGATAAACGATTTATTTCAGAGCCTTGAAAAGGTCTCCATCGTAATTCTCGGTGAGACTGACAAGCAGAGGGTAAAGGAGATATGGGAAAGTTAGAGATAAAGTTTGTAAAAAGGGAGGGTGCAAAAGAACCTAAGTACGCGACTCCTTCTTCATCTGGTCTCGATCTTTTTGCATGTCTTGAAAGTCCAATTATAATAGAGCCGAAAAAATGGGCTATTGTTCCCACTGGAATAAAAGTTGCCATCCCAGAAGGGTATGAGGGGGAGATAAGGCCGAGAAGCGGCCTTGCCTACCAACACGGTGTAACTGTTCTAAACTCTCCCGGAACAGTTGATGCCGATTACAGGGGGGAAATAAAAGTGATTTTGATAAACCATGGAGAAGAACCATTTCGGGTAGAAGACGGAACTAGAATCGCCCAGCTGGTTATAAGAAAAGTAGAGCGGGTTGAGCTAGTTGAGGATGAGTCACTTCCAGAAACTGAAAGGGGGGAGGGAGGTTTTGGTTCGACTGGGGTAAAGTGATGTCTAAAATGGATGAGATTCTGGATAGTTACTTGAGCTATCTAGCAGCGGAAAAAGGCGCTTCTCCAAATACACTAGATTCTTACTCTCGCGACATAAATTGCTACCTCGATTTTGTTGGAAGAAGCCTCAATGAGGCTCAAAAAAAAGAAAACGTTGAAAATTTCATAGTCTTCTTAAGGAAAAGAGGGCTCAAACCTAGAAGTGTGGCGAGATACATATCGTCTCTCAGCGGTTTTTTCAATTTTATGCTTGAGGAAGGCTATGTGAAAGAAAATCCCTTTTTTGAGATAGACCGTCCAAGGATAAATCCTCTCATCCCCTCTGTACTTAGCGAGGAGGAGATGGAGTCGCTTATCGATTTACCTGACAATTCAAAAAAGGGGCTCAGGGATAGAACTATACTAGAGGTCCTCTACGCCACGGGGATTAGGGTTTCGGAGCTTGTAAATCTTAAAAAAACTGATGTGAACTTGGAATCCGGTTTTATTGTAACGATGGGAAAAAGATCAAAGCAGAGGATCGTTCCACTTAACTCCCATTCTGTAGAGGCGCTAAAAGAGTATTTCAAAAAGGTGAATCCAAAGGGGAGCTACGTTTTTCCGAACAGAAAGGGAGAAAAAATGTCCAGGCAGGCTATATGGAAGATTATAAAAAAGTACGCAAGAAAGATCTCACGTGAGAAGATATCTCCCCACACCATAAGGCACAGCTTTGCAACCCACTTAATAGAAGGAGGGGCCGATTTACGCTCCGTCCAAATTCTTCTTGGTCACGAAGACATATCTACGACTCAGATTTATACTCATATAGACAGAAGGCGTCTCAAAGAGATTCATAAAAGGTGCCATCCAAGGCCATAAATGAAGGTCATCACAACCCACACAAATGCTGACTTTGACTCACTCTCTTCTATGCTTGCAGCCAAAAAGATTTACGGTGATGCCATCCTCGTCTTCCCTGGATCCCAAGAGAAATCACTCAGGGATTTTCTGATAAGGTCAACACTTTACGTCTTTGACATAGCAAAGATAAGAGATGTGGACCTTGAATCTATAGACACTCTAATACTTGTCGATACTAGGCAGAAATCGAGAATAGGTGAATTTTCAAAGATACTTGGAAAAAAGGATCTAAAGATCCACATATACGACCATCACCCACCCACAGATGATGACATAAAAGGCGAAGTTGAATACATAAGAAACACAGGAGCCACAGTGAGCATACTGGTAAAGATACTTAAGGAGAGGGAGATTCCCATCACCTCTGAGGAGGCAACCATCATGATGCTTGGCATTTACGAGGAAACGGGTAGTTTTACCTATCCTTCAACGCGAACTGACGATTTTGAGGCTGCCTCCTATCTTTTATCTATGGGTGCGAATCTAAACGTTATCTCAGATATGCTTGTTAAGGAGCTTTCAGTAGAACACATTGTAATCCTAAATGAGTTGATAAACAACGCCGTCACTTACAACATAAACGGTATAGACATCGTTATCACAGAGTGCAGCCTTAATTACTACATGGGAGAAGTTGCACTCGTGGTTCAGAAGTTACGGGACATGGAAAATCTCAACGTGATTTTTGCTTTAATAAACATGGATGATAGGATATTTGTGATAGGTAGAAGCAGGATTCCGGAGGTAGATGTAGGTTCTATTCTCTCGTTCTTCGGTGGCGGCGGCCACAGGGAGGCGGCATCGGCTACGGTAAAAGATAAAACACTCACGGAGGTCAAAGAGGATTTGATTAGGATTTTGAGGGAAAATGTAAGACTTGTACTTCGGGCAAAGGATGTGATGTTTTTTCCAGTTAAGTACACATCTCCAGATGAGCCGATCGCCCAAGCAAGGGAAACGATGGTCAAGTACAACATAAATGCCATGCCAGTCGTTGAAAATGAAAAAGTAGTAGGCATAATAACGAGGCAGATAGCGGAGAAGGCATGCTATCATGACCTTGGAGACGTCCCTGTAAGAGAGTACATGGTAAGTGATATAAGAACCGTCAAAGAAGATGACCCAATAGATCTAGTCAGAGAGGTGATAGTTGAGGCAAATCAAAGATTCGTACCTGTTGTAAAAAATGGAAAGCTTGCGGGCGGAATAACGAGGACTGACCTTTTGAGGATTATGGATGAGGGGACCAAGGTGTCGGAACATCCGTATTTTCAGAAGAAGAGGAACATCAAGCACCTACTCGAAGAAAGGGTGAAGAAAGAAATAGTCAAGAGGCTAAAGGAAATGGGTGAGATTGCGGAAAATATGGGTTACCACGCTTACGTTGTGGGTGGTTTTGTGAGGGACCTTCTTCTCAAGAAGGAGAACTACGATATAGACGTGGTTGTAGAAGGTGACGGGATCAAATTTGCGAAGGAGTTATCTTGCCTTCACGGATTAAAAATGAGAGAACACAGGGAATTTGGAACGGCAAAAGTAACGTATCCTGACGGCTTCTCAGTTGATATAGCAACCTCAAGGCTTGAATATTACAACGAACCCGGATCACTCCCGGTTGTGGAAAAAGGATCTTTGAAGCTCGATCTTCTGAGAAGGGACTTTACTATCAACACACTTGCCGTATCTTTGAACAGAAAGACGTTTGGAGAACTGATAGACTACTTTGGTGGGCAGAGGGACATAAGAGACCGGACTATAAGGGTCCTCCATAGCCTAAGCTTCGTTGAAGATCCTACGAGGATTTTGAGGGCCCTCCGGTTTGAACACAGGTTCGCCTTTAGAATAAGCAGACATACGATGAACCTTATAAGAAATGCAGTTAGAATGGGTTTTCTGTCAAAAATTGATGGTAGAAGGATATGGAATGAACTTAGACTGATTCTTCTTGAGCAGTCGCCCGAGAAGTTACTTAAAAGGCTGGATGAGTTAGGGATTCTCCCTTCAATTTACCATGGCCTAAGATTCACGGATAAAACTTACAACCTTTTCCAAAAGGTAGGTGAAGTACAGAGATGGTACGAACTTCTCTACAGAGAAAAAAAATCCGATAAAATATGGCTTTATCTTTTGGCTCTTCTTTATGAAATGGGACCCCATGAGTTAACCGGGTTTCTGGATAGAATGGAGTTCAGCGAGTCAAAGAAGAGGAAATTAAAGGAAGATATCTCTCATGTAAATTCTGCCAAAGCCCTCCTCGTTGATGTGGAAAGTATGAAGAGGAGCGAAATTGCAAAAATATTGAGAGATATGTCACAGGAGGCTCTCCTCTTTCTTATGGCGGAAACTGAAAGGGAAGAGGTGAGAAAGGCAGTATCCAATTTTATTACAACTTTTTCCACAATCAGGCCTGAAATAACAGGTGAGGATCTGAAGTCGATGGGACTAAAAGAAGGGCCAAAATTCAAGGAGATTCTGGAAAGCGTTCGAGACGCAAAGATAGACGGTCTCATAAAATCAAAGGAAGAGGAGGTAAATTACGTTCTTTCCCTTCTTATGAAAAATGGCTGAGCTAATCCTCCCTACTCTTGAGGTTAAATTAGAATGCTATGAAGGCCCTCTTTCTTCACTTTTAGATCTTGTAAAGAAGAATCGTCTCAGCATTTGGGATGTTGCTCTATCTGAAATTGTAAGTAGCTTCTTTTGCTATGTGGACGATTTCCAAAAGACGGACCTTCGAATTGCGGAGGATTTCATAGAGATCGTCTCCTCACTTATCGTACTAAAATCGAGAATGCTCATTTCCCCAAACAATGGGAAAGAAGAAGATGGAGACCTGATTGAGAGAATGGGCGAATATGAATATTTGAGAAAGCTAACCACATCCTTAGAGAGACTACCCCTTCTATACAGGGACACTTTTGTGAGAGAAAGAGATGGAGTTGAAGAGGATGAGGATTTTGATCTTTATTTACTTCTCAGGACATTTTTTGCATTAGTGAAGAAGAATGAGAGCTTTATCTTAGAGATAAAACCGATAAGGCCGACTCTAGATGAAAAACTCAGATACCTTGAAGAAAGGTTAAGAGAAAAAGGCATCTACATTTTTGATGCTTCCGAGGGTGAAGATTTGCCAGAAAAGGTAGTGACTGTACTTTCGATGCTTGAAATGGTAAAAAGAAGGATCGCAAGGATAATTCAGCACAGACCTTTCGGAAAGATCATACTAAAAAGGAGAGTCAAAATATGAAGAAGAAGGTTCTCTTCGGAGTCGTATCTTTAATTCTCGTTATTTTATTAATCCTCCCCTTTTTTTACAGGATGACTCGTGAGAGGATTGGGGTTATTGAGATAGAAGGTGTGATAACCGACTCAAGGGAAATACTGGAACAGATTGAAAAATTCAGAGAAGACGAAGGTATAAGAGGGATCATAGTCAGAATAGACTCACCTGGGGGTGCCTCCGCGCCTTGTCAGGAAATACATAAAGAGATAAAAAAGCTTAGGGAGAAAAAGAGGGTCTTTGTATCTATGGGTTCCATATGCGCCTCCGGAGGCTACTATATTGCCTGTGCGGGAGAGAAAATCTACGCCATGCCATCCACAATTACGGGAAGCATAGGAGTCCTTATGGAACAGATCGTTGTTGAGGACCTTTTTAAAAAGATCGGACTCCAGACGAACACAATAAAGGCTGGAGATTACAAGGACGCAGGTACTCCCTTTAGAAAGATGAGGGAAGACGAAAGGGCCTACTTCAAAAGCATAATCGACACGATCCACCAGCAGTTCATAGAGGATGTGGCAAAGGGAAGGAACATCCCTCTGGATAAGGCTAAAGAATTGGGTGATGGAAGGATATTCACTGGAAGCATGGCAAAAGAGCACAAACTGGTTGACAAAATTGGTACATTTTACGACGCTGTTGAGGATCTAAAGCTCGTACTCCACATGAAAGGTAAACCGGTACTCGTATACGCGAAAAAAAGACCCTCACTTCTCAAATGGCTACTTTCCTCTTTTCTTGAGGAGCTTGCCAAAAAGTCTTACTAGGTATGGATTACCTTTCCCTTCTTAAATCTTGTGAGATATGTCCTAGAAGGTGCAAGGTAAATAGACTCGAGGGGGAAAAAGGTTTCTGTAAGGTAGGAGAAGGCGTAATTGTGGCCTACTATGGAAACCATTTCGGGGAGGAACCGCCGATTACCGGAAGCATGGGTTCTGGGAACGTTTTCTTTTCTTCATGTAACATGAGGTGCGTCTACTGTCAGAATTATCAAATAAGTCATTCGATTTTTGGTAAGGAGATAGGCGTATTAGATCTGGTTGATATATTCTTTGAGCTCGAAAGAAAGGGGGCCCATAACGTTAACCTTGTAAGCCCCACTCCCTACATACCCCAGATTGCCAAAGCAATAAAGATAGCAAAAGAAAAGGGAATAAAGGTTCCATTTGTTTACAACACGAACGCGTACGAAAGAAAGGAAAGTATAAGGCTTCTAGAAGGACTCGTTGATATCTACCTTCCCGATTTTAAATACTGGAGCGGGAATGTGTCAAAAAAACTATCCCAGGCAAAAGATTATCCCCAATGCGCTATGGAAGCGATCCTCGAAATGGTAAGGCAGGTTGGTACCCTTCTCATCACAGAATCTGGTATTGCAAAAAAGGGTATAATAGTTAGACTCCTCGTTTTACCAAATGGTCTATCCGGAACGAAAAACGTGCTTAGGTGGCTAAAAGAAAAAGTTGGAACGGATCTTACTTTGAGCATTATGTCCCAATATAAGCCCACGTTCATGGCAGATAGGTTCCCAATGCTCAAGAGGACCGTAACAGAGGAGGAATACATGGATGTCGTATCGTATGCTTACTCTCTTGGCTTTGAGAACGCCTATGTTCAGGAATTAGACTCTCCAGACACATTCTTGCCAGATTTTATGAAGGAAAAACCATTTGAGTCTTAAGGAGGTGAACATGGAAATAAAATCGGTAAAGATTCCAATTCCTGAAGGAGCAAACGTGATTATCGGACAGGCCCATTTCATTAAGACAGTTGAGGATCTTTACGAAATTCTCGTCTCCTCGTCACCTTCGATAAAATTTGGTATCGCCTTTTCAGAGGCGTCCGGTCCTTGTCTAATCAGGTCAGAGGGAAATGATGAGGAACTTGTACGTCAGGCATGCGAGACAAGCCTTTTGCTCTCCTGCGGCCACACATTCGTTATATATCTTAGGGATGGCTACCCTATAAATGTCCTTAATTCGATAAAAGCCTGTCAAGAAGTTTGCCACGTTGTCTGTGCTACCGCTAATCCGCTGAAAGTTCTTGTTGTGGAGGATGAAGAGGGAAGGGGAATAGTAGGTGTAATAGACGGCTTCAAACCTAAGGGGATAGAGAAGGAAGAGGATAAAAAGACGAGGAAGGAACTTTTGAGAAAGATAAGATACAAGCTATAAAGCTTATGCATTTTTGTTGATTGTCGGCCCCATCTGTGTTAGTTATGATCTGAAATGGAAGAGTTTCCGAGGATTTCAAGACTTCCACCGTACATTTTCGGGGTAATTAGGGATCTACTGATCGAAGCTAGAAGAAGGAATGAGGATATAGTCGATCTAGGCATGGGAAATCCTGACATTCCAACCCCTAAGAGAATTGTGGCAAAACTGATTGAGGCGGCAAAAAATCCGAAGAACCACAGGTACTCTGTCACAAAGGGAATATACAAGTTAAGGCTTGCCATATCGAACTGGTATAAGAGGAAGTACAATGTGGATATAGATCCTGAGTCTGAGGTGGTTGTAACAATGGGAGCAAAGGAGGGGCTGGGACATCTTGTTCTGGCAACTATCACTCCAGGTGACACAGTAGTTGTGCCGAGTCCTGCTTACCCTATACACACCTATTCCGTTGTAATCGCAGGAGGTGATCTTAGAACAATACCGCTAATTCCGATAGAGGGTTTTTTCGAAAGGCTGGAAAATGCTGTTAAATCCCATTGGCCGAAACCGAAAATGGTCATTGTCAGCTTTCCAAATAATCCAACAACTTCGGTTGTCACTATAGATTTTTTTGAAAAACTGACTGCCTTTGCAAAAGAGTACGGTCTCATAGTTGTGCATGATTTGGCTTATGCCGACATAGTATTCGACGGTTATAGGGCGCCAAGCTTCCTAGAGGTTAAGGGAGCAAAGGACGTGGGTGTGGAGTTTTTCTCCCTTTCTAAAAGCTACAGTATGCCTGGTTGGAGGGTGGGTTTTGCCTGTGGAAATGCAAAGATCATCCATGCTTTAGGAAGAATAAAAAGCTACTTCGATTATGGAATGTTTCAGCCAATCCAAATAGCTGCTATTATAGCTCTAAACGAGTGCGAGGACGAAGTGACGCAGATCGTAGAGAAGTACAAAAGGAGACGTGATGTTCTCTGCGATGGACTTTCCCGCTACGGATGGCATGTGGAGAAGCCAAAGGCGACGATGTTCGTGTGGGCGAAGATACCCGAGCCTTTTTCTCACCTTGGATCCTTTGAGTTCTCAAAGCTCTTACTTAAGGAGGCTAAAGTAGCCACATCCCCTGGTATAGGCTTTGGAGAGTACGGTGAAGGCTACATTAGATTTGCCCTTGTTGAGAATGAACATAGAATCAGGCAGGCTGTAAAAGGCATAAGGAACCTCCTTTACTCTGCCAAAAAGAGATGATAGGTGTAGGTATCATTGGATTTGGGACAGTAGGATCGGGGACTGTCAAGATTCTTCAGGAAGGTGGGACTCTTATAAGGAAAAGAACGGGTCTTGATATTAGATTGGTCAAGATAGCAGATATTGATCTTACGAGGAAAAGGGATGTGGATGTGGATTCTCACCTTTTAACGAATGATCCTTTTGAGGTGATAGGGAATTTGGATGTTCACATACTTGTCGAGTTGATTGGGGGAATAGAGCCTGCTTATCAGTATATCTGTGAGGCTATAAAGAGGGGCAAGTGGGTCGTAACTGCCAATAAAGCTTTGCTCGCAGAGAAAGGAATGGAGATCTTCCGCCTTGCAAGGGAAAAAAATTGTGAGATTGGGTTTGAGGCTTCAGTTTGTGGAGGAATTCCTGTCATAAAGGCGATAAGGGATGGACTTATAGGAAACAGAATCAACCGCATACTAGGGATTTTAAATGGGACGAGCAACTACATTTTGACAAGAATGGAGGAGGAGGAAATCTCCTTTGATGAAGCTCTAGAAGAGGCGAAGAGGTATGGATTTGCCGAGAGGGATCCTTCACTTGACGTTGACGGTTTGGACGCTGCTCACAAACTCTCGATCCTAATAATGATGGCATTCCACTACGGACTAAATACCAGGGATATAATGACGAGGGGGATAAGAAGAGTAGAACTCATGGACATAAAGTTTGCGCGTGAATTAGGTTACAGGATAAAGCTTTTGGCTCTGGCCAAGCTTATAGATTCAGAGATTGAGGCAAGGGTTGAGCCTGTTATGCTTCCTCTCAGTCATCCGTTAAGCAGTGTAAAAGGCGTGTACAATGCGGTATTCATAATTGGTGATAGAACCGGTCCTAACCTTTATTACGGGATTGGTGCGGGTTCAGAACCAACTGGAAGTGCTGTTGTCAGCGACATTGTAGATATGGCAATGAGAATGAAAATTGGCAAGGGGAACGCAAGGATACCGGTCTTCTTTGATGAGGTAAGAGGGATAAAGAATGCGGATGAAAGTTTTGCCCCCTTCTATGTGAGGTTTTTGGCGGAAGATAGACCAGGAGTCCTATCAAAAATCTCGGGTATCCTGGCAAGCTACAATATCAGTATATCTTCAGTGATACAGAAGGGAAGGAGGGAAGGTGGATTTGTTCCCATTGTGATGCTCACTCACGAAGCTAAGGAAGGTTCATTAAGAAAGGCTAAAGATGAGATAGATCGCCTCCCTTTTGTGAAGGAAGAAAGCCTCTACTTAAGAATAGAAGAAGGAGATTCATGAAGTACCTGGTTTTAATCGGTGATGGCATGGGAGACTTTCCCCTTGATGAACTTGGCGGAAAAACGCCCCTTATGGTTGCGAAAAAGCCGTACATGGACATGATGGCAAAAAGTGGTATTTGCGGAAAAGTTATCACGATCCCTCAAGGTTTTCCTCCAGGGAGTGATATCGCCTGCATGTCCCTTTATGGATATGACCCAAGAAAGTACTACACTGGAAGAGCACCTATAGAGTTTTATGGAATGGGATACGAAATGGAGAAAAATGACGTTGTCTTCAGATGCAACCTAGTTTATCTAAGGGAAGAGGGGGATCGTCTTATTATGGGTGACTATAGCTCCGGTCACATATCGATGGAGGAATCACTCAGTCTCATATCAAGCTTAAATGAAAGAATAAAAGAGGAGAGGATCTCCTTTTTCCCGGGACTAGGATATAGAAACATAATGCTTTGGAGGGATGGAGAATGGAGAATGGAGACCTCTCCACCTCATGATATTCAGGGAAAAGATATTAAAGACTTTTTGCCAAAAGGGGAGGGGTCCTCTTTCCTCGTTGAGATAATGGAGAAGGCGAGGGAGATACTTTCAGACCATGAGGTGAATAGGGAGAGAATTAAGAGGGGACTTTTACCTGCCAATTCCATATGGCTGTGGGGTCAGGGGAAGAAGGCTGACTTTTTGCCATTTAAGGAAAAATTCAACCTCACTGGTGCCACAGTTTGCGCTGTTCACCTTGTGAAAGGGATAAGTAGACTTGCAGGTCTCTTTACACCCTATGTGGAAGGTGCAACGGGCTACCTGGATACGGATTTTAGTGCAAAGGCAAAAAAAGCTATTGAGCTACTTTCAGAGTTTAACGTAGTTTACGTCCATGTGGAGGCACCAGATGAGGCATCCCATCAGGGAGACTTAAAGGAGAAGATAAAGGCTATAGAGAATATAGACTCGAAGATCCTAGGTCCCATATATGAGGAAAAGGGGGATGAGGTAAGGTTCCTCATAGTCACAGACCACTTCACACCCATTCAATTGAGAACCCACTACCGGTCACCTACACCTTTTGTTATCTTCGACCGGAACTTAAGAAAAAATAATCCAGACTCCACTTTTAGTGAGATGTTAGATGGCCCCATCTATACCGCAGATCAACTACTCTCCATCTTCTTTGGAAAGAATCAACCATGAGACAGAAAATCATCTTTGTAACTGGTGGGGTTGTCTCTTCGCTGGGGAAAGGGATAGCCTCAGCGTCGATCGGAGCCCTTCTTGAGTCAAGGGGACTTACTGTCTCCTTAAAGAAACTGGACCCCTACATAAATGTGGATCCTGGCACAATGAACCCTTTCCAGCACGGAGAGGTTTTCGTCACAGAAGATGGTGCCGAGACGGATCTTGACCTTGGTCACTACGAGAGATTCACAAATGCAAAAATAACTCAAAAGAACAACTTCACAACAGGTCAGGTTTACGATGCGGTGATCTCAAGAGAAAGAAAGGGAGAGTACCTTGGAGGAACGGTCCAGGTGATCCCGCATATTACGGATGAGATAAAAAGAAGAATACTTGACGTTGAAGAAAATGTGGACGTTTTGATTGTGGAGATCGGTGGAACAGTAGGAGATATTGAGAGCTTACCATTTCTTGAGGCTATAAGGCAGTTAAGGAACGAGTTGGGAAAGGAAAACACACTTTTTGTCCATCTCACACTTGTACCTTATATAAAAAGCGCAGATGAGATGAAAACGAAGCCTACCCAGCACAGCGTAAAGGAGCTCAGAGAGATCGGAATACAACCAGATATAATACTTTGCCGCACAGAAAAGCCGCTCACTCCAGAACTGAAGGAGAAAATAGCCCTTTTCTGTAACGTAAAAAAGGAAGCTGTGATAACTGCAAGGGATACTGACATTGTTTATGAGGTTCCTCTTCTTTTCCATAAGGAGGGGCTGGACGATAAGATTACCGAAATGTTGAATATATGGGCAAGAAGGCCTGATTTGGAGAAGTGGGAAAGGATAGTCAATATCATAAAGAATCCGAAAAGGACCGTCGATGTTGCAATGGTTGGCAAATACGTCAGATTCAAAGATTCGTACAAAAGCCTAAATGAAGCATTAGTACACGGAGGGATAGCTAATAATTGTAGGGTCAATATCCACTACGTGGACTCAGAATCCTTAGAAAAGGGAGATTTTCTTCCCCTTTCAAAGGTCGATGGTGTGCTCGTTCCTGGAGGTTTTGGGGAAAGGGGAATAGAAGGGAAGATTCAGGCAATAAGGTATGCTAGAGAAAATAACGTACCTTTTCTCGGTTTATGTCTGGGAATGCAATTGGCGGTTATAGAAATAGGAAGGCACATTTTAGGATGGAAGGACGCAAACAGCACTGAATTTGACGAATCTACAGCCCATCCGCTCATCTACTTAATGGAAGAGTGGGTAGATAGAGAGGATAGGATCCAAAGGAGGGATAAGTATTCAAATAAAGGTGGAACGATGCGACTTGGGTCCTATCCGTGTAGGATCAAACCAGGAAGCCTTGCTCACAAGGCGTACCAACAGGAGATTGTTTACGAAAGGCACAGGCACAGATACGAGTTCAATATGGCTTATAAGGATGAGCTAGAAAGAGTCGGACTTGAAATAACGGGTATATCTCCAGATGAAAAACTGGCGGAAATAGTAGAGTTTAGGCACCATCCCTGGTTTTTGGCGTGCCAATTTCATCCTGAATTCCAATCAAAACCATTTAGGCCACACCCTATATTTAGGGAGTTCATAAAGGCGTGCCTCAAATTCAGGCAGGAAAGAAAGAGATGGTCAAAAAGGTCAAAGTAGGTGATATAGAAATAGGTGATAGGCCCTTCGTCTTTATAGCAGGCCCCTGTGTCATAGAAGGGGAGGAGATAACCCTAAGGATAGCTGAGGAGTTAAAAAGAATAACTGAGAAACTGTCGATCCCTTTCATTTTCAAATCCTCCTACGACAAGGCGAATCGAACTTCTATAAGAAGTTTTAGAGGACCGGGGCTTGAGGAAGGACTAAGGATTCTGAAGAAAATTAGAGATGAAGTTGGGGTTTTCGTTCTAACAGACGTCCATTCCCCTTTCGAGGCAGAGATCGCAAAGGAAGTCGTGGATGTTCTTCAGGTTCCTGCTCTCCTTTCAAGGCAGACAGATCTTCTTTTGGCATGTGGTAAGGCTGGAAAAGTTGTTAACATAAAAAAGGGACAGTTTATGTCTCCATACGATGTAAAATACGCCATAGAGAAAGTGGAAGAGGGAGGATGCACATCCATAATGGTAACGGAAAGGGGGACCTGTTTTGGATATAGAAACCTCGTCTGCGATTTCAGATCTATACCGATAATGAAGGATTTTGGATACCCTGTAATATTTGATGCTACCCATAGCGTTCAGTTACCAGGCGGCATGGGAGATAGATCTGGAGGAGAAAGAAGATTTGCCTTTCCCCTCGCCAGATGCGCTATTGCTTGCGGAGCTGATGGCATATATATGGAGGTCCACTTTCAGCCTGAGAAGGCCCTCTGTGATGGAGAGAATTCATTACCCCTTTCCGATTTGCCGGAGATCCTTAAGGTCTTAAAAAGAATAGAGGAAGCAGTATGGATGAGACAAGGGTAAAATCTCTCCTCGGGCTAGGGAAAGAGGTTCTGAAAAAGGAGGCGGAGGCTATTTTAAAGGTTATGAATGAACTTGATGAGAATTTTGTAAAGGCGGTGGAAATTATAGAATCCTGTAAAGGAAGGGTGATACTTACAGGGATGGGAAAGTCAGGCATAATATGTAAGAAGATCGCCTCCACTCTCACAAGCATAGGAAGTCCGGCGGTTTTCCTCCACCCGGCAGATTCCTTACATGGGGATCTGGGAATGTTGAGAAAAGGTGACTGTGTGATAATAGTCAGTAGAAGCGGTGAAACTGAAGAAATCATAAAAATTCTCCCCGCAATCAAAAGGATTGACCTTTCAACAATAATAATTACCGGAAATACGAATTCAACAGTTGCAAGATACGGAGATGTGGTGTTAAAGGTCGATGTGGAGGAGGCCTGTCCATACAATCTTATCCCAACATCTAGTACAACTGCGTCCCTTGCCCTTGGAGACGCTATTGCGGTAGCAATAATGGCTCTCAGAAAGGTTCGCCTTGAGGACTTTGCCTTTTTCCACCCCGGAGGCACGATAGGAAGGAAGCTACTTCTAAAAGTCGATGACCTTATGCACAAAGGTGAAGAGATCCCAAAGGTCTATGAGAACACGCTTATGAAAGACACAATCCTGGAGATAACATCAAAAAGACTTGGTGTGACTGGTGTCTATAACAGGCAGGAGGAGCTAGTCGGTGTCATAACGGATGGTGATTTGAGAAGGGGTATAGAGAAGTACGGTAACTCATTTTTGGAAAGGAAGGCATCCGAGGTCATGACCCGTAACCCAAAGACCATATTGAAAGACGATTTGGCCACAAATGCCCTAAAAAAAATGGAACATTACGCCATAACCTCCCTGTTTGTTCTCGAGAGAGAAGGAGATAAAAAGCCTATTGGCATAATTCACATCCACGATCTTTTGAAGGCCAAGATAGTTTAGTTCCGGAAAATGAAGGCAAGGAAGATATCCCTACACATATTTTTCGGTATAATAGCTGTGAGTCTTTTTTTCTCCTTTTACTTTTTCCTAAAGAAGCCCCAAAGAATTTCTCCTCCCAAAATGGAAGAAGAGGAAAGGAGAATTGTCGTTTTAAAAGATGCAAATTACGTAAGCGAAAGAGACGGAAGGCAAGATATGAGAATAAGGGCAAAATTGGCAAGGAAGTATATAGATAGTAGCGAGATAGAAATGGAGGAGGTGGAAGGGTCCTATACTTCAGAAAAAAAAGGTTCCATATCCTTTAGGGGAGAGAAAGGGATCGTGAACATGGAAAAGCAAAAGGGAATCGTATACGGGCTTCAGGCACAGATCAAGGACAAATACGAAATCAGAACCCCCTCTTTGAGCTTTGATCTGAAAAAGCATTCTGCTTCAGGTGAGGATACGGTTTCGATAAAGGGTGAGAATGTGAGAATAACTGGTACTGGGATAAGGGGAGAACTGAAAGAGGGAAGATTCTCTCTACTTAAGAATGTCTCGGGTTCGATTAAGATAAAGGGAAAGGAGCTAAGATTCCTATGCGACGCATTTCTTTACGATAGCGTAAAAGAAATCTACGCATTGCAAGGGAACGTTAAAGCGACTGGTAAGGACATGTACGTGGATTGCGAAAAAATGTACCTATATGGATCTGAAGGGGAAATAAAAAGGGTGGAAGCTTATAGGGTGGGCGAGATGGTTCTAAAGGGAACTGTTGCGAAAAGTGAAAGGGCGGTATATGATTTTAGTAAAAATAAGGTGATCTTCACAGGAAAGGTTCAGGTGAAAAAGGAGGATATGGAATTGAAAGGAGATTATGTGGAGTATGACTTAGAGAGGGAAATTCTTTCGGGTTCAAACCCGGAGATGAAGATAATAAGGAAGGGATCCTAGTGCTCTCTGCGGTGAATGTGAGAAAATCGTACAACGGCAGAATAATAGTGAACGATATAACAGTATCTGTTGAGGAAGGGGAAATAGTTGGTCTTTTTGGTCCAAATGGGGCCGGGAAAACAACCTCTTTTTACATCATAATCGGTTTTGTAAGGCCTGAAAGAGGGAGAATAATGCTTGATGAAGAGGACATCACTGACCTTCCCATGTTCATGAGGGCAAGGAAAGGGATCACGTACCTTCCCCAGGAGCCCTCCATCTTCAGAAAAATGAGTGTGGAGGATAACCTCATATCCATTCTTGAATTTTACGGCGAGGACAAAAAAACGATAAAAAGGAAGGTTGAAGAGATTCTTGAAGCCTTCAAACTTGCCCATCTTTCAAAGAACATAGCCGAATCACTTTCTGGAGGGGAAAGGAGAAGGCTTGAGATAGCCAGAGCCCTTATGGTTTCTCCAAGGTTCATGCTTCTAGATGAACCTTTCTCCAGTATTGATCCCCTTTCAGTATCAGACCTAAAAAAGATAATAAGGGGTTTAAAGAGGAGAAAGATCGGTATTCTCCTTTCCGATCACAATGTGAGGGAATCACTTCCTTTGTGTGACAGAGCATATATAATAAACAACGGAAGCCTCATCCTCGAGGGGACACCTGAAGTAATAGCCAATGACAGAACGGTTCGGGAGATATATTTGGGTGAGGAATTCTCTATAGATGCTTGAAATAAAGCAGGAACAGAAGTTAGCACCAATCCTTACTCAGAGGCTTCAGCAGGCGATAAAACTATTACAGCTTTCCAGACTGGAGCTTAAAGAGGTAATAGAAGAGGAACTAAAAGAGAACCCTGTCCTTGAGATCGAGGAAAGAGATGAGGAAGCATCTGAAGAGGAAACTCGTGAGAAAGAGGATATGGTAGAATTTTTGGAGAAGTACTCTCCTTCTGAGATTTATGAGGAGCTTGAGGAGAGAGAGTTCCCAGAATATGAGAAGTTTATTAAAAGAGGACAGAACTTTAGAGACTATTTAAGGTGGCAGATAAGCCTATCAGATCTCTCTCCTATAGAGAGACAGGCAGCTGAATGGGTCATTGAGAATATAGACGACAATGGCTACCTCCTCTGTGATCCGGAGGAGATAGCTGCCCAGTCTAATTTTCCAAAGGATCTAATCGTGTCAGTCGTAGAAAAGGTAAAGAAACTTGACCCTCCTGGTGTGGGTGCTCGAGACTTAAAAGAATGCATACTTCTCCAGTACTACGCTAAAGAGGAGAGAGATCCTCTCTTCGAGCTTGTTTTGAAAAAGTACTTCGAGTTTTTGAAGAGTGGAAAACTTAACGAAATATCTAAGAAAACAGGTATCCCCAAGGAAAAGGTAAGAGAAATGTACGAAAAACTGAAAAAATTCGATCCTAAGCCAGGACGTAACTTTGCCGATGAAACGACTGTGTACGTTATTCCTGACGTCTACGTAATAAAGAAGGATGAGGATTTTGAGGTTGTCCTTAACGATGATGAACTTCCCGAGCTTAGGATCAGTAAGTACTACCTGGACCTTTACACAAAAAAGGGAGTTGATCCTGAAACGAAAAGGTTCATCAAAAACAAAGTAAGGCAGGCTGAATGGTTCATTAAGAGTTTGGAACAGAGGAGAAGGACACTGTACCTAGTTGCGAAAAGCATAGTCCGCTTCCAGGAAGGATTCATGAGGGGGGGAGTAAGATACTTAAAGCCATTGACGCTTAAGGATGTGGCAATGGATGTGGGAGTGCACGAATCTACGGTGAGCAGGATTACCGCAAACAAGTACATGAGCACGCCCTTTGGCACATACGAGATGAAATTTTTCTTTCCGCAGGGTCTCGACAGGGACCGCGGAGAAGCTGTCTCGGCCGACTCCGTCATGAACATGATTAAGGAGGTGATAGATGGGGAAGACAAAAGGAGGCCTTTGACTGACGATGAGATTGCAAATGTGCTAAGAGAAAGATACGGGATAAAAATAGCTCGGAGGACGGTTGTGAAATATCGGGAACAGCTAAACATAGCGCCATCGAGACTGAGAAAAAAGGTCGTTTAAAAATATTTGGCTGGAGGTCAGGATGGAAATATCCATAAGCTTCAGACACGTTGAGCCGAGTGATTACCTTAAAGCCTACGTTGAAGAAAAATTAAAACGCCTAGAAAGGTACGTTGAGGGGCCCCTCGAGGCTCACGTTGTTCTCTCCTCAGAGCGAAAGCACCTAAACAAAGTGGATATTATGCTCAATCTGAATGGAATGGTTATAAATGCTGAAGAGGTCATGGATGATATGAGGGCATCGATCGATAAGATACTTGATAAACTGGAAAGGAGGCTGAAAAGATACAGGGAAAAGATAAGAAAGATCAGGGAAAAGAGGAAAGCTGAGATTTCAGGAGAGACGAGTGAACCTGAAAGAGTCGTTGTAAGGAGAAATATAAACTTGAAACCGATGGATGTAGAAGAGGCCATACTCCAGCTCGAGGCATTGGGAAATAGCTTTCTCGTTTTCAGGGATAGGGAGAACGATAACGTTTGCGTTCTCTACAAAAGAAAAGATGGAAACTTCAGCATAATAGAGACACGGGGCAGGGTTCATTGAAGGTCAGCGACATCCTAAAAGAGACGTGCATCGTCCCGGAGATGAAAAGCAGGAAGAAGGAGGAGGCAATAGCAGAACTTGTAGAATATTTATGGGAACAAAATCTTTTACCTGACAGAAAAGAGGCAGAAAGGGTTGTTTTGGAAAGGGAGAAGCTGGGATCCACGGCTATAGGAGAAGGGATTGCCATCCCACATGGAAAACTGAAAGACATTGAGAATCTCATATGCATCCTTGGTATTACAAAAGAGGGGATTGATTTTGATTCTATTGATGGAAAGCCTGTCCACCTCATATTTCTTATGTTCGCTCCAGAACACAAGATTTCTCTTCATTTGGAGGCATTGTCAAAGGTGTCAAGGATCCTGAGAAATAATCTGCTTGTGGAAAAGATTCTCAAGGCCAAAGATCGTGGAGAGATTTACGCCCTGATAGGGGAAGAGGATTTTGACGCAAAAGTATGAAGGAGGCTGATTTTAGAGTTGTTATTGTGAGTGGAATTTCAGGTTCAGGGAAGACGACTTTTTTGAGAGCCTTGGAAGATATAGGATTTTTCTGTGTTGATAATCTGCCCATTATCATGCTCGATCCGTTTCTTGAAATTTACACATCATCGAAAAGAAATGCCAAAAGGTGTGCCTTTGTTGTGGATATAAGGGAGAAAGAGTTCTTTTCAGATGGAGAAAATTTGATAAGGGAAATAAAAAAGAAGTACGGTGCTGAGATCGTTTTTCTTGAGAGTACAGATGAGATTCTTATAAGAAGGTTCAGAGAGACCCGCAGGGCCCACCCACTTTCTGACAAATTTAGCGTAAAAGATGCTATAAGGGAGGAAAGAAGCCTCCTTCAGTGGCTCAAAAATATGGCCGATACGATTCTTGATACTTCCACAATGTCCCCACACGAGCTAAAGAACTTTGTCTTCAGGAACTACTCAAGGGAAGAGAGAAAGATGAACATAAATGTGGTCTCATTTGGGTACTCCTTTGGAATTCCCTACGATGCGGATCTGATCATAGATGTGAGATTTTTGCCAAATCCCAATTACGTGGAAGAATTAAAGGATAAAACTGGACTAGATGAGGAGGTTATCGCCTACGTCTCTGGAAGCGAGGTGTACAATCACTTTTCCGAACTCCTTTGGAATTTTTTCTCCTTTCTTATCCCCCGGTATGAAGAAGAGGGAAAGAGGTACTTGACCATAAGTTTTGGATGTACAGGTGGTAAGCACAGATCTGTGGTTGTCGCAGAAAAGTTTTCAGAAAAGTGTGCAAGTATGGGTTATAATGTCACAAAACTTCACAGAGATTTAGGAAAATAGTGATGGTTGGGGTTGTGGTGTGTGCACACTTTAATCTGGCAAAGGAACTTGTCCTTGCCACTGAACTGATAGCAGGCAGGCAAGATCAGCTGAGGTTCGTAAACATAAACCCTGAGGGAGACATGGAAAGGTTAAAAAAGGAGCTTGAGAAAGCGGTAAAGGAGGTTGACTCAGGTGAGGGTGTGATCATTTTTACAGACATGTTCGGCGGAACTCCTTGCAATTTAAGCCTTTCTTTTTTGGAAAAAGGAAGGATCGAGGTAATAACTGGAGTGAACTTGCCAATGCTTGTGAAGATCGTATTTGAGAGAGAGGGTAAGAAACTCGAGGAACTTACCCAGTTCATAACAAGTTACGGACAGCAGCAGATATACCTGGCCAGGGACATTTTGAAAAAAGGTGCTCAAAGGTAACTTTGTGATAAAAAACAGGCTAGGATTGCACGCAAGGGCAGCGGCCCTTTTTGTTAAAAAGGCGAATGAGTTTTTGTCCGAAGTAAGGGTGGAAAAGGATGGGCAGAAGGTAAACGGAAAGAGTATCACAAGTCTCCTTATGCTTGCCTGTCCCTTTGGAACGGAGATAGGTCTAGAGGTGGAGGGAGAGGACGAAATGGAAGCTTTTAGAGAGCTCTCCAAAATTATAGAAGAAGGGTTCTTCGAAGAATGAACGCAAGGAGAGTGATAAAAGGTATCGGCACATCATCCGGTGTTTCTATTGGAAGGGCCTATGTCCTAGAAAGGGGTAAGATCCCTGTACCAAAAAGGAACATAAAGCCTGAGAGCCATGAGAAAGAGATAGCTAAATTTAAGGCGGCCCTTAAGGACGCTCAGGAAGAGCTTAACTCGATAAAGGATAGGCTGGATGAAGAGATAAGAAGGCACGCCTTCATCATAGATACACACCTTCTTATCCTTCAGGACGATTTTCTCATTAACTCCGTCGTAGACACTATCAGGAAGGAGAATGTGAATGCGGAGTGGGCACTCGACTTGGTTGTATCGAAAATTATAAACACCCTCGAGAAGGTGGAAGACCCCTATTTGAAGGAGAGAGCCCAGGACATCCATTACGTGTACAAAAGGCTTATGAGGATAATGGTGAAAAAGGTGAAATCTGATATTGACAGCGTAAATGTGAGTGGGAAAACAATCATAGTTGCACACGATTTATCCCCTGCCGATACCATACATCTGAACCTGAAAAAGATCTCTGGCTTTGTGACGGATATAGGTGGGAGAACTTCTCACACCTCAATAGTTGCAAGGGCCTTAGAAATTCCTGCAGTTGTAGGAGCACAGACAGCTTCAAGTACCATAAAGAACTTTGAAAGGGTTATCATTGATGGTGATGAAGGGATAGTGATAGTAAACCCCACAGAGGAAGATCTGAAATACTACTCCCATAAGCAGAAGATTTTGAGGGAGAAGAAGAACGAGTATGTAAAAATTGCAAGGTTGAAATCGGAGACGAGGGATGGATTCAAAGTTAAAATAGGGGCAAACATAGAGCTGATACCGGAGATGGAAATAGTGGAAAAATACGGAGGTGAAGGGATAGGTCTTTACAGAACCGAGTATCTTTATCTTTCAAGAAACAGTATTCCAACGGAAGAGGAACACTTCCAGGTTTACAAAAAACTGGCAGAGAAAAGATCATTTAAGTACGTAACCGTAAGGACACTCGACATAGGTGGAGACAAATTCTCCTCTAGCTTAGACATCTCAAAGGAATTGAACCCTGCAATGGGACTTCGCGCCGTAAGACTCTGCATAAGGGAGGTACCCCTATTCAAATCTCAGCTTAAAGGTATCCTGAGGGCAAGTGCTTACGGTCCCTTAAGAATTCTTATCCCAATGGTTTCTGGGCTTGAAGAGATAAGGAAGGTGAAGGAGATTATAAGCGAATGCATGGCTGAGCTGGACGAAAAGGGGATAGAATACAAGAAGGATATTGAGATTGGAGTTATGGTGGAAGTTCCCTCGTCTTGTCTGATAAGTGAGATTCTCGCAAAAGAGGTGAATTTTTTCAGCATAGGGACTAACGACCTTATCCAGTACACTCTTGCAATTGATAGGGTAAACGAGTACGTTTCCTATCTTTACGAGCCACTTCACCCAGCTGTTCTGAGACTTATAAAAACTACGATCGATGCTGCCCACAAAGAGGGGATAGAGGTTGCCCTTTGTGGAGAGATGGCGTCTGAGCCGCTTTACATTCCAGTTCTTCTGGGCCTCGGGATTGATGAACTGAGCATGAACCCCTATTCAATCCCAAGAGCGAAAAGTGTGATAAGGAAGCTGGATCAGAACTACTGCAGGAATCTTGCAATGCACGTCTTGGGTATGAAATCTGGCAAGGAAGCTGAGGATTTTCTCAAAGTTGAACTAAGCGAGCTATTGAAAGACGAGTGGATTTTAGTTGATAATAGATACGATCCACAGAAAGGCAAAGATTACTGAGGAGGAGAGAATGGGAACGAAAAGGTACCTTTTTACGTCCGAATCTGTTGCGGAAGGACATCCAGACAAGATTGCTGACCAGATATCGGACGCAGTCCTTGACTCACTTATCGAGCAAGACAAGGGAAGCAGGGTGGCTTGTGAAACATTGGTTACCACTGGGCTTGTCTTTGTGGGAGGAGAGATAACGACAAAAGGATACGCCGATATACCTAGGATAGCAAGAGAGACCATAAGGGAAATAGGTTATAACGATTCTTCAATGGGTTTCGACTGGGAAACATGCGCCGTAATAACAGCGATAGATGAGCAGTCTCCAGACATAGCCATTGGAGTAAACGAGACTGAAGACCATGAGATGGGAGCAGGTGACCAGGGGATGATGTTCGGCTATGCGTGCACAGAGACATCAGAACTGATGCCTATGCCTATTACCTTAGCCCACAAGCTTGTAAGGAGGCTCTCGGAGGTAAGGAAAAAAGGGATTCTCACTTTTTTGAGACCTGATGGAAAGAGTCAGGTTACAGTTGAATATGTGGACAAGAAACCGGTAAGGGTTGATGCTATCGTCATTGCAGCCCAGCATGCACCTGACGTCGATTATTCTACTTTGAGAGAAGGGATAATAGAGGAGGTGATAAAAAAGGTTATCCCAGAAAGCATGATGGACAAAAATACAAAGATATACATAAACACGACTGGAAGGTTCGTTATTGGAGGACCGAGAGCAGATTGTGGAATGACAGGAAGAAAGATAATAGCCGACACTTACGGAGGAGTTGCAAGTCACGGAGGGGGAGCTTTCTCCGGAAAAGATCCTACAAAGGTGGACAGAAGCAGTGCCTATATGGCCAGATACATAGCAAAGAACCTCGTTGCAGCTGGTGCGGCAGAAAAAGTGGGGATCCAGATAGCTTACACAATTGGAGTTGCTCAACCTATATCTGTTATGGTTGACACCTATGGAACTGCAAAAGTTGATCCTGAAAGGATCTTGAAATTGGTTACAGAGCTCTTCGACCTAAGGCCAAAGAAAATAATTGAGTACCTCGATCTTCTAAGACCTATTTACAAGAAGACAGCATGGGGAGGTCACTTCGGAAGGGAAGAGCCAGAATTTACTTGGGAAAGAACTGACATGGTAGAGACTATAAAAAGAGAACTCGGGATCTGAGTGATAGAGGAGGAGATGATGGATTTCAACGTAAAGGACCTTTCTTTAGCTGAGAGTGGAAGGGAGAAGATAGAATGGGCAGAAAGGAGGATGCCCACACTTTCCAAAATAAGGGAGCGTTTCAAAAAAGAGAAGCCTCTAAAAGGTGTAAGGATTGCCTGTTGCCTTCATGTGACACCAGAGACGGCAAATCTGGTAAGAACTTTAAAGGAGGGTGGTGCTGAGGTTGTGCTTTGCGCATCAAACCCCTTAAGTACTCAGGACGATGTGGCCTCCTCGATTGTCAAACACTTACAAATTCCGGTTTTCTCCATAAAGGGGGAGGATGAAACTACTTACTACGCACACATAATGAAGGCTTTAAGCTTCTTTCCTAACATAACAATGGACGATGGAGCCGATCTTGTGAGCTCACTTCACATGATTGCTCATAATAGGTTCGATGTCCTCCATAGCGTTATAAGGGATTGGGTCTTAAACCTCGACGAGGAAAAAAGGAAAAAACTCGTTGAGAATGTAGTCGGAGGAACTGAAGAGACAACTACTGGAGTTATAAGGCTCAAAAGTATGGAAAAAAAAGGAGTTCTTCTTTTTCCGATTATAGCCGTAAATGACGCCTATACTAAACACATGTTCGATAACAGATACGGGACTGGTCAGAGTACAATAGACGGGATATTGCGGGCGACGAACATTCTTCTTTCAGGTGCAAAAGTTGTCGTTTCAGGCTACGGTTGGTGTGGGAAAGGAGTGGCCATGAGGGCAAAGGGCATGGGTGCCCATGTCATTGTAACTGAAGTTGATCCAATTCGGGCACTGGAGGCACACCTTGATGGGTACGAGGTAATGGAAATGAAAAAGGCTGCAAAAATCGGCGATATATTTGTGACTACAACAGGGGACATAAATGTCATAAGAAGGGAACACTTTGAGGTGATGAAGGATGGTGCGATAGTTGGAAATTCAGGCCACTTTAACGTTGAGATAGACATAGGCGCACTAGAAGAAATGAAAGAGAAAAAGAGAAGGATAAGAGGTCTCCTTGATGAGTACGTTTTAAGGGACGGAAGGAGAATATACCTAATAGGTGAGGGGAGACTTGTAAACCTGGCATGTGCAGAGGGCCACCCTTCTGAGGTTATGGACATGAGCTTTTCCAATCAGGCCTTGTGCGTCGAATACATGTGGAAAAATGGGAAAAAATTGGAAAGAAGGGTCTACAGTGTTCCAAGAGAGATAGACGAGGAGGTGGCTTACTTAAAGCTCTCATCGTATGGAATAGAGATAGATAAACTGACTGAGGAACAGAAAGCCTATCTTTCCTCATGGGAAATGGGAACGTAGTATCTGTCGTCACCATCGGTACAATAGCCTACGACTCCATTCAGACACCGTTTGGAGAAACGGATTGTATTGCTGGGGGTTCGGCGTTACATTTTGCGAGTTCTGCGAGTTTTTTTACATCTGTTGGCATTGTTGCCCCAGTGGGAGAGGATTTTGATGTTTGCGAGCTTTCATTCCTTAGGGAGAGAAATGTGGATCTAAGCGGAGTTGAGGTTTTAAACGGAAGGACTTTCAGATGGAAGGGAAGATACGGATATGATCTTAATACTGCAATAACTCTTGAGACCAGTCTAAACGTCCTCAAAGACTTTAAGCCTCACCTTCCGGAAAGTTACAGGTACGCTGATTTCATTTTCCTTGCTAATGTGGATCCCGAATTACAGTCGTGCGCAATTGACCAGATAAAAAACAGAGAGGCATATGTGGCTCTTGATACAATGGACTTCTGGATAGAAAGTAAAAGGGATGCGCTAATGGAAGTTATAAAAAGGGTTGACATGATAGTTGTAAATGAGGCAGAGCTTAGACAGATAAGTATGGAGTACAATCTTTTAAAGGGTGCAAAGAAGATACTCTCTATGGGCCCAAAGACAGTGGTGGTAAAAAGGGGGGAGTACGGTATTCTCATGGTTAATGATGAGGAGGTTTTTCTTTGTCCAGCTTACCCTTTGGAGGAGGTCTTTGATCCGACAGGTGCGGGAGATACCTTTGCAGGTGGACTCATTGGCTACCTTTCAAATGTTGGGTCTGTCTCAAATCAAACACTGAAGCAGGCAGCCATAATGGGATGCGTTATGGCTTCCTTTAATGTGGAAGATTTCGGAGCAAAAAGAATGAAATCTTTGACTCACAAAGAAATAAAGGAAAGATACTCTCTTTTTAAAAAGTGCGTTGAATTCAGCGATCTGAAATTGTAGTTTCCAGTTACTTCTCCAATTCTCTGCCACAGATTTCAGCCTTTTAATTTTTTCCACGTACGAGATGGCGATTTGTACTTCAGATGAGGCTCTTCTACAGAAAAGATTTTCTGCCTCAAAATAGTGAGAGCCTTCGAAATGCTTCTATCTTTTCCCTATCCCCGATTTTTGCAGTCTCGATCGCAGATTTTAGAAACTGGATCGTTTCATCATACACCTTTTTTTCAACTGGAAACGGATGGCCATCCTTTCCTCCGTGAGCAAAGCTAAACCTTGCAGGATCTTTAAAGCTTGGTGGAGAGGTGTATACAAGCTCAGCTACTAAAGAAAGGGCAGCAACTGTCCTCTTTCCGACCCCCTCAATCTTTACCATATCTATGTACCTTTTTGGCTCCTTTTCATGGATCAAAGTAAGAATCTTTTCCAGTCTTTTTAAATCGATGTCATCTGGCGATATGTAATGCCTTTGCGGCATCTCCAATTGTATCTTCTTTAAAGTTCCAATCATCACGTGAGGGTCATTTCTTACAAAGTCGAGCATGGCCAAGCGAGCATCTTCACTTTCCCTTGAGGCGAGATTTAGAATAAGGCCAGTTAGGTCACAAGTTACACCGGTATGTGGATCCTGGGTGAAATCAAGATCGTCCCTTGAGAGCCACTGGTACCTACGGGCACTCCTTTTTTTCTCATTCATTCCCTGCTGGATTACAGCCCAGTCTCCATCTTTTGTAAAAATAAAGGTGTGATGGTAAAGATCGTATCCGTCCTGAATCAGGACATTGTCGATTTTTGCACAGAGCCTGCTCTTTTCGATTAAACTGTCCGCATCAAAACCCCATTTATCACCAAAAATCAGAATCTCCCTTGGGGTCTCCAGGGCCCTTTTCCCTTTTCCACCGCAGACAGCTAAAGGAACATCCTCTCCCAGGCGTAGAACCGCTTCCTTTATGGCCCCGCACAAAGTGGTGGTTAACCCACTACTGTGCCAGTCAAATCCTGCTGCGCATCCAAGTGCTTGGAACCATATGGGATCTGAAATTCGCCTTAGGAACTCGCGTGAACCAAATTCGTAAACGATTATTTCAATAATTGCGGATACAAAATTGACCATTCTCTCAAATAACCAGCGGGGTGCCCTTCCAGTGTGAAGGGGCAAAGTTGTCACTTCCCTTCTCACAACATATCTTTTATAATTTGTTTTGCCCATCTTCAAGAAGAAAAATGGATGAGGAATTAAGACTTGGTCATTTCACAAAAGAAAAATTAGACCTCCTTCTGAAAAAAGATTTTAAAGAACCTGGCGAAAGAGTTGTTTTTCTCTCCCAAATGTTTATCGGGACTCCTTACAGAGGGGGTACACTTCCCGGAGGCAATGGAGAGAATGAGATCCTGATTGTCAATTTTGAGGCGGTGGACTGCATGACCTTTATAGAGTACGTTGAGGCATTGAGACTCTCTCGTTCTTTCGAGGAATTCAAAGAGTTTCTGAGAAAGGTCAGATACAAAGAAGGTGTTGTGAGTTACTCGAAGAGGAAACATTTTTTTACAGACTGGATAATCTGGAATTGCGGATTAAGAGAAGTAACGACTACCTTGAAAAAAAAGACAGTTAGGGTAAAAAAAAGGCTAAATTTAAGGGATGATGGCTCTTACATAATTTCGGGTGTAGAGCCTGTAGAAAGGGAAATAGTTTACCTTCCCTCAGAGGAAATTGATGAATCCGCGATGGATAATCTATATGGAGGTGACTATATAGGCTTTTACACTTCCCTTTTAGGACTTGACTGTTCACATGTGGGTATACTTGTGAGGAAGGAGGGAGATTTCTGGATAAGGCATGCCTCATCCGCAAGAGGGAAGGTTCTCGACGAGAAATTTATGGAATACGTTTCAAAGATGGAAGGCATAATAGTACTTCGGCCGAAAGAAACATGATCCTTCCTATTTTTCTTCCCCATTTCGGCTGTGAAAAGAGGTGTATTTACTGCGATCAAACCTACATAACTGAAAAAGAGGATTACGATCTTACGAGGTACGTTTGTGATTTAACGGATAAAATAAAGGAGCCTTTTGAAGTAGCACTCTACGGAGGAGATATCTTTGGTGCAAAAAAGGAGGAGCTTGAAAAGATCCTCAAGATACTCAAACCTCTCATTGAAAGATCAAAAGGGATGCGTGTGTCTTCGAGACCTCTTGTCTCACGTAAAGGATTTTCTGAGATTCTTGAGCTTTTGAAAGACCACAGGCTAAATGTAGTAGAGCTTGGTATCCCCACATTTAACGATTCGATCCTTCGGTTCCTAAAGAGGGGACATACTGTCAAAGATCTGGAGGAGACCTATCGGTATTTAGAATCAAGGGGTATTAAGGTCGCACTTCAGCTGATGGTTGGGTTGCCAAAAGAGACAGAGATGGACATAAAGGAGACTGTCAGAAATGTTTTAAGGTTAAAGCCCCACTACATTAGGATCTACCCACTTGTGGTAATCAGGGGAACCCCATTGGCAGAGATGGTTGCCAGTGAAAAAGTAAGGCTTGTAAGCTTCGAGGAGGCCGTGCGAAGAGCGGCGTACATATACGCTAGTGCGAAAAAAAATGGAATAGACGTTTTAAAGATTGGATTAACTGACAATAGATCTTTGAGGGAAAATGTGAAAGGGGGTTTTTACCATCCATCTTTTGGCTACATCGTCCGTTGTTATATCTTCTTGAGCGTGCTGAAAAAGATCTTTTCTGAGTGCGGCATCAGGGGAAAAATAAGAATTGAGGTGAGTAGGAGGGATGTTTCTCACTTATGCGGCTACAAGGGAGAGAATCTTAGGTCCTTTGAGAAAGAAGGAGTAGAGCTGGATATAACGGTTTCAGACCTAAACAACTGGGAGTTCCGTTTAACAGATGGGGTTGGTTTCTATTTCAAGTCGAACGCGATTGAACTCTTCGAGGAAACTTTAAATTGACAATGAAAGGCCAAAATGGTAAGAATAACAGTCAATTACGAGCCAGAGGGAGGAAGGAAGAAGGGGACTCAATTGCAGGAAGACCTTGAGGTTCTAAGACACAGCACGGCCCATGTGATGGCTCAGGCCGTAAAGGAACTTTACCCCTCCGCAAAAATAGCAATAGGGCCAGCAATAGAGAACGGTTTTTATTACGATTTCGATTACGAGCCAGGTTTTACAGAAGAGGACCTTCAAAAGATTGAAGAGAAAATGAGAGAGATTGTGAAAAGGGATTTACCAATCGTTAGGACCATCATGAATAGGGACGAGGCGATAAGACTCTTTGAGAGAATGGAGGAACCCTACAAAGTTGAAATACTAAAAGAGCTAGAGGATGATAAGGTCTCCCTTTATTCTCAAGGGGATTTCATAGACCTTTGCAGAGGACCACATCTTCCCTCAACAGGAAAGATTGGGGCATTCAAGCTTCTAAGTGTGGCCGGGGCTTACTGGAGAGGGGATGAGAGAAATAAAATGCTGTCAAGGATTTACGGAACAGCCTTTTTCGATGAAGAGTCACTTAAAAAATATTTGAACTTCCTTGAGGAAGTAAAGAAGAGGGACCATAGGAAGCTTGGCAGAGAGCTTGATCTTTTTACCCTCTCTGATGAGGTTGGACCAGGGCTTGTCATTTACCATCCAAATGGGGCTTTGATCCGCTACATTTTAGAAGACTTTGAGAGGAAAGAGCATCTAAAAAGGGGTTACAAATTCGTATACGGTCCTCACATCCTTAAGCTCGATATGTGGAAAAGATCTGGCCACTACGAAAATTACAAAGAGAACATGTTCTTTACAAAAGTTGACGACGTTGAATACGGAATAAAGCCCATGAACTGCCTTTCCCACATAGTAGTTTACAAATCCTCGATAAGGAGTTATAGAGACCTTCCCCTTAGATATTTTGAGCTAGGGACGGTGAATAGATATGAAAAGTCAGGTGTTCTCCACGGGCTTCTTAGGGTGAGAGAATTTACCCAGGACGATGCACACATCTTTGCTAGAGTAGACCAACTTAAAGATGAAATTAGGGGGATCCTCGATTTCGTTAGGGATGTGATGGGAATTTTCGGCTTCGAGTATGAAATGGAGATAAGTACGAGACCTGAGAGGTACATAGGTTCTTTAGAGGACTGGAAAAGAGCTGAGGATGTCCTAAGGGAAGTACTTGACGAAACTGGTATAGCATACAGGATAAATGAGGGAGAGGGGGCATTTTATGGTCCAAAGATAGACGTAAAATTGAAGGACGCTCTTGGCAGGAGGTGGCAGTGTGCCACAATTCAGTGCGATTTTGCCCTTCCTGAAAGATTCGATCTTTACTATGTGGACAGCGACGGCAAGAGAAAGAGGCCTGTCATGCTCCACAGGGTTATACTTGGCGCGATGGAGAGGTTTATAGGGATACTTATCGAGCATTACGCTGGTAAATTTCCTGTCTGGCTATCTCCAGTGCAGGTTATAATACTGACTATAACTGAAGAACAGATAGAATACGCAAGAGCCCTAAATGAGAGACTCTTAAGCGAAGATATAAGGACAGAGACAGATCTGAGGAATGAGAAACTTGGTTACAAGGTTAGGGAGGCTACTATGAGGAAGATACCCTACATGCTGATTGTTGGGAAAAAGGAGGCTGATGAGGGGAAAATAAGTGTGAGATCTCGCGATGGGAAGGAGATGAAGGGAATTGCTCTAAAAGAGTTTATAGAGATGGTAAAAGATGACATCGTAAATAGGAGGTGAGGCTATAGGAAAAGACATAAGGGATATTAACGTAAACGAGAAAATAAAGGCAAAAGAGGTGAGGGTTGTCGATGAGAACGGAAAACAGATAGGTATTATGCCTTTGAGTGAGGCCCTAAAAATTGCAAGGGAAAGGGAACTTGACCTTGTTGAGGTTGCTCCTCAAGCGAATCCACCGGTTTGCAAAATAATGGATTTTGGCAGGTACAAGTATCAGCTTTCAAAGAAGGCTCATGAGGCAAAAAAAAGACAAGCTGTAATTCATGTCAAGGAAATAAAAATGGGTTTGAAGATAGAGGATCATGATCTGAACTTTAAGGTAAAACATATGAAGGAGTTCCTGGAAGAAGGGCATAAGGTAAAGGTTGTCATAATGTTCAAGGGAAGGGAGATATTAAGGCCGGAGATGGGGGAAGAACTTGCAAAAAAAATCGTGAACATGGTTGAAGGAGTTGGTCAGCTAGAGGTAAAGCCAAAAATGGAAGGCAGAAACATGGTCATGGTCTTCGCACCTGCTTAAAAAGGAGGTAATCATGCCAAAATTAAAAAGTCACAGGGGACTCGCGAAAAGAGTAAAAATCTCCGGTAAGGGAAAAATCATTAGGAGGAGAGCCTTCCACAGCCACCTCCTTTCTGGTAAATCCTCCGGGAGAAAAAGAAGGTTGAAGAAGCCTACTCTTGTCCATTCATCTGACGTAAGAAAAGTTAGAAGACTTCTTCCTTATTCGTAGCAATCTAAAAAAAAGGAGTGATCGATTATGCCAAGGGCAAAAAGAGGTTTCAAGGCGAGAAGGAGAAGAAAGAGGCTCCTTAGACTTGCAAAAGGATATTTTGGAAGGAGGAAAAACGTCTATAGCGTCGCAAAGCGAGCTGTTTTCAAATCCCTCTTTTACGCTTATAGACACAGAAGGGAGAGAAAGAGGGATTTCAGGTCACTTTGGATTACAAGGATAAATGCTGCCTGTCGAGCACATGACATCTCTTACTCCAGGTTTATTCACGGTCTTAAGCTGGCAAACATCAATCTGAACAGGAAGATCCTTGCGGATATGGCAGTTAATGATCCTCAGTCATTTAAGGCCCTCGTCGATAAGGTAAAAACTATTAGAGGTGCCTGATGGATGTGGAGGAGATAGTAGCCTATGTGGAGAAGGAACTATCAGGCATAAAAGAGGGGGATGACCCAAATCCGGTAAAAGTAAGGCTTCTTGGCAGAAAGGGCCTCTTTTCAAGGTTATTCGACAACCTAAAAGATCTCCCACCTGAGAAAAGAAAGGAGATCGGGAGGAGGCTCAATCTGCTCAAGGCCGAAACGGAAAAAAGGATAGATAGGCTCCAGTTACTTTTTGAGGAGGAGAAAAGAAAGAAAGAAGAGGAGTCTCTAAAAATTGATAAAACTCTTCCTGGAAAGGTACCGATCGTCGGTAAGAAACACCCAATCACTACCACTTTCGAGGAGATAATTCGGATATTCACCTCTTTAGGTTTCGAGGTGACAGAGGGCCCTGAGATCGAACTTGATTACTACAACTTCGAGGCTTTGAATATACCTAAGGACCATCCTGCAAGGGACATGCAGGATACATTTTATGTAAAAGATGGTGTGGTTTTAAGAACCCATACATCCCCTGTCCAGATAAGGGTCATGGAATCTAGAAAACCTCCCATAAGAATAATAGCTCCTGGAGCGGTTTATAGGTGCGATCTTGACATATCCCATACTCCCATGTTTCACCAGGTCGAGGGATTGATGGTCGACAGAAATGTAAGATTTTCAGATCTTAAGGGCGTACTGACTCTTTTTGCAAGGGAGATGTTCGGTGATGAGGTAGATGTTAGATTTAGGCCCAGTTACTTCCCTTTCACGGAACCTTCTGCAGAGATGGATATTCGTTGCGTCATATGTGAGGGTAAGGGCTGTAGGGTCTGCAAGGAGACAGGATGGCTTGAGATTTTGGGTGCTGGTATGGTCCATCCGCAGGTTTTGAGGAACGTACGATATGACCCTGAAGAGGTATCTGGCTTTGCTTTTGGTATGGGAGTTGAGAGGATCGCAATGATAAAATTCGGGATTGATGACATAAGACAGTTCTATTACAACGACATAAGATTCCTTTCACAGTTTTAGAGGGTGAAGAGGTGAGAGTTCCTTACGAGTGGCTCAAAGAATTGGTACGAGAAGTTCCTGATCCTGAAACATTGGCAGAGTTCCTTACGTTAAGGGGATTGGAAGTGGAATCGATAGAAAAGATAAGTCCCCAGTTTAAGGGGATTCTAGTCTGTCAAATTGTGAAATTTTCAGATCACCCAAGAAGATCGGACCTTAAGATTGTTGAGCTGAGTACCGGAGGAGGAAGCCTTCAAGTTGTCTGTGGGGCAAGAAACCTCTCAATAGGAGTGAAGGTGCCAGTTGCCATTTCAGGATCGATCCTTCCGGGAAACAGAAAAATAGAAAAAAAGGAGATACTAGGTATCACTTCAGAGGGGATGATATGCTCGGAAAAAGAACTTGGCCTCTCAGACGATGAAAGTGGCATATTCATTCTTCCTCATGAGACGAAAGTTGGAACTTATTTGGAAGACGTTTTTTGGGTAAGTGATACAGTCCTTGACATAAACTGTCCACCAAACAGGGGGGACCTTCTATCAGTCCTCGGTATTGCGAGAGAGGTTGCCTCCATCACAGGGGGAAGAATAGTACTCCCATCCTTTGAATTAGAAGAAGGGGAAGAGGATATTGGTAATTACATAAGACTTGAGGTCCATGATAAAGATGCCTGTCCGAAATACGTTCTAAGGATGATAAAGGATGTGAAAATCGGAAAAACCCCTTTCTGGATGAGGTCCAGGCTCGCAAAGTGTGGAATGAGACCGATAAACTCGATAGTTGATGTGACAAACTACGTCATGCTTGAAATTGGTCAGCCCCTTCATGCTTTTGACTATGAGCTTTTAAGGGGAAGAGAAATAAAAGTGCAAATCTCCAGGGAAACCTTTGATTTTAGGACCTTAGATGGCCAGTATAGGAGAGTGGAACCTGGTGACCTCCTCATATGTGATGGTACGGGAGCAATAGCTTTGGCAGGCATCATGGGTGGAGAAAATTCTGAAATAACGGAAAGGACTAGAATCGTTGCTCTTGAAAGTGCATTCTTTAATCCGGCGTACATAAGGAGGACGGCAAGAAGACTAAATATAAAGTCTGAAGCTTCGCTTCGCTTCGAAAAAGGGGTAGATGTAGAAGGGGTCGACTATGCTTCCAAAAGGGCTATTTATTTAATGCGTCTTCTGTCCGGAGGAGAGATTTTGAAAGGGGTGGTAGAGTGTAAAAAGGAGGTGAAAAGGAAGTCCGTATATGTGAATATCGAAAGGCTCAACCGAGTTCTGGGAACGAAAATGGAAAGAGAGGAAATAAGGGAGGCTTTATCGTCGATTCAAATAAAAGTAGAGAAGGAAGATGAATCAGGGTTTACGCTCGAGATACCTTCCTTCAGACACGATATAAATGAATACATGGACATTGTGGAAGAAGTTGCCCGGATAAAGGGATATGAGAATATTCCTGAGACTCTGCCGGTTGTTGAGCTCCGCAGCATAAGGAGTTCCAAAAATGAGATTTTAGAGAGAATGACAAGGGAGTACCTTTCTGCTTCCGGTTTTTACGAGGTTATAAACTTCTCCTTTTTTGGAGAGAAGGATCTTTCCTTTTTCCTTCTCTCACCAGATGATGAAAGGCTAAGGGCTCTGAGAATCCTTAACCCCATATCTAAGGAATTTTCCCATATGAGGACTTTTTTGAGCCCAGGTATTTTAAGGAGTATAAGCTACAATCTGAAAAGAGGAGAGAGGAATTTAAGGTTTTTTGAACTCTCTCACGTATTCATTGATGAGGGATCTTTGCTTCCCAGGCAGAGGAAATCTCTCGCCATAGCGCTGACTGGAAAGGAGAGGGATTTATTTTGGCGGGAAAAACTTATGGACTACGATTTCTTTGACATAAAGGGTGTAATTGAGGGCCTCCTGAAAAGATACAGGGTCGAATACTTTTTTGAAAGTACGAAGGAACCGTTTCTTATCGAACAAGAATCCTGTGATATATTACTTAATGGAAAAAAAATAGGCTGGTTCGGAAGGCTAAAGGAAGAGGTCTTAAAAGCTTACGAGATTGAGCAGAAAGTTTACATGGGTGAATTGGATTTCGAAATTCTTGTTGAGAATGCTGTTACGCACTGGAAGATCAGGCCAATTTCCAAATATCCTTACGCATTCAGGGACTTCTCATTTTACGTTGATGACGGGATACCGGTTGGTTCTTTGATCAGTAAAATAAAGGCAGTATCGGATCTCATCACCGATGTGGTGGTTTTTGACGTATTCAGGCGAGAAAAGAGGAGTGTGACTTTCAGGGTGTTTTTCCAGTCCTATGAGGCCACACTGAAAGATGAAGAGATAGATGTTATTCAGGATAGGATCATAAAGGAACTGAATGAAATTGAAGGGGTAGCTTTAAGGACTTAAAAATAGGAGGCTCCTATGACCAAATCGGATATAACGAGCTCTCTATACGAAAGACTTGGATATTCGAAGAGAGAATGCGGAGTCATAGCGGACTCTTTCTTCGAGATAATTAAGGAGACCCTCTCAAAGGGTGAGAATGTAAAAATCTCCGGTTTTGGTAATTTTGTTTTAAGGGATAAGAAGGAGAGGAAGGGGAGGAATCCGAAAACAGGGGAGGAGATGATCATTTCAAAAAGGAGGGTTCTCAATTTCAAACTGAGCCAGGTGTTAAGGAAAGCGATGAATGAAAAATAGATGCTCAAAAAAAAACCGGATAGACTCTTTTACAGGATAAAAGAGGTCTGTGAAGTGACAGGGTTGAAACCTCACGTTTTAAGATACTGGGAACAGGAATTTAAAAACATAAGACCAATAAAAAGTCCAAAAGGTCACAGACTTTACAGGAAGAGTGACCTTGAAGCCATCCTAACGATAAAGAAACTCCTCTACGAAGACAGGTTCACCATAGACGGTGCAAAGAGGTATCTTTCCACACGAAAGAACCTAATGGAAGAGATAAAGAAGGAACTTGAGGAAATATTGAAGATACTTAAAGGCTGGGACCAGAAGTGAAGGCGGCTTTTCTTCTACTTTCCATCTTCTCTCTTCTTTTTTCATGTGCGACGGGTTCAATCTACATTGCAGTTGAAGAAAAAGATGCTATAACGAAAAACTTTAGCGACCCAAACCTTAAAGAGAAGCATATGTTAACTGAGAGTGTGATGAAGGAGATCTACTCTAGATTTGTAAGCTTGGGTGCCAATTTCGTCAAAGAAGGATTAGGCGTGATGCCTCTTTTAGACGAGAAAGGTACCCGCATGTACTATCTTAAGGTCCTTGTAAGACCAAAAGAACTGAAATTTGATGTAAACACTACAGATCCACAGAAAAGATTTTCTCAAGTTGTCCACATTTATCTTCCCAACTACCTTAAAGGCATAAAAGGGGAGGATCTTCTAAATTTTGACGGATTAACCTTTGGCATTTACTGGCCTGTAAGGGACTTTTCTCAGTGCAAGGACTATGGAGGATTTATCGAATATGCCCATTTTAGCTTGCCAAAGAGGGAACTCCTTCAGTTTCTAGCAGGTGAAAAGGGTTTGGAAGAGGTCCTTAAAGTATCTGAAGTTCTGGTAAGTTTTAATCTTGAGCCTCCAAAGAGCGTAAGGATCGAGTTTTAGTGGAATGTTGAAAGCCGTATTTTTTCTCTTCTTTTTTTTCTCCTTTCTTTCCAATTTTTCTCACTCGAAGGAGTACATTGTCACAAAAATCATAGACGGAGACACAATCCAGCTGGAAAATGGGGAAATAGTAAGGTACATAGGGGTTGATGCCCCAGAACTTAGAACGAAAGAGGGATTAAGTGAATTCTACGCAAAGCAGGCTGCCCAGTGTAACAAGAGGCTCGTTTTTTTAAAAAAGGTGAGACTCGAATACGATGTGGAAAGGGTAGATCCTAACGGAAGGACTCTCGCCTACGTATACGTGAAGAATCTTTTTGTAAATGCGGAACTTATAAGGCTCGGTTGTGCAAGGGCAATTGTTAAGCCGCCAAACTTAAAATACAAGGACCTTTTCCTTTCACTCCAGGAAAAGGCCATGAAAGAAGAGAGGGGATTGTGGCAGGAGAAAAAACCAGACACGGAAAGTTACTACATAGGTAACAAGAGAACCTACGTTTTTCATAGGCCGAACTGCAGGTATGCGGAAAAGATCTCTGAAAAAAATAGAATCGTATTTAGAAGCAGGTTTGACGCAATAAAAATAGGGTACTCGCCTTGCCGGCAATGCAGACCATAGAAGATTACATAAGTTACTGGGAATTGGAATCCCATCCATTTCTACTTTCTCCCCAGCCTTCCATGTTCTACGAGGGTGGTCAATACTTTGAATGTTTGCAGAGATTAAGATATGCGGTAAAGACCCAGAAAGGTGGTGTGATTATAGTTTCAGAGGAAGCAGGTCTTGGAAAGACGACTTTAATACTTAGGCTTATTGAAGAAATGAAAAGTACTTACGGAAATTCTGTCAAATTCGCCTTCGTCGAGCATCCAACCCTAGATGCCAATCAGATCATCGCCTATATAAAAAGGGAGATCACTGGAGAGGAACCTTACGATGATAAGCTTAAAAATTTACTTGCAATAAGGGAGGTTCTTTCCGATCTTTTCGAAAGGGGAGGCAAATGCGTAGTTGCAATTGATGAGGCTCATATGCTTGTGGATTCCCCTTCCATTCTCCAGGAGCTGCGTATGCTTATGAATCTTACCTATAGAGAAAGCTACCTTCATACCTTCATAATCTCAGGTCAAAAACCTCTATGGCATGCCCTTTCTCAAATGAGAGAATTTTGGCAAAGGTTACCAGTGAGGTACTATCTATTGCCTTTGAGCCTTGACGAAACGAGAAATCTTATAAATTTTAGGCTAAAAAAAGCTGGATGCAAAAGAGAGGAAATATACACAAAGGAGGCGATTGAGCTGATTTATCGATTCTCAGGTGGTTGTCCAAGAACCATAATCGCCCTTTCCGATCTTGCACTCCTTGTTGGCTATACCAATCTTGCCAATAAAGTGGGAGAGAAAGAGGTGGCAAAAGGGATAGAGATTCTGGAAGGAAAGGGAGACGCACTTCCATACATGGAGAAGGTCCAAAGAATTGCAAAACCACAAATAAGTTTGAAAAGTGGGCAAAGAGAGAGGATCGAACATCTGAAGGATAAAAAAGGGGAGACTCCAGTAAGTAAGGGGTTTCTTTTAATTCTGATCCTTGTCCTTTTGCCCTCTCTTTTTTTTACAGCCTACCTTAGGGGGAAAGTAAGCCACCTTACAATTGAAGCTCCAATAACAAAAGAGGAGCAGATGGTAAGGGATTACAAATGGGAATTTTTGAAAAGAGAAGCTGTGATTAAAGTAAAAGCCGCAAATGTGAGATATTCACCAAGTACGAATTCGGAGAGAATGGCTATTCTCATGAAAGGTCATCGACTGGAAATACTAGATTCGGAGATCGATGAAAATGGCAATAGGTGGCTCAAAATAGAGCTTATGCGGAAAAGATACGGTTGGATCTCTGAAAAAGTCGTTGAGGTAGAGGAGTAAAATGTTAGTACTTGACGATTACTGTTTCGTTTGTGGTAAGGACAACCCCAAAGGGCTGAGAATCAAATTCACTTACGGAGAAGGCAGGGCAAACGCTGAGTTTACTCTTGATAGAGAATATCAGGGCTACAAAGAGATAGCCCACGGAGGTATTATCTCTGCAATAATAGATGAAGCGTGTGCATATGCGACCCTTTCGCTTGGTGTTAAGGCTTATACAGCTAAAATGTACGTAAGATTCAGAAGACCAGTGAAAATAGGGGAAAGACTCTCTGTTGAGGCAGATGCCAAGCTTGTAAAATCAAAACTCGTTGAGGCAAAAGCAGAGATAAAGGATGAAAAGAAAAGAGTTGTCGCTCAGGGCGATTTAAGATTTATAATTTACGAAGAAAAGACCTAGCCAATTCGATTTTTTCTTTCCTTTTCCAGTTTTCTTTTTTCCTCCTCCCTGATCTCTCTACGGAGTAACTTTCCGACTTTAGACTTTGGTAGCATATCCCTAAACTCTATGTACGATGGAACCTTGTAAGGAGCAAGCCTCTCCCTACACCACTTTATAAGTTCTGCACTCCCTATCCCCTTTGCGTCCTCCTTCAATACGACAATTGCCTTTATCCTTTCCCCTACGCTCGGATCCGGTACTCCAACAACGCAGGCTCCTATGACTACTGGGTGATCCTGGAGTACGGCCTCCACCTCAGATGCGGAAACCCTGTAGGCCTTGTACTTTATAATATCTGCTGTCCTTTCAACGAACTCAAGTTCTCCATCCTCGTTCATCTTAACGTAGTCTCCCATCCTGTAGTAGATCTCCCCATCCAAATTAACGTAAGAGTTCTTTGTTTCCTCAGGCTTGTTAAGATACTCCTTTATCGTGTAAGGAGATGTTACGAGAAGTTCTCCAACTTCACCGGGAGGAAGTCTTTCAAGTGTCTCTGGATCAACAACGATGCATCTTCTAGATTTCAAAGGTCTTCCCACGGTAGTCGGTCTTGGTTCTCTGTTCAAAGGACTGTACGAAACATGTCCTGCCTCTGTGGAACCGTATACCTGATATATTGGGATGCCGTATCTCTCCTTCCATTTTCTAAAAACTTCAAGTGGCAGGACATCTCCCCCACAGAAGCAGTACCTTAAAGAACTTAGATCGTACTGATCGATCCTGTCATTTTCTAAGATCATTCTGTATAGGGCAGGAACTCCGAGCATCCATCTGACCTTATATCTCTCAATAGCCTTAAGAATAGGATCGATCTCAGGCAGAGGCATGAGTACAACCGTATTTCCGTAATTAAACCCGAATGCTATTGAAAAGCCTTTCGCCATAATGTGGAAGAGGGGGTTAGCCATGAGAATCACATCTCTACCCTCTTCTATGTATCCCTTCAGAACGTCATCCATGATGTCTTTTATGTAAGAAACCTCTCCCGAATGGTTTCCTGGAACACCTTTCGGAAATCCAGTTGTTCCACCAGTGTACATTATGTACGCGAGGTCTCTGTCTGGATTTATAGCAACCTTTGGTGGATCATCCTCTCCTTCCATTATGATCCTTTTTAAGGAGTAAACCTTAGCAGATTTTTCTACTTTCCCAGTTGGAATCTTGTTGAAAAGGTAACCTACTATCCTTTTCAACGGGTGGACAAAATCTACAAAGGTTGTCACAATGACCCTTTTTAGGCTCACCCTTTCCATTGCCTCCTTCACATAAACGAAGTTCGTATCCAGGCAGATAACGGTCTCTATTCCCGCATCCCTTATCATGTACTCTATTTCATATGAGGTGTATATTGGCGATACAGGAACAACGCATGCTCCAATTTTATTTATTGCGTAATTTGCAATTACCCACTGGGGCGTATTCGGGATGTAAAGCATCACTCTGTCATCAGGTTTTACCCCGATTTTGAATAATCCTGATGCACACTTATCTATGAGTCTTTTTAGATGAGAGTACGTGAATTTTTCGCCAAGGTAGATCAAAGCAATTCTAGAAGGATACTTCTTTGCCGCTTCCTCGAAACCGGTGAAGGTGTACTCCCTCATCTTTCGCTCCTAAACTCCAAAGTAGGCAGATTTCACGTCCGGGTTATCCATCAGTTCTTCCTTCGTTCCCGAAAGGACACTCGATCCATTCTCAAGAATGTATCCATAATCTATTATGGGCATGAGAGGTCTTGCGTACTGCTCAGTCACTATTATGCCTATCTTTTTAGTCTCCCTTATCTGAGTTATCCCGTTTATCACAATCTCCTGATAGTAAGGGCTCAAACCTAAAAGGGGCTCATCGAGAAGAAGTAGCTTAGGATTTGCCATAAGGGCCCTCCCTATTGCGAGCATCTGTTGTTCTCCTCCACTTAGAAAGCCACCCTGCCTTTTCAGGTGATCCTTAAGTCTTGGAAAAAGATTGAGAACATAATCTAGATTTTCCTTCCTTTCCTTTCTGGAAAGGAAGGCTCCGATAAGGAGGTTCTCAAGAACTGAGCTCTCGGGGAAGATTCTCCTCCTCTCAGGACAGAGAATTATCCCTAACCTTGCCCTCTCATGTGGTTTCATTGAACTTATCTCGCACCCATTGAATAGTATCTTTCCAAATACGGATATTCTTTCCCCTCCTCTCATCTCCTCTTTGAACTTTATATCGAGGATTATGCCGGAAAGGGTATACATTAGCGTGCTTTTTCCAGCACTGTTTGAGCCGAAAACCCCGACTATTTCACCTTTCTCACACTTGATACTCACGTTGTTTAAGGCTATCATGTTTTCGTAAAAAACCAAAAGCTCCTTCGCCTCTAACATAGGAGATCTTTCCTCCAGGTTCGCCTCATACCCCTTCCCTTCCAAGGTAGGCCTCTCTAACTCTCCTATCTTCTATTACCTCACGGGGATCTCCTTCTGCTATTTTTTCTCCAAAGTTCAAGGCCATAACACGATCCGCAACCTTGAAAAGCTCCCTCAGCCTATGTTCGACCATAATGAGCGTTATGCCTTCCATCTTCATCTTCTCAATCAACGGTATCATACCTGCAACTTCGCTCATACTTAGACCTGAAAATACCTCGTCGCAGAAGATGATCTCAGGTCTCAAAGCAATGCAACGGGCAAGCTCCAACCTTTTCTGGTATCCTGTTGGGAGTGTGGAGGCGAGCTTGTAAGGCACCCTCGAATCCCTCTCAAAACCGATTTCTTCAAGGATATCGACTGCTACTGTATCCCTGTCTCCGTGTCTACCACCACCTCTCCATCCTCCCAACCTTTTTGCCCTCGGAGACCAGAGTGGAATTATGAGATTTTTGTAAGCTGGCAAGGAATAGTAAGGCCTCATGATCTGGAAAGTTCTCGCAATCCCCATTTGGCTGATTTTGTGAGGTTTGAGTCCAGTTATGTCCTTCTCTTTAAAATAAACCTTGCCCCCATCTGGCTTTAAGAAACCTGTTATACAGTTTATCAAGGTGGTTTTTCCAGACCCATTTGGGCCAATTATTCCAAAAATTTCACCCCTTTTTACCTCAAAACTGACATCTACTAAGGCCCTTAAACCTCCAAAGGATTTGGAAAGCTTACTGACCGAAAGGATCGCCTCCCCGCTCATACCTTAACCCACCTTTCGAACTGATGGTACTTCCTTTGGAGATAGATCATAAGACCTTCACTTTTAAGTATGATGAATAAAGTTAGAACAACGCAGTAAATTACTATTCTCAGTGTTCCGGCAGCTCTCAATATTTCTGAAAGGGGAACAAGTATAAAGCTCCCGATTACTGGGCCGATTAGGGTTCCTCCCCCTCCGATCACAGTCGATGCAATTGGGATTACTGAGAAATCGAGTGCAAAAAGGGAAAGCCCTGCCCACATGTACATATGGGCTATATACGCTCCCGAGAAACAGCCCATAAGTGAAGCTATAAAGACCGCATACACTTTGATAAGTGTGACATTTATACCGGAAGCCCGGACAGCCTGATCGTTGTCCTTCACACCCCTGAAGACGAGACCAATATCCTCATTGACGAATCGCCTTGTGGCAAAAAGGAAAAAAAGCATAGGGAGTATAATGGCGTAATGTTCAATGTAGGGGTCTGGAAAACTCTCAATTCCAGTGATACCGTTTGTCCCTCCGAGAACGTTTAAGGCCTCAATTATCCTTGAAAAGAGAAGCGGGTACATCAGAGTAATTATAGCAAAGTAGACTCCTCTCAGTGGAAGAGCAGGTAGTAAAACGAGTGTGCAGAAAAGAGCCCCACTCAATGTGGCAAGAGGAATGGAAAGGTAGATGGGGAAGGAAAAATAGCGGTTGTATATGGCGGTAAAATACCCTCCAACCCCTGTGAATAATGCGCCTCCTAAACATACGAGACCGACAAAATTTGAGAGGAAGTCAAAACTTATTGCCACAAGTGCGTATGCACACATAACATTGACAACCCTTTTCCAGTAAGGGGCTGCCTCAAAAATTAAAGGAAGGAGAAGAATTCCGGCTACAAAGAGAAGCCTTGGGCCAATAAGATAAAGGATCTCCTCAATTGAAGAGATCGCGTAGAGCCCCTCCGTTCTCACCTTAAGGCTCCTGTCCACTCTTTCCTTCCTTAACTGTTCCATCTTAGACCCTTTCCTCGAGTTCTTTCTGTTTGCCGAAAAGACCTGATGGTTTGATTATAAGGGTGAGGATTATTGCAAGCAGTGCAACAACCATCTGGTAGTGCGTTGAGAGGAATTTATCGGTCAATATCTGGGCAAATCCTATCAAAAAAGAGGCAACTATAGTTCCCATGAGGCTTCCAAGACCACCAGTGATACAGACTGCAACGGCAAAAATGAGAACGCTGTAACCTGCTTCCACTATTATATTTCCAAGGGGCAAAAGGAGAAGGGAGGAAAAGCCTGCAAGAGCAGAACCAATCCCTAGGGACAGGATCGCAGTCATGTCCGAGTCTATCCCCAGCATCATGGCTGCCCTTTCATCCTGAGCTATACCCCTTAGGGCGAGCCCTATTCTTGTATGATGAATGAAAAAGTAGAGGAAGAGGAAGGTAGCAGCACCTAAAATAACAACGACTAACCTTTGGTAGTCAACTACGACTCCAAAGATGTCAACTGAGCCAGGGATGAAGACTGGTAATGTAAATGTCATCCCTCTTAACCCTCCCCACCTTAGGCCCTCAAGGATTGCAACTCCAATTGCGTAAGTTGCGATAATTTCAGATATCTCCATGCCCCTTATTCTTATTAGAACGAGTCTGTATATGAGAGCACCTATTATCCCGGTGATCCCTATTCCAACCAATATGGCCAAAGGATAGGGGAATCCAGTCAATTTATTGATAAGTAACCAGACTATGTATCCGGTTGTTACGTAAAGGGCCCCGTGTGCGAAGTTCGGGACCCTGCTTATGCTGTAAACAAGGGCGAAACCAAGAGATATGAGGGAAAGGGCAATGCTATTTATAATCCCGTATATTAGTATGTGCATCATTCCCCTTACTTCTTCACCCAAGGAGGAAGTAAAACCTTACCCTGCGCAACCTTGGGAGGGAATATCTGGACTCTGTTTCCAGCCTGCCACTGGAAAATGCAAGTGACAGCCCCTTCCTTTGGGTCAAAGGATGGTATTATCTGATGGGTCTTCTTATCAAATCTCATCCTTCCGTAAACGCCGACCATATCGAGATCCTCAAGTGCCTTAATAACCTTTTCAGAATCGAGAGATTGAGCCCTCTCAATAGCTTCCTTTAACTGGTAAACACCCATGTAACTTGAAGATGTTCCGTAACCCTCAGGTTCGAGCCCCCACCTTTTCTTGTAAGCATCTACAAATTTCATCGTCCATGGGGTTATGTTACCCGGTGCGTTTCCTCCATTGACCACATTTACGATCAGGTACTCACCCCTGCCTCCAGTTGCCTTCCAGAAACCTGGCTGTTCTGCCGCACACACAAAACCTATGGGAAGCGCCTTCATCTTTAAATCTGCCCACTGTTTGAGAAGGATTGCACTTTCAGGCATATCCATCCAGAGGAAGAGTACGTCTGCATCTTTTGCCTTCGCATCTGCGAGTCCGACTGAGTAGTCAGTTGTCCCAGTGGGATAGACCTTCATATCTATAACTTCCCAGCCTTTTTCTGTCAAAGCCTTCCTCATAAGCTCTCCACCCTTTCTCGCATGTTCCACATCCTGTACCATGATGTAAACTTTCTTAAAGCCAAAGATTTTTTGAATTTCCTCAAGGCACGCCATGAACTCCTTCATCATATTTCCCACATGGTTTGTATTTCTGAAGGTGTACTTGTACTTTTCATAGTTTTCCGCAACCCTCTGAGTTAGAAGGGGAGTGAGAACACCTGTCGTTATTATACTCACCTTTTTGTGCTTGCTAACAATGTCCATAGCTGCGAGAGCAGCTTCCGATCTTACGGGTCCACCGATCAGGAAATCGACCTTTTTCTCAAGAATCAGTTTCTCAACAGCGAGTAGTGCCTCACTAACAGGGACACCGGGTTCAAGGTCCCTTGTGTCGATCACCTCAACCTTAAATGGCCTCTTTGTACCACCTACATTTACTCCTCCCTTCTGATTTATCTCTTCCACCGCTAACTTGATCCCTCTTTCTGCGACCCATCCGTAAAGGAAGGCTGTGGAAAGCGGAGCGCCTATGACTATCGGTTTTTCTGCCTGGTAGGATGTGAGTGGATAAAGGAATAACGCACATAGAATCAACGATGCTAGAGCAAGCTTTTTCATTTTAACCCCCTTTCTTTTTTTTTCTAAAAAAAGCAATTTTTGTGCCAAAAGTAAAAGATCTTACGTTCGCCCTCCATATCTCGGCTCATCTCATCTCTTTGAAAATCTCTTTCAATCCTTGAAAACCCCTTTCATTATTTAAAGTTCTCGCGGAAAATTTCACCTTTCTCAATTCCGTAATCCCTTATTTTTTTTCTCAAAGTCGGTCTCGATATTCCTAAAATCTTGCAAGCTCTGCCAAAATGCCATCCTGTACGTTCGAGAACCTTTTTTATGTGTTCCTTCTCCAAGGCTGAAAGACTTATAAGGCCATAAGAATCATCCTCTCTTACAACCCCTTCTTTTGCTTCGATAAGGGGGACTATGTCTTCCTCAGTTATCACGTCTCCCTTAACTTCTATAGCGGCCCGTGTGAGAACATTCTCCAACTCCCTTACATTTCCAGGCCAATGGTAATCGATCATCCTTTGGAGAGCCTTCTCCTCCACCTTCTTTATCTTTCCTTTTAGGTCACAGTTTATTCTTCCCAATATGTATTCCACAAGGAGAGGGATATCCGATTTCCTCTCCCTCAAAGGGGGAACTTTGATCTTCGCTACTGATAGCCTGTAGTAGAGATCTTCCCTAAATTTTCCCTCTTTTACAAGCTGAAGGAGGTTTCTATTAGTAGCAGCTATTACCCTTGCGTTCGACTTTAACGTTTTTTCTCCTCCCACCCTTTCAAACTCTTTCTCTTGGAGAAATCTTAAAAGTTTCGCCTGAAGCTCATAAGGTATCTCGCTTACCTCATCCAGAAATATTGTGCCATTTCCCGCGAGCTCGAACTTCCCTTTTTTTGATGTGTATGCTCCAGTAAAGGCACCTTTTTCATGCCCGAAGAGCTCGCTTTCAAGGAGAGTGCCCACAATGGCAGATAAGTTAATTGGGATAAAAGGTTCATCTCTGTAAGGGCTGTTGTAGTGAATAGCCCTTGCTATAAGCTCCTTGCCGGTCCCCGTTTCCCCCTCTATAAGCACCGTTACCCTATTTTCGGAAAGGACTCCTATTGCTTTAAATATCTCTTTCATTGCTCTGCTTTTCCCAACTATCTTTCCTTTCTCAACAGTCGATGGACTGCCAATGAGGAGACCATCTTTTTCCCCTTTTTCTTCTCCTTTCCTTAACGCCCTTGATAGGGCCGAATCCAGTTCCTCTATGTCGATTGGTTTTGGAATGTACTCGTATGCTCCCCTTTTTACGGCATTTATTGTGGTGTCCATATCGTGAAATGCGGTGATTATTATCACTTTCTTTTCCTTCAGTTCTCTTAAGAGTTCAAGACCGTCCTGATCGGGTAATTTTACGTCCAAAATTATGAGATCGGGTTCAAAGGCATCCTTTTTCCTTAACCCTTCTTCCGCAGTTTTTGCGCATGTAACACTGTAACCCTTTTCAGTAAGATACATCTCCAGTGACTCGAGTATGGCTTCCTCATCGTCTATGATAAGGATCTTCTCTCTCATTGTGCCTTAGGAAAAGGCAAAAGGATTGAGAAATGTGCGCCCCTTTTCTTTCCAGAGAAGACCATCACTTTCCCGCCGTGGGCCTCTACTATTCTTTTCACATTGAATAGGCCAAGGCCTGTCCCCTTCTTTTTCTTGCTGAAGAAAGGGTCAAAAATGAAAGGAAGAGTTTCTTTATCTATTCCAGGACCATTGTCGTATATGTCCAGGAAAATAGCGCCCTTCTCCCTTTTTTTGCCGGTGATGACAGTTATTCTTCCATGCCCATCAAGCACATCTATAGAATTGACAAGTACATTTATTATGGCCTGCTCCATCTTATCCCTATCGAGAAAAAGCTGAGGTAAGGATTTTGAGTATCTCCTTTTTATGATTATGCCCTTCTCCTTTGCCCTTGCTTCGATAGCCTCGATGCTCGATTCTACAATGTGGTTTATATCAGACTCCTCCAGGTTCAATTTTATTGGTTTCGCAAAATCCAGCATTTCAGTTAAAATCTTCTCTAAGCGCATGATTTCGTTCGATACAATCTCAATTCTCCTTCTATCATTACCATTCAAGCTGGGATTTTTTCCAAGTATCTGTATGTTAAGCTTTATTGAGGACAGAGGATTCCTTATCTCGTGTGCAAGGGAGGTTGTGAGCATTCCAATGTGAGCCAAATTTTCCGTCTCCCTTATTTTTTTCTCCATTTCAACTCTTTCAGTTATGTCCCTGCATATTCCCGCAACTGCCTTTCTACCACTGTAATTGATTATCTTAACCTTGTTCTCAGTTGGGTAAGACCTTCCGTCCTTGTGCTTCCTTAAGTACACGTACAGTTCCGGGATATCGCCGTTATTTATTCTTTTTTCATAAAGGGACTTCACGAATTCTACATCCTCATTTGCGATGAAATCGTAATAGGGCCTTCCTATCACCTCGGAGAGTGAATAACCGTGCATTTCACAATATGCCCTATTGGCAAAAACTATTATTCCATCCTGATTTACAAAGTATCCGTCATTAATATCCTCAACGAGGGTTTTGTACTTCGATTCACTTTCGGCAAGTTCCCTTGTTCTCTCATCAACCATTTTCTCCAGATTTTGGGCATGCTCTCTTATTTTGCTTTCGTGAAGGGCCTGAAAGTTGTTGCTGAATCTCGTGATTGTGTAAAAGGAGCATCTGTTCAATTTGACGAGTGCTTCTTTCAATTCATCTCCTTGAAGATTTGCAAGAAGCACAGGAACGAGAAGTTCCCTTAACAACTCGTAGGCGTGCTGAACTTCAGAGAGAGTGAACCCTCCGTGAAGCCTTGCCCTGGTAATCCACTCTATGTGGCAATCAACCTTTGAATAATCATCGAAAAGAAGGGCGTAAGCACTTGCATCGTAAGCAGCTGTAACGGTTATGAGAAGTTCATCGTAAGGTCTTTTACTGTACCGTTCACTTACCTCGCTTTTTAGCCTTCTTATCCATTCCTCTATTACTCTTCCCCTGTAGTCCTTCAATATCTCTTCAAGTCTCATCTGAGACCCCACTCAGAAAATGTATAGGCTTTTTGAGAGGACCCAACCCCCCAAATTAAAATATCACTTTTTTCTATCAAAAACTACATGCGTACGAAAGACTGACAAATAGACCGAAAAAAAGACCGCCCAAATTTTTTTCGTTTAACGTACTTACTCAAATCCGCAAAACTCCCTTTGTTGAAAAGCAAATGTTTATTATGGTAGATTAGCTTTTCGTGAAGATAAGGGAGATCCTTGAGAATAAAGAAGAGATACTTCTTTCTCCCTACGCTCAAAAAAGTAAAAATTCCCGCGGAAGACTTAAACCGGAGCCAGAATGTGACATAAGACCAGCCTTTCAGCACGACAGAGATAGGATAATACACAGTAAGGCTTTCAGAAGACTGAAACATAAGACCCAAGTTTTTCTTTCGCCCCAGGGTGATCATTACAGGACAAGACTTACTCATACACTTGAAGTATCTCAAATAGCAAGGACTATAGCCAAATCGCTATCACTCAATGAGGATCTTGTTGAAGCAATATGCTTGGGTCATGACCTTGGACATACCCCTTTTGGACATGCGGGTGAGGAGGTTCTCAATAGAATACATAAAGGCGGATTTAGGCATAACGAACAGAGCCTTCGGGTAGTGGACGTTCTTGAAAAGGATGGGATGGGGTTAAATTTGACTTATGAGGTGAGAGACGGGATCCTGAAACACACAAAAGGCAAGGGTGAGATAATCCCCGAGAAGGAAAGTGACAGACCTTTAACGAGGGAAGCAGAGGTGGTTAGAGTTGCAGATATAATAGCTTACATAAACCACGACATAGATGATGCATTAAGAGGAGGGGTGATAGAGGAAAGAGATCTTCCAGAAGATTCTGTGAAATTTCTTGGGAGATCAAGTTCTAAGCGGATTGACACGATGGTAAGGGATGTTATTCGAGAGAGTTTGAAAAACGAAGATCTGAGGATCACTATGAGCGAAGAACTTAAGTGGCATATATACAAGCTCAGGGATTTTCTTTACGAGAGGGTTTATGAAAACGAGGTAGTCCATGGAGACTTTGAAAAATGCGCAAGGATAATAGAGGACCTTTACTTTTACTTCATAAAGCACCCAGATTTTTTTCTGAAGGAGATCGGTAGAAAGGAATTCTATGACGAACCTGAAAAATGCGTTGCTGACTTTATATCTGGAATGACTGACCGTTACGCGTTTAACCTTTTCGAAAGGATCTTTCTTCCATTTCCGTGGAAAATCCCCCTTTGAATCCTCAAGGAGGAGTATTTCTATGCTCGATAAAGTTTACAAACCAGAAAATGTGGAAAAGAAGTGGTACGATTTCTGGTTGAAGAAAGGATACTTTACGCCAAGTACGGATCTTCGTGAAAAAACATTCTCGATGGTAATCCCACCTCCCAATGTTACAGGTTCACTTCATATGGGACATGCACTAAATAACACACTCCAGGACATAGTGGTTCGGTATAAAAAAATGAAAGGGTACAATACGCTATGGTTGCCTGGTACAGATCATGCGGGAATAGCCACGCAGAATGTTGTGGAAAGGGAGCTTGCAAAGGAGAATCTTACAAGAGAGATCTTGGGGAGGGAGGAATTTATAAAAAGGGTTTGGGAGTGGAAGGAAAAATACGGAAGGACAATAATGGAGCAGCTAAAGAAACTCGGTTGCTCCCTTGACTGGAGTAGGGAAAGGTTTACGATGGATGAGGGTCTTTCAAGGGCCGTCAGGGAGGTTTTTGTAAGACTTTATGAGGAAGGCCTAATCTACAGGGGACAGTACATAATAAATTGGTGCCCAAGATGTATGACTGCTCTCTCCGATCTAGAGGTGGAGCACGAAGAGGAAAAGGGCTTTCTCTACTACATAAAGTACTTACTGGATTTGGAGCCAGATTATTTGGTTGTTGCCACAACTAGACCGGAAACCATCTTCGGCGATACGGCAGTGGCTATAAACCCAGATGACGAAAGGTACAAAAAGTACGTGGGAAAATACGTCATCCTTCCTATCGCAGAAAGGAAGATTCCGGTGATACCGGATCCATATGTGGACATGAATTTTGGTACAGGCGTTCTAAAGGTAACACCTGCCCACGATTTCTACGATTTTGAGATAGGTAAGAGGCACTTACTACCTCAGGTGAAGGTAATAGATGAGAAGGGGATCATGAACGAGAACGCCTTCCACTATAAAGGGATGGAGAGGTTTGAGTGTAGGAGAGCTCTAGTAGAGGAGCTTAAGGAAAAGGGTCTTTTAGTGAAGGTTGAACCTTATTTACTCGTAGTTGGCAAGTGTTACAGGTGTAAGACAGTTGTGGAACCTTCTCTCTCGATGCAGTGGTTTGTAAAAATGAAACCTCTCGCAGGGCCAGCCATAGAGGCTGTGAGGACTGGCAAGGTGAAGATAATTCCAGAGATGTGGGAGAAGGTTTACTTTGAATGGATGAACAACATCAAAGACTGGTGTATCTCAAGACAGATCTGGTGGGGTCACAGGCTTCCCGTCTGGTACTGTGAGAGGTGCAAAAAAACTTACGTTTCCAGAGAAGATCTTTCTACATGTGAAATTTGCGGGGATAAACTGATTCAGGAGACCGACGTTTTAGATACGTGGTTCTCATCTGCACTTTGGCCCTTTTCCACTTTAGGCTGGCCAGATAAAACAAAGGAGCTCGATATCTTCTACCCAACCTCCCTACTTATCACTGGATTCGATATCCTGTTCTTCTGGGTTGCAAGAATGATAATGATGGGAATTAAGTTCATGGGTGATGTACCTTTTAGGGAGGTGTACATTCACGCGCTTGTAAGGGATGCTGAAGGGAAGAAGATGAGTAAATCAAGAGGAAACGTTATTGATCCTTTAGTGATGATAGAAAAATACGGCTGTGATGCGTTCAGATTCACCCTTTCCGCACTTGCCTCTCAAGGACGGGATATCCTTCTCTCTGAAGAGAGAATTGAGGGCTCGAGAAACTTCGTCAATAAAATCTGGAATGCGGCAAGACTATCCCTTTCCTTTCTTAGGGGTTTAGGAAGTTTTGATGAAAAAAGCTTCAAAAATGACTCATCCTTTCTTCCAGATAAGTGGATCGTCTCTAGACTTCAGAAGGTTATAAGAAGGGTTACAGACTCTCTCGAGACATACCATTTCAATGAGGCATCTATGGCACTTTACGACTTTGTATGGCACGAATTCTGCGACTGGTATCTTGAGCTTGTGAAACCTAACCTTTATGGGAAAGTACTAACCTTTGATAACGAAAAAACAAAAGCCACACTCCTATTTACCTTCAGATCTATTCTAAAACTCCTCCACCCTTTTATGCCCTTTGTGACAGAGGAAATTTATCAGATGCTCCCTCAAAGGGAGGCAGAGAGCGTACTTTTGGAAAGGTACCCTGAAGTAAGGGAAGATCTTATAGATGAGCAATCTGAGCGAGAGATGGAGGTCTTGAAAAACGTAATAGATACGGTAAGGAAGATAAGAGGGGAGATAAACATCCCTCCCAATGTAAGAACCGATCTGTACCTAAGGCCAGATGGGAAGAAGGAACTTTTGAGGATTTACACACCTTACATAATGGAGCTAGCAAAGGTGAATAATCTGTCCTTCACTGAAGGAGAAATTAAGGAGAAATGTGCAACTGACGTTGCCTCAGGTGTTGAGATATATGTTCCCCTTGGGGATGTTATAGACGTGGAAAGGGAGATTACGAGAATAGACAAAGAGATCAGAAAAATAGACGAGGATCTTGAGAGGGCTTTTAAAAAATTGAAAAACAGAGACTTCTTGGAGAAGGCTCCTCCCGAGATTATTGAGAAGAATAAGAGGATCATGGAGGAGCTTGAGATCAAAAGATCAAAACTTGCCGGAAGTAAAAAACGCTTGGAGTCCATAAGGTGAAGATAACTGAAGAAACTGTCAGGTACGTTGCACACTTAAGCAGAATAGAGCTAAGTGAAGAGGAGATCAGGGAGTTTACCTATCAGCTTGATGCGATCTTAAAGTACATGGATCAGTTAAAGGAGGTTAAAACTTCTCATCTAGAACCAACTTCCCACGCAATTGGAATGAAACCTCTCTTAAGGGAAGATAAGGTAGAAGGGTCTTTTTCTCAGGAGGAATCTGTAATGAATGCACCAGAGAGAAAAGGACCCTTTTTCAAGGTTCCTCCGGTAATAGAGGTGTAACGGTAAACTTCTATGAAAGATGTCCTCAGCATGACGATAAATGAGATTAGGAGCTGCTTAAGAAGGCGCGAATTCACTGCGCTTGAACTGACCGAATTCTTTCTTGAAAGGATAAGAAAATACGATAAAGAGATCGGGTGTTATTTAAGTGTTAGGGAAGATCTGGCAAAAGAGATGGCTAAAGAGGCGGATAGAAGGATAAAAGCTGGGGAAGATGGTCTTCTTCTCGGGATACCGATGGGAATTAAGGACATTATATGTACTAAAGGGATCGAAACCACATGTGCTTCGAAGATCCTTAAAGGTTTTGTTCCCCCATACGATGCAACGGTTATAGAAAGAATGAAAAAAGAGGGGTACGTATTTTTGGGAAAGCTGAACATGGACGAGTTTGCAATGGGTTCATCAACGGAAAATTCCGCATTCCAGATAACCAGAAACCCATGGGACAGAGATAGATCTCCAGGAGGTTCGAGCGGAGGATCTGCAGCTGCGGTGGCAATGGGTCTCTGTGTCACGGCTCTGGGAACTGACACAGGTGGTTCTATAAGGCAGCCTGCATCTTTTTGCGGAATTTTTGGCTTGAAACCAACTTACGGAGCGGTGTCAAGATTTGGACTTATCGCTTTTGCCTCCTCACTCGACCAGATAGGACCTATGGCCAGAAATGTGAGTGATATTGCCGTAGTACTTCAGTCCATAGCAGGCCACGATCCTCGTGACTCTACCTCAATACCCTTTAGCCCTCCAAACTACGCTTCTTTTTTAGGTCAGGAGATAAAGGGACTGAGAATCGGGATTCCTGACGAGTACTTTACAGAGGGGATAGACGAGGAGGTAAAAAAGGGTGTACTTCAGGCTATAGATACACTTATCGGATTAGGGGCAGAGCCTATAAAGCTCAGTCTTCCCCACACTAAGTACGCTTTGGCCACGTACTACATCATATGCACAGCGGAAGCCTCCTCCAACCTCGCCAGGTACGATGGAGTGAAATACGGCATGAGAGTGAACGGAAAAGATATAGTCGAGATGTATAAAAAAACGAGAGTTATGGGATTCGGAAAGGAGGTAAAGAGGAGGATCATTCTTGGAACCTACGTTCTTTCCTCTGGATATTATGATGCCTATTACAAAAAGGCTTCTCAGGTTAGAACACTCATAAAAAAGGATTTTGAGGAAGCCTTCAGGATCTGCGACCTAATAGTCACTCCAACTTCGCCAACGACTGCCTTCAAACTCGGGGAGAGGATCTCCGATCCTTTAAAGATGTATCTATCGGATGTATTCACTATTCCTGCAAACCTTGCGGGTCTTCCTGCCATGTCCTGTCCTTGCGGATTCGATAGCAAGAACCTTCCAATAGGACTTCAGCTCATAGGTCGTCCCTTGGACGAAGGAACACTCCTTAAAGTTGCGTACGCACTGGAACAGACGATAAATGTCAAAAAGATTCCAGATAAATACGAATGTTAAAATTCTCTCTTTTCTTCTTGCGCTTAAGGATATGGGGATAGAGGAGGTTTTTTTTGATGAAGGGACAAAGCTTAGAAATATCATGGAGGAGGTGAGGAACTGCAAAATGTGCGCGCTTTCGCGTACAAGAAATAAAGTCGTCTTTGGAGAGGGAAAAATAGATGCCGAAGTGATGTTTATCGGCGAGGCGCCAGGTGAGGAAGAAGACATGGAGGGGAGACCCTTTGTGGGAAAGGCTGGTAAACTCCTTACCCAACTGATGGAGGATGTTGGAATAAGAAGAACGGATGCTTACATCTGCAATGTGCTCAAATGCAGGCCTCCAAACAACAGGGATCCGGAAAAGGAAGAAATAGAGGCTTGTAAGGATTATCTTTTTAGGCAGATAGAATTTGTCAGACCAAAAGTTATAGTCGCTCTTGGAAGGCACGCCTATAATACCCTTTTCAATACGGATGAAAGAATTACGAAAGTTAGGGGACAGGTGAGGGAGTTAGGAAGCGTGAAAGTTCTGGCAACTTACCATCCCTCATTTCTTCTGAGAAATGAGGGTAAAATTAAGGAGGCCGTTGAAGATTTAGAGAAGGTAAAGACCCTTCTTCTGAGTCCCTAAAAAAAGGACTGACCAATTTCAAGGCAAAAAAAACTAAAAGTTTCAAAGGAGTTGCGATTGAGGTTATCTTACGATTCGAAATATGAAAGAGCGAGCCGATGGTGGGATTCGAACCCACGACCTGCTCATTACGAGTGAGCTGCTCTTCCACTGAGCCACATCGGCTTAAAAAGTCGAAACTTCCTATTTCTATCACAAAAGGTTTGGCCGGTCAATGGCGGAGAGAGAAAAAAGTCTAGTCGATTTCTTGCCTCAAATTGACAAAGGCGACTTCCATGATGTAAAGTAACGATCCAATGGAAAAAAGGAAAAAACTTGTAATTACGCTTATTTTTGGAGCTATTACTTTGGCCGCTATTTTCACATTTCTGAGCAATAAGGCCTTTTTTAGGCGAAACGAAGAGGAGGAAAAGGAAAATCGTCTCATCACAAAAGTAATTGAGGTCATTAAGCAGGAAGCAACTCACACAGACGAGAAAGGGTTAGAAGGCGCCTTAAGGGCCATATATAGGGTTTCGAAAAAGAAAGGAATAGATTACAGGATGATCCTTGCCCTCGCTAGGGTTGAAAGTAACTTTAGAGATGATGCTGTGTCACCTAAAGGGGCGAGAGGGTTGCTGCAACTTAAGCCTTCAATTGCCGAAAGTGTGGCCAGGGATATTGGTATTCCGTTAAATGGTAAAAAGTGTTTACACGATTCTGAAAAAAACGTGACGATAGGTATCCATCTTCTCCTTACGCTCATCGATGAGTACTACGATATACATGCAGCACTTAGTGCTTATAATATGGGCAAAGCAAAGATCCAAGAACTATCTGCAAACCAATACAGGACAAAGTTTTCAAATGCGGTCCTGAGAGAGTACAAAAGGTACATGGAGATTCTTCCCGACCCATAAATGTTAGAGCTCGGGTCACAAACTAGGATCGCAATAAGAGGAACAGCAGGTTCTTTCCCTGCCTTTTTGATTTCAAGACTCGGAAGGAAGACCCTCTTTTTTTACGATAACGAGGAGGAAGCCCTTCTCTACAAAGAGGAGATTGAGTTTTTCTCAGGAAGGGAAGTCTCATTTTTTCCTCCTAGGAGAAACAGGATATTCGAAAGGGACGATGAACTAAAAAGAATTGGTTTTCTCTATAACCTCTTAAAGGATCCAGATTTTATAGGTCTCTTTCCCGAAGATGAGATAGCCTCCCCTTATATTTCAAGGGAGGAGCTCCTATCCCTTTCTAGGCCACTCAGATGCGGTGATTCCATATACCAGGAGGACCTTATTCAGTATCTGACTCAGTCGGGTTACACTTCCACCTCTTTGGTTCGAGAAAGGGGAGAATTTTCGAAGAGAGGTAGCATAGTGGACATCTTTTCTCCAAACTATGAGGAACCTTTGAGAATCGAATTTATGGGCGATGAGATCGTCTCGATCCGTTTCTTCGATCCCATAACTCAAAGATCGAAAAGGCCTGTAAGTAAAGTGGAAGTCGTAAGTACAGAAGGAAAAAGCACAAAAGGCGGAACAGTGCTGGATTACATTGATGAGGGGATGCTCTTAGTCCATAAAGGATTGGACGAAAGGGTTGGCCTTTTTGGCGATTCTTATCTGTCAGAGAAGTGGAAAGAGAAATCCCCCTTTACTTTAAGTCTAAACGTATCGGGTATCCAGAGAGGAGATGAAATAGTCGTCAATGCTTTCTCAAACGAGGATCTAAAAAGCCTCTTCACTCTTAAGAAGAACGAGATCTTCAAAATTCTTGTGGAGAAGTTGAAAAGTGAATGGAGGGATATTCCGTGCCTCTACATCGCAGCCAATTCGGAGCATCAGGCTGAAAGACTGAAAGAAATAATAACCAGTTACGGTGTTTCCCTTCCAATAATCGAAAATCCAAAATTCGACCCTCAAAAAAGAGAATGGGGGATAATTTACGGAGCAATAAGGAGGGGTTTCCGAACGGAAGAGATCGTCCTTCTTTCGGAGGATGAACTTTTGGGTCCGAAGAGAAGGATCGTAAGAAGAAAAACGGAAAGACAGGATGCTTTCCTTGACTCCTTTAAAGAGCTAGATCCTGGCGATTTTGTTGTCCATATAGACTACGGGATAGGGATATACAGAGGAATGAAGGAGCTTAAAGTGGATGGATGTCGAATTGACTTTTTAGTACTGGAGTACGAAGGAGGTGACAAGCTTTACGTTCCTGTACATGACCTTCACCTTGTCCAAAAATACATATCCTGTGAAAATCAGAAACCTAAAATAGACAGATTGGGATCAAAAAGCTGGGAGAGGACAAAGAAAAAGATAAGAAAAAAGATCGAAGACATAGCCGGTGAGCTTCTTCGGATATACGCTGAAAGAATGTGCAGTGAGGGTTTTTCGTTTTCCGAGGAGGATGAGATATTTAGAGAAATGGAAGCCAAGTTCGAATACGAGGAGACTGAAGGTCAAAGGGAAGCGATAAATGATGTACTTTCAGACATGAAATCTCCAAAGCCGATGGACAGGTTGCTGTGTGGAGATGCTGGCTTCGGAAAGACAGAGGTGGCGCTGAGGGCTGCTTTTAAGGCTGTCTTAGACGGTAAACAGGTAGCTATCCTTGTGCCCACAACTGTTCTTGCGCAGCAACACTTTAAGACCTTTACTGAGAGACTCTCCGACTACCCTGTGAACATCGAGGTGCTGAGTAGATTTAAATCTAAGGAGGAACAGAAGAGAATAGTTAAGATGGTTAGAGATGGGACGGTCGACATCCTGATCGGTACGCACAGGATTCTCCAGGATGATGTAAAGTTCAAAGATCTAGGTCTACTTGTTATAGACGAAGAGCAAAGATTTGGAGTGAGACACAAAGAAAAGCTTAAACTGATGAAAAAGAATGTGGATGTGTTGAGCATAAGCGCAACTCCTATTCCCCGAACACTCTACATGGCTCTGACAGGAATAAAGGACCTAAGTATCATAGATACTCCCCCGCTCGATAGGCTGGCAGTAAAAACGTACGTTATGAAGTTCGATGAAGAGGTTATAAAAAAGGGAATTCTAAACGAGCTCGGAAGGGGTGGTCAAGTCTTCTTCGTCCACAATTACATTTACAATATAGAGGAAGTTGGGGCTTACTTAAAAAGACTCGTTCCACAGGTGAAGATTGCGATTGCACATGGAAGAATGAGAGAATCCCAGTTGGAGAGAATAATGATCGACTTTATAGACCGGAAGTACGACCTCCTCTTATCGACTAACATCATCGAATCTGGGCTCGACATATCGAACGTAAACACAATCTTTATAAATAACGCGCACAAAATGGGACTGTCCGATCTTTACCAACTGAGGGGGAGAGTTGGAAGGGGACCGAGACAGGCCTATGCGTACCTTCTTATACCACCGGATGCGGTTTTAACGCGCGAAGCCATGCTTAGACTCAAAGTCATCGAGGAGATGAATCAGGTTGGTTCTGGTTTTTATATCGCCAACTACGATCTTCAAATAAGGGGTTGCGGAAATTTGCTCGGAAAGGAGCAATCGGGGAATGTTAATTCGGTTGGGTTTGAACTTTACCTTTCTATGCTCGAGAACGCAATAAGGGAACTAAAGGGGGAAAGAAGAGATGAGGAAGAAGAAATCTTTCCACAGATATCAATCCCCGTTGAGGCTTACATCCCTGAGTGGTACGTGGCTGACTCTTCTCAGAGGCTCTTGCTTTACAAAAGGATGGCGAAAATAATGAGTGAGGAGGAACTTAAAGAGGTGGAAGAAGAGATTGCAGATAGGTACGGGATGATCCCGAATCCAGTCAAAAATCTCCTTCGCATCCTCGACCTTAGAATCTTTCTTTCGAAAATAAAGGTTAAAAGGCTTGAGAAAACTGAGAAAGGCCTTCTAATTCATCTGACTGAAAAAACCCCCATAGATTCACAAAAACTTTTGAAGCTCGCTTTAGAAAGCGGGATTAAGCTTATCCCTGAGAATAAGATACTCGTCAAACTTAACGTTGAGCCGGTAGATCTAATCGAGCTTTCGAGAATTGTGTTGTTGAATCTTATATCCCTGTGATATAAATTGACTAAAAAGGAGGCGGCCTAAATGAAAAAGGTTCTGTTTCTTGCCTTTTTGCTTTTTTTGGTTTTCGCCTGCGGTAAGAGGGAAGATTCTAAAGTGGTTGCAGAGATAGACGGAGAAAAGATTACACTTAAAGAGTTCAACAGGGAACTTGACAGGATTCCAGTTGAGCTAAAGATGCTTGTTGCCACAGAGATGGGTAAAAGGAGCTACCTCGAAAGGATCATCATGAAGCGACTTCTTCTGAGAGAGGCGAAAAAGGAGAAAATTGAAAAGGAAAAGGAGTTTCAGGAGAGGTTATCAGATATAAAGGAGCAGCTCCTTATAGAGATGCTTCTTAGAAAGAAACTTGTAACCAATGTAAAGATCGATGAGTCAGAGATGAAAAAGTACTATGAGGAGCATAAAGAAGAGTTCAGAAAGCCCCCGGAGATAAACACAAGGCACATCCTTTTGAGAAGTGAAGAGGAGGCAAGACAGATCCAGGAAAAGCTCGCCAGGGGCGAGGATTTTGTGGAGCTTGCCAAAAAGTACTCGATCGACCCAGCCGCAAAGACTACAGGTGGTGAAGTGGGATACCATCCGAAAGGTTCGCTCCTTCCTGAATATGAGGAGGAGGCATTCAAGCTAAAGAGGGTTGGACAGATTAGCGGAATCGTAAGGACCAGATTCGGTTATCACATAATAAGACTTGAGGGGATAAAACCTCCTACTTACGCTTCTTATGAAGAGGTAAAAGAGTTGATAAGACAGAGGCTCATTCAGGAAAAACAGGGAAAGTTGCTGGAAGATTACCTGAGTGAACTGAGGAAAAACGCAAAGATAAAGATAAACGAGGAAGTTTTTAAAGAGGAAAAGGGTAAAGAAAAAGAGGGTTCATTAAAACCTGAGAAACCCGAAAAATGAAACGCCTTCTTTTCTTCCTTTTAATCCTTTGCCTTATTCCTAACGAGGCTCCCTGTGAAATAATAGATAGGGTTGTGGCCATAGTTAACGATGAGATTATCACATTGAGAGAGGTTGAAGAGTACGTTCACGTTGAAAAAAGGGATAGATTAAAATCAGTTGATGATTACGTACTTGGGATTAGACTTAGAGAAAAGCTCGATATGCTAATAGAGAATACACTCATAAATCAGCAGGCAAAGAAGATGAGAATAGAGGTGTCGGATAGGGAGGTTGAACAGGTGGTTGAGAACATAAAGAAGCAGAATCTGATAACAGAGGAGGAGCTAAGGGAACAGTTAAGGAGAGAAAATATCTCCTATGAGAATTTTCTGAAGGGTATTAGGATGGGCCTCGTAAGAAGCAAGGTGCTTGCAAGGGTTATAACTCCAGATGTGAATCTTACGGAAAAAAGATTGATCGATTACTACCTTTCACATAGTGATGAGTTCACGGAGGAGGAGTTCCATCTCTTCCACATCTTCATATCAGGACTGAGGAGGGACGCGAAAGAGAGGGCGGAAGAAGTCCAAGATGCTATAAAAAAAGGCATCTCTTTCGAGGAGCTGGCGAAGATTTACTCAGATGATCCATCGGGTAGTTACGGCGGGGATATAGGTTTTGTAAGAAAAGAGGACTTGGTCCCGGAGATAAGGGAAGCTCTGAAAAATGTTAAAGAGGGTGATTACACTGATATAGTTCGATCGCGCTACGGTTTCCACATCTTGATGCTTAAGGAGAGAAAAAAGGGTAAGGTTCTACCATTTGAGGAAGTTAAGGAGGAGATAAAGAGGAGAGTGATACAAGAGGAATCTGAAAAGAGATACAGAGAATATGTGGAGAAGCTCAAGAAAGGATCTTACATAGAGGTCAAGATCTAATGCGCATTTTCGTCTCCATGGGCGACCCTTCAGGTGTGGGAAGTGAAATCATACTGAAATCCCTCTCCCATATAGGAAAGAAAAGCATACCCGTTATTGTCGGAGACATGAGAGTCATTGAGAAAACGAAAGAGGTTCTCTCTTTAGAAACTCCAAAAAAATTCGTTGACTATGGGGAGGGAAAGCCAGGGGATGTAGAGTTTATAGATCTTGGACTTGTAAAGGATGTTAAATACGGAGTCACTTCTGCTGAGTACGGGTATGCGTCTTATCAGTATTTGATGGAAGGGTTAAAGAGAGTCTTAAGTGGAGAGTCATACGGAATAGTTACGTGTCCCATAAACAAAAAATCCTTTCAAATGGCTGGAATCGAATACAGGGGGCATACGGAGCTACTCGCTCGCTTAAGCGGATTAACCGATTGCGTCATGATGCTGGGAAATAGAAAAATAAGAGTCTCTTTAGTTACTACTCACGTTCCACTGAGAGAAGTGTTCGGGCTTTTAACAAAGGAAAGGGTACTTAGGACCATACAAATCACCTATAGGGCACTTTTGGAGCTTTTCGGAATAGAAAAACCGGTTATAAAGGTCTGCGGCCTAAATCCTCACGCTGGTGAGGACGGTCTTTTGGGAAATGAGGAGGAGATTATAAGAGAAGCTATAAGCAGAGCAAACGAACTTGGATGGGAGGTGAGCGGCCCCCACCCAGCAGACTCACTCTTTTCGAAAAGGGATTGTGATGCTTATATAGCAATGTATCACGACCAGGGTCTGATCCCTGTAAAGACGCTGGATTTCAAAAGGACTGTAAATGTGACTCTCGGGCTACCCTTTGTGCGGACCTCCCCAGGACATGGAACCGCATTTGATATTGCAGGAAAAGGAAAGGCCGATCCTCAAGGACTAATTGAGGCCTATAAATTGGCCGAAAAACTGACAAAAAACCTTTTGACAAAATCCTACTCCCAGTTTTAAAATAGTGTCGTCCGCTTGGATCCGGTGTTCTGGACTGAGACGGAAGGTTAAGTAGGAGGAAGACCTTCTGAAGCTGTCCAGAAGGTCTTTTTTTTTGGAGGCTTAGATGGAGAAGGTTACGGTCCCTTCTATAAAGGATAGGAAGGGAAAAGAAAAAATAGCAATGCTTACAGCCTATGACTTCTGCCTTGCCCAGATCGTAGATGAGGCGGGAATAGACATTATACTCGTCGGTGACTCCCTTGGAACATGTGTACTCGGGTATGGGAACACGCTTCCAGTAACCGTTTCTGATATGATCCATCATACAAAGGCCGTTGTGAGGGCTGTGAGGAGGGCACTGGTAGTCGTTGACATGCCTTTTATGTCGTATCAGGAGAGCATTGAGAAGGCAAAGAGAAACGCGGGGAGGATGATAAAGGAAACCGGTGCGGAGGCGGTAAAGGTTGAGGGTGGAGAAAAGATGAAGGATGTTATAAAGGCTTTAGTCGACATAGACATACCAGTTATGGGTCATATAGGCCTTACTCCTCAATCTTACCATGCCTTGGGAGGCTACAAGGTCCAGAGGGAAGAAGAGAGATTGTTGAAGGATGCAAAGGCGATCGAGGAAGCGGGAGCCTTTTCGATTGTACTTGAGTGCGTACCAAGACAGATTGCAAAAAGAATAACTGAGGAAGTTTCAATACCCACAATTGGAATTGGAGCAGGACCCGATTGTGATGGTCAGGTTCTCGTAATATACGATCTTCTAGGTCTTTTAGGAGATTTTAGGCCTAAATTCGTAAAGCGGTACGTTAACCTGAGGGAAGTTGTGAAAAAGTCCGTTTGTGACTACATAGGCGAGGTAAAAGAAGGTATTTTCCCCGATGATTCCCATTCCTTTCACTAAAAAGAAATGCTCATAGTAAGAAAGATTCAAGAGATGCAGTCCCTTGCAAACGATTTCAGAAAGGAAAAAAAAATAGGGTTTGTGCCTACCATGGGATTCCTACACGAGGGTCATCTATCTCTCGTAAGGAGATCGAAAGAAATGGCAGATCTAACAGTTGTAAGTATATTTGTAAATCCGATCCAATTTGGACCAAACGAGGACTTTGAAAGGTATCCTCGTGACTTTGAGAGGGATAGAACCTTATTGGAAAAGGAGAACGTGGACGTTCTTTTTTATCCCCAGATTGAGGAGATGTACCCTGAGGGTTATAGGACATACGTAAAAGTTACGGAGATTGAAGATTACCTTTGTGGAAGGACAAGAAAGGGCCATTTCCAAGGCGTTGCAACAGTTGTGGCAAAGCTCTTTAACATAGTTAAACCCCACTTCGCCTTTTTTGGAGAAAAGGACTACCAGCAGCTGAAGATAATCGAAAGGATGGTTAAGGACCTGAACATGGACGTAACAATAGTAGCATGTCCAACTGTACGGGAAGAGGACGGTCTCGCAATGAGTTCGAGGAACAGTTACCTTTCTCCTGATGAAAGAAGGAAGGCTTTGAACATCTATGGTGCCTTAAAGAGGGTTCAGAGTCTTTTTATGGAAGGAGAAAAAAATGTGGCAAAATTGGTAGAGGAAGCCCGGAGATTCCTCGCCTCTGTTGAAGGATTAGAGATAGAGTACATAAGTATAGTTGACTGTGAAACTCTAAAGGACTTGGAATTTGTAGAAGAGTCCGGTCTTTTAGCCATAGCATGCTGGATCGGAAAGACAAGACTCATAGATAATATAGTGCTTAGGAGGGATAAGAGATGATGAGAACGATGATGAAATCGAAAATTCACAGGGCAACTGTGACTGAGAGCAACGTTGAGTACGAAGGAAGCATAACTATCGATGAAACCTTGATGGTTGAAGCGGACATCCTCCCATACGAGCAGGTGGAAGTTTACAATGTTTCGAACGGAGAGCGTTTTACGACTTATGCAATAAAGGGAGAAAAGGATTCAGGTACTATCTGTGTAAATGGGGCCGCAGCTCATAAGGCGAAAAAAGGAGATATTCTGATAATAGTGGCCTATGGAACATACGATGAAAAAGAAATTTCCTTGCTTCGTCCAAAGACCGTATATGTGGACGAGAAAAACAGGCCCCTAAGGAGAGGAATCTCCGTTGTGGGGTAGAGAATCTGAAGGGGATTCTTCTTTATTTTCCTCTTCAAAGATATCCCTCATAAGCTTACAGAGAGGGATCTTCTGATAGCTATTCTCCTTGTAAAGGGTGAACTGGGGTTTCTCCTTATCTTCACTCATGGCGTAATCAACCGTTTTTTAACTTTACTCCTATACACTCGTACACAACTATCCCGCCCTGGTAGGTATTGGATGTTCTCCTTATGACTTTCCAGCCACCAGTCTGGAAGGCACCCTCTGTTTCTATTTTTTCCGCTATCTCCTCAGATACAATAAGAGATTCCATTAGGGCCGGGTTGTGGGTGAGTACAAGAGGTTTCATCTTCGGAGCCGTGATGATAGTCAAAGGCTCAACTATCAAATTGGAAAGATCGTGAAAAGTGAAGGCTTCCTTCTGTGGGCGGGCCTGTAGCCTAATCATTCTTGCTCTCGAATCAGGGCCAATCGTCTCTTTTGTTGCGTCAATGAGGTCGAGAAGGTAGTTTCTTATGTCGTTTAAGGTTTTTGCCTCAGTGATCTTTTCCACATCTGGATACATTTCAATAGCTTTTGCTATCATGGAGATTTCCCTCAAGTAATGGTTTCTCTGGTTTTCTGGAACAAGGTACATAAGGATGATGTTGACGGGCTTCCCGTCCGGAGATCCGTAATCTATCCCCTGTGGGCTCCATCCGATGACGCACTTGAGATCTTCCTCAAATGGGACTCTAGCGTGAGGACAGGCCCATCCTTTACCGATGGCCGTGTTCACGGACTCCTCCCTTTTCATAACAAGACCGACAACATCAGTTTCAGGGGGGATCTCAGGAAATGCCTCTATTACGTGGGCGAGAAACTGCAATGCGTGATTTTTGTCATTTTCTGGAAGCTCAAAGAGTCTTCCTTCCTGCAAAGCGTCGAGAAGGGTATCCATTTTTAGTCACCTCCGTACCGATTGAAAAACCAAACCTTTACTCGATGGGTCAAAAAAGCGTAGGCGGAGAGAAAGATGAGAATCCAGATCCAAAAAGAGGTTGGTAGGGGTACAAAGCCAAAAGTTGTGGCAAAGGGAGAATAGGGTAAGTAGATGCCAATTGCCATTATGATGAAAGTTGTAATGGCCATTGGCACGGATGGAAAACTTTCAACAAATGGAATCTTTTTTGTTCTTATCACGTGAACTATTAAGGTCTGGGTGAGAAGCGATTCGACGAACCAGCCAGTCTGGAAGAGTCTTTCGAGGAAAGACCTTGTCTCGGGAGTAGTCCCTTCTACGAGGTACAATCCGCACCCAAAAACGAACCAAAGGAGGCCAAAGGTAAGATAGTCAAAAATGGAACTGATAGGTCCTATGAAGACCATGAATCGCTTAATTGAATCAACATTCCACTTCTGAGGTTTTTCCATGATCTCTTTGTCGACGTTGTCGGTTGGGATAGCGGTCTGTGAAAGATCGTAAAGAAGGTTATTTGTGAGAACCTGAATCGGTTGCATCGGTAAAAAGGGTAAAAGGGAGCTTGCACCTACCACACTGAACATGTTCCCGAAGTTTGAGCTTGAGGCCATCCTAATGTATTTTACTATATTTGCAAACACCTTTCTTCCCTCCACAATGCCCTCTTCAAGGACCCCTAAACTCTTCTCAAGAAGTACAATATCTGCAGACTCCTTTGCAATCTCAACAGCGCTATCGACGGAAATTGCAACATCTGCTGCTTTCATAGCTGGAGCGTCATTTATGCCATCTCCAAGGAAGCCCACCACGTGCCCATTAGCTCTCAGCTGGCGAACAATCTCTTCCTTCTGAACTGGAGACAGTTTGACGAATACATCGTAATCCTCAACGACCTTTGAAAGTTGATCAGGTGAAAACTTGGAAAGTTCGGTTCCGCTTATTACCCTTTCCACTTTAAGTCCAACATCGTCACATACCTTTTTTGTGACGAGCCCATTGTCTCCCGTTAAGACTTTTACCTTCACACCTTTTTCTTTGAGAAGCTGAATCGCCTGAATAGCGGAGTCTTTTGGTGGATCGTAGAAAGCAATGTAGCCCAGAAGAATCAATCCGGACTCATCCTCAACGGTAAAGGTCTTTTTATCCTTAGGGAACTCCTTGTAGGCTATCCCCAGTACCCTAAATCCATCTCTGTTTAGAGCCTCAACATCCTCAAAAAGATCGGCCCTTATAAGATCTATGAGAGGGTAAACATGATCGTCGATCTGGTAGTGAGTGCAACAGGCGTAAATCTCTTCCACAGCTCCCTTACAAATGAGAACGTGTGATCCTTCGTAGTCAACAACTACCGACATTCTCCTCCTCTCGAAATCAAAGGGAAGCTCATCGATAAGCTTGCAGGCACTAACATCCAAATTCACATGTTCGAGAATTGTACCATCTATTAGACTTTTGAGTCCCGTCTGGAAGTAACTGTTCAGATAAGCGTAATGTAAAACCTCTTCGCTTGTGTTTCCAATTATATCCACGTGCTTCTTTAAAACGACCCGATTCTGAGTCAGTGTTCCAGTTTTGTCGGTGCAAAGAACATCCATTGCTCCCAGATTCTGAATGGAGGGGAGCCTTTTCACTATGACCTTCTTTTTTGCCATAGTGAGGGCTCCCTTTGCTAAATTGACTGTTAGTATCATTGGTAACATCTGAGGGGTAAGACCTACCGCAATTGCGACACCAAAGAGTAGTGCCTGAATCCAGTTTCCCTTCGTTATCCCGACGATGAAAAAAACGGCAATTACGAGAATAATCATAACCCTGGTCATAAGATATGTGAAAGATTTGACACCTTTGTCGAAACTCGTCTCACCCTTACCCTTTGTAAGCCTTTCAGAGATTCCTCCGAAAAGGGTGTTTTTACCCGTATGAACAACCAATCCTTTTGCCGTTCCGCTCACCACGTGTGTTCCAAAGAAGCAAGCATTGGGCAACTCAAGTGCTGAGTTGTAGTTTGCCATTTGGGCTTCTACAGTTTTTTCAACTGGCATTGACTCTCCAGTAAGTACCGACTCATTTACAAAAAAGTCCCTTGCTGAGATAAGCCTCAGATCACCAGGTACGATCGAGCCTGCCTTGAGCAAAACCACGTCCCCAGGTACAATTTCAGAAATCTTAAGCTCAGTTTCGCGTCCGTCCCTTAAAACTGAGACCATCGTTGCTACCTGTTTTCCAAGAGCTTCAACAGCCCTAGTAGATCTGTCGTCAAAAATAAAGGAAAGGCCTACACTAAGAAAAAGCATAAGACTGACAACAATTGCGGATTTTGTCTCCCCAATTGCCGAGGAAATGAGGGCAATTACAAGGAGCTGGATAACGAGGGGGTTCTTGAACCTACCAAATAGGTTCTCAAAAAAGGTTTGCCTTTTCGAGTGAGGAAGTTCGTTTGGGCCGTATTTTTCACGCCTGAAAGAAGCCTCATCAGAACTTAGACCATCGAGAGAGCTACCAAGCTTTCTGACTGCTTTCTCAGGGGGAAGTTTACAGATTTCTATGAGGAGTTCTTCGTTCCGGTTTTTTGTCCTTGAATCGAGGATCTGCTTCATGACCCACTCTGATATAGGCCTTTCGGGAACTGCGGCCTCACAGGTGGGCCATGGAAATCTCAAATGGGTAGACCCATCTTTGGGCCGCCTAACCCGAAGGGGCCACGATTTTCACTATTTTCAGACTCTCCCATAACGGATACATTTTATACACCTCCGAAAAGAACCAAGTCAAGCAAATATTTGGATTTACGAGAATATTTCGAAAAGGAGTCTTTTTTTCTCAGATCTCGACTCCTGAGCACTCGTAACGTATATGGCGCTAAAGTCGGAAACAGGACATTTTGCCTCGCATATTCCACAGCCAACGCAGAGTTGGGGATCAACTTTAGGTAGTTTTACCTTCCTTTTCTTTCCGGTTAAGGTAATGAATTCCCCCTCCTCAAGAAAGATCGCTTTTTTTGGTGTGGGGCACACTTCCTCACACACAATGCAGGATATTCCGAAGGCGTAAGGCAAACATCTGTTCTTGTCTATAAAAGCTAGTCCAATTTTTGTCCTTTTCTTCTCCTCCCTTGAGAGCTTTTTTATCGCACCTACAGGACATACTTGCCCGCACATTGTGCAACTGAACTCACAGTACCCGATTTTTGGAATAAGGATAGGGGTCCAGATGCCCTCTATCCCAGATTCCATAAAGGATGGTTGCAACCCCCCTGTTGGACAAACTTTCATGCACTCCCCACACCTTATGCACCTTCTCAAAAACTCAGACTCCTCTACAGAACCAGGGGGACGTATAAGCCTGGGATTAAACTGTCTTTCTCCTGATCTGGGATTGAGCCTCATAATCGGAACCATTATCCCTCCAAAGAAAACCGAAAGAAAAAAAGCTCTCCTTTCCAGATTAACTCTCAGCTCTTTGCTTTTTCCCCCGCGAAGGATAGAACCCTCGGAACAGATCCTTTCACACTCGAAACACTCTATACACTCGGAGACGAACCACTTTTTCTTTTTTATATCAAGTCCGCCTGTGCAATTATGTGTACACTTGTAACAGGATGTACAATTCTCTTTTACTCGCCTTCTTACAATTGGCAAGAAAGAGACAAGACCGAGAAGAGCACCCAGTGGACAGAGATGCTTGCACCAGAATCTTTTTTCCAAAAGGTTAAGTCCAAGAATGAAGATAAAGAGGGCTCCTATAAAGGAGGATTGGTAAAAGTAAGATGGCCTCGCAGGAAGGAAGATCTCCTTCAAGAAATCGTAGAGACAATCTGCAAAACTCCGGAGAAAACTTAATGAATAAAGAAGGTCGATAAATGCGTGAAAAATAAAGACAACAAAAGGATATAGAAAGACGGTGAGAGACCTGATTAGAAAACTTATGGGATCAAAAAAGCCGGAAAGCTGAAGAGAAAAGAGAGAACCGGAAAGAGTGAAGAAGAGAAGGTAGTACTTTAAGGCGAACCACTTCTTTTCGCTTTTAAATCCGTTTTTTATCTTTCCAACAAGGTCATTTAAAAAGCCAAGCGGACATGCCCATCCGCAGAAGACTCTACCGAGAAAAAATGTGATAAGAAGTGTAAAGAGAAAAAGATAGGAGATACCCGAAAGTGATCGATTTGCGAGCATTGTTGTAAGGGAAATTAAGGGATCGAACTCCAAAAAGATCTTTACAGGATATCCGATTTCATCAAGTCCGCGAGACTCGGTTTTTAAAAAGAGGTAGAAAAATAGCAAAGTAAAGAGAGTCTGTGAAAAAAGACGAAGAACTACTATGCTCAGCTCCGCCTAAATGGTTAACTTTCTTATTCTCATTCTGGCGATGTCCATTTTCCCCAGACCCCTCTCGGCCGCCTTTTTTATATACCTTACATTTTCTGGCCTTATTCCGAAAAGTGTACATCCGTAGGCATCCACTGCCACCTGGTCAGTACCTGCTATTATGGTGTTTGTCTGCAAAACATCGCGGAGATCCCCTCCCTGTGGACCTCCTCTTACGAGTATTCTTATTGCATCCAAAACTGTAAGAGTAGGACGCATAAACGCTGCAATGTCCACTAAAGAATCGTCAAGTCTCTGGTGAATAAGCCCCCGGAAACCACCGAGGACACCCATCCAGTTCTTAATTGACATTGTCAGCCTGGCAAGGCTATGGTGCTTTGCAATAGGCACATTTATGATCTTATCCGCCTCAAGGACCTCTGTCCAAACCTCCCAGGACCTTAAGAACTCACCTTTTATCTCAACCTTTTTAAATTTTTTCTCATCTGGGTAGATTACCTTTGCACCTTGAGCTAACGCCAATTTTTCAATTCCACTCTGAATGTAACATCTCCTCGGATCGTTTACACTTCTATCCAAAACTTTCACAACCTTCGCTCCCGCCTCATAGCACAATTTCACAATTTCTGCGACTACGTACGGGTTTGTGTTTGCAGCCATCTCAGGGGTTCTGTCCCATGCTATGTTAGGCTTTACGACGACAGTATCACCCCTTGAGACGAATCTTTTCATCCCCCCAAGAGCAAGAATTGCCGTGTCCACGAGACGTTCAGGAGGATACCCAGTTACGACCACAAGGTCAGGGTAAGAGTTCGGTTCGGAGGAAAAAGAGTGAAACCTATCTAAAGAAAGGGTAAAAAATCCAAAAAGGAGAGTTTTCAGAAAGTTCCTTCTCTCCATGCTTAAATGATATGACCTCAATCAAGACTAGTCAACTTTTAAGTTAACCTTACAGGCCAAAATAAGGTGAGCAATGCCTGGCCAGAAGCTAATGCTTTGAACAACAGTCATACCTGCCATCTCGAGCTCCTCCTTCAGCTCAAGAGGGGAGGGAAAAGAAGAGATGGTCTCGTAAAGATAAAAATAGGCGTCAGGATCCTTTGAAAAAATTTTGGCAAAAAAAGGGACTATGTAGCGGAGGTAGGTCCTAAAGAGAAAACCAACGTTTCTTTTCGAACTCATCTCGAGAATTGCGATTTTTCCCCCTTTTTTAGTGACTCTTTTCATCTCCAACAAGGCTCTTTTTCTATTCGGAATATTTCTTAGGCCAAAAGCAATACTTACACAATCAAAGGTTTCATCCTTAAAGGGCAGAGAGAGCGCATCTCCAGCAACAAGGATAATCGAATCATGAGGACTTTTCCTATTAAGCTTCTTTTTTGCCTCCTTAAGCATCTTTAAGCTAAAATCGAGCCCAAAGACTCTTAATCCTCTATGAATTTCTTTTGTCAGAATCGCAAGATCGCCCGTACCGCATGCCAGATCAAGAAAGATTCCCCTCGAACTTGGATTCATAAGTTGAACAGATTTTCTCCTCCAGTAAATGTCCAGACCGAAACTGAGTAAACGATTCATGAAGTCATAACGGCTGGCAATCTTTGAAAACATGGTTTTGACCATCTCTGCGTATTCCCTTTCGGGTTTGGAAATTGGGTATGTCTTCTCTTTTTTCACTATGGTCTGGTAATTTTTTCCGGTTGGTAGTATCATTTTTTATGTTTGATTTGCGCCCGTAGCTCAGCAGGATAGAGCGTTGGCCTCCGGAGCCAAAGGCCGTGCGTTCAAATCGCACCGGGCGCATAAGTATCCCGGCTCGGATGCGGACTTTTTAAATTGTGTTCATGCACATGCTCTCCTTTTTTTATCGATTTTGCGGCGATTCCAATTACCTCCCCATATTTCACGATTTCCCTTCCTTCTTCAATGTCCTCAAGTGCGAACTTGTGTCCGCGTGGAATACTCTCCAGGAGAACGATCTCCTCCTCAAGACCCCCTCTCTGCACTATTACCTTTTCTTTCGCTTTTAGGGAAACAAGGGCCATTGCCACGTTATCCTTTGGGTTCATGACCTGGGCCTTTCTTTTCATACCACAGACTCTCTGTAAGTAAAGACCTGGTCTCCCTCCTGAAATAAATTTATTAAACCATTATCTCTCACAATGACAAGAAAAATATGAGGAAATTGACGTCTAACCTTCTTTCAAGAGTCTTTTTGGATCGATGTCAAAAAAGGCATGAGAGAACTTTAGGACTTGTCCGAACGAATGGAGAGATCATGGCCTAAATAAAGCCTAATGGAGCTTGAAAAAACATCGATTGTGGATAGTCTCTCAAAGTTCCCCCAAAATCGTTAAATCAGAACCAGTCGATGTTATTAAGGAAAGCACATACTCGATCGATACTAAATACCTCTTGACAAATTTGGTACGATGGTCTATAAATATATGCGAAAAATTGGGTTTTGTCGAAAGAAGCCCGGTTTCGGGCCTCTTTTTTTGCCACGGAGAGGAACATGGCTCTTAAGAATTACGATGAACTGAAGCAGCTAATAGACATAGGTCTGGAGAAGGGGTACCTCACCCCTGACGATATAAACGATTACCTTCCAGACTCGATATACTCTCCAGAGGAGATAGAGGACATCTTCGACTATTTAACTGCCGCTAACATAGACATAACTGAAACGGCGAAAGAAAAGGCTGAGCCTGTCGAGGAGACGAAGGAATGGGAAGATATCGAAAAATTTTCTGGAGAAAAAACGGATAACATAATATGGGCATACTTAAGGGACATAGGGAAAATCTCTCTACTCACACCTGAAGAGGAATATGAGATTGCAAAAAAGATAGAGGAGGGTGAAAGGAAGATAAGGAGTCTGCTCTTTAAGCTTCCTCAGGCAGTATCTCACCTTGAGCACCTTCAGTCACAACTGAAGAAGGGGACCGTTAGCATAATAGATGTGGTCAAAAACATAGACGAGCTTAACTACACAAAGAAGGATGAGGAAAAACATAAAAAGAGGGCAATATCACTTCTTAACACAATAAAGAACATTTACGAAAAGAAGAAGTCGATTGAAAAGGAGCTTGCGTCTCCAGAATGCGCAAATAGAAAGCAGCTGGAGAAGAGACTGAAAAAACTCGATGAAAAATTTGAGGAGAGCTTAGCCAGTCTCAACCTTACCCGGAAGGTCACGGAAGAGATCATGAAGAAAATCGAGAAGGAGGTTGATTTTCTAGATGAGGAGGAAAAGAGGAGGGTGAAAGAGACCTTCCAAGAGATAAGCGTCACAGAAAAGGAGTTGAGGGAAGTTAAAAACAGGCTCATAAAGGCCAATTTGAGACTGGTCATAAATATTGCGAAAAAGTACTTAAACAGGGGTCTTTCTTTCCTAGATCTTGTTCAAGAAGGAAACATGGGACTGATGAAAGCAGCAGAAAAGTACGATTATCAAAAGGGTTACAAGTTCTCCACCTATTCCACATGGTGGATAAGGCAGGCAATCACCCGTTCAATCGCAGACTATGCGAGGACGATCAGGGTGCCTGTTCATGTCCTTGAAACGATGAACAAAATAACAAAGGTAACCATATCCCTCTTTCAGGAGCTTGGCCGAGAACCGACAATAGAGGAAATAGCAAAAAAAGCGGGGCTCCCAGTGGAAAAAGTGAGAAAGATAATGAGGGTTTCAAACGAGCCCATCTCGATAGAGACACCCATTGGAGACGACGACTCTAAACTTGGAGATTTTATAGCTGATCCAAAATCTCCTTCTCCCCTAAACGAACTTGTGAAGAGCTCGCTCAAGGAAGAAATAGACAAGGTACTTGCAACACTGACCCCAAGAGAAGAGAAAGTTATACGCATGAGACTTGGGATAGGGGAGAAGACCGATTACACACTTGAAGAGGTTGGTGAGGTATTTGGTCTCACAAGAGAACGCATAAGGCAGATTGAGGCAAAGGCATTAAGGAAACTGAAGCACCCATCGAGGCGTAAACGTCTGGAGAGCTTTTTGGAGTAATTCCTAACAAAATAGAATCTCTTTCGTTTTTTTTCTGATCCTTTCCAACTTTTCCCTTGGGTAAGGAGAAAGGCTCATAAAACTTGGATCGAGCGTATTTACCGGTCTAAACTCCTGAATTGTGAAATTCTTCGATCCTCGGAGAAGGTAGGCCACCTCGTAAACATCTTCTTCCGAATGTAAGGAAGGAACGAATGTCATTCTGAACTCGTGTTCTATTCCAGACCCTTTAAGGAGCATTATGGATTCTAATATCCTCTCCTTTTCAATCCTTACCCCGCACCACTTTTCGTATCTTTCTATTGGCCCCTTTACGTCCATGGAGATGAAGTCGACAAGGCCCTCCTCCATCAAAGACCTTATCCTCTCGGGAAAAGAGCCATTCGTGTCTAGTTTTACTTTGAGACCATGTTTTTTGAGCATTCTTAAAAGTTCTTCCAATCCGGAATGTATTGTCGGTTCGCCACCACTAACTACAACTCTTTCAATCCATGCTCTGAACTTTTTCAAACGGTCAAGCACGTATTTAAGAGGAACACTTTCAAGAGTTTCCGGGAAAAGAACAAGGTCCCTGTTGTGGCAGAATGGGCACCTGAAATTACAGCCTCCCAGGAATATGACAGATGACATATGACCCTGCCAGTCAACGAAGCTCGTTTCCAAAAATCCCTTAATTTGAGGCTTATCCACTTTTAACCGCATTTAATACCTCGGAAAGGGATGGCACAGAACCATGCCATTTTCTCACTTCATTTTCCATATTGTCCTCCACGATCACAGTCGGAACTGACAATATTTTATGAAATGTTGCCTCAGCCAATCCCTCTGCTGTATCGATATCGTAGAATTCCACATTTACCTTTTCCTCGATGAGTGATTTCTTCAAATTGAGGGCTAAGGGACAGAAGGGACAGTCTTTTCTGTAAAAGATCTTTACCCTCCTCACGCAATCCTCCTTTACCTAATTGCAGCCTTTTTTGAATACGTAAAGAAGTCCTCGTTCCTGTACCTATCTACAAGTTCACCAAGTTTACCTTTGTTCCAGCTGCTGATCTTTGTGAAGTAGCCAGTTATTCTCGTTATGCCGTCCACGTCTTCTGATCCGCAATAATCGCACTTCTTCTTTAAGCCTCTTGAAGTCTTAAAGCATGAGTTGCATGTTGTAAATTCAGGGGAAAAGGCAATCTGGTCAGAGGTTGTGTACTTGAAGGTCTTCACGACAAAATCGGCTATTGCCTCTTTCGAGGGACGGGACTCTCCGAGCCAGATATGGGAGATAGAACCACCCTCTATCAAAGGATGAAAGATTCCCTCAGATGTCACTCTCTCAATTGGATTTATTCTTACCCCAACGTTAAGGTGCGTGGAGTTTGTGTAATAGACTTTCCCCTCAGCTATATTCCCTTTTACTATTTTTCCTGAAAAGGGAGAGAAATCCCTTAAGTCGAGCCGGGCAAATCTGTAACTTGTACTTTCTGCTGGAGTCTGTTCCAAAACTATTCTCATCCCCTCCTCTCTACTTATCCTATCGGCTAGAAGTTTCATATGAGCTATGACCTTAAGTCCAAACTTAAGCGCCCTTTTTGATTCGTGTAGTTGTTCCCCAAGGTGGATCTGTACCATCTCATTAAGCCCTACCATCCCTATAAGATGAGAGGCGATATCGAATCGGAGATAGGGCATTCCATCCCGCCTCATTGTGAGAAGGGCAAGAGGACCATTTTCACCAAGGGATAGAAGCCTCTCTAAGAATGCTCTTTTCTCTTTATGTGCTCGGACCGCAAGGAGAAATCTCTCAGTGAGCAGATTGAAAAGTTTTGCATCATCTTTCCTTGCCAGATATGCTATCCTTGGTAAATTTATTGAGACATTTTGCAAGGCACAATATCTCATTCTCCATGGTCTTTTTGCATCCTCAAGATCTCTTCGCTCAAGCTTGAAGCTCAATCTGCAGCATTCCGAAATCTTTGTAGTCTCGCCCCTGTCGAAAACGAAGTAGGTATTCCCTTTATCTGCCGCCACATCGCATATGTGGTAGAGGAAGTCCATGTGTCCATCAGTTTTGAAGAATTTTTCAGTAATATGAACTATAGGTTTTGGAAAGAAAAAGGGTCTTCCTGAACCGTCACCCTCCTTGTAAACTTCGAAGAGTTTCCATACGAATCTTTGAGCCTCCTTTTCATACTCGGCATAGGTCTTTCCCGTGTATTCGCCACCTGGGCCTATTGCTGGCGTATTCTCGAAGTGTTTGGGAATTTCCCAATAAAGGTTTAAGTCCGAAAATATTGCCTGCCCTCCTCTTGCCACCGCTTGCTGTGAAAATTCGAATACAAGCATCTGAGCCAACTGTTTCAGATCCTTATCGGACATTCCAACTATGTAAGGTGCGAAAAATATGTTTACCGCATCCCAACCTATGGCACCAGCGAAATTGCTCTGTAAAGCGGCTGAGAACTTAACAAGATGAGCCAGCAGAACTTCCGGATGCCTGGCCGGCTTTGCCATGGAGAGGGTGTGGGGAAAATTGAGTCCGAATTTCTTTATGTATTCAACTGACTGACCGCTACAGTACGGTCTATCCACAAACCCGAGGTCATGGATATGTATGTCTCCGTTCATGTGGGCGTCCGAGACTTCCTGAGAGAAAACCGCAAGAAGAGCGTATTCTTTTTTTATTCTTTCGGCAAGCGTAAGGTTTGTTGCCTCTGGCCCATGGGGAACGTTGGCGTTCTCCTTGTTAGGGTGGAGAATGAGATTTCCCACATCGTATATTGGCATTCCCAACCTTGTATGCATTTTCCTTTCATTTTCAAGGCCCTTCTCTATGAGCTTAGCGTTGACAATTTCACGGATCAGTGGAGCAGTAATGAATTTTATTCCCGATTTCCTTATAATCGACTCCACTTCCCTGCTTATTTCTTCCGCGGTCGGCTCATCAATCGTGGTTTCCTTAAGGAGTGCCTCAACTATCTTTTCTCTATTCCAATCTGAAATGGTCTCTTCAGATGTCCTTACAAAGAGGTTGATATCTGTCGTTTCCATGCCTTTTCCCCTCCTTACAGTATATAGGCATAAAACAAAATATAGTACTATATATTGTTTGTCAAGCATTTTTTTGACCTTGCAGGAGGCTGGAAATTTTCTTAAAATGAAAGGCGAACATGGGAAACTTAAGAAACCTTATGAACCCTAAGGTTGTAGCAGTAGTGGGAGCTACGGAAAGGGAAAAGGCTCCTGGGACCATAATCGTACAAAATCTCCAAAAATCGAGGATAAAAAAAATAATTCCGGTAAATCCGAAGAGAAAAGAAGTATTTGGAATAAGCTGCGTAAAAAGGGTATCAGAGATAAAGGAACATGTCGATCTGGCGATTATTACGACTCCTCCAGATACGGTTGTAAAGATGGTTGAGGAGTGTGCAAGATGTACAGTTGACGGTGTTATTATCATCTCTTCTCTCGATTACGAACAGTTCGATGAGAGTAAAAGAGTGGAAAATCGGTTGAGGGAGATTTCAAAAAAGTACGGAATAAGAATTGTTGGTCCTAACTGCCTTGGAATTTTGAGGCCAGTTGTAGATTACAACGCCTCAGTTTTTCAGATGATGCCTCAAAAAGGTGGGGTTGCCTTTATTTCACAGAGTGCGGGTATGTCTAGGGCCTTTTTAAATTGGGGTATAGAAGCAAATATAGGCTTCTCAATGTTTGCTTCCCTTGGATCCATGGTGGATGTAGATTTTGGGGAAATGATAGATTTTCTCGGAGAAGACGTCTATACGCGAAGCATCGTTATTTACATGGAAGAGAAAGTGGGTAACGTAAAGAGGTTCGTAAGTGCCGCAAGAGGATTTGCGAGAAACAAACCAATTATCGTTCTGAAACCTAGGAAGGCTGAAGAAAAATCAGACAACCCTCTCACCTATACCTCCGCCATGCTTGACAGAGATAGAATCTATGATGCTGTGTTCAAAAGACTTGGCATACTAAGGGTAAAAGATGCGAGAGACCTCTTCAATCTTGCAACGGTCTTGCATGGAAGGCGGTTACCTTTAGGTCCAAGGCTACTCATTATAACAAACACGAGAGGCTCTGGCCTTATGGCTCTAAATGCGCTTAAGGATCAAGCTGGAGAACCTGCGACCATTTCAGATGAAACTTATCTGGCTCTCAAGGAAGAGTTAGGCAAATGGGTGAGAAGGGATCTATTCATCGATCTTTACCCTGATGCGGATGAATCGAGGTACAAGAAGGCTCTAGAGATTTGTCTTAGGGAAAAGAACGCAGATGGAATCCTCATCATATACACTCCTCAAGGGGTTATGAGTTGTGAAATTTTTGCGGAGACTCTTTCAAGGAGCTTGGTGAACCCGTCCAAACCTGTGATCGTCTGCATCTTCGGAGGAGAGAGGAAAGAGGTAAAGGACATGCTTCTTAGGAACAACATACCCACATACGACACGCCAGAGGAAGCTGTAAGAACCTATCTTTACATGTACAAATATGAGAGGAACCTGAGATCCTTATATGAGACGCCAAAGGATCTATCTCTGGACGAGATACCGCCGACAAACAATCTGAAACTCTTTATAAGGAAGTCTTTGAAGAATGGTATAACAATCCTAACAGATGATGAGTCTCAGAAATTTTTGGAATGCTTTGGAATTCCTACTTTGAAAACCTATCTTTCGACATCCGTGGACGAAGCAGTAAGATACGCTAAAGAAATAGGTTTTCCAGTCGTAATTAAGGTCTCGTCGCCGGATACGATTCATAGGGTTGACTTTGGCGGCGTCATAACTGGGATATGTTCTGAGCAGGAACTCCGTTTTTCCTACCAGAAACTGGCTGAGAGGGTGAAAGAGCTTCATCCGGACGCGAGAATAAAGGGTATTGCCGTGCAAAAGATGCTTGAAAAGATCGATTACGAAGTTGTCCTTGGAGTTAAGAAAGACGAGGAATTTGGCTCAATAATACTCTTTGGAATGAGCGGCGTGGGTCTTAGAATCTTTAAAGATTTTTCAATCGGTCTCCCTCCTCTTAACCAGACACTTGCGAAAAGACTAATGGAAGACACCTACGTTTACAAAATGTTACATGGCTACGGAGAAAAACCGCCAGCTGACGTGGGTCAGCTGGAAGCGATAATTGTGAGTTTTTCGAATCTGGTAACTCAGTTCCCTGAGATCCTGGAAATGGACATAAATCCTCTCGCCATATCGGACGGAAAAATCTACGCTCTCGATGCAAGGATAGTGCTCGATGAAAGGGTCCTCAGTGACAACTACACGAACACCCATCTAGTTATCACCCCCTACCCGACAAGGTACGTTCTTCAAACAACCCTAAAGGACGGAAGAAGGGTAACATTAAGACCGATAAGGCCTGAAGACGAGCCTCTGGAAAGGGAGATGCTCTCTAGTCTTTCAGAGGAGAGCTTAAAGGGGCGCTTCTTCACAGTACTTAAAGATATAAGTCATGAGATGCTCATTAAGTTCTGCCACATTGACTACGATCGTGAGATGGCTATTGTGGCAGAAATATACGAAAACGACAAAAAAAGGATTATAGGTATTGGAAGATTGATAATAGAGCAGGGTTTAGAAAGGGGAGAATGCGCGGTTGTTGTTCACGACCACTTTCAAAGAAGAGGCCTGGGGCTCAGGTTGATGGACATGCTCATAGGTATAGGGGAAGAAAAGAGGCTTAAAGAAGTTTACGCATACGTTATGTCAAGTAACATAAAGATGCTAAACCTTGCGAAGAAAATGGGGTTCAGCATAGAACCTCAGCCAGATAACGTATGTTTGATAAGAGTGGAACTCACATAAAGGTCACCTGTTCTTTTTTCCCACAAATTCCTTATAGAGTTTCCCAAAGAATCCCCTTTTTAAAAAAAATTGTTGGGAGCCGATAGAACAAAAGGTTCTGGCAGTTCCGGCTTTTTGATACTTCTTGTTTTTGAGAAGTTCAAGTTTTATTGCCGATTGTTGATTCTTTCGGCACTGACAAGTCTTTAGCTTATTTCTTTAACACTATTTTTTCGCCTTCCTCTCGTGGCAGGAGGTGCACTTTATTGGCCCTTTGTTTTCCTTCTTATGGCAGTCGAGGCAGAGTCCGTGGTAAGCCCCTTTGAGTCCGATTGTGACTTTTGTCCCCTCGTATCTGTATACATCTTCCTTTGTGTGACAGGGCGAGCAGGTGTAAGTAACTCCCTCTTCTTTGTGGTGACACTTTTTACAATCCTTTACAAGCTCTATATGTTTCCCGTGGGTGAAGGCAACCGGTTTGTACAACTTTGAGAGTTGGGAAAGGTAGATCACGTCGTACTTTTTTAAAGGAGAGCCATGGCACTCTTTACATGAAGTAGGTCCTGCCGTCTCCTTGTGGCAGTTTATGCACAGACCATGATAGGCTTCTCTCAAGGCAACTTTTATATTTCCTTTCCCATCCTTAGTATGACATGCGGAGCAAGGGGGGGTCTTCTCTCCGCTGAAATGGTGACACCTCTTACACTCGTTACCGGCTATTTCCATGTGCTTTTCATGGGTGAACTTTACTGGAGGATAAAGCCTCACAATCCTGTCAATCTGGATAATATCCTGAGCGTAGCAAAGGAGAGCAAAAAGGAAGATTGAAATGATCCCGAACGTGAACCTCCTCATTTCGACCTCCCCATTAAGATTGTTTCAAATTGTACCTCTTTATCTTTTTATTGTAAAGCTTTTCTCCTCCCTTTGCCCAAAACTTCTCGATTCTCCAATCATCTTCCTTCCCAAAGAAAGCGCGCAAAAATGTCCATTTTCGAGTTTTTAGTGTTATGTAGAGATGGGACTGAAATTCCGCTTCCTAAGCGGAGGCTCACTGTTTACACGAACAATCTTCCTTTTGAGAATTCTGCCTAAAGCTCCCTGAAAAGTGAAAAAAAGATCGATAGAGGGTCTGTATCAGAAATTTTCAGATCGAATTTAGAAAGACTTACTTTTAGTGCTAAAGACAAAAGGGATCTTATAAGGTCCGATTCGGGAAAGAGGGAAAGAACGGAGGAAACGGATTTAGAAATGATGAGGAAAGAGAAGGCAAACCGATCCCTATCCTTTTGAGGAAAAAAGGGGATTCTCTCCACGAGTTGACTCAACCGCCAAGGACCAATCTTTAAAGCATCTTCAAGGGCCTGACGAAAGGATAGTAAGACTTCTTCTCTCTTTATCTCTCTGCCCTCGATCCTTGAGAGATCTTCAAGAATCTTTGAGAAAATGGTAACTATTTCATCTAGTTCGCTTTTTTTCACCTCCCTTTCAAAATTGGCCAATTTGAGAAAATCCTGAGTAAACTCATAAGACGCCTCCACACTCCCGAGAGGTTCACCTTTTTTTATTCTTACGAGTGTTCTCAGTACTCCAAGGTCATCCTCTTTGACCTCTTCTATTCTAAGAAAGGCCAAAGACTGATACGGTCCGAGCTTCAAATACATACCCCTTTTTGTGAGTTCTCCATTCTCGTAAACATATTCAGAACCGTTCCTCTCGTCCTTAAAGATCGTGTAGTAACCTTCTTTCTCTGAAATCCTGAGAGCCTCGCATAATGTTTTTTTTGTCAAAGTAATCTCATCCCCATTTTTTTCTGCCCGCGGAACTGAGTCCCTTATCCACCCTTCCGTTTTTTTTTCCTTGTTGTGGCATACGATTAGAGCTCTCTCTTCTCCATAAGAGTTTGAAAATGCAAATACATCTTCGTCTGTTTTTCCATCCTCACATAAGAAATCGTAAAGGAAAAAGTCTTCTGTCCGGGAAAAAAGGTACCTTTTGCGAAGAATGGGAAATATTTCGTTTTCGTGTCTTTTTACAAAATCCACATCTGGTTCTTCATCAAGATACGGCTTTTTAAACTCCATTCCGTATTTCTCCTTCAAACCCTCTATCTGTCCATGGCCAAACATTGGAAGACCGGGAAGAGAAACCATCATTGTACAGATGCAGAAGTACTTGTCTCCGTTCCCAAACTGTTCATAAGCAGTCTTTTCATCTGGATTGTTCATGAAGTTTACGAACCTTTCCAGGACCCAAGGATCGGTTTTGAGTATCTTTTTTATCAATTCTCTGTACCGTTCATTATTCTCATCCCTTAGCATGTGCATAAATGCGCTGTTGTAAACCCTGTGTATGCCTAGATTCTTAACAAAGTAGCCTTCAAGAAGCCAGAATGCCTCTGCGATAAGTAAGGTCTCCGGAGCCTCTTTCCTTACCCTTTCAACAACTTCCCTCCAAAATTCATTTGGCATATGTCTGTCAAACTCTTCCTTCGTCATGGCGAATTCTGATCTCGTTGGGATTGCCCCTCCCCCTCCTGGCTCAGGAAACCAGAGTCTTTGATAATGCATCTTAGTTAAGGTCATAGCCGCATCAAATCTTATAATTGGGAATTTCTTTGAAACCTGAAGTATCGTTTCTATCATCGCCTCCCTTACTTCTGGAATTAGATAGTTGATCTGGATCGTATCGTTCCAGGGCATACCTGTACCGTCGTTCCCATGATATATGTACAAGACCTCACCACTTACCCTATCCACCCTTTTACACACAACGGCCGCATCGGTCCTGTCGTAATAGTGATCTTCAATGTATATCTCCAAGTTGGGGTGAGAAGAGAGGTTGTGCGATGAGAAGGTGTACCAGGGGTATGGGTTATCCAATCTATATATGAACCATTTAGGTCTATCGATCATCCATTTTGAATCTATCCCCATGTGATTTGGTACCATATCGCACCCTATTCTTATTCCATAATCTTTCGCCTTCTTTCTTAAAGTCTCGTAAGCGTCTTCACCGCCAAGGTCTTGTGAGATTTTGTAATCGTATATCGAATAAGCGGAAGCGATGGCTTCTTCATTTCCACAAAGGTTCTTTATTTTTTTCGAGGCAGGACTCCTCTCCCAGATACCTATAAGCCAAAGCCCATTTATCCCCCAGTCTCTCAGTTTTTTCAGTTCTTCATCTGGGATCTCGTCTATTCCCCTTATATCTCTTCCGTACTTTTTCGAAAGCTGTGAGAGCCAGACATAGGTGTTTTTAGCAACTAGGACGAGATTTCTCATCCATTCCGCTTCTTGAGGAAAGGAGCTTAGGGGTTCCGTTTCTTTATAGGTGTAATCGTAATGAATATGAGCTCCAAAAAAGCAAGGAAAGAAAAAGACTTTCTCCTCTTTGAGGGTGTCGAACCCGCTTTTTAGCTTAAGAATCAAATCACCAAGGAGATAACCCCAGTTTTCGAGAATGTACCTTAGCTGTCCTTCAAGGGAGTCCGGCTCATGTAGAGCAGGGCTCATAAGCATATCAACGAGACTTTGATTTTGCGGACCAAAAGGCCTTTGCGTATCAAAGAAGTTTCTGAGCTCTCTGATTAATTTGAGGTAGTCTGTTTTGGCCCTTAGGTTTTCATCACTTATTAGATCCTTAAGAAACGAGAAAGCTGGATTCATATTCTCAAGCCAGAGCAAAAGCAACTCTTCCAGTACTTGACCTTCTTTTCCCACAAGGTAATCCTTTTTAGAAACCCTGCCAGTGTAAACTGAAGTGGGAGGAAACTCCTCAAGGAAAAGATCGAAAATCTCTTCTACCCGCTTTCTTCCGAGCCTATCGTAAAGGTGAAAGAGCAATTCGGAGAAGACCTTTGGATTAACGTCCCTCTCATAGAGAAAGCAGACGTAATGGAGGATCTCAGTTATTATACCCATTACGAATACTTCTCCAGGACTGACCCTCTTTTCCGTTTTTTTGTTATATGCGTGTGCTAGTTTTCTAGCTGCCCAAATATCGGCGATGATAACGCGTTCCTTTTGGGAAAAAAGGCTATCATCAAGATCCAACATCTCTCTTGCTCTTTTCGATATGTGAAACTCCTTCATAAACCTAAATAGGCCTTAAGTATCTTGGGATCGTTTTTAAGATCCTTAGAAGGTCCTTCCATAAAAAGTCTGCCGTTTTCAAGAACGTAAACCCTTTTCGATACTTCCAGGGCAAAATGTGCATTCTGTTCTACAAGTAACATTGATATTTTCCTTTCTGTCCCGATTTTCTTAATTAGCGCGAATATTTCTCTTGTGACGATGGGAGAGAGCCCCATGGATGGCTCATCTAGTAAAAGGAGCCTTGGTGAGCTCATAAGGGCTCTTCCAATTGCAAGCATCTGCTGTTCTCCTCCCGAAAGGGTTCCTGCGGGTTGTTTCAGCCTTTCTTTAAGTCGTGGAAATGTGGAAAGGACAAGCTCCATAAGTTCTGAGCGAAGTTTTTTGTCAGATGTCTGATAAGCTCCTAGATCTAAGTTTTCTTTCACAGTTAAATAGGGGAAGACCTTTCTTCCTTCTGGCACCATAACGATGCCCATCTTCACAATGGCATCCGGTCTCATCCTCTTTATACTTTTACCTTCAAAGAGTATGTCGCCACTTGTTGGTCTCAGAAGACCGGATATGGTTTTGAGCAGGGTCGTTTTTCCCGCACCGTTAGCCCCTATTATTGCTACTGTCTCTCCGAAATTTACGTTTATTGAAAGTGAATCTATTGCCTTTATCACTCCATAAAAGACGTCTATCTCTTTTACTTCAAGCATCCTCTTCTTCTCCAAGGTAAGCCTCAATGACCCTTCTGTCTGCCCTCACCTCCTCAGGTTTACCTTCCATTATCTTTTCCCCGAAATCCATAACCATTATTCTGTCTGAAATGTTCATTATGAGGCCCATCTGATGCTCTATCACTATCATGGTGAGATTGAATTTCTCCCTCATTTCTAAAAGTAAGCTTGACAATTCGGAGATTTCCTTCGGATTCATGCCAGCTCCAGGTTCGTCTATTAGCACGAGATCAGGTTCAATCATTAAAGCCCTTGCGAGCTCGAGTTTTCTTTGTTCACCATATGGGAGATTTTTAGCCATAAGATCCTTCTTTGCCTTCAAATTGAAGAAATCTAGCACATTCTCGACCTTTTCTTTTGCCTCTTTCTCGATTTTTAAAAAGGAAGAGGTCCGCATGAGAGCAGAATATAAACTATAGTTCGATTTACTTAATGCACCGGCAAGCAGGTTTTCGTAAACTGTCAGGTTTTTGAAAAGCCTGAGATTCTGGAAAGTTCTGGATATGCCCAGATGGGGTATGGCGTAAGGTTTAAGAGTTGTGATCTCAACACCTTTGAACTTTATAGAACCACCATCGGGCTTATAAACACCAGTTATAAGATTGAAAAGTGTGGTCTTTCCAGCCCCGTTCGGTCCTATCACTCCGAAGACCTCTTTTTTTTGAACAGAAAAGGTAATTCCGTTCACAGCCTTTATTCCGCCAAAACTTTTCCTTAGATCCTTAACTTCAAGAATGACCATATTTCTTTTTTACAAGTATTCCCTGAGGCCTGTACATAACTATTAAAATGAGGAATATGGGGATCAGAACCCATCTAAGATCAACTATTTCTGCCGGCAGGAGAATCCGTAACCCTTCTACGAACCCTACCCAGAGTAAAGTAGCGTAGACTGTTCCTTCGAGACTTCCCATTCCGCCAATTATGACGATTATGAGGAAGTCAATGGATCTCAAAATGTCGAAATTGGAAGGGTGAAGAAAGCAGTAAAGATTGGCGTAAAGTGCACCTCCACAACCTGCAAGGAAGCATCCGTAACTGAAAGCAAGTAGCTTCATTTTTGGAGTGTTGATACCTATTGACGTAGAGGCAAGCTCGTCTTCCTTTATGGCTTTTAAAAAAAGGCCGTATGAAGAATTTATCAGATTTCTTGTTGCTATGTGAAAGATAAGAGCGAAAAAAAGGGCCAGTTCAAGATTTGTCAGTTTCGGTATTCCTGAAAACCCCCTTGATCCCCCAAGAACCTGTATAAATCTATCGGAATTTTCCATGAGAACCCGGATAAGGGTTCCAAATCCGAGTGTTGCTATGGCGAGAAAGTCCTCCTTGAGTCTCAGAATCGGGATACCGACGATGTATGCGACGATTCCACTTATAAGGCCTGAGATTACCACACAGGGAATTAAAAGGACCGGTTCATCAATATTTAGGCTCCTTGTAAGAAAACCGGAGATGTAGGCACCTATTCCGTAAAATGCGGCATGGCCAAGTGAAAATTGTCCAGTATAGCCAAAAATCACATTCAAACCTTGAGCAGCGATGATGAAAATTATGGCGAAGATTGTGATCTGTTGAATATAGGGGGTTATTATCTGGGTAGTAAAGAGCACCTTCAAAATCCCATATATGAGGACACATTTAAGCACAGTTTTTTTTGCCTCAGAAAGAAAGCTCATACCTTTTCTATCATCTTCCCGAAAAAGCCATTTGGTCTGAGGAGGAGGACGAGTAGAAGGATGAGAAAGATGATACCGTCTCTCAAGGTAGAGGACAAAAAAGCTGATACAAAAACCTCTGAAATCCCTATTAGGAGTCCACCTAAAACAGCCCCATGAATAGCTCCAACGCCTCCAAGGACAGCAGCAATAAAGGATTTTATTCCTGGCATGATCCCCATAAAGACGTTTATCTGAGGATAGGCAATACCGTAAAGGAGGCCTCCTATTCCAGCTAGGGCAGCTCCTACAACGAAAGTGAATGAAATTATCTTGTCCACATTTATCCCCATAAGGGAAGCCGTCTCTTTATCGTAGGCCACGGCTCTCATCGCCTTTCCATACTTTGTCCTGTAAACGAGAAAATAGAGGATGATCAAGCAAAAAAGGGTTGCCAGAAATATTGTAGCCTGAACATTTGTGATGGAGAGGAAAGAAACATTAAGTGTCCTTATCTCAAAGGGCCTTGGAAAAGGTATGTAATTGGGGGTAAACATCGATTTCAAACTCAGAAAATATTCGAGAAAGAGGGAGACCCCAACTGCGGTAATGAGGAGAGAGATTCGAGGAGCTTCCCTGAGCGGTCTGTAGGCGATTCTCTCTATAGAATATCCAAGTAGGGAGGTTACAAGTGTTGTGAAAAAGAAGACCAGAGGGAGGGGAAGACGGGTTTTTGAGAGGAGAAAGTAGCCCGTAAACGCACCTACCATAAAGACATCACCGTGAGCAAAGTTTATAAGCCTTAAAACCCCGTACACCATGGTGTATCCCAGGGCAATTAGAGCGTAAACAGAGCCAAGCTGGACCCCGTTTATAAACTGCTCGAAAATGTACGCCAATAAATCCATTTTAAGGATTTACAGTGGTCACGTATTTTACTCCATCCCTTTCCACTTTTAGAATAACCACTGATTTTGTCGCATCTCCGTTTTTGTCAAAACTTATCTTCCCTGTGACCCCATGGAAATTCTTAAGCGTTGAAAGAATCTTAGGAATCTCTTCTCTGTCAAGTCTTTTCGCACTATCTATTGCTTTTAGGAGAATATTTGTCGCATCGTAGTGTAGAGCGGCAAGTGCATCAGGAACTGTATTGTGTCTTTGCTTGTACTTTTTTATGAATCTCTCTGCAACAGGGTCTTTTCTCTCAGGAGAATAGTGATTGGTAAAGTATCCTCCTACAATCGCGTCTTTAGCTATCTTTAAAAGCTCAGGAGAATCCCAACCGTCACCTCCCATAAGGATCGATTTTACACCTTTATCCCTTATCTGCTTTGCAATGAGCCCAACCTTGTTGTAATAGTCTGGAAGGTATATTACGTCAGGTTTTTTAAGAGCAACCTTCGTTATTAGCGCAGAAAAATCCACATCATCCTTCTGGTAAGACTCGTATACAACTATTTTTCCATTCCCTTTTTTGAACCTTTCGCTGAAGAACTCGGCGAGACCCTTTGAATAGTCATTACCCACATCAAAAAGAACAGCCGCTGTCTTGGCCTTAAGTTCGTTTAATGCGAAGATTGCCGCGATACTTCCCTGGAATGGATCAATGAAACAGGCCCTGAAAACGTAAGGCTTTCTTTTACCATCTTCTACCGTCACCTTCGGGTTGGTGGCTGTGCCAGTAATCATGGGGATTCTGTTATTGTTTGCAATCTGGCTCACGGGAATGGCGACTTTTGAGGTAAGAGGCCCTACTATTCCGAAGACCCTATCCTGGGTTATCAGTTTTAGAGCGGCGTTTGATCCCTCAGTTGGATCGTTTTTATCGTCAGCTATAAGAGTCTCGATTCTGTACTTACCCTTCTCCATGTACTCCTCGCAGGCAATGGTAAACCCGTTTTTAGCCGATTCTCCAAATGTCTTTACATCTCCTGTGAGGGGGGCAATAAGACCGATCTTAACCACATCCTTTGCTCTTACGTGAACTGGAAAAAGAATTAGCGAAGCAAGAATAAGGATGAGAATTGTGTTCATATCTACCTCCGTGAGTTTTGTTCAATGGAGTTAGTTTAACCTGTCTTAAATGGTAAAGGCAAACCCTTTGCCCCCTTATAACCCTTTGGCTTTTGTGGTAATATTATGGAGCTGTGGGAATCCAACTCTTTCTCATACTCGTTCTAATAGTTCTAAACGGCCTATTCTCTGCCGCAGAAATGGCTATCATTTCTGTTCACAAAAGCAAGTTAAAGTCAATGATAAAAGAGAAAAAGGACAAAAGGGCAGAGTTGGTGCTTAATGTAAAGGAAAATCCGCAGAGGTTTCTCTCCTCCGTGCAGATAGGTGTGACAATATGTGGCACTCTTGCCTCCGCTCTTTCTGGCATAATAGCGGTCGAGCATATAAAACCTCTTTTTGAGCCTCATGTGGGAAGATTTTCAGAGCCTCTCTCCCTGGCTATTGCAGTCGCATTGATGAGTTACATTTTCCTGGTACTTGGTGAACTTGTCCCAAAATCTATAGGGCTTAGTCATAAGGAGAAAGTTTCGAAAGTTTTAGTACCCTTTATTCTTTTTGCATCAAATCTCTTTTTCTTCTTTGTGGACGCTTTGACTTTCTCAACAAACGCCGTTTTGAAGTTTTTGGGGCTTAAAAAGGTTGAGGAGGGGATAAGTGAGGGCGAGATAAAGGTGCTGATTGAGGAGGGTAGGAGAAAGGGGGTTATAGACAAAACTGAGGAGGAAATTTTTCACGGCGTTTTTAAGTTTGCAAAAAAATCTGTGAGAGAAATTATGGTTCCTAAGCCAAAAGTTTACAGCATAGATTTGAAAAGTAAACCAGAGGAGGTTCTGGATTATATAGTTGAAAACGAATTCTCCAGGTATCCAGTCTATAGGGAAGAGAAGGACAACATAGTTGGTGTCGTGTACTATAAGGACATAATGAGAGAGCTGTACAAAAAAGGCAGCTTTGAACTGGAGAAAATAATGAAAAAGCCTTACTTTGTTCCTGACACAATGGAGATAAGCCAGTTATTTAAGGAGATGCAGAAAAGGCACGTCCATATGGCTATCGTTGTAAATGAATACGGAATAAACGTTGGAATCGTTTCACTAGAGGATATAATGGAGGAAATCTTCGGTGAGATAATGGACGAGACTGACGTAGAAGAGGATATTGAGAGAATGAAAGATGGCTCTTACATGGTGGACGCCTCTTCCATGATCACAGACTTAAATGAGTCATTGGGCCTTAATCTTCCCGAATCACCTGAGTACGAGACCCTTGGAGGTTTTATCCTCAAAAGGCTCGGTGAGATACCAAAAGGTGGAGAGGTCGTCATTCACCAGGGACTAAAGCTCACGGTTCTTGGAATGGAGGGAAAAAGGATAGCCAAGGTGAAAATTGAGTTTATAAAATAATGAAGAACATAAGCGCACTCATATTGGATCCTCAAGTCCCATCATCCAGCGGTACTTTGGAATTTCTCAAATCGCTTCGTAGATTCGATGAGATAAAAAATTGTGAGTCTGGACGTGATTTTGCTCGAAGCCTATTGGAAATGAAGAGCGACTTCATTCTTCTTATCATCACTCAAGGGTACTTGGAAATCTCGAATGAGGCGATCCATGAACTGATAAGGGAAATGGAAGCGAAAGACGCGGGAATTGTTTACTCGGACTACATTTGTAACGGCTCTTTGACGCCACTTAACGATTATCTACCCGGAAGTTTCCGGGATGACTTTGACTTTGGGGGAATATTACTACTTTCAGGAGAAAAAGTGAGAAAGGTGCTTGAAAAGTATAAGGGGATAAGCTTCTTAAAGCACGGCTTTCTTTACGAGTTAAGACTGAAAATTTCCCTCGACTACCAGATAGTCCATGTTCCACGTGCTCTTTACAGTATCGAAGGACATGAAGAAAGATCTGCCCATGATTCCATATTTTCCTATGTGGATGAAAAGAATCTGGAGTATCAAAAAGAGATGGAGGCCATATTCACTTGTTTTTTGAAGGAAAAAGGTGCCTACATTCCTCCCCATTTTCTTAAAAATGCCGAACCGGACAGGCAGGATTACCCTTGTGATCTTTCCGTTATAATTCCAGTAAAGAACAGGGAAAGAACCATATCCCAGGCTCTTGAAAGCGCCCTTTCCCAGAAGACTGACTTTAAATTCAACATCCTCGTAGTTGATAATCACTCCGAGGACAAAACTCCAGAAATAGTAGATGCCATCTCTAGAAGAAACCCTTCTGTCATAAGGATCACCCCAGAAAGGAGAGACTTAGAGATTGGCGGCTGCTGGAATGAAGCGGTAAATAGCCCATTTTGCGGAAGATACGTTGTTCAGCTCGACTCTGACGATCTTTACGCAAAAGAGAATGCACTTCAGATGGTTTTCGATAAGCTCAGAGAGGGAAGGTACGCGATGGTTGTTGGAACTTACAGAACTGTCGACGAAAACTTGAAGGAGGTTCCACCTGGTATAGTTAGCCATAGAGAATGGTCCTATGAAAACGGGCATAATAACCTTTTACGTGTTGGAGGTATAGGTGCACCAAGAGCCTACCAGACTTCAATTCTGAGGAAGATTGGGTTCAAAAACATAGGCTACGGAGAAGATTATGAGATAGCATTGAGGATTTCACGGGAATATAGAATCGGAAGGATTTATGAGTGCATATATTTGGCAAGGAGATGGTCGGATAATACAGATTCCAAATTGGATCCATTAAGAAGAGTAGCCTTGAACGAGATAAAGGACAGGATAAGGACAAAGGAATTGGAGGAAAGGGTAGAATACCTAAAGAGGGTAAAAACGCTCGGTAACCTTCTTTGATTAGCCGAAAAAATGGATGCAAAATCTAAATCTTTTTTATGCCATCCAGTATCTCTTTCTCCTTTTCCCTTGACAGACTTAAGTCCCTGTAAATGGTCTTTTGGAGTTCGTTGATTAGACGGAGTGCCTTCGTCCGGATTTGTTCCTCCCTTATTCTTTGCGCAAACTCGACAAGTCCCTCAGTCTCTTTTCTAGTGTAGCCAAATTTTTCCATTTTTTTCAGGAAGGCGTTAATTACTCTTTTTTCAGGTGGAAGACTAAACCTTTTGTAAATTCTGAGAGAGGAAGAGATTAAAGCACCACAAATGGCAAATCCCAGAAGTGTGAAAAGTAGCGCCCTTCTGTTTAAAAATCCAGATATCTTTTTCCTGTCCACCTTTTGTCCGATGCTAGAAAAAAAGGAGATTTGCCTCTGAAGATCGTAATTTATAAAGAGGTTTGTCCAGTAGTAGTTGAGTAAGTCGAACATGAGTGATGCCTTAAGAAAAAGGGCTTTAACATTCTTTTTGTCCTTGTTATGACTTTCAGGTGGAGTTGGATCGAACCTTACCCATCCCCTGCCTTTTATGTAAACTTCTGCCCATGTATGGGCGTTCCTCTGTCTTACAAGGTAGTATTTTCCAATCTGGTTGTACTCCCCACCTTTAAAGCCGGTCACAATCCTCGAAGGCACTCCAGAAAGTCTTAAGATGAGAACGAATGCCGAGGAGAAGAATTCACAGTTTCCCCTCTTCGTTTCGAAAAGGAATTTCTCTATAGCACCTTTTCCCGTCGGCAGCTCCTCTAAAGAGTATGAATAGTCGCCATTCGTGAGCATATCGTACACCTTCTTTACCTTTTCAATGTCAGAACCCGATTTCTTTATCACCATCTCTGCAAGGAGTTTTATTCGTTCGGGGACGTTATCTGGAATCTGTTTGTAGTACCTCTCATCCACGTTTTCTTCTTCTATTGTATCTGTGAGCTCGGAAATTACCTCGTATCTTTGGCTTTTTAAGGTGTAATCGAGTCTGAGAAAGGAGTAATCGTCAAATGGTTTAACGTTTTCTGACAGGAAATAAATCGGTTTTCCGAGGGCTAAAATGTAATGGGGCTTATCCCCCTCAAAGAGAAAGGTCTGTTTTATCAAATGCCCTTTAGGCCTCTTTATGCTTTTTAACGGTCTTTTGTTTTTTCTTTCCCACTTTTCCCCATCGAAATGATCAAGGACACAGAATCTCCAGTATAGATCTTCCTCCCCGATCTTCTCCATTTTCACACGGAAGGCAGTTGAGTAATCCTCCACAACAGTTTCTGTCTCTCCAAGTGTTATGCTGCTTGAAAGCCCCGTTTTCGCCTTTTTTTGCTTTGTGAGAAACTGAAGGATGGGATATTCGGTTCTGGGAAGCATGAAGAAGAGAATGGAGCTTAAAAAGACAGATGAAAAAAATATTGCAGTTGCGGAAATAAAGATCTTCTTCACTTCTTGGGCCTCTAAGTAGACAAGAGGCGCCTCTCTATTAAAGGTCAGAAAAACGATAGAAACACTCATAAGGAAGAAAACGATTAAAACCTGGATGAGGAATGAAAGATCGAATGACAGAAGGGCTCTACATGCGAAAAGAAAGAGAATCAGAACGTAAATTTCCATATAATCGCGCACTTTTTTTTCTTCGAGGAATTTAATGGCTGTCAAGATGAGAAGTGCATCTTTGCTTTTTTGTACCACATTTTCCATGTTTAATGACCAAAAAATGAAAGAAAGTACCGGAATGAGGAGAATATTTAAAACGAACTTGGGTGGATAAATCCCTTTTCTTTCAATGTAGATAGAAAATGTAACGAGGGCAGAGCTAATTAAAACAAAATGCCGCTCTTCCAAAAAAAGTAAACTCACAGCAGTAAAGAAAAAGGTGAAATAGGAAAGGGCCTTTACGACGTTTTCAGGCCTAAGCCTGATTGAAATTTCCATAGAGAGCTAGCTCCTTTAGCATATCGTATATTTTCGCCTTGGAAACTGTTGGATTATAGATTTTGCCATCTATCCTTAGTCCTATAGGCTCATTCCTTCTTCTTGCCTCAACGATTTCATATGCAACGGCCTTGATCTTTTCTTCAATGTCTTCAATCTGGATCTTTTCGAAGTCAATCAATTGGGGACTAGATCTATTGGAGATAAAGCTTTTAACTTTAAGAACCCCCGTTTTTGCAGATGCTTTCCAGTGAATAAATTTTGGAGGGTCGCCACGAACGTAATCCCTTATCGAGAGTGCTTCCTCATCTATCCCCCAGGGTGTGGATCCAAAATTTTCCTTTTGCTTTAAATCTGAATCAGCATAGATTTTTATTTCTCCCTTTCTCAGCTCAGGAAAGACAAGGACTTTCAGATCTTTTTCAATCTTTTTTTTGCGGACAAAAAAGTTAAAAGGAAAAACTGAGGAGATAACCACATCACCTATCCTTTGGATCCCTCTTTTCTCGAAAACCAAATGGATGAGTATGGACTTGGAGGCTCGCTCAGGTACGATCGGCAAAATCACATTCTTATTTTTCATACTCACCCTAACAAGGAATGAGGGAAAGAACCTTTTTCTGTTTTTTACGATAACTCTAAAAGTGCACGGACTCCGGGCAAAAATTTCCAAAGGCGGTATAACATCTATTTCCAGACCTTCCAAGTTTCTCTTTCCAAAAAAACCCGAAATCCCCATGAAACCGAGAAGGAGTGCGTCAATAAGGTATAGGAGGTTGTTGCCGGTGTTAACGGATACAACCCCTACAAGTATTGACAAGATTATGTAGAGAAAACCGGCCCTTGTTATCCTTATATTGGTACTGGGATCTCTTCTATTAAAGATCTCACAAACTCCCTTTTATCTAAATTTCCGTACTGTTCTTTAAAGAGAAGCCTATGGGGGATAACGTACTCGGCCAGTTCCTTTATATCTTCCGGGATGACGTAGTCTCTTCCGTGGAAAAAGGCATTCGCCTTAGATGTTGCAACCATTGTAAGGGCCCCTCTAGTAGAGAGTCCCGCTTGAAGATAGTCATGTCTCCTTGTGGCCTGAACGATCCTCATAATGTAGTTCAGTATCTTCTCCGATACGTAAATTTCCCTCTCAATTCTGTCTTGGATTTTTTGAACCTCATCCTTTTCGATTGCAGGTTCCATAAAGTAAAGTTCCTCCCTCTTTCCACCCAATTTCAGGATCTCTTTTTCATCCTTCTCCTCAGGGTAACCGATGGAGAGCTTCACGGTGAATCTGTCTAGTTGGGAGTCGGGTAGGGGAAAGGTTCCAAACTGTTCTAAAGGGTTCTGCGTAGCAATAACACAGAAGAGTTTCGGGAGTTTTCGAGTCTTTCCGTCCACTGTTACTTGTCTCTCCTCCATTGCCTCAAGTAACGCACTCTGCGTTTTTGGTGGTGCCCTGTTTATCTCATCACAGAGAACGATGTTATTGAAAATAGGACCAGGATGAAAATCGAAAGAACCAACATTCTTGTCATAAACCGATACACCAGTTATGTCAGTTGGGAGAAGATCACTTGTGCATTGTATCCTGCCAAAACTCAAACCCAAACATTTTGCAATGGCAATGGCAAGTGTGGTTTTTCCAAGGCCTGGTAAGTCCTCTATAAGAAGGTGACCTTTTGAGAAAAAGGTAAGGAGGGAAAGCCAGATGGCCTTTTCCTTGCCATGAAGATGGGAGGAGAGGCTCTTTATCAGCTTCTCTATACTTTTATTCACCCAACTATTATAGCACAATCCGAATTCCCCCTAATCGGCAAAAATGGTTTGAATTTTTCAGAAAAGATGTGTAAATTAGTCCAATTTCATGAAAAAAATCCTCTTCATACTTCTTCTCCTTCATCTTTTTACGAGTGGCTTTTTTGCCCTAGCAACTGACTACGATCAGGAACTGAAAAGGTCAAGAAAGGAGAATAAGCCAGCTATCCTTTACTTTTTTAGCAGGTATTGCCCCTACTGTGAGATCATGGAAAAAGAGGTGTTACTCGATAAAACTGTGAAAAAGATCATTGAGAGTGATATCGTATTCATCTGGATAGACGGAGATGTAAGAAAGGATCTAATGAAGAATTATCAAGTCTGGGGATTCCCCACATTCGTTCTATTAGAACCTTCCGGAAAGGTAATTGCCTCTATTCCTGGTTACGTTCCGAAGGAACGTTTTCTAAAAATTCTAGAATACCTTAAGGCGGGGCATTACAGGAGAGTCCCTCTGAGGAGATATCTGAGCGAAAAAAAACAATGAACCTGTTTTATTCTTTTTTGGCTGGGCTTTTTTCCTTTTTTTCTCCCTGCCTTTTACCCCTCCTTCCTTCCTACCTTGTGTACATTGGAAACATCAGTTCCTTTTCCACTTTCCAGAGTGAAAAAAAGAGCCTCATTTACCACACACTCTTCTTTATTGCAGGGTTCTCCTCCGTTTTTGCATCTTTTGGAGCTCTAGGCAGTTTGATTGGGAAGCTACTTATAGGTTACAAGACGTACATCCTAATAATAGGTGGGACTGTACTTGTCATTTTCGGACTATTCACCATGGGTCTCCTCAATTTACCATTTCTTGTCCGCCAAATTGGGATAGATCTAAAGGAGAGGCCACAAGGCTTGGCTGGATCATTTCTTGTTGGAATAACTTTTGGGCTTGGATGGAGCCCATGCATAGGGCCTGCCCTATCGTCTGTGCTTTTCCTTTCCCTCACAAGTGAAAAAACTTCTGAGGCTGTTATTCCCCCCCTTTTCTACTCTTTAGGATTGGGTGTACCCTTTTTTGTATCAGCTCTCCTTGTAGACGTCTTATTAAAACACTTCGCAAAGATTGGAACCTTTGCAAAATATGGAAAACTGATCCTGGGGTTTCTCCTTATCGTAATAGGAGTTGCACTCATTACAGGTCATTACGTCGAGCTCACTCTGAGGCTTTCAAAACTTCAGAGGTTCTTTTAACGAAAATTATCCTCTGAAGAACTGTCAGGTGGGAAAGGAAAGCTAATAGGATCATACAGTAGTCGATAAGATTGAAGAGGAGTCCAACGATGAGGATTATCGTTCTTTCAGGTCTCTCTAATATCCCCGTATTACAGCTCAAACCTTCTGCCTGCGCTCTAGCCTTAACGTATGGGATGATAGCCACTCCAACAATGGAAAAGATGGTTATGATAACGAGAAAGATATCCCTTTGCAAAAGAAAGTGAATACAGATCGCAGATATAACAAGTAGATCCGTATACCTGTCGAGGACCGAATCTAAAAAACCGCCAAAGATAGTCACCCTTTTTGTTCCACGGGCAAGAGATCCATCCAGAAGATCGAAGAAGCCTGAGATAAAGAGAAATATCCCGGCAGGAAAAAGATTGCCAAATATGATGAAAGTAAAGGAGATTACCCCTGAGAGAAAGGCGAAAAAGGTTATTAAATTTGGGTTCAGGTCTTTTCCAAAGAAGAGAAACCTATAGACCTTAAGGATGTATGGGTCCAAAGAGTGGCCAATTTTTGCACTTAACAAAAGTGACTATCTCTCCCTTTCTCCCCTTATAAATTCTTCTACCATTTGCTTTGCAACGTGGTCTGGGTACTGTTTAATAGGATGCTTCATAGTATAGGCAGAGATAGACTCGAGTGCCCCTCCTATTTTTCTGTCTCTTGCCACTTTACAACATCGGATCGCATCTATTATACACCCTGCACTGTTAGGAGAGTCTTCAACAGATAAACGGAGCTCAAGATTCACAGGCATATCTCCAAATATCCTTCCCTCCATTCTTATAAAGCAAACCTTATTGTCAAGCTGCCATGGTACATAGTCAGATGGGCCTATGTGTATATCCTCTTCTGAAAGGGGGAAATCTAGCTGGGACTGAACGGCTAGAGTTTTTGAAATCTTTTTAGATTTCAACCTCTCCCTATTGAGCATGTTGAGAAAATCAGTATTTCCACCTGTGTTCAGCTGGTAGGTTCTGTCTACTTTTACACCCCTTTCGCTAAAGAGCTTCATTAGAGTTCTGTGTATTATGGTAGCCCCTATCTGAGATTTCACATCGTCTCCCACAACTGGTATCCCCTTCTCCTCGAACCTTTTCACCCAGTTCTCATCTGATGCTATAAAAACGGGCATACAATTTATAAGGCTCACACCGGCTTCGAGGCAGCACTCTGCATAGAACTTTGTTGCCTCCTCAGACCCAACGGGAAGGTAGTTTAAAAGTATCTCAACATTTTTTTCCTTTAGCACCTTCACCACATCTACAGGCTTTTCATCAGCAACCACAAATGTCCTATGAGGAGGGTATTCCCTCATATGAGGAGACACCCCATCTAAAACCGGTCCCATCATTACGATCGTGTCGTATTCGGGGATATCCCTTGTTATTACTTTCGTGCAGTTTGGAGGTGAAAATATCGCCTCGTGAAGGGGTTTGTTGACCTTTCTCGCGTCTACGTCAAAAGCGGCAACGATCTTTATGTCCTTTGGCTCGTAGCCGCAGATGCTGTAATGCATAAGGCCAATCGGGTCCTTGTCTGCTTTTGAGTAGTAATGTATCCCCTGAACCAAAGAACTCGCACAATTTCCTACACCTACAATTGCGACCCTTATTTCTCCCATTTCTAGCTCCCAGCTGGATTAACTTTTAATAAAACATTTACGATGAAAAGTCAAAGGAACTGCTAATCGATTCTGTACTTTTTTATCCCTTCCTCATAAAGGTCCCCTCCATAGATGTCGTTGATCACAAAAAGGGGCATCTCCCTAATTTGGAGTATATAGATGGCCTCCGGGCCAAGATCCTCGAAAGCAAAAACCCTTGAAGATAATACGCACTTTGAAAGGAGAGCTCCTGCCCCCCCAAGCGCTCCGAAATAGATTGCCCTGTATTTGAGAATTGCATCTTTCACTTCCTTTGATCTTTTCCCCTTTCCTATCATCCCCTTTAATCCAAGGGCGAGTAGACTGGGAGTGTACTTATCCATTCTAGAGCTTGTTGTAGGACCGCAGGAACCTGTAACTCGGCCAGGCGGTGTAGGGGTTGGTCCACAGTAGTAGATAACCTGCCCAGAAAGTTCAAAAGGGAGCCTTTCCCCATTTTCAATAAGATCTATGAGCCTTTTATGTGCCGCATCTCTGGCAGTGTATATAGTTCCACTTAAGTAAACGGAGTCTCCGACCTTGAGTTTCTGGATGACCTCATCTGTAAGGGGTGTCTCTATATGGATCCTTTCTCCCATAGAAACCCCCTATTAAAGGACTTTCTCTTTTACCCTGTGTGCGTGACACTGAATTGAGACAGCAACAGGTAAGGATGCAATATGGCAAGGCATTGTCCTTATATGGACGTCTAAGGCCGTCACCCTCCCACCATAACCTTGAGGCCCTATGCCCAACTTATTAACCTCTTCTAAAATCTCCTGCTCCAAATTGGAAAGAAGGGGATCTTCGTTTCTCGTACCAAATGGAACAAGGAGTGCCTTTTTTGCGAGAAGTGGCGCAACCTCCAGATTACCCCCTATTCCTATTCCTATCGTAATAGGAGGGCACGGGTTTGGCCCACCCCTTTCTACCATCTCCAGAACAAAGGATTTTATTCCTTCTACACCATCGGCTGGTGTTAGTATTCTCACCTCACTGTAATTCTCACTACCTCCTCCTTTGGGTAATGCGATAACCCTAACCTTTTCACCTGGGACAATTTCTTCATGTATTACAGGTGGGGTGTTATCTCCAGTGTTCCTTCTCGACAGTGGGTCGCACAGGGAGGCCCTCAAATAGCCTTTTTTGTACGCCCTGCGTACCCCTTCAAAAATCGCATCTTTAAGATTACCACCCACAAGGTGGATATTCTGACCTATCTCGAGAAAAACTGTGGCAATCCCTGTGTCTTGACATATGGGAATCCTTTCACTCTTTGAAATCTGAGCGTTCTCAAGAATCGATTTTATTACCTCTTTCCCTATTTCCGATTCCTCATTCCGTAAAGCCTCTCTAAGTGCGAGTATCTGCCACTCTGGAAGCTCGTAATTGGCATCGATAAAGAGTTCTTCAAGAGCCTCAGTTATAATTTCAACATTCAGTTCCCTCATTTTTGTTCCTCTTCGTACACCTTTATAATACCTTTACTCATCAGAATCTCAACCTCTTCCCTTGCCCTTTTTATCTTTTCCTCCGCCATTTTAAAGAGGTCCTTCTCAGAGAAGGAGAGTCTGGCAACTTTTTGTTCAATCGCCTTTTTTGCAACAGAGACTGCCACTTTTGGGAAAACCTCCCACTCCTCCATCGTTGGTATGAGATAATCCTCGTGTATTCCTTTCCTTTCCGCACATTTTGCGAGCTCGTAAGCTGCTGCAATACACATCTCATCCGTTATTGTTCTTGCTTGAACATCGAGGGTCCCCCGAAATACTGCCGGAAATCCAAGGGAATTGTTCACCTGGTTCGGAAAATCACTTCTACCCGTTGCCACTATCCTGGCACCAGCCTCCTTTGCCTCCCAAGGCCACATCTCGGGTACAGGGTTAGCACATAAAAAAGCTATTGCGTCCTTTGCCATTTTGCTGACCCATTCCTTTTTGATAACATCAGGACCAGGCTTTGAGAGAGCAATTAGAACATCCTGCCCAACTAAAGCCTCTTCTATTCCTCCATCTCTCCCTTCCGAATTTGTTATCTTTGAGAACTCGATCTTTTCCTTATGGCTCTCCTTTAAGTCGTCCCTCTTTTTGCTGATAATTCCTTTGCTGTCAACGATTATCATTTTTTTCGGGTCAGCACCAGCCTTAAGAAGCATCTTTGCTATGCAGACGTTTGCGGCACCGAAACCGACAAGGGTTATTCTCACATCTTCAAGCTTTTTCTTTACGATCTTTAAGGCATTTATTAGGGCCGCAAGGGTGACCAATGCGGTACCCTGTTGGTCGTCATGCCAGACAGGAATGGGAGACTCCTGTCTCAGTCTGTCCAGTATGTAGAAACACTTTGGATTCTCAATATCTTCAAGGTTTATACCTCCGAAGGAAGGGGCAAGAAGCTTCACCACTTCTATAAACCGATCTGGGTCCTTTGTGTCGAGGCAAAGTGGAAAGGCATCAACACCTCCTAAGTACTTGAAGAGAATGGACTTTCCTTCCATAACAGGCAAAGCCGCAAGGGGACCAATATCTCCTAAACCGAGTACCCTTGTTCCATCGGTTATCACTGCTACTGTATTTCCCTTATTCGTGTGGACGAAAACCTTTTCCGGATCTTGTAAAATCTCCTTGCAAGGCTCCGCAACTCCCGGGGTGTACCATATGGCGAAGTCTTTTAGGCTTCGGATTGCACATTTTGGTATTATTTCGATTTTTCCTTTGTAAAGGGGATGTAACCTTAGAGCCTCTGTTCCTGGTTTTTTTGCCTTCTCTAAAAGCTCATCTTTTTTTGGCTTTTCCATTTGCTTGTAAAAATTGTACACATAAAGCCGAAAAAGTGAAGCAAAATTTTTCTTAAATTTTTTTTCAAAAAGGCGATAATATATTAACCGGAGTTATGCATCAACCTTTTGCAAAAGAGAAACTTTTAAGGACCGCACTGACTCTCAATCTTTCTCCTTCTTTCTCATCTGTGGCAGAAAAACTCCTTCCCATGATAGAGAGGGAAGATCTAAGTCCTAAAGATGTGGCCGAAATAGTCCAATGTGATCCGGGACTTGCAACGAAATTGATAAGTATAGCAAACTCTGCTTACTACAGTAGGGGGTCGACCATTTACACTATTAAAGACGCTATATTGCACATAGGATTAAAGGAGGTAAAGAACCTTTTGGCGTGTGTTGTTTTTCTCGGAGCCGTAGGAACCGCCTCCAGAATCAAGAAAGAAGACCTTTCCTTTATTTGGCTTCACTCACTTTTTGTTGCCGTTTGTGGTAAAACCTTATCGCGGAGGTTCCTTATCGACGATCCGGAAAAGGTTTTTACAGCCGCACTTTTTCACGACATTGGAAAGCTTGTTTTTTTTATGAATATTGATTGGTATAGGGAAAATGTGGAGGAGGCTATAAGAAAAAAGGTACCTCTTTGTGAGATGGAGAGAGAACGGTACGGAATCACCCATAACGAAATAGGCTCTATACTCGCTAAAAGGTGGAAATTTCCAGAAACCTTCCTAAAGGTTATAAGGGATCACAGGATGGACATCTGTCAAAATGGGAATTCCCCGGTCGAAATTTTAGACATAGTCAATATATCTGACACTTTTTTCTACAGTAGGGATATCCCGGATCTACCTTACGGTTACGTTCTGAAAGGGGAGGAGAAGAACATAGAAAGGGAAGTGGAAAAATTGACTGAAATAATGGATGAGTAAAAGGGATGAAAGGCAATAAGAAGGCATTTTCCGAGGCAATCAAATTCCAATGGGTTTATTACGAAAGATTCCTCAATCTTTATTCCGTCCTTCTCAAACTTGCAGAACTTTTTGAAAAAAAAGAGAGAATTGCCAAAGAGATTCCTGAGATACTAGTTCGGGGAACAGACTTTGATGCCTGCTTTACAGTACTCTTTGAAGATAAGGGGATTAGCCAAGGCTTTTATAGTCTTTTGGGAGAGGAGCCGAACCTAAGCGTTGAGAAGATAGAGGAAATAAACAAAGGTGCCCTTTCTCCTTCTACTTTTTTTGATACCTTAGGCTACGGTGTACTCTACGTACATCCATTGACTTTCGAGCTTAAGATCAAGGGTTTCGTTGTCCTTGGCAAAAAGGAAATGGTAGAGAAGGAGAAACTCGGACTTAAAGAGGTGGAACTTGTAATCGGAATATTTAACCGCTTTCTTCAACTCTTCGGCCAAAGGCAAAAAGAATTTGATGTTACCAAGTATCTTCCAACAGCTCTCCTTCTTCTAGACAGAAAGGGAACTTTGGTTTACGCGAACGAGAAGGCTAAAGAGATGTTTTCGCCTTATTTCGAGATCAAAGAGGGGACAAAAATAGAGAGCCTTTTTCCAGATTTTAAATCTTTTTTACTCGAGGAGGAGTCTTTTTTAGGGGAGGTAAGCTTTAAGGCTCAGGGAGTGGAAAAGGTTTACGAAATCGAAACGTATCCGGTGAAAGGAGAAGAAGGGAAAACTATTCTTAAAGGTATGACAATAAGAGACGTATCGGCCATAAAGGTTATGGAGGAGGAGGCTTTTTATAGAGAGAAGATGGAGACCCTCGGAATGCTATCTGCGGGCATAGCCCACGATTTTAACAACCTTTTAACAGGTATTCTCGGTTACGCGTCAATGCTAAAAGGCTTCCTCTCCCATGACGAGAAACTTCAAAGATACGCGGAAGTGATAGAGAGATCTGCGATCAGGGCTTCAAACTTAACAAAGCACCTTCTCAATTTTTCAAGAAGGCAAAGAAGACCAGCTACCGAATTTGATCTCCACGTTATTCTGGATGATACTTTGTTTTTAGTGGGAGAAAGCTTTAGGGACATTACAGTTAAAAAGGAGTATGAGGCGAGACAATTCCTGATTAAGGGTGATGAATCGGAGTTTCAGCATGTCTTTCTCAACCTTTTCATGAACGCGAAGGATGCGATGGAAGGTTCTGGCACTCTAAGCGTTGAAACGAAGAAAGTCAGTATTCAGGGGATAGAATTCGTCAGAGTAAAGGTTGAGGATACAGGCAAAGGGATGGATGATGAGACCCTCCAAAGACTTTTCAGGCCCCATTTCACAACCAAAAAATTCGGAGGACACGTGGGACTCGGTCTCTATAGGGTTGAGAAGACAATAAAGAAGTACGGTGGTTTTATAGAGGTGGAAAGCGAGAAGGGCAAAGGAACAAGGTTCTACCTTTATATTCCAATTTCCGAGGGGATGCCAGAGGTAAGGCTGAAGAGTTTCCAAGTTCCTAAAAATGAAGAAAAGAAGGAAAGAAAGAGTGTTTTGGTCGTCGATGACGAGGACTTCATCTGCGAAATGTTCAAACACGTCCTTTCAGAAAAATTCGATGTAACATGTTGCTTAAGTGGGGAGGATGCGCTCCGTCAGATTGAAGAGAGGGATTTCGATTTAATTGTGCTAGATATAATCATGCCGGGTATGAAGGGAGATGAAGTTTTAAGGAAGGTAAGGGAGAGAGGGAAAGCTTTGAAGGTTCTCATCTCAAGTGGATACATGAGAGAGGATCAAAGGGAGAGAATAAGAAAGTTGGGAGCTGATGCGTTCCTTGACAAACCTTTCCGAGAGGAGGATATTCTGAAAGTCGTATCTGATCTTATGGACCTAAAATGACATTTAAAATATCCTTTCCTTCCTGAATGAGAGATACCTTCTCTCAATGAGGTTCAAAGGCTTCTTAAGAAGGGAGAAGTTCTGGGAGAAGGTGTAAAGGACCTCTTTTAGCCCGAGTCTCTTTGCTTCCTCATGGATAGAGGCCATCTGGTAGTAAAGGGAACCCTTTTCTTCAAATTCCCTTATTAACTCGTTTGCACTTTTCTTTTTAGTTTTGGCCAGCTCTTCAGCCCTCTTTCTTACATAATCGGGGAAGATACCGGATAGAAATAGAATTGTATCCGCTATCCTCCTTAAAAGGGGGAACCTCTTTTCTTCCTCAAGATGGGAGAGTTCCTCCTCCAGCATTTCCACATCCAAAGAACTCTGTCTAAACTTGTAAAGCTTTCTTTTTAGCATGATGTAGACCACGAACGATTTTACCTTTGAAAAGGAGGCAAGCAAGAGGGCCAGATAATCCCTCACATCCCTCCTTTCAAGGATATGAGAGAGAATGTCAGTGTCGAAAACGTAAACGCTATATTGGCCATGTTTTTCCAGAGTGTAACCCTCCCATCTCAGTTCTCTGTGGGCTCTCTTTACCAGTATTTTGAAGAAAAGAAAAGGCGAAATCTTCAAAAAGATCTCCTCCTCATTCATTACCCTTTTGAATAGCAGTTCATGTCCTATAAGTTCTTCCAGATCCTCTGAGGTCCTAAGGTAGCTCTCAGGTATAGAGAGCGTCTCAGATATGAATCCTATGTCTTTTTTTGTTAGTTCGGGTACCCAGTTACTCACAGGATTTGTTCAAGAGAGAAATGTATCGTTTAAACTGGTTGTAGAGACTTTCCTTTTTCCTTCCAGCGTCTATGAAATCCCAAGGAAAAATCTCGTCCCTCTCCCTCTCTCTCAATGCGTAAAATCCAAGATTTATTGGACCTTCCTGCATTACCTTTCTCAAATTCTCTCCGCTGGAAATTCTTGTTATAGCATGGAAGACTCTCCTGTCACCCCTTGCGAGAATTGCCTGAAGAAGGCTGTACTTTACAGATTCGTGGGTGAATAGTACTCCTCCAAGTTTCCTGAACTTTCCTTCAAGCCATTTTAACTTCTCCTCAAGCACAACTGAATCTTCCATTCTTGCCCATTGCAAGGGAGTTTTCGGTTTCGGAACAAAGGGACTTACATGAACTTTTAGCTTTGGAAGTGCTTTTTGCCCAGCCATCTTCTTTATAAGTACGTGTCGTATTTTTTTTGTGAGTTCGAAAATTGCCTCCACATCTTCCCTTTTTTCTCCCGGTAGCCCAACCATAAAGTAGAGTTTAAAATTAAAATTACCCAGCTCAAGAATATTTTCAATCCGCTCCTTTATCTCCTCATCTGTTATAGGTTTGCCGAGGGCGGACCTTAAAGTGAACGATCCAGCCTCCAATCCAAATGTGAGGGTTTTTATGTCTTCCTTCAGTAGCTCTAGTATCTTCAGGGAGATTTTATCCATCCTTAAAGAGGGGAGGTGGATTTTCTTCTCTTTTTCCTTAAGATGCTTAATTGAAGCAAGAAGTCCTGGAACGAAGGAAACCCCCGCACCGACTATCCCAATCTCCTTCGTATTCTCTTCTGGGATCTGGGAGAGAGATGATCTGTCTTCCCTATAGGGGTAAAGATTTCCCAGAAGACAGAATCGACATTTTGATGGGCAACCACGTGCCCCCTCAATTAGATACATTTCTGCAAACTCGGTTTCAGATGAGATGATTGCAGAATGACCAAGCCTTTCGCCGCGAAAGTACTTGACCTTTACCTTAAAGTCAGGTGGGTCGAATGAACTGACCCTTCCATTCTCGTCGTACTTTACGTTCATAAGAGAAGGATTGTATACCCAGGAAAAATTGGATAGCTCACTTATCACCCTTCTTCTACTTTCCCTTCTAACCTTTAAATAGGAATCGATGAAATCGGGAATGGTTGCCTCTACATCCCCAAGGATGACAAGGTCGAATGCTTTACATATAGGCTCCGGGTTTGCTATGAGTGTAATTCCCCCGCCAACAACAAGTGGTTCACCTTCTTTTCTATCACTGCTATTTACGGCGATTCCCGAATTGGAAAGCATCCGTATTATATTCAGGTAGTTGAGCTCATAGGATACGGTGAAAAAAAGGATCTCAAAAGAGGAGAGAGGTTTTTTTGTTTCAACGGAGAGAATTTCTCCATCCTTTTCGAAGAAAGCTCTTTCGCAAACTATTTCCTCAACTTCGTTTAGCTTCCTGTAAAGTATGTGGAGTGCGAGATTTGACATTCCCACGTAGTACGAATCGGGGTATACAACACAGACGGGTACTCGATTTTTCCACTTTTTTAGAATTAAGCCTTTTTCAAAGGCCCTTTCTGTCACCTTTGCGATTAGTCAGCCTGTTTTCTCATAAATGTTGGAATTTCGTATCTTTCGTCATCAAATTCCAAGGATCCGTTTTTTTTCCTGAGCTCTTTAAATTCTAATCCAATGTTCCTCTTTATGAAGGGTGGCAACTCTTCCTGATTAAAAAGACTAACGTTTCTAATACTCTCCTTCACCTCGTCCTTTATCTGAACCTTCTCTTCGAATCCAGTAGCTATTACCGTAATCCTCATTTTCTCTCCCATAGAATCGTCGAAAACTAGTCCCCAAATGACCCTCGCCTCTGGGTGAGCCTGTTCTTGAATTAAGGAGGAAGCCTCATTCACCTCATAAAGGGTCATATCCTTGCTTCCGGTGATATTTATAAGTACGCCTCTTGCGCCGGTTATGGAAATGTCTTCAAGCAGAGGGCTGTATATGGCCTTTTGTGCTGCCTCCCTTGCCCTGTTCTCTCCCTGTGCCTCTCCAACTCCCATAATGGCCAAACCTTTCTCGGACATTATGGTTCTTACGTCAGCGAAATCTACAACCACATGTCCTGATCCTACTATCAAGTCGGAGATGCTCCTTACCGCATTCATAAGTACCTCATCTGCTCTGTAAAATGCCTCAATTATGGACATGTGCTTTCCGCCTATTGACATAAGCCTCTGGTTAGGTATGGTAATTAATGCATCAACCCTCTGTTTAAGCTCGATTATTCCCCTTTCTGCCTGTTGCATTCGTATCTGTCCCTCAAAGGCAAATGGTTTTGTTGCTATAGCTACTGTGAGAGCACCTATCTCCTTGGCTATCTCCGCTATAACTGGAGAAGCACCTGTACCTGTCCCGCCTCCTAGCCCACAGGTTATAAAGACCATATCAGCACCTTTTAGATGCTCACTAATCAGATCTATATCTTCAAGAGCTGCCTTTCTTCCGACTTCGGGATCAGCCCCTGCTCCTAGACCCTTCGTGAGCCTGGATCCTATTTGGATTTTTACGGGTGCCTTACAAAGTCTAAGCGATTTAACGTCAGTGTTTACTGCAATAAACTCCACCCCCCTTATATTCGCTTCGACCATGTTGTTGAGAGCGTTACACCCACCTCCACCTACACCAACGACCTTAAGAACGGCAGCGAAATTATTTCCCTCATCTAGAAAAAACCTATCTCCCATATGGACCTCCCTCAAAATGTTTCTTTGAACCACATTTTCATTCTGCTAAAAAGGTTCCTCGTTCCGGCAAAAAATTTGGAGCCACCTTTTTTCTGCTTCTTCTTTTCATTCATGTGCCTATACTCGTAAAGAACAAGGCCCACTCCCGTCGCATAAATAGGGTTATTTATCACGTCCACAAGACCTCCCACCCCTTGAGGGTAACCCTTTCTTACAGGCATGTTATTAAAAACGTTCTCTAAAAGTTCCACTATTCCTTCTAGATTGGCTGTACCTCCTGTTATGACTGCTCCCGACGCAAGGATCTTTTCTGTTCCTGACTTCTTTATCTCCTCGTATATTATCCTTCCTATCTCTTCGACCCTTGGCTCTATGATGTCAGAAAGCGTCTTTTTCATCAAAACCCTTGGTTTTCTACCTCCCACACTCGGTACCTCTATCGTTTCGCTCGGCCCCACTATCGCGGAAAATGCACAGCCGTGCTTCTTTTTTATCTTTTCCGCCTCTTCAAGGGGTGTTCTAAGTCCTATGGCTATGTCGTTTGTTATATTGTTTCCACCAAAGGGTATTATGGATGTGTATTTCACACTTCCATTTGAGAATATGGCTAGGTCACTCGTTCCACCCCCTATATCTATGAGTGCAACACCTATCTCCTTCTCTTCTGGACTTAATGTCGCCTCAGAGGATGCGAGCTGGTTTACTATCAAATCTTCCACTTCCAGACCCGCTACTTTCAGACACTTTAGAATGTTCTGGGCTGCTGAAATGTTTCCCGTTATTATGTGGACTTTCACCTCAAGTCTCACTCCCTGGATACCCAAAGGATCCTTTATTCCGTCCTGATCATCCACTATGTACTCCTGGGGTATTACATGGAGTATCTGCCTATCAGCAGGAATCGCAACAGCCTTTGCAGCATCTATGGCTCTTAAGATGTCATATTCCCTCACTTCCTTTTCCTTTATAGCTACAACCCCGTTACTATTGAAGCTCTTTATGTGTGGACCACCTATAGAGGCAATGCAGCTATTTATCTTAATTCCAGCCATGAGTTCAGCTTCTTGGACAGCCTTTTTTATTGAATTGATGGTGCTGTCCATATTCACAACAACACCCTTTCTCAAACCCGTTGAAGGGTGAGATCCTATGCCCACGATGTTCAGTTTATCATCTGAGACCTTAGCAACTATCACACATATCTTTGTTGTTCCTATGTCTACTCCAACTATAACATCTTCATTCTTTACCATTATCCCTCCCGTCTTTCTCCTACAATGGCTCCCTTTTCAAAGCGGGCATCTATACGTTTTATCAGCAGTCCCCTTTTTTTTCCATCTTCTAGAACCCTCTTTGCTTTTTTCAATCTTCTTTCTAATTCCTCGTTACCCAAAATTATCTCAACGTTCTCCTTGGTGATGATAGTGAAGGCCCCATTTAGGCAAAGAACCTGAGAAAGGAAATCTTCAGATATCAACCCATCCTTTAACCACTTACTTACAAGGGAAAATACCTCCCTTACCTCATTTTGGCTTTTTGCGTGGATCAGAAAGAAGTCCACCCCCTCATCTTTCAACATCTCCCTATACGGGTATCCATCTTCATCGATTACCTTGAGAGTCCCGTCGGGCCTAACCCATAAGGCAGAAGGTTTTCTCTCCTTTATTTCAACGTGAAGATAGAATGGATAGACCCTTTTTATTCTCACGTCTTTCACGTAAGGATGGGTAATTATCGATTTTCTCACTTTCTCCGTGTTAACCTCAAAGATACTTTTCCCCCCTATATGGGGAGCAACCATATCCATTATCTCCTTCTCGCAAAGCTGCCTCGATCCTGTGATTTTTACCCCTTTTACAAGGAAAAGGGGCTCTTTCCGGGAAAAGAAATTGAAGAGGATGGCCATGGAAATAAGGGAGAGACAAAGTAGAAATAGAAAGTAAAACAACTTCCTCATACCTTAAGAGAGGCTCCCTTCAATATCTCTTCAATTAGGTCATCGAATGTACCTCCCGCATACACCCACGCCTTAGGCACAAGCGATGTCTCAGTCATGCCTGGAGAAGTATTCACATCGATTACGTAGGGGGTACCACCTTTCACTATCATGTCAATTCTCACACATCCGGAAAGCTCGAGGACCTCGTATATCTCTTTTGCAAGGCCGCATGCCCTCTGCTCTATTTCGGAGGAGAGCTGAGAAGGGATTATGTACTCGGTCATGCCCGGAGTGTATTTTGCCTCATAATTGTAAAAGCCTTCCTTCGGTTTTATCCTTATTACAGGAAGCGTCTCCCCGTTTACTATTCCCACTGTGATCTCATCTCCATCAACGTACTCTTCAACAACGATTTTTTTGTCGTACTTAAATGCCCTTTCCTTTGCTCCTTTTATTTCACTCTCTCTCCATACTATTGACACACCTATTGTGGATCCTTCATTTGCCGGCTTTACGACAAATGGAACTTGAAAGGGTACTTCCTGATCCTTATCCCTTAAAACAACATAAGAGGGGGTCGGGATATCTAAAGCCTTTAGTATTTTTTTCATGACCGCCTTATCCATACAGATCGATGAACCTAAAACACCTGAACCAGTATATGGGATCCCCATAATTTCTAGCAGTCCCTGAACAGTTCCATCTTCCCCCCATCTCCCATGCAAAGCCACATATGCCACATCTATCCCACTTTCTCTAAGCCTAAGAGGCAAACTCTCATCAACGTCTATCATTTCGCTCACATACCCTTTCCGAATCAAGGCGGAATGGATCGCCTTTCCGCTCCTTAAGGAAATCTCCCTTTCTGAGGACTTCCCCCCCATAAGGACCCCGATTTTCTTCTTCTTAAGATCAGTCATCGAATCCCCAAAGTTCCACTTCTTCCTCAAGGACTACCCCTTCTCTTTCAAAAACCTCTTTTTTTATCTTGTCTATTAGGCTTTTTACATCTGAGGCTTTTGCCTCTCCTAAATTTACTATGAAATTTGGATGCTTTTCCGAGACACAGGCATCTCCTATTCTCAACCCTTTAAGACCAGCCCTCTCTATGTATCTCCAAGCAGGAACACCATTTACAGCTTTGAAAATAGACCCTGCAGATGGAAACTCAAGGGGATGTCTTTTTTTTCTCTCCTCTGATAGGCGCTCTATCTCTGCCATTATCCTTTTTTTGTCCTTTCTTAAGAGGAGAAGCTCCGCCTCTATGATACACATGTTGGAAAGGAAAGGGGAATGTCTATAAGAGAAGTCTATCTCTTCCCTTCTTAACTCTTTTCGCGAAAGATCTGAAGAAACGTAGGTTACCTTCCTCACAACGTCCCCTATTGAAAGACCGAAACTGCCGGCGTTCATCTTTATCGCTCCTCCTACTGTACCTGGGATGGAGTAAAGATTTTCAAGTCCACCTAAACCGATTTTTGCCATCTCCAGGATTAAATCCTTAAGGGAATAACCTCCTGAAACACGTAAGACCACCTCTTTTTTACTCTCAATCAATGAGAAGTGCTTAAGGTCAGTTATCTTTATCAGTGCCTCATTGATTCCACTGTCACTTACTATGACGTTTGTTCCATTCCCCAGCATGCGCCATTTTATCCCTTCATTTTCAAAGATCTTTAAAGTTTCGAGAAGATCTGACTCGTCCCTCGGAAATACGAGGTATCTTGCCGGGCCTCCCACCCTCATAGATGTGTATTCCTTCATTTTCGGGTTCTCAATGACCCTTCCTCTTATTTTCCATGCCATATTTCCTTCAATTTCTCCGCAACCTTATATATATCTCCTGCTCCCAAGGTTACAACCACATCCCCATCTTTCGCGAGTGAGAGTATCCTTTGTGTGACCTCATCGAGTGTTTTTGCGTATTCTACATGTTTGTGGCCTGATGCCCTTATATTTTCAGAAAGTACTTCTCCTGATACGCCCTCTATTTTAGATTCAGATGCGGGATAAATCTCACTTACTATGAGAACGTCCACATCGTTGAATGAGGTTATAAAATCGGCCATTAAAGCTTTTGTCCTTGTGTAGCGGTGAGGCTGAAAGGCAACTATCATCCTACCTTCCCATATCTCCCTTATGGTTCTTATCGTTGCCTTTATTTCGGTCGGATGATGGGCGTAATCGTCAATCAGTTTTATTTTGCCGTCCAACTTCACCTCCAGTCTTCTTTGGATTCCCTGAAAGGCTCCAAGTGTTTCCCTTATGACGTGGAAAGGTATCTCGAGCTCAATACATGTGGCAACTGCCGCTAGGCTGTTTACCACATTGTGGAGTCCGGGCATGGAAAGAGTAATTTGGCCTAGTGGTTCCTCTCGATAGATAACGTTAAAATGGGTCTTAAATCCGTCCTTTAAAATGTTTTCCGCTCTCACATCGGCCTGCTTTGACAGTCCGTAGGTTATGTATCTTCTTTTGAGTGATGGGATAAGACTCTGAAGATGTGGATCGTCAATACATATAACATCGAGTCCGAAAAAAGGGACCCTGTTTAGAAAAGAAATGAAAGCCTCCTTTATCTCCTCTATATCCCTGTAATAGTCCAGGTGCTCACGATCTATATTTGTAGCAACAGCTATAAAGGGAGAGAGAAGCAAAAATGAACCGTCACTCTCGTCAGCCTCAGCCACAAGGAATTTTCCAGCACCTAGGCGTGCATTTGAGTCTATGCTTTTCAGTTTTCCACCTATGACGCACGTTGGATCGTATCCAGCTGAGGAAAGTACACTCGAGATAAGGGAAGTTGTTGTTGTTTTACCATGAGCACCTGCAACTGCAATTCCGAATTTCATCCTCATCAGTTCAGCGAGCATCTCAGCTCTTGGGATGACGGGGATGAACATCTCCTTTGCCCGTGTGACCTCTGGATTGTCACTTTTTATCGCGGAGGAGACAACGACTACGTCTACTCCAGAAACATTCTCCGGTTTGTGTGAATAGCTGATTTTGGCCCCTAATTTTTCCAATCTTTCAGTTACCTCTGTCCTTTTTAAGTCTGACCCGGAAACAGAATAGCCGAGATTTATCAAAACCTCCGCAATTCCGCTCATTCCTATTCCGCCTATACCAACGAAGTGTATCCTCCTTACCCTGTGGAATAAGAGATCCTCTTTTTTCATCCGAGTTCCTCTAAAATCTCATTTACGATTTTTTCTTCAGAATTTTCCACGTACAGGGTGCCAATTTTTTCGCCCATTACCCTTAATTTTTCCCTATCGTTTTTCAGTCCAACAACTATCTCGTATATCTTCTTCCCAGAAAGCTCATCATCTCCAATCACAAATGCCCCTCCTATCCTTTGAACGAAAAGTGCATTTTTCCACTGATGGTTTTGAGCGGAGAAAGGGTAGGGAACAAGTATGGCAGGCTTTCTTCTGCAGGCTAGCTCAAATATTGTACTTGAACCAGCTCTCGAAATGACAAGATCTGAAAGACCATAGTACCGTCCCATATCCTCTGTGAAAGGGAAAACCTCTCCGGAAACTGAGGAACTTTTGTAAGCTGCCCTTACATACTCGTAGTCCTCATTACCCGTCTGATGGTAGACTTTTAAATCCTTAATCCCTTCAAGGAGTGGCAAAAGTTCAAGTGTTGCTCTGTTTAAACTTTTTGCTCCTCTGCTACCTCCAAAGATGAATATTCCAAAACCCTCTTTTCTTTCCGAATCTGGGGCATCTTTTATCTCCCTTCTTACCGGATTGCCGGTATATGAATAATTTTTGATTCCGTATATTTTTGCCGTTTCCTCAAAGCTCAAAAAGATCTTTTTTGCAAATCTGTAAAAAAGCCTGTTTGCAAGTCCAAGTGTAAAGTTCTGTTCGTGTAAAAAGAAGGGGATGCCTTTAAGATAGGCAGAGACAATTGCGGGAAAGGAGACAAAGCTCCCCATACCGACAACGCATGCGAATTTTTCCCTTCTCATTATCTCCAAACATTGAAGAATCCCCTTTATAACCCTAAAACCGGTTCTCATTTTGGCATGAAGGTCCTTTCCTACGAACTGACCTGTTGAGACAGTAATCAGTCTGAAACCGTACCTAGGTACAATACTCGATTCCATTCCATCCTTTGTGCCAAGGAAAATAGGTTCAACTTTTTTTTCCCTAAGTTTCTCCCCGATGGAGATACCGGGGTATATATGTCCACCTGTTCCTCCTGCAGCTATAAGTACCTTCACACTACCCCCATTTTTTCTCAATGATCATTCCCGAAACAAGAACCACAACGAGTGAAGCAATATAGGGTTGCCGGAATAATCCGTACTTGAAAGAGATTCCTTGGGAAAAGAGGATATCGAGTGTGATTGCCAGCATACCCAAAAAGGCAAAAAGAACATTAGGATTCTCTCCTCTTTCGGTTAGAAACTTAAAAAAGCTAATAGCGAAAAGAAGGAAAGAAGATGCGAAAAGAAGGAATCTGTGAAATCCTTCAAGTTGTGAAAATCCGGAGAAAAGTTTGTCGTCAGTAAGAAAGGTTAGTATGGCAAGTAGGAGTGTAAAAATAGAGGAAAAGACCATCTGTTCTGGCCTAACCATTACGTAAAGGTAAAAAGTAGCCGCAAGGGAAAAAGGTAAAAGTAAAGGAAGCTGACCTATCAGGTAAAGGTTCACCGAGGATCCTAAATAAACGATTAAAAGGGGAAGGCACTCTTTCATTATGCCGGCCCTTTTCCTTTGCGAGAATGAGAGATAAAAGAGGAGAGAAGAGATTGAAAAGAACTGAAGGATGAAATTCATTATGAAAGGACGTGTTATAGGAGGATAGATGAGGCCCGAAAGGCAAAGAATTAAATTCCCGCCAATGAGAAGGTATTTCACCTTTTCCAGGTCCTTTCCCTTTATCTTTCCTAGAAGAATGGAAAAAACCACACATGAAAGAACAGTCAAAACACTTGCAAGCGTGGGCTTCCTGAAGTAGCTGTAAATTAAGGCGGAGCTAAGTAGTAAAATAACTGTTTTTTTCATAGGGAGTCCACTATTTCCTTAAATCTGTTACCCCTTTCCACGTAGTCTCTGAACATGTCGAAGCTACTGCACATTGGCGAAAATAGGATTACGTCTCCGTAGCTTGCAAGCTCGTAAGCCTTCTTTACCGCAGATTCTAGGTCCTCTTCTAAAAAGCAATCTATCGACTCTCCCAGTTCTCTCTTTATTCTCTCACTAGACTCGCCAAAGAGGACAATGGCCTTTATTTTTTCTTTCTCCTCCAAAACAGGTTTGTAACTCCCCATCTTATCCTTTCCTCCAGCGATTAGGACAACTGGATTTTTTATACTTTGGATAGCCCTTCTTGTGGCATCTACGTTTGTTGCCTTTGAGTCATTCACAAATTTAACTCCTTTTACTTCACGCAAAAACTCCGTTCTGTGGGGAAGACCCTTAAAAGCAGCGATACACTTCTCCACAGTAGAACTTTCAACATCGAAAAGGTGGGCAACAAGTATGGCAGCCATGAGATTTTCCGTGTTGTGTTCTCCGAAAAGCGGGGAAATTGACCTTGGATAGATAATTTCAGATCCTTTAACCCTCACAACTATCCTTTCGCCGTTTAAGAAGACCCCTTCTTTCAGTCTCTCCTTTGAGGAGAAGTAAAAAGTTCTTGCGTTTAAGCTTTCAAGGAGGTTCAGATCCTTATTTATCACTGCCAGATCTTCACCTTTCTGATTTTCGAATATTCTAAGTTTAGCATTTACGTATTCAGAGAAAGAGCCGTAACGATCCAGATGGTCCTCTGAAACATTTAAAAGGAGGGCACATTTGGGACGGAACTTTTCGATCGTCTCAAGCTGGAAGCTGCTTACCTCAAGAATCACAAATTTTGCCCTTTTTTCTCCCATTACGTACTCAATGAGTGGATTTCCTATGTTACCCCCTACAAATACATCTCCAAAAGCTTCCTCGAAGATTTTACCGATAAGGGTCGTAACAGTCGTCTTTCCATTTGTTCCTGTAATAGCGATAATCGGTTCCTCAACAAATTGGGAAGCAAATTCGAGCTCACCTGTGATCTTTATCCCTTTCTTTCTAGCCTCTTCAAGTAAGGGCATTTTTGGATTTACCCCAGGACTGAGTATTATGAGATCGGTCTCAAGAAAGTCCTCCCTTCTATGGGCTCCCAGACTCATCTTGAATTTAAGATCCTTTAACTCTTCAAGCTGCGGTTTTAACTCTTCCTCCTTTTTCAGGTCAGTGACCGTAAGTTGAAAACCCATTTTTGTTAGATAGCGAACCATTGATACCCCTGTTTTCCCAAGTCCAACGACTAGAACTTTCTCAAACTTGCCTTCTCTTTTCATCTCAGTTTCAGAGTACTTAGAGCAATGAGAGCCAGAATAATCGATATTATCCAGAACCTTACGACTATCTTCTCTTCACTCCAGCCTTTCAATTCAAAGTGGTGATGGATAGGGGCCATCATAAAAACCCTTCTCCTTTTCCATTTATACGAGATCACCTGAATTATCACTGAAATCGTCTCAGCCACAAAAATCCCGCCTGTGATTAGAAGAAGGATCTCCTGCTTTATGAGTACCGCTATTACCCCCAAAGCAGCTCCAAGGGAAAGGGAACCTATATCGCCCATGAAGAGCTCTGCTGGGTAGGCATTGTACCAGAGAAAGCCGATGCCGGCCCCGAGCATTGCACCGCAGAGGATCGTAAGTTCTCCCGCTCCTTTCACATGGAATATCTGTAGATAATTTGCGAACTTAGCATGGCCTGCAAGGTATGAGAAGATCATAAAAGTCCCACAGACGGTAAGAACAGGGCCGATAGCGAGCCCATCTAGTCCATCTGTTAGATTTACACTGTTTGACGAACCCACAATTATGAATACGGAAAGAAGAATATAAAAGATTCCAAGGTCTGGGGTTATGGTTTTAAAGAACGGCAAAGAAAGGGAGGTGTTGAAATCAGTTCCAAAATTTATGTAGAGGCTTATAGCTAGCGCTACGAGGATTTGAAGCAAGAATTTAGTTGTTCCCCTAATGCCCTTTCCATTTTTGTTTTTTAGCTTTAAAAGATCATCAAGAAATCCTATTCCGCCAAAGGTCAAAAGGGTAAGAATGACTATCCATATGTACTTGTTATTAAGATCAGCCCAGAGAAGTGTGGGGATGATAGTGGAAACGAGTATCACAAAACCTCCCATAGTAGGTGTTTCGCTTTTTAACCTGTGTCTTTCAGGCACGTCTTCCCTCTTTCCGCTTTTTACCCGCCAGTGATTGAACTTTTTTATCACGTAAGGGGTGAGGAGAAAGCTTATAAAAAGAGCAGTCATGATGGACAGAAATGTACGAAATGTTATGTATCTGAAAACGTTAAAAGCGAAGACCCAATCGTGTAGACCGTAAAGAATCGAGTAAAGCATCAGACTATCTCCTTGACTATCGTGTCCATGTTTAGTGAACGTGAACCTTTGACAAGAACTGAGTCGCCTTCTTTAAGAATGGAGAAGAGTTTTTGGAGGAGACCCTCTCTCTCCTCAAAGTAAAATGCAACGTTTCTCTTAATCTGGGAATAACTTTCCCTTATTTTTTCCCCTAAAAAAAGAACGTAGTGGAAGTGAAATCGATCGATGTACCTACCCAGTTCGGTGTGATAGTAGGAGGAGTAATCTCCAAGCTCGTTCATGTCTCCAAGAACGAGTATCTTCTTTCCTTCGCAAGGTAGCTCGCTGAAGGTAGAAATGGCTTGGTACATTGAGGCGGGGTTTGCATTGTAACTATCATCTATTACTACGTACCCCTTCTTTGATTTTTTCACACTCATTCTCATCTCGCACGGTCTAAACTCCTCCAAAGCCTCCTTTATCTTTTCTTCCGGGATTCCAATTGTGGAAGCAATCGATGATGCGAGAAGGATGTTGTAGAGGTTGTGGAATCCTAGAATTTTAACTTTCGTTTCTATTTTCTTTCCGTCTAGATTAAGGAGCACTTCATAGCCTTCCCAACCACATACATTTTTAACTTCAAGGGAAAAGGGGGCACGATTCTTTATACCGAAGTAAAGGATCTTTTTCGATTCAGATCTGAAAGATCGAATACGTTCATCATCTAAATTTACGAAAATTATCCCTGCATCCCTTGTGAATCTGAAGAGATCGAGCTTCTCCTCAAGAACTCCCTCTATGGTTTTTAGACCTTCAAGATGAGCGGGAAGAATGTTCGTAATTGCGGAGATGGTGGGATCGACGATCTTTGTAAGTGTTCTTATCTCGCCAAAAGAGTTGGTACCCAGTTCAAAAACACATACTTCTGGTTCATCTTCAATGGATATTATGGAAAGGCAAACCCCAAAGATGTTGTTGTAATTCTTCTCGTTACAAGATACCTTTCTATCTTTTTTTATCATTTGCACTAGAGCTTCCTTGGTTGTCGTTTTTCCACAGCTTCCAGTTATTCCAATGAAGATTGAGTCCATTTTTTTCCTTTTGTAAAAGGCTATATCTTTGAGGGCCTCGTTTGTGTCATTGACTGCTATGACGGTTGCGTCAAGATCTAAAACAAGGCTCAGTTTTTCTCGCTCACAGAGTGTACCTCCCTTTGATTTCTCTATAGCCTCTCGGATAAATTGATGACCATCGTACCTTTTACCTTTCAGGGGAATGAAAAATTCCCCCTCTTGTATGGTTCTCGAATCTGAAGAGATCCGAACAAAGCTCTCTTTTTGGAGCCTTATGAGCTCACCATTTGTAGCCTTAAGGATCTCCCTGTAGTCCCACATTTATCGCCTCTTCTACGATTTCCCTGTCACTGAAATGGATAATCCTTTCGCCTATGATCTGGTAGTCTTCATGTCCCTTTCCGGCGATAAGGAGTACGTCATCTGACCTCATTAGTCGTAGAGCCTCGTAAATCGCCTCCTTCCTGTCAACTATCTCCTTATAATTTGAGCCTGAAACTCCTTTTTTTATATCCTCTATTATGTCTTCCGGTTTTTCACTTCTAGGGTTATCAGAGGTGATTATAGAGATGTCTGCAAGGCTTGTCGCTATTTTTCCCATAAGGGGTCTCTTTTCCCTGTCTCTATCACCTCCACAGCCGAAAACAACTATCAGTCTGCCCCTTTTTAAGGCTGACAACGCCTTAAGTACGTTTTCTAGAGCATCGGGGGTATGGGCGTAATCGATAAAGATGTGGTAACCCCTATCGTTTTTAACTCTTTCCATTCTTCCGGGAACTCCTGAAAATCTCTCTAATCCCCTTTTTATTTCCCAAGTTTGAACTCCCAAGATTCGTCCAGCTAAAGATGCGGCAAGAAGGTTGTAAAGATTAAAGTGACCTATTAGGCTCGACCTTGCCTTTATCTCTTCCCCCATAAGGGAGATTTTTACCTCCATGCCATCTATGTCCTGGACATAAGTTTTGACTGTCGCTTCGTAATCTCCCTTAAGGCCGTAGAAGTAAGTAGCTATTCCTTGAGGTGGAATGAAGTGTGAAACGTTAGGGTCATCTCCATTAAGAATGGCGCTTTTTTTAGCCTTACAGCTTTCCGCCAGATAGTACTTGAAGAGTAAGGATTTTGCTTCCCTGTAAGCAGTAAAATCTCCGTGGTAATCGAGGTGGTCATGGGAAATGTTTGTGAAAATACAAATATCGAAGTGTACTCCTTCAACCCTCCTCTGGTCAAGTCCGTGTGAGGAAACTTCCATTGTTACATGTGTGGTTTCTGAATCCTTCATCTCTTTTAGGATTTTTTGAAGCTCTATGGCTCCTGGAGTTGTATTTTTAGCCTTAAGTACATGTCCATTGTACCGGTAAAAGACAGTGCCGATTAAGCCAACTTTTTTTCCAGCTGCACGTAAAATGGATTCTATGAGAAAGCACGTTGTCGTTTTCCCATTTGTACCGGTTATACCTGTTATACACATGTACTTTGAAGGTTCGCCTAAAAACCTTGATGCGATATGGCCCATTGCCTTGTCTACGTCCTTTACCCTAATAAGGCACGGTATGGAGATAGATTCATCCATATCTGTGACAATTGCACTTGCACCTCTTCTCTTCGCATCATCAAGGTACATCCTGTTATTTTTGTTCATGAAGAAGAGGTAACCCTCCTTTATCTGCCTTGAGTCCTTGGCTATCCCTTTAACTTCCGTTCCATAATCACCCTTTATCTCCTCTAATTCCAAGTCATAAATAAGGTCGCGTATCTTCATTATCAGTTAAACTCTCCTTTCAAAACGCACTCAGTTTCCCCTTTCAGTACTGCATAAGGGTTTGGGTACTGGTCCGTAACTTGACCGAATCCTACCACTCTTATTTTTCCCGTGTAACGGTTGAGAACCCGTATGGCCTCCCTCATAGAATAGCCTTTAAGATTAGGCATGACCCACTCTGACCTTTCGGTTCTGTAGATTCCATGAAGTGCTCCATTTCCCGTATCTTCTCCCTTTAAGGCAGAAAGGAGATCCCTGTAGTTGTCTTTTACGTATTTTTCGTACAATTGGAGAATTTTCTCTTCAGGGATAGTGTAATCCCTTCCTAAGATAATCGTTTCTGGAGAGAGTTCTGTGGATATTTCAATCCCTTCTTCCTTAAGAAGCTTAACTAAGAAAGCCTTTCCCATTATACCGGAGAGGATTTCCAGACCTTCTTTGTCTCTGTCTTTTATTATTTCGAGCGGTTTTTTCCAATAAAAATTATCACCTCTCCTCAAAAGAATCAAATGGTTCTCGTCTATCTGTCCCTTCTTTATGGCAGCACAGACAAGTATAAGAGGGACTAAATTCTGGAGGGTCCCTTTCGGTTGAGAAATCCTCTCACCTGTCGGAGCAACATGACTCATAGTCTGAAAGATAGGACTCTTCTCTTCCACCTCCCTTTTCACTTTCACTTCCTTCCCCAAATCAAAACCGAAGAACGCATAAAAGAGACTTATGAGGATAAAAACTGATAGGGCCCTTCTGTTTCTTTTCCTTTTCATCTCATCACGTAGATTTCTTCCTCTTTTGCCTTCCTCAGATTAAGCTTTTCACGTGCTAAAAGAATAAGAAACCTGTCCCTAGTTATGCTCGTAAGTTCCGTCTTAAGTAATAGATTTTCCTCATTTAGACGCCTCTCTCTCGATAAAGAATTTAGGAGCTCTGACTTTGTGTTTTGATATGTCCCTCTAAGGAGAGAAAAGATGACGAAGAAAACAAGAATTATGAAAAATAGACAGAAAAGGTTTTTTAGGTCCCTTCCCTTTCTTCTTCCCTTTCTCACCTTACCCCCCTTATATCTTTTCTGCCACCCTCAGTTTTGCACTCCTAGATCTTGGGTTTTTAAGAACCTCCTCTCTTTTTGGTTTAATTGGCTTTTTTGTAAGGACCCTTAGGCAGGTCTCTGCTCTAAATAGATTTTTGACAGCCCTGTCCTCTATAGAGTGGAACGATATAACACCGATTCTGCCCCCTTTTCTTAAAACCCTTGTAGCCCCGATTAATCCCTCCTTTAAGTTTTCCATCTCTTCATTTACCTCCATCCTCAATGCCTGGAAGGTAAGTGTAGCGGGGTGAATCTTCCCCCTTCTTCTTTTTGCCTTTTCAATGATTTCTGCAAGCTCCTTTGCCGTTCTTATCTCTTTTAGCTTTCTTCGTAGAACTATTGCCCTTGCAATACGGGATGCTTCTTTTTCATCCCCGTAAGATCTGATTATTTGAGCGAGTCTCCTCATAGGATACCTGTTTACAACTTGGAAGGCGGTAAGATCTCTTTCCTTATCCATCCTCATATCTAGAAAATCGTCATCGTGGAAACTAAACCCCCTCCTTGAGTTAAGCTGGAAAGAGGAGATACCAAGATCGAATAGGATCGCATCAACTTCCCTTACTTTCAAGTCATCTAAAACCCTTTCGATGTTTCTGTAATTCCCCTTTAAGATCGTTACCCTTCCTTCAAATTCCTCAAGCCTTTTTTTCGCTATTTGTATTGCCTCTTCGTCCACATCTAAACCTATTACCTTCACCTTTTTGAACCTTCTTAAAACTTCCTTTGTGTGACCTCCGCAGCCAATTGTCGCATCAACGAAGATCTCTGTCTCTTCATTTAAAAGGTTGGAGATAACCTCTTCAACGAGAACCGGAACATGAGGTGCATCATTATCAAAGTCCGAGCTCTCTGACCACATCATTCACTTTTTCTATATCAGCGGAAACCTCTTTGACGAGCTCCTCCCATTTTTCCTTGCTCCATATTTCGATCCTTTTGTTCATGCCGATTATCACCACTTCCTTTACTATACCCGCATACGATTTAAGGGACTGGGGTATGAGTATCCTACCAAGTCTGTCTATTACGCACTCTGACGCACCTGAGAAGTAGAATCTCAAAAACATTCTGGCCTGTTTTGTTATATTCTGAAGTCCGTACATCCTCTCCTTTATGAGTTCCCATTCCCTTTTTGGATATGCAACTATGCACCCATCTAGATTAGTTAAAATGAGACTCATGTCATAGTGGCGGGCAAGTACCTCGCGAAATTTGGCTGGGATGCTAATCCTGTTTTTTTCGTCTAAGGTGTACTCGTAACGTCCTTCAAACATTTCCCACTTTATACCACTTTTTCCCACTTGAACTATATGCCCAGACTTTTTTATTGTCAAGAATTTTTTAAGGGGGAAGCTACGGGAATGGAAAGTGGGGAGAGTTTACTTTATCTCTGCTATTCCTATGATATTTGGTGACCTTCTTTTATAACCTCTTTTCTGGGTCACAATATCCAAGGGCAAGCTAATTATATCTATGAGATGGGGGTCATCGTATTTTTTTAAGTGCTCCTCCCTCATCGACTTTATGTAACTTTTACACCTACCGCAGAGCTCAACCCTTATTTCTTCCTCATCTAAAAGGATGTCTATCGAGGGACTTTCTCTGTTCATGCAGTATGGGCATCCTATTCTATAAAAGTCTCCCTCGGTCTCGCAGAAAGTGCAAATCAGTTTTTTACGATTTTCAGCCGTTATTCGGCCAACGGAGGGCACCTCTCCACAGACTGGGCACCTTCCATTTTCCATGAAAGACAGTCCTTCTTTATCCTTCTTTAGCAACATAAAAAAAGGCTTTGACAGAAGGAAAAGTAGCCTGTTCTTATCATCCTCCTTTAGATTCTCGTGGTAAATAGGGATTCGTAAAAGGGAAGAAGGTGAAGTTATGGGATCTATACCTTTTTCAGAAACCTCCTCTGAGAGAAAAGAGAAGGTACCTTCAGGAATATCAAAGACCGAGCAGAAAACTCCCACAACGAAGGAAAATGGATTCCCCTCCTTTTGTATAGATTCCTCTTCCTTCACGCATCTTTGAAGGTATTCCCTAACCTTTAGATAAAAGGAAATGGGACTTTCAAGATGGGGTCTTTCCTGTATAAGCCTTTTTACATCCACTTTTTTCTCAAAAGGGGGAGATCCTCCCCCTTTTTCTAAACAAAGTACCTAAGCAGCTTTGAACCTCTTTTTCCCAACGTGAGCTTAAGCAGCGTGCTCCAAAATGCGACATGAGCTGGCATCTGCGGGTTTTCCGCAAGCCTATACACTTTCGGGTCTTCTCTCAGGGCGAATATGACACCCAAACCACCGAGCTCCTTTTCTCCGTAGATTACAGGATATCCAAGCTTCTTTGAATAAAGGATAAGCTCATCCCTTTTTCCAAACTTTATTGCATCAGTTGGACAAGTCTTTGCACAAGCAGGGGTCAGTCCGGCTCTTATCCTCTCAAAGCAGAAATGGCACTTGGCAATTTTCCCTTTTCCTCCTTGGTCGTACCTTGGAATCCTAAAAGGACACGCCTCCTTGCAGGCGTGGCATGCTATACACTTTTCTCTATCGTAGAGGACTATTCCATCCTCAGTCCTTGTGATAGCTTTTACTGGACAGACCTCAACACATGCGGGCTCTCCGCAGTGCATGCATCTTTGACTTACAAAAAGCCATCTGATACCATGTCCATTATCCGAAATTTCGATGAATTTTATCCTGTTAAATAGATTCGCGGAAAGATCGGGAGGATTTTCGTGAGTTCCCGTGTTTCTCGTCTTTTCCGCAGGAAGCCCGTTCCACTGTTTGCACGCAACCTGACAAGCCCTGCAACCTATGCATAGATCCGGTCTTAGAAGAAGCCCAACTCTTGCCATGACCCACCTCCCTTTAGGCCTTCTCTACGTTTACGGTGAAGACCTTAGTTTCAGGTATCATAGTATTGGGATCGCCGACTGTAGGCGTAAGAAGATTGGCCGAATCTCCACCTGATCCATCCTCTGGAAATCTCCATCCAAAATGCCATGGAAGACCAACCTGGTGGATAGTCTGTCCTGCAACTTTTAAAGGTCTGAACCTGTCTGTCACGATGGCAATTGCCCATATGCGGCCTCTCGGTGAAGAGACGATGACCTTATCACCGCTCTTTATACCTTTCTCCTTTGCCAACTCCCTACCTATCTCTACAAAAATCTGGGGCTGAAGCTCTCTGAGCCAATCCATATGCCTTGTCATCACTCCTGTCTGCCAATGCTCTGTTACGCGGTAAGTCGTACATATGTAAGGGTATCTAGTATCGCAGACAACGAATCTATCTTCAGGAACGTCTTTAAATATTTTTACTGTTGGGTTGATCCTGTGTTTTTTGTAAAGCGGATTCTCAACAAAAGGACATTCGAGTGGCTCGTAGTGGGTGGGGAATGGACCATCGGCAAGCCCAGTTCCGAATACCGTACCAACTCCCAATGGTTTCATGATGAACGGGAGTTTTCCGCCTTCCTCAGCGAGAGGTGGTTGTGGGCCGTCAGGCACATCCCCTATCCATCTTCTATTTACAGGATCCCACTTGATGACAGGCCTTTCTGGATCGTAAGGATTACCTTTTGGATCTACACTTGCCCTGTTGTACAGAATCCTTCTGTTTACAGGCCATGCCCAAGCCCAGTTTAGGAATAGCCCAAGCCCAGTTGGGTCTTCCTTCCCTCTTCTTGCCATCATATTAATGGAATCAGTGTAACTTCCAGAGTAGATCCAGTTTCCACACGCACTTCTGCCATCATCTAACATAAACGCAAAACTGGGAAGCTGCTGCCCCTTTTTATAGGATTTTTTATCCACAGGATGGACAGGAACATCTTCGGTAAAGTATCCGTTTATCTCTTTTGCCACGAGATGAGTATCTACGTGCTTTACTTTTCCAGATGCATCTTTTTCTCCGTAATCCCAGGTGAGCTTTAAAATAGGCTCAGGGAAAGCACCACCCTCTTTTTCGTAAAGCTTTTTGATCCTGAAGTAAAGCTCGTTTATGATGTCCGCATCAGGCATAGCCAAACCGGGAGGATTTAAGGCTTTGTATCTCCACTGGGCTATCCGGCCAGAATTCGTTATGCTTCCCTCTTTTTCAAAGGAAGCACAACAAGGCAGGAAGAAAACCTCTGTTTTTACCTTCTTCGGGTCCATTCCTGGACCACGCCAGAACGAGGAAGTTTCATTATCCCACAGGTTCACTACAACAAGCCAATCGAGCTTTGCCAAGGCCTTTCTTACCTTGTTTGAGTTAGCAACGGAGCATGCGGGGTTTTGTCCCCAGGCAAAAAACCCCTTTATCTTTCCCTTGTACATATTATCAAACATCGTTATAAAGGAGTAATCCTGCCCGCTTTCTATCTTGGGAAGGTAATCATAGCAGAAATCGTTTTCCTTCTTGGCGTTCTCTCCATAGAGGGCCTTGAGGTAACTCACTATGTATTTTGGCCTGTTGCTCAACCAGTTTAAACTCTTTGGCTCCTTTGTTACTGGTGTGTACTTCTGTATGTAGGTGTTCAGATTTGTATCCTGTGCAGTTGGAACTGGATTGTATCCAGGTAAAATGTGATACAGAATGCCAGCATCCGTTGCTCCCTGAACGTTGCTTTCGCCACGTAGAGCGTTGATCCCTCCACCTGCCATTCCTATGTTTCCCAAAAGGAGCTGGACAATAGAGAAGGCTCTTACGTTCTGGGTTCCAACGGTGTGCTGAGTCCAACCCATTGCGTAGCAGACTGTGCAGGTTCTGTCAGGTTTTCCTGTTGAGGCTATAATCCTGTATGCCTCCTCAATCTTGTCCTTTGGTGCTCCTGTTATGTAGGCCACTGTGTCGAGGGTGTATCTAGAGTAATGCCTCTTCAGAAGCTGAAAGACGCAGTGAGGGTCACTCAGAGTGTAATCCTTTTTTGGAACCCCTTTTTCGTCAAGCTGGTATTTCCAAGTAGATTTGTCGTAAGATCTCTTATTTTCATCATATCCGGAGAAGACACCATCTAATTCATCTGGGAGCTTAAAGGCCGGGTCCACAAGGAAGGGTGCGTCTGTATAGTTGACCAGGTATTCTTTGAAGAAGAGATTGTTGTCAATTATGTACTTAATGAGGCCACCCAAAAAAGCTATATCAGAACCTGATCTTATCGGTACGTATAGATCTGCCTTTGCAGCAGTTCTTGTGAACCTCGGATCTACAACGATGAGCTTTGCGTTTCTCTTCTCTTTTGCAGCCATTATCCATCTCATTGAAATGGGATGGTTCTCAGCAGGGTTCGCACCCATAACGAGTATCACATCTGCATTTTTGAGATCGTTGAACTGATTCGTCATTGCCCCACGACCGAACGACTCTGCCAGAGCCGGAACGGTCGGAGAATGTCAGAGCCGCGCCTGGTTTTCTATGTAAACTAGACCTAAGGCGCGCATAAATTTCTGGATTAAATAACACTCCTCATTGTCAAGAGCGGCAGATCCCACGTGAGCTATAGCCTCTGTCCTGTTGACAGTTTGACCCTGCGCATTCTTCCTTAAAAACGTACGATCCCTTGTTTTCTTGACTAATCTCGCAATCCTGTTCAAGGCCCAGTCCCATGATACCTCTCTCCAATTGGCCGTTCCAGGGGCACGGTAAAGGGGTTTTGTCACACGGTAGGGGTTATTTGCAATCTGGAAGAGAGAGGCACCTTTTGGACAGAGAGAACCTTCATTTATTGGATGATCAGGATCGCCCTCAGTATTTACCACCTTTCCCTCTTTGGTATACACTATTATCCCGCAACCAACTGAACAGAAAGGACAAATGGTTGTGGTTTCTTTAGCTCCTTTTACCTTCAGTTCTGAGGCGTAGGCCTTTGTCTTTTCAAGCTCGAGTCCTAAGCCTGCAAGGAAAACGGTACTTAAGGACACCTTTAAAAAATCTCTTCTTGTAATTTCCATCTAAGGCCTCCTTTCACAGTTTTTTATTTTCTCGATTTTGAAAATTTCTACCCCTTTTTGGGAGAGGAAAAATGGGAGAGGAAATTCGAGTTTAAGTCTAGCCCTATTAATTAGAAACCTCCAATATGGAGCCTCTTTGTGAGATTTTACACAAAACGAATACCGTTGTCAAGGAATATTTTGATTTGAAGGTGGCGGAAGTGCATGGGAATCGAACCCACCTACCAGCTTTTGGCCGGTACACTGGTTTTGAAGACCAGGAGGCCCACCAGGCGCCTTTGCACTTCCTGAGAAAATTTACTTTAAATACCTTCTCGTGTCAATTTTTACTCTATCACGAAATCCCAGGCGCTATCCTCGATCCAGAGGCTATAGTACCCTCTCCCGATAATCTCTTTGGGCTTGACCACATATAGCTTCTCTTTTTCCTGCTTAACCTCTATGGGGATGTTGCGTCCGAACATGAATCTCTGTTTCCCCACAAGAGAGTATTTGAAAAAGACCATAGGGTTAAAGGTGAGAAACTCAATCTTTAAGTCACCAAAAATTATGAAGTACTCAACGTCTTTAAGAAGAAAGCGCGGTGGTGATAGCCTCTCAATGTAGTATATTCCTTGCTCATCGAAGACTATATTCGGCATGAGCCTTACCAGTTTTTTCGGTGTTTTTACGTAGACCCCATATTCCTTAGGAATCTCCGTTTTTTCGGCCGAATGGGACAGGTTAAAAAGGACCAAGAGTAAAATAAGGAAAAAGGTAAGTGTTTTTTTCACAGTAAGGTGACTAAAACCCTCCTTTCCCTTGGGCCATCGAACTCAAGTAGGAATATCCCCTGCCAGGTGCCGAGCAGAAGCTTACCTGAAGAGACAGGTACGGTAACAGATGAACCAACGATAACGCTCTTTACGTGGGAGTCGGCGTTTCCCTCAGTATGTCTATAGGAATGGTCTCTTGGTGCAACTCTTTCCAGAGAATCGAGTATATCTTTTACCACATTCGGGTCCGCGTCCTCATTTATCATAAGTCCACATGTTGTGTGAGGAACGAAGATGTGTAAAAGTCTAGCATCCTTTTCCTTAACGAGATCGGCGATTTTATCTGTTATATTTACTGCCTCAACTCTGTTGGAAGTTTTAACTCTTACCTCAAACATCATTTCTCCTTCCTTTTCTTTCTATAATCCTCAATTGCTGCCTTGAGTGCCTCCTCTGCCAAGACCGAGCAGTGCATCTTCGCTGGAGGTAGACCACCTAATGCTTCTGCCACTGCCTCATTTGTTAGCTTAAGAGCCTCTTCGATCGTCTTACCCTTTATCAATTCTGTTGTTATGCTGCTTGTCGCAATGGCTGCTCCACATCCAAAGGTCTTGAATTTGGCGTCAACAATCACATCATTTTCTATCTTGAGATAGAGCTTCATAACATCACCACAGACAGGATTACCGACCTCTCCTATTCCGTCGGCATCTTCGATCTCACCCATATTTCTTGGATTCATGAAATGGTCCATGACTTTTTCACTGTACGGTCCCGCCATGTGTACCTCCCTTAATTTTCTCCCGCATATGCTTCTCGTAAAGGGGAGACATCTTTCTAAGCGTATCGACTATTTCAGGCAAAACTGAGATAACGTATTCCACTTCCTCCTCGGTATTATCCTTACTCAGCATGAAAGTTATCGATCCATGGCACAAATCTGGAGGAACTCCTATTGCAGTAAGAACATGGGATGCCCTAAGACCAGTCTCATCCCTTGCAAATATGTTTGATGCGCATGCGCTTCCCGTTGAAGATGCAACTCCCTTGAGGTTGAGCCAAATGAGTAAGGATTCTCCTTCCACATACTCAACCCAGAAACTCACGTGTCCCGGAAGCCTCTTTTCTCTGTGACCTGTAAAATGGATGTTTTCTATTGCCGAATCTATGCCATCCCAGAGACGTTTTCCAAGTTTTTCCAGTTTTTTCCTCCTCTCTTCCAGCTCTTCCTTTGCAAGCCTGCAAGCCTCACCGAAGCCTACGATTGCTGGTACGTTTTCAGTTCCCGGCCTTATTCCCATTTCCTGAAAACCTCCCTGCATGAGAGGAACAATCTCTACACCTTTCCTCAGATAAAGTGCAGATGCGCCAACGGGGCCGTGAAGCATTTGGGAAGATACGCTTAAAGCATCCACACCCATCTCCTTCACATCGACTGGGATTCGACCGCAACTTGCAACAGCGTCGCAAAAAAGAAGAACATCCCTTTCCTTAAGTAATTCGGAAACCTCGCTGATCGGTTCCAAGGTACCGATCTCAGGACTTGCATGCAAAAGAGAAAGTAGGATAGCACCATCTCTTGTCTTTTTATCCAGATCATCCATATCGATGAGACCGTCTTTGTCGACCTTCACGTACTCAATTTGGAATCCCAAGGACTTAAGGAAATCGGCTTGGTTAAGCACGGAGTAATGTTCGATCTGGGAGAAGAGAATTTTCCTTCCCTTATTCTTCCTTGCAAGAGCAAGTCCCTTTATTGCCAAATTGTTAGACTCAGTTGCGGAAGATGTGAAGATCACCTCCTTGGGATCAGCGTTTATCAGTTCTGCCACCTTTTCTCTCGCCTCCTCAATTGCCGATTTTGCAATTTCACCCTCTTTCAGAAAAATAGACGAAGGGTTTCCAAAACGTTCTGTAAGATATGGAAGCATCGCTTCTAAAACCCGCCTATCCATTTTTGTGAAAGATCCGCTGTCGAAGAATATCCTACTCATTTAGTTTAGTATATCACACAGATCCTCACTTTTCTATTTCTGACTTCCTTGACTCGGCGTTCGAAGGGTTGTAGTAATATGGTGAATGGCAAAAAAGAGGAGAGAAGTCTCCCTTATTGTTAACGGCAAAAAGTACACATTATCGATTGGAGAGAAAACAAATGAGGTTGCTCCGCATCACACTCTCGCTTATACTCTAAGGGAAACCCTTAACTTAAAGGGAACGAAGGTCTCATGTGACAGTGGTAGTTGCGGTGCATGTACCGTGATTATGGATGGAGAGGCTGTCCTTTCATGTACGATTTTGACGATCGAGTGCGATGGTAAAAATGTAGTGACCATAGAAGGTCTCGAAAAAGACGGAGAGCTTGACCCCCTTCAGGAGAGCTTCATAAAGCACTCAGCGTTCCAGTGCGGGTTCTGCACACCAGGAATTATAATGAGCGCAAAAGCACTACTTTCTAAAAATGCAAGTCCTCTTGAGGAGGAGATTAAGGAGGCCCTCTCTGGCCATTTCTGTCGCTGCATAAGCCATTATCAGGTTATAGATGCGATTATGGAGGCATCGGGAAGGCAAGTCACTGAAAGGAGACTTATAAGGGAGGGGCGTGAAAGCTCATTAAAAATCATAGGTAAAGAGATTCCAAGGGTAGATGCAAAAAAAATCGTTACAGGGAAAGTGGAGTACCTAGGTGACTTGACTTTTGACAATCTGCTCTATGGGAGAGTCTTGAGGAGTCCCTACCCGCACGCAATAGTAAAAAGGATCGACAAATCGAAGGCTGAAAGCTTAAGAGGGGTCAGGGCTGTCCTGACCTGGGAGGACGTGCCAGACCTAAGAGGTGGAACGCCGAGATTCAAAAGGCTTTTGGATCGTAAGGTCAGATTTGTTGGCGACGCTGTTGCAATTGTTGCTGCAGAGACGGAGGATATTGCGGAGGAGGCCCTTGAAAAGATAGAAGTTGAATACGAGATCCTCAAACCCGTCTTTGACGCTCAAGAGGCCCTCACTGACTCGGCTCCTTTACTTTACGACGAATATAAGCAAAATATCCTTCCATCTCACACCTCCTTGTTCGGTCCCAATTCTTTGAAGGAGCTAGTAACTGGAGATGTGGTGAAGGGCTTTTCCGATGCAGATTGTGTGGTGGAAGACGAGTTCTCATACGAGGGAATACCAAACCCTGTGCCCATTGAGCCTCCTTCAGTTATTGCCCTTTGGGAAAAACCGGATAGACTTACACTCTGGGTATCGAATCAGGCTTCCTATCTCGATAAAGTGACGCTTTCGCGGATTCTTGGAAAGGAAGTGAACGTACGAACGATAGGTCTGCCGTGTGGAGGAAGCTTCGGAACGAAACTTATGTCATGGCAAGTTCAATTGTTTGCCGCCATACTGAGCAAGAAGACGGGATGTCCGGTGAAGCTTTCTTTGAGGAAAGATGAGCACCTTTCCACATTCACGTTAAGACCTGGTGTAAAACTGAAGGGAAAAGTTGGAATGAAAAAGGATGGGACAGTAACAGCCATATCGGGGGACCTCATAATTGATACGGGTTACTACTCTTTCAGTACTCAGGCACAGCTAGCAGTTGGGTTGGGAGAGGTGCAGATAATGGTCAGATGTAAGAACTGGGACCTAAGACCAAAGATAGTTGTAACCAACAGGAACGCATCTGGAATAGTAAGGGGCTTCGGCGGACAGGAGATAAAATGTGTGCTCATTCCCCTTCTTTGTCGCGCGCTTGAGACGCTCAATATTGATCCCTTTGAATTCTTCAAGAGGAATTTTGTTAAAGTAGGAGACATTTACCTCTGGCGGGATGGGAACTGGTATGTCTATAGAGGGATAGATTACTCTTCGTGTATGGATAAGGGGGCTCAAGTATTTGGATGGAAGAAGAAGTGGAAAGGATGGCTAAAACCGACTTCCGTTTCGGGAAGCAAGAGGAGAGGCGTGGGGGTTGCAATCCACGGAAATGCAGACGTAGGTGAGGATGTTTCTGAGGCCTTTGTGACACTTCATCCGGATGGAAAGGCAACCCTTTTTTCATGTGTGACAGAGCATGGGACAGGACAGACGAGCAATTACATTAAGATGGTTGCAGAGGTTTTGGGTTTGAGGCCTCAAGATGTGTACCTCTCTCCAGCTGACTCGCTGATCACCCCCTTCGAATTCGGGCCTGTTGGATCAAGAGGGACTTACGCAATAGGAAGTGCTGCAATTAAAGCAGCTGAAGATGCGAAGGCAAAGCTTCTAGCTCAGGCGGAGAAGTTTTTCGGTGAAGATGCAACTGAGCTTGAGACGGAAGATGGATTCGTTTTTTCAAAAGTGAACCCAAAAAAAAGGATCCCGTGGTATAAGGTAATTGGTTGGGAAAGGACCATATCAGGATATGGCAGGTTTGAGCCAGACTACACCCTTACAAACTGTTTAATGGCATTCGTTGAAGTGGAGGTGGATGTGGATACGGGAGAAGTGGAGATTATTGAGATAGTAAATGCAACTGATGTGGGAAGAATAATAGATCCAAAAGGGATAGAGGGTCAACTAAATGGCTGCCTAGGTGCCGCAGGCATAGATACGGCCATATTTGAAGAGATCATATTGGATCGGAATATTGGAGCGATTCTAAACCCTAACCTTATTGACTACAAGTGGAGAACCTTTTTGCAGCTTCCGAATATAAAGCATGTAATAAATGAGACTCCCTTTCCAACTCACAGGTTTGAGGCAATAGGTGTTGGAGAGATAGCCACCTCTGCTCATCCTGTTGCAACATTTATGGCCATATGTAATGCGATAGGCAGGTGGATAAAAAAATACCCTGCCACTCCTCAGAGGATATTGGAGGCACTGGGAAAGGATGAGAAGGTTCGAGCACGTGGAAGTTGAGAATCTTGATGAACTTCTTGAATTGCTCTCAGAGTTCAAAGAAGAAGCAAGGATAAATGCCGGTGGAACAGACCTTCTTTCCCTCTTTAAGGACAGGTACCTCTTTAACTATCCGAAGGTTCTAATAAATGTAAAGCCTGTAAAGGAACTTGACTATTTAGAATTGGTAAACGGAGCACTCCGAATCGGATCTCTCACGAAGCTTTCTACTTTGGCCAGAAACCCAGTAATAATTGATAGATTCCCTATTCTCAGAGAAACTGTCCTTACCATAGCCAGTCCTCAGATAAGGAACATGGCCACAGTCGGAGGCAATCTCTGTCAAGATATAAGATGCTGGTACTACAGGTATCCATCAAGCCTTGGTGGTCCTCTCCTTTGTGCGAGAAAAAAGGGGAAGTCTTGCCTTGCCGTAAAAGGTGATAACCGTTACCATGCGCTAATAGGTGAAAAATGTTACGCAGTCTGTCCTTCCGATCTGGCCACAGCCCTATCTTCGCTAAAGGCCAAGCTTGTTATTGTAAAAAAAGGGGCAGAAAGAAAGATAGACGTTTGGGATCTCTACACTCCTCAAGGACTGGGTATTGGACCAGATGAGGTAATTAAGGAGGTTGAGATACCTCTCGAATGGGCAAAGGAGCAAAAGTTCATCAAATACACCCTTCGAAAGCCAATAGATTTTGCAATTGTAAGTGTGGCTTCTTGTTTCAAATTTGAAGGAGGTAGGATAAGTGATTGCGCAATCTCCTTGGGGGGTGTGTCGTTTAGACCTGAGAGGCTAAAAGAGGCGGAAGACCTCTTAAGAGATGCGAAGATTGATGAGGGGCTTGTAGAGGAGATAAAGAGAAGAGTTCTTTCAAATGTGAGGCCTCTCTCCAAAAACGGCTACAAAATAACGATCGCAAGGGAGCTTATAGGTAGGGTGCTACTTTCCCTTATGTGAGGTAAACGTCAAATTTGATTTCCGCCTCTGATCTTCTCCCATAGACAGGAAGAACGTTTGTTTCGAAAGATGTAAGCCTTTCCAAACCGAGTTTAATAAGAATATCCATTGGTACACAGGGAGAAGATGTACGCGCAATCACAAAATCAGGATCATCTAGAAAATCTCTTAAGACTTTTACACCCGATCCAAGGATAATGCACGGCTTTTTTATCATCCCTCTTACATCTTCAGGTTTTCTTGCTTCGTAAGACGTTATTCTCTCTATCCTTTTTCCCTTTGAAAAATAAAGGGCACAGAACGTTTCTCCCTTTTTCGCGTCTATTGTAGGCAATATGAAAAAGCCTTCCATAAAGGAAAATTGATAAGCAAGACAGTCGAGTGTGGGGACACCAACGAGAGGTACACCAAGGCCTATTTTCAAGCCCTTCAGAAAGGCGAGTGCTACCCTTATGCCTGTAAAAGAACCGGGTCCTACTGTGGAGACTAGAAGCTTCAAGTCAGTTGGACTTATGTCTCTTTTTCTCAATAAATCGAGAACTTCCTCTCCTATTATCTGGGAGGCACTCTCCCTTCCCCTTATCCTTCTCTCCTCAAGTAGATCCTCGCCACGGGAAAGAGCGATACATAAAAAATCGAGGGAGTTATCAAGTGCAAGAACAAAACTACCTTCCATGAAAAATTCTCATTACGTCGTTGAAGAAAGCCAAAAACATTATGGCAACAAGCACACCCATTCCGATTCTCTGTGATATCTCAATCCACCTAGTCGATAGCCTTCTCCTTGAGAAGATCTCTACGAGGTGAAAGAGTATATAGCCACCGTCAAGGACAGGGATAGGTAGAAGGTTTATTACTGCGAGGTTAACACTCACAAGTCCTAGAAAGTAAAGGAAGTTCCTTTTCCCCTCCTTTGCCTGTTTTCCAGCAATCTCCATTATCAAAAGAGGACCACCCACCTCACTCGGTGAGATTGCGCCTTCTAAGAGTTTCCAAATTCCAAAAATTGTAAAACCGGTTAACTTCACTGTCTGATTTATCCCTTTTTTTAGCGCCTCAAAGGGCGGATCCTTTTTTACCTTGAATTCCCCGGAAGCTAAAATTCCAATTACCTTTCTCTTTACTTTCTCTCCAAAAACTGTCTTAGATTCGATAGTTTTCGGTATTAGGAAGAAGTGCTTTATCTCGCCATCTCTCCTCACAGTTATAGTTACTCCTTCTCCCTCTTTTTTTGCGCTCAGTATTTCTGTCAAGTCAGTCCACTCCATAACTCTCTTTCCATCTATCATTATCACCTCATCCCCTTCTTTTAAGCCGGCAAGCTGGGCAGGATAACCCTTTTCTACCCCTCCAATCTTCGTGGTCATAACTTTGTATCCTGTTGCAAAAAGGATAGTGAAAACTAAAAAAGCAAAAAAGAAGTTAAAAAAAGGGCCAGAAAATGCAATAAGAAGTTTCACAAATGGACTCTTATGGGAGTAAGATCTGGGAATCTCCTCCTCCTTCAGTTCTTCACCTGGTGATTCTCCAAGAAGCTTCACATAACCTCCAAGGGGAAAAAGTGAAATGGCGTACTCTGTCTCCCCCTTTTTGTACCTAAGTATTTTTTTTCCGAATCCGATGGAGAAGGTAAGGACTTTCACATTCGAGATCCTGGCAAAAAGAAAGTGACCAAGTTCGTGTACGAGGATTAGAATACTGAGTGTTATAAGGCCGTAGATCAAACTGTAGACCATACTTTACTTCCCTTCTTAAGCAATTCTTCAGTATAAGCCTTAGCCCAGCTGTAAATTTCCCACACCGAATCTACGTCCCTTATAACCTTTTTTCTCGGGTGCCTTTCCAGTACCTTCTCTATTACTGCTGGGATATCTGTAAAACTGATTCTGTTCTCCAAAAAGGCACTGCAGGCAACCTCGTTAGACGTGTTTAATGCTATCTGTGCACTGTCACCTTCCTTTAAGGCCTCGTATGCGAGCCTGAGAGCTGGAAATTTTTCCGTGTCGGGAGGAAAGAAGGTCATCTTCATAAACGTGTTGAGCTTTATTTCTGGAAGTGTTCCAGCCTGCCTTTCTTCCTCATTTAGGGCGTAAGAGATTGGTATTCTCATGTCAGGGTAGGAAACGTAGGCAATAAGAGAAGAATCTATAAGTTCAATGAGTCCGTGGATAAAGCTTTCCGGATGTATGAGAACTTTTATCCGATCTTCACCGAAACCGAAAAGCCATCTCGCCTCTATTACCTCAAGCCCTTTATTCATGAGCGTTGCCGAGTCGACTGTAATCTTCTTACCCATCTTCCAGATAGGATGCTTGAGCGCTTCCTCTGGTTTCACTTTCCTCAATTCATCCTTTGAAAGATCCAAAAAGGGACCTCCTGAGGCAGTAAGTATCAGATTTTTTACCTCCCTCCTCCTTACCTTCTTTAGAAGCTGATAGATTGCGGAATGTTCGCTGTCTATAGGTATTAGCTTTGCTCCGTATTTTCTCACACATTCATTTACTATTCTTCCGGCCATAACTATGCTTTCCTTATTTGCAAGGGCAAGGATTGTTCCCCTTTTGAGTGCCTCAATTGTTGGCATAAGGCCTACGCTTCCTGGGAGGGCGTTTACAACTATATTTGCCTCCATTTGAACTATTTCTTTTAACCCCTGATCTCCTACAAGAACCTTACATCCCTCATTCCTTAAAAATTTCTCCTTTTGACTGTCGAATACACAGACTGCCTTTGGCTTAAACTTTTCTATCTGCTTTTTGAGAAGCCTTACATTTTCCTTGCAAGAAAGTGCTACAACTTCAAATTTGTGAGACTGTCTCTCTATAACGCTTAAGGTTGCCCTACCGATAGATCCTGTTGAGCCAAGGAGAACGATCTTTCTCTTCTCACTCACGACTTAAAGCTGAGAACCTTATAAAAAAAGGGGGTAGCGAATATAAAGCTATCCATCCGATCGAGAATTCCACCATGGCCGGGAAGAATACTGGAGGAGTCTTTAAAACCAAATAACCTTTTGAAGGCCGACTCAAAGATGTCCCCTGCCTGGCCAAGAAATCCTAAAGAAGCTCCAAAAAAAATGGCGGATGGTAAATCGAGCCCTAGGGTGCCTTTTGCCAAGGCAAAAACCAAGCTACTGGCAAAAATTGCGCCAGATAAGCCTTCAACAGTTTTGCCGGGACTTATGAAAGGGCAGAGCTTCCTTTTTCCAAAAGTCTTCCCAGTAAAATAGGCGCTTACATCACTTGCCCATATTGCGAAAAGCAAAATGAGAGGATAGAGGTTGTTAAGTTCCTTTAGTACACACAGGTAATGGAGGGGAAAAAGAACAAAAAAACTCACGATCACGTTAATCGATAAGGTCTTGAGAATCTCCTCTGGTGAATGTGGATTTTTTGTCTTATTCAAGAATAGGTGAAGGAGAAGGAGAAGAAGCGTTGTGAAGAAGAGGAAAAGGAGGAAAGCTTCGTATTTCCTGAAATAGAGAAGAAGAAAGGAAACTACGGAGAAGAGAACTATAAGGTATCCCATTTTTGGCCTCGAAATCCGAATTCCTTCCAAAACGGCAAAAAATGCGATGAAGAGTATGAAAATAAAAAATGGAAAAAGGGGCAAAAAATAGAAGCAAAGTACTGTGAAAGGGCCAAAAATTGAGGCTGTAATTAACCTTCTTTTAAAATCATCCACTCGAGTCTTCCTTCACAATGCCGAATCTTCTTTCCCTTCTTGAGTAATCGAGAAGAGCCTCAAGATACTCCTTCTTTCTAAAGTCGGGCCAGAGGGTGTCAGTAATGTATATCTCTGTGTAAGCCATCTGGTAAAGAAGAAAGTTGCTCAGTCTCTTCTCCCCGCTTGTTCTGATGAGAAGATCTGGATCGGGAATCTCCTTTGTGTAAAGGTACATTCTGAAGCTCTCCTCATCTATGCTTTCGAGTTTCCCATCCTTTACGGCCTTGATTATCTCTTTTACAGCATGAATTATCTCAGTTCTGCCACTGTAACTTAAGGCAACGGAAAGTGTAAGAGAGGTATTCTCCTTTGTTTTTTCCATAGTATGGCGAATTTTTTTTTGTATGTTCTCAGGAAAATCTTCTATGTCTCCTATCGCTATGAATCTTATACCATTCTCCAACATGTTTGGAAGCTCCCTGTCAAGGTATGTGTCGAGGAGTTCGAATAGACTTTTCACCTCCTTTTCTGGCCTTCTCCAATTTTCCTTTGAAAATGCGTATAAGGTAAGGTAGGGTATGTTCAACTCCCTTGTTGTCTCAACGACAACCCTCACAGACTCAATCCCATTTATGTGTCCCTCTATTCTCGGTAAATTTCTCATCTTTGCCCATCTTCCATTTCCATCCATGATTATGGCAACATGCCTTGGGAGCCTTTCAAAATTCATAGGCCTTTTAGATCTCCATAATCTCTTTCTCTTTTTCCGAATATGTCTTCTCTGCCAACTCTATGTATTTGTCAGTTATCTTCTGGACAGTCTCCTGCTTTTTAAAAAATTCGTCCTTGGATATGAGTTTGTCCTTCTCCATCTTTTTCAATTTTTCGTTTATCTCCCTCCTTACGTTTCTCATCGCAATCCGTGCATTTTCAAGCATCTTCGCTCCCTGCCTTGTGAGTTCCCTCCTTCTCTCTTCCGTGAGTCTTGGCAGGACGATCCTTATGACTTTTCCATCGGATACTGGTGTTACTCCAAGATCAGACTTCTGGATAGCCTTTTCTATCTCTCCTATTATCGAAGTATCCCACGGTTGGATAAGTATGGTCCTGCTGTCTGGAACGGATAGGGACGCAACCTGATTTATCGGTGTTGGCTGATTGTAGTAGTTTATGCGAATATCCTCAAGAAGTGCTAAAGAAGCTACCCCAGTTCTCAACCTTGACAGATCTTTTTTTAAAGCCTCGAGGGATTTCTTTAACTTGTTTTCCAGTTCCTCCATTATTTCATCCTTCATGGGTCCTCCCACTAACTGATTATCGTTCCAATAGGTTCTCCCATCACGGCCTTTTTTAGATTTCCAGCTACTTTAATGTTGAAAACTACAATTGGAATTTGCCTCTCCATTGCGAGGGTTAAAGCTGTAAGGTCAATAATTTTAAGATGCATTTTAAGAACATCCATGTAAGATATTTGAGGGAAAAACTTTGCGCTTTTGTCAAGGAGAGGATCCCTGTCGAATACTCCGTCAACCTTCGTGGCCTTAAGAACCACCTCAGCCTCAACCTCTGATGCCCTAAGGATCGCAGCCGTATCTGTGCTGAAATAGGGATTACCCGTTCCACCGGCAAATATAACCACCCTGCCTTCATCGAGGTCTTTTAGAATTCTCTTTAAGTCCCACCTTTCAGCAACTTTTTCAAAGTTTAAGGCACCGTATATTCTTGCCTTTATACCCATCTTTTCCATTGAATCTTCGATACCTATGGCGTTTATATAGGTGGCCAGTATTCCCATGTAGTCAGCTTTTTGCCTTTCAATTCCCTTTTCTTCAGATGTTACACCCCTTATGATATTCCCCCCACCTACAACTATTGCAACCTGACAGCCTAACTTTAGGACCTCTCCTATCTCTGTACATAGGTTTTTTAGTGTCTCTCCATCTATGCCGTAGCCACTTTTTCCAGATAAGACTTCCCCACTTAGCTTTAGAACTAATCTTTTGTAGGAAGCCATCTATTCTTGGTCCCTTTCTCCCAGTTGAAATCTAACAAAACGACTTATCACTATCTTTTCACCAGTTTTCATCATTAAATCGTCTAAAAGGTTCTTAACCGTGATATCGGGATTTTTTATAAATGCCTGTTCCAGCAGACAGACCTCCTGAAAGTACTTCTCAATCTTTCCCTCTGCGATCTTTTCCGCTATCTTTTCCGGCTTACCCGCCTCCAGAGCCTGTCTTCTGTATATTTCCTTCTCCTTCTCAACAACCTCTTGCGGCACATCTTCCCTCCTTAAGTAAAGAGGTGAGGCAGCAACTACCTGCATTGCCATATCCTTTGCAAACTCTTGAAATTCTTTTGTGTTTGCGACAAAATCGGTTTCGCAATTCACCTCCACCATTCCTCCTATTTTTCCACCTGTGTGTATGTAAGCTGCTATCAACCCCTCCTGAGCTTTTTTGGCCATTCTCTTTTGAATTTTTGCTAAACCTTTCTCCCGCAAGTATTCTATAGCTTTCTCTATGTCACCATTTGCTTGTTTTAATGCTTCTTTACAATCCATTAAACCGACACCTGTTCTTTCTCTCAGTTGTTTAACTAGCTCAGCCTTTATCTCCATTTCTCCCCCCTCATTCACGCTCGTAGTAATCTTCGTATTTTTCGAAAGCTGCCTCATCAATAGCTTCCTCATCCGGTGGCCTAAGCTCTACCCTTTCCGTCTCTTTTCCAGAAAACCCCTCCGAATACATCATCTTCCCTTCGATCACAGCGTCGGCTATCTTCATGGTAATTAACTTTATAGCCCTTATCGCATCGTCATTTCCTGGTATTACAAAATCTATATCATCGGGATCGCAGTTTGTGTCCACGATTCCAACTGTGGGAATACCAAGTTTTTTCGCTTCTTTTACTGCTATGTGCTCCTTCTTAGGATCAACTATGTAAAGTGCACCTGGCAGCCTGTCCATGTTTTTTATCCCGCCAAGGTTCCTCTCAAGTTTCTGGATAGTTCTTTCAATACTTATGGCCTCCTTTTTTGGCAATTTCTTGAAAATTTCACTATTTCTCAGCTCTTCCAGCCTCTTTAGGCGTTCTATGCTTTTCTGAATAGTCTGAAAGTTGGTCATTGTACCACCCAGCCACCTGTGATTCACGTAGAAGGCTCCGCACCTTTTTGCCTCTTCCTCTATTGCCTCCTGGGCCTGCTTCTTTGTCCCGACAAAAAGGATGTACTCGTTCCTTGCAGCTACGTCCCTTATGAAATTGTAAGCATCTTTGAACAATTTTAGGGTCTTTTGGAGATCGATTATATATATTCCGTTCCTAGCCCCAAATATGTATGGCTTCATTTTTGGATTCCACCTTTTCGTCTGATGGCCGAAATGAACACCCGCTTCAAGGAGTTGTTTTATGGTGAGATTGGACATCTAAAACCTCCTGGTTAAACTTCCGCCTTTCGCATCTCAGTATCAGACAGGGTAACCCTGCACCCTGAAACTGATTGAAAGACGTGCAAATTTAAAAACCTTGTATAATTATCACAGGATTCTGAACATTTCAACATAAAATGGGGAATACAAACTTCCGATCCTGTGTTATACTAAGGGAAGCCAATGACAAGGGAAATTTTAGAGAGGTATTTGGAAAGTCCGAAAGAGGAAAGAATCGCTATCCTCGATTCGTTAAGTAAAGAGGCTAGTGAAAAAGTGGCGGATCTTCTTTTAGATATCTACGATAGGGAAGAGGATAGGGATCTTCTTAAAAACATTAGGAGGATCCTATTTCTCTTTAGGACAAGGGGCGTAAAGGTAAAGGAAAAGAGGGAGAAGGGATCCCCAGTTTTCCGTCCGAAAGAAAAAAAATACTTCTTTAGGGGCTTCATATCGAATTACGATTGTAACTTAAATAGGATCGGGATAATCCTCATAGACTTAAAAAAGAACCTCCTCCTTGTTACCCACGGGATAATGAACATGATTGAAGGATTGACTCAGATGTGGATAAAAGAGGTGGCAAGAAGTGAGTACCTCTCCTGGTTTGATGAAAAAAGATCGGCTTCAGCAAAAGAACGGATTTTCATTTCGGAGGTTCCTCCTTCTTACGCTTTTTTCGTAATAGAAGAGGCCCAAAGGATATCTGGAAAGTTTAGTGAGGAGATAGGTTTCTTGAAAAAGATGATCCTCCGCGCAGATTTTGATTCTAAACATGGGGGGCCTTCAGAAGTCTATAGTTTATTTCGTGAAGATGTGGAGGAGATCCCCTTGGAGAGAGTGATTGGCCACCCAATCTTTAGGGATCTTTTTCTGAGGTGGGATGGGATTGAAAGGAATAGAGACGAGTACGAAAGAATTGGGGAATCTACCATAATCCTCCCAGGCTATCTGAGGGAAGAGAAAAGAAGGGAGTACTTGAAAGGGCTAATGGAAAGGGAGGATATGAAGTTTCTTCATGAAAAGATGAGAAGGATTCTTGAGGATTACGCCCTTATGCTTTACTCCCTAGGTGAAAAGCCCTTTGCTGGGAGTCTAATTTCAGCCCTTAAAAATGAGGCTAATTTTAAGAGTATCCTTCTCTACTTCATTGAGAAATCGATTAATCGGGAATTTAAAGAGGACGTGGATAGAATCATCCTAACCCCAAAGGATTACCTAAGAAGTATATATGGGAAGATTTCCTCTTAGGGATACCTTCTTTTTGAAGGCTAAAAGAGAGGGTTTCAGGGCAAGGAGCGCATACAAACTCCTTGAGATACAGAGGAGATTCCATCCAATAAAAAAGGGAGACCGCCTCCTCGACCTTGGTTGTTCTCCAGGGAGTTTTATCCAGGTCGCACGGGCCATTGTGGGAGAAGAAGGTTTTATAGTGGGAGTAGATATTCTTGACACCCAACCCTTTTCCTCAAAGAACATAGTCATACTGAAGATGGATGTGTGTAAAATGGATGTGCGTGAAATCCTTGAGAGGTTCGGTTTTGACTTTTTCGATGTGATAACCTCTGACGTGTCACCTAACATTTCAGGGGTAAGAGAGGTAGATGAGGAGAATCGGAAAAATGTGTATGAGGCGATAAAGAGGATAATCCGCTCAGGACTCAGAAAAGGCGGAAATTGCGTGATAAAGTCGTTCTTCACCGAAAGTTTCAGTTCTATAAAAGATGACCTCTACAGGATCTTCAAAGAGCTTCACGTATTTAAACCTCAAGCTTCAAGAAAGACAAGCCCCGAAGTCTACCTTGTTTGCTTGAATAAAAATTAAATAGGGCCTCAAAAATTGTCTTGACACCTTCTTTTTTCTTTTGCTAAAAAGTGATGAAAAAGGGGAGCCAATTGAAGCTAGTATCAGTTTTTGCGTTTCTTCTTCTTTCCTTTTTAGTTCTTTTGCCTCAAAAAGCGGAGACGAAAAAGAATGCGGGAAATTTGGCAAGCAAGAAGGAAGTTTCGGTAAGAAAAAAGATGAACCATTCTCAACCCCGTATGGAGGAGGAAGGTTATATAAGGCACAGGGTTAGGAAGGGTGAGACTCTAAAAAAGATCGCTTCCGCCTACGGAGTGAAAGTAGAAGAGATAAAATTCATTAATGGTCTTTCGGAAAGGAAGCTTGTTCCTGGTATGATCATCCTTATCCCTTCCGCGGAGAATGATCCTGATGAAGAAGAAGTAGTAGATATTACTCAATTCTCTTACGGAAAATGGAAGGATCCGGAGGAGAGATACAGGCTTGTTAAAGTTGCAAAGAGCTTCGTTGGCGCTCCCTATAAACTAGGTGGAAGTACGGTTAGGGGACTTGACTGCTCCGCTTTTGTGAGAAAGATCTTTGAAATTTTTGATGTTGACTTACCAAGGACAGCCAGGGAGCAGTACAAAGTGGGAAGAAGAATTGAGAAGGAGGAACTTGCCGTAGGCGATCTCGTTTTCTTTAAGACTAGACCCGGAAGAGACTACCCGACTCATGTAGGGATTTACATAGGTAACGGAAATTTCATCCACGCTTCCTCATACCAGAAAAGGGGGGTAAGAATCGACAGCCTCGAGGCTCCTTTTTACCGGAGAACTTACGTTGGAGCTGTAAGGGTAAAGGATCTCCCAGATGAGGTAGCAGAGACAAAAAATCAGCCCTCCCGAGATAGGAACCCGTAGTTTTTGGTAAAAAGCCGTCTTCCTCCATTTCTCTTTTACTTTTTCCTTTTCCTCCATCTTCTCGGATACTTTGTCCTTGTGAAGAAAATAGAACCCTTCATCCATTTTTTTTATCTTATAGCCTGGTGGACCTTCATTGTGATCGTCGATTTGTGGCTCTTTATAAAAAGGGGCTCCCTTTCCGTTATAAATCGTACGCTCCCAACTACAATACTCATTTCTTCCTTCTACTGGTGCATATTTGAACTTTTGAACGTGAGAATTGAAAACTGGTTTTACATAAATCTCCCAGAGGAAAGGGGAGAAAGGTATTTAGGATACTTTTTCGCTTACGGTACGGTCATCCCAGCAATAACCCTTCTCAAAGAAGCGATAAGTGACCTACTAAATTTAAGGCCCAGAATGTGGAGAATAAGTCTTAGGAATTACCCCTCGTATGCGGTAGCTTTTGGAACATCCACTTTCTTTCTCATTCTTCTTTATCCCACCTATTTTTTCCCTTTTACCTGGATTTCTCCCCTTTTAGTCCTTGATGGCATAAACTACAGAATAGGCCAGCATTCCTTTTTTAAGGAGATTGAAAAGGGCGAGTACAAAAACGTAGTCTCCACTTTAATATCAGGCCTCATATGCGGAATTCTTTGGGAATTCTGGAATTTCTGGGCCCAAGCGAAGTGGGTTTACACTGTTCCCTTTTTTGAAGGGTTTAAGGTCTTTGAAATGCCATTATTGGGCTACCTTGGATTTTCCTTCTTCGCATTAGAAACCCTTGCCTTTAAAGACTTTATAGAGTGGGTGAAAGGAAGGGCAAAAAAGACAACGATAGTTATTTCCCTTCTTGTCTGTATTGTCACTTTCCCAATCATAGACAGGTACACGGTTTTTTCCTACAGATCCGGGATAGACGAACTCTACTTCTTAGAAAGATGGAAAATAGAAAGTCTAAAAGCAAAGGGGAAAAAGACAAGCCTCGGAGTTGAAGAGACGGTACTATCTCAAGAGGAGAAGAAGAGACTGGAACTTATGCACCTTTACGGTCTTGGGGTAAAAAACCTAATGAAACTCGATAAAAAAGGTATAGACTCAGTTGATAAGCTTTCGAGGTTAACTGAAGAGGAACTTTCCCTTATAATTGGAGAAAGGAATATGAGAAGGGTGCGCGTTTATTTGAATGAGGCAAGAAGAATCACTCTTTCCCGAGAAGGTCCTTAACGATAAAAAGATCGGGTTCAAAGAAATCGTAGTTCAAAAGATTATCTCTCTCTACCCATCTTGCTTCCACATGATCAGTCAATTTTGGGCTCCCTGACAGATACTCTGCAAAGTACGCGTGTAGATGGATCTCCTCCCCTGAGGGCAATTTATGTTTCCTTGAAGAGATTAGACTGAGGACCCTAATTTCCAGATCCATTTCCTCCTTTATTTCCCTAATAAGGCACTCCTCAGGAGTCTCCCCCTTTTTCATTTTTCCGCCGGGAAATTCCCACTTCGACTCAAGATTCCTTCTTGCTTTTCTTTTAGCTATGAGAATCTTCCCCTCCTTCTCTATGACTCCCGCAACTACGTCTATCCTTGACATACTTACACGAGCTCTATTTTGACCTTCTCTCCCTTCTCTATCTTCAGTGTCTCTCTTATACTTCCTTTGAACTTTGCAAACTCAAGGTAGCCTGAACTCCCAACCACACACGAAAACTCTGACTCCATGTATGTCTTGCTTAATCTTGTAAAAACGAGTTCCTTGATTGAAATCTTGAAGGCCTGGTTCCTTGTGAAGTCTTCGAATAGCTCAAAAGGAATGTTCGTTATCCCGTTGCCGAATCTGTCAAATCGCACAACTTCTCCAATGAGAACGTCATTTACGATGTCGGGGAAGTAGCTCGTCTCAAAAATAGGATTCCTCACTCTATCTCCAAACCAAGAAGGATGAAAGCCTTTTGCCAAATAGACAGCGCATGGTGCAAAAATATCCCTTCCGTGAAAGGTTGAGCTTATCTCTTTAGGCATGAAATCCCTATTTGTGATCTCGTGTACTTCAAATTCATCTTCTAGGAGGAGCGTATATAAGCCATTGTCAGGACCTACGAAGAAATGGCCATCCTTGGAGAGAATTATCGCCCTCCTCTCTGTCCCCACACCAGGATCAACGACTGTTATGTGGATTGTTCCCCTTGGAAAGTAGGGATAGTACTCCTTTATCACAAAAGCTGCCTCCCTAACATCCTGGGGTTCTATTTCATGGGTTATATCCACAACTTGCGCTTGAACCTGAAGATCCCTGCACAAATTCAGGATCACACCCTTCATTATCCCCACATATGGGTCCTTTGTGCCGAAATCTGTAAGTAACGTTATAATCGTCATCTTCCAATCAGGCGTTCTATATTTTCCTCAAAGGGTTTCTCAATTATTCCCTTCTCAGTTATGAAGGAGGATATGAGTTGGGAAGGTGTTATATCGAAAGCGTAGTACCTGGCTTTGTAGCTCTTAGAAGTTATCCACTTTTTTCCCATACTTATGACTTCCCTTCCATCCCTCTCTTCTATCTCTATTGAGGAACCGTCTTTTAAGCTCATGTCGAATGTTGAGGAGCAACACGCAACAAAAAAAGGTATGGAGTGATTATTCGCACAAAGGGCTATCATGTAAGTTCCAATTTTATTTGCCGTATCCCCGTTTCTTGCTACTCTGTCAGCACCCACAATCACCTTTTTTATCAATCCCCTTTCCATGAGAAGTCCCACATGGTTGTCAGGAACTATTTCAAAATCCACCCCGTATTTGTGAAGCTCGTACGCGCTCAATCTGGCACCTTGAAAAAAAGGCCTTGTTTCCGTAATGAAAACTTTCAGTTCTTTGTTTTTTTCCTTTGCCCTCCTTATCACGCCAAGGGCCGTTCCGTACCCTCCAGTCGCAAGTTCACCTGCGTTACAATGTGTAAGGATGGTGTCTCCGTCTTCTATGAGATTCGATCCAAATTCTGCAAGGGTCATGTTATTTCTTATATCCTCTTCATGGATTGAACGGGCAAGAGAAAAAAGCCTTTCGGGTAGACTTTTATCTTCCATGTGTTTCTCGCATTCCTTTCTCATCCTGTCGAGTGCCCAAAAGAGGTTGAAGGCAGTAGGCCTACTTTTTGCAAGCTTCATGTAAATCCTTTCCACATCTGGAGCTGTCAATCTACCTTTCCTTTCCGTAATTTCCTTTATACCAAATGCAAACCCATAGGCGGAGACTATGCCGATGAGCGGAGCCCCCCTAACAGCCATCTTTTTTATCGCTTTCACAAAATCCTCAAGACTCTTAAGAGAGATCAAAACTTCCCTGAAGGGGAGTTCCCTCTGGTCCAGAACTACAAGCCTTTCATCCTGTAGAAAGATATGGTTACTCAAGGCCTCTTTTCAGTTTCTCCCTGATTAACTCATTGACAATTTTAGGGTTGGCCCTTCCTTTTGTCTCCTTCATTACTTGGCCAACGAAAAAGCTGAGAACTTTTTCTTTACCTTTTCTATACTCTTCAACTTCCTTTGGGTAAGCTGAAAGAACCTTTTTCACGGCTTCCTCTATTAATGACTCATCAGAAATCTGAGAGAGTCCTTTTTCATCAACGTATTTTCTTGGAGAAACACCTCTCCTGAAAAGCTGTGGAAAGAAATCCTTGGCCATTTTCATGCTTATCTTTCCTTCCTTTACGAGGAGGAGTAGTTCTGCCAGCATTGCAGGACTGAAGGGAATTCTATCAAGTGGTAAATTGGTCTCTTTCAACTCCCGAAGAAGCTCGGTCATTATCCAGTTACTTACCGTTTTTGGCTCAGGGTAGAGTCTGACAGTCTCCTCAAAATAATCTGCCAGTTTTTTGTCAGAGCAGAGGATCTCAACATCGTATAAGGGCAGGCCAAAATCGCGCAAAAACCTTTCCGCCTTTTTTTGGGGAAGCTCAGGAATCGTTCTTTTCACAGCTTCTATCCAGTCATCATCTATCACAAGAGGAAGGAGGTCAGGGTCAGGAAAGTACCTGTAATCGTGAGCTTCCTCTTTTCCCCTCATGGAATAAGTTACTCCCTCATGAGGATTGAACAACCTCGTCTCCTGTATTACCTCTTTTTCCTCTTCTAAGAGCGTTATCTGTCTTCTTATCTCATAGTCAAGAGCTTTCTCCATATATCTGAAAGAGTTTAGATTTTTAAGCTCCGTTCTCGTTCCGAATTTGGTGTCCCCTTTTCTTCTGACTGAGACGTTTGCATCGCACCTTATACTTCCTTCTTCCATGTTTCCATCACATATCTCAAGATAGATAAGGATACTGCGCAGGAGTTTCAAATATGCCACAGCCTCTTTTGGGGAGGAGATATCAGGCTCTGTCACAATTTCCACAAGCGGGATGCTGGCCCTATTAAAATCGACGAGAGTGTACGAACTTTTTTCTATTTCCCCTTCATGGATAAGTTTTCCCGCATCTTCCTCCAAATGTATTCTCCTGATTCTTATTCTTTTTTTTCCTCCTTCTGTATCAACCTCAACGTATCCGTCCTTACATATTGGTTCTTCGTACTGGGATATCTGGTAACCCTTAGGAAGATCGGGGTAGTAGTAGTTTTTCCTTGCGAATACGCTTCTTTTGTTGATGGTGCAGTTAAGTGCAAGTCCAAGCTTTATTGCGTACTCCACAGCCTTTCTGTTCAGGACGGGAAGCGCACCTGGCAATCCCATGCATACTGGACATGTGTGAACATTTGGCTCAGCTCCAAATTTTGTTGAACATGAGCAGAAGAGTTTGCTTTCGGTTAAAAGCTGGGCATGGACCTCAAGTCCGATGACCGCCTCAAAGTCGCCGTAATCCAAGGTTTTCTCTCCTTGGGTCTATGAATATACATCACCCATTCTCAATTTTCAAAGTTTTTGAGATTGTTGACAACTCTGAAAAAATGGGAGAAAAAGCTATTATGGAGAATAGAGAATCGGCAAAGAGGGGTCTGAAAGCTTGGAAATGAGGGAGCTTCATGGTCTTTCTATCACTAGTGTTGTTGACAATCTCTGCGATGCCCTGGTCTCCGATCCTCCGTGCGGTAGTCGGTATAGAATCACACCTGAGAAATCCCTATACGCGGAGCACGGTTTGTCGTTTTTCATAACTGCCTTTTTGGATGGAAAAAAATACCCGTTCTTCTTCGACTTTGGAGTAGACGGAGACCTTCTCCTTCATAATCTAAATGTTCTGAAAATAAGTGCAAAATCGGCATGCGCCTTTCTCTTAAGCCATGGACACTTCGATCATTACGGGGGTTTGAGAGGTCTTGTCAAAAATCTCTACCCATCCGGTGTGAGGGGTGTTCCACTGTACCTTGGAGTCGATTGCTTCACAAGGAGATTTTCGAAAAGAGATGGGGAACTAATTGACTTAGGCGAGCTAAAAAAAGCTGATCTGGAAGGGGTCACCCGTATCTATGAAGTTGAGGAGCCAATGGAGTTTCTCCCTGGATGTTACATTTTGGCAAATATAAAAATGGAGAACGACTATGAGAGACTTCCAGAAGATCTATTTGTGAAAAAAGGTTCCGAAATTGTGAGTGACGATTTTCATGAGGAGATAGCCCTCTTTTTTATCGTAAAAGAAGTAGGGTTAATAGTCGTTTCCGGATGTGCCCACAGGGGGATTGTAAATACCTTAAACAACATTGCCAAAGTGACAGGTAGTAAGAAAGTTCATGCTTTGATTGGTGGCTTCCATCTTTTTTCTGCAGATGAAAAAAGGATAGTTAGAACCTTATCGGATTTGGAGAATTTTTCACCAGATTTTATCATCCCCTGTCACTGCAGCGGTTTTTATTCTCATCAGATTTTTTCCAGAAACTTTGGGGAAAGACTGATTCTGAACACCGTAGGTACAACGTACAGATTTGGATCAACTGAATAGAACCACTCACAAAAAGTTCTTGACAGTTTTCTGAAAAGGGCGTATAAGCAATGTGAATAAATTCTCAAATTGGGGGCCGAACTTGTTTAGGATCGTGTCAAAAAAAACACTTGCACAGGGAACTGTGATACACATGAAAATCGAAGCACCGCAAATAGCGAGAAAGGCCAGACCCGGACAGTTCATAATTTTGAGGGTGGATGAAAAGGGTGAGCGCATCCCTCTTACAATGGCCTCCACAGACCCTGAAGATGGCACAATAGATATCATTTTTCAGGTCGTTGGAAAGACTACAGCCCTCCTAAGTACGAAGGATGTAGGGGAATATATCTTAGACGTTGTTGGACCTTTAGGCAGACCGACCCACGTAGAGAATGTTGGTAATGTTGCCTGCGTTGGAGGGGGTACTGGGATAGCAGTTCTTTATCCAATAGCGAAGGCTTACAAGGATGCGGGAAATAGGATAATATCGATCATTGGTGCGAGAAATAAGGACCTTCTCATTCTCGAAAAGGAGATGAGGGAAATAAGCGACGAATTTTACATTACTACAGATGATGGGAGTTACGGAGAGAAAGGGTTTGTAACAGACGTGCTTAGAAGGGTTCTGGATGAGAAAAAGGATTTAAAGCTCGTTATCGGGATCGGACCTGTTCCTATGATGAAGTATCTTTCTTTTCTTACGAAAGAACACGGAGTGAAGACGATTGTGAGCCTCAATTCCATAATGGTTGACGGCACAGGAATGTGTGGAGCTTGCCGTGTCACTGTTGGAGGAAAAACTAAATTTACATGTGTAGATGGTCCTGAATTTGATGGTCACGAGGTCGATTTCTCCGAACTTGAGAAGCGTCTTTCAGCCTATGTTAACGAGGAGAGATTGGCCATGGAAAGGTTTAAGTGTACGTGCGAAAAGTAGGGGGAGAGATGGAGGAAAAGAGGAGGAGAGAAAAAATACCAAGACAGAAGATGCCTGAACAGGACCCAAAGGAGAGGATAAGGAACTTTCTCGAAGTCCCTCTCGGTTATCCCCCGGATGTTGCAAAGCTTGAAGCTGAAAGGTGCCTTCAGTGTAAAAAGCCACCGTGCATTGAGGGCTGTCCTGTGGAAGTGGATATTCCCGGATTTATAAAGCTCATAAGAGAGGGAGATTTCCTTTCAGCTGCAAAGAAGATAAAGGAAAAAAACGCCCTCCCTGCCATATGTGGAAGAGTTTGTCCTCAGGAGGTGCAGTGTGAAAGTAAATGTGTTTTGGGGAAAAAGGATGAGCCAGTGGCTATTGGGAGACTCGAGAGATTTGCAGCTGACTGGGAAAGGGAAAGGGGTGAAGTATCAATACCAGAGATAAAGGAGAAAACCGGAAAAAAAGTTGCCGTTGTTGGATCTGGGCCAGCAGGGCTTACCGTAGCCGCCGATCTTACGGTTTTAGGACATGATGTGACGATCTTTGAGGCACTTCATAAACCTGGTGGGGTTCTCGTTTACGGCATTCCAGAGTTTCGCTTACCTAAAAGCATAGTTGAAGCGGAGATAAAGTACCTTCAGGCTCTTGGCGTAAAGATAGAGGTAAATTCTGTTATCGGCAAAATAAGAAGTGTGGATGAACTTCTCAATGAATACGATGCCGTATTCCTGGGATTGGGTGCTGGGCTCCCCCTTTTTCTGAACATACCGGGAGAGAACCTTTGCGGCATCTATTCGGCTAATGAGTATCTGACTCGTTCAAATCTCATGAAAGCTTACCTTTTCCCTGAATATGATACTCCAATAAGTAAAGGAAAAAGGGTTGCTGTTATAGGTGCTGGAAACGTAGCTATGGACGCCGCAAGAACCGCAATAAGGCTTGGTGCTGAGGAGGTTCACATAGTCTACAGGAGAGGAAAGGATGAGATGCCTGCAAGGAAAGAAGAGATTCTCCACGCTGAAGAGGAAGGGATCATATTTGATCTCCTTACAAATCCAGTCAGATTCATAGGAGACGAAAGGGGATGGGTAAAGGAGATTGAGTGCATAAGAATGGAACTCGGGGAGCCAGATGCGTCTGGAAGGAGAAGACCCATTCCGGTCAAAGGTTCTGAGTTCAGGATGCCTTTCGACCTTGTGATCGTAGCACTTGGCACTGCTGCCAATCCCCTTTTAACTCAAACTACCCCTGGGCTTGTACTAAATGAGAGAGGATACATAGTTGCAGATCCTGAGACAGGGAAGACAAAGAAGGAAAAGGTGTGGGCAGGAGGTGATATAGTTACAGGGGCTGCAACTGTTATCCTTGCTATGGGAGCTGGAAGAAAGGCTGCAAGATCTATCGATGAGTATCTGAGAACTGGTAAGTGGTAGTAATGTAAAATGTGAAGGTTCTTTTGATTCAACCCCCTGTCGAAGACTTTTACCACACCCGTATCAGAACCTATCCACTCGGCCTAATTTACCTTGCGACCAAAATTAAGGATTTATGCGAGGTAAAAATCATCGATCTGAGAGGAGGAGAAAAGACAACTTACGCCCAGAACCCCTTCCTTGAACTAAGTGAATATTACAGGGAGGAGATCTATTCCCCATTTTCACTTTTTAAAAGGTACTCAAGGTTCGGATCTAGGGAGAGTGAAATTGAGAGAATCATAAGGCATGAAAATCCGGATGTTCTTTGCGTTTCCTCCCTTTTTTCCGCTTACTTTAGGGAGTCACTTCGCGTTGCAGAGATTGCCAAGGAAGTAAAAAGCGACCTAATCACAGTCTTTGGCGGTCACCATCCAACTGCTCTTCCCGGTCTTGTACTTGAAGAGAAAAGTGTGGATTTCGTGATAAGGGGGGAAGGTGAGAAGCCCCTTTTTAGACTTCTATTTGCGCTCATAGAGAAAAAACCTGAACTATTAAGCCAGATAGAGGGGCTTTGCTATAAAGAAAAGGGTAGGCTTTACATTTCTCAAAGAATCAGCTTTGAGGAGGATGTGGATACAATTCCTGAGAGGAGCCTTATCAACGAAAAGGAATATAAAATTGGGAAAAAAACTTACGCTTTTTTGATCACCTCAAGGGGATGTCCGAACAGTTGCTCCTTCTGTTCGAAGATGGCTGTTCCTTACAGGATGAGGTCGTTAAGATCCATAGAGGAAGAGATTGAGATACTAAAAGGAATAGGCGTTGAATGGATAGATTTTGAGGACGATATGCTCATCTTTGAGGAAGAGCGCTTCTTAGAAATTCTGAATCTACTTAAAGGAAAAGAATTTGTCCTTTCCGCTATGAACGGAATTTACATTGAAAGCCTAAGTGGGAAGATACTGAAGGAGATGGGCGAAGCAGGATTCAAGAAAATAAACCTATCTATTGTTGATCTTTCGCCATGCGTTCTCTCTGGACAGAAAAGGAGAGTTCCAAAAAACGCAGAGATGGTTTTTAAGACTGTTGAATCCTCAGATATGAATATGGAGATCCATTTCATAATCGGTCTTCCAAATCAGAGCATTGAGGATGTTTTAAGAACCATGTCCTATCTGGCCCAGATAAGATGTTTGCTTGGGCCAAGTGTTTACTACCTTTCCCCTACTAATCCCTACGTTGAGGAGGCTCTTGGAGAAGATTGGACTCGAAAACTGAACTACATGAGGTCTAGCGTACTTTTTCCTGTTAACCCATCTTTCACTAGAAAATCACTTTTCACAGTTCTTAAGCTTGCGAGATTCGTAAACTTTTTGAAGAGGTTCGTTGACTCGATAGGCGTAGATATAAGCTTAAGGGAAGTGAAATTGGGAAATCCTGTAGACGATGAAATACTGAGCACACTGTTAAAGGAAAAGAGGTTTGTTGCCTATGACAGAAAGAAGAGGGATTTCTTTGAAGAGCCTCAAGAAAGGGAAGTTGTTTCCCGTTTCTTCAAGATTATGGAGGGAAGGAAAATAAAAGGTTACAAAACAGCCCACTTAATAGACTTCGTAGGAGATTAAGAGAAATTGGAGATCCAAGAGGAAGAAAGCTGGCTTTAGGAAGCAAAAAAAGTTTTTGGTTTACAAAACCTTCTCCCATTGATTAATATTTTTTTTACACGTCCTTTGAGGAGGAGTAGGCATGTTTTTTACAGCGTCCTTTGAAGACATAAAGAAGGGGAAAGTGACAGATCTCTACTTTGTGAACACACTTGAGATAATGAGAAAGAAGAATCTGGACAAGCACGTAAAAGCCGAAGTTATAGTCAAAAGACTCCCAGATGGTGGAAAATGGGCTGTCTTGTGTGGAATCGAAGAGGTAAAAAGACTGATAGAAGGGCTAAAAGTAAAAGTCAGAGCTATGAGGGAGGGGACGATATTTAGGCCATATGAACCAGTGCTTGAGATAGAAGGTATGTATTCAGAATTCTGTATTTACGAGACTGCCATACTCGGTCTCCTTTGTCAGTCGTCAGGTGTGGCAACGAAGGCAGCTAGATGTAAAAAGGCGGCAGGGGAAAGACCGGTTATAAGTTTCGGTGCAAGGAGGATTCACCCGGTCATAGCACCTATGGTAGAAAGAAGTGCTTTCATCGGAGGATGCGACGGTGTATCTGTCGTCTTTGATGCGGAGATGTTGGGAGAGGAGCCAATGGGAACAATGCCACACGCTTTGATACTTCTCTTCGGTGACACCGTTGCGGCTACATTGGCTTTCGATGAGGTCATAGACAAGAAAATTAGAAGGATTTCCCTAATAGATACTTTTATGGATGAGAAGACAGAGGCAATAAGAGTGGCAGAGGCTTTGCGTGACAAGCTTTTTGGAATAAGACTCGATACCCCTTCATCAAGAAGAGGAGATTTCTTGAAAATACTGGAAGAGGTCAGATGGGAACTTGACATAAGGGGATTTAAAAATGTGAAGATCTACGTGAGTGGGGGTGTGGATGAACATAAAATTCTAGAACTTAACAAGTATGTGGATGCGTACGGTGTTGGAACCTCAATAACAAATGCAAAAGTGATCGATTTTGCAATGGATATTGTTGAAATAGAGGGGAAACCAGTCGCGAAAAGGGGAAAGATGTCAGGCTCAAAAAGGGTTCTAAGGTGCCCTTTCTGCTTCGAGGATGAGATTGTTCACTTCTCTTACCAGGGAGAAAAGATTTGCAAATGTGGACATAAGATGAATGACATTCTTCTTCTTTGGTACGAAAATGGTAAATTCCACTTTGAGAGTGATCCGCCTCAGAGAATAAGAGCCTACGTTCTTGATCAGCTCTCCCATTTCGAGCTTTAGATCTCTAGACCACTGAGATTTTTACCTTTTTTTCAGATCTCGTCTTTTCTATTGTACCCAGAGAGTAGGCCCTCTCTCCTATGCTACTTAGCAGCTCGATTACTGATTTTTCCTCTTCTCTTTTTACAACGAGAATGTAGCCCACTCCCATGTTGAATGTTGAGAACATTTCATCATAAGGAAGATCACCGAGTTCCTTTATAAACCTGAAGATGAATGGGATCTCCCTTTCTTCGATCGTAAGTTCTGCAATAAGGCCCGAAGGGATGATCCTTTTTAGATTACCCGGAATTCCGCCACCCGTTATGTGGGCCATCCCTTTTACCCTGAACCTCTCTAATATCTCCATTACAGGTCTTACGTATATTTTTGTCGGTTTGAGGAGCTCCTCCCCCAAAGTCGTTTCTAGTCCTTCCACCTTTTGTTTTAGGCTCATCCTCTTCACTTCGAGAATGAGTTTCCTGACCAATGAAAAACCGTTGCTGTGTAACCCATTAGAGGCTATTCCTATTACGGCATCACCTTCTTCTATTGAACTACCATCAACTATCCTTTTTTTCTCAACAACCCCCATTGCAAAACCGGCCAGATCGTACTCACCCTTTCTGTAGAAGGAGGGCATTTCAGCCGTCTCCCCTCCAACAAGAGCGCAACCCGCGAGTGTGCAACCTTCACATATTCCGGATATGACCTCTCTGTATACGTTCTCTTCTAAAGTCCCGCACGCAAAGTAGTCGAGAAAAAAGAGAGGCCTTGCTCCGTACGTGAGAATGTCATTCACACACATGGCTACAAGATCAATTCCAACAGTCGAGTGTCTCTTTAGTTTTTGAGCTATCTTTAATTTTGTGCCAACACCATCTGTGGATGTGACAATTACTGGATCCTCGTACTCCTTTGGTAAGGTAAGGAGTGATGCAAAACCTCCAATCGGGTTTAAAACGTAAGGATTAAAGGTCATATTCATCTTCACTTTGAGTTCGTCTATGAGCCTATCCGCTTTCTCAATGTCTACGCCTGAGGCCTTATATGTGATCATGCTTTTACCTTATACGTGGAAGACTCCAAAGTCAAACAAATTTTCGTTGCAAAAGGCCCCAACTTAGTATTAAATTAGTTTTCCTCACCATAACTAGGAGGAAAAGATGGCAAAAAAAATGGAGGAGTATAAGTGGCAGGATTTAAATGCCGGCTGTGTTATAGACGAACCAGGAAACTCTTTACAGTACAAGACAGGAGAATGGCGGATACTTCGTCCCCTGACAGATTACTCAAAATGTACCAAGTGTGGCCTATGTTGGCTATTCTGTCCTGATAATGCGATGAGGCCAAAGGAGGACGGCTTTTTTGCATCCCATCCGGATTACTGTAAGGGATGCGGTATATGTGCGCAGGAGTGTAAATTTGAGGCCATAAAAATGGTGGAGGATAAAAAATGAAAAGGAAGGGAATTGAAGTATCCAAGGCTATTGCAGAGGCTGCAAAACTGGCTAGGGTGGAAGTTGTATCTGCCTATCCGATTACCCCGCAAACTCACATCGTGGAACATCTGGCTGAGCTTGTTGCTAATGGGGAACTTGAAGCTGTTTATTTGAATGTGGAATCTGAACACTCCGCACTTTCCGCATGTGTTGGTGCTGCGGCAACCGGTGCGAGAACGTTCACCTCTACATCTGCCCAGGGACTGGAACTTATGCATGAAATACTCTTCATAACCTCAAGTTTAAGGCTACCTGTCGTTATGGTTTTAGTGAACAGGGCCCTTTCAGCCCCCCTTTCAATTTGGTGTGATCACTCGGATGTTATGGCTGCAAGGGATTGCGGGTGGATAATGCTTTTCTGCGAGAATGGACAGGAAGCTGTTGACTCCCTGATTATGGCTTACAGGATCGCAGAGGATAAAAGGGTCCTTTTACCTGTGATTGTAAATGTTGATGGTTTTACACTAAGCCACGTGATCGAGCCGATTGAATTTCCTGAACAAGATGAGGTTGATCGATTCTTACCTCCATATGAGGCTCTCTTTAAGCTTGATCCAGAAAGACCTGTTACATTCGGGGCCTACGGCATGCCCGAAATCTACACAGAGGCAAAATACGCTCAGGAGATGGCTTTAGTAAGTTCAAAAAAGGTGATAAAGGAAGTAATGGAAGAATTTGGAAAGAGATTCGGAAGGGAGTATAAGGTGGTAGAAACTTACAACATGGAAAATTCGAAGGTTGCGTTCGTTTCATGCGGGTCCATAAACGAAAATATAAAAACGGCCATCGATCTCTTAAAAAAGGATGGTCTAGATGTAGGCCTTATAAGCTTGAGACTTTTTAGGCCTTTCCCCTCAGAAGAGTTTCTGGAATCTTTAAAAAATGTAAAAAGGCTCATTGTTGTTGAGAGGAGCATGCCCCAGGGAGCAACTAACACTCCGATTTTCAACGAGATCTGCGCACTTATTTTCACGAGAAAGCTAGATCTGACCGTTGAGAATTACATAGCGGGCTTAGGGGGGAGGGATGTACTTCCTCAGGAGTTTTTGGAACTTGTTGTGAACCCACCAGAAAAGGATCATGGCCGTGAGTACAAAGTATTAGGGGTGAGAGGATGAAGATACTAAAAACTTTGGAAAAATACATGGAAGACCCTTCTTTAGAGCTTGTTGCCTCAGGACACAGGGCCTGTCAGGGATGTGCGGAGGTGCTTGCTCTAAGAATGGCATTTAAGGTGCTTGGAAAAAACACGATTGTTGCGATGGCGACAGGATGCATGGAGATAATCTCTACACCACTACCCATCACTTGCTGGAGATTACCATGGATACATGTGGCATTTGAAAATACGGCAGCTGTTGCTTCTGGGATTGAGAGCGCCATAAGGATCCTCATGGCCAAGGGAAAAATCGATAAAAAATGGATAAACGTTGTTGGGGTGGCTGGGGATGGAGGAACGAGCGACATCGGACTTCAGGCACTCTCAGGTGCCCTAGAGAGGGGCCATAGGCTCATCTACATATGCTTGGACAACGAAGCGTACATGAATACGGGAGTTCAAAGATCCTCTTCCACTCCATATGGTGCTTCAACGACTACGAGCCCACCAGGAAAAAAAAGCATAGGGCAGTCCACATGGAAAAAAGATATGCCCAAGATTGCAGTTGCCCATAACATTCCTTATGTTGCTACAGCCTGTCCTTCCTATCCCTTTGACCTCTTCAACAAATTAAAAAAAGCCAAAGAAAAAGACGGCCCCTCCTATATCCACATATTGAGTGTCTGTCCAACAGGGTGGAGAATCCCCTCAGAGATGGCAATAGAATACGGGAGACTAGCTGTTCGATGTGGTATGTTTCCTCTTTATGAGGTTGAAGATGGGGTCTACAAAATGACCTTCAAGCCAGACACCTTAATTCCGGTAGAGGAGTACATAAAAGGTCAGGGGAGGTTCAGGCACCTTACGGAGAAAGAAATAAAGGAGATTCAGCAAAGGGTAAATAGCGAATGGGAGAAGCTGAATAAGCTCTGTGAAATAACCAAGCCTTGATAGGAGAGAGGATTTGGTGTAATCTATTTGAAGCGGTTTATGAATGACCTTGAGTCCCTGGGGGGGTATTTGAGGAGTAAAAGGGAAGAGAAGGGACTCTCCGTAGAGGATGTAAGTCAAGAACTGTGTCTTAGGAGATCGGTAATTGAGGATATAGAGAGCGGTATTGCTCATGAAAAGATACCTTACGTTTATTTTTCCGGCTATGTGAGAGCATATGCACGTTTACTTGGATGTGAAGAGGATGTAATTCCGTTTATTTCCCATCTTAAGCCGAAAATTCCAAACCGGGAAATAGAAGCTTCCTATTTAAGAAGGGAAAAGGGTAGTTGGGGTGGGCAGAGAATCTTCCTTTATGCTCTGATCGCTTTAGTAATAGCTTTTCTTTTTCTCGCCGAAAAGAGGATTGGACAGAAAGATGCAAGACTTAAGGAGCAAAGGACAATTCAGGCAGTAATTGCGCCTTCGGAACCATCTTTTTCAACTAAAAGGCAGCTCGTAATCATGTGTCATGAGAGAACCTGGATAAGTGTTATTCTCGATGGAAAGGAAAAAAAGGAGTTTATGCTTAACCCTCAGGACGTAATCGTTCTTAATGCTAATGAGGGTTTCGACCTTATCATTGGAAATGCGGGAGGAGTAAAACTGATCCTTGATGGGAGGGACGTAAACTTTTCTGGGAAAAGTGGAGAAGTTAAAAAGCTGAAACTTTACTGAATCCTTACGAACCCATCTTTGCCTGGGTAATTCGTTCCATTTCCTCTGTAGATATGTCAAAGTTGGCGTAGACCCTCTGTACGTCGTCTGAGTCCTCAAGAGCTTCCATGAGCTTAAGCATATTTTCCGCATCCTTACCCTCAAGTTTAACAAATGTCTGCGGAATCATGCTTATCTCGGCCACTATGTATGGGATCTTATTCTCATCAAAGAGCTTCTTCAGTTTCTCAAAACTTGCCACATCCGTGTAAACCTCTATCTCATTTTCGTCCACCTTTACATCCTCAGCTCCACCTTCTAGGGCAATCTCCATAATTTTATCCTCATCTACTACGTTTTTGTCGAAGGAGAAGAAACCCTTTTTTTGGAAAAGCCATGAGACGCATCCTGCCTCACCCAAGCTTCCGTTCAGTCTGGAGAGGATGTGTCTAATTTCTGCCGTTGTCCTTTTTTTATTATCCGTCAGCGTTTCTATAAGGATTGCCACTCCTCCAGGACCGTAACCTTCATAAATGCACTCCTCGTAATTTTCTCCCCCTTCTAAAATCCCCAGTCCTTTTTTTATGGCCCTTTCAATATTCTCCTTAGGCATGTTCTCCGCTTTGGCGTGTTGTATCGCAAGTCTAAGCCTTGCGTTCGTCTCAGGATTTCCCCCTCCTAGTCTAGCAGCTGTCATTATCTCCCTTATGAGCTTGGTAAATATCTTTCCTCTTTTTGCATCCATCAGACCTTTTTTGTGCTTTATTGAGCTCCATTTGCTATGGCCTGACATTCTTCCTCCTAGTTGTTAAGGGAAAGTTATGGTGGGCAGTACAGGATTCGAACCTGTGACCTCTGGTATGTGAGACCAGCGCTCTAACCACCTGAGCTAACCGCCCCAAAATAAGATACTACATTGCGCTTATTAAATCAATTTCCATTAAAGACCGACAAGTCTCTCGTAAGCCTCCAGGTACCTTTTTCTCGTCTTTTCCACAATCTCTTCTGGGAGTAATGGAGGAGGACCTTCTCTATCCCATCCTGTAGAGATGAGATAGTCTCTTAAGAATTGTTTGTCAAAGCTTTTTTGGGGTCTTCCAGGTTCGTACTCCTCAAGGGACCAGAAACGAGAAGAATCTGGGGTCAAAAGCTCGTCTATAAGGATAAGTTCCCCATTTAGTATTCCAAATTCCATCTTCGTATCCGCTATTATTATCCCCCTTTTTTCTGCGTAGGCACTGGCTTCTAAATAAATTCTCAGAGAGATGTTTTTTATCCTCTCTGCCAGTTCAGTTCCTATCTTTCCCTTTAATTCATCGAATGTGAGATTCTCATCGTGGCCCTTGTGAACCTTTGTTGTGGGTGTAAATATAGGTTCTTCCAGTTTGGAAGATTCAATAAGGCCTTCTGGAAGCCTGATTCCGCAAACTTCTCCTTTCCTTTTGTACTCTTCCCACGCTGAACCAGTGATGTAGCCTCTAACTACGCACTCGATTGGGATTGGATCTGCCTTGAATACAAGCATCGATCTTTCCTCAAGTACCTCTCCGTACTTTTTGCAAACAGGAGGATAGTCATCGATTTTAGTGGAGATCATGTGGTTCGGGATAATATCTTTAACAAAATCGAACCAGAATCTGGACAATTTGTTTAGTATTTTGCCTTTATCAGGGATAGGGTTAGGCAAAATTACGTCGAATGCGGATATCCGATCCGTTGTAACGATTAGAAGTTTATCTCCAAAGTCGTAAATATCCCTTACTTTGCCTCGAAAGAAAAGGGGAATATCTGGAAATTCTGTTTTGGAAACTAGCATGCACCCTCCTTTATTCTAGCCAGGGAAGATTTTCAAGCTCCTATGGAAAAAGGATTTTTGGGGTGGGTGAGGGGCCTCGAACCCCCAGCACTCAGGGCCACAGCCTGATGCTCTATCCTATTGAGCTACACCCACCGTCTAAGCCACTTTTCTATCACAGATCTCCTGGATAGTCAAACAGGCTATTTTTAGTTTCCAAAAGGATCTCCTTGGAGAGACAAACTTTGATTCTCCATTTTTTTCTGGTAAATTTTTTTTGTGAGTCTCGTTTTTTTTATCCTTCTTTATTTCCTCGTATTACCTTGTGCTTTTCCGCAGGAGGACATTTTTTTTGCCAGACGAAAGGAGATGGTAGAGAAAGATATAAAGGGCAGGGGAATAAAGGACGAGAAGGTTATAAATGCCATGTTGAAAGTGAAAAGACACCTTTTTGTTGAAAAAAAGTATCTCGATAAGGCTTACGGAGATCACCCATTGCCAATAGGAGAGGGTCAGACTATCTCCCAGCCGTACGTTGTAGCCCTCATGACTGAGGCTCTGTGCCTTAGGGGAAATGAGAGGGTCTTAGAGATAGGGACAGGCTCAGGATATCAGGCGGCAGTTCTCGCAGAAATAGTGAAAGAAGTCTACACAATCGAGATAAGGAAAGGGCTCTACGAGATGGCAAAAGAGAGGCTAAAAAAACTGGGATATAAAAACGTTTATGTTAAGCATGGAGACGGGTACTTTGGATGGAAAGAGTACTCACCATTCGATGCGATAATGATTACAGCATCAGCAAATCACATCCCTCCCCCTCTTCTTGCCCAGCTTAAGGAGGGAGGAAGGCTAGTTATCCCCCTGGGAAGCACTTTTTTCTATCAGAACCTAATAGTCGTTACAAAGCAAAAAAATAGTTTTACTGTCCGTGAACTTGGATCTGTCCTTTTCGTCCCCATGATAGGAGAGGCATCAAAAAGATAAATTTTCTTAGTTTCCTGCCGATGTGGCGCATCTGACACACTTATTTACATACTCCTCCTCCCAGATTTTATCTGCGAACTGAGCGTACCTTTCCGCGTATTCGTCCATCTCCTTGCTCTTTTCGGTATATATCTCCTCGGCGCCAGGATGGGTAAAGTAAGGTTTTACCTCCTCTATTATTTCTCTCATTACCTTTGGATTATCTATTATCATACATGGTCTTAGGTGGTTCGGATTGTGAGGCTGCCTCTTTCTTATTGCCTGAAAGAGAGGACTATTTAACGCTTTCTTCAAAGTGGTGTTCATTATGTTGTCAACTGCCACATGCGTGTAAACGCACGGCTCAATATCTCCTTTAGCGTTGAGATGGAAGTAGCGTCTTCCACCCGCGATGCAGCCCTCCACATGAGGACCATCGTTCCAGAAGTCCAAGAAGAACATTGGCTTCGTGTGCCTAAAACGGGAGACGTTTTTCCTCAAAAGGTTTCTCTGTTCTGGAGTTACCATGAGGGAGAAATCTGCTTTACCGTTTACGGGGACATAAAGGAAGTAATTCTGTAAAAAGGAACCGCACTCGATCATAAAATCGACGAACTCCTCAGATGCAACAGTTTCTGCGTTTTGGCTTGTGACCGTAGCAGAAGATCCGATTAGAACCCTTGCATCTCTTAAGTACTCGAAGGCAGACATAATCTTTTTAAATACACCTTTACCGCGCCATCTGTCAGTTTCTTCCTCGTATCCCTCAATGCTTATGACGACCATGACGTTTCCGAGGTCTGAAAACCTCTTAGCAATATCTCTTGTCATGAGAGTGCCGTTTGTGTACACTTGGAAGAAAATCCTTGGGTGTTCCTCTATCATGCGGAAAAGATGGGGGTATAAAAGCGGTTCTCCTCCCAGAACGGTTATGAAGTGAATTGCAAGCTCCTCACATTCTTTGAGGACCCTATCAACTACCTCATAAGGAAGTTCAGGCTTCGTCCCATATCCGAGCGTGTAACATCCTTTGCACCTTAAATTGCAGTTTAAGGTTGGAGAAAGGATCATTACAAAGGGGGGTCTATAGCCGTGTTCCTTCTCAAACTGGTCCCTCCTTTTGTTTCCAAGAAACCATGCCCTCATAAAGAGCGTTTCGAAGATCTTTCTTCTGTTTCTCTCAGGTAAGTAGGAGAAAATCCTTCTGAAGAGTTTTTTTGCCGCATGGTCAGGGGTCTGGAGATAGTATCTTATACCCCTTATTCCAGCAAGGATTTCCTTGTCAGACGTTAGCTTTTCGGCAAGGTAAGTAAGACGTATAAAATTTTCATCTGAAATATTCCCAAGAAGCTCAATTATGGTTGATGCGAGTTTTCTAGTCGCAAAATCTTCAAGCTCCCTTAGGATCTCCATTATAGCCCACCTCCTCCCTTTTTTCTCAAGTGGAACCTAGTAAACTATTTACACCATTTTCCAAATAATTCAAGCAAAAAAAAGAAATGTCGAATTGGGGGGGTCCTTGTGGCAAATGTGCTATAATTTTTCGAATGCAAAGAGTATACTACGTTGATGCTCCCGTTACAGATCTATTAAATAAGCCGGAATTTTCTAAAATTGAAAGTTTTTCAGAGAAGAACCGGTTGAGTCAGTTACTGTACAATGAGGAGGTGGAGATCCTCGCGGAGAAAAAAGGCTGGTTCCTCGTAGAAGCACTGGAACAGAGATCTTTCAGACAAAGAGGCTTCTGGGCGCCTTACAGGGGATATGCTAAAAAAGAACATTTAAGGGAATCAGAAAGGAGGCTTCATTTTAATGCGGTTGTAATTTCCCCTAAAATATTGGTCGAGGAGGAAGACTTTAAAATCCCGATTCCTTTTGGCAGCCGTTTAATTCTCGAAGAATTCCCTCAAAGCACCTCTCTTACAATTGACGGGAAAAGAAAGGTGCACGTTAGGGAGGGTACTTACAGGTTCTTGCAAAAGTTGGAAACCAGCGGAGATGAAATAGTGAAAACGGCAAACATTTTTATTGGATGCCCGTATCTTTGGGGAGGAAGGAGCATAAAATGTGAGGAAGTAGAAGCTTTTGGGACATTAACAGGCGTGGACTGTTCGGGGCTTGTAAATCTCGTATTCAGAGTTAACGGAATCGACCTTCCCAGAGACGCGCATGATCAGTTCCTTTTCTCAAAGAGGATCAGGGGAGCTGAACTTAGAGCGGGTGATCTGATATTTCTATCCACTGGAAAAAATCCCCAAATGATCGATCACGTCATGATTTACTGTGGCGATGGGAACTTTGTTGAGGCATCGAGCAGGGAAAAAAAGGTGAGGATCGGTAACCTTAAGGATAGTTTTGATCTCCAAATTTCAGAGATTGAGGAAAAAGCCGTAAGAAAGGGTGATCTAATCCTCTTTTTTGGAAGAGTATTAGAGAAAGATGAGCCTAATAAGAGGGATAGAGATAAAGAGGGTCTCCCTACCCCTTAAAGTGGCCTTCGAGACAGCGAAAGGAAAGAAGAACTTTACTGAAAGTATCATACTGCGCGTTTTGCTAGATAGGAACCATGAGGGAATAGGTGAAGCTTCCACATCGAGAGCCTTCTCCCTCGAAAGCCTTGAAGTTATGGAAAGGTTTTTAAGGGAGGCAAAATCCTCTCTCATAGGAATGAACGTTACTGAGTATCCTTCTTTGGTAGAGAAGTTGAGGAGAAACTTTCCAAGTTTTAGGCTTGCCATTTCAGGGCTGGAACTTTCCCTTTTTCGGGCCTACCTTTCCTGGAAAAATATTTCGGAGTTTTCTTTCTGGGGTGGGAAAAAGAGGATAATCGAGACTGATATTACAGTTCCTCACATAGATCTGAAAGAGGCTTTAAGATGGGTTTGTCTCTTTGCAAAAAGGGGATTCCGCTTTTTTAAAATAAAACTTAAGGGAGACTTAGAGAGGGATTTCCAGTTCATCTCCGCAATAAACGACCTCTTAAAGGAGACTTTAAATGATTACCAGCTTAGGCTTGACATGAACGAGTCTTATACAGCGAGAGAATTTCTGGTTCTAAGGGATAAACTTTCAAGTTTTAGGATTCCAGTCGAGTTTTTTGAGCAGCCACTAAAGAGGGACGATTATGGTGGTTTAAAAGAGATAGTTAAGGAGAAAGATTGTGAGATAGTCCTTGATGAATCCGTAAAAGACGTTGAGGACTTAGACAGGATAGGTGCTTTAGGATTCAAAGGGGGGGTGAATATAAAGATAGCCAAAAGCGGAATAAATGAATCCAAGAAGATCCACGATCTCGCAAAGAGGGCTGGGCTTAAACTGATGATAGGATGCTTAACCGAGACACCTATTGGTCTATCTGCGGGAATTTTTTTCGCTTCTGGAATAGGCGATTTCGACTACGTTGATCTAGATGGGGTACACTTTATCAAGGCTAAAACGCCTTTTTCTTCAATCAGAGTATCTGGACCCTACTACATCTTTACCCCATCTTGATTTTTGCGGCAATCCCATGTAAAATTGACCCGAATTTTTTCGACTACAGTTTTTCGAAAGGAGCCTGTATGAAGAGATACGAACCAGAGCTGATAAGGAACGTAGGACTTTTTTCACATGGAGGAGACGGAAAGACTTCCATAGCCGAGGCTATGCTTTTCCTTGCGGGAGAAAACAGTAGATTAGGAAGGGTTGATGATGGTACTTCAATTATGGATTTTGAGCCTGAGGAGATTGAGAGAAAGATAACAATATCCTCCTCTCTTGCCTTTTTTGAGTGGAAAAAGCACAAAATCAATCTTCTAGATACACCTGGTGACGATAACTTCATCTCTGATGCAAGACTATGTATGAGGGTGGTCGACTGTGCGGTAATTGTGGTAAGTGGTATAGATGGTGTTAAGGTTCAGACTGAAAAGGTCTGGCAGTTTGCAAAGGAGAATAAAAATCCGATTTTAGTGTTTGTAAACAAGCTTGATCGGGAAAGATCCGATTTTTTCAGAACTCTTACCTCCCTAAAGGTCAGCTTTGAGGGAACAAACTTCCTTCCCGTTCAGATACCTTATGGAAGCGAGGATAACTTTAAAGGGGTTGTAGATCTTCTTTCCGGAAAGGTCCTCCTTTACAAGGAGGACGCATCTGGTTTCTTCGAGGAGATCGATGTTCCCGATGATTTGAAGGAAACTTACGAGTCTTACAGAGAAAGGCTTATGGAGAGTATAGTTGAGATGGACGATGAAATTATGGAAAAGTACCTGTCCGGTGAAGAAATAGAGAGCTCAAAGATAGGGGAGTGTCTAAAAAACGGTATTTGGGAAGGAAAGATCGTACCTGTTCTTTGCGGTTCAGCCATAAGGAACATTGGAATTTCAAGTCTGCTCGATTTTATAATCAAATTTTGTCCGCCTCCCACATTCAGGAAGGAAGTTGAAGGTTACGATGCTAAAACTGGAGCAAAGGTAAAAAGACTTATTTCTCCCCAAGAACCTTTCAGTGCATACGTTTTCAAAACGATAAGCGACCCATTTACAGGAAGACTCAGTTTATTTAAGGTTTATTCTGGAGAACTTTATCCAGATGTAACAGTTCTCAATTCCACAAAGGACGAAAAGGAAAAGATAGGACAGATATTTTTCCTTGTTGGGAAGAAACAGAAACCTGCACCTTGTGCTGGAACTGGAGACATAGGGGTTGTGGCCAAGCTGAAAAATGTTGGAACTGGTGACACACTTTGCGATGAAAAGTATCCCATAAAGTATGAAGGGCCAAAGGTCCCTCCTGCCCTCATCTCCTTTTCACTTAGGCCGAAGACAAAGGGAGACGAGGATAAGTTGAATGCATCTCTTGCCAAGCTAATGGAGGAAGATCTGACGATAAGGTATGCTCGGGACGAGCAGACAAAGGAATTCATCCTTTCAGGAATGGGTCAGGTTCACATAGAGGTTGTTGTTGAAAAGCTGAAGAGAAAGTTCGGAGTTGAAGTGGAACTGAAAGAACCAAAGGTTCCTTACAAGGAGACGATAAAAGGGACTGCGAAGGCGCAAGGGAAGTACAAGAGGCAGTCAGGGGGTAGAGGGCAGTACGGAGATACCTGGCTTGAGATTTCACCACTCCCTAGAGGGGAAGGCTTTGTATTCGAGGATAAAATAGTAGGTGGAGTTATTCCTAAGCAGTACATCCCTGCTGTGGAAAAGGGCGTAATTGAAGCGATGCAGCATGGGATACTTGCCGGCTATCCTGTGACAGATGTTAAGGTTACCCTTTACGACGGTTCCTACCATGAGGTGGACTCCTCCGAGATGGCTTTCAAGATCGCAGCATCAATGGGTTTCAAAAAGTGTATGGAAATGGCGAACCCAGTTCTTCTTGAACCGATAATGAAAATGGAGATCATAGTACCAGAGGAAAATCTAGGTGACGTAATGGGCGACCTGAATTCTAGAAGGGGGAAGATCCTTGGTGTTGAGGCAAAGGGAAATAACCAGGTGATAAGGGCGTATGTACCGATGGCCGAGATTTTAAGATACGCACCTGATCTCCGTTCTATGACAGGTGGAAGAGGAACATTCACGATGGAATTTTCCCATTACGAGGAAGTTCCGCAGAATATAGCGCAAAAAATAATTGAACAGGCCAAAAGGGAAAAAGAACAGGAGAAGTGAGAGCAGTACTCCAGAGGGTAAAGGAGGCGAAAGTCGAAATAGGAGGAGAAACTAAAGGCGCAATAGGTAAAGGTATCGTAGTCTTCCTCGGTATAGGGAGGGAAGACTCTGAAAAAGACGTAGAATGGATGGTGGAAAAAATAGTGAACCTTAGAATATTCGAAAGGGAGGAAGGGAAACTGGATCTCTCCCTTCTTGATACTGGAGGAGATCTTCTTGTCGTCTCCCAGTTCACGCTTTACGGAGACTGTTCAAAGGGGAGAAGGCCTTCCTTCTCTGAGGCCATGGAAAGGGAAAAAGCAAAAGATCTCTTCGATAGATTCGTGGAATTGGCAAAAAAAAGGGTAAAAAAGGTAGAAACAGGTGTTTTCAGGGCTCACATGGATGTTTACCTGGTAAACGATGGTCCTGTAACCCTTATCGTTGACTCAAAATCCTAAAATGTAATGGTCACAATAGACATTTACAAAGCATGGTGCAAAGCGTGTGGAATATGCGTGGCTTTCTGTCCAGGCTCTGTTCTATCTAAAGACGAGCTTGGTTATCCCTTCGTTGAAAACCCAGAAAAATGCATAAAGTGTAAGTGGTGCGAACTGAGATGTCCTGATTTTGCAATAACCGTTATCGAGGATTCAGCTATTGAGAAAGAAGAAAAAAGGTAAAGAGGTACTTCTACAGGGAAACGAGGCTATAGTTGAAGGGGCCATAAGGGCAGGTTTGAAGTTCTTTGCCGGTTATCCAATTACTCCCGCCACAGAGATAGCCGAGCTTTTAGCTTTAAAATTACCTCGGATAGGCGGCACCTTTATTCAAATGGAAGATGAGATAGCAAGTATTGCGGCTGTAATTGGTGCCTCTCTTGCAGGTGCCAAATCGATGACAGCGACAAGCGGTCCTGGATTTTCCCTCATGCAGGAAAACATAGGTTTTGCTATAATGGCCGAGGTACCCTGCGTTATAGTAGACTGCATGAGAGCTGGTCCATCTACAGGTCTTCCCACATCCCCTTCTCAGGGAGATGTGATGCAGGCCAGATGGGGTACTCATGGGGATCACCCGATTATAGTACTCTGTCCTTCAACTGTAAAAGAGTGCTTCTCTCTAACGATTTTGGCCTTCAACTTCTCTGAAAGATTTAGAATTCCCGTAATTTTACTGGTAGACGAAATTGTGGCTCATATGAGGGAAAACATATGCCTTGAGGATGAGAATATAGAAATTGTCAACAGGGTGAAACCTTCCGTTCCTCCCGAATGGTACATACCGTATGAAGATACACCGAGTGGAGTTCCTCCCATGGCTAACTTTGGGGATGGTTATCGCTACCACGTAACTGGTCTTACACACGATGTTAAGGGTTTTCCTACAAGCAGGCCGGAGGAGGTAGATCCTTTTATAAGGAGACTTTTCCGAAAGATAAGTCAGAACTTTAAAGAATTACAGTTAGGTGAGAGTTTTGAGACAGAAGATGCGGAAATCTGTATAATCGCTTACGGTTGCGTTGCAAGATCGGCAAAAAGGGCATGTATTGAGGCAAGGCAAAGGGGTATTAGGGCAGGTCTCCTGAAGTTGAAAACGCTTTGGCCCTTCATGAGGACAGAGGTTGAAAAGGTGTTACAAAGAGCGAGGGTTGTGATTGTTCCTGAGATGAACATGGGTCAAATATCGAGGGAAGTGAAACGCGTAAACAGGGGCCAATCAAAGGTTTTTACAATTAACAAGGTTGATGGAACCCCAATAACTCCGGAAGAGATACTCCTTAAGATAAAAGAGGTTTACTGATGGGAGAGGTTACAAAACTGATCCATAAGTACTTAAGGCACGATAAAAAATTTCCCCACGTCTGGTGTCCTGGCTGTGGGATAGGGATACTGCTCGGTTCTCTCATTAGAGCCATTGATGGTTGTGGTTTCAAAAAAGACGAAGTGGTTCTAGTATCAGGAATAGGATGCACGGGAAGGCTTCCAGTTTATGTGGACTTCAATACACTTCATACTACCCATGGAAGAGCGCTTGCATTTGCTACAGGGATAAAGCTTGCCAAGCCGCAGCTAAAAGTGATAGTTGTCATGGGAGATGGGGACGCCGTTGCGATAGGAGGGAACCACTTTATCCACGCGGCAAGGAGAAATGTGGATCTTAAGGCTGTGGTTGTAAATAACAGTGTCTATGGGATGACTGGTGGTCAGTACTCCCCAACAACTCCATACGGAGCAAAGACTTCCACTTCTCCCTATTTTCACATTGAAAGACCTTTCAAAATATCAGAGCTTGCAATTGTTAGTGGAGCGTCCTTTGTTGCAAGATCGACTGTTTACCATGTAAAGCTTCTCGATGAATTATTAAAGAGGGCCTTTTTGAAAAAGGGGTTTTCTGTTGTTGAGGTGATATCTCACTGTCATACCCAGTACGGAAAGATAAACAGGATAGGTTCCGCTGTGGATATGCTCATTTGGCAGAGGGAACACGCAATTCCAGTTGATAAGGCAAGGGAAATGAAGGAGGAGGAGCTTACTGACAGATTTGTGATAGGCGTTCTTCAGGATAGGGATTTTCCCACATTCGAAGAGGAGTACGAAAAAGTTAGAAAGATGGCGAAAAAATTCACTGAGATTTAAACTGGGATGAGATACGATATAAGGATAAGTGGCTGGGGTGGTCAGGGGATCGTTCTAATGGGGATAATAATAGCAGAGGCTGCAATCATTGAAGGATTGAACACAGCCCAAACTCAGAGTTATGGACCGGAGGCAAGAGGTGGCTCGAGCAAATCTGAAGTTGTAATAAGTGACGAAGAGATAGACTATCCAAAGGCAATAAGACTCGACTGCCTGATCGCTATGAGTCAGAAGGCTTGCGACGATTATTACGGTGATCTGAAGGAGGAAGGTATCCTTATCGTCGATTCCACGTATGTAAAGCATGTTCCCTTACAGAGATTCTACGGAATACCCTTTACAAGGATAGCAAGAGAAAAACTGAAAAAGGACTTTGTGGCGAATGTCGTCGCTCTCGGAGCCTTCTCCGAGCTAACCCCTTACCTTAAAAAAAGCTCAATAAAGAAAGCTCTGATTAGAAGGATTCCTAAGGGTACGGAAGAATTGAATCTTACGGCTTTTGAAGAGGGAGTTAAAGAGGGGAGAAAGGCAAAGAATACTTCTAGGCCTATGGTCCTTTCCGAGAGAGTAGATGAGGATACATGAATACCAGGCCAAAAAGATTCTCAGTGAGTACTCTATTTTAGTTCCCCCTGGCTTTACCGTTTTGAGTGAAAACGAATTAGAAGAGGTCGCAAATACGCTCGGTTTTCCACTTGTTGTAAAGGCTCAAATCCATGGGGGAGGAAGGGGAAAGGCAAGGGGGATACGAATTGTAAGAACCATCGAGGAGCTAAGGTCAGAGGTCAGGTCACTTCTGGGAAAAAGGCTTGTAACTTCTCAGTCTGGAGAGGAGGGAAAGTACGTTGGAAAGGTTTTGGTCGAGACCTTTGAGGAAGTAAAGGAGGAGCTTTACTTAGCCATTTTGGTTGATAGAGATGTGGAAGGTATAAGGCTCATTGCAAGTAAAAAGGGAGGCGTAAACATAGAGGATGTTTTTAGAGAGGATCCATCCCTCATTCTGACTGAACTTATAGACCCAAGGTACGGGCTTCTGCCTTACAAGATAAGAAGAGTTTTTTTTTCACTGGGTCTTGACTTTGCTTTACTTGAGCCATTTTCTGCCCTCTGTGAAAAATTGTACAGGGCGTTTTTAGAGAAGGAATGTCTTCTCTGTGAGATAAACCCTCTTGCCCATGTCCCAAATAAAGGGTTTGTAGCCATTGACGCAAAGATGGTTATTGACGACAATGCCCTTTTCAGACACAAAGATCTTGCCGAAATGTACGATCCGACACAGGAAGATTCAAGAGAACTCAACGCTAGGGCATCAGGTATAAATTACGTCAGGTTAAAGGGAAATGTGGGATGTGTTGCAAATGGAGCTGGACTTGCAATGGCAACTATGGATCTTGTTCGTATGGCTGGAAAGGAACCTGCCAATTTCCTTGATGTTGGTGGAGGAGCGACTAAAGAGATGGTCTCTTACGGCCTAAGACTCGTTCATTCTGATGAGAACGTAAAAGTTATCTTTGTAAATGTTTTTGGAGGGATTTTAAGGTGCGATACCTTTGCTATGGGCTTCAAAGATGCATCTCCCCACATTTACAAGCCTGTCATTATGAGGCTTTCCGGCACAAACGCCGAAGAGGGGTTAAGGATTGTGAAAGAGACCGGCTCAGCTATAATTGTGCGTGATCTTAAGGAAGCTTTAGAAAAACTTAAGGAGATAAAGGTCTAAATTGAGTATCCTTGTAGATGAGACAACAAAGGTTATAGTCCAGGGCATAACGGGAAGGGAAGGAGCTTTTCACACTGAGAGGATGCTAGAGTACGGGACGAAGGTAGTGGGTGGGGTTTCGCCGAAAAAAAGGGGTCAGACCTTTTTGGGAATCCCCATATTCGGAACCGTAAGCGAGGCTGTAAGGGAGACTGGTGCTCAGGCTTCGTGCATTTTTGTATCTCCCATGAATGCAAAGGACGCCATTATTGAGGCAGTGGACTCGGGAATAAAATTGATTGTCTGTATCACAGAAGGAGTCCCTATCCATGACATGCTCATAGTGAAAAACCTTATAAGGGAGAAGGGGGTAATCCTCATCGGTCCAAATACACCGGGTGTTATCTCTCCTGAGAGGTGCAAAATCGGGGTTATGGCCGGCCATATCCATAAAAGGGGGAATGTTGGGGTAATCTCAAGAAGTGGAACGTTAAGTTACGAGGTTGTAAGTCAGCTCACAGATCTTAACATAGGACAGTCAACGTGTGTTGGAATAGGAGGAGATCCAGTTGTTGGCATGCGTTTTGTGGATGTTCTTGAACTTTTCGAGAAGGATGGGGAGACGGAGTTTATTGTTCTCATTGGAGAAATTGGAGGGAGTATGGAGCAGGAGGCAGCGGAATTTTATAAAAAGTCAATGAGTAAACCGATGTGTGCCTACGTTGCAGGATACGGTGCTCCCAGGGAAAAGAAGATGGGCCATGCGGGTGCAATAATTATGGGAGAGAAGGAGAGTGCGGAAGCCAAGATAGAGGCCCTTGAATCTTCTGGAATTTTTGTGGTCAGATCCCTTGCGGAAATTGGCGAAACGGTAAAAAGACTCCTTTACAGCTAAGTAGAAGTTTTGTCTTTTTGGCGCTTTTCTTATGTGCTATAATTTAACCCAGTGAAAGTAATAAGAGAGCCAGCTGTAAGTGGTTCCTTTTACCCAGACGATCCTTCCCTACTTAGAAAAACTGTGGAAAGATACTTAAATCAAGCTGAAATTGAAATTGGAGGACATGATCCCATTGGACTTATCTCTCCACATGCTGGGTATATCTATTCTGGACAGGTGGCAGCCTACGGTTATAAAACGCTCCTTGGGAAAAATTACGATACGGTTATAATATTGGCTCCCAGCCACAGATCCTACTTCGATGGGCTGGCAGTGATGGAAAGTGGGGGTTACAGGACCCCACTCGGTATTGCCCATATTGACGAGGATATGGCTCTAAAAATTTTAGATGCCGGTTCTGGTCTTTTCTCATCAAACGTGGATCCCCATCTTGGGGAACATTCGCTGGAGGTCCAGATTCCCTTTTTACAGGTTGTGCTCAAAGATTTCAAAATTGTCCCACTGATAATGGGAGCCCAGAGGAGGAGTATCTGGAGGGGAGCATCCTCTGTGCTCTACGAAGCTCTAAGAGACGAGAAAAAAAAGGTTATCTTTGTTGCAAGTAGTGACCTTTCACATTACTACCCTTATGAGAAGGCAAAAAAGCTTGATGGAATTGTTATTCGTCATATAGAGGCCTTTGATGTTGAAGGTATGGAAAGGGACTATGAAGATGAGAATTACGAGGCCTGCGGGGCTGGCCCTATGATCACAGTCATGATGGTTTCTCAAATGATGGGTGCTAAAAAGGGAATAGTCTTGAAGTACGCGAATTCAGGAGATGTCTCTGGTGACAGAAGTGCGGTTGTAGGATACATGTCAGCGATCTTTGTGGAGTAAGAATGACCGAAGAGGAAAAGAGAATCCTGAAAGAGATAGCTAGATCTGCAATAGAGAGCAAACTGTTCAATAAGGAACGTAAGGAGATTGAAGTACCAGAATCCCTGAAGGAAAAGAAAGGTGCATTCGTTACCATAAAAAAAGGTGGCGAACTGAGAGGTTGCATTGGCTATATAAAGGGCTATCTCCCCCTCCATAAAACAGTTGAGGAAGTTGCAATAGAAGCAGCATTTCACGACCCAAGATTTCCACCCCTCTCTAAGAGCGAATGGGAGGAAATTGAAATTGAAATCTCAGTACTTACTCCTTTGAAAAAAATCAAAAATGTGGAAGAGATAGAAGTTGGAAAGCACGGTCTTTACATTGAGGCGTTCGGCAATTCAGGGCTCCTTCTACCTCAGGTGGCAGTTGAATATGGATGGGACAGAATAGAGTTTCTTGAGCATACCTGCTATAAAGCTGGCTTACCTAAAGATGCGTGGAAATCAGAGGATGCAGATATCTACGTATTTTCAGCAGAGGTCTTTTAATTGTTCTTTCAATGAAAAAAAGACACGTGGCCATAATCTTAGCCGCAGGGCTTTCCAAGAGATTTGGATCCCAAAAACTTTTGTTTCCCATTAAGGGTATTCCGATCATAGAAATGACTCTAAAGCCCTTTTTGCTTCTTCAAGAGTTGGCAAAGATAATTGTGGTTGTAGGAGATAGGATGGGAGATATAAAAAGGGTTTTATCCACTTACCCTGTAACTTTCGTCTACAATCCATTGTACGAAAAGGGGATGGCCTCCTCTTTGAAGGCAGGACTCCTCCATATAGAAGATGAGGATGAGGTCTTTATCCACCTTGGGGATAAGCCTTTCGTTAAAACCGATCTCTTAAAGGTAATGATAGAAGAGGCCTCCAAAAAGTTCCCACACATAGTCGTACCTGTACATGGAGGAGTAAGAGGACATCCAATTCTAGTTGGTCCTGGAAGCTATTTGAAAGCCATATCGAATATTGATGGTGAGGAGGGCTTAAGATACGTCATAGAAGGCGAGGAAAAAAATGTTGTACATATTCAGGCGGACGAGAGCATCTTAATGGACATAGACACCCCAGATGACTTAAAAAATATCGAGAGAATGTGGGAGGAATATGAAAAAGGTTAAAGTTGAGGAAGCAGTTGGAATGGTTCTTGCACATGATATAACCGAAATCGTACCCGGGAGGAGGAAGGTTGTTGCCTTTCAAAGGGGGAAAAGAATAGAAAAGGAAGATGTGGAAAGGCTTCTCGATCTTGGAAAAAAGCATATTTACATTTTGGAGAGTGACGAGGAGGGTATCCACGAAGAAGAGGCGGCACTTAGAATAGCGAAGGCACTTATGGATGAAAACATGGAGATTCTTCCTCCGAAAGAGGGGAAGGTCTCTATAATAAGCAAAGTGGACGGACTCTTCTACGTTGACAAAGGTGGCCTCCAAAAGGTCAACATGGTTAAGGATGTCCTCTTTTCAACCCTTCCAAACAGGTATCCTGTCAAAAGAGGGGATGTAGTGGCGGCGACAAGGATTTTGCCTCTCTACATTGACGAAAAATATCTGAAAAAAGTTGAAGGGATCAAGAAAAAGGTGATCTGGATCTCTCCATATACAAAAAAAAAGATAGGAATCGTTGTTACCGGATCGGAGATTTACAATGGAAGGATCCAGGACGGCTCGATGATCGTAGAGGAAAAGTTGCGCCAAATGAGGTGCGAAATAGTGGGAAAGAGGATTGTGGATGATGAAATCTCTATGATCAGGGATTCCATACTTGACTTGATGAATATGGGTGCGGATATTGTTGTCACAACAGGCGGTCTGTCGGTCGATCCTGATGACGTAACAAAGGAAGGGATAGAAGCGACGGGAGCACGTGTGATTTTCTATGGTACTCCGGTCTTTCCTGGAGCAATGTTTCTTCTTGGTTTCCTTGATGGGAAGTACATTCTTGGAGCTCCAGCATGTATATACTACAATAGATACACCGTCTTTGATATCATTCTGGGAAGAATACTCGCAGGCGAAAATCTGGAATCTATGAAAAAAAGCCATGTTGCATCTCTTGCTTATGGAGGACTCTGTCTTGGTTGCAACCCCTGCCATTATCCGGCCTGTTTTTTTGGGAAGGCCACATGATCGATTATAGGGAGATAAAAGTAATTGTAAAAGGTGCTGGAGAGATGGCCTCTGGCATCGCTCATAGGCTTTATATGGCGGGAATAAAAAAGATACTTATGACAGAAATAGAGAACCCCTTGTCCGTCAGAAGAACAGTTTCGTTTTCAGAAGCCATCTACGATGGTGAAACTTCCGTTGAGAATATCAAGGCTGTACGAATAGACACATTAGGAGAACTAGATAGGGTTTGGGAAAAAGGTTTTATAGCTGTTAAAGTTGATCCGCTGGCAAGTTGTGTAAAGGAGCTTAAACCACACGTCCTTGTGGATGCCATCATGGCGAAGAGAAACACGGGAACGACTAAGGAAGATGCGCCAATTGTTATATGCGTTGGACCTGGATTTAAGGCACCTGAGAATTGTCACGCGGTGATTGAGAGCATGCGGGGTCACAATTTGGGAAGGGTTATCTATGAAGGTGAAGCAGAGCCGCCCACTGGAGTCCCTGCCCCAGTACTTGGATACACAAAAGAGAGGGTTCTTCGTGCGCCTTGTGCAGGGTATGTGAAGCACGTAAAAGGAATAGGTGATGTGGTGAGAAAAGACGATTTGGTCCTATACGTAGGTGATACTCCCGTTTTTTCAAAGATTGATGGGATCCTAAGGGGGCTGATTAGGGAGATATACGTTGAGGCTAATGAGAAGATAGGGGATGTGGATCCAAGAATGGAGCCTCTTTTCTGTTACACGATTTCTGAGAAGGCTAGGGCAATTGCAGGAGGGGTTCTTGAGGCACTCTTCCATTTTTTGTCACAAACTGACTGGAGGTCGCCATGAGCCTTATGGTCTTTAGTGCAGCTGTGGATTACCTTAAGGAGAAAAAGAGTGGGTGCATTGCAACGATTGTGAGAAGGATTGGGTCTGCTCCAAGGAGAGAGGGTGCAACTATGTTCGTAGGTGAAGATGGAAAAATCTTTGGAACCATAGGAGGAGGGGTACTTGAGAAGGATGTGAAGGAGAAAGCGGGAAGTGTTATTAGGGAAAAAAGACCGATGATCCTCAATTACAGAATGGATGCCAAGTCCGTTGAAGAAAACGGTATGCTATGCGGGGGCAATGTGGATGTTTTCATTGAGCCTGCCCTATACGAACACCTCTTAGTTTACGAAGAAGCAAGGAGGTTCCTTTCCGAAAGGAAGGAGGGGACCTTCTACGTGAGGATGAAAGATGAAAGGTATCTCAAGTCTTTTATTGGGATTTACGGTTCAGTAATAGGCGATCCTATTGAGGAGGAAGAGTTATCGAGGATCACTGGAATGCTTCCAATTAGAAAGCCCATCTTCACTGATGGATCGAGTCTACTTATTCCACTTCAAACCAAATCAGTTCTTTACATATTTGGAGCCGGACACGTTGCAAGGTATCTGACTATTGTGGCAAATCTTGTAGACTTCGCTGTAACTGTGATAGATGATTCGGAGGAGTTGGCAAAAAAAGAGAATTTTCCAGATGCTGAAAGGGTATATTCCATGCCATTTGAGGAATCTTTTCGCATACTCGACTTTACCGGTGAGGAGTTCGTTGTTATCGCTACGAAAGGTCACAAAACTGATACCTTATGTCTTGAGGAGGTTTTAAAGAGGCCTTTTAGATACGTGGGGATGATTGGTTCGAGAAGAAAGGTTATGGCTGTTTTCGACTATTTAAGGAACAAGGGTTTTGAAGAGGAGAAGTTAAAGAAAGTGCACGCACCAATCGGAATTGAGATAAATTCTGATACTCCGCAGGAGGTAGCAATCAGCATAGTGGCAGAACTTATAAAGGAAAGGGGAGCGTATTTTAAGGGCAATGATCTACGATGAGTTAGAGCACGGGTTTGATGAAAAGGAAGGAGAAAAAGAGGATAGACTTCCAGTCCCTTTCGACCCTCTCAAGACCTATCTTCAGGAGATCTCAAGACATCCCGTTCTTTCAAGGGAGGAAGAATTTGAGCTTGCAGAAAGGGTTTATAAGTACAAGGATAAGGAAGCAGCCCAGAAGCTTGTAATATCGAATCTGAGGCTAGTCGTAAAGATAGCACTCGAGTACTACAGTGCGTATCAGAATATACTCGATCTCATCCAAGAGGGGAATGTGGGACTTCTCCACGCCGTGAAAAAGTACAACCCTTATAGGGGAACAAGGTTTTCTACTTACGCCTCTTTCTGGATCCGCGCTTACATACTAAGGTACATAATGGAATCCTGGAGCCTTGTTAAGGTTGGAACAACCCAGAGCCAAAGGAAGCTTTTTTACAAGCTGAACAAGGAAAGGCAGAAGCTTGAAGCTCTTGGTATTTTTCCTGCCCCAAAACTCCTTGCCAGCAAACTGGATGTAAAAGAGGAAGAAGTGGAGGACATGGAAAAAAGGTTATCCCATTCTGACATATCCCTTGAAACCCCAATTAACGAGGAGGGTACTGACACAATAATGGATCTTGTCGGGGTTGAGGATAATATAGAGGAGAAGGTAGCGGAAAAGGAGCAAAGGGAGATATTCCAGAGGAAGGTTGAGGATTTTAAAAAGAACTTGAGTGAAAAGGAAAGATTTATCTTTGAGCATCGAATAATTGCGGAAGAACCACTTACCCTTCAAGAGATTGGAGAGAAATTTAGCCTCTCAAGGGAGAGGGTGAGGCAAATAGAAAATAGGATCATAAAGAAGTTTAAAGAGTCATTTAAAGACGAATTTCAAGGAGGCATAACTGATAAGCGTTGAAGGATGAGATGTGCCTCAATAGACATAGGAACAAACACGGTTCTACTTCTGGTTGTTGAGGTAGAATCAGGGATAAGGCAGATCCTTGACATTTCAGAATCTCCAAGGCTTGGTCAGAACCTGAGCAGATCTGGAAAATTAGATGAGGAGGCAATTGAGAGAACTATCTCTGTCCTCAAAAGATACCTAAAGATCCTAAGAAGGGAGAGAGTTGAAAGGGTCTTCCCTTTTGGGACTCAGGCACTTAGGGAGGCTCAAAACAGTGACCAATTTATTCGCCGTGTGGAAGAAGAACTGGGACTTAAGATCGAGATTTTAAGTGAAAAAAAAGAGGCTTACTACAGTCTCCTTTCCGTCATTACGGACGATAGGATCAAATACGATTCGGAAGTGATTGTGGATATTGGTGGTGGAAGTACTGAGATTATTTACGAAGGAAACCTAAAAGAGGCAGTCTCAGTGCCATTTGGAGCGGTAAAATTAAAGGAGACTTTCCTTTTTTCAGATCCACCTCTCTATGGCGAACTTATGTCTCTAAGAACTTTTGTGGATGAAGAGCTAAAAAGGAGACTCAATAAGCGGAAAAAAAATATTATAGGTTTGGGAGGTACCGTTTCGACCATAGGAGCGATCCATTCCGGAAGAGAATTCTTTGATAGGGATATTATTCACGGAAGGAGGATCAAAAAGGATGAAGTGAGTTCACTTCTCAAGAGGATGGAAGGGATGAGTCAAAAAATGATTAGAGAGACATTTTTGGCCTGCGATGAAAAAAGAGCAGACATAATCCTTTGCGGAGTCCTTCTTCTTGAGAGAATCATGGATTTCTTCGATTCTGACTACGTTGTGGTTAGTACAAGGGGAGCAAGATACGGGATCATACTCGAGAAGGTGAAAGAAGCTCAAGGAGCCTTGAAAGATCATCCTTTGAGAAAAACTCTATTATGATTTTCCCTCTGTTTTTTTTGAAAGTGATCTGAACTTTAGTTTTCAAGTACCTAGAAAGGTGCTCCTCAATCGTTGCAAATTCCACGTTTCTCTCACTTTTTTTTCTCACCTCTCTCTCAAGTTCTCTTACCGAGCTTTTCTCCTTTAGAACCTTTTCCACAAATCTTCTCTGTTCTTTTTCGTCTTTGATACTTAAGAGAGTTCTTGCGTGGCCTGAGGAGAGCTTTCCCTCCCTAATTTTCTCCTTTATCCATTCTGGTAGCTTAAGAAGTCTCAATGTGTTTGTTACAGAGCTCCTCTCCACCCCTATCTTTCTGGCCAGTTCTTCATGGGTGTATCCAAGTTCCTCAACAAATCTTCTGTATATATTTGCGACCTCAAGAGGGTTCAGATCCTCCCTCTGGAGATTCTCTATCAATCCGATCTCAAGTGACTCCCTTTCATCTGCCTCCCTGATCAGGACCGGTACTTCTTTAAGCCCCGCCATAATTGAGGCCCTAAGTCTTCTCTCACCTGCGATCAGCTCGTAGTCCCCCCCTTTTTTTCTGACTATTAAGGGCTGGAGAAGACCCTTCTCCTTTATTGATTGGGCAAGTCCGATAAGGCCTTCCTCGTCAAAGGAAATTCTTGGCTGATTTGGATTTGGAATGATCCTTTCAACGGGTACAAGTCTCACAGCGACTTTCTCGTCAATGTCCTTGAGGATAGCTTGAAGTCCCTTTCCGAGAGGATCTCTTTTCTCCATCTTAGCTCCTTTCTATCACCTCTGCGGCAAGATCTAGATAACTTTCAGCCCCTTTTGAGTTTATATCATAAAGTAGTGCGGGTTTACCATAGCTACTTGCCTCGCTCAGTCTGACGTTTCTCGGAATTATTGTGGAAAAGATCTCTCTCGAAAAGTATCTCTTTACCTCTTCAAGGACCCTGAAGGAGAGGGCGTTTCTTTTGTCGAACATGGTAAGTAGGACACCTAGAATCTCTAAATCGGGATTGAGCCTTTTCTTTATTATCGCTATAGTCCTTAAAAGGAGGGCAAGTCCTTCGAGTGCAAAATACTCGCACTGGAGAGGGATTAGAACCCTGTCTGAACTAACGAGGGCATTGATCGTGAGGAGGCCGAGGGAGGGAGGACAGTCAACAATTATGTAGGCATAATCCTTTTTTACTTCAGAGAGCCGTTTTCTCAAAACAGATTCCTTATCTTCGAAGTCGAGAAGTTCGACTTCTGCTCCTACTAGATCTGGGTGGGAAGGAACGATGTCCAGGTAGGGAACCAAAGTCTCCCTAATAACTTCTTTTAAAGGGGTGGTTCCAATGAGCACATGGTAAACATGTGATCTTAGATCCTCTAATTGTATGCCAAGCGCCAATGTGGCATTTGCCTGAGAATCAAAATCTAGAAGGAGAGTCTTTCTCTCTGAGACGGCAAGGGATGCGGCCAGATTTACAGCCGTTGTTGTCTTTCCAACCCCTCCCTTTTGGTTTGCAATAGCGATGACCATTAATGAGGTTTTACGCCTTTTCGAGAATAATCTCTTTTGAACCTTTTACCATTTTCAGGTGATTCGGGTCATCAATTATCCTACCAATTATGTTTACCCTACTTATAGGGCGAGGTTTATCTCCTTCGCTTATTGGGGTTGGGCCGAAAAATATGGCAATTGCATGCCCTTCTGGCCAATAACCGATATCTCCCACATTTACATCCTCAGTAGCCGTTTCATCTGGAGGTAAAATCTTTGGGATCTGAAAGTAGAATTCATCTCCCCATTCATTTAGTGGAGCAACAAGTGGTAAGATTTCGTATATTTCCTTTGCACATTCAGTATCAAAAAAACGAGCAAGAAGAGTTAAGCTGCCTATTTTTATCCTAACTTTCAAACCTTCCTCCTAATTTTTCTCGTAAATGAAAAGCAAATTCTCCCTTTCGTCCATTGGAAGCTTGTATTTTTCCAAAATGATGAGACTGTAGTTTGGAATCTGAATCGGCTTTTCCTTTGGGCTTTTTGGTATAAGGAGGATACCCGAACTCAAAAGGTGGGGATCCGCCTTTTCCACTATTTCTTTTATTCCTCCAAAGGCCTTGGCAAAGACGGCGTCTGCGTTGAGAGGTTCTATCTCCTCTATTCGTCCGTGGATAACGTGAAAATTAGGTAGATTGAGCATTCTTTTTATGTGTTTTTGAAAGCTAACCTTTTTTACGTTTTTTTCCACGGAGAATATGTCCGATTCCAAAAGTAGGGAAAAGATAAAGGAGATGGCACCAGAACCGGATCCCATATCGACTATTCTATTTCTACCCTGAAGGTACTTTATAAAAAAGAAGGCCTCATGGATGAGTTTTTTTACCACAGCTTCCGGTTCCCTAAAACCGGTCAGATTCACATTTTTTTGCCATCTTAGAAGCTCTTTTAGGTACTTGTCGATTTTAGTTGCCAGCTCACCCTCTCGCTCCCCTGGGATGCGCTCCATACCGGATATTACGAGAGTTTTCAGATCCACATCTAAAGAATAGCATATTTTTTTTGTTTCTGTTATAATCGGAGAAGATGAAAGTCTTTCTCATTCTTTGCCTTTTTACCTTTCTTTTCTCCTCATGCGCTCCAAAAAAGATAAAACCCACAAGAAGTCCGGGAGAGCTTTATGTGGAAGGCGTAAGGCTTATGGAAGAGAAAAAGTACGACCGAGCGATAAGAAACTTCTCCACAATAAGGGATGAATTTCCCTTCGATCCAGTCGCACCTTACGCTATGGCAAAAATGGCGGACTGCTACTTTTTTAAAAGGGACTATTCGGCCGCTTCAAAAATTTACGAAGAATTCATAAGTAGCTACCCGAATGATGTGAATATACCCTATGTTCTGTTTAGATGCGGAGAATCTTATGAAAGGATGTCCCTTTCCAAAGATAGGGACCAGGAACATACTTACAAAGCCATAGAGAAATACACATCCTTAATCAATCGTTTTCCAACCTCCGAGTACGCCAATAAGGCGATGGAGAAAAAAAGGCTAATGGAACAGAAGCTTGCGGAAAGAGAGCTTTACGTTGCGGAATTTTACTTGAAGACATACGAGTACAACGCATCTATACTTAGGCTCAATTACCTTCTCGAGCATTTCCCTCACGCAAAAGGGATAGACAAAGCCCTATTCCTGTTAAGCAGGGCTTATGAGGCTTTGGGTGATTTTGAAAAGAGCCAGTACTTTTTTGAGAGGCTAAAAAGAGAGTATCCTCAAAGTCCCTATTCTCGTTATAGGGGGTTTGAAGGAAAAAAAGCGGAAGCAAAGACTTATGTGGAAAGGAGAGAGGAAGAAAAAAAGTGGGAGAAAAAAGAGCGAATTCTCCCTCCATACATTGAAGAAGAAAGGGTAAGTCACAGGGAGAAGTTCGCACTTTTCGATGCAAAAAAGGGCGTAGATGTATATGCGGATAGAATGGAAGGTTTTGAAAGGGAGAGACGTATCTTCTTCGAAGGTTCTGTAGTGCTAAAACAGGAAGATCTAACAATCGTTTCCGATACCCTTGAAGCTTATCTGAGCGAGGATAAAAAGGAGATCGAAAAAGTTTACGCAAGGGGAAATGTGAGGATAATAAAAGGCGAAAAGACCGCAACCTGCAGGGAGGCTGAATTTGACAATAGATCTGGAAAGATATTACTTCGAGGAGAAGTTGAGGTTATCTCAGGGTCTGATAGACTAAAAGGGGATAGGATCGTCTACGACCTGAATGAAGAAAGCGTCTCAGTTGAGGGAGATAAAGACAAAAGGGCAAAAGTGACAATATCTCCGAAACCCTGATCCATCTATCCTCAATCTTCGAGAAAGGGGATCTTTTCGTCCTTTATATAGACAAGTGCCTGACATACGGCAATAAGATCTGTGTCGTCCCTTACTGTGATATAGTAAGAAGCCGTTTTTTTTGTCCTATGTACCTCCTTTGATTCTGCCCTAAGAACTGTGTTCTTCTTTGGGGCTTTAATGTAAGTCACATTCATGTTGAGGGCAACAGCCACATTTTCGTAACTGTTAGAAGAAATCTCAAAGGCCTCATCTATTAATGAAAAGATCGCACCGCCATGGGCGATTCCGTGGATATTGTCCATTTTCTCATTGTAATCCATTTCGCAGAGGGCGTAACCTTCGTCCACATCCTTCAAGCGGATGTTCAGCAATTTTGCGTATGGCTCCTCTTCAACCTTTTTAAAGAAGAGCCTTCTTTTTTCCTCCTTCACTACCCTATATGCCTTTTTATCAAATCCTCTATAGCCGATTTGGGCTGAACTCCCACGACCTTCTCCACAGGTTGTCCGCCTGAAAAAAGAATGAGGGTCGGAATGGCCCTTATCCCGTAGTTTGTGGGAGTTTGAGGATTCTCGTCCACATTCATCTTAAGGACCTTTATTTTACCCTCATATTCCTCTGCGATCTTGTCGATTACTGGACCCATGATTTGACAAGGTCCACACCATGAAGCCCAGAAATCCACAAGAACCGGGATGTCTGATTCAATGACTTCCCTTTTGAAATCGGTGTCAGTTATTGATTTTGCCTTCCCCATCTTCTCTCCCTTCTTTTCTATTTCCTTTACGCTTTTTTCTCTCCTTTGTCAACAGAAGAAACATCTAGGCTCGGTTTTTTAAGTGGGCAAAAAGATCCTATCAAATCATTGGTCAGAAAAATCTTTTTGAAGGAAAGGCGGGATGCTGACAGGTTCTCCATTTTCCTTCCACCCCCTTATCCTGTAATAATCCCTCTTCATTTTTTCGAAATCTTCCCTTTTGAGTGTAAAACCAGCTGGACCTAAAGGCTCCTCAAAAAATCTCTTTGGGAGAGTGTCGGCCTGAGCATCCATACCTTCCCTGAGATTGTAAATTCTCACCGCATCCCTTATGTGGGATGCGATTCTCTGGAGGTCTTTTTTTTCAAAGGATAAGCCAAGAGTGGCTTCTATGATCTCTGAAAGTTCGTTCCACGTGTAAAGATCCCTATAGAACCTGCATATGATTAGAGAGTCCTGAAGGGTATGTCTGTCCTCGTAATCTATCATAACTTCGGCTTTATTCTCTGTCTCCTGTGGGGGGATCAAACCTGAAAGCTCAGCCCTGAAGACAGTTGATCTCATATGGCAAGCACCTCGATCAGAAGTAGCATACGCAAGGGCCATACCGAAGAAGTACCGCGGATCATACCCACCTGGCTCCATTCCTTTCACGTGTATTGCCATATCTTCCAAATCCCACTCTTTTGCAGCGTGAACTATCCCATAGGAAAGTACCTCTCCAATTCCTTCTTTTTTTGCGATCTTAAAGAGGAGATCAGCAACCTTTTCCGTCTGACCGTAGTCTATTCTTTCCTTTATCTTCCCAAGTCTTGAAGCCTCTATTGCAAATGCGACAAGATTTCCGGCAGTGATGGTATCCATTCCCAGTCTATCACATATGTCATTAATGTAAATTATCTCCTCCAATTTTTTTATCCCGCAGAGTCCTCCTATGGCGTATATGGTTTCATATTCAGGACCCTCGATCCTTAACCCCTCAAACTTCCCATGAGTTACCTCAGTAAGCCTTGCACATGCTAAAAAACACATCCTGCATGCCTTGCTCCTGACTTTAAAATTCATATGTAGGGACTCGGCAGATAAACTCTCCCAACCATCCAGTTCTCCGCTGCGCCAGTAATAGGAAGGAAAGGCCTTCACACCGTTTATTACTGAAACAAGACCACAGGTCCCGAAGCTCCTAAAAAATCTTACTGATGGCATATCCATTCCCTTCTTAAGCCAGCTTTTTTTAAGTTCTTTAATTTTTTTCTCGCTTGCAACAGGCCTTTTTTTTGAACCGTAAAAGGCAATGCCCTTCACCTTTTTTGATCCAAGAACTGATCCAGTACCAGATCTTCCCGCACACCTCCACCGATTGTTAACTATGGAGGCGAATCTGATCAGGTTCTCCCCTGCAGGCCCAATTACAATTATTCCCGCATCCCTTCTCCCAACCTTCCTCCTTATCTCATCCTCGGCCAAATATGTATCCTTTCCCCATATTTGACTTGCATCTCTGAAGAAGACCTCTTCTTCGTTTATTTCGAGGAAAACGGGGGAATAAGAAGAGCCATAAATGACAAAGGCATCGTATCCGGTTCTGCTCATAGGCTCCGCAACGTTCCCACCTGAATAAGACTCCGCGTAAAGTCCAGTAAGCGGAGATTTTGTGTAGACTCCGTAACGGCTTGAACCCCATATGCCCGTGTCTGTTGCTGGTCCTAAGGCTATTATAAGGTTGTTTTGGGCCGAAAGTGGGTCCACATGAGGGCTATTCTTATTGAAAAGGAGATAGGTTCCAAGTCCCTTACCTCCGATAAGGTAAGTGAAAAGGTAAGAAGGTAAATCCTCCACCCTCCAGCTCTTCTCCGTAAGGTCTATGAAGAGGATCTTTCCAAACATTACCTTTCTGATGATATCTTTGGGAGTGAAATCTGTCAAGCTTTCAAGTAGACCGTAAACTGACTCTTTGCACACATTCATAGTTTAAGCTATCCTTTCTCCAATTGACCCGAATCTTAAAAGCAGCAGAAGAAAAGTGAGGAGAGGGCAAAAAAATTTCACTATATTCGACATAAGAAGAAGTTGAGGCAAAAGGTCAAACAATGTTTACAAGGGTGCCTAAGATAGTTATAATATTGACAAAAAACCGGAAGGAGGGATAACTGTGCCAACATACGAATACAGATGCGAAAATTGTAACCATGAGTTTTCAATAATTCTTAGCATCTCTGAGAGAGATAAGGAGAAGGTCACATGTCCCTCATGCAAAAGTGATAAGGTAAAGCAACTTCCTTCCAGTTTTATGGCAAAAACGAGCAGAAAGAGTTAAAATTATCGCTTGACTAAAATTCGTTGAATGTATTATCCTAAACGGAGTCTTTAAGGGACGAGAACATGAAGACCTATTTTCCAAAGAAGGAAGAGATTAAAAGGGATTGGTACCTAATAGATGCAAGCGGGTTGACCCTTGGTAGGCTTGCTTCAAGGATTGCTACGATTTTAAGAGGAAAGACCAAAGCCATCTACACCCCCCATCTGGATGTGGGAGACTATGTGGTTGTGATAAATGCCGAAAAAGTAAAAGTAACGGGAAAGAAGTTGAATAATAAATACTATGCCAGACACAGTGGTTATCCTGGTGGACTGAAACTTACAAGTTTAAAAACCATGCTTGAGAAAAAACCAGAGGATGTCATAAGATGCGCGGTCAAGGGGATGCTACCGAAGGGAAGCCTAGGAAGGAAAATGCTAAAAAAGCTCAAGGTTTATAGAGGTGGTGAGCACCCTCATATGGCCCAAAGTCCAAAGATCCTGAATCTGACGGAGGTATCCCTTGGCTGAAAAAAGATACTATGCAACTGGAAAAAGAAAGACCGCGGTTGCCAGGGTCTGGATCAAACAGGGAACCGGTAATTACCTCATAAACGGAAGAAGCCTGGAGGATTACTTTCCTGTTGAGGAATGGAGAATAATGGTGAATAAGCCATTCCTTCTCACAGGAACCATGTCAAAATTCGACGTAATAGCAACAGTAAGGGGAGGTGGCCTTGCTGCCCAGGCATGGGCAATAGGACACGGAATAGCAAAGGCCCTTGTGGAGTATAATCCGAATTTTAGGCCCACTTTGAAGAAACCAGGGCTCCTCCGAAGGGACCCCAGAGTAAAAGAGAGGAAGAAGTACGGAAGAAGGGGAGCAAGGAGAGGGTTCCAGTTCTCCAAAAGATAAAATTTTGATGTATAAGGTAGGGATTCTCGGAGCAACCGGGTATACTGGGCAGGTACTCGTATCTCTTCTAATTTCACATCCTGATATTGAAATCACTATTCTCACTTCTAACACATACGCAGGAAAGAAATTCTCAGACGTTTTTCCATCATTCTTTGGACTCTGTGACAAGGAACTAAAGAGAACAGATGAAGAGTTGAAAGGAAAATGTGATGTCTATTTCCTGTGCCTACCTCACGGAACCTCAATGGAAAAGGCAAAGGAACTTTACGACGGAAAAGCATTAATAGTAGATCTCAGTGCTGACTTCAGGTTTGAGGATGTAAGTCTTTATGAGAGTTACTACACGCGGCATAAGGCTCCTGAGCTATTAAAGCACAGTGTTTACGGACTTCCAGAGCTCCACAGGGATAGAATAAAAGGGAAGAAACTGATTGCCAATCCAGGTTGCTACGTTACATCGGCGCTCCTTGGTCTTTATCCTCTTCTAAAAAGAAAGATGATCGAAGGTCACGTTTTCATAGATTCAAAATCAGGTGTCAGCGGCGCTGGCAGAGAATTAAAGATTGGGAGTCTCTTCCCTGAGGTGTCGGAGGGAATAAGGGCCTACAGTGTGGGAACTCATAGACACGAGCCGGAGATTCAAAAAGAGGTAAGTAAGATCCAGGACGTGAAGGTAACATTCGTACCCCACCTTGTCCCTATGAATAGAGGGATTCTAACCAGTATCTACGGAAAGTTAAAGGAGAAAATCTCGACCGAGGAGCTAGTTGGGATCTTCAAGGAGGAGTACAGCTCCGAATATTTTATAAGGATAATGGACGGAGAAGTCTTGCCAGATACTAGATTTGTGAGATTCTCCAATTTTTGTGATATTGGGGCAAGGGTTTTCGAGGACGGAAGGTTCGTTGTTCTTTCAGCTATAGATAATCTGATTAAAGGAGCATCCGGGCAGGCCGTTCAAAATATGAACATAGCTTTGGGACTTGAAGAAAGTAAGGGCCTTCTCTCTCCTCCGCTGTATCCATGATCAGTGTTTAAATAGCCTTTGACCTGTAAAGACCATTGTAACGTTATTTTCATTACAGGCCTCAATGACCTCGAAGTCTCTCTCCGATCCGCCGGGCTGGATTATTCCTGTTACCCCTTCCCTTATTGCCGCATCCACACCGTCCCTAAATGGGAAAAAACCATCTGAACAGAGTATGGAACCTTTAAGGCCCGCGCAGTTTTCTTTGGCGTACTCTTCAATTTCCAAAAGGTCCTTCATATCTCTTTCCTTCCTTTCAGCCTCCAGCTTAAATTCGGCATATGGAACCCCAAACCTCTTAAAAACCTCCCTGTCGATGAACTTCTTATAGGCTTTAAATATGGCTATTTCGACTGCACCGACCCTATCCTGTTCTCCAGTCCCAATAGCGACTGTTGATTCGTCTTTAACAAAAAGGACAGAATTTGAGGTAACACCAGTTTCAACGTACCAGCCAAAGAGCATATCTTCACATTCCCTTTCCGTTGGTGGTCTTCTAATCCGATAAATTTTTCCACCGTAACTTGCCTCTGCGATTCTTAAGTCATCCTTACTCCTTATTCGGAAGGGCTGTGACTCCTGAACTATCAACCCACCATCCATAAGGGATTTTATGTCGATGAAGCGCTTGAATTTGTACTCGTGAAGCCTTTCTATCTCTTCTATCTTTAAGATCCTTAAGTTTTTCCACTTTTTAAGAATCTCTAGAGCCTGACCATCGTAGTCCGGTGCACATACAACTTCGAAGTAATGTCTTGCCATAAGATCTGCTGTCTCTCTGTCAACCTTCCTCGTAAAAACAACGGCCCCTCCAAATGCGGCAATTCGATCAGCCCAGAAGGCCTTTTCGAATGCCTCTGCAGATGTGGAGCCGTATGCGACTCCAGATGGATTATTGTGCTTCATGATAGCGCAAGCAGGCTTTCTATCTAAAAATTTGAGTATGTTTAAGGCATTGTCCACGTCAGTAAGGTTTATTTTTCCAGGGTGTTTTCCAACCTGGAGCATATCACTCTCCTTTATTTTGCTAACAAGCCCCCTTTCCGGATCAAGGAATCTCACATCCCCAAGAACAAGGTTACCATTTACCAATTCGTACATTGCCGCAGGCTGATCAGGATTATCTCCGTATCTTAAGCCCCTCTCCACATTGACTCTCTCATCTTCGTCGTAAATCTCCCATTTCTTCTTGCGGAAGATAAGCCTCTGATTTCCCATTTCTATGGATATTGTGTCTGGAAAACTGTCCTTGACTATTTTTCTGTACATCCCCTTTATCTCCATTTTACCCTCCTTTTAACTTCTCTCTCTTAGTGCCAATTTTAGCTGCTCTGCCACAGAATCCACATCTAGACCTTCTGCTTTCAGTATCTCTTCCGGGTCTCCGGAAAGACCGTACCTTTTTATTCCGAAGGAAAGGAATTTACCCTGAAATTTTGCCTCAAGTAGGAAACTCAAAAGGGTTGGTGCTATTCCAGTGTAGCGGTTGTGATCCTCATAGGAGGCTATTACTGGGACGGAGAGAAACCTGCTTAGAGTTTCACTATCCACCTCAAGTACACAGGCCATGTTTACAACAGCAGCCGAAATACCGTCTTTTTTGAGTTTTTCTCTAACCTTCAGGGCCCTCTCCACCATTCCGCCATAGGTGACAATAAGAACATCCTTTCCGTCTCTGACTAGGTCCGCCTTTCCATATACGAACTCGTATTCCTCTCCGTAGAAGGGACTTCCATCCTCCTTACATATAACTGGCCACCTGCTCCTTCCCATGGCAACAATAAAGTTCCCATCGGTTTTTGCCACGTACCTTATGACCCTGTCTGTCTGGTTTGGATCGGTTGGGACGATAACTTTGAAGTTAAAAAGATTTCTTGCAAGGCCAATGTAATCTATGCACTGGTGCGTTTTTCCATCTTGACCCACATCGAGTCCAACATGGGTTAGAATGAGCTTTAGATTCGTTCCATTTATGTCGTTAAGTCTGTGCTGATTGTAAGTCTCATCTATACCGAAGACACCGAAATCTGCGAAAAAAGTAAGGATTCCAGTTGTTGAAAGGGCTCCTGCTATTGTGGCTGTGCTGTGCTCCTGTATCCCTGACTGGAAGAAATACTCTGGATAGGCTTTTGAAAAATCGAGTGTCTTAACTGAGGGTGCAAGATCGCAGTCAAAGACTGAAATGTACCTTCCATAAGGGATGTTTCTGTCAGCAAGGTCCTTAAGTGCGTACCCAAAGGCCGTCCTATTGTCTACTTTTTCTTCCGGAGAGTACGTAAAAGGGATCCCGGTATCCAGATCTTCAATCTTTGAATTTTCCGTTTTCAGTTCATAAACCCAGTATCCCTTTCTCCTCTCCTCGTACTCTTTTAAAGTCTCTTTAAGACCTAAAAGTTCCATCGCCTGCCTGTACTCATCTTCAGTTAATGGTGTTCCATGGTACTTCTCGTTATTTTCCATAAAAGGGACACCCTTTCCCATTACCGTATGGGCCAAAATACAAACTGGGTTCTCTATGGTCAAGGACCTGCGAATGGCTCTGTAAATTTGATCGTGGTTGTGGCCGTCTATCTCAATCACATCCCAGCCATCTGAAAGGTAATTTTCTATTATGTTCTGAGGCATAACCTTTTCAATGGATCCGCATATCTGTAGTTTGTTGTAGTCTATTATCACCTTTATATTTGATAGAGCGTATTTTTTAGCAAATCTTCTAGCCTCAGAAACTTGTCCTTTCTGCTGTTCTCCATCGCTCATAACAACGAAAACATGCCTATTTTCTTTTTTCAGCTTTGACGCAATTGCAAAGCCGCAAGCAGCTGAAAGTCCCTGTCCCAAATTACCAGTTGACCAGTCAATAAATGGTATACCTCTAACCACATGACCTTCGTAAGGGCTTCCCGCTTTTCTGAAAAATGCGATTGCCTCATCAAGGGGAAGGTAACCTAGCCGAGCCAGGATCGAATAAACACCAGGGGAGGTGTGGCCATGGCTTATGATAATTCGATCTCTTGGAACTTCGTTCAGTCTGGCATAGGAGAAAAGTACAACGTAGATATCAACTGAGGACATAGACCCACCAGGATGGCCAGATTTGGCGAGCGTCGTCATTGTGAGTATGTCGCCTCTTGCCTTTAAGGATATGTCCTTTAGGTGTTCAATTTCCTCCTCTGAAAGAGATTCCTTCTCGAACATCATCTTTCTCCTTTCTTCGAGTAATCGCACTCTGTAATTAATTCACATTTTTTACAGTTAGGATTCCTTGCCTTACATACGTATCTTCCATGGAGGATAAGAAGCAGAGAAAGTGGAAGCTGTTTATCCTCTGGTATCTTCCCTTTCAGATCATTTTCGATTTTTTGAGGGTCATCAAATTTTGTGAGGCCTATCCTCTTTGCAACTCTACGAAGGTGTGTGTCGACTATTATTGCTGGCCTATTGTATGCGCAGCCGACTATCATATTGGCAGATTTTCTACCGATACCCTTGATTTTTGCGAGGACCTCTATATTATCCGGTATCTTTCCAAAATGGCGACTTTTTATCTCTAGGGCTACGTTTTTTAAAGTTCTCGCTTTGTTTCTGTAGAATCCTGTGGGCCTTATATCCTCCTCAAGTTCTTCGATTGGAGCATTTATGTAATCTTCAAGGCTTTTGTATTTTTTAAAAAGACTCTCAGTTACCCTGTTTACTCTCTCATCTGTGCACTGCGCTGAAAGGATCGTTGCTACCGTAAGCTCAAGTGGGTTTGAAAATTTTAGTTCGCATCTAGGTTCACCATGCATTTTTTTAAGTTTTTCAATTATGAGGTCTATCTCTATCATACGGCCACCTTTTTTTTAGCACTGAAAAAAATCCTTATCTCATCAATTTCTTTCGCATTGAGCACGTCTTTTTTTTCAAGCCAGCCTTTTCTTGCCATGGAAACACCATATCTGGTGTCAGCTAAAGCAGCTTTAGAGTGTGCGTCGGGATTTATGGATATTAGACAACCCTTTTCTTTTGCGTACTTTAGATACCTCCAGTCTATGTCGAGCCTGTACGGAGAGGCGTTTAGCTCAATGATGACCCCATTTTCCGCTGAGACCTCAATAATTTCCTCCATGTCAACTGAATATCCATCCCTTGAAAGAAGGAGCCTTCCTGTAGGATGACCTAAAATGGTGACGTAAGGGTCCCTGATTGCCGTAATTAACCTTTTCATCTGCTCCTTCTTTTCAAGCTGAAAATGGGAGTGGATTGAGGCTATGACAAAGTCAAACTGGCGCAGTATCTCCCTAGGATAATCCAGACTCCCATCTGGAAGTATTTCACATTCTATGCCCTTAAAAACGTAAAAACTATCCTCCCTTCTGTTTATCTCGTCTATTAATTTCCACTGCCTCTTTAGGTCTTCCACACTCAGGCCGCCTGCGTAATGGGCACTTTTACTGTGGTCACTTATTCCAATGTAGTGAAAGCCCATTTTCTTTGAAAAATTCACAAGATCTTCGATTGAATCGATTCCATCGCTGAAATCTGTATGAACGTGGAAAACACCTTTTATATCCTTAAGCCCTATAAGCTTCGGGAGATTCTTTGAAAGTGCAGCTTCCACCTCTCCGAAACCTTCCCTTAGCTCTGGCTCTATAAAATCGAGTCCTAAAGAACCGTAAATCTCTTCCTCCGTTCTTTGAGGCCCAAATCGATTCGGGGAAAGGGTAATACCTTTTTCTTTGAGTAGTCCATCTAAGGATGATAGGTGTTCCTTGCTTCCCGTATAATAGAGGAGGGCAAAGGGAAAGTCCTCCTTCCTTAAGAACCTGATTTCTACCTTAATTCCTGGGAATAGTCTTAATTCTGCCAACTCAAAATCTCTCTTCAGTACGCCTTCGCTTTCTGGAAGGGAACTCAAAAGCTTAAGAAGATCTTCCCTTTTTTCTCCGGCGAAGAGGATATCTATATCCCTTACTACCTCCCTTTTCCTTCTTACGCTTCCGCAGACTTCGATTTTTGCTTCAGGAAATTTCTCAATGAGATAAGCTTTCAGTTTTTCCGACTTTTCCTCAACATCTGCCAGGAGGAACTCGTCTTTGTGTTTTTTAAAAAATTCTATTCCTGAGAGGATACGATCCTGTGTTTTTTTTCCAAAACGAAAAAGGTTCAGTAACCTGTTCTCCTTTATGGCGTACTCAAGTTCTCCAATATTTGTTACACCGAGCTTCTCGTAAAGGACCTTTATCTTTTTTGGTCCCAGATTGGGGATCTTCGTGAGTTCAAGTAAGGATGGTGGGATCTCTCTTTTTAGGTCTTCGTAATAAGAGATCTTTCCCTTCTCGTAATACTCCTCAATCTTCTTGGATATGGCCTCACCTATACCATCTATCTCTTTGAGCTTCTTTGCCCTGACAATCGCCTCAAGATCCTCTATCTGAGACAGTACTCTAGCCGCGTTCCTGTAAGCCCTTATTTTAAAAGGGTTTTCCCCTTTGATTTCGAGAAGCCCTGCTATTTCCTCAAAAATACTAGGCAGAGCCTTCAGATTCACGGGCTAAATAATATATGGCCGATTCGACTTTGTCAACAAAGGGAGCTTGATAAGAGGGAAACTTATTCGGTATAATTAGCTCACCACATCCGGAGGAGAAGATGAAGGTTTCTTTGCTTGAGGCTGAAGAGACCCGAAGGAGGATAGAGGTTCTCATCCCTAGGGAAAAAACGGAAAGGATAAGGAAAGAGATATTGAACGATTTGAGAAAGAGAGTAAAGATAAGAGGTTTTAGACCTGGAAGGGTCCCGATAGAGATGATAAGAGCGTACTACGGAGATGCCGTAGAAGAAGATGTGAGGAGAAGAATGGTTGAGGAGACTATAGATCAGGCTCTTAAAGAACTAAAAATTGAGCCACTTGTAAAGACTGTTCTTCAGTTTACGGAAAGGGATGAGGGTTACGGTTACATAATCGAATGCGAAATTATTCCTCAAATAGATATAGGTGATTATAAGGGGATTGAGGTCGAACTAAAAAAGGTTGAAGTAAAAGAGGAGGAAATCAACGAGAGGCTCCAGAACCTTCGGAACATGCACGCAATAATAAGGGAAAGGGAAGGTGACGTAGAAGCAAGGATAGGGGACATAGCAGTAATAAAATATCAAGGTTACCTTGATGGAAAACCGATCAAGGAAGCTGGGACCGATTTTTACCCTCTTGAGCTTGGTAAAGGCTTCTTTTTACCTGAATTTGAAAATGCCATAGTCGGAATGAAGAAGGGAGAGGAGAAGGAAGTGGAGATCCTTTTTCAGGACGATTACCCAGATAGAGAGATTGCCGGAAAAAGGGTCCTCTTTAAGGTTCTTTTGAGGGAGCTAAAGGAAAAGATTTTACCTGAGATATCAGACGAATTCGCCAAAGATGTGGGTTTTAGTAACCTTGAGGAACTAAAGGAGGAGATAAAAAATTCGATAAAGAGAGAGAGGGAGGCTTTTCAAAGGGAGTACATTTACCGGACTCTCCTTGAAAAGATAGTTGACAGTGTGGAAATTCCGATTCCTTCCCGGTACTTTCAAAGTAGGGTTGAAAGCGTCCTTGAAGATTTTAAGGAGAGAATGGGAGATGAGAAACTCGTTGAGGAGGAGAGGAAAAAACTGAAAGAAGAGGTTGAAAGAAGGGTCCGCGATGAGATAAAGGAGGAGATCGTTTTGCTCAATATCGCAAGAAAGGAGAATTTAGGCGTTAGTGAGGAAGAGCTTGGAAATGAGATAAGAATTGTGGCAGAGGAGACAAAAAGACCGTACGAGGAGACGAGGGCTTTTTTTGAAAAAAACGGACTTATGGGTTATATTAAAAACAGAGTGCTACTAAAAAAGGCACGTGATTTTCTCATAAGTCAAGCAAAATTGAAGGAGATAGAATGACACTTATCCCTATTGTTATCGAGAGGGACGGTAGGGGAGAAAGGGCATATGACATATATTCCAGATTGCTCAAAGAGCGAATTATCTTTCTTGGAACACAGATAGACGATCAGACTGCAAATGTGGTAATTGCCCAGTTGCTCTTTCTCGAATCTGAAGACCCTGACAGGGACATTTACCTCTACATCAATTCTCCTGGTGGGTACATAACCAGTGGTTTGGCTATTTACGATACAATGCAGTATATAAAACCGCATGTATCGACAATATGTATAGGTCAGGCTGCCTCAATGGCGGCGGTTCTTTTAGCAGGTGGAGAGAAAGGTAAAAGGTACGCTCTACCAAATTCAAGAATACTGATTCACCAGCCGCTTGGAGGATTTCAAGGTCAGGCTACTGACATAGATATCCAGGCAAGAGAGATACTGAGAATGAAGGAAAGGATAAACAGGATTCTCATGAAACATACCGGTCAACCCCTTGAAAAGATCGCAAAAGATACGGAAAGGGACTTTTATATGAGTGCTGAGCAGGCACTTGAGTACGGAATAATAGATAAAATCGTGGAGAAAAGGCAATGAGCATGATTAGGAGAAATAACGGAAGGACAGTTAAACTTCACTGCTCTTTTTGCGGGAAAAGTCAGGATGAGGTAAGAAAGCTCATAGCAGGACCGCTCGTCTACATATGCGACGAATGTGTTGAACTTTGTAACGAGATAATACAGGAGGAGAGAAAAAAGGAAAGGTTCGAGTACATAAGAACGTCCATACCCAAGCCCCATGAAATAATGAAACAACTTGACGAGTATGTAGTTGGACAGGAATACGCAAAAAAGATACTCTCAGTTGCAGTTTATAATCATTACAAGAGGATTGAGTCAAAATCAACTGGAGATGGGGTTGAAATCCAAAAAAGTAACATTCTCCTCATAGGCCCAACAGGATCTGGAAAAACCCTTCTTGCAAAGACCCTTGCGAAGATTCTTCACGTTCCTTTTACGATTGCCGATGCCACAACACTGACAGAAGCCGGATACGTTGGAGAAGACGTGGAAAATATCATCCTCTACCTCCTTCAGGCTGCTGATTACAACATTGAAAAGGCTGAAAAGGGCATAGTTTACATTGACGAAATCGACAAGATATCAAGGAAAAGTGACAGCCCATCGATAACAAGGGATGTATCAGGTGAGGGTGTTCAGCAGGCCCTTCTGAAAATTATAGAGGGTACAATCGCCAATGTTCCTCCAAAAGGGGGAAGAAAGCATCCTCAACAGGATTACATAAGGGTTGACACAACAAACATACTTTTCATTTGTGGTGGTGCCTTTATCGGTATAGAGAACATCATAGCAAACAGGATAGGTAAAAAAGGGATAGGGTTTGGAGCAGAGGTTGAAGGGGGAAGGAACAAAAGGTATGCAGAACTAATCCGAGAGGTTCAGCCTGAAGATCTCATAAAATACGGGCTAATTCCGGAATTTGTAGGAAGACTTCCAATTATTGCACCCCTTGACGAACTCACAGAGGATCAGCTCGTAGAGATACTTAAAACCCCAAAGAACGCGATCGTGAAACAGTACAAAAAGCTCTTCGAACTCGACAATGTTAAGCTTACCTTTACAGAGGGGGCACTAAGGGCAATAGCAAGAGAGGCCATGAAGAAAAAGACCGGAGCAAGGGGTCTTCGGGCGATAATGGAAAAGGTGATGCTCGATGTGATGTACGAGATACCTTCCCTTCCAAATGTTAAAGAGTGCGTTATAAATGAGGATACGATTCTGAACAAGGAACAGCCCATAATGATTTATGAGGAGAAAGCGGAGATTGCTTAGATTGACCCTTTTCCCCAAAGTTGCTATATTTACGTCCACCTGGGCGGGTAGCTCAGTGGGAGAGCATCGGCCTTACAAGCCGGGGGCCGGAGGTTCAAACCCTCTCCCGCCTACCATCTGGAAAGACGCAGTAATGGAGCGGGGACGTAGTTAAGCCTGGTCTATAACGCCGGCCTGTCACGCCGGAGGCCGCGAGTTCAAATCTCGTCGTCCCCGCCAGAATAAATGGAGGATCTTTGTTAAATTTCGCCTTCTGTATCCATCTCCATCAACCTGTGGGAAATATGGGCTATGTTCTTGAGAAGGCTTATGAGAATTCATACCTTCCTTTTCTTGAAATTTTTGAGGGATTTGAAAGTTTAAAACTCAATCTCCACATCTCCGGATATCTCCTTGAGTGGCTTGTAAATGAAAAGCCTTCCTACATTGAGAGAATAAAGGAACTTGTTAGGGCAAAAAGGGTTGAAATGCTCACAGGTGGGATGTATGAACCTGTTCTTTCAATGATCCCCAAGGAGGATGGTGTTGGACAGATAAAGATGCACAGAAAGTTCATAAAGGACATCTTCGGCATAAATCCGGAAGGGATGTGGGTTGCTGAAAGGGTCTACGAGCCTCACCTTCCAGAGGTCATTTCATTGGCTCAAGTATCCTACATAATTCTGGACGACCACCATTTCAAGGCTGTAGGCCTGGATGAGGATGATCTCTACGGTTACTATTTGACCGAGTTCGAAAATTACACAATAAAGGTTTTCCCAGGAATCGAGTACCTAAGATACGCTTTACCATTTAGGCAAGTGAGAGAGATAGATGGGTACTTTCGTTCAGTTCATTCAAAAGGCGGGAATCTTCTAGTCTTTGCCGACGATGGTGAAAAGTTCGGGCTCTGGCCTGGAACTTTCGACTACGTGTACAGGGAGGGATGGTTAAAGGCTTTCTTTTCTTATCTTGAGGAAAATGGAGACTGGTTAAAGACGGTCCTATTCGGAGATTACGTGGCTCAAAGAAAACCTCTCGGCTTGATCTACCTTAACTGCAACTCCTATAGGGAGATGGATGAGTGGTGTCTACCTGCAAGAAAAATAAAGGACTATGAATACGCTTATCGTAACTTTGGTTCAGAATTGAGAAATTTTTTGGAAGGCGGCTATTACAGGTATTTTTTGATCAAGTACGAGGAAAGTAACGACATGCATAAAAAGATGCTTCAGGTGTCAAAGGCTGTGAGAAATAAAAGAGCGGCGAAAAGATCCCTTTACAAAGCCCAGTGTAATGATGCGTACTGGCACGGAGTCTTTGGTGGACTCTACCTCCCCCATCTGAGATCGGAAGTTTACAGAAATCTGATCGATGCGGAAAAGGCCATAGAGGGGAAGGGTGCGATTCTCGAAGGGTACTTTCAGGATATAAACCTCGATGGGTACAAAGAGGCCATCCTAAATACAAAGAGTATCAAGGCGTACTTCCTTCTTAAGGAAGGTGGGGTGCTCTACGAGCTCGATTACAAACCACGTTCTGTTAACCTAATTGCCACCTTGAGGAGAAGGTATGAGGCCTACCATGAGAAGATAAAAAAGGCTCTCCCAGCCCAATTGGTGGACGGAACTAAGACAATCCACGATCTAATTCTCACAAAGGAAGTGGGCCTTGAAGACTTTCTTCATTTTGACTGGTATAGAAGGGCATCTCTAGTTGACCATGTTTTAGGTGATGATGTCAGTTTTGAGAGTTTCTTTAAATGTGAGTACCGGGAGCCCGGAGACTTTGTTAAAGAGCCTTACGAAGGAAAAATAGAGAGAAAAAAAGGGGAAATCTCCCTTCGCCTTGTAAGGAACGGAAACTTCTGGAAGGACTGTACAAGTACACCCCTTTCTGTTGAAAAAACTGTTACACTAAGATCAGCGGAGGATACGGTGAATGTGGAGTACACAGTTTCTGGAGAGACCGAGGAAAGGTTTTTCTTCGGTGTGGAATTTAACTTTTCCTTTCTTAATTCAGGTGGAGAAAGGTTTATGGAGGTGAAAGGGGAAAGGTTTCCACTTACAAAGACTGGAGTTATTGAAGGATCGAATTTTATCCGATTTTTCGACCCTTACCAGAAAGTGGAAGTCATCTTAAGGATGGATGATCCATACGAGATCTGGACCCATCCGGTTGAAGTTGTCTCCCTTTCCGAGGGAGGGTTCGAGAGAAACTACCAGTCCACAATGGTTATGCCACTTTGGATTGTAGATCTGAAAGAAGGAAAAAAGAACTTTCAGATCCAGATTCAAATTAATGGTCTCGGCGATAATAACAACGTACAATAGAAGGGCCTTTGTAAGAGAGGCAATAGAATCGGTACTTTCTCAGGATTACAAAGTGGAGGAAATTATAGTTGTTGACGATGGTTCGGAGGATGGGACAGAGGAGGAAGTAAAAGACTATCCTGTCAAGTACATATGGAAGGAAAATGGAGGAATAAGCTCCGCCAGGAATCTTGGAATTGAGGTTTCACGGGGAGAGTACTTGGCCTTCCTTGACGTTGATGACCTTTGGCTAAAAAAGAAGATATCAACGCAGATAAAATTGATGGAGGAGCTGAACTACGAGATCTCTTACACCGATGAGATATGGATAAAAGATGGAAAGAGGATAAATCAAAAGAAGAAGCACAGGAAGTACTCAGGATTCATCTACGATAAGTGTCTTCCCCTATGTATCATAAGCCCATCCTCTGTCATTATAAAAAGACGGGTATTTGAGGAAGTCGGCCTCTTTGACGAGTCTCTCCCTGTGTGCGAGGATTACGACATGTGGTTAAGAATAACTGCAAGATTCCCTGTTCTATTTGTAGAAAAACCCCTTATAGTTAAAAGGGGTGGACATGATGACCAACTCTCAAAAAAATACGTGGCAATGGACAGGTTCAGAATAAAAGCGCTAATGAAAATGGTTGAGTCGGGCTGGCTTGACCCTGAAATGAAAAGGAGAACCCTTCTTGAAATCGAGAGAAAGTCTCTTATTGTGGCAAATGGGGCAAAAAAAAGGGGGAAGTTGGAGGAGGCGGAGTACTATTTTAAAATAGCCGAATGGTCAAGGGAAATGGCAAAAGAGTGGATCTGCGCCCAGCAGGAGTCGAACCTGCAACCTTTGGATTCGTAGTCCAACGCTCTCTCCATTTGAGCTATGGGCGCTTTTTCCTTCGTAAGTTTATCCGAAATAAGAATGGCAGTCAATTTGTTCGCCCAAATTGAGACTTTTTGATTATGGCTTTATTTAAGAAAACGAAGATACTTGTTGGTACTTCAGGTTTTTCCTTTCCCGATTGGAAGGGAACGGTCTATCCGTCCAATCTGAAAGAAAAGGACATGCTCTTTTACTACGCTTACAGGTTAGGATTCGATACTGTTGAGATAAACTCCACATACTACTCCATACCGTCTGTAAAAAGTGTGGAATCGATGGAAAGGAAGACCCCTCCTCATTTTGAGTTCACGGTTAAGGCTCCGAAATTCATTACCCATGATCCGTTCGATCCAAGAATCGAGAATAAACCAAGTCTTGAAGAGATAGATAAGGCTCTTCAAAGGTTCAAAGAGGCGATCAAGCCCCTATCTTTCTCCAATAAGCTGGGAGCCGTGCTTTTGCAGTTTCCGGTTTTCTTTCAAAATACGAAGAAAAGTAAAGATTACATTCTCTTCTGTCTCGAGTCACTTTCATTCTCTGCTGTTGTTGTCGAATTCAGGCATATAAGCTGGGTTAAAAAGGAGACTTTCGATTTTTTAAGAGAGATGGGTTTAGGTTTTTGCTCAGTTGATGAGCCGCCTCTTCCTAGACTTATGCCAAACGTATTTGAGGTGACCTCAAAAATCGCCTACATGCGACTTCACGGCAGAAATATGAACTGGTTTAACGCACCTTTGTCCGAACGTTACGACTACCTATATTCGGATGAGGAGCTTTTTTCTTTCCTTGACGGTGTAAAAAAAATGTCAGAGAATTCGGAGAAATTTTACATTTTCTTCAACAATTGCCATATGGGCAAGGCCTTAAAAAATGCGGTAAGATTTAAGGAGATACTCTCTAGCATGGGCTTTATGTAGATTAAGGCACATTTTTTTATTCAAAGCGGGCAAATTATGTTAGAATAGTAAGAATTAACGATTCTGGAGGTTCGCATGATAAGCGTTTCAATACCTGGCTGGGGAGACATTGAGATCGAGTATCTTCTCGTAGATTACAACGGAACTATAGCCTTGGATGGAAAAATAAAATCCGGGGTGAAGGAACTTCTGGAAAAAATATCTAGGTACATAAGGATATTTGTAGTTACTGCTGACACTTACGAGAGTGTGGATAGTGATGTGGATCTTATGGGGTTCAACGTTCTTAAGGTAAAAAAGGAGAACAGTGCGGAGGAAAAGGCAAAGATAGTTAAGGAACTTGGGCCTGAAAAGGTACTTGCCATAGGCAACGGTGCAAATGACGCACTTATGTTAAAGGAAGCTGCCCTTGGAATTGGAGTAATAGGGGAGGAGGGATGTTCGGGCATTCTGCTTAAAGAGGCAGACATAATAGTGAAGGACATAACTGAAGCTTTAAATATAGTACTACATCCGGAAAGGATCATAGCTACTCTCCAATCCTAGCATGCTTGGAAAACTCGTAAGGAAAATCTTTGGAACGAAAAACGAAAGGGAACTGAAAAGGATCCAGCCTATTGTGGACCGCGTAAACTCCCTTGAAGAAAAGATGAGAAAACTCACGGATAATGAGCTAAAAAGCTTCACACCTCATTTTAAGGAGAGGATCGAGAGAGGAGAATCCTTGGATGAGATACTTCCAGAGGCTTTTGCTCTCGTGAGGGAGGTTGCAAGAAGAACCATAAACATGAGACATTTTGACGTCCAGATAATAGGAGGAGTTGTCCTCCATGAGGGAAAGATCGCAGAGATGGCGACAGGAGAAGGAAAAACCCTAGTCGCCACTCTTCCCGTTTACCTAAACGCACTTGAGGGGAAAGGTGTTCATGTTGTTACAGTGAACGATTACCTTGCAAAGAGGGATGCAGAGTGGATGGGTCCTATTTACACCTTCCTCGGGTTGACAGTCGGTGTTATAACCCATGAAAAGACCGACGCGGAGAGAAAAAAGGCTTATCTGTGCGATGTAACATACGGTACTAACAACGAGTTCGGATTCGATTATCTCAGGGACAACATGAAGTACTCACTGGATGACTGTGTTCAGAGGGGATTGAACTATGCAATAATTGACGAGGTTGACAGTATCCTAATCGATGAGGCAAGGACACCGCTTATAATTTCAGGGCCGTCAGAAGAATCGACCGAGAAGTACTACAAGATAAATAGGCTCGTCTACCATCTTGTCAAAGGAAAGGACTACATCACTGACGAGAAGATAAAGAGCGTCTACCTTACAGATGAAGGGATAGCAAAGGTGGAGAGGCTGTTAAACATCGAGAACCTCTATGATCCAAGGTACATAGACATACTCCATCACATAAATCAGGCCTTAAGGGCTCACAACTTCTTCCAGAGGGACGTAGACTACATAGTTAAAGATGGTAAAGTCATAATCGTAGATGAATTTACAGGAAGACTTTTGCCAGGTAGACGTTTTAGCGAGGGGCTCCACCAGGCCTTGGAAGCAAAGGAAAATGTGCCAATTGAAAGGGAGAACCAGACCCTTGCCACAATAACCTTCCAAAACTACTTTAGGATGTACAAAAAACTTGCTGGAATGACAGGGACAGCTGATACTGAGGCATACGAGTTTAAAAAGATCTACAATTTGGACGTAGTCGTTATACCAACAAACAGACCCCTAATAAGAACGAATTACCCGGATGTGGTCTATAGAACTGAAAGGGAGAAATTCAAGGCAGTAGTAAGGGAGATAGAGGAGCTTTACAAAAAGGGAAGGCCAGTACTTGTTGGAACCCTCTCTATCGAAAAATCTGAAAGACTCTCGGAAATGCTAAAAAGGAAAGGTATACCCCATCATGTCCTCAATGCAAAAAACCATGAACTGGAAGCAGAGATCATTGCCCAAGCTGGGAGGTTGAAGGCGGTCACAATATCGACGAACATGGCCGGAAGGGGTACGGACATCCTTCTTGGTGGCAACCCGGAATTTTTAGCCTTAAAGATGTGCAAAGGGAAAAAGGGTACTGAGGAGTACTACAAGGCCTTAGAAGAGGCGAAGAAGATCTGTGAGAAGGAGAAGGAGGAGGTTGTAAAGTTAGGTGGTTTACACGTAATCGGAACGGAGAGGCATGAGTCGAGAAGAATAGACAATCAGCTAAGAGGGAGGGCTGGACGTCAGGGAGATCCTGGTTCTTCAAGGTTTTACGTCTCTCTTGAAGACGAAATTATGAGGCTCTTTGGTTCAGAGAGGATCTCTCCAATACTTGAGAAGCTCGGGATGAAGGAGGATGTGCCAATAGAACATCCTCTCGTATCAAAGGCGATTGAAAACGCTCAGGCAAGGGTTGAGGCACACAATTTCGAAATAAGGAAGTACTTACTTGAGTATGACAATGTGATGAATAAGCAGAGGGAGACTGTCTACGGGATGAGAAGGAACATTCTTACAAAGAACGAGGAGGAACTGAGGGAAGAGATAATAGGTATGATAGAGGAGGTTTGTGAAGATATTGTTGATGAATTTTGCCCTGAGAAGGCCTATCCTGAGGAGTGGGACTTAAAAGGTCTGAAGATGAGGCTTAAGGAGACCTTTTTTCTGGACTTCGAGTTTGTCGGTCTCGATCTGAAGGAGGCCACAAGGGAGGGCTTTCTTAGGTGGATAAAGGATAGGGTTATAAATGCCTATAGGCAAAAGGTGGCAACTTTTGGTGAAAAGGAATTCTCGGAAATAGAGAGGTTCATTGCCCTAAATTCCCTTGATAATCATTGGAAAGAACACCTTCTCGCACTCGATCACCTAAGGGAAGGGATAGGTCTTCGAGCCTACGGTCAGAAGGATCCTTTGAGGGAATACCAGAAGGAAAGTTACGAACTCTTCCTAGATATGCTTCATCTAACAACCCATGACACTGTGAGAAAACTCTTTGGAATCCAGCCGGCAAAAGAAGAGGTCGTAAATATCCATCCTAAAGAGCCAGAGTTCTTTTTTGGCAACCCCTCCAAGCATACCCCAGTCTCTTTATCCTCAAAGAAAAAGATAGGAAGAAACGACCCCTGTCCCTGCGGAAGCGGGAAAAAGTACAAAAAGTGTTGCGGAAGGAATGCCTAACCTAAGTGGGGTTAAGTTTTCTGCTTGTTCATCTGGAATAAAAAATGAAGGTTTGGACTTAGGTCTCGTGTATTTTGAAGAGCCCCATCTCTTCGTTTCCGCTTACACAAGAAACAGAGTAAAGGCGGCCCATATCCATTACATGAAAAAAATGGAGGGGAAAAAGATAAAGGCCCTTCTCGTTACAAGTGGTTGTGCAAATGCGGCAACTGGAAAGGAAGGGGTAAAGGATTTAGAAAGACTTGCCGAAGTTTTTTCTAAAAACCTGCCAATTGAAAAAGATCAGATCATTTTCGCCTCAACTGGAGTAATAGGAAAGAGGCTCCCTCTTGATAAAATAATAGATTCGATCCCCCATCTTAAAAAAAACCTCGATTCCTCAAGAATCGAGGATTTTGCCAAAGCTATCATGACAACGGACACGTACCATAAAATAGCCAAAGGCACCTTTGTGGGGAGAAGGGAATACATATTAGTTGGTGTGGCAAAAGGTGCTGGAATGATCAACCCCCTTTTCGGTACGATGCTCTCCTTTCTCTTCACAGATTTTCCTTTAAGGAGAGAAGTGATAATTAGGCCATTTCGAGCCTCCTTAAAGGAGAGTTTTGAGAGGATAACTGTAGATTGTGAGACAAGCACAAATGACACTGTTGTCCTTTTCTTTCCTGAAGGTCCCCTAGATGAGGAGGGATACCCTCAATTTTTGGAAACTTTAAAAGGGGTTATGAGGGAACTTGCGTTATTGATAGTAAGGGACGGAGAGGGGGCAACTAAGGTCATACACGTAAATGTGAGAGGGGCAAAGAGGAAAAAGGACGCTGAGAAGTTGGCGAGGAGGATTGCACGTTCCACTCTTGTAAAGACAGCTTTTTTTGGAAATGATCCTAACTGGGGAAGGATTATGGCCGCAATTGGAGACGCAGAGGTGGATATCTTGCCCGAAAGGATAGATATCCTCATTCAGGGAGAGAGAATTGTAAAAGGTGGAAAAGGGACAGATTTTGATGAGGAACTTTTGAAGAGAAGGCTCAGCGCAAAAGATGTGGAGCTGGAAGTGAATTTAAATGAGGGAAAAGCCTCCTTCGATCTTTACACTACAGATATGACTTATGAGTACGTAAGAATAAACGCCTCATACAGAAGCTGATTTCCTCTGTCTAATTACCTCGTATAATGCTATTGCAAAGGAGGTGGCAAGATTCAACGAGGGAAATTCTGAGCTTGTGGGTATCCTCAAAACTGAGTCACATTTTTGTCTTGTAAGTCTCCTTAGGCCATCTTCCCTTCCAAGTACAACGCATATTCCACCTTTTAGGTTCTCCTCGTATATGTCCTTTTCCCCCCTTTCGTCAAGCGCTAAGATCTTGATCCCCAGATCCTTTAACTTCTCAAGGTACCTTGGAAGGTTTGTAACTCTCACAAGATTCACCCTTTCGTATCCTCCTTTTGATATCTCCATAACCTTCTCTGTTATAGGACAGGTTCTGTCTTTGGGAAGGATTATTCCATCTAACTTAAAGCACCCCGCGCTCCTTAAGATATTCCCAAAGTTCTGAGGATCGTATATGCCATCGAATGCAAAGACAAGAGGATCTTTTCTTTTTTTCAAGTTCCTTTCGAAGAGGCCCTCCTCCATGTATTCTTTTGGTTCGACCTCTAGGAAAAAATTGACATTCTTTGATTTTGCCTTTTTTCTGAAAGCCACATCAGGAAGGATCCTGTACTGAACACCTTTTGTCTTTGCGATCTCTATGAGCCTTCCTGCGAGATGGATTTTTCCTTTTTTTATGTAGAGCCTTCTAACTGAGGAAGGCCTTTTTTTTAAAGCCTCTTCTATCTCCCTTTCATCGAAGAGAAAGGACATTGTCTATGGACTCGATTATCCTCCTCAGTTCTTCGTGTGGGTCATCCTTTTTAAGAATCGCTCTACCAACTACTATGTACGTTGCCCCCATTCTTATAGCCTCTGAGGGTGTGACTATCCTTTTTTGATCGTGTGAGAGTCCGTCTGTTCTTACTCCAGGGGTGACCACGATGAAGTCCTCTCCGCAGAGTCTTCTAACTCTCTCTATATCTTCCCCTGCCGCAACAACCCCATCCATCCCCGCCCTCTTTGCCAGTAATGCGAGTTTCTCTGAAAGATCCTTTACACTCACACAAAGACCCATCTCTTGTAAAACCGTATCGTCTATGCTTGTAAGAACTGTAACTGCGATAATCTTAGGCTTTTTTATATTTAACTCTTTAGATGCCCTAGAGAGAGCCTCTTTTGCCGCCTCCATCATTCTAAGACCACCTAAAGCGTGAACATTTAGCATGTCAACCCCAAGCTTTAGTGCCTCAACAGACGCCTTTGCGACTGTTGTTGGTATATCGTGATACTTAAGGTCGAGAAAGACTTTTGACTCCTTCATTTTTATAAAATCGACGATCTTTGGTCCGCAGTGGGTAAATAGCTGCTTTCCAACCTTGAACATGCCAACATCATCTTTAAAACGGATAACGAGCCTTTGAGCCTCCTCAAACCTATCCACATCGAGAGCAAGTATAATCCGCTCTTTTGCCCCCATCTTTCCTTTTTCCTAAATATCGAGTCCCACAACAGCTCCGTACTTTTTGCTCAGGTTCTTTATCTCTTTCATCTCAGTAACCACATCTGCAATCTTTATAAGTTCCTTCGGTGCGTCCTTTCCAGTTATTATCACGTGAAGGTCGTCATCCTTCTCGATGAGAAAATTGTGGACCCTCTCAAAGGGAAGGAGTTTTAAATTCAAAACCACATTCAGCTCATCCAAGATGAGAAGATCGTATTTTGACCTTTTTATTTCCTCCTCCATGAATATCCAGCCCCTCTCCACTATCTCCATGTAGGGCCTTATGTCTTCACCAAAAAAGGCGAATCCGGTTCCGAAAACATGTATATCGATATGTTTGAGCATGGATGGACATATCCTCTGCTCACCCGATTTTCCATCCTCCTTTATGAACTCAACCATTAGAGTCCTCATTCCGTATCCTGCAGCCCTTAAAGCACATCCAAGTGCTGCCGTTGTCTTTCCCTTTCCGTCTCCAGTAAAGACGATTATTAGACCCCTTTTTTTCTCCTTCATTTTACCCCCCTTTAAAATACTAACCTTTAATGCACCCAAGGGGAACTATCTTTGCAACCAGTTTGGAGATTCCCGCATTATGTACAACCTTTACAACACTTGATACGTCTTTATACGCATCGGGTATTTCTTCAAGGAGTGTGTCCTTTGTTGCTGCCCTCACGTATATGCCTTTCTCTTCCAGCTCCTTCTTTATTTGCCTTCCCTTTGCACTTCTTATTGCCTCATTTCTGCTCATGAGCCTTCCAGCTCCATGGCATGTGCTTCCAAACGTTTCTTCCATCGCCTTTTGAGTTCCACAGAGGACAAATGATGCCCTCCCCATATCTCCGGGAATTATAACAGGTTGTCCGAACTCCCTGTACTTTTCAGGAAGGAGCTTCTCTTTAGGTCCAAATGCACGAGTTGCACCCTTTCTGTGGACACAGACCTTTACATCCTTTCCACCTACTCTGTGAGTTTCGATTTTTGCAATGTTATGGCAAACATCGTATACAACCTCAAGTCCGAGTTTTTCTGAGCTCTGTCCAAATATCTGTTCAAAGGTCTCCCGAACCCAGTGGGTTATCATCTGCCTGTTTGCAAATGCGTAATTTGCAGCTCCAGCCATTGCTGAGAGGTATCTTCTTCCTTCCTCTGACTTTACAGGTGCGCAGCATAGCTGTCTGTCGGGAAGGTAGATTCCGTACTTTTCTGAGGCTTTAAGCATCTCCTTTATGTAATCGTCGCATATCTGGTATCCAAATCCCCTAGAACCTGTATGAATAAGGATTGTGAGCTGGCCTAAAAAAAGACCATAAGCTGAAGCTATCCTCTCATCGTAAATCTCCTTTACGTAACCGACTTCAACAAAGTGGTTGCCAGAACCGACTGTTCCAAGCTGATCCCTACCCCTCTCGTATGCCTTATCAGATATCGTTTCCGGATCTGCTCCAGCTATAATTCCGCCATCCTCTATCCTCTGAAGGTCCTCCTTTTTCCCATAACCTCTATCTACAGCCCATTTTGCACCTTCTCTAGCTACTTTTTTAAGATCCTCCTTTGAAAGCTTAAAGTCCTTTCTGTGTGACCCAACTCCTGAGGGGATGTTGGAAAAGAGCATATCTACTATTTCCCTTATCCTTTCACCTACATCCTTTGCCTCTATATCCGAACGGAGTAGTCTTACACCGCAGTTTATGTCATATCCAACCCCTCCAGGAGAGACTATCCCCTCTTCAACACTAAATGCGGCAACGCCTCCGATAGGGAATCCGTATCCCCAATGGATATCTGGCATTGCGTAAGATGCGCCAACTATACCTGGAAGGCATGCAACATTTTCAACCTGTTTTAGACTTTCGTCTTTGGAGAGTGCGCGGAAAAGTTCCTCATCAACGTAGACTATTCCATCCACATTCATCTTTCCATGTTTCTCGATGATTATCCTGTTCTCATCGATCCTCTTTATCTCCCTTTTTTCTTCCATCTCTCCTCCTAAATGTCAAAGACGAGCCTTGCAATAAAAAGGTCTTCCTTTTTTTTCAGCTCAAAGTTATGGTAAGTGGCAGCCTTAACCTCCTTTTTTAGAACATGGCTTGAGGGATCGAATCTTTTTCCAAAAAGGGTCGCTCTCAGCCTTTCTTCATCGATTCTCATCGAAAGATCAGTTACGAAGAAACCCTCAGTCTCCCAAAGGAAGAGAAGCTCATTTAAAAAAGAGATGAGAACCTCTCCATCCTTTTCTATCTCTATCTCTTTTCTTTCGATACCTTCCGGTCTTTTTTCCTTTTCCTCGATCATGATCGAAAAAAGGGCTAAAGCCGCATTTTTAAATAGCTCCTCAATCGATTTGCCGTAAACCTCAACACCTATGTCTGCCTCGTGGTCAAAAAAGGTGAATCTTTCCATCGAAGGAGATTATATATCACAAAACTTCACCTTTCAATCTGCCGATGTAACCTTAAAAATTTTTAATTTTTTTCTTGACAAGGTTCCTTTCGGCTGCTATAAGATTAAAAAAATTTAAGAAAGGGGAGGTGAAATAACTGAAAAAAGCAACAAAAAATCTCAGAGAAGGAGGTTCTATGAAGAGGCTGATCTTTGTAATAGCGATCTTTTTGATCCCGGCATTGTCATTTGCAGGAACTGCAACATCAAGATGGGATCTAACAGTCGGTGGACAGGTTAAATTCCAGTTCGGTTATGCGGATATGA
>CALKEQ010000008.1 GCA_938084905.1 uncultured bacterium
CCCTACGGGTTAAATCTTTTGGGCAATTTGTGAATCGCTATACATATAAAAATAATATTATTACAATATAACTGTGACATTTTAAATAGTAACCACAAAATAGTCCCTATGCTTGAATTTTTATATTAATTGGTTAAAATACACGGTAATTAAAATTGGGCATTATTAGTAGAATCTTGTATTATCAGGCAAAAGCTAAAGCATGAAGATGAGACTTCTTTTCCTCAAACGGCCTTTGGATATTGCCTTATCTCTCTTTGGCCTAATAATTTCACTCCCCTTATGGTTAATAATTGCTATCATCATTTGGATGGAAGATGGGCGGCCAATTTTTTATAGTCAAAGAAGAGTGGGTAAGGATGGAAAAGTGTTTACGGTGCTGAAATTTCGTACTATGATAAAAGGTGCAGAAAAGTATACAGGACCTGTTTGGGCATCTGAAAATGACCCAAGAGTAACGAAGGTCGGTAGAATCTTGCGGGCAACTGCTATGGATGAGCTTACTCAGTTGTTGAATATATTAAAAGGCGATATGAGTTTTGTTGGTCCAAGACCTGAAAGACCAGAGCTGGTAGAAAAATTTTTGAAGGAGTTCCCCGACTTTAAGAAGAGATTTGCCGTAAAGCCTGGACTTACAGGTCTTGCCCAGGTCTATGGCCAGTACGATACCCCACCCAAACCATAAACTGAAATAAGATTTGCTGTGTACGTAAAAAATTTCATGGGGCGCTGTACTAACTCCCACGTGTGATTCAATTTTCTTGTATATTGTTGTGGACTAATAGGCAAAGAACGGAGTATTTTTATGAAAATTCCGTTCCTAAAACGACCTTTTGATTTTGCAGTGTCTCTCCTTGGTTTGATAATCACCCTTCCTTTATGGATGCTGTTTGCTTTACTTATTTGGATGGAAGATGGGCGCCCAATTTTTTATAGTCAAAGACGAGTGGGTAAAGATGGAAAAGTGTTTAAGGTGCTAAAATTCCGTACAATGATTAAAGGCGCTGATAAGATGGGTGTATGGACCAACGAGAACGACCCGAGAATCACAAAAGTAGGTAAGTTTCTAAGGCGCACTGCATTAGACGAACTTCCCAGTTTATTATGTATCTTGAAGGGTGATATGAGCTTTGTTGGTCCAAGAGCCCTTGTCGTTGAGGAGCAGAAACTTCTTGAAAAAGAGATCCCAGGCTTTGAAAAGCGCCTAAAGGTGCGCCCTGGACTCACAGGACTTGCCCAAATTTACAATCCTGATGATAACCCGTATAAAAAGCTCGAACTTGACCAGAAATACATTGAAAATATGAGTTTTTGGCTGGACATCAAACTGATTTTGCTCTCACTATGGAATACCCTCTCTTGTAAGTGGGATAGGCGAGAAGGAAAAAAGATGCAAAAATGGATTAGCTAAACAAAGGAGCTACGTACAATCTCAGCAAGCCACCACCTACGAAGTGTCCACCTCGTAGGTGTCCACCTCGTAGGTGTAAAACGGGCGCAGTAGGGACAAGGGGGGTGTCTACTTATGAGGCGGGTTCCACTAAAAAACAATTTCACCTACCACATATGTAGTAGAAGCATAGCTGGATACAGAATATTCCGCTCAGATGATGACTACGCTCGAATGATTGACATGATAGGGTACTACAGGCACGAAGATCCGCCAGTGAAATATTCCGTATACCAAGGGGCAGTTTCTAAGGGTGTCCATTCACTCACACACGAACTATCCACTAAGCCTTGTCTTTGCTCCATTATAGCCTACTGCCTCATGCCCACCCATATCCACCTAATCCTGACCCAACTTAAAGAAAACGGAATCTCAACATTTATGAAGAACTTGCTGAATAGCTATTCCCGCTACTTCAACAGTAAGTACAGCAGAAAGGGGCCTCTGTGGCAGGGAAGATTTAGGAGTATTCTTGTGGAAACAGACGAGCAGCTCCTTCATCTCACTCGATACATCCATCTTAATCCTACCTCGGACAGTCTTGTGGAAAGGCCTGAGGATTGGAACTACTCTTCTTACAATGAGTATTTGGGCAGATCAGAAAGGAAGCTCTGCGATCTTGTGGACCGTATTAACTTGGATCCTTATGCTTACAAGAAATTCGTTGAATCGAGGCAGGAATACCAAAGGACTCTTGCGGAAATCAAGCACCTTTGCCTCGAGTAATCCACCTCGTAGGTGTCCACCTACGAGGTGGATCATAAAATGAGAAAAGGGGTGACTGACAGTGATAGAGGGAAAGAGGTTTTTTTTGACAGGTGGAGAAGGTTTTATAGGCGCTAACCTGATAAAACGCGTAATTGCCTATAACGAAATTACAATCTACGATAATCTGTCGCGAAACGCACTAAGAGATTCGGAAATATGGAATCATCCAAACTTGAAGGTCATCCAAGGGGACATTCTTGACTATCAACTTCTCAGGGAGAGTTTACCAAGTGATGTAGATTTTGTCTTGCATATGGCCGCAATTGCAGGAATTGACACTGTGATAAAAGATCCCGTAAAAACGATAGAGGTTAATATGATCGGAACCCATCAGATTCTTAGAGCCTTGAAAGAGCGAGATCTCTTAAGGAAAATTGACAGGTTTATCCATTTTTCCACAAGTGAAGTCTTTGGCATAAAAGCCTTCCGTTTAGATGAGAAGTCCCCCACAAATCTGCAACCAGTAGGAGAGGCTCGCTGGACATACGCAGTAAGTAAGCTCGCTGGAGAGCATTTAACACACAGCTACCATAAGCAGTATGGCCTACCAACAGTTATTATCCGTCCGTTTAACATCTATGGTCCTGGGCAAATAGGCGAGGGAGCAATTCATCACTTTGTTGTTAGGGCTATAAAAAACGAGCCTTTAATTATCCACGGGGAGGGGGATCAAATCAGGTCCTGGTGCTACATAGATGACATGGTCGACGGCATCCTTCTTTGTTTGGAAAAAAAAGAGGCAGTAGGAGAGGTCTTCAACATCGGCAACCCAAGAGGGACAATCACCATTCTCGGGCTTGCGGAGAAAGTTATCCAAATAGCCCGATCATCCTCTCAAATTATTCATGTTCCGAAAACCTACGCTGATGTAGAACTTCGGATTCCGAGCATAGAGAAGGCCAAAAACCTATTGGGTTTTGAGCCGAAAGTAGATTTGAATGAAGGACTAAAAAGGACAATTGAATGGTACAGAAACAAGTTGGAGAAAAGATGAGCTACAATATCAGGCTTTGCAAGCCATACCTTGGAGACAAACAAACTCTTTTGAGCTTACTTGAAGAGATCTTGGATAGTGGTTTCCTTCTTCAGGGCAAATATGTGGAAAAGCTTGAACAAGCTTTTGCCCATTATCTGGGTACAAAACATGCCATTGCAGTCAGCTCAGGTACTGCCGCTCTCCATCTTTCCCTTATAGCTCTTGGAATAAATCCCAGGGATGAAGTACTTGTTCCTGCCTATACATTTCCTGCTACGGCAAATGTGGTTGAGTTGGTAGGTGCAAAACCGGTTCTGGTGGATGTGGACTCGGAGACTTACAACATCTCAGTAGATCAAATTGAAAGCCTTCTTACGCCAAGGACAAAAGGCATAATCCCTGTCCATCTTTTCGGGAATCCTGCCGATATGGATCCGATCATGGAGATTGCGAAAAAGTGTAATTTATGGGTTATTGAGGATGCGGCAGGAGCTCTAGGTTCAACTTATAAAGGCAAAAGATGCGGGACAATCGGTCATCTAGGGTGCTTTAGCTTTCACCCGCGGAAGATCATCACTACGGGCGAGGGAGGAATGGTGGTAACAAATGACGATGAATTAGCAGATAGGATACGTATTTTGCGGAACCATGGCATGCGGATCTCTGAGTCTCAGATTGACTTTATTGCAGCTGGATTCAATTACAGAATGAACGAACTTGAGGCAGCCTTAGGTCTAATCCAGATGAAAGAGATCGAGAGAATTATCGGCGAGCGCCAAAAACTTGGTGAGCTTTACATTGACGCGTTAAAAGGGATTCCGGGCATCGCGTTTCAGAAGACGTTACCGAATTGCACAACAGTGTGGCAGGCTTTCGTTGTTCGATTTAGGGATAGGGTTAGCAATTCGATTTTGAGGCTTTTACAAAAGGCAGGCATAGAGGCTAAAATTGGTACTTATGCGCTCCATATTTTGGATTTTTACCGGAAGAAATACGGTTATGAGCCTTCAGATTATCCTGAGGCAGCGAGGCTTCACAATGAGAGTTTGGCATTGCCATTTTATAACGGGATGGGATTGGAGAATATCATAGAAGTAGCTCACGCCTTGATAGGAGTTTCCCATGAGGATCGATTCGTTTAAGATAAACAAAAGTCACGGGACGGGCAAATTTAAGCCGAGCGATTTTAGGCGCCTGGGTAAAGGGGTTGTTTTCGAAAAAGGGGTACTGGTTTTCCATCCTGAAAATATTGAGCTTGGGGATAATGTTTATATAGGACATTACGCAATACTTAAGGGTTACCACAAAAACCTTATGATCATCGGCGACCACACCTGGATTGGTCCGCAGAGTTTTCTTCACAGCGCAGGAGGTATACGTATTGGCAAAGCAGTAGGAATAGGTCCAAGAGTCATAATACTTACGTCTGAACATGAAGCCTCAAACCGTGATCTGCCTGTTTATTTCACTCCTTTAAAGTTTGCTGAAGTTGTACTAGAAGATGGTTGCGACATTGGAGCAGGAGCAATCATTCTTCCAGGAGTCAGGATTGGCGAAGGAGCAATTATTGGGGCAGGTGCTGTTGTAACCTCTGATATCCCACCCTATGAAATCTGGGCTGGTGTTCCAGCTCGGAAAATTGGGGATAGGTAGGTCCGATTTTATATGAGAGTGCTCCACTGTCCAACGAACATCGCAGGCCAAATGTGGGAGTACGTTCAAGGGCTGCGTAGTTTTGGTGTAGATGCGACGGCAATGACTTTTAGAAAACATCCTTTCGGGTATCCTGATGACCTTTGCCTCAATCTTCATTTAGAATCAGGGATCTTTAGGATAGCTTGGAAAGTTTTTAGAAATTTCTTAGAAGTCGTGCGGAAATACGATGTCATCCATTTTCACTTCGGGAAAACCCTCCTTCCATATCACATCGATCTCCCAATACTTAAGCTACTTGGTAAAAAAATGGTGATGAATTACTGGGGGAGTGAGGTGAGATTAAGATCGATTGCGAGGATGAACAACCCTTACTACGATATGGCTGAACATATAGGAGATGACGCAAAAAAGGTTAAGAGTATAAAGAAAGTTGCGCGATATATAAAAGTAGCTATTGTGGCTGATTATGAACTGGAAAGTTACGTGGCGCCTTTCTTCGGGAAAGTCGCTATAGTTCCACAGGCACTTAAGGTTACACAATTTGAAACTTCCTTCCCAAGACCTGAAAAAAGCGTTCCACTCCTCTTACACGCACCGAGTAGAAAGAGTTTGAAGGGAACAGATCTTATCGAGAAAGTTATCGCCCATCTAAAGAGAAGGTACAGATTCGACTTTCTGTTAGTGAATGGAGTGAAGAATGAGGAACTAAGAGAGATCTTAAAAAGGGCCGACATTGTAATAGACCAACTTCTCCTAGGTGCTTACGGAATCGCATCCATTGAAGCAATGGCTTCAGGTAAACCGGTCTTATGCTATATACGTGATGACCTGATCAGTAAATATCCAGAAGATCTTCCCATTGTTAACGCTAATCCTGACACAATTGAAGAAAAGATTGAGATGCTTCTTCTCAACCCACATATGAGAAGGATAATTGGTGAACAGAGCAGGCGATTTGTTGAAAAGCATCATGATTCGAAGGTTGTAGCAAAGAGACTGATCGAACTTTATGAGACCCTTTGAGCCGAAAACCACACACCTACGAAGTGTCCACCTCGTAGGTGTTTTTTGCTCGCGCAAAACGTATTTTTTTACCTTGCTTGACCTCAAAAGAAGCGATAGCTATAATGAAAAAACCCGAAAGGGCGAGGTAAATCGTGGATCTGATTGAAAAGATAAAAACAAAGGGTGCGATTATAGGGGTAATAGGCCTCGGATACGTTGGCCTACCCCTTGTGAGAGAATTTTTGAGATCTGGATTTAAAGTTTTTGGCTTCGATATCGATGAGGAAAAGATAAGGTTCTTAAAGGAAGGTAAGAGTTACATCAAACACGTAGATATAGGTGCCCTGAAAGGGAATTCAAACTTCATACCCACTTCAGATTTTAGTTTACTTTCAGAAGTCGACTGCGTAATTATCTGTGTCCCAACGCCTCTAAACAAATTTCGCGAACCTGATATGACTTACGTTTTTAATACTGGGAGAACAATTGCAAAGTATCTAAAAAATGGACAACTTGTTGTACTTGAATCGACAACGTATCCTGGAACAACAGACGAGGACCTAAGGAAGATACTTGAGGAGTCTGGCCTTAGGGCAGGAGAAGATTTCTACCTCGCCTTCTCACCGGAAAGAGAGGATCCTGGAAACAAGGAATTCCCGACTTGGAAGATACCTAAGGTTGTTGGGGGTTATACGCCTAAGTGCCTGGAAGTTGCAAAGACCCTTTACGATCAAGTCTTTGTTCAGACTGTTCCTGTCTCGTCGACTAAGGTAGCCGAATCAGTTAAGCTTCTCGAAAACATCTATAGGGCGGTGAATATAGCCCTTGTGAATGAACTGAAAATGCTCTTTGACAGAATGGGAATAGACGTATGGGAAGTGATAGAAGCTGCAAAAACCAAACCTTTTGGTTTTCAGGCATTTTATCCCGGACCTGGATTGGGTGGACATTGTATCCCTGTCGATCCCTTTTACCTTACTTGGAAGGCAAGGGAGTACGATTTCTCAACAAGATTCATAGAGCTCGCAGGGGAGATAAATACTCACATGCCTTACTATGTGGTGGAAAAAACCCTAACTGCCTTAAATGAAAGGGGTAAGCCTATAAAGGGAGCCAAGATTCTCATACTCGGTCTTGCGTACAAAAAAGATGTGGATGACGCAAGAGAGTCTCCCTCATTTAAGCTTATAGAGCTTTTCGAGGAGAAAGGCGCCCTCGTTGACTACAATGACCCTTATATCCCAAAAATGCCCAAAACGAGAAAATTTAAGTTTGAGAAGACCTCCGTTGAATTGACCCCTGAAAATCTTTCCCAATACGACTGTGTTGTTATAGCAACGGATCATAGCGATTACGATCCCGAAATGTTACTAAAGTACGCCAATCTAATAGTAGATACCAGGAGATTGATACGGGACGCAAAAGGTTATGTTGATAAGGTCATTCGCGCATAGGAGGCTACTTGGAAAGGGATAGATTTGTAGGCCAAGTAGGACTCGGCTACTGGGGTAAAAACATATTTCGCAACCTCTACGAACTGGGCGTACTCTCCATAGCCTGTGAAGCCAATCGATCTTTGATTGAGGAATTCAAAAGTCACTATTCAGAAGTTGAGTACACGGATTCCTTCGACCGCATACTTTCCGATCCAAAGGTAAAGGCAGTTGTAATTAGCACCCCCTCTGTAACCCATTACGAGCTGGCAAAAAAATCGTTGCTTGCAGGCAAAGATGTCTTTGTTGAGAAACCGCTCGCTCTAAAGGTTAGGGAAGGTGAGGAGTTGGTCGATATTGCAAAAAGAAACGAGAGGGTTTTAATGGTTGGACATATTCTCCAGTACCATCCAGCTATAAAAGAACTAAAGAGGCTCGTATCTTCTGGTGAATTGGGTCAGATCCAGTACATTTACTCAAACCGCCTAAACGTTGGAAGGTTAAGAACTGAAGAAAATATCCTCTGGAGCTTCGCTCCCCATGACGTATCTGTGATACTTATGCTTGTGGAAGAGGAACCTGAAAAGATATTTGCCTTTGGCGGTGACTACGTAAATAGGGGAATTTACGATACCACTTTGACTGGTCTGGAGTTCAGAAATGGGATTAAGGCGCACATCTTTGTGAGCTGGCTCCATCCTTATAAGGAACAGAAATTTGTGGTTGTAGGTTCAAAGGGGATGGCCGTTTTTGACGACATGACGGATGAGAAACTCTTTATTTATCCACATGAGATAGAGTGGAGAGATGGGAAGACACCAGTAGCAAAAAAGGCAGATCCAAGGGTTATTCCTGTGGAGATGAAAGAACCTCTAAAGGAGGAGATGAGACATTTTATTGAATGTGTGAGGGAAAGGAAGAAACCGTTGACTGACGGAGAAGAGGGGGTAAGGGTCCTGAAAATTTTGGAAGGGGCGGAAAGGAGCCTTCACCTTTCGGCTGCTGTAAAGCTGGATAGGAAGAAGAAGTACTTTGTCCACGACAGTTCCTACATCGATGAGGAAGTTGAGATTGGTGAAAATACTAAGATATGGCATTTTTGTCACATACTTAAAGGCACAAAAATAGGGGAGAATTGTGTTATCGGTCAGAATGTGATGATCGGACCGGACGTTAAAATAGGAAACAGGTGTAAAATTCAGAATAACGTTTCCATCTATAAAGGGGTTACGTTGGAAGATGATGTCTTCTGCGGACCCTCTTGCGTCTTTACAAACGTTTACAATCCAAGGGCATTTATAGAGAGAAAACATGAATTTAAACCAACCCTTGTGAAAAAGGGGGCTACTATAGGAGCGAATGCAACGATAATCTGCGGTGTCACAATTGGAAGATACGCGGTAATTGGGGCAGGAGCTGTAGTTAGGTCTGATGTGCCTGATTACGCTGTAATGGCAGGAGTCCCTGCAAGGCAAATAGGATGGGCCTGTAAGTGCGGTAGGACCCTAAATTTTATTCACAGTCACGCACTATGTGAATACTGCTCAAGCGAATATAGATTGGAAGAGAAAGGCCTTATAGTCATCAGGGAAGAAATATAGAAATGAAAAGGATCCCGATGATCGACTTAAGAATCGAATACGAGTATATGAAGGAGGAAATAGATGAGGCTATAAGGAGGTGCCTTGAACACCAAAAATGGATCTTTGGACCTGAGGTAGGAGAGTTGGAAAAGAAAATGGCCAGCTACATTGGGGTTAAGCACTGCATCGGTGTTTCATCTGGGACTGACGCCCTTGTCCTTTCACTGCGTGCATTGGCCATAAAGTTAAAGGGAACTGAGTACTTTGACAGAACTGACGAGATTATCACAACGCCTTTTACCTTTACCGCCACAGGAGATGCTATCCTTCGTGCGGGTGCGACCCCCGTCTTTGTCGATATAGATCCTGTGACCTACAATATTGAGCCAACGATTATCGAGGATTATTTAAAAAGTGAAAGTAGGGGTAATGTTATTGGCATTCTCCCTGTACACCTATACGGTCAGGCCTGTCAAATGGATAAGATAAATGAAATAGCTGAAAAATACGATCTTTTTGTTGTTGAAGATGTGGCACAGGCCTTCGGAGGTGCCTGGAGGGGTCAGAAACTCGGTTCTTTAGGAGACGTGGGATGTTTTAGCTTTTTCCCCTCTAAAAATTTAGGATGCTACGGAGATGCGGGAATGGTTTCAACAAACGATGATGAAATTGCAGAGATTGTAAGGATGCTGCTCAAACACGGAGGAAAAGAGAAATACAACGTTTTTCACATTGGATATAACGCGAGGATGGACACACTACAGGCAGCCATTATACTGGCAAAGTTTAAGTACGTGGATGACTTTAACCGGAGAAGAAGACTTATAGCGGAGAAATACTCATCTGAGCTGAAAGGATGCTCCGCTCTCATTATTCCCAATATTTACGACCAATCCCATGTTTACCATGTCTTTCACCAGTACACAGTGAGGGTTAAAGATGGGAAAAGGGATGAGGTCCGCTCCATTCTCAAAGATAGAGGAATAGAGAGCATGGTTTACTACCCCGTGCCTTTGCACAAAATGAAAGTATTCAACGGGAGATGTAAGATATTCAAAGGGTTGAAAGAATCGGAAAGGGCTTCAAGGGAGGTCCTCAGTCTTCCGATAGGACCCCTCATGAATGAAGAAGACGTTGTGTTTGTGGCAAAGACGATAAGGGAGATTCTCGACTGAATATGAGCGACTTAGAAATTAGGGTTATCAGCATAAAGGGATTTTGTCCTGTTTACACCAGTGGAGATTTTTTTGTCATTTTGGATGGTTACAAGCTTAGGGCCGAGAGGCCCGTATGTATGCATTCCCTTGTCTCTTTATTACCCTACTACGTTCCATTAAGCCGGGGTTTTTCGCCACGTGAATTGGGACTTGCTTCCAGAGAGGAAGAGGTGGCGTACGTCCAGTGTCTAGATCCATGTGAATACACAGGCGGAGGGACCGTTGTATTTTCCATAAGAAGGGTAAAAACTAGGTGAAGATCGCAAGTGTAGTTGGGGCAAGACCCCAATTCATAAAGATCTCCCCTTTAATTCGGGCAATAGAGGAATATAACAGGTTAGATTCCCGAGAAAAAATAGAACATTTGATTATTCATACTGGCCAGCACTACGATTATTTAATGGACAGGGTTTTTTTCGAAGAGCTCGGTCTTCCAGAGCCGAATTATAACCTGGGAGTCGGTTCAGGCAGCCATAATTATCAGACAGCTGAGATATTGAAGAGACTGGAGGAAGTCTTACTTAGAGAAAAACCAGATTTGGTCTTAGTCTATGGGGATACAAACTCCACCTTAGGAGGTGCTCTGGCTGCCTCAAAGATTCGCATTCCAGTTGGCCATGTGGAGGCGGGACTTCGAAGTTTCAATAAAAATATGGCAGAGGAGATAAACAGGGTAATAACGGATCATATATCGGATTATCTATTCTGCCCTACAGAGACTGCCGTGAAAAACCTAAAAAGAGAGGGTATAGAAAAGGGAGTTTATCTCGTGGGTGATGTCATGTACGATGCTGTACTTTATAGCGTTGAGATAGCTGAAAAGAAAAGAGACGATGTATTAGAAAGAATTAGCCTAAAACCGAAGGAATACGTCCTTGCCACAATTCACAGGGCAGAGAATACGGACGACACAAAAAGGCTTTTTTCTATATTTTCCGCATTTAAGATGATAGCAAGTAAGGGCTTAAAGGTGGTTGTTCCTCTTCATCCAAGGACAAAGAAGTCTCTCCACTCCTTGTTTCAAGCTTTAGAACCCCTACCGTCATCCCTTGCCATCATAGATCCTTTAAGTTATTTTGAGATGCTCTTAATCGAAAAAAATGCGAGGACCATTCTTACCGATTCGGGTGGAGTACAGAAAGAAGCTTACTGGTTCAGAGTCCCCTGTGTCACTTTAAGGGAGGAAACGGAATGGATAGAGACCGTAGAATCTGGATGGAATAGACTTGCCGGATGTGATCCTGTCCAGATTACAGAGTTGGCTCTCGATTCTTGGCGGGGAAATGAAGATTTTTGTTCTTACGGAGATGGCAAGGCATCAAAAAGAATCGTGGCGATTTTAAGACAGAAATTGTAAAGGATTAACGGTTATGCGAGCCCCTTTAGGCTGACAAAGATTTTTGGGGAAGAAGGTTGTGTTTTTGTTTTCCCTTGTCGAGAGGGTCTTTCCCGCCAAAGTGGTATTTGGATCATATCTAGGAATTTACGCCAATTTTAGGATTTCCAGCAAGTGGTGTTTTTCTCCATCTTGAGGAGGCATAGTTGGGAGAGTTTGGGTCCCAAAAAGCTGGAAAAGGTAAAAAGAAGAGGTGGATCCTGTGAATAGGATCACAAATGATCACCTGCCATTCGTATCTGTCATTATCCCTTGTAGGAACGAGGAAAAATTTATCGGTACGTGTCTCGAATCAATAATTGCCCAAGATTATCCAAAGGACAAGTTAGAAGTTCTTGTTGTTGACGGAATGAGTGAAGATAGAACTAGGGAGGTTTTGGAAGAATATGTGAAGAGATGTTCCTTCATAAAGGTTTTAGATAACCCGAGGAGAATCACACCAGCGGCCATGAATATCGGCATTGAAAACGCAAGGGGTGATTTAATTGTTATCATCAACTCCCACGCATACATTGACTCTGGTTTCTTGAGGGAGAGTGTCCAGGCATTGAAAAGGACCAAAGCAGACGCAGTTGGGGGGACCCTAAGTACAATAAATATGGGAGATGGTATTATTTCAAAAGCCATACCGCACGCCTTGGACTCCGTATTTGGCGCCGGCGGAAAAAGATACAGGACCAGAAAGGAGGAAGGATTTGTCTCCGACACCTTGCCGTACTGTTTGTACAAAAGGGAAGTATTTGACAGGATAGGACTTATCGATGAGGACCTTGTTCGTGATCAGGACGAGGAGTTTAACTACAGGCTGTTAAAAGAGGGCGGAAAAATCTACTATTCGCCTCGGATCAGGTCCTACCTTTACGCCAGGCCTTCCCTAAAAAAACTCTGGAATCAACATTTTCAATACGGTTACTTTAAACCACTCGTTGCTAAAAAAACGGGATTGGCATTTAGTTGGAGACAGGTGATACCTGCCCTCTTTGTTGGAAGTTTGGCTTTTTCAGCCATTCTATCCTTTATTTTCAAACCATCTATATGGTTGTTTGGAGCTGTTCTATCTTCCTATCTTTTTGCGAACCTCATCTTCTCTTTTCTAATATCCTTAAAAACAGGCCCGAAATATCTATTCGTTTTACCGGCTATTTTTGCAGCCATCCATTTCAGCTATGGAACCGGATATATCAAAGGGGTCATTGATTTTTTATTAATGAAAAAGCACAAAAAAGGTGGGATAGGGGACATAGGATTAACGAGATGAGCGAACTGGAGAGGATCATAGAGGCTTACAAAAGGAGAAAGGGAATTGACCGTATCTCCTATTCCTATTTTAGTCCTGCCAATCTATTTATGATCCAGAGTCGGGAGAGAAAAATCCTAGAAGTTATCAAGAGATACGTTGGAGAGAAGCTAGATGAGAAAAAAATTCTTGACGTGGGCTGTGGTGAAGGTGGGGAGTTGAGAAATTTTTTGAAATATGGAGCTAAGCCCGAAAACCTTTACGGCATTGACTTACTTGAGGATAGAATAGAAAGGGCAAGAAGGATAAACCCAAATGTGAATTTTACCAGCGGTAATGCTGAGAGACTCCCTTATCCTGAGTGTTTTTTCGATTTGGTTACCCAGTTTACAGTATTCACTTCCATCTTTGATGAAAATATGAAAAGAAACATTGCGAGGGAAATGTTGAGAGTGTTAAAAGACGACGGGATAATTCTCTGGTACGACTTTATCTACAATAATCCAAAGAATCCTGATGTGAAGGGGATAAAGAAAAGAGAAATAACCTCGCTTTTTCCTGGGTGCAAATTCGATTTCCAAAAGATCACGCTAGCACCTATAATTACAAGGGCGATTGCACCTTATTCCTGGTTCGCATGCTACCTTTTGGAGAAAATAAGGATCTTCAACACCCATTACTTGGTAGTGATCAGGAAAAATAGGTGAGTCTGGAGCCAAAAAAAATGAGGATTCCCTTTCACAAGCCTTACATTACAGATGAGGAGCTCTCAGAGGTACTTGACACCTTAAAAAGCGGATGGCTCACTATGGGTCCGAAGACTCTAAAATTCGAGGAGGAATTTAAGACCTATGTTGGTTCAAAGTACGCTATTGCTGTGAACTCATGTACCGCTGCTCTCCATCTAGCATTAAGGGCTGCGAACTTAAGAGAAAATGAAGAGGTGATTATCCCGACAATGACCTTTACCGCTACTGCTCAAGTGGTTTGCTATTTTGGGGCAAAGCCTGTCCTGGTCGACATTGACAGAGAGACATGCAACATAGATTTGGCGGAAATTGAGAAGGCTATCACTCCAAGGACGAGATTCATCATTCCCGTCCATTTTGGCGGTCAGCCATGCGATATGGACGAAATAATTTACATGGCAAGAAGTAAGGGATTAATTGTGATAGAGGACGCTGCCCATGCTCTACCTGCTATTTATAGAGGAAGGAAAATAGGGACTATCGGAGACATCACCTGTTTCAGCTTTTATTCAACAAAAACCCTCACCACAGGAGATGGTGGAATGATTACCACCGAAAAACGTGAATGGGCTGAAAAAATAAGGATCTTAAGGCTCCACGGTATCTCCAAAGATGCTTGGAAAAGATACTCAGACGAGGGATCCTGGTACTACGAAGTAACGGATCTTGGCTATAAGTACAATATGACCGACATTCAAGCGGCCCTTGGTATTGCTCAGCTTAAAAAGGTGGATTACATGTGGGAAAGGAGAAAGGAAATTGCGCGGAAATACACCGATGCTTTTAGAAACTCAAAATTCATCATACCTCCCTTAGAAAAACCGGATAGAGTTTCTGCATGGCACCTTTATGTGATCAAACTGAACCTCGAGGCAATAACTATCGATAGATCCAGGTTTATTGAGGAGCTAAAGAGAATGGGTGTTGGAACGAGTGTCCATTTCATTCCTTTGCACAGGCACCCTTTTTACAAGAACACCTTCGGTTACAGTTTGGATGATTTTCCTTCTGCCGAATGGGTATATGAAAGATGCGTTTCCCTGCCCATTTACCCACAGATGTCCGATTGGGAGATCGAATTTGTGATAGAATCTGTTTGTAATGTCTGCAAGAGATTCGAAAGATAAAAAAGATGGATTCTACGCCCGATTTGGCAAGCGCTTAGTAGATTTGACCTTTTCAATTCCAATGTTTGTTGCCCTTATTCCCGTATTCTTTGTTGTGGCTTTACTGATAAAGCTTGACAGTCCTGGCAAAGTTATCTTTGCTCAGGAGAGAGTCGGACGTTCAGGAAAACCATTTAAGTTGTACAAGTTCAGAACCATGGTAAAAAATGCGTCCCAAATCGGGCCACCTGTCACTTCCGCTTGCGATTTGAGGATCACGAGGATAGGTAGAATACTTAGAAGGTTCAAAATTGATGAGCTGCCCCAGATAGTTAACGTAATCAAAGGAGATATGAGTCTAGTAGGTCCAAGACCTGAGGTAGAAAAGTACGTAAAAACGTACTGGGAAGATTACAAGGAGATCCTGAAAATAAGACCAGGGCTGACAGACTACGCAACCATTGTCTTTAGGAATGAGGAAAAGATCCTGAGTAAATTCGGAAACGTGGAAGAGGGGTACTTAAGGGAGGTACTTCCTCAAAAAATAAGGCTTTATAAGAAATACATGATGGAGATGAGCCTAAAGACCGATCTAAGAGTACTCTTAAAGACACTTCGAGAAATACTGAAGTAGGCTAAAGAGAAGGGACCATGTCTAGGATTAGAAAGGTTGCGATGTCCATGATAGATGATGCGCGGAAGTACAAGAGGATAATAGTCCCTCTAGCTGAGGCCCTTCTTTTCACTGGTGTTCTTTTCTTATCTTACTGGATAAGACTTGGCGATGCCTACAAGGATTACGTAGATCAGGCCCTTTTATTAGCATTTTTCATCGTCCCATTAAAGATAGTGATATTCTGGATATTTAGGCTTTACCATGTTTCCTTCAGGTACACATCCATATACGAAGGCTTTTTAGTCGCGAAGGCATCGATTATTTGTGGCCTCGCTTTTTCCCTAGTTGTTCTTGTATTACGAGATTTCCCGGTTATGAGCGGTTTCCCAAGATCCGTTGTATTCATAGATTCAATTCTCACTTTCCTTATCGGTTCCAGTATAAGGCTTTCTGTTAGACTTTTTTTCTTTCCGCAGAGGAAGGCTAAGAGAGGAATAAAAACGTTGATTGTTGGCGCAGGATCGGCAGGTGAACAACTTGTCAGACAAATGCAGAGTGCCCTCTATCCACGCTATCAACCTGTTGCTTTTGTGGACGACGATCCTAGTAAGAGGGGTAGTATTGTCCATGGTGTTAGGGTGATTGGCAAAAGTAAGGATATACCGAGAATAGTGGAAACCTTAGGAGTAGAGGAGATTATTATTGCTATACCCTCCGCAACTTCCTCCCAATTAAGAAATATCATGGAACATGTAAAAAAGTCCGGAATTACTAATGTGAAGATCATTCCAAGGCTTTCCTCACTCATTACTGGAAAGGTTGTTATAGATGAGATAAGGGAAGTTACGGTAGAAGATCTTTTAGGAAGAGAACCTGTAAAAATAGATACAGAGGCGATTGCCTCTTACATAAAAGGGAAAAGGGTTCTAGTAACAGGGGCTGGCGGGTCGATAGGCTCAGAGCTCTGTAGGCAGATAGCCGCTTTTGGCCCCTCATCCCTCATCATGGTGGACATAGGAGAAACTGAGCTTTTCATTACGGACAGGCAGATAAGAAAAAGATTTCCCGAAATCCCTGTTCCCAAAATAGCTGACGTTAAGGACTGGGTGAGAATGAGAGAAATTTTCTCATGCTATATGCCCCATGTGGTCTTTCATGCGGCAGCCTATAAGCATGTCCCCCTTTCAGAGGATAATCCGAGGGAGGCAATCTTGAACAATGTTGAGGGAACGAGAGTAACTGCGTTACTCTCAGAGGAATTTGGTGTGAAGAAATTTGTTCTTATCTCAACGGACAAAGCGGTAAACCCGGTAAGTGTTATGGGTGCCACAAAAAAGATAGCTGAAAACTTGATTGGATGCTTTGCAAACACAAGATGCAAATTCATCACTGTCCGTTTTGGAAACGTTTTAGAGAGTAGAGGTAGCGTCGTTCCTATATTCAAGGAGCAGATAAAAAACAGGGAAGCGATTACGATCACACATCCCCAAATGGAGCGGTACCTTATGAGCATCACAGAGGCTGTAAACCTGGTACTTCAGGCAGCAGCTTTCGGTAACGGGGGGGAGATCTTTGTCCTTGATATGGGTAGACCGGTAAAAATAATTGAACTTGCCAAAGATATCATTAGGCTTTCAGGACTTGAACCGGAAAAGGACGTCCCAATAGTTATAACTGGAAGAAGACAGGGGGAGAAGCTATTCGAAGAACTTATGACACCGGAAGAAGCCAGACTCGCTGTAAGAATAGGGAAACTCTTTGTCATTCAAAATAAAAAAAATCTGGGAGAGGAGTATATCAAAAAAGTGGAACATATGCTGGCTTTTGTTAGGGAAAATGCCAATGAGAAAGAGATTACTGCTTTGCTTAGAACCCTCGTACCGGAATATAAGCCAGAATCGATAGGATAAAGGGGATAGTCCATTCCCGTTAAGGGATGTGCAAAAGAGAAAAGTGTATCTGTTTTTTGAGAGGACGAAAGTTGACACTTTCAAGAACTATGGTTTATAATGGAAAAATAGTAGAAGGGCCCATAGCTCAGTTGGAAGAGCCACCGGCTCATAACCGGAAGGTCCCTGGTTCGAGGCCAGGTGGGCCCAATATTGAAAAGTATGAGCACTTATAATTCAGAAAAAGGGATCCACAAAAAGAGGGGGTGTACCCTGAGGGTGCACCCCCTCTAAAGTTATTGGGGAGGGAGAACTTGGAGCGGGAGTTGAGGATCCTTTATGAAATTCAAAAAACTGACCTGAAGATAATGGAGACAGAAAAGAGACTTATTGCTGGGCCAAAAAAGATGGAGGAACTTGACAGGGAGTTAAAAGAACTGAAGGAGAAAGTTGATAAGGAAAGAATTGTTATCGAAGAACTGGAGAAGGAAAGGAGGAGGAAGGAATTCGAGCTTGAGGATGAAAAGAGCAAGATAAAGAAGAAGGAGTCCAAATTGTTTGAGGTGAAAACAAACAAGGAATATCAGGCTCTCCTAAAGGAGATAGAGATGGCAAAAGAAAGCGTTGATAAGCTGGAGGAGGAGATTATCATTCTGATGGACAGGATAGAGGATTTGAAGAAAGACCTTCAAACTTCTCTCAAGCATTACGAAAAAAGGAAAAAAGAGGTTGAGGAAGAGAAGAAAAAGTTGGAAAAGGACTTATCTGGAGCGGGAGAAGAGATATCCAGGTTTAAGGCAGAAAGAGAAAGACTGTTAAATGACATAAGCCCCGAATTGAGAGAGAGATACAACATTCTCCGGGAAAAAAGGCAAGGCATCGCTGTCGTAAATGCAAAGAACGGAGTTTGCCTCGGTTGCTACGTTAACATACCACCTCAGCTCTTCATAGAGGTTACAAAAAACAAGGAAATAATCTCCTGCCCCAACTGCAATCGTATCTTCTACTACGTAGATGAACAGTAAAAAATGGTGTGCATTTATCGACGGTGCATCATCTGGGAACCCGGGCGATGCCGGAATCGGGGTTGTTCTATACTCGCCTGAGGGGGAGGAGGTTTTGAAGGAATCTGTATACGTGGGAAAGAGGACCAACAACGCGGCAGAGTACGAGGCCTTAAGATACGCGTTGAAAAAGGCAATTGAACTTTCCGTAGATGAGATTACGGTTTATTCCGATTCCCAACTTTTGGTTAACCAAATGACAGGTGTTTTTAGGGTAAGGGATGGAAAGCTAAAAGAATACGTTGCTGAGATTACCCGACTTGGTAGCACCTTCAAGCATTTTCTGATAAAATATATAAGCAGGGAGAAAAACAGATTAGCAGATAAACTTGCAAAGGAGGCGATATTAAGGGGTAGACGGGTGGCCGCCCCTAAAAAAGGGGAGGAAAGTCCGGGCACCGCAGGGCAGGATGGTCCCTAACGGGGACCGGGGGTAACCCCAGGGAAAGTGCCACAGAAAAGATACCGCCATCGCGAAAAGCGATGGTAAGGGTGAAAAGGTGAGGTAAGAGCTCACCGCCTTCCTGGCGACAGGAAGGGCAGGGCAAACCCCATCCGGTGCAAGGCCAAACAGGAGTCACGCTTTTATGCGTGGTGAGTGGCCCGCTCACATATCCGGGTAGGCCGCAAAAGAACTCCCGTGAGGGGTTCGAGAGAAATGGTCACCACCCCGAAAGGGGATACAGAACCCGGCTTACAGTCTACCCCTTTTTAAATACGTGGAAAGGGGTTAAAGATGGGTAATTTTCTGGATAAGCTAGTCATCAGAAATATGGAGGAAGAAGATTTAGACGCAATAATTGAAATAGACACTAAGGTCCTTGGGGAGAAAAGAAGGGACTACTGGTACAACAAGATTGTAAAGCAGAAAGATACTAGACCACGTGATGTCTCCCTTGTCGCAGAGATAGATGGGAAGGTTGTCGGTTTTATTCTTGGAACCATAAGTGGATGGGAATTTAAAATCCCCACAAACATAGGCTGGATTGACACGATAGGTATCGATCCGGACTATCAAAACAGGGGAATTGCGAAGCTTCTGACAACAAAGCTTATAGAGAATCTAAAGAAGTACAACATCGATACCATTTATACCCTTGTAAACTGGAATGACTGGGATCTTTTACAATTTTTCCACAAGATGGGGTTTACAAGGGGAGAAATGATAAATCTGGTTCTCAAAGTTTAGTTTTCTCAAGGTCAAAGTTGCTTGAAGAGCTTCTCGAAATATTTTCGTTTAGTTTTTTCATTCCCTTTATCCCTTTTTTTGTTGCCCTTGACCCAATAGGGATTTTACCCATATTTGTCTCTCTCACAAAAGAGATGAACGAGAAGGAAAAAAGGAACATAATCAACGTTTCCACATTAACAGCTGCATGCGCAGGAACTGGATTTCTTTTTTTTGGGGAGTGGGTCTTTAAGGTCTTAGGTATCACGGTGTCCGATTTTAAGGTGGCAGGAGGAATTCTTCTCTTTATAATTTCAATTGTAGACATAATATTTCCGGAGAAGACAAGGTCGTTTCCAAAAGAGAGTCTTGGTGTTGTCCCCGTTGGAATCCCCCTTATTGTGGGGCCTGGGGTACTCACTCTCCTTCTCATCAGCGGTTCATCTTACGGTTATCTTTCCACCCTATTTTGCTTCGGAGTTAATATCCTAATAGTTAGGGCCACTTTTTTGAATTCGGTGTGGATTATGAAGGTTTTAAAGGAGGGGGGTACTAAGGGGCTCGGAAAGATTTTCTCCATAATTCTTGCTGCATTTTCGGTTATGATGGTCAGAAGTGGGGTAGTTGAGTGGATATCCGGAGGTAGCTGAGGGACAAATTGGACTTTATCTATCTTCTAGACCCGATAATCCCAATATTTCTTGTTATAGGGCTCGGATATTTCGTAAAGAAAGCCAATTTTTTCGGAGAGGGGAGCCTAAACGAAATCAATCGCTTCGTCTTTAATTTTTCCCTTCCAGTTCTCGTTTTTTTAGGGATAATTAAGTCCAATTTTGAGGAGATAAAATCTGAGACCTTCATTTCCATTCTTCTCCCAACGATTCTCACCTTTTTTTTGTCACTTCTAACAGGAACTATCCTCGGACTTAAAAGTGGAAAAATGGGCACATTTTTGCAGGCATCGATCCACGGGAACGTGTCCTATGTGGGCCTTTCTGTGTTGTTTTACGCATTTGGAGAGGAGTCGTTGAGAAGGGGAAGTTTCTTTGTCGGTTTTCTGATTCTAATCAATAACTCCATTGCCATTTTATCGCTTCGCATTTTTGGTGGGAAAAGGGATATGGGTTTAATTGACTCTGTTCTCTACATTTTTAAGACTCCAGTTATAATTGCAACTTTCGCGGCAATCTTTTTTGTCATCTGCGGAATAGATTTGCCGCCCTCTATCCACAGAACTTTGACTATCCTTTCAAACGTTGCTCTCCCTCTTGCTCTGATAGTAATCGGAGCGAGTATGAAAGTTGAATCGATCTCCAGTGAGCTGATTCTCGCACTCTTTGCCTGCCTACTAAAACTTTTTTTCTTACCATTTCTCTCTTTTATTCTGATCAGCTATTTTCAGATTCCGCTATATCATGCACAGCCGCTTGTCGTACTTCTTTCAAGTCCTGTGGCAATTTCGTCTTACGTAATGGCAAAAGAGATGAACGGTGATCCGAAACTCGCCTCCAATTCTATAACTATATCCACACTTCTTTCTCCCATTTCTTTTGTACTCTGGCTATTTCTGGTCGGATTAAGATGAGCCAAGTTTTTTTCAGATTCCTCGCAGATGCAGTAGTTTTTTTTCACTTTCTGTGGATCCTCTTCCTCATCTTTGGCTTTGCATTTGGCAGGAAATCAAAGAAGATTAAACTTTTCCACATTGGGGGACTTTTCTTCGCAATTTTTATCCAAGCCTTCGATTTTTACTGTCCACTTACATACCTTGAGGTTTTTCTAAGGCAGAAACACGACCCGCAAGGAGTTTACGCAGGGTCTTTTATCATCTACTATCTTGAGAAGCTCATCTACATGGAGGTCTCCCGTGTGGTAATCGTGATTGTAACATTCCTTGTTTTCGGCGTGAACATGTTCCTTTACTTTTGGCCTATAGGGAGAGAAAAGAAAAAGGTGTGATTTTTATCTACCCCAGAAGGACTTAAAATCGTTTTTTATCCGGATTTTTACGAAAAAGGGACTTAACGTAAAGGAAAAACTCCCTTTTGTGTGCTATGATTTTTTATGCTTCTTATTGTCCATCACACAGGTGAACCTTACGGCCTTTTGGGCCCACAGATGGCAGCTACATACATATCTAGAAGACTCTCAATTCCAACTTTCGTCTTGGGAGTAAAGAGGCAATTCAGTGAAGGAGAGTTTTTCAAATTCCTAAAGGAACATTACATTGACAAGGAAAAAATAGTCCTCTTTTCCTACCATTGCGGAAGGCCTGACATAATAAGAATAGCTGAAACATTGAAAAAAATGGGTTACAGAACTGTTCTGGGTGGTCCACAAACGCAGAAGGACATGCCAGGAGAAGGAAAACTAAAAGGCCAAAAGTACAGATTTGAGGGTTTGAGTGGTATCTTTGACCTCGGATACTCAGGACCTGTTGATGGTATTTCGGAAGAGATTCTCTTCAATGAAAATGGCCTACTTCAGGAAGAATGGGAAAGGGAGCTTAGTTTTCAGATTGACTGGGATAACATTTTTGTTTTCGGTGATAAACCGGAGAAAATTGAGGTTTTGACTGCTCAGGTTTTAAGGAGCATAGGATGCCCATATGCCAAAAAGAAAAGTAAGGTAGCTATCGATCCACCCTCATTTTTTCCCCAGCTTGGTCCACTCGAGATAGAAGCAGAAGGATGTAGTTTTTGTGATATTGCGTGGGACAAGGGATACAAAGGAACCATAAGTGATGAAAAGGTTCTTGAGCAGATAGAAAACCTACCGGTCGTTGGAGGAAAAAAGATACCTTTTGAGCTAATAGACGAGTATCCAATAGGTTTTCTTCCAAGGCTTATTGAACTGGCTACCTCAAGGGGAATAGAACTCAGCCAGATAAACCTCGTTCTAAGAGCGGACGATATTTTGCGTAAAAGGGAGGTTTTGGAAAAATCCCTTTCTGAGATGAAAAGAATTGGAACAAAGCTTCTTTTATCTTCAATAGGCTTTGAATCGTTCAGCAACAGAATCCTTAAAAACCTAAACAAGGGTTTGACCGTATCCGAAAACCTTGAAGCAGTTAGCATAATCCGTGAACTAAAAAGAAGATTTCCAGATGTCCTCTTTTATTCAAGAGATGAGGGCTCCGTACATGGGTTCATTCATCCAACACCTTGGGATGATAATGAGACGGAGAGTGAGATTAGGGCCACGATAGGAGCTTACGAGCTTTTTAGGGATATCCTTCCCTTTCACAGTACCCCTCTTATAATCCACCATGCCTGTGCACTTGGTGAATGGGCAAGGAGAATAGAGGAAAAAATGGGGATTTCCTTCTCAAGAAGGGTAAATATAATCGAGTGGTGGAATTACGAGAAATGGTAAAGGTTGTAGAGATAAATGCAAAAAGCATAATAGGGCGTTCTCAGGTTTACGAGTACACGCTTAACCCTTACATTGGATGTGCCCACGCATGCCATTACTGTTATGCCAGGTTTGTAAAGAGATTCATGGGGATAAAGGAAAGATGGGGAAGTTTCGTGTACGTTAAAGTAAATGCGTTAAAGCTTATAGAAGAGGAGATAGAAAAAAAGAAAAAGGGCGAAGTTTGGATAAGTGGGATTTGCGATCCCTACCAGCCCATTGAGAGAACCTATAGGTTGACACGCAAATGTCTTGAAGTACTTCTATCGAGGGGATGGGATGTTTACATTCAGACCAAATCTCCCGCAATTCTTGATGATTTGGATCTTTTGAAGTCGTACAAAAACGTTAGCGTCTTTTTCACAATAACAACAGCTGAAGATGAAATTGGAAAAATATTTGAACCTAATGCCCCTCCTATTTCAAAGAGGATAGAGGCATTAATGATACTCCACGAAGAAGGGATAAAGACCAATGTTATGATCGCACCAGTACTTCTAGGTTCTGAGTGCCTTCCTGAGAAGCTTAAGGACTATGTAGGATCTGTTATTATAGACAAACTCAATTACCATTACGCGGACTGGGTGTACAAAAGGAACGGGATTGAATGGGCGAAAAGCGAGACTTTCTTTAAAGAAAAGGGCATGAAATTGAAAGAGGAATTTGAAAAGAACGGAGTGAGATGTAGCCTACTTTTTTGAATTTTCAGTATTATGGGAGCCAACTGATAAGATAGTCCAGTCCAAACGTCTCAACATCTTCACTTTCTATTATTACTCTGCCCCTAAAATCCATCTTTTTTAGGGTCGTCAAAATCCGTTTTATGTCAAGCATCCCAGAGTACAAAAGGTGGTTGTCGCTTCTTCCATAGTTATTGTGGAGATGGATTTGTGAAATGTGATCCTTATTTTCGCGTATTTCACCTACGATCGATTCCTCAATAGACTCTATCCCTTTTTGCATTTTCCCAATTAAAGAGTGGCCTACATCGTAACAGGCAGAGAGCGAAAATCTGTCCATTATCCTTTTAAAATCCCTGATTTCATGGAAAAAAGAGATGGCGAAGGGAACGTTCTCTATTAGCAGATCGACCTTTCTCTTCTCGGCGTAGCTTAAAAGAATACCCAATTCATCGTAAAAGTACTTCTCTGCAGTCTCTTTCACATCCAGCTGAGCTACAAAATTGAACCCAGGGTGGATTACAACCGGGTTTAAACCGAAGGACTCCGCGAAATCTATGGATTTTAAAATCCTCATTCTGGAGAAGATCCTTATCTCTTCAAAAAGGCTACCTATATTACATTCTATCCATGGACCATGAAGGGAAAAGGAAGCACCCATCCTTTTTAGCCCTTCCACCTCTTTTAAAAAGTCGGAGTTTAAAATCTCGAGCTGGGGAACCTCAAAGGCAAGCTCAAAAAAGGTTATACCTTTTTCTACTGCCATTCTCAGTGTCTTAAGGACGTTTTCCCTTTTGAGAAAATACGCAGAGATGCCAAGATTCACGTTAAATATTGACAAAAATACCGGTTTTTTTTCAAGCTTTTTTGGAGGTGATTTTTTCTTTACATAAACGAGAAAAAGCGTTAATAAGTCTATTCCAAAGGAGAGCCAATATGGTCAAGTTGGCATCAAGAATGGAGAAAATACCACCCTATCTATTTGCGAGGATTGACAAAAAGAAAGAGGAGGCGAAGAAAAAAGGTGTAGACCTTATCGATCTAAGCATTGGAGATCCTGACATCCCGACCCCTTCTCACATTGTTGAAAAAATGAAGGAAGCAGTCTCTGATGAAAAAAACCATCGTTATCCAAGTTACGAGGGCATGAGAGAATTTAGAGAAGCAGTTGCCGAGTGGTTTAAAAAAAGGTTCGGTTTAGAGCTTGACCCTGAAAAAGAGATTCTTACACTTATAGGCTCAAAGGATGGGATCTCCCACATACCGCTTGCTTACGTTGAGGATGGCGATCCTGTTCTGGTCCCCTCCCCTGGTTATCCTGTGTACAGAATCATGACCTTACTTTCCGGTGGCTTACCATATGTTATGCCCCTTAAAGAGGAAAATGATTTTCTTCCAAAAATAGAAGATATCCCCTCTTCCGTTGCAAAAAAGTCCAAGCTTATGTTCCTTAACTATCCAAATAACCCGACAGCACAACACGCCCCTGATGATTTTTTTGAGAAGGTTGTAGATTTTGCGAAAAAAAATGAAATTGTCATCTGTCACGATGCGGCTTACTCTGAAATATACTTCGATGACTTTAGACCCAAAAGCATCTTGGAGTATGACAGAAAGAAGGAGGTATCCATAGAATTTCACTCTCTCTCCAAGACATACTGTATGACTGGCTGGAGAATTGGATTTGCAGTGGGAAATAGAGAGGTTATATCGGCCCTTGCCAGATTGAAAACGAACATCGATTCGGGTGTCTTCCAGGCTATACAGGTGGCAGGGAGAGAGGCTCTTCTAGGAGATCAAAAGTGTGTAGATGAGATAAGGGAGATATATAGGAGGAGAAGGGATCTAATTTTTGAAGGCCTAAAATCTTTGGGCTTTCAGTTGAGAAAGCCGCTTGTAACCTTTTACCTCTGGGTCAAGGTACCCCCCGGTTTTAATTCTGAAAGCTTTTGTGAGTATCTCATAGAAAAGGCAGGAATAGTTGTTACACCTGGCAGCGGATTTGGGGAAGAAGGGGAGGGTTATTTTAGAATCTCTTTAACAACTAGTGAGGAAAGGATAAAGGAAAGCCTAGAGAGATTGCGGTCACTTGCCCTTTAATTTCTTTTCTTACCCCCAATTATCATCTCTGGAATCCTTAAAGTTGGCTGCCCATCCGAAACTGGAACACCTTGACCATCTTTACCACAGGTTCCTATTCCAAAATTAAGATCATTTCCAACCATGTCTATGGCCTTCAAAACCTCTGGACCATTTCCCATTATGGTTGCGTTCTTTACCATCTCGCCTGTTTTCCCTCCCTCTATCATGTAACCTTCGAGAACTTCAAAAACAAAATCTCCAGTTACAGTATCGACCTGTCCCCCACCCATCTTTTTCACGTAAAGCCCTTTATCAACAGAAGCTATTATCTCCTCAGGGAGGGAATTTCCAGGCAGGATAAAGGTGTTGCTCATTCTTGGGATCACCTTATGTCTGAAAGATTCTCTCCTTCCGTTGCCTGTAGATCTTGTCCCATATTTCATGGCGTAAAATTTGTCGAATAGGTAAGATCTGAGTATCCCATTTTCAACGAGAATTGTTCTCTCCGATGGGGTACCCTCATCATCGAAGGCGTAGCTTCCCCTCATGTTGTGTAAGGTTTTATCATCAACTATCGTTATAAGTGGAGAGGCTACTTTTTCACCAATTAGGCCCTTATAGCATGAAAGCCCTTCCAGTGCAAGATCTGCTTCAAGTCCGTGACCTATGGCTTCATGGATCATTGTACCTCCTGCCTCTGAGGCAAGAACAACCGTTGCCTGACCCATTGGTGCTTCCCTTGCTCTCAAAAGTCCCTTTAGTCTCTCCACGGTTTTTTGGACAAACTGAAAAATCCTCTCCTCAGTCAGATATTCAAACCCAAAAAAACCTCCAATTGACTCGTAGGAGGTCTGAATCTCTCCGTTTTCCTCCCCAACGACGAGAAGATTTAGGATAAGCTGATGCCGCCTATCGGAAATAGCCTCCCCTTTTGTTGTAAAGATCTTTACCTCTTGGATTGTGTCCCTGTATATTACCCTTGTCTGCTTGATTCTACTGTCCATCTTTATTGCGGTTTTCTCTATCTTTTCAACGATTTTCATCTTTTCATCAAGGTGGACAGAATCTCTGTCTCTTTGAATCTGGAAAGGATATTCTGCAGTTATTAGTGAGAAGGCTTCTATCTTAGGGAAGGAGATGCCAAAAACTCCGTTTGCCTCATCTAGTAATCTCTCCTCTTCCACAGAATTGGTACTGAAGATGTGCTGCTTCCAAGGTGTGATAATTCTTAAAGATGAACCCCTGTCCTCCGCCTCTTCCACCCTTTCGAATTTGGACGATTCCCTGTGAATGTAGGTGTACCTTTTTTTTTCAATGAAGAGGTCACCGTAGATCAAATCGCCACTTAAAAGTTTTTTTACGGTCTCCATTCCCTCAATCATCCTTTTCCTCCTTGAAACTAAGAAGTGTTATACCGCTTGCCCTTAGATCTTTTATTATCCTTTCTAGCTCCTCTTCCTGGGATGCCGGATATATAAGCTCAATAAGTCCGCGAACTTCATCAATTACGGAGACCATACAAACATCCTCATACGACTCGAAGATGTCTTTCAGGTACTTCATATGCTTTCTCTCCGTTATGTATCTTTTCGTTTTTTCAATCATCTCGATTTGAGCATCTCTAAAAAGGCCTCTATTCTCAATTTTGTTCTTGTATCGAGGGGCTTTGGAAGCTCGCCTTCAATGGTTAGGATCGGAAGGTCAAATGTGTCCTTGAGTATGAGATCCTCCATGATCCTGAAGCAGAAGGTTTGAACGTAGTGGATTATGCCCTTTACATTTCTCTTTCTTATCTCCCTTCTTATATCCTCTATTCTTGCGAAGATTCCATATGGATAGGTGTACCTTAAGTACCTTTCGACTATATCACATCGAAAGTAGGGGAGACTGAACTGCCTCTGGATCTCATTGAAAACAACGTATCCCCCTTTTCCTTCTATAAACTCGTAAAGGTCCAGAATAATAGGAGGGACACCAACGTAGGCGAGCCTTATTCCCTCCCTTTTTTCACCCTCCATTTTCTCTTTAAGAAAAGACTTTAACATCTCCTTATAGGCCCTGTAGTCGCCCTTCATATCTGACGCCTGTACAAGCCACACATGGTTTTCGTAACCTGAGATTAACCCATCCCTATAGGTTAACTCATCTACCTTTTTGAGAAGCCTTCTCACACTTTGTATTTCCCTTTCCACTTTTTTTAGCGCACTCTCATCCACTGAAAATAGGCGCATAAACTTCTCTATCTCTTTTTTTAACGTATCCCTGTCCCTATCATAAGGGTACGCGAATGGAATCACTTCAACACCCTTATGACTCAGTATTTCGGAGAGGGCTTCCGTGTTGCTACAGTCCCCGACCATTACGGTAACAACTGTACCGATTTTCTTTTCTTTTACAACGCCGTATATACCTTTTGTCCAGTTGCACATACTTCTCGGAAATCCATCCTTTTCAGCTATTTCTATGAAATGGATCGGATCCTTGTCTGTTATGAATAGATTGTTCAGATCCAAAGGCACACAATTAGCTGCAAAGAGGACTTCAACAGGAATGGTTGTAGTAAAACCGACGACCCTACTCATTCCATCTCACGAATTAGCTCAAACATATCCAAAAATTTTTCAGGCGGAATCTCTTCCGCCCTCACAGATTTTTCGAGTCCGGCCCTTTCAAAGAGGGATTGGATCGCATATAAAGAGTAGGAATGTTTAAGGGAGTTAAAAAGTAACTTCCTTTTTTGGCGAAAACAGTTCTTTACGAATGTGAAAAAATCCGGCGGAATTCTCCTTGAGCTTTCCTTAAAAATAAAGGAGACAAAGGCACTATCGACTTTTGGAGGGGGAACGAACAACTCGGGTGGTAAAAGGAATTCGATTTTTGTATTCGCGAGTACTTGGCTTATAACAGATAAGGCACCGAATGATTTACTTTTCGGTTTTGCGGTGATCCTTTCTGCTACTTCCCTCTGCAGGGTAAGATATGCACTTTCCACATGATTTAGGTTATTGAAAATCTTAAAAAGGATAGGCCCCGTTATCTTATAAGGGATGTTGCCAATTATCTTTACGTTTCTTTGGGCTGCGAAAGCTGCTATATCGAGCTTTAAGAAATCTCCGTATATTATTTTCACGTTACTGTTTTTAGCTATCTCATCCAGATAGGGAGAGAAAGTCCTATCTATCTCAACTGCGTAGATTTGGCCAGCCACCTCCTTTAGAAGGTTTGTTAGCTCCCCTGTTCCTGCTCCTATTTCGATTACCGTGTCTTCCTTTGTAATGTCAGTCCTAGATAACATCTTTTTCAGGATGTTCTTCTCCTTGAGCAAGTGCTGGGAGAGAGACTTCTTTAACATCCTTTGTAATTTATGGACATTCTTGAAAAACCTTTCACTGTGATAGGGGAGACGATCCCGCTTTTATAACGATAAAAGCCTAAAAGGGCCACCATTGCGGCATTGTCGGTGCAGTATTCTGGAGATGGGAAGAAAACCTCAATCCCTTCTTTTTCCGATTTTTCGAAAAACATCTCTCTCAGCCTTTCGTTCGATGCTACCCCTCCCCCAACAACTATCCTTTTTACTGATAGCGCCTTGGCAGCCCTTAAAGTTTTTTCTGTTAGTACGTCGCAGATAGCCTCCTGAAAGGAGGCCACTATATGGTTTATCGTCTCATTGGTGGGAGGGTTCCTTTTTACAAAATTCAAAAAAGAGGTTTTTAGCCCACTGAAGCTGAAGTCAAAATTATCCTCTTCAAGCATCGGTCTTGGAAAGTTGACGAAGTCCCTCTTTCCTCCCTTAGATAACCTTTCAACTGCCACCCCTCCCGGATACCCAAGGTTTAGGAACTTGGCTATTTTGTCAAAGGCTTCACCTGCCGCATCATCCCTTGTGCTCCCAATTACTTCAAAATGGCAGTAATTCCTCACAAGCAGGATGAGAGAATGGCCTCCAGATACAACAAGTGCAAGAAAAGGGAAATCGATCTTTTTTTCTAAAAAAATGCTCATAGCATGGGCCTCTATGTGGTTAACAGCGGCGAGAGGTTTACCCAGAGAGAGGGAGAGACCCTTGGCGAAAGAAAGACCCACAAGGATTGATCCTATAAGCCCTGGTCCGGCTGTAACCGCGATCAGATCCAAGGATTTTGGAGAAAATTGATGAGACCTCATGAACTGAAGAAAAAGGGGCTCTATGTATTCTATATGTTTTCTGGAGGCTATCTCTGGAACAACACCTCCAAAAATCCTGTGAAGCTCATTTTGGTTAAAAACAACGTTTGCTTTGACATTTGTGTCATCTTCGAGAATTGAGAAGGATGTGTCATCACATGAGGTGTCTATGCCCAAAATGTACATTTTACGTTACTTAAAGTTCCTGCCAATGAATTTTTATTTTTTCTTTTCCCTTTAGAGAGGTGAGAAGTCTTTTTAAAGCCTCCTCCCTCTTTTTTGTGAAAGCGTTAATCACGTACTCAGTTTTCCTTTTCTCCCAAACTTCCCTTTCCGGGATTTTTTCGCTGTCGAATGAGAAAACATAGAATTTTCCAGATATTTCTACTGGCTTTTTGTAAACCGGGTTCTTTTTGTCCAGCTGAAATAGGCCTCTGTCCTCATCTGGAATCTGGCCTATCCCCGGTATACTCGTCGAGTTCCTTTGGACAAAGTCCGTAACTTTCTGGAATTTAGAATCGCTCTCACTTAATGCTTGGGATGCTTTCTCTTTCGCCATTTTCTTTGCTTTTTCCAGAATTATCCTCTCTTTCAACTTTTTTTTGACAAGCTCCTTTTCAAGGGGCTGTCCTTGCCTATAGTCAACGAGCTGGAATATGTAGTATCCATTTTGTACCCTCACAGGTAACGATATATCTCCGACCCTTAAGTCCGTAAGCCATGAGAAGTCTTTTACCTCTTTCAATCTTTGCTTAAGTTGGCTTTCAGGTAAAAACCCAGAATCATAAACGGAAAGACCATAGGTTTTTGCAAACGTATGAAGGTCCCTTGATTTAATAAGCTCCATGTACGCTCTGTCTTCCCTTATCGGCCCTTTGTCTTCTATTACTACGTATTTAAGCCTATAGACGGCCTCCGAGACGTAGGTTCCCTTCTCTTTCTCGTAGCGCTCCTCTATCTCTTTTTCGCTTACTTTTACTTTTTCCCTATAATCGTCCGGAGAAAAGACGGAATATCTGAACCTTACCATTCCGTTTTCTCTTTTATACTCCTCCCATGCATCCTCTTCTCCAAAACTTACCGCAAGGTCTTTAAAAATTTCCGAAGACTTAACTATTCTTAAAGCTGTCCTTTCCTTTCTTTCAAAGTCCTTAGGGTCCACATTTTCCCTCTTTAAAACCTCAAGGAATTTCTTTTTGTCAAACCTTCCATCTTTCTTGAAAGCCTCTATTCGGTTCAAGTGCTCCATGTATTCGGTTTCAGAGACATCGATCCCCATTTTTTCCGAAAGAATCAAAAGCAAGTAACGGTCAATCAGGTTTTCTATAGCTTTTTCCTTGATTTTTAGATCCTTCGATGCCTCTTCGTCAAATTTGTGTTTAAGGATCGATCTCTCCAGTTCAATCACTCTTTTGACCTCCTCGTAATACTCTGGATAATAGATCCGGTATTTTCCAACCTCCGCCACAACTTTCTCGCTCACTCTAAATGTTCCTATTCCCCAAAAAACGAAGACTACAATAATCATTCCGAAGAGAGCTTTTATGAAAAAACTAGTAGCCTTTGTTCTTAAGAATCTGAGCATTGATTTTGTTAGTCTAACATAGTATATTAACTTCGATTTTTCAACAGATTTGCCGAAAATCTGAAGAAAGGAAACTTCATGTTCAACATTTTTAAGTTCATGTCAAAAGATCTAGCTATAGACCTTGGAACAGCTAATACTCTAGTTTACGTGAAGGGGAAAGGCATAGTTGCGAATGAACCCTCAGTAGTTGCCATTCACAGGGATTCAAAAGGGATAAAGAGGGTTATAGCAGTTGGAGAGGAAGCAAAAAGGATGCTTGGTAAGACCCCAGGTGATATAGTAGCCATAAGGCCCTTAAAAGACGGCGTCATTGCGGATTTTGAAGTCACCGAGGTGATGCTTAAATACTTCATCCAGAAGATTCACAATAAGAAATCCTACGTAAGACCCAGGGTAGTTATCTCCATCCCCTCTGGCATAACCCCTGTTGAGAAGAGAGCCGTTAGAGAATCTGCCGAGTCTGCAGGCGCAAGAGAAGTCTACCTTATTGAAGAGCCAATGGCAGCTGCCATAGGGGTAGGCCTGCCTATAACTGAGCCTGACGGAAACATGATAGTTGACATAGGTGGTGGAACCACTGAGGTTGCTGTGATAAGTCTTGCTGGGATCGTATACTCTAATTCGGTAAGGGTTGCGGGCGACAAAATAGACGAGGCGATAATCCAGTATATAAAGAGAAAGTACAATATGCTTATAGGTGAGAGGACGGCAGAACTTGTAAAGATAAACATAGGTTCCGCTTATCCGAGCCCAGACGAGGAAAATTTAAAGATGGAGGTGAAGGGTAGGGATCTGATAGGAGGAATTCCAAAAACCCTTGAAGTTTCAGCAAAAGAAATAAGAGAGGCAATCGCTGAGCCTGTTAACACCATTGTGGAGGCAGTGAGAATCGCTCTTGAAAGAACACCGCCAGAACTGGCCTCCGATATAGTTGATAAGGGTATAGTACTTAGCGGAGGAGGTGCTCTTCTTAGAAACCTGGATGCCTTGATAAAAGAGGTTACAAAGCTTCCAGTTGTAGTTGCGGAAAATCCACTGACTGCCGTTGTTGAAGGAGCTGGTAAGGTGCTTGACGAGCTGGACCTCTTAAAGCAAGTAGCCACAACTTTATAAAGGTCACTACTTGAGATCTTACATAGCCCTGTCAGGTGCTCTTTTAGCACTCCTCATCTCCTTTCTCGTTCTCACAAACGTTCCATTTTTTAGCGGTCTTTATAGAAATTTGGGCAGTTTTTTTGCGGAAATCTCCGGTCGTGCGGCAAAGATGGTGGACAAACCGATAAGGAAGATGGCGAACTACTATGAGATGTACGTTGATCTTGTTGAGGCAAAAAGGGAAGTGATAGAACTTAGAAAAAAAGTAGAACTCCTCTCCCTCGAGAACCAGAGGCTAAAGGAACTTGAGAGAGAAAATAGAAAGCTAAAGATGATCCTTGAGATTTCAGAATCTATGAAAGAGAGAACATTAGTTGCGAACGTTGTAGGCGAAGATATAAAAAGCTGGTACAAGGGGATAATAATAGATAAAGGGAAGGAATCTGGAATAGCCCAGAAGATGCCGGTTATATGTCCAAAGGGACTTGTAGGTCAGGTAGTCGAAGCGAACAGGGGATCAAGCAAAATAATGGTGATTAATGACACAAATTCGGCCGTTGATGTCTACGTTGAGGGAAAGGAGATAAGGGGAGTTGCCGAGGGGACTGGATTCTCAACACTAAAGCTCAAGTACGTGAAAAAGAACGAAGATGTAGAAATAGGCGACACACTTATAACATCAGGAAAAGACGGTATCTTTCCAAGGGGAATACCGGTTGGAATCGTTGTGAACGTTAACAAAAAAACCGGAGGGGTTTTCTCAGATATAGCTGTCGTTCCTTTTTCTGATTACAGGCTCCTAGATTACGTTCTTGTGTTGACGAGGTAAGGATGCTTGAAGTCTCCCTTTCCGCCTTTTATCTTTTTTTTATCACCACCCTTCATTCCGTCTTACTCAAATATTTTTCCTTCGATTTTCTAAAGTTTGATGTGGCTATTCCACTCCTCGTTTATCAAACCTTCTTTAGAAGAATAAATTGGGCGTGTGTCTTTGCCATAATCTCCGGTTTTATTCAGGAGGGGTTCTCCACATGCCCACCGGGAACTTTCGTTTTTACTAAAGTTTCCATTTTTTTGCTCTGCCTTCTCGTTAGAGAGAGGTTTTTTATTGAGTCTGAACAGACCTTCGCTCTGCTATGCGGTCTTTTCTATATCTTAGAGTCGCTCGTTACTATTGGGCTATCTTTAATTATGGGAGGTCTTACCTCCAGCTACATGAACATCTTCACTTATCTTATGCCAAATGGAGTTTTTACGGCCCTTTTTTCCATGATTCTTTACCGCTTCTTTCTAAGGTTTAACCAGATACCAGGGGAGAAGGAATGGGAGTAGAAAGGAAAGAGGTTGTTTTAAAGTGGTCGAAGGGAATAGTTACTTTTGTCATTCTCATTATGATTTTGAGGCTCTGGCACCTGCAGATAATCAAAGGGGATGAGTTGAGAAAACTTTCTGAGCAAAATAGGGTAAGGATCCAGAAAATATATGCACCAAGAGGAACCATATTCGATAGAAAGGGTAGGGTTCTCGCCGAAACGAGACCATCCTTCAACTTGTACATCATTCCTGAAGACATAAGGGATTTTAATGAGACTGTTGATGGTCTTGCCAAGCTTCTCAAAATTGACAGAGAAGAGATAGTCGAAAAGCTACGCCTCTCTAAAAACATGCCGCCATCGTTTCCAGTGAAAATAAAGTCCGATCTCTCAATAGACGAGGTTGCAAAGGTGGAGGCACACAGGATCTACTTGCCAGGAGTCACGGTCCAGATTGAACCTAAAAGGTACTATCCATACGGAGAAGCTATAGCACATCTCATTGGTTACGTTTCTGAGATAAGCAGTGAGGAACTTAAGACCCATAAGGATTACTCACCAGGAGATTACATTGGTAAGTACGGTTTGGAAAAGGCTTACGAAGAGTACCTCCGTGGGAAAGACGGGGAAAAGAGGGTGGAAGTGGATGCAACTGGCAAAGAGGTAAGGGTCCTAAAAACGGATGAACCGGTGCCAGGAAATAATCTTTACCTTAACCTGGATTTGGACATCCAGCTAGCCATAGACAGGGTGATGGAAAAAAGACGTGGTGCTGCTATTGTTCTCGATACGAAAAGTGGGGGTGTACTTGCTCTCGTCAGCAGACCCTCTTTTGACCCAAACAGACTCGTCTCAGGTATCACAAAGGAGGAATGGAAAAAACTAATAACCGACAAAACTTATCCCCTGCAAAATAGAGTCATCCAGGGAAGATACCCGCCCGGTTCAACCTTTAAGCTCGCTGTTGCGCTTGCAGGATTGGAGAAGGGGGTTATAGATGAAAAAACCTCTTTTCTTTGCAGAGGTGGGCTCCTCTTCGGTAACAGGTTTTTCAGGTGCTGGAGGGAGAAAGGGCACGGAAGTGTCTCCCTTCACAGGGCAATAGTTGAATCGTGTGACGTTTACTTTTACAATTTAGGCCTCAAGCTTGGCGTTGATCGAATCCATGAGATGGCCGATCTCCTTGGAGTAACTGATCTTACAGGGATTGATTTGCCAGGAGAAAAAAGAGGTTTTGTACCTTCTAGTGCTTGGAAATTGAAGGCTCTCGGTCAGAGGTGGTACGAAGGTGAGACATTGTCAGTCGCAATAGGACAGGGAGCTGTCTGGCTAACACCCATAGGTATGGCCTCCCTTGCCTCCTTAATTGCGAATGATGGAGTATTTTACAAACCCCAGATTGTGAATAGGATCGTTTCTCCTGAGGGAAAGGTTATAAAGGTTTTTAAACCTGAGGTGAAAAGAAAGTTAGAAATCAAAGAGGAGGCTTTAAAAGTCATAAAAAAAGCGATGTGGGGTGTTGTAAACGAACCAAATGGGACAGCCTATGGATCGAGAACGCCAACTGTGGAGATGTGCGGAAAAACGGGAACTGCCCAAACGGCATCCGCTGCTCTATCTAAAGGGGACCATGCCTGGTTTGTTGCCTTTGCACCTTTTTCCAATCCTGAGATAGCTATGTCCATATTGGTTGAATATGGAGGCCATGGATCATCAAGTGCTGCCCCTGTTGCCAGACTTGTCACTCAAGAGTACTTCAAGGAAGCAAAGACTCTAAAGGAGGCAAGGGCTTTTGATAGATAAGAGAAAGCTCCACCATCTTGATTTCTACCTAATTCTAAATCTCTGCGCCATTATTGGAATTGGCATCCTTAACCTTATTTCTGCGACGAGTTCTCTTGGATCAAAGACTTTTGTAACAAAACAGTTGTTTGCTCTAGCGATAGGTCTTGGACTTGTGATGATAATACTCTACTTCGATTATAGGATAATTGTCTCAAACTCTCTCTACCTTTATATTCTTGGGCTTTCAATTCTCGTTCTTGTTTTTTTCTTAGGAGCTAGTGCGGGTGGTGCAAAAAGGTGGTTCGCTTTTTGGGGATTAAGCTTTCAGCCATCTGAGTTTATGAAGCCCATTTTACTTGTTTTTTTGGTAAAAATGGTTGAGGATCACTTGAAAACCGGTTCTCTTCTCAGCTTTGGAGACATCGTAAAACCCACTTTTTTCACGTTTTTACCGGCAGTTACCGTTTTTTTGCAGCCTGACCTTGGAACAGCCTGTCTTCTTTTTCTACTCTGCTTAAGCATTCTCTCTTTTGTTGGAATGAAAAGGAGTACTTTCATCTCCTTAGTTCTTGGAGGCGTGCTCATTGGAATCCTTGCCTGGAAGTGGGGTCTTCAGCCTTACCAGAAGTTGAGAATATTGGGTCTTTTAAACCCTGACATGGATCCTTCTGGTTTTAACTACCACGCAAGGCAGGCTATGATAGCGGTAGGTTCTGGGAAATTTTTCGGAAAAGGGTACCTTTGCGGCACCCAGCACAAACTTAACTTTATACCAGAGCACCACACGGACTTTATTTTCACTGTGATTGCAGAAGAATGGGGCTTTTTAGGGTCAATCGTTGTTTTCTTACTGTTTGGATCTCTCATAATGAGGTGTCTTAAAATATCGAAAGAAGCAAGTGACGAGACAGGATCCGTTTTAGCTTTTGGATGTGCAGCTCTCATATTCTGGCAGTTTTCTATAAATGTCCTTATGACTTTAAGGTTCTGTCCTGTTGTTGGAATCCCTCTCCCCTTTTTGAGCTATGGAGGCTCAAGCCTAGTAGGTAATCTCTGCCTCATAGGGTTGGTTTTGAATGTGAACATGAGAAGGTACATGTTTTAAAAAGGCTAGAGAAGATGCTCCTTGCCAGAGTGTTGGAGAAACACGGTGAATGGCTTTTCAAAAGAAGAGGATATATTCCTTTGGCTTTTTTGCCTGTGATCTTTTTGGCAATTTGGGAATCGACTCATAAATACCATTCTCCGGCAAACAATAGGGTATGGGAATTCCTTACCTTTTCCATCTCCCTTTTTGGACTTTTTTTAAGATGTTACACAGTTGGTTACACACCTTCCGGCACTTCAGGTAGAAACACAAAAAGACATAAGGCACAGACCCTAAACACAAAAGGAATGTACTCAATCACAAGAAATCCCCTCTACCTTGGAAATTTCTTTGCCATGCTCGGTGTTGCACTGTTTACTGGGGTCTGGTGGGCTATTCTGATCTTTGTGCTCGGTTTCTGGATTTACTGTGAGAGAATAATAGCCTCAGAAGAACGTTTCCTTCTTGAAAGGTTTGGAAAGGAGTACGAGGAATACGTACGAAGGACCCCCGTATTTATCCCTCATCTAGGGCTATGGAAGAGCCCGGATATTTCCTTTTCGTGGAAAAAGGTTATAAGAAAGGAGCATTCCAGTTTCTTTACGGTCATTTTAACATTCGCATCTCTCAAGTTTATTAAAGACTACCTATCGAAGGGGGAGATCGCCATTGATGGACTGTGGGCAGCCATTTTTATTTTTTCATCGTTTATCTGCGCCATACTGTACGTTCTTAAGAAAAGGGGTAAATTTTTTTAGGCTTTTGAGGGTTTGATGAAGTCCGATTCGAGAATATCGGTCCTTCTCTTGGCTATAATTCTTTTCCTTTCCTTTTCTGGCCTTAACAACAGGGATCTATGGACACCGGATGAACCGAGGGTTGCGGAGATAGCAAGGGAGATGGCTGAGACTGGTAACTTTGTTGTACCGAAATTAAATCGAAGCCCTTTCCTTGAGCAGCCGCCACTCTTTTACGCGACTGTTGCCTCTGTTTTTATGATAGCAAAAAGAGCAACAGACGGGCTTGCGAGGATCCCCCCTGCCTTTTTCGGCTTAATTGGCATTCTCGCAACCTACCTTATAGCAAGTTCACTTTTTGGGAAAAAAGTTGGGATTCTATCGGCATTCGTTCTTGCGACAAGTTTCGAATACCTTAGGGTATCTCACTGGGTTATAGTTGATAGTGCTCTTTCCGCTTTTATCTATTTGGCACTCTGGTCATTTGTTAAGGCTTACTTTGGAGAGGAGAAAGATAAGTCCTTTTACTATTCTCTCTTTCACATTTTTTCGGTCCTTGCCTTTTTTGTTAAAGGATTTATCGGTATCGGTGTTCCGGCAATCTCTGTTCTTACCTTCCTCTTTACCGAGAGAAATCTGAGGGAAATAAAAAATATGCGCCTTTTATTAGGTGCGGGAATTTTTTTCCTAGCTACTGGTTTTTGGACTTTTGGACTTTATAGACAAGGGGGTTTTGATCATCTTGCTACCTTTTACATCGATAACAACTTGATGAGGTTCTTGCCTGGCGGTAAATCTGGTCATCATCATCCCTTCTATTTTTACCTCCGAGAATTTCCAGCAGGTTTTCTTCCTTGGTTTTTTCTTCTCGTCCCAGCCTTCTTCTACATCTTTTCAAAAAGGCTGACCCATGATGAAAAGGGAATAAGATTTCTCAAATGCTACTTCATATCGGGATTTGTGCTCTTCAGTCTTGCTGCTACAAAGAGGATTCTTTACCTTTTGCCAATTTTCGCACCTGCGTCAATCATCGTTGCCACATACCTTGATCACCTAACAGTGTGGAGAAAGTTCAAAACCCTAGATAGGGTCTTTCTCTGGATTTACGCTTTGCTCTACTTCTTTTTAGGTCTTCTTATTATACCCCTTTTACTCCATATGGCTCGTAAGTACGGAGTGAGAGTTGAAGGAGACCTACTTCCGCCTTTAGTAGCCTCTTCTTCTCTCATCATTCTTTCCCTCTTTTCTATTTTTTCGCTAAGTAAGGAGAGGATGGAGGGCTTTTTAATTTTTAGTAGCCTGTCTCTCTTTGTTTTTTTCTCTTTCATCCTTTTATGGGTTTGTCCGTACGTTAATCCATATAAAAGCTTCAAACCTTTTGTTGAGAGAGTTTTGAAGGAGGTTCCTAAAGGTGCGCCGATACATAGTTACAAGCCCGATGAAACGATAAGGGGTTTCTTCCCTTTCTATTCTGGGATTTACCTAAACGAGGTGAAGGAAAGAGGGGACCTTTCTTCGCTTTCCAAGGAGAAAGGAGTATACGTGGTCATAAGGGACAAAGATGGTAGCCTTTCCCTCGAGCTTAAAGAGGAAGGATTCGTCGAAGTCTTTCGGATACAGAGGGACAGTAGACGTTCACTTTGTCTTTTTAAATCGAAATGAGTTAAAAATTCGTCACAAGGCACCTTTCCATTGTGCATAGCTTAACTTTCAATTTTTCGCCAATTTTCTCCATAAGATAAGGGAGTTTCTTGATTCCGATCACTAAGAAGACCCTTTTTTCTGAATTAAAAATCTCAAAAAACTCGTTCTCGTCCAAAGGCCTTATCCCCTTCCTCTTCATGCCATGTTCAAGTTCCCCCGTATAATTGACAAGGAGGACTCGTGATCTACAGTAGAAAGGAAGGGTTCTGTCAAATGTTCCGTAATTGACAATTATGTCCCCCCATTTCTTCTCCGATAGAATCAGTTGGGCCAGCGGCTTTGTCGTTCTTACTCTTTCTAAGGAGTCCATGTTGAGGAGGAAAGAGGATGAAATGAGGGATGAAAATACGAATAGAGAAACGAAAAGGTGCTTGAGAGTTAAACTTCTCAAAAAAAGAAGAAGGGCCATGATGGTAAATGAGATTATGGACAAAAAGATAAAGACTTTGCTGAACTTAAAGACCGGGAAAGGTGAATACCTAAAAAGAAAGAGGAAAAAGAGGCCAAGGGTTGCGAAAAGAAGGATGTATAAGAACCTCTCAGCTTTATACATTGCTATTCTCTCGTTTTCCGAAACAAAAAAAATTCCAAGAATAATCGAGAGAGACGGAAAAAGCGGCAAAATGTAGGGAGGAAGCTTTGAACCGGAAAGTGAGAAAAAGGTGAGAATTACAAGTGTCCATATGGTGAGGAGTTTGGTCTCCCTTTTTTTTATAGCCATAAGGAGGGCCCTTGGAATGAAAACAGAATAGGGTAGGGCCCCGATGAATAGAAAAGCCAAGAAATAGTAAAATGGTCCCGGCCTTTTGTGTTTGGTTGTCAGGTATCTGAGTATGTGTTGATCGATAAAAAAGAAGTGAAAAAAGTCCTCATAGGCAAAAGACATGTAAAAGAAATAAGGTCCTACAATGAGTAGGAAAATTAGAGAACCATGGAGAATCCGCATTCGCCTAATAAAAGCTAAGTCTCCCTCCGACCAGAGAAAGATGACCACAGTGAGAAGAAGAAGTAGAGGAGCTACGAACCCTTTTGTTAGTGTAGCCAAAGCGCAGAAGATATAAAAGAGCCAAAGGAAGGCCTTTTTCCCTTCCAGGTAAAAAAAAGCGAAAGAAAATAGACTGAGAGTCAAAAAGGCTGTGAAGGCCATGTCAAGAGTCACAATCCTTGACATTGCGAAAAAACCGAACGATGAGAGAAGTATAAGGGCGGAGAAAAGGGATGCTCCTTGCGAGATTTTCCTTTTGGAAAAAAGATAAACTACTAAGACAGACAAAAAGGAAAAAAGCGCATTTGGCAACCTATAGGAAAATTCGTTTACTCCAAAAACCAGATAGGAGAGGGCAACGATCCAGTAAAAGAGGGGAGGTTTCTCAAAATACGGAACGTAGTTAAGGTGGGGCACAAGGTAGTTGCCGAGCTCTATCATCTCCCTCGGGATTTCCGCATACCTTCCTTCATCTGGCTCTTTAAGCGAGTAATTACCCAGTCCGTGAAACAAAAAGAGATAGGAAAAGGCAAAGATGAAGATTAAATGGAAGATTCTCCCTTTTTTTTCAATGAAAAATTCCTTGTCCATCCAAAAGAGGGATGATATCATTCTTTTTGAGAAAAAGGCAAAAGATTGAAGATGGTCTCTAGCTACGGTATCGGTCAATTTCACATAGGTCGGCTCAAAAAAGGGGAGGATCTCTTAAGGGGCCTAACTGAAGTTGTTGAGAAAAAAAATGTTAGGATGGGAGTCCTATTTGCAATTGGAGCTCTCTCATCTTGCACATTCGCATATTATGACCAGGTAAAAAAGGAGTACAGAGAGAGGTTCCTTGAAAAGAGAGTCGAAATTCTTTCACTTATTGGAAACGTTTCCTTAAGGGAAGGAAAACCATTCATCCACGCACATATCCTGATAGGGGATGAAAGTGGAATCTGGGGTGGTCATCTCCTTGAGGGTTCAAAGGTTTTTGCTCTGGAATACCATATAGTGGAACTTGTGGGCTCTCCTCTAGTTAGGGTTTTCGATCCTGAAACTGGTCTTTTTCTCTGGAATTTTTGATTGGCATGAAACCGAAGGTAGTTTTTAGCAGATGCTTTTCTGAACCTGTAAGATACAATGGAGAAGTGATAAGGGACGATTTTGTAGATAGGCTTAAAAAATTCGTGGAGCCACTGTATGTTTGTCCAGAGACGGAGATTGGACTTGGTGTTCCAAGGAAGATGCTCGTTTTAATGGAAGAGGAAGGGGAAAAAAGGCTTGTTCAACTGGAGACAAAAATCGATTTAACGGAGAAGATGAGGGTCTATGGAAATGAAAAGCTGAAAGATTTTGAAAAGGTTGATGGTTTTATTCTGAAGGCTAAATCTCCTTCCTGTGGCGTGAACACTTCAAAGTTCTACAGAAAAGGTGTTATTGCGGGAAGGACCTACGGTCTTTTTGCAAACCTTGTAAAAGAGAGACTCTCTCACATTCCCCTTGGGGATGAGGCAAAACTGAGGGATAAAAGCGAAAGGGAACATTTTCTTACGAAAGTTTTCGCTTTTTCCGAATTACGAGGCCTTATGAATGATCCTCGACCGGATGAACTTGTAAAATTTCACACGAGATACAAGTACCTTCTTATGACCTACTCTCAGAAATCGTTAAAGGAACTTGGTCAACTGGTTGCCACAAATATGCCATTTCATGAAAAAGTGAAAAAATACAAAGTCGGCTTTTACAGAGCTTTTCTTAGAAAACCATCCATAAAGAGGCACACAAACACCCTTATGCATCTTATGGGCCATATTTCAAAGAAAATGAGTCCGAAAGAGAGGACCCATTTTTTAAGCCTCATTGGTCGATATAGGGAAGGTAGAGTAGGACTGAAAACGATAAAAGAGTTGATCAAAAGTCTGGCGTACAGATTTGATAACGAGTACATTCTTTTGCAGAAGTACCTTGAGCCTTATCCAGAAGAACTGGATCTCTAGGATAAAAGGGATGGAGATTAGGTTGGTTCACCGTTTTACTCTCAAGGCCAAAAGCCACAAAGATCCTTTTTTGGGAAAAGGTTTTGGCCTTCTTCTCCGATAGAATGAACGGATCCTACACTCTTTCCTTTTTCGAAAAGTTGACATTTTTTGATGCATTTAATACGATTATTCTCCAGTTTAGGATTTGGACCTGACCAAAAAGGGAGGAGGTTTACCTAAAAAAATATGCCCGCAAGAACAGGCGCACAAATCTTTGTGGAAGTTTTAAGATCAGAGGGAGTAGATACCATTTTTTGCTACCCTGGTGGAGCAACTCTAAACATCACCGATTGTCTCTGTAATTGTCATGACATAAAGCAGATAGTTGTTCGTCATGAACAGGCAGCTGTCCATGCGGCAGATGGTTATGCAAGGGCAACGGGAAAGGTTGGAGTTTGTCTAGTAACGTCCGGTCCAGGGGCCACAAACACGGTTACGGGTATAGCCACAGCTTATATGGATTCGATTCCCATTGTCGTTTTTACCTGCCAGGTAAATACGACACTTATAGGAAACGATGCTTTTCAGGAGGCAGACATAGTCGGGATAACAAGGCCCTGTACAAAGCACAACTATCTGGTAAAGGATGTTAACGATCTCCCCAGAAAAATGAAGGAGGCCTTCCACATAGCAAGGACCGGTAGGCCAGGACCGGTACTCGTGGATATACCTAAAGATGTGACAGCTGCAATGACTGATGCGAAAATACCTGAAAAAGTTTTCATTCGTGGATATCAGCCAAACTACAATCCGCACGTAGGTCAAATAAAGAGGGCAATGAAACTTTTGGCACAGTCCAAGCGCCCTATCCTTTACACCGGTGGGGGAATTATCTCATCCAGTGCCTCATCCGAGCTACTAAAGTTTGCAGAATTGCTCAATATCCCTGTTACAAACACTCTTATGGGGCTTGGAGGATTTCCTGGTACTCACCCGCTATTTTTGGGAATGCTCGGAATGCATGGAACATACGCCGCAAACATGGCGATTACAGAGTCTGATCTCATAATAGCAATAGGTGCAAGGTTCGACGATAGGGCCACGGGCAAATTTGACGAATTTGCACCAAAGGCAAAAATAATCCACATAGACATCGATCCCACCTCAATAAGCAAAAGCATTAAGGTTGATATACCCATCGTTGGAGACTCAAAGTTGGCTCTGAGAAAGATGATCGAGTTTTACGAACAGGAAAAGGAGGATTTTGCAGATTATCATAGGTCTATAAAAGAGTGGCATGAGCAGATAGAAAAGTGGAAAACGGAATATCCACTCACTTACACAAGGGATGGTTCGCTCAAACCCCAGTTTGTAATAGAAAAAGTCTATGAGATCACAAAAGGGGAGGCGATAATAGCCACAGAAGTTGGCCAGAATCAGATGTGGACAGCCCAGTTCTACAAGTTTATAAAGCCCAGGACAATCCTTACGTCAGGTGGACTCGGGACTATGGGATACGGTTTCCCGGCAAGTATAGGGGCTCAAGTGGCCTTCCCTGACAGGCTCGTAATAGATATCGCCGGGGATGGGAGTATCCAGATGAATATTCAGGAGCTGGCAACAGCTGTACAGTTTAACTTGCCAGTGAAGGTTATAATCTTAAACAACGGATATTTAGGAATGGTGAGACAGTGGCAGGAGCTTTTCTACGGGAAGAGGTACACCTGGTCCCGTATCTACTCTCCTGACTTTGTAAAGGTGGCGCAGGCTTATGGAGCTGAGGGGATGAGAATAACCAGGGAGGAAGAAGTCGAGGATTGCCTAAGACAGGCTTTCGAGAATGGGAAGCCCACCTTCATTGACGTGCATATAAACCCGGAGGAGTGCGTTTATCCTATGGTACCTGCTGGTGCTGCACTAAAAGATATGCTTCTTGTTTAAAGGGACAAAATGAGACACATAATTTCCGTACTTGTTGAAAATGAATTTGGAGTTTTAGCAAGGGTTGCTGGCCTGTTTAGTGCACGTGGGTTCAACATAGAGAGCCTTTGCGTTGCCGAGACATTGGATCCGACTCTTTCAATAATGACGATCGTAACAACAGGAAACGAGTTTATACTCGAACAGATTCTGAAACAACTGAATAAGCTGATAAATGTTATAAAGGTCGTTGATTTCAAGGACGTAGATTACGTAGCGAGGGAGATGATCCTTGTAAAGGTTGCGGCGGAGAACGAGAAAAGGGAAGAGATACTCAGACTGACAGAGATCTTTAGGGGGCAAATCGTTGATGTCTCACCAAAGACTTACACGATAATGATAACTGGAGATGAGGAAAAGATAAGGGCCTTTCTCAGCCTTCTCAAACCATTTGGAATAAAGGAGCTTGTCAGGACAGGCCCTATAGCTATTTCTCGGGGCGACAAAACCATAAAGGGTAAAAAAGAGAAAGGAGAGGAAAATGGCTAAAATTTACTACGACAGTGATGCGGACCTGGAGATCCTAAAGAACTCGGTAATAGCCATAATCGGTTACGGAAGCCAGGGTCATGCGCAGGCTCAAAATCTGAGAGATAGTGGACTAAATGTTATTGTTGCTGAACTTGAAGGTACGAAGAACTACGAGCTGGCCATTGAGCATGGGTTTAAACCTGTAAGTGCTAGGGAGGCTTCGAAAGTTGCCGATATTATCCAGATTCTTACACAGGACAACGTACAGGCTAAGCTTTACAAAGAAGAAATAGAGGAGAATATGAAGGAGGGGAAGACCCTCGTTTTCTCTCACGGTTTTAATATCCATTACGGTCAGATCCTTCCCCCTCCAAATGTGGATGTTATAATGGTTGCACCAAAAGGTCCTGGGCACCTGGTAAGGAGGGAGTTCTTAAGAGGGGCTGGGGTTCCCTCACTTGTTGCGGTTTACCAGGATTACTCTGGGAAGGCACTTAAAAAGGCTTTAGCTTACGCTAAAGGTATTGGTGCAACGAGGGCAGGAGTTATTGAGACAACTTTCAAGGAGGAGACAGAGACAGACCTTTTTGGAGAGCAGGCAGTCCTTTGCGGTGGTGCAAGTGAGCTTATAAAAGCGGGTTTTGAGGTCCTTGTGGAGGCGGGTTATCAGCCGGAAGTGGCCTATTTTGAGTGTCTCCACGAATTGAAGTTGATTGTGGATCTGATTTACGAAGGTGGAATATCCTACATGAGGTATTCCATAAGTGACACTGCCGAATACGGAGACATGACCAGGGGAAAAAGAATAATAAACGAAAAAACGAGGGAGGAGATGAGAAAGATACTTAAGGAGATTCAAAGTGGCGAGTTTGCGAGAGAATGGATACTTGAAAACATGTGTGGGAGACCAGTCTACAATGCGCTTAAGAAAAAGGAGAGCGAACACCCTATAGAGGAAGTGGGAAAAAGATTAAGGTCAATGATGAGCTGGATAGGGAGAAAGGATTGAAGAGAATTCCCGTGGCGAGCGAGGCAAAAAAACTATTTCTTCCTTCGCTCGCCATTTTTCTAATTTCCCTTTTGGCCGGACTTAAACTCCTTTCAATTTTTTCCCTTACCTTTTTTGCCTTTGTTTTATACTTTTTCAGGGATCCGAAGAGGAAAACAGACCTGGATGAAAGATTTATCCTCTCGCCTGCGGATGGAAGGGTACTTAAAGTCGAGCGGGGAAGCTACGGTGATTTCGGTTCGGAAAAATGCTTCATTGTTTCCATTTTCATGTCGTTATTTGACGTTCACGTTAACAGATCACCCACTGATGCAGAAGTAATTGCACTCAGGTACGAACGTGGTTCTTATAGAAGCGCCTTCAAAAAGGGGGTTGAGCGAACAAACGAGAGAAATTACGTGTTGATGAGGAAGGGGAATGAAAAGATCCTCCTAGTTCAGATTGCCGGCTTCATAGCCAGAAGGATTTACTGTTATGTTAGGGAGGGCCAAAGGGTTAAAAGAGGTGAGAGGATAGGTATGATAGCATTTGGTTCGAGGGTTGATGTCTTTATCCCTGAAACCTATGAGCTACTGGTACAGAGAGGACAGAAGATGAAGGCGGGCATCACGCCGATTGCAAAAAAAAGGGGGGAAAATGGGAAGAAAGAGGGTTAGACCCGGATACATACTTCCGAACATTTTAACTTCATTGAGTCTTTTTTCAGGGTTTTGGTCTATCGGTGAGTCCCTTGAGAGGAGGTTTGTGCATGCGGGAGTAGCAGTATTTATAGCATGCGTATTTGACATTTTAGACGGTCGTGTTGCACGGATAACTAACACTACAACGAAGTTCGGGGTTGAGTACGATTCCCTTTCCGATCTTGTCGCCTTTGGTGTTGCACCCGCAATACTCGCCTACCTATGGACTTTATCTAATTACGGTAGATTTGGGTGGCTTGCTGCGTTCCTCTATGTTGCTTGCGGTGCCTTAAGACTGGCAAGATTCAACATCCAGGTGGAGACTGTTCAGAGAAAACAGTTTCTTGGGCTCCCAATCCCTGCTGCTGCACTTATGGTTGCCTCCACAGTACTTTTCTGTTCACACTTCGGATATGGAGAGGAATTTAGATCCTTTTTTGTCCCACTTCTTCTCTACCTTCTCGCCTTTCTAATGGTGAGCAATGTGAGATATTACGGATTCAAAGATCTTGATCTTTTTAAATATAAGCCCTTCAGAGCCGGGATCTTTGTTGTACTTGCACTCGCCATAATCTTTTTAGAACCTAGAGTAACTGTTTTTCTACTTTCCTCAGCCTACGTTCTGTCAGGTCCCTTGACGAGTCTCCTGCAAGGAAAGAGGAGGATCATGGAGGAGTTTCTCCTGGAAAAAAGAGAGTTATGAGGCTTAAGTGGTCGTCTATCCTTGCGTAGCAATCAAGGCTAGGGTTCCTGTAGGAGATGAAGAGAACTCCTGACTCAAGGGCAGTAAGTCTATCAATATCAGAATCCCCTACAAAGACCGTATTTTCCTTTTTTACATTTAGTCCGTTGAGAATCTTTATAACAGACTCAGGATGGGGTTTGGGATTTTTCACATCAAGGGCTGTCACAACCAAATCAAAGTAGGGCCAGAGATTGAATCTGTCCATTATGTGCTTCATGGTCGTAGTTCTATTGGTGCAGACTGCTCTTTTTACATTTTTTTCCTTTAAGATTTGTAGAGCTTTAAGAAGATTTGGCTCCATCTTAAGGTAAGGGATGAAATCGAGAAGGTTCACATGATCTTTCAAAAACTGATGGGCTCTTTTTTCTGCCTCAGGGTTATCCCTGAATAAGTACTTTAAAGACTCGTAAACGGTATGAGTGTGACAATACATGATTTCTTCTTCTGAGAGCTCTTTTCTGCCTAGAGATCGGGCAATGTAGTTGTAAAGTCTTCTGTTTGCATCGAGAGAATCGAACATAACTCCATCACAGTCGTATATTACGCATTCGAGAGTCACGATTTGTCCCTTTCCTCAGGTTTCTAACGTTAACACACAGTTTGTCCGATTTCAACATCGTTGACTTAAAATAGGGGTTGGATGATAATTTATGGGAGGCTAAAGGTGGAAGAGTTAAAAGAGATTAAGGTGAGAACAAATTGGCAGATAGGCGAAAAATACGAGCTGAGAATAATAGGAAAGTCAAAGGAATTTGTCTACGTTGACTGCGGAGACAAGAAAGAAGGTTTGATAGATGCCCGAGAATTTCAAGAGGGAAGTTTCAATTTTGATGAGGACCAAATAATTGAAGCGTACTACGTGGGAGTTTTTGGAGGCTTCAGGCATTTTACGACTCTCCACAAAGGGTTCTCCACATTGGATTTGAAAAGAATAAGGGAGGCTTATGAAGAAAAAAGACCGCTGGAGGGAAAAGTTGTAAAGGTTAAAAAAGGGGGGTTTGAGGTCAGCGTAGGTAGTGTTAATTGCTTCTGTCCTTATTCTCATATGGGAGAGAAAGGTGAAAATCCAGATAACTTGGTCGGCAAAGTTTTCAATTTCAGGGTCCTTTCCATAGGAGAGGATGGGGGGAACATTCTACTTTCAAGGCGAATTTTGCTCGAGGAGGAAAGAGAAAAGAGAAAAGGAGAACTCAGGAACGGTCTTTTGCAAGGCTCAAAAATTACTGGTATTGTGGAAAGAATCACAGGATCAGGAGCCGTAATAGATCTTGGAGGGCTTAAAGCTTATCTACCTAGAAGTGAGGTGAGTTGGACGTATGTTAGGGATATGAGGGATTTCCTTAAAGAGGGGATGGTTGTTGAGGCGATGGTAAAAGAGGCTGATTGGGAAAAGGAAAGAATCATCTTGAGCATCCGTGAGCTCACACCTGATCCTCTTTTGGAATTTGCAAAAAAATTCGAAAAAGAATCGCGAGCTTCAGGAATCATAAGCAAAGTTTTGCCTTCAGGATTATGGGTAAAACTTGAAGGTGGTCTTGAGGGCTTTGTCCCTCTATCTAAGCTCGGTCTAAAAAGGAAAGTAGAAGATCTAACCTCCTTTTTCAAAGAGGGAGAAGAGGTGGAGGTAGTCGTTTTAGATGTGGATTTGGGAAAAAGGAGAATCCTTCTTACAATGAAAGAGGAGGAGCCTCTAAATCTCCCCTATCCGGAGATTGGAGATTTAGTTGAGTGTGTTATTCAAAAGATCTTGGAGAGAGGAATTATCGTTGAAACATCCTCTGGAATTGAGGGTTACATACCAGAAGGTGAGCTTAACTTTCCTGGAGATAAGGCAAAATCGCGACATTACAGAGTTGGAATGAAAATAAAGGGTGTGGTCCTTGACTTAGATAAAAAAAGGGGAAGGCTTCTCATGAGTGAAAAAAGAGTTGAAGAAGTGGAGGAGAGGAAAGCTTACGAGACTTACAAGGAAAAGATTGAAAAAGAGCAAAGCCCCTTAGGTACCCTCGGCGAACTTCTAAAAGAGACACTAAAGTAGGGATGAAGGTCTTTGAAGGCCCAGATGGATATACGCTTTCTCCGTTGCCTTTCTTCCCTGGGGGGTGCGGATGAGGAAACCTGACTTAAGAAGGTAGGGTTCGATGACTTCCACTACCACATCCGGTTCAACGAGAAGGGTCGCACAGATTGCCTCAATTCCAACCGGCCCTCCCTTATAGTTATTGATTATAGTCCTCAAAAGCTTTCTATCCATCTCACAAAGCCCCTCACTATCTATACCTTCGAGCTCAAGCGCGTCTATCACAACCGATTTCGTTATGTGTCCCTTTGCTTTCACTTGGGCGTAGTCTCTAATCCTTCTCAGCAACCTGTTCGCAACTCTAGGTGTACCTCTTGCCCTTCTTGCCGTCTCCTCTGCCGCATCCTCGTCTATACTTACGCCTAGAAGTGAAGCTGATCTTTTAATGATTTTTACAAGTTCCTCAACTGTGTAAAAATCTAAGTCTCTCACGATACCGAACCTTTCCCTTAATGGCGAAGACAGAAGACCAGCCCTAGTTGTTGCGCCGATCAAGGTAAAACGCTCAAGTCTGAATCTGTGTGTTCTTGCGTAAATCCCTTTGTCGAAAACGAAGTCTACGGCAAATTCCTCCATTGCAGGGTAAAGAAACTCTTCAACAGCTTTAGGGATCCTGTGAATTTCATCGATGAAGAGAATGTCCCCCCTTTCGAGGTGTGTAAGGATACCCATAAGATCTCCACCTTTTTCAAGAGCTGGGCCAGAGGATGTAACAATCCGGGCCCCCATTTCCCTTGCAATTATATGTGCGAGTGTCGTTTTACCCAGGCCTGGTGGACCATTGAGAAGCACATGCTCTAAAGGTTCGTTCCTCTGAAGTGCAGCTTCAATGGCGATCCTTAAAGTTTCTACAACTTTTTCCTGGCCTATGTACTCTGATAAAAACCTTGGTCTTAAAGACAGAGACTGCTCATCTTCCTTTTCTTTCCCAAGTAGCTCCTTCATTTCTTCTGACCCCTGTAAACTTCTTCAAAGAGTTCCTCTGAGCTTGATATTGTCGGGTTTCTACTTAGGGCTTCCTCAATCATCCTTCTGGCCTCTTTAATTTTATGTCCGAGCTGGTTTACAAGCACGTCTTCAACCTCTTTTTTGAAATCCTCCTGAGAAAGAGGGGGGCAAAAAACGTCCGGTCCAAGCGCGTATTTGGCAACCTTACCCTTAAGCGTGGCGATTATTTTCTGGGCTTTCCTTTCCCCTATCCCCTTTAGAGACTTCAATCTGTTAACGTCGTTATTCTCTATGAATTTGGCAATCTGGTTTATAGGTATGGCGAGGGCCTTAACAGCAGCAGATGGTCCCATATCTTCCACAGATATGAAAAGCTCAAAGAATTCCCTGTCTAATTCCCTTGTAAAGCCCACAAGGAGAGGTTTTGGCTGTTTCTCTGTTTGATTGTACGATATGTAGAGGCTCACATTTTCTCCTATTTTAGAGTTTTCCCTCAATTCGTACATAACGTAGGCTGGAAGGAGGACCTCGTACCCGATTCCTCCTACGAGAATAGTTGCCCTGTCCTTATCTAGACTCAAAAGCTGACCGCTCAGATATCTTATCATAAGGTTCAGATCTTTTTATTCTGTAAAATGCCGCCAATGCAGCGGCTATGGCGTCTGATGCGTGGGAAGATGCCATTCTTTCGAGCCCCAATATTCTCATCACCGCTTTTTTAATTTGGCCCTTATTGGCATTACCGTATCCCACAACAGCATTCTTTATCTCTTTTGGGGTTATTTCAAGATAGTCTATCTTTTTCTGAAAGAGTGTCAAATAGACTATTCCCATTACCTGACCCAAAAGTATAGCTGCCTTCGGATACCTGACGAGAGAAAATACGTTTTCAACGCACACGTAATCTGGACTCGTTCTCTTAAGAATCCTGTTTAACTCCGTGTGAAGTTGACCTAATCTTAAAGCCATATTCATCTTGCCGGACGTTTCGATGAACCCACTCTCAATTAGGCGAAACGTACTATTCTCACAACGCACGGCACCGTAGCCTGTGGACCTCAATCCAGGATCGATCCCAAGGATTACCACAAAAAAATGATAACAGCTGTAAAAAAACATGTAAATAAAAAAACTCCCTCGCAAAATAAAGGAAAAAACTTTTTCCCTTCGCCCGCAAATTACAGCTCTTACCCATCTATACGCCAGCTCAATGAGAGATCTTCAATCATCTCCTTATCCAGATCAGGATCCCTTCCTCTCGTTGTCAGATAGTTCCCAGTCATCAATGAATTACATCCAGCCACAAGAGCAAGCGGAAGAAGCTGCCTCAGATGGATCTCCTTTCCAGCACAGAGCTTTATGTCCTTATCGGGGAGAAGAAACCTGAAGATGGAGATGGTGAGAAGGATCTCCATTGGAGTTGGTGGCTTAACTTGTGCAAGGGGTGTACCAGGTCTCGGATTAAGTATGTTTATAGGCACGGAATCAGGATCTGCCTCTCTGATCTGAAGGGCAAATTCTATACGATCCGATAAAGACTCACCCATTCCTATGATACCTCCAGAGCACACGGAAAGACCGGCTTTTTTTGCATTCCTTATGGTTTGTAACTTTTCTTCGTAAGAGTGGGTCGAACAGATAAAAGGGAAGTAAGTCTTAGAAGTCTCCAGATTATGATGGTATCTAAAAAGACCGGCATCCTTTAACCTTTTTGCATTCTCCTCATCTAGAAATCCAAGTGAAGCGCACGGTTTTATTCCCATCTCACTTATTTTTTTCACTGCAGATAGGATTGTATCCCATTCCTTCTCATCCTCCACTTTTTTTCCACTTGTCACGATCCCGAACATGTGGGCTCCCTTTTTCTTTGCCTCCTCTGCCCTCTCTAAAATCTCCTCAGCTTTTAGGAGGGGATAGGTTTCAACATCACATGAATAATAAATGGACTGTGCACAGAACTTACAGTCTTCTGCACAGAGACCGGATTTGGCATTTACTATCATACAGAGAAGAGTTTCTTTGCCTTTAAAATGTTTTCTAATTTCAAAAGCCTTTGCCATGACTAAAAAGGGCTTCTCCATCCCGATTTCCCATATCCTCATTGCCTCGTCGAACCCTAAATCCTTTTTTTCTATTGCCCTTTTTTCAAAAAAGGCTATCTCTCTTTCGACCATTTCCTCCTCCGTGGTCGCTTTTTTTTTCTGACTTCTCTAAGATCTTTGGGATTAACCGAAATATAGCATAATTTGTTCGGAAAAAGTAGGAGAATTAAAGTTCGATTGCTGCTGAAAGTTGAGAAGATCGAAAGGGTCGATCTTTTGGTGGAGGCGGCGGGAATCGAACCCGCGTCCAGGAAAGAGAAGACAAAAGAGACTACATGCTTAGTCAGTGTTTTTCGTCTCGAAAGGGAAACACCCACTGACAGGTTTTTCCCTTCCAGAGCCTATCCCTTTTCGCCGTTCCATATAGGCGTCAGGAACGGCTATCCTGCTTCTTTTACACCATTCTGGACTTAAAGCAGGAGGAAAGTCCAGATGATGTGGCCGCATTAAGCGGCCATCGCATACTCGTAAGAGTCTGCGTTTGTTTTTAATTCTGCCTGGATACGGGAAGGCAGCAACCCGGCATGCCTCTTTGTCCCCAACTTCCCTGTCGAAACCTTTCGCCCCCTCTCTTTCCATCATCCGTATTTCCTCTCGTACTCTTCTATCCTTTTTTCATCCCTTCTCTTTATGCTTTCCCTTTTGTCGTATTTAGATTTTCCCTTTGCCAGTGCAAGTTCTACCTTTACCCTGTTGTTCTTGTCAAAATAAATGGAGAGAGGCACAAGTGTATAACCCTTTTCCTTTACCTTACCTGTGAGCCTTACGATCTCCCTTTTGTGCATCAAAAGTTTCCTTTCCCTTTCCGGGTCGTGGTTATTGACGTTACCATAGGTATACGGGCTTATATGAGAGTTCAAGAGAAAAATCTCACCATTTTTTATCTTTGCAAAGCTGTCTTTTAAGTTCGCCCTCCCCTCCCTTAGGGCTTTGACTTCGGTCCCTTTTAGAACTATTCCTGCCTCGTAAGTCTCAATTATGTCGTAGTCGTGTCTTGCTTTTCTGTTTGTACATACGATTCTCATGTTTTTATTATAACACAGCTAAGAAAAGTTTTTAAGCCCTCCTGAGTGGGAACTTTATCTTAAACCTCGTTCCCTTTGGTACGTTGTTTTCAACCTCTATAGAACCTTGATGCTCTAAAACGATGGAATTCACAATTGCAAGACCCAATCCTGTGCCGTCTTTTTCAGTCGTAAAGTAAGGATCGAAAATCCTTGGTTTGTCTTCGTCGGGTATGCCTCTGCCATTGTCGGAAACCTCAAGATACACCGAGTTGGAATCTTTTTCCAGGCCTGTCTTTATCTCAATTACCCCATTTTCGTTTTCCAACGCTCTCACCGAATTTGTCATAAGGTTAAGTAGGATCCTTTTTATAGCTTCTCTGTCACAGATAATCTTAGGAACCTCTTCTTTCGAAAACCTGAGTGAAACAGTCGGTACCATGTTCCGATAGAGTCCTATTACCTCTTCAACAATCTCATTCAGATTCTCCTCTTTCTTAGACTGAGGATGGGGTGTGAGTCTGGTGAGATCGTTCACTATGCCTTTTATTACTTCTGCGCATTTTATTATGGCGCTTGTGGCCTCCTCCATTATTTCCTTCTCTTTTCCAGAAAGATTTTTGAGGAATTTCCTTCTCAGCCTTTCAGCGGAAAGGACAATGGGCGTCAAGGGGTTTTTTATCTCATGTGTCAATTTTTTTGCTACCTCTTGCCAGAGCGAGAGCCTTTCAGCCTGTAAAACATGGGTTATATCGTCTATACCTATTATAAAACCCTCTGGAGTAGTTGAGTCGCCGTAAAATGGGGTTATGGAAACCCTTATAAACATAACCTTGTTTTTTATGCTGAGTTTCAGGTCCTTTTTGACCGTTCCACCTTTTAAGCTCTTTACTTCTTTTAGAAATGAACGCATATAAGGTCTCAGATCCTGACCCAAAACCTCCTTTATCGGTCTATTTCTCCAGTCCTCTCCTTCTATTCCCAATATAGACATCGCAGCTTTATTGAGAAGCATAACGTTTCCCATTCTGTCTGTGGTTAAAATACCGGTTGCCACATTGTTAAGGATTATCTCCATATAACGTCTCTTCTCCTCAATTTCATCCTTTGCCACTTTCAGTTGTTTTGCCATTGCGTTGAAGGCTGAAACGAGTGTTCCGATCTCGTCCTTTGCCTTATCTTCCAAACTGATATCAAATTTTCCCTTGGCGATTATTGAAACCCCCTCCTTTACCTGTTCAATGGGAACTGTTATAGCTTTTGCAAGCTTCATCCCTGCCCATGTAGAAAAGAAGATGGCTATAATCGTTATCAAGGAGAGGGGAATTAGGAAGCTATACCTTACAAGTTTCTTGTAAGCCCTTGATTTTTTGAATTCCCTTTGAAATCTACTCATCTCCTTAAATTTCTGAGCCCCTTTTATTTGGGAGCTGTGAGCTAAATAGAGAATCAATTTTTTACCACTTCCGGAAAACTGAAGAGAGGTGCCCAGTATGTGAAGCTCTCCATCATCTTGAGGAAGCGTAAAGGCCTGGATCTCCTCCGGTTTTTCCTTTAACTTTTTTCTTATCAATTCTTCCGTCCCAGAAGGGAAAGTGCCAGAGATCCTTCGTCCTTCTTCATCGAGGAGAAGATAGTGGGCGTAACTCCCCTTCTTCATCTCCTCTTTGAGGGTTGCCTCAATCGAGGCAACTTTATCAGAATAGAGACCTTTTTTACTTTGACTTCCTATGAATGTGGCGATTTTTTTAAGTCTATGGAAAGTCTCCTCCTGATAATTCTCATAAATTTCGAATGCCGAATCGATCGCATCTTCAACCTTTTGACTGAACCATTTGTCCATACTTATCTGAAAGAATCCGGAAGCAAGAATAAAGAGGGCAAAGGATGGGATTGTAGAGATAACGAGTAATGCGGTGACAAGTTTCAGTTTGAGGGTTGAACCCCATATCCCCCTTTTCTTTTCTATGTAAGCCTTTACAAAGGTTTTTGTGATCAGGAAGACGAGAAAAAGTATGAGAAGGAGATTTACATTGAGGAGCACTATGATAAGTTTGTTTTCTTCAATGGGCAAAAACTTCTTGAAAAAGGGAAGCCGTGTCTCCACATAGATAAGGCCTAAAAAGATAGCCAAAGCGAGGATTGATAGTTTCAGTTCCTTTCTGATTTTCATCCCAGGTCCCTTACCGCCACAAAGCTTATCTGTCTTTTACTTTTGTCCCCCTTTCTATAGGAAAAGAAGATATCATTGTGGCAGGATGTACAGATATCAACGGAATGGATCTTTCTTACCCCTGAGTTGGCTAACATAGAGATGTTCGCCTCTCTTAAATCGATGTAGGTTTTTCCATTTTTAAATGTGACTATGCCTTCCCTGCCGAATTCCTTTTCAAAAATAAAAGCCAAATCCTCACCCACGTTGTAACAACACTTACAGATGGAAGGCCCAATTATGGCTTGAATCTGGGAGGGCTTTGAACCTAAGGATTCGATAAGGGCCAAAGTCTTCTCAGTGATTCTTTTCAGTGTTCCCTTGTATCCCGCATGAATAATTGCGGCCAATGGGGAGGCTGGATCCATAAGGATTATTGGGAGGCAATCAGCGCTTCTGACTATAGCAGCCGTATTTTTTTCGAGAATTATAAGAGCATCTCCATATACTGGATTTTCACCATTTCTCACAACATGTATGGAATCGCCATGTTCTTGCCTCATCATTACAACCCTATTAAGGGAGAAAGCCTCAAGGAACGTTTTTTTGTCCTCATCCCTTTTAAGATCTGGACCCTTTTTTGTAAAGAAGCCATAAGTAAAAAGGTTAGATGACTCACCATCTATTGCATAGTACGACCAACCCCTAACTTTATAAAGAGAGTAACTCACTTGGTTCTTTCCGAAAGATGCTTCTCTATGAACTCTTTAATATCCTTAGGTTCAGGTGCGAGGACCGAAACTTTTTCACCCTTTACCGGGTGGGGAAACTCTAAGCTCAGTGCATGAAGCAGGGGTCTTTCGGCGCAATTTTTGATCCTTTTTCCATATGTTGGATCCCCCACTATGGGATGACCTATATAAGAAAAATGGACCCTTATCTGATGAGTTCTTCCAGTGTGAGGGTAAACCTCAACGTAAGTGAAGCCATCAAGTTCATTTATAACCCTATATTCAGTTATTGCCTCCCTTCCATTTTTTACAACTGCCATCCTCTTTCTGTCTTTAGGGTGCCTACCTATTTTTGCCACTATTTGGCCTTCTTTTTCCTTCATCGTTCCCCATACGATTGCGCGATAAACCTTCTTAACCTTTCTCTCCTTAAACATGGCTGACATTTTTTCCTGAACTTCTGAATTCTTTGCAACAACAATAGCTCCTGTTGTATCCTTGTCAAGTCTGTGGACTATTCCAGGCCTCAAAGATTTCTGATCCAAAGGAAGTTTTAAATATGCCGCAATTGCGTTTACCAGCGTTCCATTTTTATGGCCGAAGGACGGATGAACAACGAGCCCGGCTGGTTTGTTGATTACCATCAAGAATTCGTCTTCGTAAAGGATCTGAAGGGGGATCATTTGGGGTTCCACGGCCAAAGGTTCTTCCTCAGGAATCACGCCTTCAATCAGAATACCCTTCTTCACCCTTGTAGAAGCCTTTACTTTTCCACTACCTATTCTCACGCATCCTGCTTCTATGATGTTTTTTACCTTTGATCTTGGGAGGGAGAGTTTCTGAGACAGAAAGACGTCAAGCCGCACACCCTCTACGTCAGATTGTATAGTGAACCTTTCACTCATCGGAGTCGTATTCGTTTAGTACTTTCACAAGTTCTCTCACAAGGATCTTCTCTTCATCTTCTTGGATCGTTCTAGTGTCGAAAACGACTCTCTCCTTTTCAATTCTTGCAATTATAGGAACTTCCAGACCACGTATTACTCTTTCAAACTCATTCACGCTTACCCTTTTTGGACGTACAGAAAAACCGTATGAGGGTATTTTCAGATCTGGAAATGAACCACCTCCCACCTCCGAGTAAACACCATGCGATAATATATCTGATGATCCGCACTCCTTTCTTATAGCCCTTACGATCCTCTGAGTCCTCTTTTTTAAATAAGGGAGAGACGCTGTTAACATCCTTAGGGTAGGGATCTCTTTCTTCGCTTTTTCCTCATCCAGATAGAGAAGGAGAGTGGCCTCCAGTGCTGCAAGTGTGAGCTTATCAGGCCTTAAAGCCCTGACAAATGGATTTTTTTTCATAAGTTCTACGTACATTTTCTTACCGATGATTATTCCAGCCTGAGGTCCACCGAGAAGTTTATCTCCGCTAAAGGATACTATATCTAATCCCTTTTTTGACTCAAAGGGTATGAGAGGTTCTCTAGTATCTGGGAAGAACTGGAGCGGACAAAAAAGGCCGCTACCTGTATCGTAGTATACGGGAATTCCGTACTTTCTTCCAAGAAGGAGAAGATCTTCACTTTTTACATCCTCTGTGAAGCCTTTAACTATGAAGTTGCTCGTGTGGACCTTCATTATAAGAGCCGTATTCTCGTTAATGGCCTCCTCGTAGTCCCTAAGGTAGGTCCTATTTGTTGTTCCAACTTCCCTTATTTTTGCCCCGCTTTTCCTCATAACGTCCGGTATTCTGAAGGAACCCCCAATCTCCACTAACTCTCCCCTTGATACGATCACCTCTTTCCCCTCTGCAAGAGTATTTAGAACCAGGTATACGGCAGCTGCGTTGTTATTAACAATTAGAGCATCTTCTGCTTCTGTCAGCTCAGTCAAAATTTTTAGGCAGTGAACGTATCTGTCACCCCTTTTCCCTTTTGTAAGGTCGTACTCCAAATTAGTGTAGTGGGATGAGGCATCCACAATTGCGTCAATGGCCGTTCTTGAAAGGAGGGATCTTCCAAGATTTGTATGGATTATTACGCCCGTAGCATTTATAACTTTTCTAAGACCTGGCGATACTATCTCCCTTATCTTTTTTTCCGTTTCGGCAACTATATCCGAAATCAGAGGGACATCTAAAAGCTTGCCATTTTTTATATCTTCCCTTACCTTATCCAGGACCTCATTCAACGCTTTCTTGATAAGGGTAGAAGGGTACTTTTCACTTATCCCTTTCCATTCCTCTTTCTGAAGGAGTGTGTCAACCTTTGGGATTTTGCTCATAAGTTCCTGCATTGGGACTCCACTTATCTTGGCAATCTTAGGATAAGCCTTAACGATAAATTATACCACCTCATAGCCAAAGATTTAAAGAAAGGGTCGGAAAGGAGCCATACTTACCTGAGATCAAGCGAAAGAACTGTTCGGCTGTACCCTAAGAAGATCGATCAAGCTATCATCCGCAGGCTTAATAAGTCTAAATTCCTGGTCAAAACCTTTTTTCTCTATTTTCACCTTAACAAGTGGCATATGCTTCCCACCTGAGTACCTCGCGCAAATTGAGCCTCCGGTCACAATATCCTTTTCCTCAACAATGCCTGTCAGAATTGTAACAGGGCTACCATGGCCAACGACTCTTATGAGGTAGTCACCTCTTTGTGCAAGGGACTCAATTGTCTCATTTTCATCTTTGTTCCTTCCAACAATCGCCTTACAGTGAGGAGAGAGCCGAAAATGTCTCCCCACTCTGAGGAGGTTGATCTCCTTAATCGATGGATCCGGGTTATGGGAGAGTAAATCCTTCAATCTGAAGGAGTAAATAGGGTCTGTTAGGAGGCAACCGCCCGCAGGTGAGGGGTAGTCTTTAAGTCCAAATTCCTCGGCAAGTGCCATCTGTGGTTTTCTTGACCTACCTTTAATTCCGTAAAGAAGTTCCCTCTTTACAAGACCTTCCATTTCAGGGATTGTAGGTTTTAGGTTCAGTGCCGTAAGGGGCCTTAAGACATATCCCTCAAGACCAGCTTCTCTGTCGATCAAGGGAAATGTTTCCCTTCTCTGACTCATAGGTCGCTGATTGAGGACTTCACCGGTGATTATAAAATCTGCACCTATTAGTCTCATGTACTCCTTTGCCTCTTTAAGCATGAGGATTCTGCAGTCGATACATGGGTTCATGTTTTTTCCATGCCCGTACTTTGGGTTTTTCACGATTTCTATAAACTTTTCGGCAAGATGGCAGAGTTTTACAGTGAAACCGAATTGCTCGGCTTTGGAGAAAGGATCCTTCGAGCAACTGGACGTATCTGATATATCACAGCCAAAGTGTGTTAAAAAAGTAAGGGCAAAAACTTCAATTCCCTGCCTTAACAGAACGAGTATTGCAAGGGTGCTATCAAGACCACCTGAATAAAGTGCTACAGCTTTTGGTCTTTTCTTTTCCATTGGTCCCTTAAAAACTGCCTTCAAGAATGAAATCTTTTTGCCCGTTCTCTTTTTTCGAGTAAAAAAGTGCTAAAAAATTCTACAACACTTAACTTTTTCCTTCAACGGAATGCTCCCTTGCCGATGATGCCTTATATTTGTGATAAGGTGAAAAAAGGCCTTTTGAGAACCTTTAAGGTTCTTTCCGGTACATTAAACTTTAGAAATTTTCGCCAAAGCGGACTCTTCCCTTTTGGTGACTTAAAAAAGTACCGGAAGGGGAATCCCGTTTCAGAAGGCAACCATCTTTGTGAAGTACCTTTTTCAAGTTTTTCGCCTGATTCTAATAGCTCTCCTCTTTTAAAATTTCACCTTTTACACTTACGGTTCGAACCTTAACTGGAATTTCGACTCCCGCTTTTTTTCTCGCCTCCAAAACGACGTTCGTTAAACCTTTACAGCATGGAACTTCCATTATAGCTACTTCTATAGCCTCCACGTTTCTTTTTTCCAAGATCTCGCTTAGCTTCTGGACGTATAGTCCAGTAGGATCGAATTTGGGACATCCCATCATTATTCTTCTTTCAGGCAGAAGATCGGTATGCAAATTTGGATAGGCAACTGCGACACAGTCAGCGCAAACAAGAATTTTGGCTTTTTCCAAAAAAGGGGCAGATACGGGAATTAATCTTAACTGGATTGGCCAATGGGATAAAGCTGATTTTAAGCCAGCTGCTTTTTCTCTTAAAGGGGAAGGCTCAAGTTCCCTTACCTGATGAGAGGGGCATCCGCATGAAAGATTCTTTAGGTGCTCTTTAACCGCCTCTTCACTAAATTCCTCGGCCTCTTTTTCCACGATTTTTAACGCACCTGTTGGGCACTCTCCTATGCATGCGCCAAGACCATCGCAAAGGACCTCACTCACAAGCTTCGCCTTTCCATCGATTATAGCTATGGCTCCCTCCTGGCAAGCAAGAACGCACTTGCCACATCCTGTACAGAGATTTTCATCGATTTCCACAATTTTTCTAATTACCTTTGCCATCCTTTCCCTCCTTTCAGCATAAAAGAATAAACCTTTTCCAATAAGTTTCCTTGATTTTGATCAAATTTTCTTAGCATATCTCCTCTTTCAGGAGCCTTAAACCTTGGCAGATCAGATGGAAGACGGGTTTGAGAATTTTTTTGCTCACAAAAAAGGTGAATTCAGATGAAAATCTGGTTAAACTGACTTTAGTTGAGGTTAATGGAGGAGTGCTATGAAAGCTATGGTTTTGGATGGAGTCTACGACCTAAGGAAAACGAGGAACCCTCTAAAGCTTCAGGATCTTCCCATTCCAGAAATAGGAGAGGACGAAATTCTCCTTAAGGTAAGCGCTTGTGGAGTATGCCACACAGAGATCGATGAGATTGAGGGGAGGACGCAGCCGAGAAAATTTCCCATAGTTCTTGGACATCAGATAGTGGGCCGTGTGGTGAAAAAGGGGAGAGAGGTCTCTAACCTGAAGGAGGGGGATAGAGTTGGTGTCGGGTGGATAGGGTCCTCATGCGGGAAGTGTAAGTTTTGCAAAGAAGGGCTTGAAAACCTTTGTGACTATTTTGTTGCCACAGGAAGAGACATTGACGGAGGCTACGCTGAATACACAAAAGTTAAGGGGGATTTTGCATTTAGGATACCCGAATCATTTTCAGATGAAGAAGCGGCGCCGCTACTATGTGCCGGAGCGATAGGATATAGGGCTTTAAAGCTTACGGGAATGAAAGATGGAGATTCACTAGGTCTTATAGGATTTGGGGCCTCCGCTCATCTGGTTCTCCAGATGGCAAGGTACCTTTTCCCCTCATCCCAGCTTTTCGTTTTTGCGAGGAGTAAAAGTGAGAGAGATTTTGCAATGGAGCTTGGTGCGTACTGGTCAGGCGATATTGACGAAGAGCCTCCAATGAAATTGGCCTGCGCAATAGATACCACACCTGTGTGGAGGCCGGTAATTTACGGACTTAGAAATCTTAAAAAAGGTGGGAGGCTTGTTATAAACGCAATTCGAAAAGAGGAGACTGATAAGGACGTGCTCCTCAGTTTAAGATACGAGGAGCACCTATGGCTGGAAAAAGAAATAAAGTCGGTGGCAAATGTATCTAGAAAGGATATAGAGGAGTTTCTCATTTTGGCGGAAAAAATTCCAGTAAGGGTTGAATTTCAACTCTATGAGCTAACATCAGCAAATGAGGCTCTGCTTGACCTAAAGGAACGTAGGATACGTGGGGCAAAGGTTTTAAAAATAGGGTAATACGTGGAATTTCTCTTAGGTTTCCCTTAATATCCTTTCAGGACACGTAAGAACAGAGTACCTATAGCTAGTTGCATGACATATAAGGCTAATCTCAGCCTCTTTGGCCAAAGCGAATGCCCTTCCAGTTGCCGAATGTCTCGAAACAACAATAGGGACACCCATCCTTGAAGCCTTTATCACCATTTCTGAAGAGATCCTTCCAGTTGTAATCAGTACCTTTTCTCTTGGGTCTATCCCGGTAAGCAGACATTCTCCCATTATCTTATCTACAGTGTTGTGTCTTCCCACATCCTCCGACATAACCAGTATCTTTCCATCTTCAGCGAGGGCAGAGGCATGTACCCCTCCGCTGATTTTGAATAGTTCCACCTTCTTATTGAATTCTCTCATGAGGTTAAGCACGTCAGCTTGTCCGATCTTCTTTTTAGATTCGGTCTTTCTAACTTCCGTATCGAATACGGATCCTCCTCCGCACCCGGTGGTAAGTGTTCTTTTTTCGGGAGGTTTAAAATCCGTGTTCTTTATGCGCACATCCACAACCCCTTCCTCCTCGCAAACCCTAAGAACTAGAACGTCTTCGACTCCTTTGATTATGCCCTCCAGATAGAGGAAGCCGAGTACAAGGCAGTTCGTCTTTATAGGCGTACACTGAATGGTGACAAGCTCCTCTCCGTTAACGTAAAGTACAAATGGTACTTCTTTTGGGATCGAGATGGAGCCTTGAGTGAAGGCTCCTCTTTCGTATTTAATGTACGGAACGTCTTTTACGATCGCCTCTTCCATCTCTAGATGCTGGAAAAGTATAGCTGGCAGTAATTGGCTTGTCAAGAAAACGTAGGAATCTTGATATTTTAGCTGCTAAAATGGTATTCTAATGAGAAAGGGCTATGAAGCTTCCAACCCAAATAAGGTACGGAACCAGGGCCTTATTTTACATTGCCTTTCAAAAGGGAGGGGAATACACCCAAACAAAGGAGATTTCCCAAAAAGAGGACATCCCTGCCAGATTCCTTGAGCAGATATTCCAGAAACTAAAAAAAGCGGGACTCGTGGGAAGTACGAGAGGTCCAGCAGGAGGTTACTACCTTTTGAGAAGACCTGAGGAGATATCAGTCGGAGATATTGTGCGGGCTATACTTGGAGCAGATTTGCAGCTTGTTCCCTGTACTGAAAGAAGGTCAAAAGGTCCGTGCAAAAGAAGGGATACATGTGTGGCATCTCAAATATGGGCCACCGCTTCTAAGATGGTTATGGACTATTTTAACTCAATCACCCTCAAGGACATGTGTGATAAAGCGAAAAAACTAGGTTTTGAAAGAGAAATAGAAAAGAGGCTCATCTACCACATCTAGAGCCTCTTTCTTTTCCCCTTTAAAGGACAAAATTTTCCAATATTAACCTTAGGGCCCTTTCTTTCCCCTGCAAAAATTCTTTTAGATAGAATCCTGGGATCCAGCCAGAATTTTTCAAGATATCCGAAACCACAAGGAAAGCGATCCCATCAACTCCCAAAAAGTTACATACCGCATAAAACGAGGCAACTTCCATGTCCACAACATGAGCCCCTTTTGATCTGAATTGCTCGATTTTCCCTTTGGTCTCTCTGTAAAGGCCATCTGTGGTCCAGACAAGGCAGGAAGATATCCCCTCTCTTTCAATCAATGGCTTCAAATTTTCAAACCAGGTCGAAGACACGACTTCTTCTTTTACTCCGTAATGGCGGGAGGTCCCTTCGTCGCAGATGGCTCCTTTTGCAATAACTATGTCTCCTATTGAAATCCATTCCACGAGAGAGCCGCAGAAGCCAAAGATTAGGATTTCTTTCGTGCCAAATTGGACAACCTCTTCTGTAAGCTGGGCTAGACACGGTCCTGAAGGAAAGGATCTAACAAAAATAGTTTCCCTTCCATGGATCTCGTATATTTTCCTATACGGGTACCAGTTCGGGTTTAGAGTTGCCCCACTTTTTTCCTTTAGAAATTCGAGAGATTTCTTGTCAAACGTTATTATTGCCCTTTTTTTTAAAAGAAGCTCCTCTGGGGGTTTTAAAGTTAACGCTCCAACAAGATCTCTCGGATTGAAAACAGGCTTTTCCAGATCATCTGAGCTTTTCTGAGAATATTTTTCTGAGCTTTTCATATGTTGAGCGGATGTGTTCGGATATGACTTTAGTTTCCGCTATAACTGGCATAAAATTTGTGTCTCCGAACCATCTTGGTACGACATGCACATGGATGTGGTCCTCAAGACCAGCCCCTGCAGCCCTCCCTATATTTAAACCGATATTCAGTCCGTCTGCCCCAAAATTCTCTCTAAAGATGGAGCTGAGCATCTTTACAAGTCTCATCATATCAAGAATCTCTGAATCTTCTAATTCTTCTATTGAGCCTACGTGTCTTTTTGGAGCAACCATTACATGTCCGCTTGAGTAGGGATAGCGGTTCATTATAACGAAGGCTTTCTCAAGCTTTGCCACAACAAGGGCACTTTTTTCATCAACGTTATCGATGCAGAGAAAACAGGATGCTTCCACTTTGTATGGCTGGGTTACATACTCAACTCTCCAAGGTGCCCATATCCTTTCCACTTTTCACTCCTTTACAAAAACGTAGTCCTTCCAGTGTTCTGGGAGGGTCTTTATGCCCGTATGGAGCATTATCATGTAGAAGGCTGTAGGTCTTGAGGGCCTCTTTTTTAGTGACATTCCCGCCTCCTCTGGCAGTTTGTCCCCCTTTTTTACGTTACACTGGATACAGCAAGTCACAATATTTGACCACTCTGTAATCCCTCCTCTCGATTTTGGCACGATATGGTCGCATGTGAGGTATTTAGGTTCTAACTTTTTCCCACAGTACTGACATGTGTATCCGTCCCTGAGGAATATGTTTTTCCTGGAGAATTTTACATTTCTGTGGTTGTTATTTTTTACAAACCTGAGAAGCCTTATAACTGCAGGCTGCTTTATCTCACAGGAGACTCCTTTTATTTTTCGGTCGTATTCCTTCAGAACCTCAACCTTTCCCAAATAAAGGAGGGTCACCGCCTTTTTCCAAGAAACTATACTCAGAGGCTCGTAAGAGGTATTCAGCAGGAGAGTCTTTTCCATAGTTTAACCATAAATACCGTTTTTTCTCCGCTTATGTCAAGAGCCTGGCTTCCCATCTGGACTTTTTCCTTTAAGGCCATATCCTTCCATCCAAATGGCCTACCTCGACGGATGAACTAACTACACCTCAAAAGATTTTTGCCTTTTTAAACCTTAAACTACAAAAAATGAACCCGGGATTTCCCGGGTCTTAGGTTAAAGGTTTATATTTGAGTACTTCTTATCAGGTCTTTTTGCTCTTTTGTTTTCCAGTACCTCAAGGGCCCTACAGATGTACTTCCTTGTATACCTCGGCATAATAACGTCGTCCACATAACCACGTTCTGCGGCCTGGTAGGGATTCTCCAATTTAGATCTGTACTCCTCTATCAGCCTCTTTGCAGTCTCCTTTGGGTTTTCCGACTGCTTTATTTCCTTGGCGTATATTACACTTGCAGCAGTCTCCGCTCCAACTATGTTTATCTTGGCTGTGGGCCATGCAAAGACAAGATCTGCACCTATGCTTTTGTCTAGCATTGCGTAATGGGCTCCAGCGTACGACTTCCCTATTATTATTGATATGAGAGGAACCGTAGCCTCAGACCAGGCAAAAAGAGTCTTAGCTCCATGGCGCAAGATTCCTCTCCATTCATGGTACGAACCTATCCAGAACGCGGGACAGTCGACGAATGTGACAACCGGGATGTTAAAAAGGTCACAGAAGCGCACGAACCTTGCCAATTTATCGGAAGCGTCACAATCGAGTCCACCCATGAGGACTTTAGGCTGGTTTGCAACGATTCCAGCGACCCGACCATCGAACCTGGCAAATCCGACTATCAGGTTCTGGGCAAAGTACTTGTGGATTTCGAAGAAGCTACCTTTATCAACTACCATCTCGATCAATGGCTTCATGTCGTAAGGTGTCCTCAATGCTGGATCCGGCAGATACTCATCAAGTTCAGGGATCTCCCTTTCTGGATCATCGTACCTCTCACCCCTCGGTGGTTTCTCTTTGTTGTTTGAGGGAAGATAGGAGAGGAGCTTTTTGCAAAGCTCTATACATTCATAATCGTCCTCACCAACTATATGGGTACTGCCAGCTTTTTTTGCATGAGGTTCCCATCCGCAAAGTTCTTCTAGAGTTATGTCCTCTCCGGTCTGCGTTTTGACAAAGGCAGGTCCTGCAATGCCTATAAATCCGGTCTTTTTACTCTGAATGAGAAAATCGTTCATAATCGGATGGTAAGCCTGCCCGCCGAGGCACGGTCCAAGTAAAAGGGCGATCTGGGGAATAACACCGGATGCGAGAGTCTGAGCCCTGAAGAGCCAGCCATAGGCTTCTAGGCAATCTATTCCCTCCTGAAGCCTGGCTCCTGCGGAGTCATTTATACCTATGAAGGGCCAACCCTTTTCCATAGCGAACTCTATTGCCCAGACAAACTTCTTTCCATGGTACTCTCCGTAAGTTCCAGCCATTGCCGTGTAATCTTCGGAGGCAATGACCACGTACCTTCCATTTACCTTACCATAGCCGGTTATCACTCCCTCTGCAGGGATGTATCTGTCTGCCATCCCGAACTTTGTCTGTCTGTGCGTGACGAAAAGCCCAACCTCGGTAAAAGTTCCAGGGTCACAGAGGAGTTCAATCCTTTCCCTTGCATTGGTCTGACCCTTTTCTTTTCTCTTTCTCAGTTCCTCTTCCCCGCCCATTGCAAGCGCTCTCTGTCTTCTCTTCATGTACTCATCGTATATCTGATCGAACTTGCCCATCATCTCCTCCCAGGTTATGTTATTTTTTTCACATTTTGTATTATATTTTCTCCTTTCCCCATTGTCAATAAAATTGATTGACATACGCTTAACTTTTCATGCTTGGAAGCACGCCTTTTTTGAAAAATTCGAGTTGACACCTTTGACTTCGAAATTGTAAAAAAACAAAAAACTTTAGGAGCCCCTTATGGAGCCTTATGAGAAGAGCAAACTCTCCGAGTGGGACAAGGAGTACGTCTGGCACCCTTTTACCCAGATGAAAGAGTACGTAGAAGGGGAACCACTTATAATTGAGAGAGGAGAGGGTTTCTACTTAATAGACACTGAGGGAAGAAGATACATCGACGGTACCTCATCCATATGGGTAAACGTCTTTGGTTACACCAAAGAAGAACTAAAAAGAGCAATAATAGAACAAACCGAAAGACTCCCACATTCAACTTTGTTGGGGCTTGCGAACGTACCTTCAATAATTCTTGCAAAAAAACTGGTTGAGATAGTACCTCGGGGGCTGAAGAAGGTTTTCTACTCTGATAACGGTTCTACAGCCGTAGAGATTGCTCTTAAAATGACTTACCATTTTTGGCAGCTAAAAGGGGAGAAGAAGAGAAAGTATTTCGTATCGTTCAGAAACGGATATCACGGTGATACTTTAGGAGCGGTTAGTGTTGGAGGAATAGATCTTTTTCACAAGGTTTATAGACCCCTCCTATTCAAATCTTACAAGGCACCCTCTCCTTACTGTTACAGATGTCCACTCAAGCTATCGAGAAATAAGTGTACGATGGAATGTGTTTCCATATTTGAGCATATGGTCTTGGAGCATAAAGATGAGTTGTGCGGGGTAATAATCGAACCTTACGTTCAGGGAGCAGGAGGCATAATAGTCCAGCCTGAGGGTTTTATTTCGAAAATCTGGAGGATAACAAAGGAAAACAAATTAATCTTTATTGCCGATGAGGTAGCCACAGGTTTTGGAAGAACGGGCACGCTCTTTGCGTGCGAAAAGGAGAACATAATTCCAGATATAATCTGTCTCTCAAAAAGCATGACTGGCGGCTACCTTCCCCTTGCTGCCACCATAACAACTGAAGAGATATACAACGCCTTTCTTGGAAGATATGAGGAGTTCAAAACCTTCTTCCACGGTCATACTTACACTGGAAACCCGATTGCGTGTAATCTAGCGCTTGCCAATCTGGAACTTTTTGAGAAGGAGAACCTCTTGGCGAAGATAAGAGAAAGGATAGAGTTTGCAAAAAAAGAGCTCGTAAGATTCAATGATCTTTCGCATGTTGGTGATGTCCGGCAGGGAGGGCTGATGATAGGGATTGAACTCGTTCAAAACAAGAAAGACAAAAAAGCTTATCCTCCAGAAAAAAAGATGGGTCAGAGGGTCATACTTAAAGCAAGGGAGAAGGGTTTGATTTTAAGGCCCTTAGGCGATGTAATAGTTATTATGCCACCCCTTGCAATAGACGAAAAGACGCTAAAGAGAATTCTGGACATAACATTTGAAAGCATATACGAGGTCACGGAAAAGGAGACGTGATAAAGATTGACAATTGCCTTTTTAGGTGATAGAAGATAGGCATGAAGTTTTTGGCTCTGATTTCCATTTTGTTTCTCATTTTTCCAGTTTCTCAGATTGAGGCGAAAGATGATCTTTCTTCAAAGGAGATCCCTTCGGGGGAATCGATGCTCTTTGACCTTTTGGTTCTCAGACCCCTTGGCATTGGCGCATGTGCTTTAGGAATCGCAGTATCCATTGTGAGCATCCCCTTTAACTTGGCTAATCCAAACCCTGAATACGTAACAAAAAAATTCATAACCGAACCTTTTGAATACACTTTTCTCAGACCCCTGGGCAAAAAAGGACCGGTGGCTGAGAGAAAAGACTTCCATACAGAATAAAGGAGGGTATTATGAGAAGGCTTTTTCTAGTTACACTTCTTTTTTTCCTTGGGCTTACGCTCATCGGATCTTACTCTCAGGCGAAAACTGTCGTTCAGTACGGACACGTTGGGCCACCAGTTCACCCACAACACCACGGTGCGATGGCATTTGCCAAGTACGTGAATGAGAAGACTCAAGGTGCAATAGAGGTACAGGTCTTCCCGATGGGGCAACTGGGTGGAGAAAGGTCTATGACAGAACAGGTTCAGGCGGGAACTCTCCATATGACGGCTGTGACGGCGGGAGTACTCTCAAATTTCGTTCCAGAGGTCATCGTTATTGAGCTTCCCTTTATCTTTCCAAGTAGGGAAGTGGCGTATAAGGTACTGGACGACAAAGAGGTAAAAGAGAGAATAGCAAAATACTGTGAGCAGAAAGGTTTCGTTTTTATCGGATATACTGAAAATGAGTTTAGGGATATAACAAACTCTAAGAGACCAATAAGAACTCCATCTGACCTGAAAGGGCTTAAGATAAGGGTTATAGAGAGCCCCCTTCACATAGACACCTTTAAAGCCCTAGGTGCAAACCCGACTCCCATGCCATTCCCCGAAGTTTATAACGCTTTACAGCAGAAAATAATTGATGGACAGGATAACCCGCTTTACACCTCAATCCTTATGAAATTCACTGAGGTTAACAAGTACGCCACAATAACTAACCACATACTTACCGAATGTCCAACAGTTGTGAACAAAGCTTTCTGGAACACACTCACTCCAGATGAGCAAAAAATTTTCAGAGAGGCAGCGGAGATCCAAATAAAGGTGAATAGGGAACTGAACGCGAAGAATAGAGCAGAGGCATTGGAAAAGGCGAAGGCCCAGAAAGTTGAGGTTTACGTACTTTCAGATCAGGAAAAGGAGGCCTTTAAAAAGGCCGTAAAACCTGTTCACGAGAAGTACAGAAAAATAGTCGGGCCCGAGTGGTACGACTTTTTCGTGAAAAAAATAGAGTACTACTCAAAGAAGAAGTAAGGGGGTTACCCCCCCTTTCTCCTCTAAATGGGGAACCTGAAGGAAAAGCTTAAGAAGGTTGAGGAGTACTCAGCCGGTCTTACTCTGATTTTTCTGGCAATTGTTACATTCTGCGAAACCGTGCTTAGGTACACAGTCTCAGTAACTTTCATGTGGTTTAATGAATTTGCCAATTACACTCTCATCTTTATGACCTTTCTTGGTGCTTCGATTGGCGTCAAATACGGCACACATTTTTCGATGGAAGCTTTGACGGAGAGTCTACCTGGAAGAAAGAGCCACTTTCTGAAGTCTATAGCTTACTTTTTGTCATTTCTCATATGCACGGTTTTTGTCTTCTACGGAACTCTCCACCTTGTCCACCTTAAAAATTTTGGGGTGAAAAGCTCAGCAATGCAAATCCCCATGTACATCCCCTACTTATCGATACCCTTTTTCTCATTGGTTATGGGGCTCAGATTTCTCTTTTTGTCTTATTCACACATAGTAAGCTTCCTTAAAAAGGAACCTTATAGGAAGATAACGAAGAGTTACTGAAATGAACCTTACGCTTATGTTCATTTGCTTTTTCTCTTTCCTTGTACTCAGTGTACCAATAGCACTCGTCCTTGCTTCTACAACTGCCATTTACCTCCATTTTGTTACAAAAACTTCACTTTCTTCCCTTATCCAGCAGCTTTTCAACGGCCTCGATAACTTTGTCCTCATAGCTGTTCCCCTCTTCATATTAGCTGGGAACATAATGGGGGAAGGGAAAATAGCCGATAGACTCGTAGCGATTATGAACCTTTTGGCAGGAAGGGTAACAGGGGGATTGGCAATAGCATCTGTCCTTTCCTGTGTCTTTTTCGCCGCCATTTCTGGCTCCTCTCCAGCCACGGTAATAGCCATAGGGAGCATAATGATGCCAGCCTTGATAAAGCATGGCTATGGAGAAAAATTTTCAATTGGGCTTCTCACCTCTGCGGGTTCTTTGGGTATACTCATACCGCCGAGCATTCCGATGATACTTTACGCCCTTGTAATGAATGTGTCTGTGGCGGAAATATTTTTAGCCGGTTTTCTTCCCGGTTTCTTTATTGGTGGATGTCTCATTCTTTATTCTTACCTTGTCTCACGAGCCAACGGATGGAGGTTCGATTTTGCTTACACTCCCGGATCTGCAAAAAAGATCATAAAAGAAGGGGTATGGGCCCTTTTCCTCCCATTTCTGGTTCTCGGAGGCATCTACGGAGGGGTATTCACACCAACTGAGGCAGCAGCCGTCTCTGTGATTTATGCAATACTAGTTGAGAGGTTCATTTACAAAGAGTTAACATTCTCGAGAATTCTAGAAATTGCAAAAAATTCGGCTGTCCTTTCCGGCTGTCTCCTCTTTATTCTCTCATGTGCAATGACCTTCGTTTGGCTCCTAACTATTGAGCAGATCCCTCAGAAACTTGCAACATTTATAATTTCCCATGTGAGGGAAAGGTGGCTCTTCCTTCTTGCAGTTAACATCCTCTTCCTGATCATAGGTTGCCTTATGGACATTGTTACTGCTGTCATAGTCATTTCTCCGATTCTTGTTGAAACACTGAGAATTTTCAACATAGATCCTGTCCATTTTGGGATCGTAATGATAATAAACATAGAATGTGGGTTTTTAACCCCTCCATTTGGCCTAAACCTTTTTGTCTCCATGGCAATTATGAAGAAGTCGCTTGTTGAGATTTCAAGGATGGTTATGCCGTTTTTGATCCTTTTCATATTGTGCCTTCTCGTTCTTACCTACATCCCGAAAATCTCTTTACTTCTTCCGGAGATTCTTATGAGAAAGTAAATTCCAAGAGAAAAGGGCAACAATGATAAAAACGAGAACTAGGATAAACCAGTCTCCATGTTTCACGTAAAAAGTCTGCTCATTTTTCAGAAAAACCTCTCCGTAAAGTGTCTCTTCAGTAAATAGGGAACTTTTTTCTACGATTCTTCCCCTTGGATCTACAATTGCACTTATTCCAGTATTCGCGCACCTCAGTACGTACATTCCCGTTTCAACTGCCCTGAAAATGTAAAAAGCAAAATGTTGAAAAGGCGCAGAACTTTTGTCGTACCAGGCGTCATTTGTGAGATTTATAAGGACGTTTGCCCCATTGTTCACAGTTTCCCTTGATATTCCCGGAAATATTCCCTCATAACATATGAGGATTCCAAGCTTGCCAAAATCTTGAAGGTCAAGGGGTTTGTGGGTTCTACCAGGTGTGAAATCCTCTCCCGAAACGCTTATCCTCGAAAGGAAGGGAAAGTATTTTACAAGTGGGGTATACTCCCCGAAGGGAACAAGATGCACCTTTCTGTATATGCCTTTTATCTCCCCATCTTGGTCAAACAGGAAAGCAGCATTGTAGAGCCTTTTATTTTCATCCCTCGATAAGGCACCTGCTAGAATGGAGATCTTACGTTCTTTTGCAAGTCTTGAGATACCTTTCAGTATTTCTGGGTTCTCCTCGAGAACAAAGGGTAGCGCAGTTTCCGGCCATAAGATCAGATCGACTTTCCCTTTTATTTGGTTCGTTTTTTCAAAGTATTTAAGGATCGTTTTTATTTTGTACTCTTCTGTCCATTTCACGTCCTGCGGTATGGATGCCTGAATTATGGCTACGCTTATCTTTTTTCCTTTATCGGAATCTCTATTTAGACTCAAAAGGCCGTAAAAAAGAGTTGTGAAGAATAAAAAGGCGGTAAAAAAAGAGAAGAGGTAAACCATTTTAGACCTTCTTTCCTTCTTGAGAAGGGTGAAGATGGAAGTATTCACTGACACAATTAAGAAGGAGATGTAGTAAGGGCCTAATAAGCTACATATCTGAATCATAGGAATGAAAGAATGTTGGGAGTAGGCAAGAAGTCCCCAAGGGAAACCGGAAAGCAGGTAGGTTCTCAAATATTCTAGGAAGGTCCAGAAGGTGGGAGAAATAATGAAAAATGGAACGTAAGATCGTGATTCCAAAAATGAGATCATGAATGAAAAAAGACCTGTGTAAAGTGCGAGGTATAAAGAGAGAAGGAGAGTACAGACCGCACTCGATAGAATGTCTATTCCACCGTACTTGTTCATGGCTATAAAAACCCAGTATACGAGTCCCGTGTATGCGAAAAAACCCATCTTCAGTCCAGAAAGGAAATCAGACCTCGTCCCCTTCCAATCAAGACAAAAAAAAAGGGGAATGAGGCAGAAATATGAAAGGAAGAAGAAAGGAAAAGGAGGCTGGGATAAAACTATTAAAATTCCAGAAAGAAAGGGGAAGAGAAGCTCACGGGTCAATTTTCTTTTGGTCAAATTCTAAAAGTCCTCCGTAAGAGGGTAGGGACCTAAGAAAATCTTCGAGTTTTTTCTCCATTGACCTCATTCTTCTTTTCTCCTTCTCACCCTTTTCGTGATCATAACCGAGGATGTGGACTATACCATGTATCACAAGCTGAAATAGCCTCTCATAGAAGGAACAGCCAATCTTTCTCGCCTCCGCAGAAGCCCTCTCCACAGATATAACGATATCTCCGATAGTTTCTTCTGGAAATTTGATGGATTGGCCTTCCTCAAAGTAAGAAAAGGAAATAACGTTCGTGGGACGATCCTTGTTCAGGAACCTTAAATTTATTTCCCTTATACCCTCGTCGTCTGTGAAGAGGATGTTCAGGGTTTTACCCTTAATTCCTAAAAAGCCTAATAATTCTTCCGTGATTTTTCTTATTACTTTTTTCTTCTCCCGCAGCTTTTTTGTGTTGTCTATTATTTGGACTTGCATGTTCCTTCCTTTCTGGATATTCGACCCTGTGATGGAACATGGCTGTTAAAATATTAGTGAAACTTCTCTGTATTGCCTGAAGGTCCTTCAAGGTCAGTTCGCACTCATCGAGCTGACCATCTAGGAATATGCTCTCGATTATGTTCTGAACATGTGACTCTATCCTTTTTGGGGTTGGGTCTTCAAGGACTCGGGATGAAGCTTCAACCTGGTCTGCAAGCATAACTATCCCTGCCTCTTTGGTTTGAGGTTTTGGACCGGGATAGCGAAAATCATTTTCGTCTATAACGTAGATGGCAGGATTCTCCTGTTCTTTTGCCCTATTGTAAAAGTAAGCACAGAGGCTTTTACCGTGGTGCTGCTGAATTATGTCCTTTATCTTTTTTCCAAGCTTGTACTTTTCCGCAAGTTCAACACCTTCTTTCACATGCGAAAGGATGATTAAGGCGCTCATGCTTGGGGTGAGATTCTTATGCGCATCCTCAAAACCCTTTCTGTTTTCTACGTAATAATGGGGCATTTTTAACTTTCCTATATCGTGGTAGTAAGCTCCGACTCTTGCAAGAAGGGGGTGGGCTCCAATACTCTCCGCTGCCGCTTTAGACAGATTTCCGACTATTATGCTGTGGTGGTAAGTGCCAGGGGCGTTAAGCATCATCTGTTCAAGGAGAGGATGCTCCAGATTTGCAAGTTCAAGAAGTTTTATATCTGTGGTGTAGCCAAAAAGATTCTCTATAAGAGGTAAAAGACCAAGAGTCAAAAAGCTACTTGAAATTCCACTCAGAAAGACGAACCCTCCCCTCATAAGCAAATTCTTATCCAGGGACTCGCTCATCCCAGAGAGCAAAAGGACGATGAAGTTGCCAATTAGGGATGAATAAACTCCAGCCTTTATGACAGTATTTCTGTTTTCGCAGTGTCTTGCGAAGTATGCGGCAAGTAGTGAGGACAGAAAAAGGTAAACTGCGAACTTTTGATCCTCCAAAAAGATATAGGCGCAGATTGCGAGTATGGATGAGAATGTGAGAGCTGCTTCTGAATGTAGGACAATTCTCAAAAGCATCCCGTATAGGAAGACGGGAGCAAGGTAGATCAGATCGTCCTGCACTTCCGAAGGGAAGAAGTGGCGGAGAATTGACAGAAGCTTAAGAGAAAAGAGGATAAAAAGAGTGCAAAGGAGAGCGAAAAGGAGATCCTTTTCTGAGAGATTGTACTTTTTAATGTTCCTTTCCGCAAATTCGTTGATTATGGCTGTCAGGAAAAAGAGAAAAAGGACAAGGAGGGCGAACCTTGACAGGGTTGTGAAGCTTTCCTTTTCTTTGGATCTTAGTGCCCTTAATTTTTTTACATGCTCCTCTTTTACCCTCTCCCCCTCTCTTATTACCATTTCATCCTTTTTGAGGGTTACCCCTATATCTGGAACATAGGTTTCCTCTTTTGCCTTTATGTTTTTTAGGGCAATATCTCCAACCTTGTAATCGGGTATTGGTCTGGGTAAGTCAGCCACAAAAAGCCCAGAAGAAATTACGGAAAAGATTAGAAATATGAGCAACTTTTTGAGGAAGACGGACGAAGGAGGCTTATCGCTTCCGTTCGGAGTGTTCATGTTCTTGTTTGACCTTTTTCGTTTCGTAAGCCTTTATTATTTTTTTTACAAGTGGATGTCTAACAACGTCCCTTTCACTGAAATAGACAAATTTTATTCCCCTTATGCCTTTGAGAATTTTTTGAATCTCAACGAGTCCACTGAGTCTTTTATCTGAGAGATCTATCTGTGTTACGTCTCCTGTGATGACAGTCTTTGACGAGAAGCCAAGCCTTGTAAGAAACATTTTCATTTGATCGGAAAGGGTGTTCTGGGCTTCATCCAGGATTATAAAAGCATCGTTTAAAGTTCTTCCCCTCATGAACGCGAGGGGTGCTATCTCTATCACTCCCCTTTCTATTAACTTAGAAGCCTTGTCGAATTCAACCATGTCGTATAGGGCATCGTAGAGGGGTCTAAGGTAAGGGTTTACCTTTTCGTACATACTTCCTGGGAGAAAACCCAATTTTTCACCTGCCTCTATTGCAGGCCTCGTCAATACGATTCTTGAAACCTCCCTCGTATAATAGAAGTTTAGTGCCATTGCCATGGCGAGATAGGTTTTTCCTGTGCCAGCAGGCCCTATGGCTACAACTATGTCATGTTTTTTTATTGCCTCTATATATTCCTCCTGATTTTTCGATCTTGGGGTGATGATTTTCCTGGTTGGCGGAATCAGTATCTGACCAAAAGATACTTCCTGTTTCTTATTTGTAATTGCAAAAATTACCTGGTCGATATCGTCAGGTGCCACGCTGTGACCTTTTTTTATTCTTTCCTGTAGCTCCCTAATGACCATGTTCGTTTTTTCAACATCCTTCTTGTCTCCGGTAATGGTGAGGTTATTTCCGCGGACAGAAGCGCGGATGTTGAAGTGCTTTCGAAGGTACTTTATATTTTCTTCCCGGGGACCGAATAAGGTTCGGGCAGTGTTTATATCATCAAAGGAAATTCTTAAGAACCCTTCGTCGAGAGTGCCTTCCAAAAAGTCGCCTTCCTCCTTACTCCCTAAATATAATACCACAAACCTCAAAAAAAGTGGTAGTCAAGGAAGAGTGTACAAAAATCTCCTTTTTCTATAAAATATCTTTGCCTATGCGGAAGATACTTCTCATCGACGACGAAAAGGAAATTTTAGACAGTCTTTCCCCCCTTTTGGAGGATGAAGGTTTCCAAGTTATAAAGGCAGAGGACGGGAAAAAAGGTGTTTTGGCATACGAAAGGGAGAATCCGGACCTTGTCATTCTCGACCTTTGGATGCCGGAGATGGATGGGATCGAGGTATTAAAAAGAATAAGGAGGATAAACGGAAACGCAAAAGTCATAGTTATCTCAGGGCACGGTAACATTTCAACGGCAGTGGAGGCAGTAAAAAAAGGAGCTGTCGATTTTATTGAGAAACCCCTTTCAATTGAAAAAGTTCTGGAGGTAATAGGAAGGTGCTTTGAAGATAAGAAAGAGCCAACCTTAAAGGAGACACCTTTCAGGCTTAAACCCCTTGTTTGTGGAGAAAAAACCTTCAGGCAAAGAACGATAGGCAAAAGCATCGTTCTTTACGGACATGGTCTTCACACTGGTATAAAAACTGGAATGATCCTTTTCCCCATGCCGGAGAATACTGGAATAATCTTCGAAAATGTCCCTCATGGGGAGCGAATACCGGCTTTCGTTGATTACGTTTACTCAATAGGCTACGCTTCCTCCCTTAAAGGGAAAAATTGCGTTGTAAGGACAGTTGAGCATCTGCTTGCGAGCTGTCACATGTTTGGGATAACGAATCTCCTTGTAAAGGTAAGTGAAGAAGTCCCAATCCTCGATGGTTCTGCAAGCCAGATCTGCGAGAAATTCAAAGAAGCCGGAATCATCGAACAGAATGAAAGTGTAGATCCTCTCCTTGTAAGGGAGAAGATCATCTTGAAAGACGAGCCGAACGGAAAGTACCTTTCCATCGAGCCAGCGGAAAGACTGATAATCGATTTCAAGATTGGTAGTCGTCCACCAATAAACGATCAGGGCTACGTATTTAATGGTGGTCTTGAGGAGTTTATCAAGGAAATCGCGCCTTCCCGGACTTACGGTTTCCTAAGTGATTTTGAGATGCTTGCGAGCATGGGCCTAGGTGAGGGTGGAAGGATAAACAACGTGATTCTTCTCGATGGGGAAAAGGTTGTAAACACGAAACTGAGATATGAAAATGAGTTCGTGCGGCACAAGATCCTCGATCTCCTAGGAGACCTCTACCTTCTTAACAGGCCAATAATCGGAAAAATCGTGGCAAGAAATACCGGTCATCTTGACAACATTGGGCTTGTCAGGGAACTGAAGAGAATCTACGGATTATAAACTCTAAAACTTCCTCTGGGTTTTTGGGATCAAAGATTGGAAGCTCACTTATGACCGGTTTTTCGCTTATTAGGGCAACGATGTTCGGATCTTTTTTGAAAAGTGGTTCTCCCCTTTCAGAGTAGACCTCTATTTTTGGCCATCTAGACTTTTTAAATCCTTCCGCAAAAACAATATCTGCATCAATTGCGAGATCTTCGAGGATTTTTTCAATTTCAAAATCGTCGCCTATTTTTTTTGTAAGAATAAAAAGGTCCTTTGAAACAAGGAGAACCGGATCTGCCCCTGCCTCCCTAAGTCTTGCTGTGTCCTTTTTTCCTTCTTCGATTTTGTGATGAGTATGTTTTACTGCCACTACCCTCATCTTTCTTTTTTTTGCTGCCTGAATCAATCTCTCCAGAAAGCTCGTTTTTCCGCTCTTTGACCATCCTACAACTGACACTACTGGCACTTTCTTTTTAACCATGGAGGGGATATCGGAGGAAGTAAAAGCAAAACGCAGAAATGACAAGGGCGTGATTTATCGTTCCATTTTTTATCAGTTTAGGTATCTCTTCCAATGGGGCAAGAACAACCTCTATGTCCTCGGCAGGATCAAGGCTTATCTCTGCAGTCTTTTTTACGTTCCTTATTAGGAAGGAGTGACACAGATTGTCGAAAAGGGCAGGGTTAGGGTTGACAGAGCCCAGATATTCCACACTATCTCCAGAGTAGCCCGTCTCCTCAAGGAGTTCTCTTTTTGCAGCCGAAAGGGGGGTTTCGTTATCCACCATTCCGCCTGGAATTTCAAGACAAAAAGTTCTAGAGCCGTGTCTATATTGCCTTACCATTACAACACGATTGTCCTCAGTTAAGGGAATAACGTTCACCCATTGAGATGCGTGAATAGTGTAAAATTTGGAGGTTTCCCCAGTTCTCGGACAGATTGCCCTTTGAGTTCCAACCTTGAAGATCCTGCACTCAAAACTTATAACCGAGTCTAAAATCACCCACTCTTTAAGCATGAGCCTCTAAATGAAAAAATTTAGTGCCTGGGACGAGACTCGAACTCGTACAGAGCATTGAAGCTCCGAGGGATTTTAAGTCCCTTGCGTCTACCAGTTCCGCCACCCAGGCACTTGCAGATATTTATAACAAATCACCGCTAGGTGTCAAATTGTGTTAAAAGGTGATTCTGATTCCAGAAAAGACAGGAATCAAAAAAAGATTGACAGAGATTTGCATATGTGCTAAAAAACGGCCGTTAGATGAAAGTGATAAATATCACAAAGGAGTTTGACTCCAAATTTATCGAGCAGGTTGCAAAGGAAAGCGGTGAGAATCCCTACCTTTGTTACCAGTGTGGGAATTGTACGGCAGGTTGTCCCTTCACAGAGTTCTTCGACTATCCTGTGAGCCAGATAATGAGACTTTTGCAACAGGGACAGAAGGAAACCATACTCCGTTCGAAGGCAATATGGCTTTGCGCAACGTGCGAAACATGTACAACAAGATGTCCCTGTCAGATAGATGTAGCCCAGATAATGGATACACTCAGAGTGATAGCAAGAAGGGAAAACTACGTTTCCGAAAAGGAGATCAAACTGTTTTTTGACACTTTTCTCGAATCCCTCAAAAAACACGGAAGGGTATTCGAACTTGGAATTTTACTCGCCTATAATTTAAAGTCAGGCAAGATTTTTACTGATGTGGATCTTGGGCCAAAGGTCCTTCTCAAAGGAAAGATCCATTTACTTCCCACAAAAATAAAGGGGCAGGAGAAGGTTGAAAGTATATTCAGAAAATTGGCTGAAAGGGTATCTGGAAATGAATAACAGAAGGTACGCCTATTATTCTGGTTGTTCTTTAGAGAGCACTGCACGTGAGTACAATGAGTCGTTAAAGGAGGTTTTCCGATTACTTAATATAGAGATAAAGGAGCCTGAGGATTGGAGCTGCTGCGGATCTAGCCCGGCCCACACAGTTGACCCTCTTCTTGCCTGTGCACTTGGAGCAAGGAATCTGGCACTCGTAGAGAAAATGGGTTTGGATGTGGTAATAGCTCCTTGTCCATCCTGCTTCACCGTTTTGAAAAGGGCCCACTTGAAGATGAAGAAGGATCCAGAGGTAAGAAAGAAGGTGAATGAAGTTATAGATGAACCTTACAATCTGAAAGTATCGCCTAAATCTGCTTTGCAGATCCTTTACGAAGATGTTCCACCTGAGAAGATATCAGAGATGGTCGTTTACGAAATCCCTGAACTTAAGGTTGCTCCATACTACGGCTGCATTGTCACAAGACCCCCTGAAGTTGCGGAATTCGATGATGCGGAGAACCCTATTTCTATGGACAGAATTCTAGAGAGCGCGGGTATAGAGGTATGTGATTTTCCATTCAAGACCGAATGTTGTGGGGCAGCTTTCGGCATCGCAAAAAAGGAGATTGTGAATAGGCTTTCCTACAAGGTTATACAGATGGCGAAGGATTCAGGTGCGAACTGTATTGCAGTCTGCTGTCCCCTTTGCCAGCAAAATCTCGACCTAAGACAAGGTCAAATAAATAGGCTAATGGGAACAAATTTTCAGATCCCTGTCCTCTACTTTTCCCAGCTGCTAGGTCTGGTTTTCGGCATATCTCCGAAGAGACTGGGGATCGACAAACTGGTTGTGGATGCAAGCTGGATTACAAGATCTATGAGGAAAGCTGAAAAAAAAGTTGGAAATAAAGAGAAAGAGCCAGAGGCGGAGGAAGAATGAGGGTAGGCGTATTCATCTGCCATTGTGGAAATAACATTGCCGGTACCGTAGACGTACAGAAGGTTGCGGAAGAGATGAGAAAAATACCTGGTGTGGCGTACTCGACAACTTACGTGTACACATGCTCAGAGCCAGGCCAAAATGAAATAATAGAGGCCATAAAAAAATACAAGTTGGACAGGGTTGTTGTGGCGGCCTGCTCTCCAAGGATGCACGAGCTGACTTTCAGAAAGGCAGTTGAAAAGGCCTCTCTTAACAGATACTTTTTGGAGATGGCAAATATTAGAGAGCATATCTCCTGGGTAGGAGACGATAAAGAGCTTAATACCCAAAAAGCGATAGATGTTGTCAGAATGGCCGTTGCAAAGGTTATGAACAACAAGCCTCTCTTCTCCTCCTCTTTCAAACTGACAAAAAGGGTGCTAGTAATAGGTGGAGGGGTTGCGGGCATGCAGGCGGCACTCGACTGTGCGGACGGAGGACTCGACGTTGTGCTCGTTGAAAAAAGTCCAAGCATCGGTGGGATGATGGCAAGACTGGACAAGACATTTCCAACAATAGACTGTTCTATATGTATTCTTGGGCCAAAAATGGTTGATGTGGCACAAAATGAGAGGATAAAGCTTTACGCCTACTCGGAGATTGAGGACGTGAAAGGTTACATAGGGAATTATGAGGTAACCATTAGAAAGAAGGCCACATACGTGGACTGGAATAAATGTACAGGATGCGGTCTTTGCATGGAGAAGTGTCCCTCTAAGAATGCTTATGATTACTTCAACTTCGGAATCGCTCCCACAAGGGCGATAAACATACCATTTCCGCAGGCCATACCTAAGAAGGCTAAAATCGATCCCAACTACTGTCGTTACTTTTTAAAAGGGAAGTGCGGTGTCTGCGCGAAAATCTGCCCAACCAAGGCAATAGATTATGATATGAAGGACGAGCTTGTAAAAGAAGATGTGGGTGCCATAATAGTGGCAACGGGCTACAGCCTAATGGGGGTTGAGAATTTTCCGGAATATGGGGGCGGCAAGTATAAGGATGTTATAACTGGCATCCAGTATGAAAGGATACTCAACGCATCTGGCCCGACTGGAGGTCACATAAAGAGACCTTCTGACGGAAAGGAACCTGAAACTGTTGTCTTCATATCCTGTTGTGGCTCAAGGGACAAATCAGTTGGAATCCCTTACTGTTCAAATTTCTGCTGTATGTACATTGCCAAGCAGGCCATACTGACCAAAGATCACCTTCCCAAATCTCAGTCCTACGTCTTCTACATGGATATAAGAGCCCCAGGAAAAGGTTATGACGAGTTCACAAGGAGAGCTCAGGAAGAATATGGGGTAAGGTACATAAGGGGAAGGGTTTCTAAAATATATCCCAGGGGGGAAAAGCTTATCGTAAGAGGGGCTGACACACTTTTGGGAATACAGGTAGAGGTGGAGGCTGATCTTGTTGTCCTTGCAAACGCCGTCATTTCCAATCCGGACGCTGCAAAACTTGCCGAGAAGCTGCGAATCTCGTACGATACCTTCGGTTTTTATGTTGAATCTCACCCAAAACTTCGCCCTGTTGAGACGAACACTTCCGGAGTCTTTCTCGCGGGTGCTTGCCAGGGACCGAAAGATATACCTGCCTCTGTTAGCCAAGGTAGCGCAGCTGCCTCAAAGGTGCTTGCCTTATTTTCAAAGGACGTTTTGGAGTCTGACCCTCAGGTCTCCTACGTTAATCCAAATGTGTGTGTCGGATGCATGAAATGCGTGAAAACTTGTCCATTCGGTGCAATAAAGGAGGAGGAACTTAGGGACGGAAGAAAGGTGGCTAAAGTTATAGAGACCGTCTGTGCTGGATGCGGAATCTGTACCTCTACTTGCCCTTGCGGAGCAATTCAGTTACAGCACTTCACTGATAACCAAATACTTGCGGAGGTTTACGCCTTTGCCTCAGGAAAGTAAAAAGGAGCTAAGAATTATAGGCTTCCTCTGTAACTGGTGTTCTTACGGTGGTGCAGATACAGCAGGTGTGAGCAGATTCAAACAACCTACAGATCTGAGAATAGTCAGGGTTCCCTGCTCAGGAAGGGTAGACCCTCTTTTCGTTGTCCGGGCTTTCCTTTCAGGTGCTGATGGGGTTTTGGTTTCCGGATGTCATCCTAGGGATTGTCATTACTCTGATGGGAACTATTACGCGAGAAGAAGGCTAGAGATGCTCAAGAGACTTTTGCCTTTCTTTGGAATAGACGATAGAAGGTTCCACTATACATGGGTTTCCGCATCAGAGGGAGAGAGGTGGCAAAGGGTCGTTACAGAATTCACAAAAGTAATTCATGGACTCGGTCCATTAAAGATAGAAGAGGGAGAGGAAATTGGTTGAACTGAAAGAGAAAATTTCAGAGGTTTTTAGGGATACTAACCTCGTAATATGCTGGAGGGAAGGTTTCGATCCCATACACGCAACACCTCATTTTGTACGGGAGGAAAGTCAAATAGAAGACTCCATTTTTAACCTTTTCTGCGTTCACAACCTTTGCGTGTATCTGCCTTTTTTAAAAGAAAAAGCGGGCATCCTTGTCAAAGGTTGTGATTCGCGAACCTTAATCCAGTTTTTACAGGAAGGCTTAATAAGGAGAGAGGATGTAGTTATCATAGGGATCAGTTGTCGGGGAATAATTGACGTGGGAAAGTTAATGAGGGAAGTTCTATATGAGGCTGTAACTGGAGTCTCAATAGATGGGGATTCTATAAAGGTAAAAACTGTGAGTCGTGAAAGGGAGTTCCAACTGACTTCCCTTTTGGCAGACAAGTGTAAAATATGCAGGTACCCAAATCCTCTCATATACGATCATCTTATCGGAGAACCTGTCGAATCGAAGGTATCGTGGGATATGGCGTACGAGGACATAAGGGAATTTGAGAAAAAACCCTTAGAGGATAGGCTCTCTTTTTGGACTAAGGAAATCGGAAAATGTATAAGATGCTACGCGTGCAGGAACGCATGTCCTTTGTGTATCTGCAGAGATAGGTGTATTGCCGAGACGAGGGATCCTCACTTTACAAGCCAATCCGTTGAGCTCAAAGAAAAGTTCATGTTCCACTTTATCCACGCGGTCCACCTGGCGGGAAGATGCGTCGAGTGTGGTGAGTGTGAGAGAGCATGCCCTGTTGGGATTCCGGTTAAGATGATGAAAAAGAAGATAAATCTGGAAATGAAGGAGCTTTTTGACTATGAAACAGGAATAAACGTGGATGACAAGCCTCCAATGTACACCTTTAAAGCGGAGGAGGAGAAAATTAAGGAGCACGAACTTTAATGGAAAGGATAGGTTTTTTAAAAAAGGAAAAAATTGAAGAATACCTCCAATCCCTCTCCAAAAAAGGTGAGCTCTACGTTCCCGTGGATGTAGGTAGGGCTGTAAAATTTGAAAAATACCTCACCGGATCTTCCATATGTCTTGATAGACCACCAACCTTGCCACCCAAGTCTGTAATCTACCCCCAGAGTGAAAGGCTGTTTAAGTTCAAGTTCAAAAAGGATGAGGGGAATGTGGATCTTATTGAGATAGAGGAGGTTGAGGATACAAAAAAAAGGATCATATTTGGAGCTAGACCCTGTGATTCAGCGGGTTTTTCTGTTATAGACAATGTCTTTATTCAGACGGATACGCCTGACGTTTACTACGAAAGAAGGAGAATGAACTCCTTTATTGCTGCAAAAGCCTGTGACAAACCATCTGCTGGATGCTTCTGCATTGCAGTTGGCGGGGGGCCATTCGATGATTCCGGTTCAGACGCCCTAATCACCGAGCTTGAGGAGGGCTACTTAATAGAGGCTAAAACCGAAAAGGGAAGTCTTTTTCTTGACTGGGAATTGATTGAGCCTGGTGATGACCACCTTGAAAAAAAGTTGAAGAAGAAGGAAGAATCTGAAAGACTCCTCAGCGAGTATTTAGGGGAATTGAAAAAGATAGAGCCCCTTGATCCAAAAACGGAAAGCTTTAACGATGAGAATTTCTGGAAGAGACACCTATCCAAGTGCATAAGCTGCGGTCTCTGCACCTACCTTTGTCCTACATGCTACTGCTTCAATATAACCGACGAAAAGAAGATATTTGAAGGAGAGAGGATCAGGAGCTGGGATTCCTGCATGTTCTTCCATTTCACCCTTGAAGCAAGCGGACATAACCCTAGGCCTGATAAATTCAAAAGGTTTAGAAACAGAGTTGGCCATAAGTTCATGTTCTATCCTGAGAAGTACTCTCAACTGATAGCTTGCTGTGGATGTGGAAGATGTATAAGGTTCTGCCCCGTTTCCGTAGACATAAGGGAAGTTGTTTTTGAGTTGCAAAAACCAAGAAGGGTGTAAAGGAATGGGACCAAAAAAGAATCCCTACCTCCCTGAAATTGTGACAGTAGTAAGAATAATTGAGGAAACCCCAACTATAAAATCCCTTCAGGTCGTCTTTGACGATCCTGAAAGGATGAAAAATTTCAAATTTGAACCTGGACAGGTTGGTCAACTTTCAGTTTTCGGAGTTGGGGAGGCAACCTTTGTAATAAACTCACCACCCACAAGGAAGGAATATCTCCAGTTCAGTGTGATGAAGGTGGGTGAGGTTACATCTGCCATACACGAACTCCATGAGGGAGATAAACTTGGGCTTCGCGCACCCCTTGGAAATTGGTTTCCTTATGAAAGTATGAAGGGAAGAAATATTCTGTTCATCGGAGGGGGTATAGGGCTTGCTCCTCTTAGAACCCTGATTCTTTTTATGCTCGACAACAGAAAGGATTACGGCAGAATTACGATCCTTTACGGAGCAAGAACACCTATAGATTTATGTTATAAGGAGGATTTAAAGGATTGGGGATCTAGGGATGATGTGGATTTAGTCCTTACAGTTGATAATGAATATCCAGGATGGGACAAAAAAGTTGGTCTTGTTCCAAACGTTCTTTTAGAGATGGCCCCAAAGCCTGACAACACAGTTGCAATAACTTGTGGTCCACCTATAATGATAAAGTACACACTTATTGCGTTGAGCAAACTCGGTTTTAAGGACGAGGACATAATTACCACTTTGGAGAGGCGGATGAAGTGCGGCATTGGACTTTGCGGCAGGTGTAACATAGGTTCTAAGTACGTCTGTAAGGATGGTCCTGTTTTTTCCCTCGCCCAGTTAAAGTCTCTCCCTCAAGAAGAGTACTAGATTTGCTTTTTCCTGATCCTTTGTATTAACCTATTTAGGTTTTATGCCTAACCTTGGTCTTATCGGCATTCAATGGGGTGATGAGGGAAAAGGGAAGATCGTTGACCTACTTTCAGAGTACTCAGATGTGGTTGTTAGGTTCCAGGGAGGTGCAAATGCCGGTCATACAATAGTTGCTGACGGCCGGAAGATAATTCTCCACCTTATCCCCTCGGGAATTCTCCGAGAGGGTAAGTACTGCGTAATCGGCAATGGCGTAGTTTTCGATCCGGAAATTTTCATTAAGGAGATCTCAGAATTAAAGGAACTCGGTTACCTTCAGGATGACAGCAGACTCCTAGTCAGCGGTGCAGCCCATCTTATCATGCCATACCACAAAAAACTGGACATTCTCAGAGAGACTAAAAGCAAGGAAAAGATAGGAACTACTGGAAGGGGGATAGGCCCCGCCTATGAGGACAAGATGGGAAGGAGCGGCATAAGGGTCATTGACCTTTTTAATGAGGAGGTCTTTAGGGAGAAGGTAAAGAGGAACCTGGAGTTAAAAAACTTCATAATTAGGGAGTACTATGGGGAAGAGGGTTTCAATCTAGACGAGATACTCGAGGTCTATGGCTCTTACAGAGCCGTCCTCAAAAAATACGTGAACGACACTGTCACCTTTCTCCTTAATTGCATCTCGGAAGGTAAATCTGTCCTTTTTGAAGGTGCTCAGGGTACCAACCTCGATATTGACCATGGCACATACCCCTATGTTACATCGTCAAATACAGTGGCTGGAAATATAATGTCTGGAAGCGGTGTTCCACCATCTGCGATTCACAGGATAGTTGGTGTATGCAAGGCATACACAACAAGGGTCGGAGAGGGTCCCTTTCCCACTGAGCTGAAAGATGAGACAGGTGATACGATGAGGGAGAGAGGAGCCGAGTACGGAGCTACAACGGGTAGACCAAGGAGATGTGGCTGGTTTGATGCCGTTGCTGCCAAAAGGGCAATCCAGATAAATGGAATAAGCAATCTATGCCTTACAAAGCTCGACGTTCTGGATGAGTTTGAGGAGATAAAAATCTGCACAAAGTACAGGCTCGGAGATAAGTTGTATGAGGTTCCTCCAATCGATACTTACACGTACGAGAAGTGCCTTCCCGTTTACGAAAAGGTAAAAGGATGGAAGGTCAATACGAAAGGGATTAGGGAATACGGTGAACTTCCAGAAGAGGCTAGAAGTTACATAGAAAGGCTCGAGAAAATACTTGGTGTTAAAATAAGCATAATATCTACGGGACCTGATAGGGAAAGTACCATAGTGAGGGACAGATTCTTCGAATAACAACTTCGAAGTCGATTTGACTTTTAAGTTGACAACGGAAGTTCAGTTTGTTAACAATTTCAAAAAAAGGAAGGGGGATAAAATGAGAGAGAAAGGCTTGTTAGCTTTAATTTTTGTTTTCTTTTTTGTCCTTTTTAGCCCGGCCTTTGCGCAGAAAACGATAAAGGTTGGGATTGTTGATACGTACACTGGACCTGCAACCACATTCACCTTTGACGTAAGAGATGCCTTTGATCTCGTAGTAAAAGACGTAAACAAGAAGGGTGGGGTTCTAGGAAGAAAGATCGAGTACACAACAAGGGATGAGAAGTTCAAGCCAGATGTAGGGCTTGCAATGGCAAAGGAGCTTCTTCTAAAAGAGCGAGTGGATATACTGATGGGTACTATAAACAGTGCTACCGCTTTGGCAATCTCTGATTTGGCCAAAAAGGAGAAAGTTCCCTTCTTCGTCACATTTGCAAAAAGCGACAAAATAACGGGAGAAAAGGGTCACAGGTACGTTTTCGGAATGAATGAGAATACTGAGATGGCAGGTAGGGCCGCTGCCTATGCTCTCTCAAAGATGCCGTACACAAAGTACTGGATTGCTGGCGATGATTACGAGTACGGACACGCAATTGCCTCTGCTGTTTGGAGACACCTAAAGAGGTTAAAGCCGGAGGTTGAAAAAATCGGGGAGACCTGGTGGAAAGTGGGAGAGGCAGATTTTACCCCTTACATAACTCAGATACTTGCTGCAAAGCCTGACTTTATAATAGTTGCTACTGGTGGCGCTGGTATGGTTAATTTCCAGAGAGCTGCAAAGGCGACTGGTCTAGCCTCTAAAATTCCGTTTTACCAGCACACCGCAATTGAGCATTCCGTTCTTTCACCACAGGGACTTAACGCACCTGAAGGAGTGTGGGGTACCTGTAACTACCTCTTCTACTATCCTGACACAAAAGAGAACAGGGAATTTGTTGAGGAATTCAGAAAGGCGTACAACAGGTATCCAAAGGTCGGTGCACTTTACGGTTATGTGACAGCCAAGTTCATTGTGGAAGGTTTTAAAAAAGCGAAAACCATTGACAAGGAGAAATTCATAGATGCCATTGAAGGGATGAGTGTAGATAGCCCTGTTGGGAAACTTGAGCTTAGAAAATGTGATCATCAACTCGTTCTTCCAATGTACTTTGGAAGAACCAAAAAGGTTGGGGGATGGGATTTTCTCATAGCTGGAGATTTGCAAACAATCCCTGGAAAGGACTACATGCCACCATGTGAGGAGGTTCTGAAGCTGAGGAAATAAAAGTTGGATCTATATGCCGTTCTCTCGCAGATCCTTGTTGGATTAAGCAGGACTGTAATTCTCTTCATAGTTTCCTCAGGTTTGAGTCTCATATTGGGGGTCCTAAGGATCCCCAATGTGGCCCATGGTTCCCTGTACATGATAGGGGCCTATGCGGCATATACAATTTCCAAATACTTTGGAGGTCAGGACACTGGATTCTGGGTAGCCCTTTTTGGTGCCCCCCTTTTTGTTGCTTTTTTGAGCTTTATCGTTGAAAGAAGTGTCTTCCAGTTCCTTTATGAACGTGAGCATCTTATGCTCGTACTTTTAACTTTCGGTTTTTCCCTTATTTTCGGCGATCTTGTAAAGCTTGTATGGGGAGGAGAGTACAAGACTGTTCCGGTTCCAAGAATTTTTCAAGGTTACATTCTTCTCTTTGAGCATCTCCATCTTCCCATATACAATGCATTTTTGATCATCATCGGACCGGTTGTTGCTTTACTTTTGTGGCTTTTTGTGAACAAAACGAAGATGGGGAAAATTTCGAGAGCAGCTGCTGTTGACAGGGAGATGGTGGGAGCGGTAGGCATAAACGTTAGCTGGGTCTTTGGCGTGACATTTGTAATAGGCTGCTTCCTTGCAGGACTCGGAGGAATGCTTGTGGCTCCAACAATAAGCGTAACACTTGGAATGGACCATAGTCTCATTATGGAGTCTTTCCTTATAGTGATAATAGGAGGTCTGGGGAACATCTGGGGTGCGCTACTTGGAGCGCTTATCTTTGGGCTTACACAATCCCTTGGTATCCTTTTGTGGCCTCAGTTTGGAATCGTCTTTCCCTATGCTGCTGTAGTCCTCGTTTTGGTTTTTAAACCGAAGGGTCTACTTAAGTCGACGTGGTGAAATTTATGGGGAAAAAGGGACTTATACCAATTGCGTTCCTTCTCCTTTTGCTTTTCCCCTTTTTTCTACCGAGGTTCTATGTTTACCTCTCTTCTCTCATACTCATACACGGGCTTTTAGCAACGAGTCTGAATTTTGTTCTAGGTTTCGGTGGTATGTATCAGTTTCACCACTGTGTATTTTACGGTGTAGGAGGGTATACGACAGCCCTTCTTTTAACAAAAACGTCTCTTTCACCTTTTCTTGCTTTTCTCGCGGCACCATTTGCTTCTGCGATCTTGAGTATCCTAATGGGAGTCATATGCGTTAGGCTTTCCAAACTGTACTTTGGTATGCTTCAGATTTCCCTTGGTTCCCTTGTGTGGGCAATAGTTTACAGATGGTACTCATTTACAGGGGGTGATGATGGTATACACGGAATACCTATCCCCCACTTGCTTGCATCCACAAATTCTGCCTACTACTTCACATTGGTAATCACTGCCCTTTCCATGTTTGCCATGTACAGGATGCTAGTCTCTCCCTTTGGGAAAACACTTCAGGGGATAAGGGACAATCCGGTCAGATGTGAGATGATAGGTGTAAATGTTAAGCTTCACCAGCTTTTGGCCTTGATTATTGCCGGTTTTTTTGCAGGAGTTGCGGGAATGCTTTTCGTGATAGTTGACACAACGGTATTCCCTGAGATGCTATTTTGGACTCTCTCCCTAGAAGTTCTTATCATGTGTCTCGTCGGAGGCTGGTTCACTTTTTTTGGTCCCCTTCTCGGTGCGGCCATATTGATCATCCTAAGGACGATAATAAGCACGTACACTGTCTACTGGGCTTTGGTCCTCGGGGTGATCATGACTCTAATCATATTCTTTTTGCCAAACGGCATCTTAGGTTACATAGAGGAGAAATTGAAGAGAGGTTAGCTCTTTGATGTTAGAAGTAAAAGGAGTTTCAAAGTCCTTTGACGGTTTCATGGCTGTTTCCAGGGCAAATCTAACGGTAAATAAGGGTGAGATGGTTGCGGTCATAGGACCGAACGGAGCTGGAAAAACGACCCTCTTTAACCTTATAAGTGGAATATTGAAACCTGACTCAGGAAGGATCATTTATAAGGGAGAGGACATAACTTTTTTAAGCCCTTACGAGATATTTCGGAAGGGTATATGCCGATCCTTTCAGATCGTTAATGTTTTCCAGAGGCTCACAGTTTTTGAGAACGTGCAGTTATCTGTCCTGTCAAGGGAGAAAAAAACGTGGAATCTTTTGATGCCTGCAAAAAAATTCTACGTGGATGAGACAGAAAGGATCCTCGAACAGGTTGGGCTCAAAGAGAAGAGGGATACTGTAGCCGGTTTTCTTTCCCATGGAGAACAGAAGATTCTAGAGATAGCTATTGCCCTTGGAGGAAAGCCAGAGTTCGTAATACTTGATGAACCAACTGCTGGAATGTCTCCAGAAGAGACAGTTATGTGCATGGAGTTAATAAAAAAGCTTAGACATGAGATGGATCTCACCATCCTCTTTTGCGAGCATGACATGGACGTAGTCTTCGGATATGCGGACAGGATCATGGTCATGGTTAGGGGGGAGACTGTGATTGAGGGTACGTGTGACGAGGTGAGATGTGATACTTTAGTTCAGGAGGCTTATTTGGGTGTGAGCGATGAATGAAGAATGCCTTCTTGAAGTGAATCGCGTAAACACCTTTTACGGCCTAAGCCACATACTTTTTGACGTGTCCCTTAAGGTTTACAAGGGAGAGATAGTTGGACTTCTCGGTAGGAATGGAGCAGGCAAAAGTACAACAATGAAAACTATAATGGGTATAACCCCTCCAAAAAGTGGAGAAGTGATCTACAAGGGAGAAGCTATCACAGGGAAACCACCTTATTTACTCTTCAGAATGGGGATAGGTTATGTTCCCGATGACAGGAGAGTTTTTTCTGACCTAACCGTTGAGGATAACCTGGAAATTGTTTATAGAAGGACAAACCAGTGGAGTAAGCACAGAGTTTACGAACTTTTCCCTCATCTGAAAGATATAAGGTCGAGAAAAGCAGGACACCTTTCAGGCGGCGAGCAGCAAATGTTGACCATTGCAAGAGCACTTATGGGAAGTCCCGAGCTTTTGCTTCTAGATGAACCTACAGAAGGACTTGCTCCGATAATCGTTAAGTCCCTTGAGGACCAGATACGGAAGTTGAAAGAAGCGGGCATAAGTATTCTTCTGGCAGAGCAAAATGTAAGGTCTGCGTTAAAGCTAGTAGATAGAGTTTACGTGATAGATAACGGGGTCATAAAATTCGAAGGCACAAAAAAGGCCTTAGAGGAAAATGAGGAAATAAAAAGGAGATACCTCCTAATATAAGAGGCGGGACAAATGAGAATGACGGCGAAAGCTTTTCCTAAAACATGCCCACTCTTTAAGAGAGCGGTCCTTACGTTTCGATTTTTTATCACAGTTCTACACCAAGCGCAGATCCGCAAGAAATCACAAGCTCTTTAAGTTTTTCCATCCTTTCGTTTTTGAGTAAGTAATAGAGGTTCTTCAATGCCTGAGGAACGTACTCCATGTACTCTTTAAGACCTCTTTTTTTCCAAAGGAATCCGAAAGCACCGAGGGCCTGCATGATTCTCTGGATAGAAGCTCTATAGACAGCCTCCTTTGCCTCCGAAAGAGAATTTTTCCAATTTGATGTCTCACAGTAAAAGCGGATCAGTTCCTCCCTTTCTTTTTCGAGTAGGGAGACGTACGGATCAAATACAAGAGACCCAAGGTCATAAAAGGGGTTCCCCTTTCTCATTCCTTGAAAGTCTATAAAATACACGGATCCTTCCTTAACCATAACATTCTTGGACTGGCAATCTCTATGGATCAGACAGGAAGGCAGACTCATAAGGTCAGATGTTAGTTTTTCAAACTCCCTTTTTAATTCCACAAAAAATAGAGGATCGATCTCGATACCAGTAACACCCCGAACGAAATTTTCGATGAAGTATTCCCTTTCCCAAGCGTAAAGGAGGGCATCGAATCCCTCTGCGATTCTCACTTCAGTACTTGGAAAATTCTCAAGAGGATACCTATGTAGTCTACTAAGGGAAAGGATTGTCTTCTCATAGAGAGGTTTTCTCATTTCCCAGTCTAGGTCTTTAAAAGAGAACAGATCCAGATCTCCCAAATCCTCAACAACCAAAATGTTTTCCTCTTTTGCCTCGTAAACGATCGAAGGAACGGGGATTCCAATGCCTTTTAAAAAACGGGCGATCCCCGCGTAATAGGTGTTTTCAACCCTCTCTGGATCGTAGATTATAACTATAAAAGTCCTTCCATCCTTTAGTTTCAACCGAAAAAAATCCCTCTGCGATCCTCTCTTTGAAAGAGGACTAAGTTCCAACGGATCTCCTGAGAAGAATTTGCTCAAGAATTCTCTTATGTGAAGGATAGATTCCTCAGAGATCATCTAAATATGAGGTGAGGATCCATTTTTTTTATCCTCTCGTAGGATTCAACCGTTCCGATTTCGAACCATTCCCCCTCATCAACTACAATGCCCCTTACTTTTTCCGGGTCTTTCTCCACAAAATAGAGAAGAATATCTACTAGTGAAAAGGGCTTTGATGTCTCTACGTATGAAAGACACTCAGTCTCTAAAGCGTAAACTCCTGCGAATTGAAAATTTGATCCGGTCGATTTTCCCACAATCCCCCTTATATCCGTGACATAACCTTCCTTGTCAATTGTGATCTGTTTCTGCGGACCATCGGTTCTAAGCGCAAGAGTGAAGTATGGCCTTCTTGAGTTATGAAATCCCATTATCCTTTCTAAGGGCATGGTTGTAAGGATATCGCCATTATGGCAGAGTATGGCTTCGTCTTCCAAAAGGAGATCCTCTATATTTTTCAGTCCTCCACCAGTATCGAGGAGAGAAGGCTCATACCTAAATACTATTGGCTTTCCCCTCCACTTGGAGTCCGGAAAGAATCTGGTATACGCCTCATGGGCGTGATGGGTATTTATTATGAACCTTTCAAACCCGTACATTATAAGTCGATCGAGGATGTAAAAGAGGAGGGGTTTTCCCCAAAGAGGGACGAGAGGTTTGGGCATTGAATCTGTGTAAGGTCTTAGCCTCTTGCCCATCCCTGCTCCGAGGATGAAAGCTGTCTTAAATCTCCTTTTCATATATGTTTAGGAGACTCGTTCCCCTAAAGTAATGCTTGAGGATCCTATCATAAGTCCAACCCATAAGAGCCATCTTTGCTGCTCCTATTTGGCACATACCCACACCATGACCCCAGCCAGCTCCAAGAAGAGTGATCGATTTAAGTCTATTTCTTTTATCCCTTTCTTCCTTAATTAAAAATGCGCTGCTTAAAAGGTGAGATTTGGATAGGATTCTCCTTATTTCTAGTTCTTTTCCGACAACTAGCGTACTCTTTTCCCCCTCAATGAGAAGCTTTTTAATTCTCCCAGATGGTCCTCTTGATAGAGCTCTCATTCCTTTGATATTCCCCAGATCGAACCCCGTCTTTTCCTTCACCAGCTCCCCTAATTCATCTCCCTTTAGAAGGACCTTCCAGCGAAAAAAATCCAAAGTGGCGAGATCGGTCTCAGCTAATATCTCTGGGAGGATTATTTTCCTCCCTGGATTGCAGAAGACCCTAGGTCTCGTAGTTACCCAGCGTGCTAGCCTTGCTTCGCTAATTATTGGAGGCAAATTCTCTGTACAATCGGGAACACTCGCAAGGTAAGGAACATCCCTATCTTCCCAGGCTGTTGAATACTCATCCGTTCTTCCACCACAGCACTTTGAGTATCTAGTGTCACATATCTCTGAACCGTATACAAGGACAAGGCCCCGTGTCTCATTCACCGCATCCTCTACCTGGCTTGAGAGAACCTTGGTGATCCCGTGGTACCTCTGACAATGGTCATCAGCGCAGATGTGGAAAAGCTCATGATCACAGTCTCCGTAAATCCTAAGAATCTCTCCATTTCCCTCCTTTTGAATAGGCCTCTCTTTTTCTTTTCGCAAGATTCTAAAAAAAAGCCAGCTTCTCGAGACTATAGCCTGGGCCTTAAGAAACTCAAAGGGCGCAAAAGGGCTCATCTCAGAAGATACGACACTTTTTATGTATTCCTCAACGTCGACCAAATTTATAGCAATGAGAGAATCACCCTCTGTGAGCTTAAGCACGAGATCTCCTCTGAAGGTCTGCTTTTCCCTTTTTTCCCAATGAAAGTTTTGTCCCACGACAACATTCTCAAGACTGAAAGTTGAGTTCTTAAGAGCGGTCAAAGTCAATTCTCCTTCTGAGACAAATACGCTCTCTCCCAAAATAAGCTCAAGTCTTCCATCCACAACTTTAGCTGAAAAAGAACCTGAGACAGACTTTGTCTTTTGCAGGAGATACTCCCCTTCCAGATGACCACTTAGGCTCTTTGCACCTTGAACTATTCCAACGGAAACGGTTTGGGATTCCAAAGAATTATCCCCCGGAAAAGTTAAATACTATACCACATCTTGACAAAATACGTGAAGGAATTAAATTGTACTCGAGAAAGAAAGAAACTAAGTTAGAAAGGAGGGATCAAATATGGCATGGGAAATAACACCATGGAGACCTTTTAAGGAGCTTGAAAGGATAAGAAAGGAAATGGATGAACTCTGGGAGTCCTTCTTTGAACGGAGGCCATTCAGAGGAGAACTGTCCGAATGGCTTCCATCTGTGGACTTCTCAGAGACGAAAACTAGCTATGTTGTAAAGGCGGAACTTCCTGGAATTGATCCGAAGAACGTTGATATCTCCCTTAGCGAAAACGTTCTCACCATAAAAGGTGAGAAGAAGCAGGAGAAGGAAGAGGAGGGTGAAAACTATCACTTCGTTGAACGTTCTTACGGAAGCTTTGTAAGGTCCATAAGGCTTCCCGGAGAAGTGCAGAGTGATAAGATCAGCGCTACGTACAAGAACGGGGTTCTGAAAGTCGTTCTGCCGAAGACAGAGGAAGCGAAAAAGAAGGAGATAAAGATAAAGGTAGAGTAATCTTCAGTAGGGGTGGGATTCCACCCCTCCTTTTGAAAAGCAAGGGCAAAAGCTAGTACAAACGAGAGTTTAGCTTTTGGATCTTGTTTCAATTTCTCCTCAACGATAAATTCCCCGTTCCTTGGATAGTACTTTCCAAAAAAACCTAGAAAAAGCAAAATCCTAAGCTTAAGGAGATTGGTTCTGAGTGTTCACTTGACAGCAAGTTTGTAATATTGCAAAAAAGATCTGCCGAAGAATTTCGGTACAATTGATAAGGACTGACTTATGATCCAAAACGTAAGGGTAAAAGGGATCGTATCAGCTGGAATTGGAAGGGGAGAAAGTTTTTTTAGAATGGATTGGGTTTCATCCGGAATCAAGGAACTTCTCGGTTTCGATCCTTATCCTGGGACTTTGAACCTAAAGATAGATGAGAAAGATTTTGCGATGCTCAATGAACTTCTCCAAGAAGGACTTACCCTTAAATCCCCATCCTCAGAGTTTTGTACTGCCATCCTACTTAGAGCTACCATAAAGGGGGTTCAATGTGCGGCAATTTTTCCTGAAAAAAGTGTCTGGGTTCACAGAAACACCCTTGAGATAATCGCGCCCTTTAGGCTTAAGGGAAAGTTGAGCATAGAAGAGGGAAGTGAAATTGAGGTTGATATAAAAAGAAGATTTGTGCCTCAAGCCGTAATATTCGATATGGACGGTACTTTGGTGGACTCATTTCCCCTTTTTTCCAGGTTAGTTGAGAAATTCCTTAAAGAGCGGTCAATCCCCTGTACCTCATCTTCCCTTCGGGAGGCCATAAACGAAAACGAAAACTTTTGGGAGGTTCTTTTACCTGAAGAAGAGGGGGTAAAGGAGAAGGTAATAAAAGAGGCAGAAGAGTTTTTTAGGTTCCATCTTCATTCATGTGATGTATTCCCTCAGGCGAAAGATGTTATTCAAAAGATAAGGGAGAGGGGGATAAAGACGGCTCTTATAGGAACTGACTGGGATCTGAAAACAACTACATCTCTTTTTAAAAAAGCTGGAATTGAAATAGGATCATTCTTCGATTACACGTTTACGGACCTCCCTTACCATGAAAGGAGGAAGTCCCTTAAGGAATCGCTAATAGGTGCTTTTTCGGCCCTATCCGCTTCCCCGTACAGAACCGTATACGTGGGTGATCGTGTTCTGGATATTCGTACTGGAAAGGAACTAGGACTTGTAACAGTTGGGGTATTGACAGGCGTAGGTGAGAGAGAGGAACTCTACGAGGCTGGAGCCGATCATGTAATAGGCGACCTGGAAGAATTGGTTGAGAGGATCGATGAGACCTGCTAAGAGAGTTACAATTGAAGTAATGGTCCGATTCCATTATATTAAGAACCTGTAAGAAGGATGGTCAGGACAAGATTTGCACCAAGCCCGACAGGCTATCTTCACATTGGAGGAGCACGAACAGCCCTTTTTAACTATCTCTTCACACGTCACGAAAAAGGGAGAATGATCCTTAGGATCGAGGATACGGATATTGAAAGATCAAAGGAGGAGTACACAAATGACATAATCGAAGGGCTAAGGTGGCTTGGAATAGATTGGGATGAGGGACCATTCTTCCAGAGGGAACGGATCGAAGAGTACAGAAAGTTTGCCTATACTCTTCTAGAGAAGGGTTATGCGTACAGATGTTACTGCGCTCCTCAAGTTCTTGAGGAGAAAAGAGAAAGAGCCATAAAGGAAGGAAGAAAGCCATCCTACGATAGGACATGCAGGGACAAGAATCTAAACTACACAGATAGACCTTTTGTCATAAGGTTCAAAACACCTCTTACGGGGAATGTGAGTTTTGACGATCTGATTCGGGGAAGGATCACCTTTCAATGTGAGGAGCTGGACGACCTTGTAATTTTAAGAAGTGATGGTACGCCTACGTACAATTTCACGGTTGTGATCGATGATGCCCTTATGGGTATAACGCACGTGATAAGAGGTGACGACCACATAAACAACACTCCAAGGCAAATCCTCATATATGAGGCACTAGGGTATAAGGTCCCATACTTTGCCCACGTTGCCATGATTCTCGGGAAGGATAGAACAAAGCTGAGTAAGAGGCACGGAGCTGTCTCCATACTGGAGTACAGAAGGGAAGGTTTTTTACCAGAGGCTCTGGTAAATTACATTGCCAGGCTCGGTTGGTCGTACGGAGATCAGGAGATCTTTTCAAAGGAGGAGCTTATAGAGAAGTTCGAGCTTAGAGATGTAGGTAAATCTCCGTCAATTTTTGACATGGAGAAACTTCTCTGGATGAATAGCCACTACATAAAAACGCTTCCAATTGAGGTAATAGGAGAACGTGTGAGGACCTTTCTACTGGAGCTCGGGATCGATGTCGAAAATAACGGCTATCTTTACAAGGTTATAAACACTTTAAGACCGAGGGCAAAGACTCTTAAAGAGATGGCACAGATGGCCTACTTTTACTACAGGGAAGACTATCAGTTTGAAAATAGTGCGAAAGAGAGGTTCTTTACAAAAAAAGGGAAGGATGTACTTTTGGCCTTTCTTGAAAAATTTGAAAAAATTGAGGAGATAAATGAGGGGACGTTGAGAACAGTTTTTGAGAGTGTATCAAGGGAATTAGAAATAAAACTAGTTGATGCTGTCCAGATAGTACGGCTTGCCATATCCGGGAGGCTTGCAACTCCAGGAATTTTCGAGGTGATTGAGATCCTCGGGAAGGAGAGTACAAAAAGGAGAATAAGAAGAGCAATAGGAGAGATCACATAAGTGAAGCTTAAAAAAATCGAGTTGCTTGGATTCAAATCCTTCTGCGAGAGAACCGTCTTTCATTTTGATAAGGGGATAACATCGATTGTTGGTCCAAATGGATGTGGGAAGAGCAATATCGTAGACGCTGTGATCTGGACCTTGGGGGAGAGGGGAGTGAAGGCTTTAAGAGTGAAAGAGATGGAGGATGTCATATTTCACGGTAGTGATGGAAGGCGGCCAGTGAACATGGCTGAGGTGACTCTTTTCTTTCAGGATGAAAACAACGAGTATTCGGTGAGAAGAAGAATCTTCCGTGATGGGACAAACGAGTATTTCTTGAATGGTAAGGCGGTCCGTCTGAAGGATATCCAGGATTTTTTCCTCGGAACGGGAATAGGATTGAATACCTACGCGATAGTGGAACAAGGTCGAATCGAGAGTTTTGTTCAGATGAAACCGCATGAAAGGAAGATACTTATCGAAGAGGCAGGTGGAATAACCAGGTTTAAGGAAAAGAAAGGGGAGGCAGCTGCCAGGCTTGAGGAAGTAAAATCGAATTTAGAAAGGATTGAAGATATATACAGGGAAGTTCAGAACTCATATCTGAAGGCGCAAAAGGAATGGGAAAGGTGGAAGAGGTACATGGAGCTCGTTGAAAAGAAAAGGGTTCTGGAGCGGGACATTCTTCTGGAAGGACTAAGAAGGCTAAAAAGAGATCTGGAGAGGACGGATGAGAAGCAAAAAAAATTGAAAAGGGAGATTGAGATCAAAGAGGAAGAGGAGAAATCCTTAGAGGAGATGATCGCTTTAAAGGAGGAGGAAATATCCCTCAATGAAAGAGCAGCTAACGAATTGGAGCTTAATCTGCGCACAAGGGAGAAAGATGCTGAGGCAATCATTCGCCAAATTGACCTAAAAAAAAGTAACGTTCATCTATTGTCAAAGAGACTTAAGGAGAAAGAGGAGAAGCTTGAAAAAACGAGAGAAAGGATTAGGGTTTTAACCCAGGAAATAGACAAACTCTCTCTCAGAGAAAGGGAGCTATCCGAAGAGGAGCGAATGAAATCTTTAGAGCTTGAGGGTATAGACGAGAAGATTAAAAAGCTAAAAGGAGAAGTGGATGAAGCTGAGATGCAGCTTGAGGCGAAAAGGAAAGAACTCTTCGTAAAAGTAGGGGAACTTCTAGATGTGAATAACATGATAGTAGAATTGGAGCGGAAACGAAGGGAAAGGAACGAGAGAGAAAGGAGATTAAAAGAGGAGAAAGAAAACCTTGAGAAAAGGATTTCTTCCCTTTCTTCTGAAGTTTTATCCCTTTCTCAAAAGCTTCTATCTAAAAAGAAGGAACTTGCGCTGAACGAGGAGAAAGAGGCCGAGACTAATAGAGAACTGGAGAGGGTGAAAAATGAGATGGAAAAAAAGAGAGGTGCGCTCCATTTGCTTGAGGCGGAGAGGAAGGCAAAGGAAGAGTATTTGGGCAAACTTGGTCTAAAAGAGGAGGAGGAAGGGGAAACCCACGATCTAAAAAAACTGATTGAATTATTCAGGCCAGAGAAGAACGAAGAACACATTTTGGAGAAGTACTTTGCGAGAGAACTTGAATCTTACGTAATAGAGGGGCAAGATCCAGATGAACTAGTAAGGGACTTAAAGAGAAAAGGGAACTACATCTTTTTTCCCTATAAGGGGATATTCACCAAAACGGAAAATGGGGTGAATATCCGCTTCACTGAGGTTTACGACCTGAAAGAGGCAATAGGCAGAGTTTTTAAAGGGGAAGAGGGGATCTTCGTCACTAGTGATGCCGTTGTTGATTCGAGAGGCATAATTTTTATGGAATCGGAAAAAGGGGAAGTCCGGATTAAGGCAGAGAGAGAAAGAAGGAGGATCAAAAGGGAGTTAGAGGATCTAAAGGAAAGGATGGAAGCCCACTCGAGAGACCTTCTAAAATTGGAGGAAATCTGGAGAAGATTGAAAAGGGAGGCAGACACGCAAAAAGGAAAAATCGGCTCCTTACGTAAGGAGATTGAGGATATAGAGAAAAGGATATGGGTATGTAAAACAGTGGAAAAAGAAGCGGATGAAAGACTAAAAAAAATACGGGAATTGGAAGGGATGGAAATGGAGGAGACTTTCGACAGCGAAATGTACTTTTCGCTCCTCGAAAAAAAGGATTTTCTTGCGAGGAAAAAGATGGAGGTTGAGTCTGAGATAGAGAGATTAAAGTCCGTTCTTTTGGAAAAAAAGGGTTCTCTGGAGCTACTTACGGAAAGATCAAAAAAGGAGGAGATTGAAAGGGAAAAAAGGATAGGTCTAATCTCTCTCGTTAAATCTGAAAGGGAGAACAAAAAAAGGTACTTGGACGAATTGAAAGAGAGCGAAGGAGCACTTCTTTTAGAGATCGAAGAATCTGAGAAAAAACTTTCAGTGGACAATGGTTCGATTGAGTCCCTCGAAAAAAGCCTTGAAAAGGTCGAAAGGGAATGTGCTGCACAGAGAAAGAGACTTGAGGAATTGAAAAATCGTCTCGGTTCTCTCCATCTGGAGAGAGAACAACTTCTAACTCAAATCAAGGAAAAGAGAAAGGAGTTAGAGAGGGTAAAATGGAGACTTGAAGCAGTTGAAAAGGATTTTTTGCTGCTTTCAGAGAAAGTGAATCAGATAGAAAGCGTACTTAGAACCACTTACGAAATTGACCCACAAGGATTCGAGATAGAGGAGAGATCGCCACACGAAATGGAAGAAGAAAAGGCAACTATAGAGAGGGAGATTGAATCGCTTGGAGAAATAAACTTTAGAGCTGAAAAGGAGTATTACGAGCTTAAGGAAAGAACCGAATTCCTTCAAAGGCAAAAGGAAGACCTGAAAAAAGCGATGGAGTCGCTCAAGATGACGATATCAAAAATAGAAACGGTCTCAAGAGATATCTTTTTTGAGACTCTTGAGAAAGTTAACTCTTACTACAAGGACTTTGTTGCTAAACTATTCTTGGGAGGAGAAGGGTATTTGAAGTACAACGCTGAAACAGACGGTGTGGACATGTTTGCCAGACCAAGGGGCAAAAAGATAACGAGGATGGAGATGCTGTCAGGAGGGGAGAAGGCACTTGCATCAGTTGCGCTTCTTTTGGCTTTGATTGAAGTTACTCCACCACCTTTCAGTATAATGGATGAAATAGACGCGCCCTTAGATGACGCTAATCTCACCTACCTCCTCGATATAATAAAGGACCTTAGCAAAAAAACCCAAATTGTCCTCATCACACACAATAGACTGACAATGCAGGTATCAGAGACCATATATGGGATCACCATGGAGGATGAAGGTATCTCTAAGGTTGTCTCAGTCAGACTTGCGGAGAACTAATTATTTTTTTGAAAAAAAAGGCCCCGTGTGATAATTAGTTTGAAAAAAGGAGGAGACTATGCTTGTAAGAGACGTGATGACTACTAATGTAATAACTGTTCCCAGTTCAACCCCGCTTATCGATGCGGAGAGGATCATGCAGTTTCACAGGATAGAAAGGCTTCCCATAGTCGATAAGGGCAAGCTTGTCGGTATAATCACAAAGAACGACGTTCTCAAGGCTTCTCCTTCTTCAGCAACTTCCCTTAGTAGATCTGAGCTACTTTATCTTCTTGCCAAACTCACAGTAAAAGAGATTATGAAAAAGAACGTTGTCACAGTCCCTCCCGATATGCCCATAGAGCAAGCCGTAGCACTCGCCCAGGCAAAAAGGGTTGGTGCCCTTGTGGTTGTGGAGAATGAAAGGGTTGTTGGAATAGTGACAACCAACGATATATTTTACAAGGTCGTCAATCCACTCTTTGGAATAGGTGAAAAAGGCAAGAGGATAATAGTTTACGGAGGGGGAGTACCGGGACAGATATGCAAGATTATGGATTTTGTGTGCAGGGAAAATATTCCACTCAAAACCATATGGGCACTTAGACTTCCAGATTCTGAAAGAACGGAACTTGTCCTTCACATTGACATGGAGGATGTGAGTGGTGTTCTTGAAGCTTTGAGAAACATGGGGTTTGAGGCTGAATTACGGGCCCATGAACCAGAAATTGCTTGACAAGGGGGTGAAAGTTGAATTAAAGTTAAAAGCTAGAATGTGAGTTCAAAAAAAATCTAAGAAAAAGGAGGGGTTATGAAAAAATCAGTCTTTCTAACACTTCTTTGCTTTATCCTTTTGTCCTCGTGGTCATACGGCCAGGTGAAAATAGGTGCTGTCATTAATCTCACGGGTCCTGCATCTTCATGGGGTATATACCATGCAAAAGGGCACCAGGATTACATTAGGTATGTGAATGAGGTAAAAGGAGGGATTGGAGGGAAGAAGATAGATCTCACAGTTGTGGACCATGCTTACAAGATTCCAGAGGGTTTAAAACACGTAAAGAAGTTCTGTGAGGAAAGGGTTAGCATGCTCGCCACATGGGATACTGGTCTTGGAATTCAGGCAAAGCCGATTATCCAAGAGTACAAGATCCCGACCATAAATTACTCAGTTGGCCAGGATATTCTTAAACCTCCGATAGACTACATGTATTTGCCCTTTGGCACATACATCCTCGATTCTTACGCTGTTTTAGAGTACATAAAAGCGATTCACAAGGGAAAGGAGCCGCCGAAAGTTGGCCTTCTGACCTATAACAACCCCTACGGTAAGACTATACATGAACCAAGCAAGGAGTACGCTGCGAAACACGGTATAAAGATTGTGGGAATAGAGGAATTTCCTCCAGCCACTGTCGATCTCTCAACCCAGCTTTTGAAACTAAAAGAGGCAGGAGCTGAGTACATTTTCATGCAGATCCTTCCTGCATCAATAATAACAGCCCTAAAAGCGGCAGATCAGCTAAACTACAAAGTTCCCTTCTTTGGAACTTGGACTTCAACGGACCCTGACTTCTTTAAACTCGGTAAAGGTATCATAGGAAGATATAACTTATTCATGCAGTTCTGTGGAGCCCTTCCTCAGGATGACACTCCTGGAATCAAACTTTACAACGAACTCGTCAAAAGGTACAAATCGGTCACCGGGTTCGATACTTCTTACTGGGAAGGTGTTGTAATTGCCATGATCATGGAGAGAGCTTTGGAGAAATCCTATAAGATGTTTGGCAACTTCGACCCTGTAAACGTGAATAAGGCTCTTGAAACCTTCAGAAATGAGGACTTTGGTGGCCTAATTCCCCCTGTAACTTACACGAAGGACAATCACGAAGGCTCATTCGTGGCAAGGATAGTTCAGATACATGAGGATGCGACTTACACGCCTATGACAAACTTCTTTACACCAGGGAAAGGTCAAATCAAAGTTCTAAGGGCCCCCAAATGAGAGCGTTCAGGAGTGAGCCTTCAATCTACAGTAACGCTCAGCCTGCCAAGAGGCAGGCTGAGCTAAAAATTGAAGGTTTAACCTTAAGTTTTGGCGGACTTATGGCCCTCCATGAAGTGGATTTGGAGGTAAAGAACGGAGAATTTTTAAGCATAATAGGACCGAATGGAGCAGGTAAAACAAGTCTTTTGAACTGTATTACAGGGTTCTACCGTCCCCAAAAGGGAAGAATCATCTTCAATGGGGAGGATATAACAGGGCTTCCTCCTTATGAAGTTACAAAAAGAGGGATAGGCCGGACCTTCCAAAATATAGAACTTTTTCCAGGTATGACCGTTCTCTCAAACATATTCCTTGCACGCCACCTCTACTGCGATTATAGCTTTGCTAAGGCATCTCTTTTTACACGTTCTGTTCAAAATGAGGAGGTAAGGCATAGGAGGATCGTTGAGGAAATTATAGATTTCCTGGAGATGCAAGCTATCAGAAAAAAACTGGTTGGCTCCTTGCCATATGGACTGAGAAAGAGGGTTGAGCTTGGAAGGGCTTTGGCTCTTGAACCAAAATTGCTCATATTGGATGAGCCCTTCGCCGGGATGACCCTTGAGGAAAAGGAGGATATGGTTCGGTTCTTAAGGGAGATAAATCGAAGGTGGAATCAGACAATCATCCTTGTTGAGCATGATATGGCTGTGGTTATGAGTATTTCGGAGAGGATCGTTGTTCTAAACTTTGGAGAAAAAATCGCCGAAGGCCCACCTGATGTGATAAAGAATCACCCTGAGGTAATAAAGGCCTATCTCGGGGTAGAGGCGTAAAAAGGAGAAAAGAGATGAGGATAGATAGAGAGTACCTTTCCCAGCTACAAATGTATACAATTCCTCAGATCCTCTTCAAACAGGCGGAGCTACTAAAAGACAAAGTGGCAATAAGGAAGAAATCTTTGGGTATATGGGAGACGATAACGTGGCAGGAGTACCTCCAATTTGTGAAACATGTGGCCTTAGGATTACTCTCCCTTGGAATAAAAAGAGGCGATCATGTGGCCATTATAATGGATAATCAGCCTGAGTGGCTCTTTTCTGAGCTTGGCTCACAGGCGATAGGTGCGATCACCCTTAATCTTTTTACCTCCTCCATAGCAAAAGAGTTTTCCGTCTTATTGAACAGGTTTGAAGCCAAGATTGTATTTGCGCAGGATCAGGAGCAGGTTGACAAGCTTCTAGAGATAAGGGAAGAGATTAAAAATGTTACTAAGGTCATCTACGTTGATCCCACGGGCATGAGTTTTTATGATGATCCTTGGCTTATAAGTTTCAAGGAGCTTCTTGAGCTGGGAAAAAAGCTGGAAGAAAAGGAGCCAGATCTTTTCGAAAAAGAACTATGGAAAGGTAAAAAAGAGGATATAAACCTCATGATCATGACATCAGGGACCACGGGGATTCCAAAACTTGCCATGTTAAAGCATGAGAACTTTGTGGACATGGCAATGAAGTGGATAGAAACGGCTCCGATAAATGTTGGAGATAACTGGATATCTATCACCCCACCCGCTTGGATAGTGGACCAGATGTGGGGGATAGGTGTGGCTATAATGTCTGGAATGGTCATGAATTTTCCAGAAATGCCGGAGACCTTATCAGAGGACTACAGGGAAATTGGTCCAACTATAACCATAACATCTTCAAGATTTTGGGAAGATTTGGCTTCAAAGATAAGGGTAAAAATAGACGATAGCGGTTTCATAAAAAGGAAATGCTACGAGTGGGGTTTAAAAATTGGAGGAAAGGTAACGGATCTGGAATCTGAAAAAAAACCTGTGCCCTTACACTTAAGGCTCTTAAGAGCTATCTTTAAGTACATCGTTTACAGACCTTTGCTAGACAGAGTTGGTTGTCTCCATATAAAGGCTGCAATAACTGGTGGTCACCCTATAAGTCCCGATGTGATCAGGTTTTTCAGATCCATGGGTCTGAATTTAAAACACGCCTACGGTCTGACTGAGGGTTGTGGAGTCTTTCAGGTACAACCGGACGATGAGGTCAAGCCAGAAACAGTTGGAAAGCCCCTTCCAAGAACAGAGATAAAGATTTCGGAAGATAATGAGATCCTCGTCAAAAGTCCTTCCCTTTTTGTAGGCTATTACAAGGACGAAGAAGCCACAAAGAAGGCGCTTCAGGACGGGTACCTTCGTACTGGCGATGCTGGCTACCTGGACGAGGACGGCCATCTAATTGTGATAGGCCGTAAAGAGGAAATAATGAGACTTAAAGGGGGTGAAGCATTCTCCCCTGATTTCATTGAAACGAGACTCAAATTCAGCCCCTATATAAAGGAGGCAGTTGTATTCGGCGAAGGCAGAGATTACGTTACAGGTTTTATCTGCATAGACTTCGGAAACGTTGGTAGCTGGGCAGAGGCGAGAATGATCCCATACACAACTTACACTGATCTTTCCCAGCAGAAGGAAGTAGAAGAGCTTATCCTTTCAGAGGTTAGGAGAATCAACAACGAGTTGCCAAAGCCCATGAGGCTTAAAAAAATCCTCTTACTTTACAAAATGTTAGATCCTGATGATGAAGAACTCACAAGGACTGGAAAAGTTCGAAGAAAATTCGTTTATGAGAGGTATTTGGATCTAGTTGAGGCTATGTACGAAGGGAAGAAGGAGATAGAGGTGACAGGTAAGGTTCAGTACAGAGATGGCCACGTTGGAACAATTACTACCAAGGTGAGAATTCTCGACGTAGAAAGTATAGGAAATTAGGAGGTTTTAAATGGACTTCTTTCTGCAGCTTTTAATTCAGGGCTTATCAATAGGTTGCCTTTACGCAATTGCAGCACTAGGTTTTGTTATGATTTTCAAGTCCTCGAGTATTCTGAACTTTGCCCACGGAGAACTTTTGGCTATAGGAGCTTACATATTTCTGGTAATCTCAGTATGGCTAAATCTACCTATATATTTGGCATTCATCGTGACATTCGTGGGAAGTTTCTTTTTGGGCTTTGTAATAGAGAGACTCTTCTTAAGGCCAATGATAGGAGAGGCTCTCATAGAAGTGATCATGCTCACAGTCGGACTTGCTGCAATGTTCAAGGGCCTTCTTCTTTTCATATTTTCCGGAAACACTTACGTTTACCCGAATTTTCTTCCTGCCGGTCTAACCATTAAAATCGGAAATATCACCGTATCTTCGGTTTACACTGCAACCTTTCTCGCGACCATAATATTCCTCATCGTCTTCGGATTGTTCTTTAAATACTCGTCGCAGGGTATATACATGAGATCTGTTGCAGATAGCCAGACAGCGGCCCTTTCCCTTGGAGTAAATGTGAGGCGGGTTTTTGCGCTTTCCTGGGCAATTGCATCTCTCGTATGCGCGATGAGCGGTATAGTGCTCGGAATTCTAAACGGCATAAACGTTCATGACCTTTCAAAAATGGGACTTAAGGTCTTTCCTGTGGTTATTCTTGGAGGACTGGAAAGCATCCTGGGAGCGATAATTGGTGGACTAATAATAGGTGTTATCGAAACTCTCGTTAGCGGTTACTTCTCAACCTCCCTCCGGGATGTTGTAGCTTATGTGATTCTCGTTATCATTCTGATGATAAAGCCTTATGGACTCTTTGGACTCGTAGAAATAGAGAGGGTGTGATTATGAAGCTCAGACTTAGACCATGTGGGAATTATAAGGAAAAGTACATAGAGGAACTGGCCATTTTCGAGACTGATTTTGGTAGATTGTGGACCTTGATTGGTCTTATAATCCTTTTTTTGGTTATCCCTTTTGTAGTCGGTTCTTACGGAATCTACATTCTAAATCATGTTGGTATTTACGCTATCGCAGCTGTCGGTCTCAACATACTGATCGGATTCACTGGACAGATCTCCCTTGGTCACGGAGCTTTTTTTGGAGTTGGAGCCTACACAGCGGCAATCCTTATGTCGAAAGTAGGTTTTCCCTTCATTCCTGCAGTTATTGCAGGAGGGGTAGTTACCGCTTTCGTTGGTCTTATCTTTGGAATACCTTCCTCCAGACTTAAACACCTTTATTTAACCATCTCGACGCTTGCGGGCCAGTTCATTCTCGAATACATCTTTGTCCACTGGAAATCTCTGACCGGTGGAACTGAGGGAATAATACTTCCAAAATCGACAATATTCGGCTATACTTTAAAAAGTGATAGGGCCTTCTTTTACGTAATATTCGTCTGCTTCGTTCTATTCCTCTGGATAGCGAAAAATATAATAAGGACAAGATACGGACGCGCATTTATCGCAATAAGAGATAACGACCAGGCTGCAGAGGGGATGGGTATTCCGATATTCAAGTACAAGCTACTCTCATTTGGAATAAGTTCCTTCTACGCAGGTTTTGCTGGAGCCCTTTGGGCCGCGTATATGGGAAGCATAACTCCTGAGCCTTTCACATTTATTCTCTCACTTGAGTTCATCGCAATGATCATAATCGGCGGACTTGGGAGCATAACCGGAAGTGTTTTTGGAGCTACATTCATAACTCTCATAAATGAAATGCTCTCTCAGCTTGCGGCCTATCTTATGAATTTGAAAGGGCTTGCGGGTGTGGCAATGACAATCGCTCCTCTCAGGGAGTTCTTCTTCGGTCTGATCATCGTTCTATTCCTCATTTTTGAACCGAGGGGGCTTGCGGAGGTCTGGAGAATTGTAAAAAGTAGTTTTAAACTCTGGCCATTCTCATATTAAAGGGGGAAAAAATGGAAGATAAGGTTGCACTTCTCGTCAACAATATAAGTGTGGTTTACCATGACGTAATACAGGTACTAAAAGGCGTGTCACTTGAGGTAAAAAAAGGAGAGATTGTTTCACTCCTCGGTAGTAACGGCGCAGGGAAAACGACTACGCTTAGAGCGATTTCAGGTCTTCTCAAACCCGAAAACGGAAGGGTGACGGAAGGGTCTATAACTTTCGATGGAAAACAGATACATAATGAGCCACCAGAGGTTATAACCAGACTTGGAATAATTCAAGTGCTTGAGGGTAGAGTCCCATTCAAGTACTTAACAGTAGAGGAAAATTTAAGGGTAGGGACGGCTACAAGGTGGGGTAAGCCCTATAAGGAGGATCTTGAGCTTGTTTACCATTATTTTCCAAGGCTCAAAGAACTGAGGAACAGACTGGCCGGGTATTTAAGTGGAGGAGAGCTCCAGATGCTCGTAATAGGAAGAGCACTTATGGCTCATCCAAAACTTCTCCTTCTTGATGAGCCTTCTCTTGGGCTTGCACCTTTTCTCGTCAAAGAGATCTTCGATATTGTGAAAAAGATAAACGAGGAACAGGGGACCACCATAGTTCTTGTTGAGCAAAACGCTAACATGGCCCTTAACATAGCAACTTACGGATACGTCATGGAGAATGGAAAGATAGTCATGGAGGGAAAGGCGAAGGACCTTAAAGAGAACCCTGATGTGAAAGAGTTCTATCTCGGAACTACCGCAAAGGGAACGATAAAGAGCTATAAAGACGTTAAGGCTTATAAGAGAAGAAAGAGGTGGTTGTAAGGAGGGCGAAATGGGTGAAAGGAATTTTTTTGACGATCTCGAAGGGATGGATAGGAAAGAGAGGGAGGCCTATCAGCTGGAAAAACTGAAAGAACAGATAAAGAGGGCTTATGAAAACTCTCCTGCCATAAGGGATATATTCGATGGAAAAGGAATAAAACCAGAAGATGTGAGGGGGTTCGAAGACTTAGAAAAGGTTCCAATAATAAGAAAAACGGATGTAATTGAGCTCCAAAAGAAGTATCCGCCGTACGGAGGGCTTCTCACTGTGCCTGAGGAGGAGATTCAAAGGGTCTTTATAACTCCAGGCCCCATATATCTACCCCACCAGGTTGAAGAGATTTCATGGTTCGGGAAAAGCTTCTTTGCCGCCGGATTTACAAAAGGAGATGTGGTGATAAACACTCCCACCTATCACATGTCACCTGCAGGACTCCTTTTCCATGAGGGGGTACGTGCTGTTGGAGCGACGGTCGTACCGACAGGTGTTGGAAACACAGATGCTCAGATAAAAACGATGCTTGATCTTAAAGTTACCGCATATGCAGGCATGCCAAGCTTCCTTATGACTATAATTAAAAGGGCTGAGGAGCTTGGTTACAACTTCAGAAGGGATTTTAAATTGAGGAAAGCTTGGTTTACAGGAGAGATGCTACCTTCATCAATGAGAAAGGTTTTTGAGGAAGAATACGGAATAGATACCTACCAGTGCTACTCAGTAACAGAACTTGGAGGCTGTGTTGCATACGAATGCAAGGAAAAAAAGGGGATGCATTTCATGGATGACTACGTTATAGAAGTTGTGGACCCAGAAACTGGAAAAAGGTTGAAAGAAGGTGAAATTGGAGAACTTGTTGCGACCCCGATCCACAACCCTTGCTGGGGTCTTGTCCGTTTTGGAACAGGAGATTTGACTTCCTACATCACCGAACCCTGCCCGTGTGGAAGAACCTCATACCGCATAACAGGGATAGTTGGAAGAAGCACGGAGGCGGTGAAAGTCAGGGGCATGTTCGTTGTAAAAAAACAGATGGAAGCTTTCTTTGCAGGGATCGAGGAGATTTCAAAATATCAGGTGATTGTGGAGAGGAAGGAACAGAGGGATGAACTTTACCTTAAAGCCGAATTAAAAGATGAGTCGGTTGATAAGGAGAATCTTAGGCGGCGATTAGAAGAGGAGTTCCCTAAGAACTTGAGAGTAAGGCTTGATAGAATAGAGTTCTGCGAAAAGGGGACTTTGAAAGAGGAAGATACTCTCATTGACAGAAGGAAGTGGGATTAGTTGGTTTTATTCCTTAAATAGGGCCAGATTCCTCCATAAAAAAGGATCACTGATACTGCTAAAAAAAACCTGTATGGAAGATCTATCTCCGAGCCAAAAAGCGAGAGTTTGACGCTCAGTTTTAAGATGTTCTTAAAAAAACCTAGGTCTTCCCTCCAGCCAGATACAAAAAGGGCAGGAATGAAAGAAAAAAGAAAGGAGAGTGAAAAGAGAATTATTGATCTCATTGCCCTATGAGAAGAGGGTTGAACTTTGTCTCATAATCAAAAACGTCTAGGCCTTCTTTTCTTTTCAGGAAATTAGTTACAGCGTAAGTGAAAGGAGTGAAAAGGGCCTCATAAATGGTCTTTGTAAGCCACTGATTGATTATAGTAAAGAAAAGAGCAGTCTGCGGAATAGTACCGTAAAAAGCAAGAGTTATAAAGAGTGCAGAGTCTATACCCTGGCCCACGATAGTAGAACCTATGGTTCTCATCCATAGGAATCTGCCCTTCGTTTTTATCTTTAGCTTTGCGAGAACAAAGGAATTTGAAAACTCTCCAAAAAGGTAACCGACAAAGGAGGCAAAAAGAAGCCTTGGTGTGAATCCAAGAATCGTCTCGTATGCTTCTTGGCCGTTCCAAAAGGATGCGGGTGGAAGGATTTTTGCAACATGGCAGAAAAGTACAAAAATAAGGTTACATAGGAAGCCAAGCCATATAACCTTTCTTGCAGAGCTGTACCCATAGACCTCAGTCAGTATGTCTCCGAATATGTAGCTTATGGGGAAGATTATGATAGCGGCAGGCAAGATGATGCCAAAGAAATCGACTAGTTTCACAGCAATTACATTCGAAGTAATGAGGCAGGTTATAAATATTGAACTGCTTAAGAAGAACCAGAAGGAGTAACTGTCCTTTTTACCTCTTTCCACAACTAATCGCTTTTTATTACCAGAGATGGAAGGCAAATTCAACCCTTTTGCGAACCTGAATTTAGGTTCTTGAGCTCCTTGTGTTAACTAAATCCGGCGAGTATAATCTTTAGGTGTTCATTTTGGAAGGACTAATTGAAGGTACGTTTTTCTCCAGGCTGAACAGGTTTGTCTGCGAATGTGAAATAGATGGGAAAAAGGTTCTCGCTCATCTTCCCAACTCTGGAAGGCTTCTGGGCCTCCTTTCTCATGGAAGAAAAGTATACGCAAGAAGAACCGTAAGGGAAGGGAACCTTCCCTACAGGCTTATCTTCGTTGAATGGAAAGATTTTAAAGTTCTCGTGGATACAAGTCTTACTAATGACTTGGTATCAACACTTATTGAAAAAGGGATGATTCCCCAGTTTGTCGGTTACACTGTCAAAAAAAAGGAAGTCTATTTTGGTGGAAGAAGGTTTGACCTTCTTCTCGAAAATGAAGGCAAAGGAATGGTTTTAGAGGTTAAAAACTGCACCCTTTTCTTTGATAGTCTGTCCATGTTTCCCGATTGTGAAACAGCGAGGGGAAGGGCCCACTTACACGGGCTCATAAGAATTAGGGAGGATGGACTTAATTCTGCTGTTATATTTATCGTAAGTTCTCCGAGAGTAAAGTACTTCCTACCCGATTTTCACAACGATTTTTCTTTTTCAAAAAGACTGATTCAAGCGAAGGACACAATCCAGGTATTGGCGTATTCTGTAAGATTTGGAGATGACTTTTCTATTGAAGGGGTTGACGAACTTCTCATTCCCTGGGAAGAGCTAGAGAAAGTGGAAGAGAATTCGGGGCTATATATGATAGTTATGGATGTGGACAAAGAGACTACTTTATCTCTTCAGGGACTAGGCAAGATAAATTTGAAAAAGGGGTACTACATCTACGTAGGCTCGGCTTCCAAAAACCTAAAAGAAAGAATTGAAAGGCACAGAAGAAGAAGAAAAAAAACCTTTTGGCACGTAGATCATCTCACATCGTTGTTCCCTCCTTCCTTTTATTTTCCCATAAGAATAGAAAGGAGTTACGAATGCGAGATTGCAAAGAAGCTTCTTGAAATATCTGATTGGGTTGTTCCGGGATTCGGTTCTTCTGACTGTAGGTGCGTTGCTCATCTGGCAGGTTTTAAGGAGAATCCTTTGAATCAGGAGAGGTTCGTCGATCTTCTTTTCTATTTCAGAATCGGAACCATAGCTGAAAGACTTAAAAAGATTGAGATCTAGAGCCCTCATGTGATAAAAAAAGTGCGGGGATCGAGAAAATGGATGTTATGAAGGTTATTCACGAGAGGCAGAGCATAAGGAAATACAAGGAGAAAGACATACCTGAAGAGATCCTTATGGAAATTATTGAGGCTGCAAGAAGGTCTCCTTCCTGGGCAAATACTCAGACTTGGAGGTTCATAATAGTTAAGGACAAAGGCGTAAAGGAAGAACTGTCCAGAACATTGACTGAGAACAATCCTGCAAGGGAGGCTATAATAAAGGCGCCCGTTTTGCTTTGTCTCGTCTCTCAGAAAGGTGTTGCAGGTTACAGGAAGGGAGTTCCTCGCACCTCAAAGGGTGATTATTACATGTACGATGCAGGTATAGCTATGGAGCACGTTGTTCTCGCTGCTTGGAATTTCGGGCTTGGCACCTGTCACGTAGGTGCTTTCAATCATGAGGAGGCGGAAAGGATACTTGGTGTTCCAGATGGATATACGATAGTTGCGATGACTCCAATCGGTTACTTTGACGAAAGGCCAAATTACACTCCAAGGAAGCCGTTATCTGAGATTCTCTTTCTTGACAGGTTCGGAGTACCCTACATTAAGAAGTGATGAAAATACCCCTTGTAAATCTTAAGCTCCAGTACAAGAAAGTGGAAAAAGAGATCTTAAAAGGGATAAAGGAGATCCTAAGGGAACAGAACCTCATTCTCGGTAAATATTGCGCTCTTCTGGAGGAGAAAATAGCGAGCTACACAGGGGTTCCTTACGCTGTATCATGCGCTAATGGGACAGATGCACTGATCCTTTCCCTTATGGCCTTAGGGATTGGTAATGGAGACGAGGTTCTGACGACCCCTTATACGTTCTTTTCAACAGCCAGTTCAATAACACTCGTTGGTGCAAGACCTGTCTTTGTAGACATTGAGGCAGAGTCCATGAACATAGATCCAGATAAAATAGAGGAGAAAATCACGGAAAAAACGCGTGCCTTAATCGTTGTTCACCTTTTCGGAAAACTGTGCAACATGGATAAAATAATGGCCATTGCAGAAAAATATGGAATTTATGTGATTGAGGACATGGCCCAGTCGATAGGGGCGAGAAAAAATGGGAAAATGGCCGGGTCCTTCGGACATGTTGCAACCTTAAGTTTTTATCCCACCAAGAATCTGGGAGGAATAGGTGAAGGGGGAATGGTACTCACGAAAGATTCAGAGCTGGCGAATAGATTGAGAAAGCTTAGGGTTCACGGGATGGACAAAGTACCTTATAGGCACGAGTTGATTGGGATAAACAGTAGGCTAGACGAAATAAAGGCTTACGCTCTTTACACGAAATTCAAGTATTTGGAAGATTGGAATAGGAAAAGGATAGAAAATGCAAAATTCTACTCATCAGAACTTAAGGATCTGCCACTTCTGCTTCCGAGTGCTGAGGATGACGGATCTCACGTTTTTCACCAATACGTGATAAGGCTTGAAGAGAGGGACAACTTAAGGGAATTTTTAGGAAGGAGAGGTATACAGACGGCAGTATACTATCCCTTGCCTCTTCACCTTCAGGAATGTTTTCGATATCTGGGGTATAAAAAGGGAGATTTCCCTCACGCTGAGGAAGCCTCAATGAAAAGTTTAGCGATCCCCGTATACCCCGAACTAAAAGAGAGGGAGAAAAGATACATTGTCAAATGTATAAGGGATTTTTTCAAGAAATAGTACAGTAAGGTTCCTCATCCATGAAATCCCCATATTCCTCGTAGGCCCTCGCTCTACATCCTCCGCAGATATCGAGATAAGTGCAATTTCCACATCTGCCCTTGTAACTCGAATAATCCCTCAGCTTCAAAAAAACTGGTGAGTTCCGCCAGACGAACTCAACTCCATCCTTTTTTACATCTCCTGATTTTACCTCAAGGTAGCCACAGGGCTGGGCTACACCTGTATGGGATATGAACATGAAGCTTTTTCCTGCAAGGCAGCCAGAGGTTTTTACACTTTCTCCCCTTTCCTTAAGTATTCGGTAGTACTGGGGTGCACAGGTGACCTTTATCTCCATCTCTTTTTTCCTTTCTAATAGGTAGAGGTGTTGCAAAGTCTCTTCGTACTCCTCCGCTTTTAACTGTCTGTCCCTTAGATTTCTGCCTCTCCCGACTGGGACTAGTAAAAAAAGGTGCCATGCAATTGCCCCAAGAGACTTTGCAAGTTCGTATATGGAATCGATCTCATAGAAATTTAAAGAGGTAATGGTTGTATTTATCTGGAAGGGAAATCTCTCTTCCCTCAGTATTTTTGCTGCGCTAACTACTGAATCGAATGATCCATCAACACCCCTCAGACCATCGTGGGATCTTTTGTCCTTACCATCTAGACTCATGCTTATCCTTTTTATGTTCAGTCCTTTTAACGTCCTTACAACGTCCTTTGAAAGAAGGGTTCCATTTGTTGCAATTACCATATTGAGCCCTTTTTTGTTGCCATAATCGATTATTTCAAAAATGTCGTCCCTCATCAAAGGTTCACCCCCCGTAATTATAATTACGGGAGAGGAGAAGGAAGAGATGGAGTCTATTATGGACTTGCATTCCTCTGTTTCTAAGTCCCTTTCCTCTTGCCTTTTTTGCGCAGAGGCACGACAGTGAATACAACTCAGGTTACAGATACGGGTCAGTTCCCATGCTACCATTCTCAGAGGGAACCTTCTTTCATCCATTTGGCTAAATCCTTTGCAAAGTAAGTGATAAGGATGTCAGCACCGGCCCTTTTTATGGAAGTTGTAAGTTCGATAACGGTTTTTTTGTAGTCTATGTAACCTGCCCTTGAAGCTTCTTTTACCATAAGGTATTCACCACTTACCGAATAGGCAGCAATTGGGACAGTGAACCTTTCCCTTGCCGCACTTATCACATCCAGATAAAAAATGGCAGGTTTGACCATAACAATGTCCGCTCCTTCATTTATGTCAAGTTCTATCTCAGTTAGGGCTTCCCTCTTATTGTGAAAATCCATCTGATAAGAGCTTCTGTCGCCAAATTGGGGTTTAGATTCTGCTGCAACCCTGAAAGGCCCGTAGAGGGATGATGCGTATTTAGCAGCGTAACTCATGATTGGAATGTGATTATACCCGTTTTTGTCAAGCTCATCTCTTATAGCCCTTACCCTCCCATCCATCATGTCAGAAGGGGCAACCATATCTGATCCAGCTTCCACATGTGAGAGGGCGACCCTGGATAGGACTTTCAAGGTTTCATCGTTATCTACTGTTTCACCCTTTACTATTCCACAGTGTCCATGGCTCGTGTACTCACATAGACAGACATCGGTTATTACGAGAAGTTCATCACCGAAAAGTTTTTTTATTCTCCTTACTGCCTTTTGTATGACCCCGTTTTCATCGAACGCAGAAGATCCGTATTCATCCTTCTTATCTGGTATTCCAAAAAGGAGGATAGCAGGTATTGAAAGATCTACTATTTCCTCGATCTCCCTAAGTACACCTTCTAAAGAAAACTGGTATATGCCCGGCATGGAGGGGATCTCCGCCTTTTTTTCATCCATCTCCTTCACAAAAACAGGGCAGACTATGTGATTGATTGTAAGTTCAGTTTCTTTTACAAGGCTCCTTATTATTCCGTTTTTTCGCAATCGCCTAAGTCTTGTGTAAGGGTATTCCATACTAAGAGATCTCCTCATCCGTTAGATAGCATTGTGGGTCTTCCGCCCAGATGTCCTTCGTTTTAGCATAAGCCCTAGCCCTAAAATTACCTCCGCACACATTTAGGAACCTACATTTTGCACATCTTCCCTTTACGTAATTCTTTTTGTTTTTCAAAAGATTAAACAGGAGGTGACTCTCGTCTGTCCATATTTGGCTGAAAGGCCTTTCTAAAACATTACCAATGGAAAAATCTCTCAAGAACTGGTCAGGATGGACGTAACCCTCCTCGTCTATTGAGGCGATTCCAACGCCTGACAGGTTTCCCTCGTTTTTCAAAAGGAGCTTGTACACCTCTTTTGCCCTTTCAGGATCCTCTTTCAAAAGCTTTAAATAGAGGTAGGGGCCATCTGCGTGATTGTCAACAGTCAAAACCTCAATGTTTCTGTTTCTTTTGAAAATTTCCCCTGTCCTTCGAATTATGTAATCCAGAACCCCTCTTCTCTCTTCTGGGGTTAGATCAAGGTCCATGAGATTCTTCCCCCTACCGGAATATACGAGGTGGTAGAAACATATCCTGTCGACCCCTTCCTTTTCAGTAAGGTCGAATATCTCAGGGATTGAGTGGAAATTCTCACGATTTATGGTGAACCTTATACCAACCTTCAATTTCACCTTCTTTAAGTTTCTTATCCCCTCTAATGCCATCTGGAAAGCACCTTTTTTCCCCCTGAATGAGTCGTTAACCTCGGAAGTTCCGTCCACACTTATACCAACATAAGAGACACCATTCTCTTTTAACTTCTTTGCCACATCATAGTCGATAAGGGTGCCATTCGTGGATAGGACGGTTCTGAGACCCTTTTTTGACGCGTATCCTAAAAGGTGGAATATGTCTTCCCTTAAAAGGGGCTCACCCCCTGAAAAAAGAAGAACAGGAACCCCAAAAGAGGAGAGATCGTCTATAATCTCCTGCCCCTTCTCCGTTGTTATAGGTTCTACAACGTCTTTATCAGTCTTTGCGAGAGCGTAGCAGTGTCTACATGAGAGGTTACATTTTGCCGTTAAATTCCATACCACTACTGGCTTTCTATCCTTTGCGTCTGTTCCGTAACGGAGCTCGTCAAAGTTTTCTTTTGCCCCAAAGTAGAGCTTTGTAATGCTAACCAAACTACCTCCTATTTTTTGACGATTTTTTTCGCATAAAGGTCAGTCGTTCTCTCGTATGTGATAGTTACCCTGTCTCCAACCTTTAAACACTTTACGCAGGCCTTTTTTCCACCAATCTCTACAACGGTTTCTGGTGTTACTATGACTCCTACCACCATCTCAGATTTGCCAACTCTTTCTGAGACCACAATAGCCTTTCCGTCAGGATCGATTGCCGTTACCTTTCCCGTAAAGGTTCTTAAAGAGTTTGAAGAGGAAGCGGAATTGACTACTGCGAAAAGGAGCAAAAAAATTAAAAGAAGACCGACTTTTCTCATCCCTCCCACCTCCTCAGCTCATTTTCTCTTTTTAATTATAACACATGGCAGTATAATTATATAGTTGAAGGAATGATTACGGCCGAAGAAGAATCGAGAATAATAGAACTTGCCTATGTACCAGAGCATATAGTTCCCCTCATGAGCACGATCTCTGGCGGCGAGCCCTTTTTCGAGGATGGTCTTCTTTACTTTAAAGGCAACAACTGGGTCATCATAGTCGGTTATCCACTTCTTGGAGATTACTCGGATGAGAGAATTTTAAGAGCCTTTAGGTTCGCTCGTGAGAAATTTGACTTCCATTACCTGTGGCTTGTAGGACCTAGCATTCCAGATGCCGTAAAGAGGGGAGCCTCGTTATTTTTGAGTGATCGTTACTACACTTTAGACTTAAATAATTTTGAGCCATGTAAGAGAGTAATTGGTCAAATAAGAAAGGCCTCAGAAAAGCTTTCGATTAAAGTCTCAAATTTTTATACACCAAGGCACGAGGCGCTCTCAGAAGCATTTTTGAGGGAGAAGAACCCAGATCCCTTTGTAAAGGGCCTTTTTAGCTTAATAGGGAATTACCTAAATCGATCCAGCTCGGCCTTACTCATAGATGCTTACGATTCAGAAGAAGACCTTGTGGCTTTCTACGTTGTTGATGGGTGTGCGAGGGACTTTCTTACGTACTTAATTGGATGCAGAAAGATGGACTCGAAAATTTCTCATGCATCGGATCTCATTTTTTTTAAAATGGTTGAAATTGCAAGGGAAATGGGGAAAAAGTACATTCATCTGGGTCTTGGGGTTAACGAAGGCATAAGAAAATTTAAGGAGAAATGGGGAGGCCTACCTACCGTGCCGTATCAGTTCGTTGAACTGAGAAAAGGTCTCTTTCAAATGTTAAGAGGCCTCGAAGGTGTCCTTTAGGATCGGGTCAAAAGAATTTAAAATGGTATTCAAGGTTGAGAAGACTTCAAAGGTTAACTATCTTTTAGGAACTGCCCACTTTTTCCCTTACAGTTTCAAAAGCTCGCTAAGAAAGATCATTTCAAAGGTGAAAAGGGTGCTGTTTGAGGGGCCACTGAATGAGAGCGATATGGAGACAATCAGAACGTACGGTCAAACTGGAAAACAAGATAATCCTTTGATAGGTATGATAACCAAAGAGGCTCGTGCAATCCTTAACGAGGAGGAAGATTCGGAGGTGTATAGGTACATTGGGTACTTCAGAAAGAAGAATGCGCTTGAACTGGAGACGGAAAATCTCACTCCTTGGTTTGCCTTTTTTAAGATATGGAGTCTTTACCTTAGAAAAAGGGGATGGATCTACTCAGTTGATATGGAGGCTCATAACGTGGCAAAAGAGCAAAGAAAGGAGATCCATTATCTTGAGACGATAGAGGAACAGATACGTGCCCTTGAGAACATCCCCCTTGAACGGATAGTCAATTTCCTCAATCAATGTTCAATGTGGGAAGAATTTGCCAAAAGGTATGCGGATTTTTATCTCAAGGGAGATCTTGATTCCCTTCTTGCAAGCACCATCTCCTTTCCCACAAGATGCCCTTCCATATTGGATGAGCGAGACCCGGTTCTCTTTTTAAGGATCCTCCCATTCTTTGAAGACGGAGATGCTTCAGCCTTTCTTGGAGTAACTCATGTGAAAGGGATCTTAGATATGTTCAAAAAGGAAGGATACTCAGTCTCTCAAGGTTTGTAGATGCTAAGTAGAGAAGAGGAATGTTTAATCAGCAGAAATGCTTATATTCCAGAGCACATCTACCCATATGTCCTTCTAATTTCGGGACTCGAACCCTTCTACTACGACCCATTCCTCTTTTATGAAAAAGATGACCAGGTGGTCCTAATTGGTTACCCCTTGGAAGGCGAGTTTGATCCGGAGCTCTTTCTTAAGCTCATTGGAAAATTGAAAAAAGAGAAAGGGTTTAAAAAAGTGTCAGCCATTTCTCCAAGTAAAATCGATGAACTCGATCCAATAGATTCTGACTTTTACTATCTTCTCGATCTGAAAGAAGTAAAGGTAAGTCAAAAGACTAAAAACATGCTAAAGAGGGCAAAAAAAGAGGTGAAAATTGAAGTGGAAAAAAAGCTGACCTCAGAACACCTAAGACTCCTTGAAGAGTTTCTTTCTGAAAGGAATCTTGGAGAAAAGACCTCCTCTATTTTTAGGAGGATGCCAGCATACGTGGATTCTTCCCCTTATGCGCATGTTATAAGTGCCAGAAACGGAAAGGGGGATCTTCTTGCGTTTAACATTTTCGATACTTTTTCCTCTTCCTTCTCCTTTTACATGTTTAACGTGAGATCTAGGAGGAATTACATTCCAGGAACATCTGACCTTCTTTTTGAGGAGATGATAAGAATGGCCTTTGAAAACGGAAAGAATTTTATCAATCTTGGCCTTGGAATAAATGAAGGGGTGAGATTTTTCAAGGAAAAATGGGGTGGAAAGCGATTTTTGGCCTACTACTATTATGAATGGGTACCTAAGAGGAAACTTACCGATCTTATCTTTCAGGGGTTTCTCTAATTATGAGCCCTTTTTTTGGATCAGGAGGGAAAAGGTTCTCCACATGGCAGATAGAGATCACAACCAGATGTCCTCTTTTGTGCAAAATGTGCATCAAATCCGTATTCAAAGACTATGAGAGGAAGGATATGAGCATAGAGGATTTTAAAAGGCTCTCTCCCTATTTTAGATTGGTGGGGAGTGTTGTTCTTGAGGGGTGGGGTGAATCACTACTTCATCCTCAGCTTCTTAATTTCATTCGCATAGTAAAAGAAGAGGGTTCTTTGGCTGGCTTTGTAACGAGTGGGTACGGTTTGACGGAGGATTACATAAAGGAGCTACTTAAGGTTGGGGTCGACTTTCTTGGCTTTTCCTTTTCAGGAGCGAAAGCCTCGACTCACCAAGCTATAAGGGTAAATTCGGATTTCGAAAAGATGGTATGGTCTATAAGATACTTTCGCGAATTGTCAAAAAGCCTGAACATAAGATGTCCCAAGATCCATATCGTCTACCTCCTCCTTAAGGAGAATGTGGAGGAATCTCCCATGATAATAGATTTGGCAAAATCTCTCGGAATAAAAGAGGTTGTTTTTCTCAACATAATTCAGATTTCCAGCAAAGAACAGGATGAAATGAAAGTTTTCGTTTACGAGGGTGAAAGTCCATATGAGGATATTTTGTTAGAGTCAAAAAGGAAAGCATCCTCCTATGGGATAAAGTTATTTATGCCTTCTCTTATTTCGAGGGAGGTTAGTACCTGTCCGGAAAATCCTCTAAGATCCCTCTACATTTCTGTTAACGGCGATGTATCCCCATGCGTCTATCTCAATCCGCCTGTTGAGTCTCAATTTGTGAGGATTTTCAAGGGTGAGGCAAATAAGATGGAGAAGGTGGTTTTTGGGAACCTCTTTTGTGAATCTTTAAACGCAGTTTGGTCAAGAGAACAGTTCAGAGTTTTTAGAGAAGCCCACAAAGAGAGGGAAGAGGCAAAAAAAAGACTCTTTGAGAGTCTCATGAATTTCAAGCTCAGTAGTGAGTGTAGACTTCCACCCCTACCCCTTGTCTGTCAAAATTGCCACAAGATATACGGCCTCTAGGCGAGGGGCAAAACGGAGCCCCTCAACCCTTCTCTATGACTATTTTATAGCCCGCTCCTCCGGGTTCAATAGATTTTACCTCCCAGCCCCTTGAAGCTGCTAATCTACAGACATTTTCCTTTGAAGTATCCGTGTCAACGAGAATGACAATTTCACCTTTTTGGATTCTTTCCATTTCCTTTAAAACTAACATGACTGGCTGCGGGCAGGAAAGCCCTCTTGCGTCAACTATCGAACCCATAATAGCCCTCCTTTTTCACTTTTCTCTCATTGTGAGGCCTATGATAGAACAGACGGCAAGACCTGTAATAAGAGCAGGTACGGTGTAGGGACCAATCCCCTGGGGGGAGCTGGCTATGCCAAAATTGTGCGATATAGCTGCCCCAACTATCATTCCTAGAACGAAGATTGCCGCATCTCCGTCACCTTCTCCTGATAAGAAGAGCTGTCTTCCGGGACAGCCTCCTGCGAGTGTATATGCAAGGCCCGCAAGAACCATTCCTAGAAAGTTCCATAATGACATGCTATGTGCAATCGGTTGATTTTCGAAACCAGGTCTAAATTGGCCCAAAATCAGATTTGAGACAAAAGCGGCCAATGCTAAAGCAACAATCCCAAAGAGCAAATGGGTTTGTCTAAAAAGGATAAGATCCCTTATACCTCCAACTGTGCAGAATCTGCTGCGCTGAGCAATGAAACCTATTATCAAGCCAAAAATAAGTGAAACTGCCAATAGGGCGTGCATCGAACCAGGACCCTTTACGCTGTAGAAAAGAACACCGCTTTTTTCCTGACCGGGAATTTGTGGAAAAACAAGCATGAGAACTAAAAAGGAAGCCATAATTCCCGGCATAATCCAGCCGGCGGTCTTTTGGGTGGACTGTGACCTACCTAAGTTGTACCCATGCTCAAAAAAAAGGGTTCCAATCCAGATTCCAACAACAAGGCCCGCAATTCCGAAAATGGCGTTTCCGTCACCTCCCGCAAGTCTGAGTAAGGCTCTCCACGGACATCCAAGAAAGATGAGGGCTCCTGTCATGGCGAAAAAGCCTAGTATAAAACGGACAACAGGAGATGAACCTCCCCTAGGCCTGAATTCCCCGTAAAAGAGAGAGGCGAGACATGATCCAAGAACGATTCCTATTATCTCGGGCCGCATGTACTGAACCACCTCAGTTCTGTGGAGTCCTAAGGCGCCGGCTATGTCTCTTTCAAAGCATGCCACACATACACCCATATTTGGTGGGTTACCAAATTTTTGCAGAACCGTGGCAAGAACGCCTATCACGGCTCCGGATACGATTATTCCCTTTCGGGTCGAAAAAAAGGTAAACCTTCTCTGTCCCATTTTTTTCCTCCCTTTAATTTTTTTGGCTTAAAGGGACTTAAGAGAGGGCTACCCTTTGGGGAATAGAAAAGGTGAAAAGATCGGGTTCTGCCCTATCCGCCGTCCCCTTCAAATCTCCTCTTGAACCCAACCTGGGTCCAAACTCTATTCAGATAAGGGATAACGGGTGAAGGGGCCTACCCATCTTTTCACCTCGCTTTCTGGGCTAATGATTACTACAGTAAGCTTCTTGAAGTCAATATGCTCGATTTCTCAGAGTAATTTGAGGGGCAAGAATTAAGTGCCGGAGGCGGGGATCGAACCCGCACGGAGTAAACCTCCACCGGATTTTGAGTCCGGCGCGTCTTCCAGTTCCACCACTCCGGCAGGCTCAACTATCTTACTATAGAGATTTTAAGCTTGCAAGCTCTATTTTGAAATCCTCCACTGCAGACTCCGCAGAGAAAAATCTTACGGGGAATTTTACCTCTCACTCGAGGATTCTTCTTAATAAATCCCATTTAGTTGTCAGCTCTTCCCATGCTATACTAAGAGAGGGATGTGGTTTAGCCTCAAAACCTTTTTCACGGGTTGTTTGCCGTTCTCCTGTTTTTGCGTAGAAAGGTCCTTTAGGTCACATCTTCTTTTTTCAACTGAAGTAACATTTTGAAAGAGTGCGTCAACTTCCTAGTTTTCCTCTATTGCTTTTCTTGCGAGAATAAAAAATTTAAGACAAGTTGGGCCTTCTACGTTCACGAGTGGGATAATTTCTCCTCATGATGGCTACAAAACCTATTTTTCCTCCTTAGGAAAGTTCGCAGTTAACTTTTTCTATTGCCTCTAGTAGGTCGGTTGATTCTAGCAATGGTCTTCCCATAACTATATAGTCTGCCTCGGAACGGACCGCTTCTTTTATGGAAGAGACGGCAATTTGGTCATTCCTTTGGGGAAACCAGTGTGGCCTTATTCCTGTACAAATTTTCTTGAGTGGATAGTCCCTTATGGAATTTAAACTTTTCGCTGACAAAACGATGTACCAATATCCGTTCATAAGGGCTATATCTGCGAAGTTTTTGGTCATCTCTTCCCTTGTTTTATCGTAGATCCATTTGACTTGAAGATCTGTAAAAGAGGTAAGAACAGTAAAACCTGCAATGTGCTTAAGAAGCTTTTCGTTTTTTGGCCGAAAATTAGCGGAACAGTGGACTGAAACGATATCTGCACCTTGCGCAACGAGCCTTGTCAGACAGTTTTCCATTGTGGTAGGAATGTCGTGAAGTTTGGTATCGGCAAAAACTGAGAGTCCGTAGTCCTCTTTCAGTGATCTTATTATCTCTGGACAGGACCCTGAAAAGAGCATGTCATTTATCTTTACTCCCCACACCATTTTTCTCTCTTTCGCAATCTTAAGCTTTTCAAAGATTTTTTTCGATTTAGCCTCCTCAAAGGAAAGTCCATCCACAGCCACAATCAGTTCGGTCATAGGTCCACCTCCGTACCAATATGATTATCGGCAAATGGGAGGATTTATTAAAAAACTAATTTCTTGACCTAGCTTCTTTGGCGTGTTATTTAAAGGCGTGTCTAGGTATCCGAACCTTTTTTCTCCCGCCCGGATAGGAAATCTTTTGGCAAAAAATAGGATTAAGTACGCTGCAACTGAGACGAACTTCCCTTACGGTGACGGATACGTAAGTGAAAGGGAGATTGCTTACATGGAGGCCCAGGCAAAAGGTGGGGCAGCAATTGTAACTACTCAAGGAGCTTACCCTGACAAAAAAGGAGAGGGCAAGGGTTTTAAAGGGATGCTAGCCATATACGATGATAAATTTATACCTAGTTTATCAAAACTGGCAGAAGCGATAAAGAGAAATGGTGCCCTTGCCTGTCTACAGATCATGCACTGTGGAAGGGAAGGTGGCATCGATTTGGACTACTGTGTTATGCCATCTTACGTTCCGCAGAGATTGGCCTACTTTAAAGAACCGAAGGTGATGACACGAGAGGATATAAAAAAAGCTGTAGAGGATCATATTTCCGCTGCAAAGAGAGCTTATCTTGCCGGGTTCGATATGATAGAGATCTCTGGTATAGTCGGTTACCTGATCTCCACTTTTATTTCAAAGTACACGAACAAAAGACAAGATGAATACGGCGGTGATATATACGGAAGGTGCAAACTTATGGTTGAGATTATAAGTGGGATCAAATCTGAGCTTGGAGATAAGGTACCAGTTGGAATAAGGCTTTGTGGACTCGAACTTCTCGATGACCGCGGCGGTAATACGTTTGAGGAAAGTCTGGAGACTTTCAAAATTGCTGAGAAAGCCGGTGCTGATTATGTAAGTGTTACAGTTGGGTGGCATGAGTCATCCGTACCTGTTATCACAAGGGATGTTCCAATGGGAAGCTGGCTTTTTGTAGCGAAAGAGGTCAAAAAGAGGGTGAATATACCTGTTATGATGGCATTCAGACAGTTTCTTCCTCACATTCCAGAAAAGGCCATAGCGGACGGGATAATTGACTTCTGGGAAGTCTGTAGACCCATGATTGCGGATCCTGAATTACCAAGGAAAGCTAAAGAAGGAAGAGAAAGTGAGATAATACCTTGCATTGCATGCAACCTCTGTTTTTCAAGACTCTATTACCATCAACCTATCATGTGCACTGTGAGGCCATCACTGGGACATGAAGCGGAGAAAGAGTGGGGATACTCGGGATTTGAAAAAGCGGAGAGAAAAAAGAAGATTCTCGTAGTTGGTGGTGGACCATCGGGTCTTCAATTTTCTGAAGTAGCCTCAAGGAGGGGCCATGAGGTCATCCTCTATGAGAGGCGGGAAGATCTCGGTGGAAGTCTACTTTTTGCCTCGATGGTATCACCAGGAGATGAGGAACTCTTAAGATTTATCGATTATCTTCGTCATATGTGCGAGAAATACGGTGTAAAGATAGTAAAAGGTGAGACTATAATACCCGAAAGGATCTCCAAGGATCAATTTGACGCAATAGTTTATGCAGGAGGAGCAAAGGCGAAGGAGATCCTATTTGATGAAGGAGAGATCCTGACTCCAGAAGACATATTCGAGAAGAAATTAAGACCTTCAGGAAAGGTTGTTATCCTTGGTGGCAGAGGAATCGCCCTATCAGTTGCTCTCTTCCTCTTAAGGCAGGAAAGATGCGATATAACAATTGTGGCGAATGAAACTCGTCTTGGAAAGGATGTTAACCCCTTTTATCTTTGGAAGATGATTAAGACGCTAAAAGAAAATAACGTAAAAGTCTTCACAAACTCGGACATAATAAATTGGCGAAAAGGAAGAGTCCTCATTACGGATGAGAAGGAGATAGAATGTGACACTCTTATAAACACCTTAAGAGAAGATGCAACTTCCCTAATTGAACCGTTTTTTGGGTGCGCAAAGGAGCTCTACGTAATAGGTGATGCAAAAAAGCCGAGAAGGCTCCACAATGCAGTTCATGATGGGTATAAACTTGGGATGAAAATATAATGGTACCTAGGGTAAATAGAGAACTCTGTGTAGGGTGCGGAAAGTGCTTGGAGGTTTGCCCTTCAGACGCGATCGATACTTCTCAAGGATACGCAAGGATAAATGAAGAGTTCTGCGAGGAGTGCGGAGTATGTTCTGCTTTTTGCACTTATCGGGCAATTGAAATAGAATTTCCACTTAGGGGAAACCATCTGGACTGAAAGGACGTTACCTTAAACCTTTTTCACTTTTCTATTCTACCGTAGTCGTCTTCAAGTCTTTCTATGTCATCTTCACCAAAATACTCTCCCGACTGTATTTCAATGAATATGAGATTTCCCTCTCCTTCGTTCTTTATCCTGTGCCAGGTACCAGAAGCTATATCTATATGGTCCCCCTTTTTTAAGACGAAGTCAGCTCCGTCCAATGTGACGCGTGCCTTTCCTTCAAGAATAAACCAGTGCTCGTTCCTTCTTCTATGCCGCTGATAGCTGAGTCTATGGCCTGGATAGACAGTTATCCTTTTCACCTTGTGGTCCTCTTTGTCACTTAGAACCTCGTAAAATCCCCATGGTCTTACATCTTCTCTTTTCTCCTTTTCAAGAATTCTTCTATAAACGTCTATGTACTCATCAGCCATCCTCGCGACTGTGAACCGCTTCTCAACCCAGGCCCTACATTTTCTCCGGTCTAGTTCCTTTACAGATTTTATTCTTTCTATGAATTCCTCCTTCTCATTCACCAGAAAACCAGTTTCTCCATCTTTTACAATCTCTGGCATACTTCCCCTTCTTATTGCGATAACGGGGGTTCCGCATGCCATTGCTTCAACAACGGAGAGTCCGAAAGGCTCGTCAAAATTTATAGGGTGAAGAAGGGCATATGCGCGGCCCAGAATCTCAGATTTTCTTTCAGGTCCAACGCTTCCAATGTAGATTATCCTTTCCCCGTCAATATGTGGTGCACAGAACTTCTCGAAATATTCCCTATCCTGTATGATTCCGGCTATCACAAGTCTCATTCCGATTTTTTTTGCTATCTCAATCGCCTCGTAGGTCCCCTTGTCATTGTGGATCCTTCCGAAAAAAAGGAGATAATCCCCATGCCCTTCGTAGAATTTGAAATCTTCAACTCGTATCCCGTGGTATATGGTAGCTATGTAATTTAGCTCAGGATTCTTGTCAGCCTCACTTATGGCTACGTAATAGACCTTTCCGTTGTATTTCTTATATACGGGGAGTATGCCTGGAGATGAGAATCCGTGGATAGTGGTAAGTAGGGGAGTTTTTGTCATCTTTGAGTAGGTTAGCGGTAGAAAATCGAAATGGTTATGAATGATATCGAATTCCTCTGCCATCTCAAAAACCTGAGAAATGTGAAGGCACTCGTACACCTTGGGAATCAGGTTTTTGTCTTCCTCATACCCTCTCGGAGCAACATACACCAGTCTGGCTGAAGTTAAAGAATTACCGGTAGCAAAAAGGGTTACATCTAGCCCCCTTTTTACCAGTTCCTCTGTAAGATTTGAGACCACATACTCCCATGGGCCGTAATGGCTTGGGGGGGTCCTCCACGCAATTGGTGAAAGCATGGCTATCCTCATCCTTTTTTCCCCCTCTGATTTGACTCAATCCATTCAAGAATCTCCTTTAAGTTGGCAGTTGCCAGTCCGATGCATTTGTCTGCGCTTCCGTAATACAACTTGATCTCATCCCCAACCATGACCCAGCCACAGGGAAAGACGACCTTATCCACATCACCTATGAGCTCATAAGATTTTTCCGGACCGAAAACCCACTCATCTGACCTGAAAATTACATTCCTAGGATTGTTAAGATCTAAGAGCACAATTCCCAATCTGTAGATGGCTCCACTTACCGTTCTTTTTACTCCGTGGTAAAGTAGAAGCCATCCCCTTTCAGTTTTTAGAGGAGGAGTTGAGAGGCCGATTCTATCAGAATCCCACCATGAACCCTCCCTCGGTTCCATAAGTACTTGGTGGTCGCCCCAGTATTTTAGGTCCAATCCGAAGGAAATCCACATGTTTGCTTTTGCTCTCCGATCCCTTGGACTGGGCCTGTGGATCAAAGCCCATTTACCATCAAACCTCATTGGAAAGAGGGCCGCATCCTTATTTTCCGGCGGGAGGATTGGTCCTTTCTTTTCGAAGTGCTCAAAATCTTGAGTGAGTGCAAGCGAAACAAGGGGACCGAATCTGGAGTAGGCTGTGTATACTACTGCCCATTTTCCGATTTCTTCTAAGTACGTTATTCTAGGATCCTCTATCCCGAATTCCTCCTCAGGGTAGATCAGAGGTTCTGGCAGGAGGGTCGGTTTTTTTTCAATTATCCAGTTTTTCATTCCATCCTTACTTCTCGCACAGAGAAAATGTGATATTCCCGTTTTTTCCTCCACCCTCATGAGGAGGAGTATATCCCCCTTGAAGAAAGTGGCTCCCGCATTGAAAACTGCATTTGCAGAGTAGGGAAGATCGGATATGTCTATTACAGGATTTTTTTGGTACCTCCTAAATAGCTCGCTTCTCATTAGTCTAAAATTCAAGATCTAGAACTACGGGTCTTTTTGTCTCGCATGACTCTCTGGCAAGCCTATATGCCTCATTGTACTGTTTTGCTACAATCTCCCAGGAGACAACGTTGTCCAAGTACCTCTTCAAATTCTCACCAAGTTCCAACCTCAGCTTTTCGTCGCATGCAAGTCTAATAACCTTCTTTTTCAGCATCTCCTTCGTTGTGAAAAGGAGCCCTCCTTCACTTTCTAAAGTTTGGGCTGTGAGGCCTTCCATTGGAGCGGTTGTTATGTAAGGTTTGTTCAGTGCGATAACACGGGCAAGTGTTCCCGACTGAGTCTCGTCAACTGTTGGTATTACGATAAAATCGCAGACTGCCATAACCTTATAGTAGATTTCTCCTCTTGGAATGAACTCGTAAAAGTGAGCTATTCCTTTGTCTTTGAGGATCTCGAGTGCGGATTTCCAATTTTCGTAATCCTTTTTATGGTGTGGATCCCTGATTGTGCCTGCAGCAAGGAGGTCCCAGTCCTCATTTGTTAGCCTCTTTATCTCGGCGTGTATCTCCTCCCACATTGAGAGGAGAATATCCCATCTTTTATTGGACTGGATCCATCCAACCATGCCGATAAGATGGTTTGAAAGACCGAGATCGTCGAGACCAAGTTCCTTTCGCAGTTTTGGTATCTCATCTATTCCCCATCTTCTGTCCGGTCTTGCACCATGAGGAACTACCATTATGTTTGTAGGAGTTTCCCAGTTTCTGACTTTAAATGTCCAGTCGAGCCTCCATTTCTGGTAATGGCATTTGAAGATTACAACGTGACTTTTGTGGCAGAGTTTGTAAATAAAATCGGCTTCAAAATCGGTGAGTCTTCCGTGGACAGTGTGGGGTTCAACTACAAGTGGAAAATCACCTAAGGCATCGAGAAGGTCCAAGAAGCCCTCATTTCCGTCTCCAATCCCCCTCTCATCGTAATACTCGTAAAGTCCGTACTCATGCTGAATGTGAACTACATAAGGGTCTAATTTTTCTATCAGCCTGGCAACAGGTTTCCACCAATCTGGCCTGTTTATCTCAATTACTGGATAAACTCCCTCCCCTTCACCATCGGAGTGGCTTACGACAATTACGTCCCTTTCGGGGTTTGCCTTCTTTATGAATTCCCTTGCCTCCTCAGTGAATGTGGCGATACCGCACAGCCTAGGAGGATAAGAACTTACCATAACTATCGGTTTTTTTGACATGGCCTCTCCTTTTTATCAGATTATTCGCTTCCCTTCATTTCATGAAAAGGGGAAATTTGGAACTTCCTGAACTGGTATATTCTGAAGAGTGATAAAAGCCATGCAAGGGTCGATTCTGCTCCCTGGTTTTTATTAGGTCCTGTAGGCTGAAGACCGTCGCAGCAACCTCCGCTTTTGTAATCGTAAAGTGGAACGTTGAGATCGTTCCTCCCAAGAAACCATTCAAGACAACGCTCAGCGTACTTTATCCACTCTTCATTTTCCGTTACGAGATAGGCACTTTTCAACGCTTCTATAAGCTCTTGGGCCTCAATGGGCTGTTGGTCAAATCTTGCCCTTTCCTTCCCCTTTCTGTACCATCCGTTAGTTCCAATAGGGACGAAATGGCCTTTTTTGTCCATCTGAATCTCCACAAGCCATTTTAGCGACTCAATACCCACATCCACAAGTTCCGGCTTTTTCATATCGTAACCTGAAAAGATAAGAGCCTGGCAGATTCTGCCGTTCGCGTAGGTAAGTACTTCTTCTATCCAAGGCCAATCAGGAGATCCATTCGTCTTAAAAAGCTCGAAGAGTTTTAAAGCTAGAAGGTCTCTTATCCTTTTTACCTCTGTATCTCCACTGAATACGTTAAGATAATAGTGGATTCCCGTCAACGCGTAAGCCCAGGCGCGAGGGGAGCTGAATTCCTGTAATGCGGGAAGAGAAAGTCTAAAAAGCTCTATAATAGCCTCTTTTAGCTCTTCATTTTTGCAAATGTACGTTGCCTCTCCAAGACACCAGAGGGCTCTTCCGTGACTATCCTCCGAACCTATCTCTTCCAGCCACTTCCTGTCATATCCCATGAAGTTCCTAAATCTTCCATTTTCTCTGTTGAAGGCGTATTGAAGAAAACTTATGTAAGTACAGGCAAGGTTCGTTAAGACTTCTGGACTCTCCTCCGCTTCCAGGTCGATGGCAAGTAATGCGGCAAGGAGTGCCCTCGCGTTGTCATCGGTACAGTATCCGTGATATCGGTCTGGTACGATATATTTGGCATGCTGAAGAATACCCACATCATCTGTAAGCCTCATAAGATGGGTTAGCTTTGGAAGGGGAACCTCCTCAGGCTTTTCCTTCATCATCTTTGCAATAAAGACAGTTCTCGGAGTACTCTCCCTCTCCAATTTGACTTCCGAAAAGAGCTTTAAGTACTTCCGTGCAACTTCCTTCCAAACCATTTCCCTAGAGAAAGTGTAAGCCTTTTTTCTCATTGTGTGTCTCTCCACATCATTGGAGAACAAATAGACTATCTCCTTTGCAAGTGCATCAGGGTCCCTGAAAGGCACTATTTTCCCCCTTCCGTCAGCTAGCATCTCAACCGCATACCAGTAAGGAGTAGAGACGATGGCCTTTCCGCATCCAAGGGCGTACGATAGGGTTCCAGAAACGATCTGTTCCTGATTTGCATATGGAGTTACGTAGATGTCAGCAGCGCCTAGAAATTCGCATAGCTCTGTGAGAGGTACGTATCTGTTGTAGAAAACTATTTTATCATCGACTCCAAGTTCCCTAGCTTTCCTTTGGAGACTGAGCCTGTACGATTCCCCATATTCCCTTTTTATCCGAGGATGGGTAGCACCGAGGACGATGTAAACAACATCTGGATGCTCCTTTACCACCATGGGAAGGGCCTCTATCATCGTCTCTATACCCTTTCCCGGAGAAATAAGACCAAAGGTAAGTATAACCTTCTTCCCCTCGACACCGAATTGATCCTTGTAGAAATTTGGATCAATAAAAGGAACGTCTGGGATCCCATGAGGAATATGAACTATCTTTTCCTTTGGGACCCCATATATGTGGACAAGAATATCGATCGCTTTTTGACTCATGACGACGACCTTGTCAGAAACCTGTGTTATCCGTTTTAAGATGGAATACTGGGTAGATGTGGGACTCATGATAACGGTGTGAAGAGTAGTAACGAGAGGCATTCTCAGCTGCGTAAGCAACTCAAGTATGTACGAACCATCTATGCCCCCGAATATCCCGTATTCGTGCTGTAGACAGACAAGTTCTATCCTATTTACGTTCAAAAAGTCAGCAGCCAGTCTGTAATCTGAAAGTGTATTCTGGTTTATCTCAAAATGGACCTCCTCAGGGTACATGTACCCACCAGAAATGTCGTTTACAGCAACTGCCCAGCATTCAATGGAGGGATCTTCGTTTTTTACTGCAGAAAGAAGATCGTTTGTGAAAGTTGCGATCCCACATTGACGTGGGGTGTAAGTGCCGATAAATGCCACCTTTTTTGGTCCTAAATGAAAAAAGCCATGCTGAACCATTCTTTCCCCTTTTTTGGTTTCGTCGTTCATATATATTTTAATCCGCAGGATTCCGATTTTCCACCGCCTGCCAATTGGGCTTGAAGATGTGGCTCAGTGTCATGTAAGCTTTAGGTATGAAAGAGGTGTCTCTTTGGGTCTTCACAGTGAGGGAAAAGGAGCATTTTAAATGATGAAAAAAGGGATCGATGAAGACTGGACAAAAAGAGTATTTGCATGCATCCAGTGCGGAAAATGTACAGGATCATGTCCGGAGTCTGCGAAGACACCTCTAAATATAAGAATGGTCGTGAGGAGGAAACAGTTTGGATCAGTAAGCGCAAGTCAGCACGTCTGGTACTGTACTTCGTGCGGAGCATGTACGATCAGGTGTCCAAGGGATGTGAAGCCCTCAGAAGTTCTGATCCATATAAGGAGTGACTTGGTTGAATCTGGTCGGATCTCCACATCCATTCAAAGAGCACTTGAAAATAGCCTTATTCAAAAAAATCCGTGGGGGAAGGCAAGGTCGAAAAGATCAGAGTGGGCTTTAAAAGCTGACTTCCAGATAAAAAATATAGGTGATCTAAGAGAAAAAAGACTCCTTTTTACATGCTGTGTAGAGGCCTATGATCCGAGATGTAATGTAATTCCAAGAAATGTCTCTAAGATCCTCACATACGCAGGTATTGAATTTGGGATACTAATGGAGGAGGAGATATGCTGCGGGAACGAGATAAGAAGACTCGGAGAGAAAGGTCTTTTTGAGGAACTGAGGGACGAAAACATCTCAAATTTCAAAAAATACGGAATTGAGGAGATAATCGCCCTTTCTCCCCACTGTTATAACGCCATAAAGAACGAGTACGGTGAAGAAGCTCCAGGTGTTGTCCATTACACTGAGATCCTCTGGAGGTTACTAAAGGAGGGAATTATAAGGGTTGGGAGAGAGTACAAAAAAAAGGTTGTATACCACGACCCCTGTTTTCTTGGTAAACAGAATGGAATTTTTGAGGAGCCGAGAAACATTCTCATGGCCATAGCTGGAACCGAGCTTCTTGAGTTCACAAGATCAAGGGAAAACTCCCTTTGCTGTGAGGGTGGTGGAGGAAGGATGTTTTATGATGTGGATTTGGAATACGAGAGAAATGCAAAATCAAGGGTAAGTGAGGCTCAAGAACTTGGCGCAGAAGTAATAGGTGTGGCATGTCCATTCTGTCTTGTGACTCTGGAGGAAGAGGCCAAGGAGAAAGGGATAGAGGTTAAAGATATATCTGAGATTATTACGGAGGTGCTTTTATGAATATACTCGTTTTCCTAAAGAGGGTCGCCTCCTCTCAGGAAGAAGAACTGAAAATTTTGGGAGAAGGAGAAGCTGTAGACCTTTCCAGACTACCTTTCAAGCTGAATGACTGGGACAACTACGCTCTCGAAGAGGCCATAAGGGCAGTTGAAAAAGAAGGGGGCCATGTTATTGCCATCTCTTTAGGAGCAAAAGAAAGTGACGATGTACTAAGAAGGGCAATTGCAATGGGAGCAGGGGAGGGGATTCTGATTTTGGGAGAAGAGGCTCTATTCGATCCTAGACTAAGGGCCATTGTTGCTTCCCGTTTCATAAAAAAGGAGGGTTTTAATTTTGACGCCATATTTACCGGTGTTCAGGCTGAAGATGACCAGTTCGGAACATTTGGTGGTTACCTCGCCGGGATTCTTGAACTCCCCTACGTTTCGATGGTTGTTGCCATAGAAGAATGGGGGAAAGGGTATGTTCTTGTAAGGAGAGAGCTTGAGGGCGGATTAATGGAGAAAGTTAAGGTATCTTTACCATCCGTTTTATCCATCCAGACTGGCATAAATGAGCCGAGGTACGTCTCTGTAATGGGAATAAGAAGGGCCTCACAGATAGAGAGAAAGATCTATGAATCCTCTTTGTACATGGAAGGGGTAATCTCTTCAATAGAGGTTTTAAAATGGAGCTACCCCCCAAAGAAAGAAGGGGCAAAAATTCTGCCTTATGACATAGATGGTGCGTGTAGGGAGCTTCTCCAAATTCTTAAGGAAAGGGGGGTATGTCAATGAGTTACGGACTGATAATGGCAGATGTGAGAAGGGGCCTTTTTGATGAGAGAAATTTAGATCTTGTCGGATTCTGCAACGTGCTAAATATAGATCCCTGGCTTATTTTGCCCAAAGGAGCTTACAATGTCCGTGAGGCGTACTTCAAAAGGATTATTCAGGTTGAGATGGGCGAAGAGGAATTTATAAATCCTTTGAACGCGGTAATTACCGTAAAAAAAGTGATTGAAAAATTTGGAGATCCATTCGCTCTCATTTTTTCCGCCTCTTCTTCAGGTATGGAGATTGCACCCTATGTCGCAGGATACCTGAAAAGTCCAATAATTACAGATGTTAGTGGGTATCAAAAGGAATCTGGCACGTTGCTAAAAAGCCTATACTCCGACAAGGTTTTCGCAAGCTTAAAGATAAAGGGAGAAGGATTCTTCGTTATTACCGTAAGGAGCGGAAGTTTTAGACACGAGGCAAGAGAGATTGAGGAAAATACGATTTACGAAAAGTTAGAAGGTTTAACTAGGGACGAAAGGAGAAGATTTCTGGGGTATATTGAAGAAGAAAAGCAGGAAGTCGATATAACAAAGGCTGACTTTTTGCTCTCAATAGGAAGGGGAGTTGGAACGAAGGATGAAATTCCTCTTTACGAGGAGCTCGCATCTTTGCTCGGTGCCACTATTTCAGGATCGAGGCCTGTGATTGACAAAAAGTGGCTACCTAAATCTAGACAGGTGGGTACGTCAGGAAAGACTGTAAAACCAAAGGTCTATCTGGCAATGGGAATATCGGGTGCCTTCCAGCACGTATCTGGAATGAAAGATTCTGAATGTATAATAGCGGTAAACAAAGATCCTGAGGCCCCCATCTTTCAATACGCTCATTACGGGATAATTGCCGACATGCACAAGATAAGAGATCGGTTAATACAGATATTGAGGGAGAAGTAAAGTGGAGAGGAATGTACTTGTGATTGGAGGTGGGATAGCTGGAATAACATGCTCTTTGGAGCTGGCTGCAAATGGGGTAAAGGTAACTCTCATCGAGCAGGGTCCCTCAATAGGCGGAAGAATGATCCAGCTTGATAAAACCTTTCCTACTCTCGATTGTTCTTCCTGCATTCTCACACCCAAAATGGCAGAGGTATCCACTAATCGAAGTATTGAACTTCTCACACTCTCTACGGTTATGGAGATAGAAAGGAAAGGGGATGGTTTCTCAGCGACAATCTTATCTAACCCCAGATACGTGGATATGGAAAAATGCAGTACTTGCGGTGCCTGTGCTTCCGCTTGTGTCATGAAGGTTCCTGACGAGTTTAATTTTAATTTGGGCAAAAGATCGGCAATTTACATTCCCTTTCCTCAGGCAGTTCCTCAGAAGTACCTTGTTGATAGGAATGCCTGCCTTTTCCTTTCTAGAGGTAAGTGTAAAAAAAGCTGCCTTGACGCATGTGAGCACAAGGCTATCAACTTCGAGGAAAAAGATAGATTGATAAAGAGGGATTTTTCTGCAATAGTTATCGCCACGGGATTCGATCTTTTCGATGCAGCTTCCCTTGGGGAATATGGTATGAGGAAACGGAGAGGAGTGATAACTTCTGCTGAGCTTGAAAGGATACTTTCGCCAACGGGTCCGACGAATGGTGAGATTTTGATTGAAGGGAAAAAGCCGGAGAGGTTCTTTTTCGTTCAGTGTGTCGGTTCGAGAGATTCTCAGAGGGGAGTAAAGTACTGCTCAAGGATCTGCTGCATGTACACAGCAAAACATGCGTATATGATAAAGGAGAAATTGAAGGATGCCTCTATATACGTCTCCTATATAGACGTGAGGGCTTACGGTAAAGGATATGAAGAGTTCTTCAGGTCGGTTCAGGAGTTAGGAGTCTTGTACATAAAAGGTATCCCCGGTGAAATAGTGGAAAGAGGAAGGTCTCTCCTTGTTAGGGTTGAAGACATGCTGAGCGGGGAATTAAGAGAGATAGAGGTGGACGTTGTAGTTCTTGCAACTGGCATACTGCCAAGTAGAGACATCTTCCGGATTGGAAAAATGCTTGGATTGGACCTTGATGAATACGGATTTGTGAAGGTTGACCCGACTTATCCAAGTTTGGCAGGTAAAGAGGGTGTGTTTGTCTGTGGAACTGCCTCTGGTCCGAAAGATATTCCAGATACAGTGGCTCAGTCTACTGAGGCAGCTGCTTCTGTTTTTGAGTACATATGTAGGGGCAAATGAAGATCGGACTCTTTTTGTGCCACTGTGGTCATAATGTAAAGGGGACGGTAGATGTCGCCTACTTAAGTCAGTATTTCAAGGATTATCCTCACGTTAAGGTCTCCTGTGACTATCCTTTCTTATGTTCTAAACCTGGGCAGGAAATGATTAAGGAGGCTGTAATTAAGCATGGAGTTGACCGGATAGTTATTGCTGCATGTGCGCCTTCCCTCCACTTTGAGCTTTTCAGGCAAGTAATTAAGGAGGCCGGTCTTAACCCTTATATGCTTAAAAGAGTTAGCATAAGGGAGCATTGCTCCTGGATAGGTTCTGATCCTATCAAAAATACTAAAAAGGCCCTAAAACTTATAAAGGCTGGACTTCACTCAGTCTGGCACGCCATTCCTTTTGAAGAGAAAAAGGTGGAGATTGAAAGGTCATGCCTTGTTCTTGGCGGGGGGGTTGCGGGTTTAAGTGCTTCTTCCTTTCTTTCTCAGATGGGAATAAAAGTTTACCTTGTTGAGAAAGGTGGAGAGTTGGGGGGGAATCTAAAAGCCTTAAAAAATATCTGGCCAGGGGAAAAAAGCGCAAGTCACATACTCCAGATTCTTATATCAAGGCTCAACAAGGAATACGTTGACATATTTACTGGAGCAGAGATTGAATCAGTGGACGGACATTTTGGAAATTACAGAGTTCAACTTAATGTTCGTGGAAAAAGAAAGGAGCTTAAGGTCGGCGGTATTATTGTTGCGATTGGATGTACTCCCTTCGACCCTTCTTTGAAGCGTGATATTCCCTATGGAAGGGACAGAAGGATTGTGACAACCCTGGATCTAGAGAGGGTATCGGAACTTTCGCTTCCAAGCCATCCAAGGATCGCAATTCTCCACTGTGTCGGCTCAAGGGACGAAACTATAGGAAGGGCTTACTGTTCAAAGATATGCTGCATGAATGGACTTAAGGCTGCCTACGATCTCAAAAGAAGTTATCCAGACTCTTACGTCGAATCCTTTTACATGGATGTGAGGGCACATCCAAGGGGGGGAGAGGAGTTTTACGAGAAGGTCCAAGAAAAAGGTGTCATCTTTACCCGCTCAAACGTACCCGAAATTATACCAAAAAAAGAAGGGATACTCCTCAGGGGAGAGGACACTCTGACTGGTGAAACTTTTGAGAGGGAATTTGACCTTGTTGTTCTTTCTCTTGGCATAGGACCTCCAGAGGATGGGAAGAAGATTTCACAGATTCTTAAAATCCCTCTTGACAAGGATGGTTTTTTTCTTGAGGCTCACCCGAAGATGAGGCCCTTCGATACACCTATAAAAGGGATATTTATCGCAGGGGGATGCTCTGGACCCAAAGATGTGGAGGAGTCTATCACCCAAGGAAGGGCAGCGGCTTTCAAGCTGTTCAGTCTTATTAATATGGGCTACGCTCTTATTGAGCCACAAGTGGCTACTGTTTTTACTGAAAGGTGTAGCGGCTGCCGTCTGTGTGAAAGGGTATGTCCGGCAAGCGCCATTGTGTATGATCATAGGTCAAGGGTTATTAGGATAGAAGAGGCTCAATGTGCAGGATGCGGACTTTGTGCTTCCATATGCCCTTCATCATCTATCACACTTACCGGATACACTGATGCACAGATAATCGATGAACAAAGAGCCCTTCTTTAAGAAAGAAAGGGGGAGGAATGGAAGAGAACGTAAAGATCATCGGCTTCGCATGCTCTTACTGCGCATATAAAGCTTCAGAGATGGCAGGTAGCTTAAGACTGAAGTATCCAGAGGGGGTGACGATTATTCAGGTTCCCTGTTCTAGCAGAGTGGATCCTGCCTTGATCATAAAGGCATTACTCGAGGGAGCAGATGGTGTTTTTGTTGCTGGGTGCCATCCAGGAGAGTGCCACTTCATAAAGGGTAACTACTTCACGAGAAGACGGATTTACGCTCTAAAAGAGATGCTTGACATATTTTCAATGAAGGGAAAGTTGAGGCTTTTCTGGATTAGTGCCTCTGAGGCAAGAAAGTTTGTGGAGAAAATAAAAGAAATGCACAAGCATTTGAGAGAAAGTAAAAGATGAAGGGGAAAAAGATAGAAAAAAAGGGGCTCATAGAGGCACTGAGAAGGTTTCTTAAAGACGACTTTAGTCTTGTCCTTGCTTTTGTGAAGAAAGATGGCTTTTTTAGAACGAGAATTTTCCGCCGCGAGTTGGAAGATATTTCGTTAGTTAACCCGGTTTTCCACATGAATACATCGGTAATCCTGCGGCGTATATTTACGCAGGATTTAAAGATGATTGCCATTTTAAGGCCTTGCGAAACAAGGGCATACGTGGAGCTAAAAAAGCTTGCACAAATTGAAAGCCACATAATCTGTGGATCTGTGGACTGCTTTGGCACCGTACCTTCCAGAATCGAACCTCTTTCATTTCCAGAAGAAGTAAGAGAATTGAAGGAGGTTCTGGATAAGTCAGAGGATTTAAGGAACGCATGTCGAGCTTGTTCTTTTAAGAGTGGCAAGTATGGTGATTTTGGTATCCGGTTCGATTCAAAATTCAACTGGTGGTTTGTCCCTTACACTGAAATGGGCAAAGCTCTTTCAAATCTGATTGATGGGGAGGAGTCAGAGCTTCCCGAAGAGCTAAAAAAAGGTGAAGAAGGTAAAAGGCTCAATTTTAAGTCTAGTCTAGATGAGCTAAGAAGTGATTTGGAAAGGTGCGTTATGTGTCTAAACTGCCGGGATATGTGTCCAGTGTGCTATTGCGTTGATTGCCTCTTCAACAAAGAGGAGTACGTACCAAAAGGGGATGCACTTATGAACCTTGCCTTGAGCTCTGAAGGGATTGAAGTTCCAAAGGGGAAGGAGATTTATCATATGATAAGAATGTACCACGTTTCCCAGACGTGTGTTGGATGCGGAGGCTGCGAGGAGGCCTGTCCCCAGAACGTACCTCTTCTAAAATACTTCAAAGGTGTATCTGATAGAATATCTGGAGTCTTCAATTACGTTCCAGGAAGAAGCTTCGATGAAAAGATCCCTTACACAACATTCGAAGAGGACGAATTGTCAGATGCTGAAGACTGAACGTGACGAAATTTTTGAGAAAACAGGCCAAAGAAGGGAGGATTTTTCAGTTTGTATGGGATGTAAAATCTGTGCTTCTGTCTGTACATTAAACGATATAGGAAAAAACGTTAATCCTCAGGATCTCCTTTTGTCGATTTTTCTGGGCCATATTCCAAATGACCACTCCATTGTCACTTATTGCACATCTTGTTACAGGTGCGTTGAAAGCTGTCCGTGGAGGATTAAAATTCCGGAAATAGTAAGGGCAATAAGGGAGAGATCGAAAGGGGATCTTTTCACAAGAACGTTCAAATCGTCTATAGCCATTTTTGGAAGAGCTTACGAACCCTATATCTTTTTCAGGATCCTTCCCTTTCTCCTGAAAAAGGGTTACTTGAGGTACCTTCCAAGATGGATAAGATACATGAACTTTTCCTTTCCCCCTTTCCTTCTGAGGAGATGATGCATTACGCATACTATCCGGGCTGCTCACTCAAAGGCTCTGCAAAGAAGTTAGACAGAGATTTGAGGAGGGTTTTTGAAATTTTAGGAATTAAATTGACCGAAATTGAAAATTGGAAGTGTTGTGGAGCTTTTGAGTACGGAAGTCTAAAGCAGATAAGGGAAATGTCAAAGGTGAACCTAAAAAAGGCAGAAAGGATCTCTTTCCAATTAATTGCGGCTTGCCCACTCTGTTGTAAGAACCTTAAGGAGGCGAACGAGGACAAAAAATACTCAATATACCATCCCCTTGAGATTTTAAACGTTGATGTTCTTTTTGCAAAGGCAAAAAGGGAGTTGAGAGGCCTCCCCTTCACACCTTACTACGGATGTCTACTTTTGAGGCCAAAAGAGACAGCAATAAAGGATCCATACGTAATGGAAAGGGTAATTGATAAGTTCGGGGGGAGTCTGTCAGGAGAAAAAATCAGGGATAGGTGCTGTGGCGGAAATAGGTTTTTCGTTGATAAGGAATTATCCTTAGAGCTCACAAGAACAATTCTCGCGAAATCACGTGGTTTTTTAGTAGTTTTTTGTCCCCTATGCCATATGGTTCTTAGAACATTCTCTGAAAGGAATAAGGTGATCTATTTTACAGAGCTTCTCCTTTACCTTATGGGAGAGAGAGAGAAACTATGAGGATAGCTGTTTTAGGTGGTGGCATAAGCGGTATCTCTTCTGCTAAAGTTGCGCTCAGATTTGGTCACGAGGTAATAATCATAGAGAAAGAGGGGAAAATAGGAGGCCTTATGGCACGTATAGCCAACTGCAGGGTTGGGTTTCAAACTTTCTTCGAAGAGATAAGGAATTCCCCTAAACTAAAAGTACTTACAGGCAAAAGAGTCCTTTCTTGCGAAAGAAGAAATGGCCTTTTTCTTCTTGACTTAGATGATGGTGAAAGAGTGGAGGTGGACAGAGTAGTTTTGGCCACTGGGTTGATCTCGTGTGAACCTGATACAAAAGGAAGGAGGATTCTTTCGAGCCTTGAATACGATAGCCTTATAGATCAGAGAAACGAAGCCCTTCCGAATGATCTAAAAAAGATTGCCTTTATACTCTGTCATGGTTCGAGAAGCAGAGACTACCCCTTGTGTTCGTCTGTCTGCTGCTCATACACTCTCCGTCAGATCAAATGGACACTTTTGAGGACTCATCCTGAAATCACAGTTTTCTACAACGACTTAAGGCTTTTTGGCCAGGAGTTCTTTTTACTGAAGGCTCTTAAAGATTCAAATGTCCGCTTTTTGAGAACGAACTCGAAAAGTATGGAGGAAGACGAAGAGGGAGTTAAAGTCAGGTATTTTTCAGGTGGCAAATTATTTGAGGAGAAGTTCAATTATCTAGTTACAGTGAATGCCTTGAGGCCAAACCCAGAACTTGGTCATTTGAGCCGTATTTTTGGGTTTTCTTTAAACGAACATGGCTTTGTTAAAGAAGCTTCTCCACTCCAGACAGATGTAGATGGTGTATTTGCCTGTGGTGGTTCCCTCGAACCGATGAATATTAAGGATTCTATTCTCACCGGATTTGCTGCAGGTTACCTAGCATCAGGAGGAAAGGGTATAACTGGTGGAAAGATGGTTTTTCGGAAAGATCCCCCAGGCTTTGATCTTCCTGATTCTGGAGAGAGTTTCGCTTTTTATCTCGGTGTGGATGATACTTACTCCTCAATGTTCTACGAGTACTTTTCTCTTGTGTTTGTTGAGCTAGCGCTAAAACTTGTTGAAAGGAAAAAGCAAGTGTACGTAGTTACTAGAAACTCCGTTTTTCCCTCGTACGAAGAGCTAATCTATGAGAAGGCAAGAAGAGAAGGGGTTGTATTTATACATCTTGAAGAAGATGAAAGGGTCTCCTTCGACAAGGGAAGTTTGAGGATAGAAGGAGGAAAAAAAATTGAGATAAAAGTGGATCACCTCATACTAATGGAAGATTTTTGTCGCTATTTTAGAGAATTTGAGGTACTTGGTTTTTCAAGATCAGAACCGCAACTTAGGTGGTCTCCCACGAAATGGGACAGAAACAGGTATCATGTAGGATTCTTAAGATATCCACGCTCGAGAAGATGGGAGACTAGAGAGTACTACGCGGCTTGTGCTGAGGCTCTTCTCGATTCAGAGGCGAGGAAGGTTCCAGAAGTTCTTGAGGAAAGCTGTAGTGGATGTGGTTTTTGCAAAAACGCCTGTTTGGCAAATGCGATCGAAACAAAAAGAAGGGATAGAACCTTAAGCCTATTTGGACTTCATCCTACAACCTTTGATCCTATCGCAAAAATAGACCCAAATCTCTGCATAGGCTGCGGACTCTGTGCTTCAATATGTCCATCCCATGCCATTAAATTTGATTTTACGAGAACCTCCACGGACAGACAATCCGCTCAAGAAAATCGGTGAGAAAGTAAAGACCGAACCCTAAGATTCCCATTGCAAAAATTCCCGCGTACATTGATGGGTAATCGAAAAGTGTACTCCCGGTAAGGTAAATGTAGTAGCCAAGCCCGTACTGGGTAGCAAAAAGCTCAGCAACGTAGAGAACGGCGATTGCCGTTCCTATGGACTGCCTGATGCCGGTGAATATTGCGGGAAGACTTGCAGGGAGGAAAACATGTAGAAACAGATCTCTTCTTCTCGCACCTAGGCTTTTGACTGAAAGGATGATCTCTGGCCTTAAACTTGTCGCGCTATCTCTTGTTAAAACCAGAATCTGAAAGAAGAGGATTATGAAAATCATAAGTATCTTTGCCAAATCTCCGACACCAAGGAAAAGAATGATGAGGGGGACGAAGACGACTTTTGGGACTGGATAGATGAGGTATATAAAAGGGGAGATGAGCCGATCGAGTGAACTAATCTGTCCTATAAGAATCCCGAGAGGAGAGGCAATGCCGATCGCCAGTAAGATACTTATTACTACCCTTTTGAGACTTGCCAAAAAATGTTTACCCAGTTCTGAGCCAAAATTGCTGGTGAAAGCAAAAAGGACCTTATGTGGAGGTGGAAGGATATCCATCCTGAGTAAGGTTGAGGAAATTTGCCAAACGAGGACTAGAAGTAAAAAGGCAAAAACCAGGTTTAGGCTTTTCGATCCCACAGCCTGTCCACGTAGTTTTTTAATTCGGAACAGAGTGACAAGAAGTCGCCATCGTCTCTTCTTAAGGGTTTCCCCTTTTTCCCTAAGAGCAGGGGTTTTTCGTGAGGAGGGTCGAGCAGAACTAGAATCTTTTCTCCCACGTAAGCTGCCTCTTCAATGGTATGGGTTACGAGAATAACTGTCAAATCGGAGTCCTTATGTAAATCAACGATCAAGTCCTGCAAATTCTCCCTTGTAGGCGCGTCAAGAGATGAAAATGGTTCATCCATAAGTATCAGATCCGGCTTAAGAATGAGGGAGCGACAGATGGCTGCCCTCTGCTTTTGTCCACCTGAGATCTGGTGTGGATATCTGTCCTTTACCTCGTATATCCCCATCCTTTTTAACCATTCCTCTGACTGTGAATCGGGCGGTATCTTCCTGAATCTGAGTCCGAGCTCCACATTTTCCTTAACGGTTTTCCATGGAAGAAGTCCATAGTCTTGAAGAATCAGAGCAGTTTTTTCCCTTGGTCCTCTTATTTCCTCTCCTTCTATTCTTATCTTTCCTTCTTGGGGGCGTAAAAGACCCGCAATCAAGTAAAGGAAAGTAGTTTTTCCGCAACCGGATGGTCCAAGCACTGCCAAAGATTCCCCTCTTCCTATTGAAAGTGTAAAAGACCTGAATATGGGTCTCTCTTTCTCGTAAAAGAATGTGACTTCCTCAAGCTCGATCATTTTTCTAGGAACCTTTTTGTTATTACTTGAGAGTAGTCAATGCCATTTTTTAAAGCTTCTTTTTCCCTAAGCCAAAAGATTACATCCTTCCAAATTCTTTCATCAGGAACCCTTGCCATCGGGAAATCTGGGAGGACGTATCTTCCGATAAGAGGCGTAGGTATAAGTTTTTTCTCCGCTGCAAAAAAACCTATTTTTTCCTTTTCTCTGTTTATAAGCTCTATGGCCTTATCGATCGAGGACAAAAACTTAATCACAATTTCAGGGTTTTTATCGGCAAATGTTTTTGCTACTGCGTAAAGACTACCGCTTAAAGATCGATCTTTTCTGTCGTCTAGAACGCAGGTGGCACCTTGAATCAATGCAAGAGAAGCAAAGGGATCTGGAAGGCAAGCTGCCTTTAGATCACCGCGCATCAAAGCTGAGAGTCTGTCAGGGATTCTCGGCACAGGCGCGGTTTTTATTTCCCTAAGGTTATGTTTCATCAATAGTTTCTCAGTAACATAGTGAGCTATGGTCATATGTGAGACACCTATTGGGATTCCATCCAAATCTTCTACTTTCCTAATATTGGAATTCTTGGAAGATACTATTGCGAACTGAAAGAATCTTTCAGTGGGAACCATTGCGTATCTCACACCGATTACGTTTACCTTTTCTCTGTTGAAGAGGGCAATCGATATAAGATCGCTTATAGTTAAATCGAGTGATCCAGCCATAAGGAGCTGATCCCTTTCTGCTGCAGACGCACACGGTATTATTTCTACTTTTAGCCCGTTTGCATAAAAATGGCCTTTTTCAAGTGCTACATAAACCGGGAGTACATCGAGGATCGGAAGAGCCCCAAACCTTACCCGATTGGAAGATTCCTTCGCGTATACTATCTCCGATAGGGAGAATACTAAAAGGCAAAGGATCAGACTGAGGTAGAACCTTATTCTCATCAATTGCCCCTACACTAGGACCGAAATCATGATCCCAAAGAAAAGGACAATGCTTATATAACTGTTCATGTGGAAAAATGCAAGATTGAGTCTAGATAGATCCTCAGGAGTGACCATTAGATGTTCTTTTACAAGGAGAAAAATTGTGAGAAGAAGCGAGAGCATAAATGGGATCTTTGACTCAATGGTAAACATGAGTAAAAAAAGGCCAAAAAGCATAATAGCGTGACAGAGACGTGCCACTTTGAAAGCCACCTTTATACCGAAGCGGCTTGGGATGGAGTGAAGATTCATCTTCCTGTCAAAATCCACGTCCTGACACTGATAGAGTATGTCAAAACCTGCTATCCAGAATGTGACTATAAATACCAGCAACCAGCCAGGCAAATCTGATGCAGAAAAAGCGGATTTACGTATCGCTATCCAGGCACCAAGAGGAGCCAAGCCGTCTGTAAAACCGAGTATGAAGTGTGACAGATATGTAAACCTCTTTGTTAGATGGTAAAAAGTAAGAAAAAAAAGGGCAATGGGCAAAAGCTTTAAAACAAAAGGAGAAAGCATCCAGGCGACAAAAACGAGGGTGAAAAGTGAAACAACTACCCCCATATAAGCGGTACTTTTTTTCAACTTCCCCGTTACAAGGTGTCGGTTTTTAGTTCTCGGGTTAATTCTATCGAAGGGTAGATCTAAAATCCTGTTTAGAGTCATGGCGTAGGTTCTCGCGGAGGCAAAGCCGATTGAAATGAGGATGAATTCTCTAAGTTTTGGAATACCAGAGGAAGCCAGAAACATGCCCATATAGGCAAAGGGGAGAGCGAATATCGTATGTTCGAACTTTATCATCTCAAGGAAATGCCAAAAAGAGAGAAAGCTACCTCTCAGGCGAGTCCCAAATCTTTCCATTTCTCGTCAACCTTTTTCACGATCTCCTCACTCATCTCTACAATTTTTGGCCATTCAGTCTCGTACCCTTCTTCTTTGAGCTTTCTCGTAGCATCTATGCCGATCTTTCCTCCAAAACATCTGTAAGAGGATGAGTGATCGAGTTCATCAAGTGGTCCTTCAGTAAGAATTGTGTCCCTTACCCAGTCTACAGAACCGAAAAGACGCCACATTACTTCATCTGTTCTTTCAAGATTCACATCTTCGTCAAAAACCACAATGGCCTTTGTAAGAGAAATCATACCCAAGCCCCACAGTGCGTTTATGATTTTGCGGGCATGGCCTGGATACCTTTTCCTTATTGAAACGAGTAAGAGGTTATGAAAGACACCAAAGGCTGGCATATTTATGTCTCTTATTTCGGGAAGGAGTAATCTCAGGAAGGGAAGAAAAAAACGCTCTACTGCCTTTCCCATCCAGTAGTCCTCCATTGGAGGAACCCCTGTAACTGTGGCTGGGTATATGGGATTTTTTCTCATTGTGATTGCGGTTACATTAAAAACTGGATAAAGTTTGGGTGGAGTGTAGTAGCCAGTGTGATCTCCAAAAGGTCCTTCCAATTTCCTTTCTTCTACGTCTATGTACCCTTCAATAACTATCTCCGCAGAGGCAGGAACGTAAAGAGGTTGGGTCAAACATTTTGCCATTTCGATCGGTTGTTTTCTCAAGAATGAAACTATCATGTACTCATCCAGATCCAATGGTAAAGGTAAAAGAGCAGCCCAGATACAAAGGGGATCGCCCCCTAACGCAACGGCGCATGGGATCTGGCGGAATCCTAAACTCCTTGCTATTTCTTCATGTTCCCTTCCGTTTTTATGAAGCTGCCAGTGGACAAGAAGTTTTTTTTCATCGATGACTTGCAACCTGTACATTCCCACGTTTCTTTTCTTCGTTTTAGGGTTATGGGTTATAACTTGTGGCAATGTGATGTAAGGACCTTCATCCAAAGGCCAGAATTTTGGAATGGGAATAAGTTTAAGGCTTGCCTCCCTCTCATAAATAATCTCCTGACATGGCGGTCTACTTACGATTTTCACTGAAGTTGCTTCCTTGACTCTCTTGAAAATGTCGTAGCCCTTTCCAAGTAGATCGAGAAGTCCTCCCTTGAAGTCTAATCTCAAGAGTTCCTCTACCTTTTCCGAAAGCTGAAGAAGATCGTTCAGCCCGAAGCACATGGATATTCTTCTCTTTGAACCGAAAAGGTTTGTGACAATGGGGATACTATAGCCCTCCACATTTTCAAAGAGGAGGGCCTTGTTCTTATCCTCCCCCGATTTACAGATACGGTTTGTAATTTCCGTTATCTCCAGATCCTTTGAGACTGGGACTTTTATTCTTTTGAGCTCCCCTTCCTCCTCTAGTAAGGAGAGAAACGATGGAAGATCCTTCATTTTTTATCTCATGTCCCTTACTCTTACCTCTATTTCCGGGAATTCTTTGAGAAGTTCAACTAGTCTCTTTGGATCTGTTTCCCCGTAATGGTAGGGATAAAGAATCTTGGGTTTTATCATAAGCGCGGCCTCTTTGACCATCTCTGGGGTCATAGTGTAGGGCAAATTCATGGGCAGAAAAGCGATGTGGATATTCTTTAGCTCCTTCATCTCGGGAATATTCTCCGTATCTCCCGCAATGTAAACCCTTAAGTCATCAAATGTGAGAACGTAACCATTCCCCTCACCTTTTGGATGGAAAGGGATCCCGTCACTCCTTTTGTGGACTATGTTGTATGCAGGAAGAGCCTCGATCTTTACATCTAAAACAGTCCTAAAGTCTCCATTTTTCATCACAATTCCACCCTTCAGTTTTTCCTCGCATTTTTTTGTGTAGATAATGATGGTGTTCTCCTTTTTTATTTTTCTTATGGCATCGAGGTCAAAGTGGTCGAAGTGGTCATGGGTTACGAGGATAAGGTCAGCTTTTGGAAGCTTTGAATAGTTTCCCACCTTACCGTACGGATCAACGTGGATTATCTTATTTTTCCATTTCATCATGAGACTTCCGTGGCCAATGAAACCTATCTCCAATTCACCGGACTTTGTTTTTACGACGTCTTTTTTTGTTTCCGCCTCGGTAGTGAAAGCGAAGAAAAAAGAGATAAAAAAAATGAGGGGAAAAAGCTTTGTTTTATTTAGCATGGATCCTCCCGAAGAACGCGCCTGCCGCGAGTCGAACGCGGAACCTACGGATTAGAAGTCCGTTGCTCTATCCTGTTGAGCTACAGGCGCAAAAGGACTTTATGAATTCTACCAAAGAAGAGTGAGAAACTCAAGATTTCAAGTTTTCAGAAAATTTTTTTGAGAGGGAGCAAGGCTCATTATAGGCTTATGAGCGGAACCCTTTTTTTTAGGCGCTGATTTTCAAAAAGCTGAAAAAAAAGCTCGTTTTTTCTTTTAGCTACATACTCAATTTGGCACTTTTTAGGCCCGGCTACCTATCTCTTCCAATGGGATTTATTTCCAGTTCATCGATTTTGACCGAGTTCTGAGGGTATGGTTTTAAAAAAGTCGTTCCTACCATCTTTAATGTCTGGAAGTGGCGCATCTCTTTTAAAATCGCAAGTTCTTACAATTGCTCAAGGCCAGTTGGCAAGCACTTTTTCCTTGACATGGAAAAGAGAAATTGTTTAATATACAGAGTTTCTTAGGTACACGTGTTAATCCCTTAAAAAAGGGATTATTTTTTGGAGGTATTTGATGCCTACGATCAATCAGCTTGTAAGGCAGGGGAGGAAGAGTGCGAAAAGAAAAAGCTCATCTCCCGCACTGACCAAATGTCCTCAAAAAAGGGGTGTTTGCATACGAGTTTACACAACAACTCCCAAAAAACCCAACTCGGCTTTGAGAAAGGTCGCGCGTGTTAGACTTACAAACGGAATTGAGGTCACAACCTACATTCCAGGTATAGGCCACAATTTACAGGAACACTCTGTCGTTCTTATAAGGGGTGGGAGAGTTAAGGATTTGCCAGGAGTCAGGTACCATGTTATAAGAGGCGCACTTGATGCGGCAGGTGTGGCAAATAGAAAGAAGAGCAGATCAAAATACGGAACAAAGAGACCTAAGCAGTAAAAGGGGGAAAAATGCCTAGAAAAGGTCACGTTAAACGCAGGGAAACCCCACCTGATCCTAAATACGGTGATCCACTTGTTCAGAAGCTTATAAATTGTGTAATGTGGGACGGAAAGAAGACCGTGGCCACAAGGATAGTTTATGAGGCTTTTGACATTGTGAGCAAAAAAATGAAGGAGAATCCTTTAAAGATATTCCATAAGGCTATAGAGAATGTGAAGCCTGAACTGGAAGTAAAACCGAGGCGGGTCGGAGGTGCAACTTATCAGGTTCCTGTGGAGGTAAGACCGGAAAGACAGCTTTCACTTAGCATTAGATGGATAGTCAAATATGCAAGGGAAAGATCCGAGAGGACGATGAAGGAGAAACTGGCGGCAGAAATTATCGACGCTTTCCATAATAAAGGCGGAGCTGTCAAAAAGAAGGAGGACACACACAAGATGGCTGAAGCTAACAAGGCTTTTGCACACTACAGGTGGTGAAAAACCCAATTGGAGGTCTTCTATGTCAAAAAGAAAATTCGAGCGTACAAAACCCCATGTGAACATAGGAACCATAGGACACATAGACCATGGGAAAACAACACTCACTTCAGCTATAACAAAGGTACTGGAAAAGAAAGGGCTTGCCCAATGGGTGCCCTTTGATCAGATAGATAAGGCACCTGAGGAGAAGGAGAGGGGGATAACAATAGCAGTTGCCCATGTGGAATATGAAACACCAAAGAGACACTACGCCCATGTTGACTGTCCAGGCCATGCGGATTACATAAAGAACATGATAACTGGAGCTGCCCAGATGGATGGGGCCATCTTAGTTGTAGGAGCAAATGATGGTCCAATGCCACAGACAAGGGAACATATCCTCCTTGCACGTCAGGTTGGAGTCCCTTACATAGTCGTATTTCTGAATAAGATAGATATGGTTGATGACCCTGAACTTATAGAACTTGTAGAGGTTGAGCTAAGAGAACTACTGTCAAAATACGAATTCCCAGGAGATGAGATCCCTATAATAAGAGGTAGTGCACTTAAAGCCTTAGAATGTGGATGTGGAAAGGAGGATTGTCCTAACTGCAAATGTATATACGAACTTATGGAGGCAGTTGATTCTTACATTCCAGAACCTGTCCGTGACATAGACAAACCGTTCCTTATGCCAATAGAGGATGTATTCTCAATATCTGGAAGAGGGACAGTTGTAACTGGAAGGGTTGAGAGAGGACAGATAAAACCTGGAGATGAGGTTGAGATAATAGGTTTCCGTCCAACAATAAAGACAGTTGCAACATCAATAGAGATGTTCAGAAAGGTCCTTGATCAGGGTATAGCAGGAGATAACATAGGCGTACTTTTACGTGGTGTTAAAAAGGATGAGGTTGAACGTGGACAGGTTCTTGCAAAGCCAGGTTCTATAACACCACATACTAAGTTCAAATGTGAGGTTTACATTCTCACAAAGGAAGAGGGAGGTCGTCATACTCCCTTTTTCTCAGGTTACAGACCCCAGTTCTACTTCAGAACAACAGATGTTACAGGTGTTGTTAAGCTTCCAGAGGGTGTTGAGATGGTCATGCCAGGAGATAACGTCACTTTAACGGTTGAGCTTATAACCCCAATTGCCCTAGAGAAAGAACTAAGATTTGCAATCCGTGAAGGTGGAAAGACAGTTGGTGCAGGGGTTGTAACTGAGATATTGGAGTAAG
>CALKEQ010000009.1 GCA_938084905.1 uncultured bacterium
GGAAATTGCTGCCCAGCGTTGGGTGCGAGCAATAAACTATCACGGTGAGTTTGGAAGATGGGAATTCATTGTCTGTCGCAAACCTCAAGAGTTGCCATCTTTGCTCCGTAAACTCGCCCAAAGCCATTGACAAATTGGTTAGCCATCTTCGTTCCTCTTCTTATTGCTCCCGTCTCGATTTGCCCATTTTCTAACCTGCCAGTTTATCTGGGTCCGGCTGCTTAAAGGGCATCGTGGCACAATTATGAGACGCGAGGCTGTTCAATCTTCTTTGAAAGGAGGAACGGGGATGACGGTTCTGGTCGTTGATGGTTGAGGGCGCGAATGTGCGCTGGTTTAGAAAATCGCTCAGAGCGCGAAGGTGGGTGAAATTTATTGCGCCCCACAGGGATTGTGAAATTAACAAAGCGCGTGAATATTAACTCTCGTGCATGTTAGAATTATGCGTGAGCATTCTTTGCCATTGGCGATTAGAGGGAAACAAATTCGCAGCACGGTCTCGTTTCCCTTCTAGCCTCGGGACCACAGGAGGATGAAAATCCAGAGATACACCTACGAGGTGTCCACCTACGAGGTGTCACGCCATGGTTCTCATAGAGGCAAAACGATAACGGATTGTTTCAACTGCAAGAAAGACTTTCCATGCCTCTTCTGAAAAACTTACTTTCTCCTCTAATAAGATGGAAATTTCTTTTAATGCATCTTTTGGAATTATCTGATCAAAATGGGTTTTTGTTTTGCCTGTGGTCACACCAACAATACGAAGGTAACTCCCTTGATCTTCAATGAGATTAACCTCTAATGGCTCGGGCCAGTAAACCCCACTGATGATAGTTCCTGGTTTGATGCTTGCCAACCTATTATCCATTTTTTTGACATTATAGCAGTATTATACGTAAAAGTCTTCTCACCTCACAGTACGAGGTCGCAAAAAAGGGAGAGTCTTTATACTTTCTCTATCCTCTGATATAATAGGGAAGTTATCTTTCAGAGGTCCTGTGAATAGACTTATCAATGAAAAGTCAGCTTACCTTAGGCACTCCGCCAACCAATTAATAGACTGGTATCCCTGGTCAGACGAGGCCTTTGAAAGGGCAAAGAAAGAAGATAAGCCTGTTTTTTTAAGCTCCGGTGCCATATGGTGCCACTGGTGCCATGTAATGGCAGAAGAGACATTCAATAACGCTGAGATAATAGAACTTCTCAATAACAATTTCGTCTGCATAAAGATTGATAGGGATGAAAGACCAGATATAGACAGAAGAATGCAGATGGCAGTCCAGACAATCTCAGGTACAGGTGGATGGCCTTTAAGTGTATTTCTCACTCCTTACGGATACCCCTTTTTTGGTGGAACCTATTTCCCACCTGAAGATGCCCATGGAAGAGTTGGATTTAAAAGGGTTTTAAGGACTGTGATTGATTTCTATAAAAAGAACAAGAACGAACTCCTCGAACAGTCATCAAGACTAATGAGTCTTCTAGCTGAAAATAAGGACCAAAGAGGAGATATCAGATCGGCTCTTATTGAGATAGCAAAATCATCGCTGATCTCCAGCTTTGATCCTTTGCACGGAGGCTTTGGACAGGCTCCAAAATTTCCCATGCCAGGTGTCATAGAATTTGTTATAAACAGGTTGTTCTTTGAGGAAGGAGAAAACCTCTTATACAAGGTTCTGAACTTAACTCTTACTGCCATGGCAAAAGGAGGAATTCATGATCAGCTCGGTGGAGGCTTTCACAGATATTCCACTGATGAGGCCTGGATAATCCCGCATTTTGAAAAGATGGCTGATGATAATGCGTGGCTCCTGAGAAATTATATTGATGCCTATAGGCTCACAGGTTCCTCTTACTTTAAGGAAGTGGCAGAGGGAATAATAAACTTTGTCAGGACAACCCTCTCTGATCCTGATGGAGGATTTTACGCATCTCAGGATGCTGATGTAACGCCTGATGATGAAGGCGGAGCCTTTACATGGAGCTATGATGAGCTCAAGAATGTGCTGGATGAAGAGGAGTTCACTGTGCTGACACTCCATCTCTTACATGAAAGAGGCTCCATGCCTCACAATCCGAGAAGGAAGGTGCTTTTTGTGGTGAAGACTCCTGAGGAGATAGGTTCTATGACTGGTATGAATGAAGAAGATGTCAGGGAGATTATAAAAAGAGCAAAGGAAAAACTCCTGAGATATCGCAACACAAGAAAACAACCCTTTGTTGATAAAAACCTCTATACGTCCCTTAACGGGATGATGATAACTTCTTTTTTGAAAGCTGGAAGGTATTTAAATAAAAAAAGCTGCGTGGATTATGCCTTAAAAACAGTGAGGCGGATACTCTCTTTAAGATACAAAGATGGTAAGCTGTATCACTCCGAAGATGTAAAGGGCATGCTTGAGGATTATGTCTATTTAATAGAAGCCCTTCTCTTATCCTATGAAGTTACAGCTGAGAGGGATTATCTCGGTAAGGCCATAGAATTAATGGACAAAACTACCAGGCTATTTTATGATACTAGTTCAGGAGGTTTTTTTGATACAGAAGAACCTGTTCTGGGTGTAAGGTTGAAGACCATAGAGGACACACCCCATCCCTCAGCAAACAGCCTGGCCATCATCATGCTACTTAAGCTTTTTCATCTTACTGACAGAAGTGAGTATTTGAAGTTAGCTGAAGACTCTCTCAGGACCTTCTCAGAGAGGGCAAAAGCAAACGGTATATCTTCTGCCTATTATTTTGTAGCACTTGACATGTATTTTAACATGTTAAGGCTTTCGATCCATGCTTCAAAAGAGAGTGAACTCTCAAGAACTGCCCTTACGTTTTTCAGGCCCTATGTTACACTCAGATATGAAGAGGAGGATGCTCCTTCATTTTATGAAGAGAAGGACTTCATCCTACCCTGCCTCAGAGAAAGATGCCTTGAGCCCATCTCTGATAGCAAAGAGCTGGTAGAATTTTTAAAAGCTAAGATTAAAACGGAAAATTAAGGTTCTTTTACCTTTATGAGTTATGGACTATCTCAACGTTTGGAAAAATGTTACCCCAGTTTTTTCTCGCACATCCAGATCTAATCCGAACTACCAAAAGATTGGCTTTCGCATAAGGTGTAGATCACAGCGGTCAATTTTTCCGGCTGACTTTGGAATTTACGAAGAATAAAAACCCGCAGGCTTTCATAAAGAACGAAAGGGATATGGTCAGATTTGGGTTTATAAACCCGAATCGAGCTATTTAAATGCCTTTATTCTCTCAAGATCGAGATCCTCGAGAATGATGATCCCCTTTGATTTCATCTCCTCAATAGCCTTCTGTGTACTCTCTGGAGCCACCCCTCTGCAAAGGTTCTTAATCACCATTACCTTGTAACCTCTTGCGACAGCATCAAGGGCCGTTGCCTTCACACAGTAATCGGTGGCTATGCCGTAGATGACCAACTTCCCTATACCATCTTTTTTCAAGATTTCATCAAGCTCCGTCTTCTTCCCACCATCGTCTTGGAATCCAGAGTAACTATCGTACTGAGGGTCTTTACCTTTTCTCACAACTGCTTTGAATAGCTTCTTGTCTAGAAGAATCTCTGCTCCTGGTGTATTTTGCACACAGTGTGGGGACCAAAGAACCTGATCCTTTCCATGGAGTTTTATAACATCAAAGGGTTTTTTATTGGGATGATTGGTGTAGAAAGAGGCATGGTTCTTTGGATGCCAGTCCTGGGTAGCGTATATCGGATAACCAGATGCCTTTAATTTTTTTGTACTCTCTTCAACTGTCTTAATGTAAGCTTCATCCGTTCCCTCTACAGCGAGGGATCCATTTTTGAATTTTGTGAAATCGGCTTGCACATCAACGACAATTACACCGATCTTTTCAGCTGCCATGACAGAGAGACCAAAAAAGGTAAATAGGACCAAAAAAGCCAAAAGTTTCATGATCTTTACAACCCCCTTTCCTTACCATCTTTGTTAAATTTTAGGAGTTTTGCCGATAAAAGTAAATAGCTATTTTTGAGCAATGGCCGATCATGGCCGGATAAGCCGATTTGTAGTTTAACTTTCACGATGGAAGGGAAGTATTTTTGACCTATTTTTTTAACGGGTCTTAAAGTGCTGAGGTCTGTATTTTTAAGCTCTGGAAGTTAGGGATTGAACGATGGGGATAAAGGTGCTAAGACCTTACCAAAAACCGTAAGTTGCTCTTTCAGATACTGACAGTGCTTGTGATCTTGCGCTAAAGCTTTTTGTAAGGGATCATCAAAGGAATTATCCCAGGAGATGTTTCGGCCTATTTTTCGTGAAAATCCTACTGCCAGAAATCGAATTGATCAGGTTATTTTGTCTCATGGAGGGTCCATTCTCGAAGTGATGGAATGGATAAAACAGTATCCGCTTAAACGCTTTGCTCCAAGTCCTCTTAATAGAAGAGGTTACTGGTCTTTATCGCACATAAAGGAAAAGACTCGCGTAAATAGAGAATGGCAACAAGCTTGACAAGTTTGTTTCTTCGAAACATAATTAAGAACAAATTCCAAGAGAGGCTGGCAAAGTTAGAAAAAAGACGGTAGAGATTTAACGGATCTACGGAGGGCCTAAGATAGTTTTCATATAAAAGGAGGGGATATGTCAAAAAAGGAGAGGCTAGTAATAATAGGTGGTTCGGCGGCAGGGCCAAGTGCGGCAGCCAGAGCCAAGAGGGTTAATCCTGAACTCGATGTTACAGTGTTCGAACAGGGAAAGTTCGTCTCTTACGGGTCTTGAGAGACCCCTTACTACATCGGAGATGTAGTAAAAGACCAAAAAAGACTGATAGTTAGGACACCTGAGCAATTCAAGAATATCCACGACATTAACGTTTTTATCAGGCACAGGGTGACAAAAATCGATCCCAATGAGAAAAAGATTGAGGTCGTCAATTTAGACGATTTTAGTAGGAGCCACATCTCTTATGACAAACTCATAATCGCAACTGGAGCAAGGTCAAGGAAGCCCAGCATACCGGGAAGCCAGGCAAAAAATCTATTCACATTAAAGGACCTTCAGGATGCCATTGCGATTAAAACGTACCTGGAGGAAAGGGAGCCAAAGAGGGTCTCCATCATCGGAGGAGGATTTATAGGTTTAGAGATGTGTGAAGCATTCCGTCTTAGGGGTCTGGAAACCTACCTTTTTTGTAGAAGGGATCTCCCAGCAGGGAACCTTGAACGAGAAATATCTGAGAAGATTCTTAAAGAGATCACAGAAAACGGCGTTCATTTCCTTCCTTACAACGAACCTGTCTCATTCAATCAGAATAGCGAAGGGGAGATTACCTCAATAGAGACCTCGAAGGGCGTCTATCCGACTGACATGGTTCTTGCGGCCATAGGTGTGATCCCTAATGTGGAGCTGGCAAAAGAGGCGGGAGTTGAGCTCGGGAAAACTGGAGCCATAAGAACGGATTTCGCTCAAAGGACGAATCTAAAAGACATTTACACTGCGGGCGATTGCTGCGAAGTATTCAATCTGATAAGCAAAAACTGGGTTTATACTCCTTTAGCTGATATTGCGAATAAACAGGGTAGGGTGGCAGGTGAAAATGCTGCAGGAGTGAAGGCGATTTTCGACGGAGTTGTGGGATCAGCTGCTTTTAAGGTTTTTGAACTGGAGGTTGCTTTTACAGGTCTCGGATTTCAAGCGGCTAAAGAATACGGTTATGATGTGGACTGGCAAATCATTGAGGCAGATTCGAAGGTTGGTTACATGCCAGGATCGGAGAGAATGATCATAAAACTCATATTTGATCGTAGAAGTGGTAAGCTACTCGGTGCTCAGATGGCCGGGAAGGAGGGAGTTGCGAGAAGAATAAACGTTTTGGCAGTTGCACTTCATCAAGGGATGACTTTGGATCAAATCGCAAGGCTTGATTTCGCTTACGCTCCGCCATTCTCAGCCCCTTTTGATCCAATACTAATTGCCGCAGAACAGGCTGTAAAAAAAATGAGGAGATCGAAAATGTAATTGGAGTGCGGAAGAGGCAGGCAAAGGAGTCAGGGTAAAGATGGCATTACCAGTTAAGATACCTTTAAGAATCTTATAGGTTCTTTCTCTTTAGCTTCTTTTTCTATCGCTTAGAGAATGGGCGTCTTCTCTCATTGAAGGTAAGGTGTGTTTAAGGGAGTAAGTAGAAGTAGCTTACGCGGCTCTCCAATGGGTGAGGGAGAAGGGGGTGAAAACCCCCTAAAGTCTTTTGAGTTACTTTTTATAAACTTCGTATACTTTTCCTGCAAGCTCAATTCCTGGTTTAAGGGTAGCCTTTCCAGGTTCCCATTTGGCAGGACATACCTCCTGGCCACCTGTCGATCTAACATGTTGAAAGGCTTTTATTTTTCTCACTAATTCGTCCGCATTTCTCCCAACAGGCGCATTATTTATTTCTATGGACTGCAAAACTCCATCAGGATCGATGATAAATGTTCCTCTGAGATCGAGCCCAAGGGCATCATCATAGACTCCATAAAGTTGTCCTATTTTCCCTGACAGGTCAGAAGCCAAAGGGTAGGGGATCCCTCCCTTTCTCATCTTTGATAACTCAACTTCTTGCCAAATTTTGTGCACAAAGACGGTATCAATACTTAAACCTATCACCTCTGTGCCCAAAGCTTTGAGCTCATCGTACTTTTCAGCCACATCTACTAACTCTGTAGGACACACAAATGTAAAGTCTGCAGGATAGAAAAAGAGGACAACCCATTTCCCTTTAAAATCTGAAAGCCTGATTTTTTTGACCTCCCCATCGGGAAAATAAGCTTGGGTCTCAAAATCTGGGGCTAAACTTCCTACCTTACAGGCCATAGTCGCACCTCCTTAACAATGATTCTTTTTTAGAATTTAGTCTAAAAAATAATTTTGTCAAGACATTTTTACGCTGTTCAAAAGACCTCTCGCCCGCAAAGAAAGCATCTACAAACCTAGAGAAAATCCCTAAAGTATACGGCTTTATATCGGGCGAGAAAAGTTTGGCTTTAGAAAGATTTCAACTTATACCCATTCCGTCTATCCACCTACGAGGTGTCCACCTACGAGGTGTCCACTTCGTAGGTGTACTGGCTGCCTAAGAGATGGCCTCTTCTTTGCTTTTAGATTTGACTAGCCACTGAAAGCCCTGAATGTCCAAATTTGTCAATCCAAGCTTTTTAGCCTTTAAGACCACTTTCTCGTATTCCTTTCTCGTAATTCTCCTTCCTATTTCAGGATAGTCAAAGGCTTTAAAGAGGGGCGTGTACTGGGACATTATGTTCACATACGTGTCCTTTGGTAGGTTTTTGGCTATCCATTCCATTACCTGTTCTGATCCGGCAACATCATTTGGCATGACGAGATGTCTGATTATGAGACCTCTCCTCAATATCCCATCATTTGCAGGCTTTGCCACCCCAACCTGTCTGTGCATTTCGAGAATGGCCTTTTTTGTCAGTTCAGGATAACTTGATGCTCCAGAAGAATACTTGGCAGCTTTTTCGCTGTCCCAATACTTAAAATCTGGAAGGTAAATGTCCACTATTCCATCGAGTATTTTCAAAATCTCCACTCTTTCCCATCCGCTGGTGTTATAAACAATCGGGAGTCTTAGTCCCCTTTTTGCTGCGATCTCTAAAGCCTTAACAATATGGGGAGAGTAATGTGTCGGAGTTACAACGTTTATGTTGTGGCATCCCAATTTCTGCAAAGTGAGCATCATCTCAGCAAGCTCTTCTATCGTTGTTTTTGAACCCCTTCCCAAATGACTTATTTCCCAGTTCTGACAAAAAACACACCTCAAATTACAATGGGTAAGGAAGATGGTGCCTGACCCGCCATATCCCACAAGGCACCTTTCCTCTCCAAAATGGGGACTGAACCCTGAAACCATAAGGGTTGCTCCAGGTGCTCTGCAGAAGCCAGACTTTCCTTTGAGCCTGTTGATTCCGCACCTTCGTGGACAAAGTTCGCAGCTCTCCATGATCTCCCAGAGAGCTTCTGCTTTCGCTTTAAGTTCATTTCTTGTGAGAAGCCTCAAGTAGGAAGGCTCAAAGGAGTTATTCAGTAGGGTCTTAGAGTGGGCTTTTCTATCGGAAAAAAAGATGGTGGAAGAGGAAAGGAAGGCAAAGTTTAGACAGATTCCACAGATTCTGCGTAGGAAATCTCTTCTTGTCAAAACTTCCTCAGGCATGACCCTTCTCCCCCTTTTTTAAAAATTCAATCACAAAAACGGTTCCGCTTGCAAGCTTAATAACTGCAAGTAAATAACAGTTCTCCATAACCCCAAGTGCAGGAACAAGCCAAAATCCTCCTAAAAGGCCTGCCAGGAACCCGCCAGCAAGATCCGATCCAGAAATGAGGGAGTAAGCTTTTGCAGGGTGAGCTCCAAATCCAATGTAGATTAAATTTCCAAGGGGAAACTGCATGCCAACTGTGAATCCGGCTAAAAATGAAAGAAAAAGGAAGGTACCTTTTAACGCAAAAGCTGAGGTCTCAGCCTTTAGAAAAAGTAAAACTGTAGCAAAGAGGAGAGAAAAAAAGACAAGTGCAAACTCAGTAAAAGCGAAGAGCCTCAAATTAAAATCCCTTCTCCTTCCTTCTTTTGAAAAAAGGTAGGCCCCAAGTGCAGCACCTGCCATATAAGCTGAGAAGAGAAGACCGACCCACGAGAAGACGTACCCGAGTAGAGATTGGAATGTAAAGACGATAATGAGCTCGATCAACATTCCGTAAAAACCTGTAGTAAAAAGGGAAACCAAAATGAAAGAGGACTCGGTTTTTTTCGCTGATACTCTAAAGAAAAGGTAAAAGAGGAAAATTCCCCCGACCAATCCGTAGAGGATTTCGATCCCAAGGAATTTTAGGCTTTTTAGAATTTTTGAACAGTAAGGTGAAAAGATGGATTGAAAGTAAATGAGTGTCTGGAAAACCGCAACAGGATGTAAGTCAGAGTTTGTTCTCAATCTTTTTTCTTCGGAAAAGGCCTCAAACCATTTTTTCCATCCTGGGTGGAATTTTTTTTCGATATACCAGGGCAAATTAGATCCAGAGGCAAGTTTTCTTTCCTCAATTCTTTGGATTAACACTCTTTCGTTGACTTTCAAAACCGTGTCAGAATCAGAACATAGAAAAATTATCCTCCCTTCTCCCGGAAGGGGTCTTACGAAGCTAAATACCCTCTTTAACGTCTGGTAAACGGTTCCTGTAAGTTCTCTTAATTCTTGAGCTTGCCTACTTGTGGAATGTAATAGGCCAGTAACAAAGATGGCATTTGTTTTTAACCTGTTTTTTGCAATCTCGAAGAACTCCTCTGTGAATAGTCTATTTGTCTCCAAAGTGGATGGAGTTTCAATGCCGATTAGAATAATGTCGTACCTTTTTTCTGTCATGTTCATAAAGTAGCGCCCATCAGCGTAAATGACATTTAGCTTAGGGCTTGAAAGTTCTTTCTCAGTTAGTGGGGTCTTAAATTTCCTTAAGAGCTCAAGACAAAGAGGGTCAAGCTCTACATAATCGATTTTCTCAACTTTCGGATGCTTTAAAATCTCGTTAATAACACCTCCCGCACCAACTCCAACGATCAGGATTTCCTTTGGATTTTCATGAGAAAGAAGGGGGATATGAACAAATTCCTCAATGGCAATCATGTCAGGGAAAGGTATAAAGATTTCGGGTATGCCGTTCTGTAAGAATATGTACTGTCCTTCATTCTCCACAACAGTTATGTTTCCGTATTTAGAGTTTTCATAATGGACAACGTTCAGATTCGGGTACTGTTTTTTTATCGAGTACCAGTGGATTGAATTTGATTGGAAGATCATGAGAAGAGAGATTGCGGTGAATAGAAGGGAGAGATAAAAGACAGGATGGGTAAGCTTCCTTGTTCTCAGTGAAATGAATAGGCACAAAAGGCAGTTAAAAAAGGATATTATGGCTACTACTCTAAAGGAATCGAAAAAGGAGACGAAGATGTAAGTCGCGACTATCCCGCCTGCGACTGTTCCGACTGTCTCGTAAGAATAGACGATTCCCGCAGCCTCCCTCTCTTTTCCTGAAAAAGCCTTGTAAATTGCAGCTGTGTAAACAAAAAGGGCACCGTGAACACCACTGACAAAAGAAAGTATGAAAAGGGAAGAAAGGAAGGCAGATTCAAGTCCCATCATCTCTGCTATTGAAACGTTTAAAGTGGGCTTCAAGATCCTCACAAGAAGTATTGAAAAGGACAAAGCAACGCAAAAAATGAGGATTGCAAAAATGAAACCTTCTATGCTTAATCTTCTCCTTAAGATCCTCATTGAAAAAAAAGCCCCAGTTGCTTCAAGGAGTAACCAGTTTGAGAGGACAAGACCAACGTAGAATTCATTTCCAGAAAAGACGATGAGAAATTCCCTTATCAGTATTATCTGGGCCACCTGGCCGCTTATGCCGGTCAGAAGAGCAGAAATCTTAATCAGACTTTCCATTCCAGGGGATCTTTTCTCCTATCCTTTGAGCAAGGAAGGTAAGTAAGATAGCCAAAAGGAACCTCACAGAGACAAGGATAAACCCATTTGCACCTATCACAACGAATATCAAAGTATCCTCAATAATCGCGTGGCATATGGAGAGAAAGAGAAGGACAAGAAAGGCCTCTTTTTTATTAAAGCCAGATTGTCCAACGGAATGTACAATCACTCCAGCTCCATAAGTGAGACCGACTACGATTCCTGTAAAAAGTGGAATAAGACCGTCTCCGGAGATGCCTAAGAATTTCAACTTTTTAGTTGGGCAATGTTTTCCACGGGATTTCACAAACTCGTAAGATACCGTAAGTGGGAGTATTATGAGGGCGAGCTTTAATATGAGAAGAATGGAAGAGTATAGAGCGGAAAAGAGGATGTTTATCAGCCCTTCCATATTAAACTGAGCACAAATCCAGAGGTAAAACCAACAAATATCCTCACAAGAAGTAGGAGGATGTAGTTAACTCCCGTTTTTCTCGTTATAGGAGTTTCCACAAGTAAGCTGTGGCATATCCCGAGAATTAAGGCGCAGACAGTAATCTCCTTTGGAGAGAGATTCAGTGGGGAAAGGACAGCAATAGCGGCGTAGAGGTTTATAAGGAATCCGGCTAGAATCCCTATGGCAGCCTCACCTGGTAAATCTAGGATGTTCATTACAGGTTTGAAAATAAAAGAAAGGGGAGCTATTAGGTCGTAGTACTTTATTACCTCAATGATGATGTAGCAGGGGACAATAACTTTGAATAGGAGGAGGAGAACTGAAATTCCGTTAATTAACCCGTTTTTCAGAGACTCATAGGTATACTTCATTTCCAATAGCCAATATGGATGGAAAGAAGGTGGGCAAAGTTACGGTAGTGGCCTAAAAGGCCCGGAAGAGAAGATTTAGCCTTTTTGAAATAGGTCGCTTGATAGGAGAAACCCAAATCCAAACCACCCCTACTATAGCTCCCACCTAATGTAACGATGTTCCTTGTAGAGTCTGGTAACTCAGGACCCCTTGTGGATAATGGAACGGGGGTTATATCGTACATGTAGCCTATACGTAACTCTAACCCCTCTTTTAACTTTCGATTAATTCCAGCGGAAAGGGAGATAGTATTTGACCATCCTTTATGGTAGGATCTTGAGAAGAGAGGGTCTTCTGACCTTATCCTGTAAGTGTTCATGGATGACCACCCTGTGTAAAGCAGATCGAACTCGTATGTGGTTCTTTCCGTCTTTTTTGACAGACCAGAAGAAATTAAAAAGGGAAGGTTAAAGTACGTGTAGCAGCGAGCCCTGAAGGATGGAAAGGGAAAATCCTGAGAAATCACAGCTTCTCCATCGTATCTTATTCTGACTGGACTACGGAAGACGAAAGAAAAGTTGTGGTCTCGCGGAAGGCCAATTGAGAGCGCAAAATTATAACCCATACCTTGTCCCTCTCCAGAGAGGGAAAATAATCCATCGGTTACTGGGATGAGACTTTTAAATTTAGCAGAACTCTCCACGTACGAAAATCCGCCAGCAATTGAGATCCCTTCTTTTATTTTTAAGGCAAATACCGGATTAAAAAACAGGGTTTTCATACTTGATGAAAGGGAGTAGTACTTTCCAGGAAAATTTCTCCTCCACTCTGTGGATAGGCCAAAGGGAGAAAAAAGACCTATTCCAAATGACCAGTTTTTGCCTGTGTGGTAACCGAAGAGGGAGAATAAGGTGTGAGTTTTCGATCTTGAGTCAATTTTTTCACCGGAGGTTTGGTTTCTGAAAGAAATGTGGGGAGCTATAAGAATCGTATTTAAGAGAACGCCACTTCCCTCAAGATAGGGCAAATTGGCAGGATTGAAAAAGACTGCCGATGCGTTATCTATTGAAGAGGCGCATGCCATCGCCATCCCGTTCGCCTTCGCATCCTGATTGTAAATTAGAAAAGCGGAACCAAATGCTGAAAGTGGGAAGAGAAGTACGAAGAGAAACGAGGCGAACCTGTACATATTTCTTCCTTACACCATTGTGGAGACACTTTCAACACAAATCAAAAATCTGTTTGAATTCCCGTTCGAAGGTGCTATATATATAAAAAGGATTCCCAAGGAAAGGAGGTGAGTAGTGGATGAAGAAGCTTTTGGCCCTGTTTGTCGTCCTTTCATTACTTGTAACCTTTACAATGACGGGCTGCAAGCCTAAGGAGGAGCCGAAGCCGACACCTAAGGAAGAAGCTCAACCGGCTCCAGCTCCAGAGAAGGCGCCGGAAAAACCGGCTGAGCAACCGCCAGCACCCGAGAAGAAGTAAATTAAGGGTGGCCATATGCTTTTACAGCATATGGCCGGCACTTTCCTTGAAAGGAGTGGGATTATGAAAAGATTTTTAGGACTAATGGTAGCTTTTATATGCGTAATAATTCTAGCAGGATGTGGCTGTTTTCAGCAGGCAATAAAGGGTGAAGCGCCGCCTCCTGCCCCTCCCGCAGAAGCAAAAGTACTAAAACCGGAAGAGAAGCCTCCAGTTGTTGTAACTCCCCCTCCAGAAGCACCAAAGGTTGCAGTTGTTACACCTCCTCCTCCGCCAGCTCCAGAGGTCAAATACGTGCTCAGAGATATACATTTTGACTTTGATAAGTACAACATAAGACCCCAGGATGCGGAGATTTTAAAGGAAAATCTTAACTGGTTTAAGGCAAATCCTGGTAAAAGGGTGAGAATTGAAGGACACTGTGATGAGAGGGGGACATCCGAATATAACCTGGTTTTAGGTCAAAAAAGGGCCGATGCAGCGAAAAGCTATCTTGTCAATCTCGGGGTGGATGAAAAACTTTTAGAAACCGTAAGTTACGGGAAAGAGAGACCTCTTGATCCAGGCCATAATGAGGAGGCATGGGCAAAAAACAGAAGAGCCCATTTCCTAGTTCTTCCTTAAATTTAGCGGGGGCTGTAGAATACCCCCGCCTTTTTAGAAGCGTACTTGAACTATCCAAATACGTCTCTTTGCCAGATGGGTTAATTGAAGTGGCAAAAAAAGTAGAACCCCACTTCCCTGTGAGGGTCCCAGCCTTCTATCTTGGCCTCATGGAGTTGCATAACCCCTTTTGTCCAATAAAAAAACAAGCCCTTCCTTCTCTCGATGAGCTCTCAGGCTCAGGTTACATAGACCCCCTTGAAGAGAATGGAGCTCGTCTTACTCCTTCCTTCATAAAAAGGTACAGGGGTAGGGGTGTTTTTCTTATTAGTTCGGAATGCGCAATGTTTTGCAGGTTCTGTAACAGGAAAAGACTAGTTGGGAAGGGCCTTAATTTAGAAAAATCATGGGAAGAGACCTTTGAATCTATAGGCAAACTTGAGGATCTGCACGAAGTCATAATTTCTGGTGGAGATCCATTTATGGAGAGCCCTGAAAAATTGAGTTACGTTCTTGGAAGGTTACGGAACCTTAAAAATGTTAAAACAATTAGGATCAGTACCCGTGTTCCCGTTGTCTTTCCAGAAGGGATAAAAAATGAACATATGGAAGTGCTCTCCCATTTTTCGCCAATCTGGCTTATCATTCACATAAACCATCCAAAAGAGATTACTGAGCAGTTCAAAGTCCTTGTGAGGAAATTTCAGACAGCTGGACTTCCGATCGTAAGTCAGACAGTGCTTCTAAGAGAGGTTAACGACTGCGCAAAGACTCTGATTCAATTATTCGAAGGTTTAGTCGAGTTGGGAGTAAAGCCCTATTACCTTTTCCACCTTGATGAGGTTTTCGGTGCACACCATTTCAAGGTCAGATTATCTCATGGAATCAAGATTTACAAAGCCTTAAGAAAATATGCCTCTGGTCTTGCAATTCCAAACTACGTATTGGACCTAAGCGGAGGATTGGGTAAGGTTCCGGTCCTTGAAAGTATAGTTGGAAGAGAGGGCCAGGTAGTATTTTTTAGGGGGCACGAAGGAAAGGTTGGCAGCTATTTAGACGATGGCTATGAGAGTAGATGCCAAAATTGCGGATTTTGTGAGAATACATAAAAAAAAGACAGGAGGTTAAAAATGAGAATAGTACTGCTTGGAGCTCCGGGTGCCGGAAAAGGAACGGTGGCCAAATTGCTAACCGAATACGATGGGTCTGTGCAGATATCAACTGGAGATATTCTGAGAAGTGCGGTAAAACAGGGAACTGAGCTTGGACTTAAAGCCAAAACTTACATGGAAAAAGGGGAACTGGTTCCCGATGATCTCATACTTGAGATAATAGAGGAAAGGATAAAGGCTCCTGATTGCGAAAAGGGTTTCATATTCGATGGATTCCCGAGAACGATAAATCAGGCGCAGAGGCTAAAAGAGTTACTAAAAAGCATGAATCTCAAGCTAGATGCTGTCATAAACCTGGATGTTCCGAAGGAGGTCATCCTTGACCGTTTAACAACGAGAAGAACTTGTTCCAATCCGGACTGCCAAGAGATATACAATATCAAAAGTAAACCACCTTCACCAGATGGGAGATGTTTGAAATGCGGCTGGCCGGTCATCCAGAGAGAGGACGAAACGGAGGAGGCCATTACGAAAAGACTTGAGGTCTACAATGAAAAAACGGCGCCTCTGATAAAGTATTACATGGAGGAGGGGCTTCTACATAATATAAGGTCCTTAAGCAGCGAGGAGATTGTGAAAGAGATCATTAAGATCTTGTCAGAAAGTGGAAACAAAACCTGTTGAACTGAGAAAAAGATTTGATTAAAATATAAAGTTGAAGCTGGTGTAGCTCAATAGGCAGAGCAAGTGATTTGTAATCACTAGGTTGAGGGTTCGAGTCCCCCCACCAGCTCCAGGGAGAGGTTCCCGAGTGGCTAAAGGGGACAGACTGTAAATCTGTTGGCCTTGCGCCTTCGGAGGTTCGAATCCTCCCCTCTCCAGTGTTTTTATGTGTGGATTCTTTGAGTGTTTTAGGTTTATAATAAGACTAATACGCGGGAGTAGCTCAGCTGGTTAGAGCATCAGCCTTCCAAGCTGAGGGTCGCGGGTTCGAATCCCGTTTCCCGCTTTTAGGTTTGTGCCCGCGTAGCTCAGTCGGCAGAGCACTTCCTTGGTAAGGAAGTGGTCACCGGTTCAATTCCGGTCGTGGGCTAAAAAAGAATGTGAAAAACCCAACTGGAGGTCTTCTATGTCAAAAAGAAAATTCGAGCGTACAAAACCCCATGTGAACATAGGAACCATAGGACACATAGACCATGGGAAAACAACACTCACTTCAGCTATAACAAAGGTACTGGAAAAGAAAGGGCTTGCCCA
>CALKEQ010000010.1 GCA_938084905.1 uncultured bacterium
ATTAAGCCTTGGCCAAATGCAACTATTCCAAATCCCTGAGGTCCCAGAACCCTCACTAGGTAAGGGATTGTAATAAGGGGTAAGATATAATTGGCAAATTGAATTATATACAGAGAAGCGGCATTTTGGGCTACCGAGCTGCGGAAAGCAGACCTAACTAAAGAAACTGCATCTTGCCAGACCATTTTTTGCAACGATAGGGCAGACCTTTTATATGCCACATTTCTAATGTTCACTATAATATCTAAAAATGCTCTGTGTTTATACTGTGCACTTTTACATTAGTGCATTTGAACATTATTGCGTTATCACAAACTTTGCCCACTCGCGATTATCCTGATACCATTTAACCAACTGAGATACCCTTTCTGAAAATTGAATCTGGGGCTGCCAGTTTAGTAAATTCCTTGCCTTGCTAATATCTGCCCATGTTGCCAATACATCAGCGGGATGGCGACGAGCATCCATGAGCGTTATAGGCTACTCGGAACCATGACTTAAAAGATACGCTTAGCACTATCCAGATAGTGTAGAGCAGCGATTGTGCCTCAAGCAATGTCAAATACGTAAGTGAAACCTTCCAGGTTTTGTCGAGCACCGTACACAATTATCCTTAGGAGAAACTCTAAATCCACAGGAGCCAGTGACCAGAATACGCATTTGTCTCTCCCCTTAGATTTCGGTTTGCAGGTTTTTGTCTCTACTTGGACCTAAAAGGACTTTAGGGTTTGGATCGACCTTATGCTACGAGAAACGTAAGGCTTTACTCTCACTAAACTCAGGATATTCCAAATCGGCTCTCTCCTTTTTTAGTCTGATGGCTTCTTCGCTAATCGTAGTCATGATCCTATGCTTTTTAACCAAATAGAAAAACCCTTAAACCGCGGGAAAAGGAAGTTTCGATTTCAGGGTTTATTTTAAAGGGTTATCCACTGATCGTACAGTACATGTTTACATCTTTTTTGCGCTCCTCTTTAAGGAAACATGGGCAAGAAAGAAGGGAAAAATCGATATAGGCTACCGCCAGTGTCACCTAAAGTGACCTTTAAAGAACCTTTGCAAACACGTTTAATAGCTTTACCAAGAGGTCACGCACAACTCAAGATGAAATTTTTCACAATCTCCCGAAGGAACGCTGTAGCATCACAAAAAAAATGGGCCGTGAAGGATTTGAACCTCCGGCCAACTGATTAAGAGTCAGCTGCTCTACCTGACTGAGCTAACGGCCCTTTACTTTTTCTCAATAACATAGGAGCTAAAAAAATTCAACGGAAAAGAAAAGATTTGACTACTACCTGCCCCTATGTTACAAAGAGTATTGCTGGTGAAACGCGAAGGAACAAAGTATCAGATGAGGTCCCTTCTTTCTTACAGTTCGCTGGGATTAGAGATGGGGGTTTCTTTAGCAATCGGTATAGCACTAGGTTTCTTTCTCGACAAGGTATTTAAAACCTACCCATATCTCACCGTAATATTTGCGATCTTCGGGATAGTATCAGGCTTCAGGACAGTTTACAGATTGGCAAAGAGGATGGAAAGGGAAGATGAAGGAAGAGATTCTCAAGGAGATTGAAAGAATAAACGTTCTTATCCTAACATCTGGATCGATCGCCATTCTTCTTTTTCTCAACAATTTTAAGTACTTCTTAAGTTTTGCACTTGGAAGCGCAATCGTGAGTCTCAACTTCAGAATTTTAAAAGGGATTATACTTAAGGGCTTCTCCGATTCGAAAATGGAAAAAAAGGGGCTTTTCCTTAAACTTGCCCTGAAGTTTATCGGTTTGATGGCCGCCATATTCTTTGTAATAGTATACGGTGACGTCCAGATCCTCTATTTCATAATTGGTACATCAACTGTCTTTCTCTCCATTATATTCGCCCAATTCCCGATTTTTAAATTCCTCTCAGATGGAGGCAAAGGAAGAAATGGAGCATGAGGCTTTTAGTTGGGCTTCCCTTATCCCGTATTTGAGGGACCTACCACCACATGTTTCTAATGCGATCTTTGTCTCAATCATACTTCTCACAATTGTTGCACTTGGTTATAGAGAACTTAAAAAAACTGAAGAGGATATCATTCCCAAGCCAAATTTCACCTTCCGGAATCTCATCGAGATAATAGTTGAGGCAATCTCTAAGCTAGTCTCAGATTCAATGGGACCAAGGGGGAAGGAGTTTATCCTCATTGTTGGAACACTCGCACTTTTTATCCTGTTTAATAATCTTTCGGGGCTTGTGCCGGGGTTTCTTCCAGCAACAGACAATGTGAATACAACATTTGCCTGCTCTCTTACGGTTTTCGTTCTGACCCACTACTACGGTTTTAAGGAACACGGAATAAAGTACTTAAAGCATTTTACAGGTCCTTACCTTTGGCTTGCGCCACTTATGGTCCCAATTGAGGTGATTGGCCATCTGGCAAGGCCTCTTTCTTTAGGACTTAGGCTTTTTGGGAATATAACTGGTGATCACATCGTTACAGCCATATTCTTTGGACTTGTGCCACTTATCGTTCCACTTCCCGTTATGTTTTTAGGACTATTTGTGGCCTTTGTTCAGACATTCGTATTTATACTGCTGTCTATGGCTTACTTTTCCGGAGCCATATCCCATGAGGAACACTAAACATCAAAGAAAGGGGTGAGACGTAATGAAAGGTCTGATGAGGTTTTTCGTGTTCACACTCATTCTCCTACTCTTCTCCTTTCCAGCAATGGCTGCCGAAGAAAAACCGGGGCTTGATCCCTCTGTAAAACAGATGATTGCCCTGGCCGCAGGTTTCGGGGTTGCCATTGCTGCCTTTGGAGGAGCGCTCGGACAGGCAAGGGGACTCGTGTCGGCTCTTGACGGAATAGCCAGAAATCCAGGTGCCTCTGGAAGGATCGTGACACCGATGATCATTGGACTTGCCATGATCGAATCCCTGGTAATATATTCCCTTGTCGTGTCACTTCTCTTAATATTCAAACTCTGATTAGTTAGGGAGAGGTAGATCCTGCCTCTCCTTTTCTAAAATTCCCTTTATCCAGTAAAGTACCATTAGGCCCGGAAAGGCAAGTGCGGAGCTTATAAAGAAGAAAGGGATCCAACCTAAGGATGAGGCCACAAATCCGGAAGTCGGAGAGATCAAAATTCTACCGAATGCGGAAAGTGAGGAGAGTATGGCAAATTGGGTGGCGCTGTACTCCCTCCTACATAGGGACATAAGAAAGGCAAGAAATGCGGATGTCCCCATACCTCCAGAAATGTTCTCTATTGCAACGCAAAGAAGAAGTAAAAAATGGTTCTTCCCGTAAATTGACAGGAGGATGAATGTTAAATTTGAGAACATCTGGAGCAAACCGAAGTGAAAAAGGGCACTCCAAAGGCTGATTCTGACCATAAGTAGCCCTCCAAAGAGAGCACCCAGCATGGTACATAGGATTCCTATGGCCTTCATCATCATCCCAACTTCGGTTGCACTAAAGCCAACCCTCCCTATAAGATAGGGTACAGTCATTGCTCCAAGATAGGCATCCCCAAGCTTATAGAGGACTATAAATGCAAGGATTAGGTAGGCTTTTTCTATTTTTACCATTTCTGCCAGGGGCTTTATCACCCACTCTTTGATGGGGGCCTTTCTTTGAGGTGGGAGATTTTTTTCCTCTCCAAAGAGGGTTCCAGATACACCTACAAGAAGGGAAAGGGAAAGGAAAAGAAATGTAAAGTCCCATCCGAGTCTGTCTGCTATTACGAGGGAGGCTGCTCCGCTTAAAAGCATGGCGGTTCTGTAACCGAGTATGAAGACTGATGCTCCTGGTCCCCTCTCGTCACTACTTAATGAGTCTGTTCTATAAGCATCTACAACTATGTCCTGGGAAGAAGAAAGAAAGGCGAGGAATATTGTGATAGCTAATAGGAGTGCAGGTCCCTTTTTCGGATCGATAAAAGAAAGGGAAAAAATGGTGAAGATAAGGAGAACCTGACTTAGAAAGATCCAGCCGCGCCTTCTTGTGAGGATTGGAGGGAAGAATCTGTCAAGGAGGGGGGCCCAAAGGAATTTGAGGGTATATGGAAGACCTGAAAGGGTAAAAAGTCCTATAAGTTCGAGTTTAACTCCGGAAAGTGTAAGGTAGGCCTGAAGGGTTCCAGAAGTAAGGGGCAAAGGGAGGCCCGATGAAAAACCGAGGAGGCCCATAATGACCATTTTCTTTTTTAGGAATGGTCTAAAATTCAAAGGGCTAATTTTTCAGCTTTTCTTCAACGGAACAGAGAAGTCTTCCATTGTAGAGGAGAAGGTAGAAATCATCGCCTGGCTCAACCTCGTTTGCATCTTTTAAAACCGCGCCGTTGTCCCTTTTTATAGCTATGCTATATCCCCTCTTTAGTATGCTTTCAGGGTTTAGATCTTTTAGCCTCTGACTGAGCCTTACTAGGAGATCCCTTTTACTTTTCAGGTAATTCTGGGTTAGGCTCAAAAGGTCTCCGTAAATATCGTCAAGATAGAGCCTTTGCCTGTCAAAGAAGGTCCTTTTTTCTTTAAGTTCAGCGGAGAGCCTAAAAAGGGCTGCCTTCGCCCTCTCTGTGGAAAGCCTGATACTCTTTTTCAGCTTTTCTTTTATGGCTTTTAGGTTATCAGCGAGGAGTCTCTTTTCTGGCACCACACAGTCTGCGGCAGCAGTTGGAGTGGGAGCCCGTAAATCTGCAACGAAATCTGCTATTGTGAAGTCAATCTCATGTCCCACTCCAGTGACGACAGGTATCTGAGAGGCAAAAATCGTACGTGCTAACTCCTCATCATTGAATGCGGCAAGATCCTCAGGAGAACCACCACCTCTAGCAAGGATTATAACGTCTACTTCTTTAGTTCTATTGAAGTAATTGAGTCCCTCTATTATCTCGTGGGCTGCTTTATCTCCCTGGACCCTAACGGGATATATAAGTACCTGCATGTTTTCGAATTTGTTCCGTATGATCCTGAGCATATCCCTTATAGCCGCACCCCTTGGAGAGGTTATTATTCCTATTTTTTGCGGAAGGACTGGAATTTTCTTTTTCCATTTTGAGTCGAATATCCCCTCATCCATAAGCTTCCTTTTTAATAGCTCGAACTTGTAAAAGAGAAGCCCATACCCCTTTGTCTCAATCTCTTCAACTAAAAACTGGTACTCTCCCCTTTTTTCGTAAACATCCACCCTCCCTCTCAAAAGGACAGAGATCCCATCCTTTAGCTCCTCTCCATAGTACCTGTCAAAAAAATTGAACATCACGCATTTTATGACAGAGTTTTCGTCCTTTAAGGAAAAATAAAGGTGACCTGACGGGTAGAATCTGATATTCGATATTTCTCCCTCAACAAAGATGTCTCTGAACTGGCTATTTATTATTCTTCTGATCTCGAGGGTTAGTTCGGAAACTGTATAGATCTTTCTAGGCCATTGGTAGACCATTATTTCTTGAAGTAGTCCTTCACTATCTTCATGGCACAGTACTCACCGCACATGCTGCAAACATCTTCTTTCAGTTTTCTCTCCCTTCTGAAGCTCAAGATCTTCTCCGGATCTATGGCGTATCTTATCTGGCCCTCCCAATCGAGGGACTTTCTGCACATCGACATTTTTTTGTCCCTCTCTAAAGCTTTCCTGTTCCCCCTTGCCACATCTGCAGCATGGGCGGCAATCTTCGTCACAATCACCCCCTCCCAAACATCCTCAGGAGTTGGCAATCCGAGATGCTCGGAAGGGGTAACATAGCACAAAAAGTCGGCTCCGTAGAAAGCGGCAAGCGCTCCACCTATGGCGGAGGTAATATGGTCATATCCTGGAGCTATATCTGTAACAATGGGCCCTAAAACGTAAAAAGGAGCACCATCACATAACTTCTTCTCTAAAAGAACGTTCGCCTCTATCAGATTTAATGGGATATGGCCAGGACCCTCTATCATCACCTGAACACCATTCTCTCTTGCCACCTTTGCAAGCTCTCCTAGAGTTAGTAGCTCCTCAATCTGGGCCCTGTCCGTTGCATCCGCAATTGAACCTGGTCTTAATCCATCTCCAAGGCTTAAAGTCATATCGTATTTCTTTGCAATGCTAAGAAGCCTATCAAAATCTTCATAAAGAGGATTTTCCTTTCCATTCACAATCATCCACTCGGTGAGGAAGGCACCCCCTCTACTTACAACATCTGTAATCCTACCCTGATTCTTCAGCCTCTCTATAGATTTTCTTGTAACTCCACAGTGGACAGTTATGAAATCGACCCCGTCCATCCCGTGTTTTTCTATCACATCAAATATCTCTTCCTTATCCATTTGAGCTATTCCCTTTTTCCTCCTTGCAGCCGATATTGCAGCTTGATATATTGGAACCGTTCCTACAGGTATTCCAGCATTTTCAATTATCAACCTTCTTATTTCGTCTAGGTCTCCACCTGTACTTAAATCCATGACTGTGTCAGCCCCTGCCTTTTTCGCCATCTCCAGTTTTTTAAGCTCAAGCTCAATATTGCAAAGTTCAGGAGATGTACCGATATTGGCATTTACCTTTACAGAAAGACCATACCCAACACCCTTTGGAGTGAAGTCCTTATGCCTGTTATTGGCGAGAATTACTATCTTTCCCTCTTCAACCTTGCTTCTAACGAATTCCACATCAACGTTTTCTTCCTTTGCAACCCTTATCATCTCCTCAGTTACTTTTCCTTTCTTTGCTTCTAACATCTGATTTTTCATCTCAGGAGCTTCTCCATTTTATTTAAGAGTTCGAATGGATCCTTTGCAAAGACCCTTATCATAGGCTCTTTTCCAAAATCTCCCTCATCATAGATCAAATCTGGGATGAAGGGATTCTCTTTGAGGACTTTCTCAATTAAAAAATCGAGACTCCTCCCCTCTTTTTCCTTAACCTCAGGTGGTTCAAATCTCCTATCTACGTAAGCAATTTTGAGACCGTTTTTCTTCCCATTTTCTACGAATTCTTTTTTGTACTTTAGATTCGCGCAACTTCTTATGTGGGGGTAAAATTTCATAAATGTGAGAATCGCTCTCGCCATGTGGCTAGACGCTCCAAATTCTGGGTCCGATTTTACAAAAACTTTCCCTCCGTACTTCCATATTCTTCCAGGATAGGCACATACATCTTCTATTCCCTTTGCTCCTTGGATGGCGTAGCACACGTTCATCTGAACCTCAGGGATTAGATCTACTGGATTTAGAATCTCAATCTTATCCTTTAACTCCTTCATTTTTGAGAGAACCTCAAAACGTCTGGCAAGCTCACCCATAGATAGAGAAAGGGAGGAGTACATGTACCCCGGCTCATGGATCGAATAAGCTTCCCTCATAAGGAAATCCATAGTGTTTTCCGCCTCAAGAAAGGCCTCTCGTGGATCGAGACCCATTGCCAGAAAAGAGAGAAGGACTGAGGAGAAAATGCATCCAGTTCCATGAACTGTCCTTTCAAGCCTCTGTTTTTTCTTTTCTATAAAGGAACTCCCATCGTAGAATAAGTCGAAAAGCTCACCCTCCATATGGCCGCCCTTGATTATGACATTTTTTGCGCCCAACTCTTTAAGTCTTTTTGCACACTCCCTTACGTCTTCCGCTCTTTCTATTTTTAATCCAGTGAGTGCTTCAGCCTCATCTTTATTCGGAGTTATTGCTGTGGATAAAGGGATTACCCTTTCCTTCAATTTCAGAACTCCTCTCTCATCCAAGAGAGAATAGCCATTCTTTGACTTCATTACCGGATCTACAACAACTGGTTTTTTTTTAGCCTTCTCACTGATGAAAGTGGAAAAAATCTCCATGTACTCATCGTTCACAAAAACACCTGTCTTTACTCCCTCAATCTCTATTTCCTTTAATTCCTCCAACATATTCTCGAAAATCTCGATTGGAACGGGATGTAGGGAACTCACACCTCTTGGTCCCTGGATTACAAAAGAAGTTGGAATTCCTATGCCGTGAAAACCGAGACTAAAAAAAACTTCCACATCCTTTGTAATTCCTGCGCCTGAAGTCGGATCAAATCCAGCAATGGAGAGGAGAGTTTTCATTTAAGCTTACTCAGAATAAGCTCAGAGACCTTCTTTCCTGAAAGGAGCATCCCTCCAAAAATTGGGCCCATCCTGTAGGAACCGAAGGTTGCATTAGCCCCCATCCCGGCAACGTAGAGGCCTGGGTAAACCTCCCTTGTATTCTCAAGGGTCGTATCCTCTGCAACTTCAGCCCACAAGCACTTCTCGCCCTCTATCTTTCCAGATGGCGTCATAAGTCGAACGTTCATCTTCTTCTCAAGAACCCTAACAACCTCTGTAGAATGGCCTGTTGCGTCGATAACGGCTTTTGCCATCACAGTGAGAGGATCAACGTGAAGCGAGGCCATCTCAACAGCAGTCCAGTTTATCACCACACCACAGACCTCTTCTTTTCTAACTACAAGATCCTCCACACTTACCAAATTGAATATCTTAGCGCCGGCTCTTTTTGCCCTATAACATATCCCACATACCGCCTCAATTGCATCTGCCGTATAATAACCATCTTTGTAAGGTTTTGTTTCTATTTCGAACTCATCAAGTATCTCCTTTCCTTTTTCCTGGACCACAATCTCATTGAACATCATACCTCCGCCCCACATTCCACCACCGATTGAGAGCTTTCTTTCAAATAGAACAACTTTAAGTCCCCCTTTTGATAGGTAGTATGAGGCGACCAATCCGGATGGCCCACCTCCACAAACAACAACATCCACATCTAAGCATGAAAGGATCTTGTCCGTGTATCTTTCTATTATTGCCCTTGTAATTACCCTTTCATCAATCATCCCATGCCCGATTAGTATACCACATATGGGCTACGAAAAAGCAAGAAATAGTTTTGCATTAACTCATATTCCTTGACTTTTTAAGACAGATTTCGTATAGATCAGAAGCCTTGGCTTGGCAGATCCACCTCTTCTCACCTATAATTCATAAGCTCAGGAGGTTAGGATGGCCTTTTCTGACAGGATAAGAGTCTTTAATCGCATCTTATACACAATAAGCGGGTTCGTCCTCATTTTTATGATGCTTTTGACAGTTGCAGACACGATCCTGAGGTACTTTAGAAAACCGATAGTAGGGACTTATGAATTAGTTGGGCTTTCCGCCGCTGTTGTCTTAGGATTTTCCATACCTTACACAACCTCTGTAAAAGGTCATATTGTGGTCGATTTCCTTACCATGAAGTTCAAGCCAAAAACAAAGAAGTTCTGGCTTTTTGTTACAAGGCTCCTTGGAATTTTTCTTTTTTCATTTATGGGATATGAGATGATGGCGATGGCAAATGACTGGAGGATATCTGGAGAGGTATCGGCAACCCTTAAGCTGCCATTTTATCCGATCGCCTTCGGCATAGGAATCTGCCTCTTTCTACAGGTTCTCACGCTTGTTGCTGATGCCATATCCGTCGTGAGGGAGGAGAAAAAATGAGCTCTGAACTTGTTGGTGTCATAGGATTTCTCTTCATGTTTTTCCTTATGGCAGTTGGCCTTGAGATAGGGTTTGCGATGGCCATTGCCGGATTTCTCGGTTTTGCCTATCTTGCATCCTTTCGAGCTGCATGTAACCTTTTAGCCAAAGATGTCTACGACGTTTTTACAACTTATAGCCTGACAGTTATTCCCCTTTTCATATTTATGGGGCAAATAGCGGCAAATTCAGGGATTGGTAAGAAGCTCTACGACATGTCATACAAATTCATAGGCCATATACCAGGCGGACTTGCCATGGCAACGAGTATTGCGTGTACTTTTTTTGGAGCCATCTGCGGCTCAACAACAGCTACAGCGGCAACCTTCGCAAGTGTTTCTGTGCCTGAGATGAGAAGGTACAAATACGATGACAGGTTAATCGGAGGTGTAATTGCCGCATCAGGTGGGTTAGGTATAATGATCCCCCCAAGCGTCATTTTCATAGTCTACGGAATATTCACCCAATTATCGATCGGGACTCTTTTCATGAGCGGGGTTTTGCCAGGTATTGTTATATGCTTCCTTTACTGTCTCGCAGTCTATATATGGTGTAAAAAAAATCCTTCCCTTGGGCCTAAAGGTGAGAAGGCCACATGGGGTGAAAGGATAAGGTCCCTTCCAGGTGCAATAGAGATTGTAATTATCTTCGTAATACTTATGGGCGGCATAATGAAGGGAATTTTCACTCCAACAGAGGGTGGAGCTGTCGGAGCTTTCGTCACTTTACTGATAGTCCTCCTGACAAGATCTATCACAAAGGAGGCCTTCTATAAATCGGTTCTCGACACCCTTACATCCTCCTGCATGATAATGGTAATCGTTGCTGGTGCAACAATATTTGGCCACTTTATAGCACTTTCCCGTATCCCCTTTACTGTTGCTTCTTGGGTTGGTGATCTAGGTCTTCCTCCTGTTGTGGTAATGGCGATAATAATACTCATCTACCTTATTGGCGGATGTGTTATAGATGCCCTTGCACTCATCGTTCTTACAATTCCCATCTTTTATCCCGTTATCCTCCATCTCGGATTCAATCCAGTCTGGTTCGGAGTTATAATAGTCCTTATCACAATGATGGGGGTTATAACCCCGCCTGTTGGAGTAAATAGCTACGTTGTTGCTGGAATTTCAAAGATACCTTTAAACACCGTTTTTTCTGGCATATGGATATTTCTAGCGTGCCTTGTAGTTGCCGCAGCACTCTTTATAGCCTTTCCCAGCCTTTGCCTCTTTTTACCCGAATTTTTTGGAATGATGAAGTGAAGTGGGTGATCTGGCGGTAAATTGCAGCTTGTTTCTTAAAAAGGGGTTGACAAATAGAACTCGATTTAATAAAAAGTAAAGAAAAAAGGAGGGTCCTATGAACAAACCCGGCATCAAAAAATGCTCTTACACCGTATTTTTCATTGTCTGTCTCTTTTCTTTTTACCTTTTAGGCTTAAGTGGCGTCGCATCTGCACAGAAGGTAATAGAGCTCACCTTCTCCAACTTTTTCCCTGCAGCCCATAAAAATAGCAAGATAATGGAGGAGTGGATAGCTGAAATCGAAAAGAGGACCGGAGGCAAGGTAAAGATAAAGTACTATCCTGGAGGAACACTGACTCCTGCAGCCCAGGTGTACGATGGAGTTGTAAAGGGCATAAGTGATATAGGGGAGAGTGTTTTCGCATATACGAGGGGAAGATTCCCTGTAATGGAAGCTGTCGATCTACCCCTCGGTTACAAAAGCGCGGTTATAGCAACAAATCTTGTAAATGCGGTATATCAGAAGTTTCAGCCTAAAGAACTCGCAGACGTCAAGGTCCTGATACTACACGCTCACGGTCCTGGAATACTGCATACGAAGTTTCCCGTATCGAAACTCGAGGATTTAAAAGGCAGGAAGATAAGGGCGACTGGGCTTGCCTCAAAGATTGTAACTGCCCTCGGTGCAACGCCTGTAGCTACGACAATGCCAGAGACTTACGATGCCCTTCGTACAGGGGTAGCTGAAGGTGCTATGGCTCCTGTTGAGGCTCTCCATGGATGGAAATGGGGTGAAGTAGTATCATACACAATTCAGAGTTTCGGTTCCGCTTATACAACTGCCATGTTCGTAGTAATGAACAAGTCAAAATGGGAGTCCTTGCCAAAGGACGTTCAGAAGGTCTTTGAGGACGTAAGCAAGGAATTCACAAAGAAACAGGCTGAGCTATGGGATCAGATAGACATGGAAGGATACGATTTTATTAAGGCAAGAGGAAATAAGATAGTTGCCCTTTCCCCTGAAGAGAATGCACGCTGGGCCCAGGCTGTAACACCAGTTATCGATGACTACATTAAAGAGGCAAGTGCTAAAGGGCTCCCTGCAAGTGAGATTGTAAAGTTCTGCCTAGATTTTATAAAGGCTCATAAGTAAGAGTTTATGCGAAAGGGAAAAGGGGGTGCTCTTTGGCGCCTCCTTTTTCCAAAAGGTTGGCTTTTACAGGAGTGAAGGGGGGATTTTCTTTTGATTTAACGGATGGAAACTATGTCAAAAAAATTACCAGCTTCTAAGTCGAAAAAGGAAAAGAAGGCCCAAGAAATAGCGAAAGTTGCAGCAAAACTTTTCAGCAAAAAGGGCTTTTTAGAAACCTCAATAACTGACATCGCAAAATCTTCAAAAATGAGCAAGGCAAATATTTATTACTACTTCGAGGATAAAAACTACTTGCTAACTCACATCCTTAACGATTTTTTCGACAGGATTCTCAGTGGAACGGAAGTTTACCAGAGAGAAGACCTGACATGGGAGGAGAAGTTAAAACTCTTTATCCAGAGACACGTGGATATTTACGTAAAGTACACTCCTCAGGCAAAAGTCCTCTTTAAAGAGGTAAACAATCTGGATTCACGTAACAGGAAGATCATGAGACAGAAGGAAAGAAGGTACTTTGAGATCTTAAGGGAGATAGTTTCAGGGTATCTTGGTGATAGACTGAGAAAGGAATACATAACAGCCTTGACTTTTTTTATCCTTGGAGCGTGTAACTGGATGTATCTGTGGTACGACCCGAAAAAAACGATTCCACCTGATAAGATCGCAGAAATGATATTCCACGTCTTTAAAGGCGGAATATCCTCCTTCACCTCATAAGTTCAAGATCTTTTGAACTTTAAGGCTCAAGGAGGACTAATGGATTGTCCTAAATTAAGGCCAGTAGAGATGGTCCCCGTAAGGAACGGTCAGAGGGAACTTATTCTGATCAGGGATCCTGAAGGGCTTATGGAAGAAAGTCTTATCGTTTCCAAGGATGTGGCATACATTCTCTCGCTCATGGACGGAAAAAGAACGCTAAGGGATATTCAGGCGGAATACATGAGGGTCTTTGGAGAATTGATTTACATGGAGAAGCTTAATGAGCTTATTGCCTCGCTCGATTCTCATACTCTTCTTCTCAATGAAAGATATGAGACAAGGCTCGCCAAACTAAAAGAGGAGTATGAATCCATGGATGTCCGCCCTCCGGCTCTTATGGGAAAAGCTTATCCTGAAGGTAGGATGGAACTTATACTCTTCCTTGACGAATTCTTCTCTGGCAAAAAGACCGAAAAAAAGATAACAGGAAGGCTAACAGGTTTTCTTTCGCCACACATAGATTACACGAGGGGAAAGGAGGTCTACGCCAGTACGTATTCTCACCTGAAAAATCTAGAAGCCCAGTTGATCGTCATTTTTGGTACTTCACACAGAGTCTCAGAAAAGATCTGGAACATCTCCCTTAAAGATTTCTCAACACCCATAGATAGGGTCTTTGTCTCAAGGGAGCTAAAGGAAATGATAAAAGACCATCCTATTCTGAAAAATTACGTCTGCGAATGGCCACACAGATCTGAGCATTCAATCGAATTACAGCTTCCCCTTCTCCAGTTTACACTCCAGCGGGATTTCGAGATTCTCCCCATTCTTACCGGGTCTATGCACGAATATATAGAGGGGAAAAAGGACTTGAACGATCAAGAAATAGAGGATCTCATACAATCTCTTAAAGAATGCTTAAGCTCTTGCGGAAAACCTTACATTATCGCATCAGGAGCGGATCTTGCCCATATAGGGGCGCAATTCGGTGATTACTATTCGCTCGATCTTATTACTTTAAGTTCCTCAAAGGCCAAGGACGAGATACTGTTAGATGCGGTAAAAGAATGTGATGCTCAGAGGTTCTTCAACCTTATCAAGGAGGAAAAGGACAGAAGGAGAATCTGTGGTCTTGCTCCTATATACTTTCAACTGAGGATGCTCAGTGGCTCGAAGGGTGAGTTGATAGAGTACGAACAGTGGACTGATGGTGCCTCTTCTGTGAGTTTCGCAGGCTGTATCTTTTACGTTGATTAAAATCGGGAAGACAGGATTTGAACCTGCGACCCCAGCGTCCCGAACGCTGTGCTCCCCCAGGCTGAGCTACTTCCCGATTCTTTTCAATTATAACATAAATGAGGATAAAAACTCATCCTGAAGACTTCTGCGTGAAGGAGATTCTTGACCTAAAATTCTCCGATGGACCTTACAGTTACTATTTGCTCAAGAAAAGAAACATGAATCTTTTCCACGTACTAGAAATAGTTTCCAAAAAGTGGAAAATCTCTCGCGACAGAATCGGTTTCTCAGGGATTAAAGACAGAAAGGCTTTGACAGAGCAGTACCTATCAATAAGGGAAGGTCCTGAAGAGAACTTAAAAGGAAGGGATTTTGAAATTTCCTTTATTGGCAAGGGTGTAAAACCTATAAGGATTGGAGATGCTGAGGGAAATCTTTTCAAAGTAAAGGTGAGAGAGGCCCCTGCGGAGAAAATTGCCAGATCATTCAAAATAATTGGCAGTATTGGTTTCGCGAATTACTTCGGAAAACAGAGATTTACACCCGATCTTTACACATCTGTCCCAATTGGGAGACTTCTAATTGAAGGAAAATTTGAGGAAGCGTTAAAAACCTACTTTTCTCATCATCCCTCCCCTCATATAAGGAGGGCATTGAAAAACGGATGGGATCGGGCCTCTCAAATTCTCTCTGGTCTTTCTGGACTTTCAAAAATGGATGAGATTGTTTTGAAAAGGTATATCAAAAAAAGAGACGCAGAATATGCCCTAAGAGCCTATCCTAAAGCAGTAAAACTAATGTTCCTATTTTCCTATCAGAGTCTGATATGGAATAGAGTTCTGCGTGAGTTGGTGAGGGAGAAGGCAAAAACCTTTGACGTAACGCTAAAAAAAGGCGAAAAGATCTCATTTTACATTTCTCTTAGCGAGAAGATAAAAAGTATTTTGCATCTTGAGCTCCCCTATGTAAGCGCGAGTGCATATTCCTATCCGGAAGAGATAAGGGAGAGGCTCCTCAGGTGGATAAAAAAGGAAAATTTAGAGCCATACCTAGAAAAGGAGGTTCTTGGACTAAAAGCATTCTCAGAGGGGAAAAGGAGAATTATAGTCTTTCCCGAGAAAATGGAAATAGTTGAGATGACTCCAAAAAGTATAACAGTTCAGTTTTTTCTCCCATCAGGAAGTTATGCTACGATCTTTCTACTTAAGCTCCTAAACTACCCTGTTTGACAATTTTTTTCCGCCGCAATAATATTAGGTGATATGACGGCTGAGGATATTGTCTCCTATTTAGCTAGAAGGAAGGTTTCAAATCTTTTGAATTTTACCCATGCAAAAAAGAATACGATCAGTAGAATAAAGGGGGAAAAACCTATACTCATGTACATCCACATTCCCTTCTGTGAGGAGCTATGTCCTTACTGTTCCTTCCACAGGGTACCGTTCGATAAAGATCTTGCGAAAAGGTACTTTCAGGCGCTAAAGAAGGAGATTCTTATATACAGGGATTTTGGATTCAAGTTCGATGGTGTCTACGTTGGGGGCGGAACACCCACCGTCATGATGGAGGAGCTACTTAGCACTTTACATCTGGTAAAGGAGAATTTTTCAGTGAGTGAGATTTCTCTTGAAACGAATCCCAACCACCTCACAGACGAAAACATAAGATCGCTTAAGGAAATAGGCGTTAAAAGACTGTCTGTTGGAGTGCAGAGTTTCGATGATGAGATTTTAAAATCGGTGCAGAGATACCATAAGTACGGAAGTGGGAAGGCCATAATTGAAAAAATTAAAAAAGCGAACGGCATCTTCCAAACATTGAACATCGATATGATCTTTAACTTCCCAAATCAAACACTATCAAGTTTGGAAAATGATATCAAAATAATAATGGAATTAGCTCCAAACCAGGTAACCTACTACCCACTTATGGTTTCACACCGTACGAGGAAGCTTCTGGAAGAAAAACTTGGCTATTTTGACTTGAGAAAGGAAAGAATCTTTTACGATTTCATAGTGGAGAGCCTATCTCGCGATTACTTTCCAGCAACTGCCTGGTGCTTCTCAAAGGCAGAAGGTATGATTGACGAGTACGTTGTTAATTACGACGAATACGCAGGTCTTGGAAGTGGATCAATAGGATACGTAAGTGGAAGGGCCTATGCAAATACCTTCCAAATTCCAAAGTACATCTCCAAGATAGAAAAAGGGGAGCTTCCCATTGAGGGGGTAAAGTCATACAGAATAAAGGAAAGAATTCAATACGACTTCCTAATGAAACTTTTTGGCTTGAGGCTCGATTTGGATCAACTTGACAGAAAATACGGTTTTTCGACTTTTCTTAGGCTCATACCCGAGATCTTCTTCTTCAGTGCCCTAGGAGCCTTAAAGATAGACGGGTCCAAAATCTCATTGACAAGGAAGGGACTTTACTACTGGGTCATAATGATGAGAGAGTTTTTCATTGGTGTGAATAATTTCAGGGATTTTTTAAGGAGCTTTCAGCTCTGAAATTTTCCTTTTAATTATCTTCCCCTTGTGCTTAGGAAAATCAACCTTAAGGTAAGCAGTTTTTTCAAAAAGTTTCCAGATAACCCCTTCCATCTCCTTTTTCGCAAAATTGAACCTCACCTTATCCCCAACCTTCATTTGCGCCTCCATCCCTAAACATCTTTCTCATTTAACTTATCTTCACTTCCTGAACCTTTACTTTCCTCAGTCTCCTTTTTCTTTGAACCATTTTTTCCAGACACAGCATCTATCGGCCTTTTGTAATCGGTTGCGTACCAGCCAGTTCCCTTTAGGTGGAAACTACACTGGGATATTAGCTTCTGAACCCTTCCGTTGCAGAAGCGGCATGTGTTCAATGGATCTTCAGTTATCTTCTGAAAAACCTCAAATACTTTTCCACAGTCAAGGCATTTGTACTCGTAAATTGGCATCTCCCAACCTCCTCTAGTACCTGATTGTTTAATTAAATATAGTGTCTATTCCCGAATCCGTCAAGGCTTCACTTTCTCAACACAAGCCACAGTCCGCCTTCATCTATAAGCTCTGACTTTCCCTCGAGATCTGACTCTTTCAGAAGGGCCTCAATCTGGTCGATTCCTATCTCCTCCTTTCCGAGAAGGAAATTGAGGGTCCTCGATCTCTCTTTTATAGCCTCCATAATCTCTTTAGGCGTCCCCTTCCCAAAACCACCTCCTAGAATTGCCAACCCACCCTTTCTTAATATCCTCATCACTTCTGGTAGATTGGCCTTAAAGATGGATGGGAAGAAGAAAGCACCCCTAAAAAAGAGAAAATCGATGGAACCGTCTTTCACATTCTCAAAATTTGAAGTTGTGGGAACTATATTTATAAGAGCCATTTTTTGATCCGCAATCTTCTCCTTATGTATCTTTTCCACACCTTTAGGGAAAGTAAGTAGAAAGAATCGATCTCCCATTCTCCTTCTATAGAGCTCGTAGATTACACCACAGAACGGGCCAGCCTCTGCAATATTTCCCTTAAACTCCGAACGTAGCTTTCCCGCAAAATCTGCAAGAAAAGGGAAGACAGGCTCCCAAAGTTCATTTATCTCCTTTATCCAGTCTAACACCTGCGGATAGGAGTTTACGATACAATTCCTGAAAAATCAATGAACCCTGGATGCTAAGAGAATGAAGAAACTAGACCTTAATAAGAGGGACTCTAAACTGGGTAAGGAATTTCAGGGGGCCAAAAGATTGGTTGCGGGGGGCAGATTTGAACTGCCGACCTTTGGGTTATGAGCCCAACGAGCTACCAGGCTGCTCCACCCCGCTAAGTTTTATTTTACAACGAAACTGGATATAATGTCAATTGAAGAGATGAACGTGATAAAGAGGCTTACCGAGATCGGAATTGCCCTATCCAGGGAGAAGGACATAGGAAGGATATTTGAAATGATCGTCGAATTCGCAATGGAGTTTACATCTGCGCAAGGCGGGACCCTCTACGTCGTATCAGAGGACAGAAAAACCCTAAATTTTACAGTGGTCAGAAACAGGGTACTAGGTATCTCGCAAGGAGGGATTACCTCAAATGTGGATTGGAAACCTATTCCCATTTTTAAAGAAGACGGGTCTCCCAACATGGCAAACGTCTGTTCTTATTGCGCCATTACGGGAAGGGTTCTAAACATACCAGATGTCTATGAGACGACAGATTTTAACTTTGAAGGAACAAAGGCCTTCGACGCAATGACCGGTTATAGGTCAAAGTCTATGCTCGTAGTTCCTATGAAGAATCATGAAGAGGAGATAATAGGTGTTCTTCAGCTCATCAACTCGGAAGATCTCTCAGAGGGAAGGATCCTTCCCTTTTCCCCATCCTCACAGGAGATGGCGGAGTGTCTGGCATCCCAAGCTGCAATTGTGCTTACAAATAAGATCCTAATAGATGACCTGGAGAGACTTTTTCGCTCATCAATTAGTGTTATAGCCCAGGCTATAGACGAAAAATCTCCATATACGAGTGGACATTCAAAGAGAGTAACAGCTCTGGCACTTGAGATAGCAAAGAGGATAACCGAAAGTAAAACTGGTCCATTCGCAGATATTTACTTCAGTGAGAATGAAATGAAAGAAATCCAGATTGCATCCTTTTTGCACGATCTCGGAAAAATCACAGTCCCAGAGCACATAATGGATAAGTCGACAAAGCTTCAATCCGTTTTCGACAGAATAGAGCTGATAAGGATGAGGTATGAGCTCTTAAAAAGGGAGATTGGGGCTATAGAGGAAAAAATGGAGGAAGAGATGAAGTTAATTGAAATGGCAAATTCTGGTACCTATTTTTTGACAGACGAGATACTTGAAAGATTGAAAGAGATATCGGAAAGAAAAGTGAAAACGAAAGACGGTTTTATTCCCCTTATCACAGAGGATGAGTTGAAGCATCTGAGCGTAAGAAGGGGAACCTTAACCGAAGAGGAAAGGGCAATAATAGAAAGCCACGCGGAGACCACACTTAGGATGCTATCCCAGCTACCCTTCCCGAGAAAGCTCAAAAATGTTCCCTTGATTGCAGGATGCCATCATGAGAAACTGGATGGCACAGGATACCCGAGGAAACTTAAAGGGGATGATCTTCCTCTGAAAGCTAGGATCCTCATCCTTGCGGATATATTTGAAGCTTTAACAGCACGTGACAGACCGTATAAGAAGGCGAAAACATTATCAGAGGCGCTAGCCATAATGGAGGATATGGCAAGAAAAGGGGAGATAGACAAGGACCTTTTTGATTTTTTTGTAAAAAGCGGGATACCTAAAGACTACGCAAAAAGAGAACTCCTTCCCGAACAGTTAGACCTCTAAAAAGTAAGCAAACATCATTTGGTCGTCTAAAAAGTTCTTGCCATATAGAAGATCCCGTATTTTGCACTTGAAAGTAAAAGGAACTCAGGTTCAGTTCTTTTTGCGATTTTCCTTACAAGTTCTGTTAGGACCTTCTTTTCAGTCACCGCGTCGTATTTGTTAAGGCATATGCTGTACCTTTTCCCCTTTGCCTTATTTAACATAGGCCCACATACTAGACCTACAAACATTTCCTCATCAACTATTCGGTCAGGTTCCAAACCTTCCATTTTGCAAAAAACATCCCACCTGAAAACCACATCCTTCACCCTCTGATTTAACCCATCAGCTCCACAGACGAGAACAACAAGGTCGGTAGAGTCGGGGATTACAGGTTCATAATCCATTGGATACTTAAGTGGCTTTCCTTTTGCGCCATCCCCTTCTATGAGGATTACATCGTAAAACTTACCAAGTAGGGAAAGTGTCTTAGATGAGACCCCTTGTAACTTCCCATCCGTTAAGTTGCTGCCAATGCGAAAAAAAGGCCTGCTTTTTAAAAGATCTTCGGTGAGAGAACTCTCAAGCACATATGGTGGCTTAGCATAGATCTTTGTGGTCGTTGTGATTACGGGGTTTTGTCCGCAAGCCATGAATCCACTTGCAGAAGACTCAATGAGACTCGTTTTTCCCCCTGCACCTATGAATGTTATGAATTTGTAAGGTGAAAGGGCAGTGTGTATACTTACTACCCTTTCAAAGTGGAACATTAACGATCTTTGGTCTTTTACTTCACCTCTGGTATTCTCTGTAATCCTGGAAACCCAGCCTGAGGCCCAACGGATATTTCAACGTCCGTTGTGAACCCTTCCCTACTTATCTTTATGCTGCATATTTTGTCGTCCTTTGCGTAATTCATAGTGATGTCCCTGAAGCGGAAGCTATTCACAAAGCGCCATCCATTTTTTGACATATTTACCTTAAAATAATTCTGTAAGGACTCTACATCCACATTACCACGCAAAAGCAGGACGCCAGCCTTAATTGTAGGAGACTCATAGATAAAGCTTTTGTCCGATACAAGTTCAAGCTCCTTAGGTATGGGAATGTCTGGGAAGTTGTAAAATACCTGATTTAGACCCGGTCCTTCTTTCCCCTCCTTCTGAAATCCTCCAATTTTCGTCTTCTGAAAGTAAGTGCAGGAAGAAAGAAGGATTAAAAGGATCAGTGAGAATATGAGTGTTACCCTTTTCATCATTTACCCCCTTCGTTGTTACTTCTTTCAATAAAAGCGTATGCATTGTGGTTGTGGATACTTTCTAGATTTTCCGCTTCCACGGAGAACCAGATAAAGTTCTTATCCTTTGAAAGAGCAATGGCCACATCCCTTACCACGTCCTCAACAAATTTGGGATTTTGGTACGCTTTTTCAGTAACGTACTTCTCGTCCTCTCTTTTCAAAACAGAATAGATATCGGAAGATGCGCATTCCTCCACGAGATTTATAAGGTCCTCGATCCAGAAGAACTTTTTGAATCTAACACTTACTCTCACAATGCCCCTCTGATTATGAGCACCGTAAAGGGATATTTCTTTTGAACAAGGACAGAGTGTGTTTATAGGCACGGAGACGGAAACTATGAACTCCTTCATCTCGTCCTCTTCATTCATTGCCCCTATGAAAGCGCACTGGTATTCCAGATACCCCTGCGCTTTGCTTACAGGAGCCTCTTTCTTTATAAAATACGGAAACCTTATCTCTATATGTGCCTTCTCAGCATTAAGCCTTCTTTTCATCTCCTTTAAAATATCGGGAAGGTTTTTCATGTTTATCATATTTTTATGCTCGTGAAGGATCTCAACAAATCTGCTCATGTGCGTCCCTTTAAAATTGTGGGGCAGATTGACGTACATGTCTATGTCTGCAACGGTATGCTGAAAACCGTTTTTTTTGTCTAGAACTACAATAGGGTACTTTACATGCTTAACTCCAACCTTATCTATCTCAACCATTCTGTGATCAGCCATACTTTGGACGTCTATCACCTATCCTCCCTGTAAGAGGCACAGCTACTTTCAGACTCCCATATCCGAACTTCCCTTAGATTCACACCCTTTCCCTGCAAATGTTCTTTAACTCTCTGAAATACGTAAAATGCTATATGCTCGGAGGAACTTGAGTTGGCTTTAAAAAAATCGATTTCGTTAAGGTACCTGTGGTCTAAATCTGAGATCACCTCTTTCAATACCTTTTTTAGCTCTCTGAAGTCTATAAGTATCCCTTCTTCACTCAGATCCCTACCCTCTACAGACACCTCAACCGAGTAATTGTGCCCGTGCAGTTCCTCACATTTCCCTCCCGCGCCTGAAAGTCTATGGGCCGCTGAAAAGGAATCTCTAACTGTGACTACGTACATTTTTTTCTCAGGAAAGATTAATCGATCCTTTTTATGACTTGCCTTCCCTAAAAAGCTTTTTCCAAAAGCGCCTAAAATTAGTATATGACCTTAGCTGAGTTGTCAAGAGTTTTTTCCAATTACCAAAAAAGCTGAGTCCTTAAATTTAGGTTCATAAGTCCTTCATCCGCCCGTAAAAAAGGGTTAGGGGAGCCATCCTATATTAAAAGAGGGCTTTTTTATCTCTTCAAATCTAAAGTTCCGTCAGAGTAAAGAACTGCCTCACTTCTGGCTTCAAGAACGGTTTTTTTTCCATCAAGGATATCTATTTCCACTGAACCTTCCAAAACTTTAATACTCGCTTCGTAATCACCCTTCCTATCGATGATGAAAGACGTACCTCTTGGCCCAATCACTGCCCATGGTGTTACTGCGCATCCTTCGCCCCTACGATACTTACGGCATATCCAAACTTTAAGCTCTTTCAATTTCTGCTCTCCCCAATCCTTCATTCTCCTCATAAACGATCCTGATTCTTCAATATCCACCTTAATCCTTCCATCGATTAACTCTACTATCTGATCATCTTTTCCACTTTCTCTTATGATGAAACTTGTGTCATTTTCCAGGATCACCCTGCCCCTCCCATTGAGTAATACTATTTCTGCCCTGCCATTTGAACCTGTTGTAATTCTTTCTCCTTCATGAATAATTGAATATACCGTACATTGATTTACCTCATTATCACGAGAAATCCTCACATCTCCAAAACAACTCCTTGAAAGTCCGCCTACCTTTGTTGAGCTTATTTTTTTACACAATTCGCTTAATTTTTCCTCTTCAGTATTAAGCCTCTCTAGTTCCATCAAATACTCAAGCCTCCGCAAAAGCAAAATTCTTTTCGTTTCCTTGGCTTTTATCAATGCCTTGTTTGCAAGAGGTTCAGCTTGAATGGCGTCTTTTTTTTCTTTATCGGTTCCATATACTTTAGCCTTCTGAATTTCGGCGAGCAGTCTATTTGCCTCTTTTATATTTTCCTCAGCTTTCACAATCTCTGAATCTATTTTTTTTACACTTTCTTCATACTTCATCTTGAGCTTCTCTATCTCAAAATATATGCTCATGCACAGACCGACGTTTGGAGAAGGTTCCTGCGAAATAGATACTCTAGATGTAGCTAAAGATATGATTACAGCGCACATAAAAAGGACCCACCTTATCACTGATCACTCTCCCTTTTCCATTAGTAATTCCCATCTGTATATCTCATCTTTTGCCGCTCTTAAATCAGGTGCGTCCGGATAGAGCTCAAGATAAATTTGCATGTTTTTTATAGCCTGCTTATAGTTTTTTAACTGTGCGTAATTTAGAGCAAGGGCCTTGTAGAGGGCTGGGAAAAAGGGTTGGATCTTTATGGCTTTTTTATATTCAAGGACAGCTTTTTCAAAATCACCCCTTGACGTATAAAGCTCCGCCCTTATAACGAATTTTCTTGCATCTTCCGGAAGGGAAAAAAGATGGGGATATTTTGCCATAAGCGTTGCTATATGGTTTCTTATATTTTTCGCTTCATTTTCATCAGCAAACCTAAGATACTCTGTATACTCCTTTATTGCCTCTACGTATTGGCCCCTTTCTTCATAATCTCTTGCAGATTTTAGAATTCTCTCTGCATATGGTTTTAGAGAACTTTTTGCAACCGATATATGTCGTTTTAAGAATTCATTTTTTGTATCCAAAAAATCTTCTAACAGGTGGCTATATATGTCCAGTGCCTTTTTTATATCCCCATTTTTCGTGTAGCAGACTATCTCGATGACCATATCCATTGAATTTCTCTTTTCGGGTAAAACCCTTAAGGCCTCATTAAAATTACCCTTTTCTACGTAAAGGAAAGCCATAGCACGTCTTGCCCAGTTGTTATTTGGATCTAATGAGTAAGCCCTTTCAGCATCGCTGAAAAACCCCTCTTTTTTCCCAATTTCTCTTTTGGCAAGGGCCCGAACAGCAAAGGCGGAGGATAGAAGTTTTTTGTAGGAAGAAGCGCTCTCCCTTTCGTATCGGGCAATGAGATTAGTAGTTTTCTCAATTACCCTGTTGTAGTTGCCAAAATAAAGGTCACCTGTTCCTAAGAAGAACTTTTCTATATCGTCTCTTCTCGGTATAAGCCTCTTTCTTTTTTCTTCACTCAGATCTCCAAAATCTGAATCCCCATAAACCTCCCAGTTTTTTAAAAGCATGGGCATATGCTTGTCAGAAGGATTATAGTAGTGTTCTAATACCTTTCCGGAAGGCGATAAAGTCAAAACAAATCCGTCTGGAAAATAACCCTTGTAAAAGCGATCAGTGATATTTAATTTCGTACAATAAACTGCCGCCAAGTCGCATGGAAATTCTGTATGGACCACATTTTCCTTAGGATTGAACTTCCACATTTCTATTTCCGAAAGTACCATACGATTCTCCGCTTGTACCGATTTGGGATGAAAGAACCCAATATTTGAAAGAAATATAAGCAAAAAAACCAGTCCCAATTTTGGATTCCTGTTTTTCACGTGATCTCTTATCTTACTCATCACCATCTGTTACATCTCTTCACGGATCAATCTTTTCTTCAGCTCAAATAACTCCTTTTCCAACGTTTGCTTTTCATTTAAAAGCCTCTCTTCCTCCTTTTGGACCAATCGATACTCAGCTTCTACCTCTTCCTTTAATGCGATAGCCCTTGAAAGAAGGTCGGTTATCTTTTCTCTTTCTGCGGGTATCTGAAGAGAATCCTTCTGGTACTCGAGCTCTCTTATCTTTCCATCAACTTCCTTTATCTTCTCTTCATACTCTCCCTTTTTTATTCTTACCTCGTTAACTTTGATCAAAATTTGCTTGAGTGAATCGAACTTCGGTAGTGCCTCTCTGAAGAAGCTCGAATATCGGGTTAGTCTTTTGTTCATCTCTAAAGCTTTACGTGTATCCATAGCATCAATAAGCTCTTTTGGAGGCTTATAAGATACATCCCTAGGAGATACTGATGTATCTTCAAATGCAACTGTAGCCCAGAATCGAGCCGCTTCCAGATCTCCATTTAACATGGCAACCTCAGCCATCTTAGAAAAGTAGGCTGTCTTTAAAAGCCGTTCTTTGGCACTATCAGTATAAACCTGAGAGACCCCAAAAGAAAGATCAGTTTGCCTTGGATTGTTCCAATCGATTTGGGCAAGGGAGGTTTCTGGAGTTAAGACCGTAAAGGTGGATAATGGTTTTTCCCCAATTCTAATTTTGGACAGAACTTCCTCTCCAGCTTTCATCCTGGCTGTGGCCTCTCTTTTAGCCTCCTCTTCTGCTTCACGAAGATGGTTATTCCAGGCTTCAATAGCTTTTTTTGATCCCTCCTTTTGTTTTTCAGCAGGTGAACCAAATAAGTTGCTGAAGTCAAATAGAGCATTGAATATCGGTTGTAGCATTCCTTTCAACATCTCAAGTGTTATCTCCTCACCAGGCGATAAACCCCTATGTGGTGAGGATAAAGGCCCAGATCTTCTGCAACTCCTCGAATACTCCTCCGGAGTCATCCACTCGCCCTTGTCCCGGCAATATACCTTGGGCTGAGGTGTGGGGATACTTTGTCCAAAGCTATCGATCTTTAAAGCGAGTAGGGAAATTGAAAAAATCGCTAAAAAAATTAACCTTATCAAAAGGATCCTCACCTTAAGATTATCTAATGCTACGCCCAACTGGTCAAGTTTTTTTTGGTTAGCAAAGAGTTAAAGCCAAAGAAGCATCTTCGGATATTGACGGACAAACACAAAGCGCAGAGAAAGTGGAAGGAAAGAAGAAGGATAAGATCGTGAAAAAGTTGTGAGTTTTACGTTTTTAATCCGTACTTCTTTTTACTTTTTCTTACTATTACGTATCCATTATTGGGGCCTGGAACCGCCCCTTTAACTATAATTACATTCAATTCCGGTTTCACCTCAACGACTTTCAAGTTCTGGACTGTCACCCTCTCTGCTCCCATATGTCCCGGCATCTTCTTCCCCTTCATTGTCCTTCCAGGCGTCATGTTTTGACCTATTGAGCCTCCGTGTCTGAAGTACTCGTGTGTTCCCCTCGATGCCGGAGCGCCGCTAAAACCGTGCCTCTTTACGACACCTTGAAAGCCTTTACCCTTCGATGTGCCTGTTACATCAACATACGTTCCAGCCTGAAAAATATCAACTCCGTACACTTTTCCAACCTCAAAGAGGTTGAGCTCCTCATCATCCAGTCTAAACTCCTTTATAAATCTTAAGGGAGGAACTCCCGCCTTCTTGAAATGTCCGCTCATCGGTTTGTTTACGTTTTTCTTTTTTAGAATCTCATCGAATCCGACCTGGATGGCATTGTATCCCTCTTTTTCTTTTACCTTTTTTTGTATAACATAGCATGGACCTGCCTTTATCACAGTCACGGGAACAACGTTACCTTGCTCATCAAAAATCTGTGTCATCCCAAGCTTTTTCCCAAGTATCCCAACTGCCATTTTCCTACCTCCATAAAACTTTGAAATATTACCCCAAATGCCCACCGATGTCAAGGAAAGTGGAGGTTTTCGTCCATTTCAGAAAGCACCTGAAAGAAAGCGGATAGGATTGGATGTGACTGAGACAAAAACGAGCTCTTTTTCAAATCCCATACGTATCAGTCTTTCTGCACATACACTTAAAGGGTAGAACCCTCCTTCCAGTCTTTCCCCCTTCTTTTTTTTACCAGCATAGGTACCTCTGTAAGAGTCAGAGATCAAGATAACGCGGTCTTTCTCCTTAAGTCTAAATATGAGCTCAAGTGCATGAAAATCCACATGTTCAAGGTCTCCAATAACCTCTAAGTATACGTCCTTTTTCAATAGTCCAAACCCGGCTATACCCAATTCCCTATGATGGATACCTCTCATTGCGTTAAAGATATGGGTGATACACACTGCTCCGCTTCTGTATCCGAGCTCAGCCTCAGAATAGGATGCCTCCGAGTGTCCCATGCTAACTAGGATTCCCTTTTCCCTTATCTTCCTGATTAGCCTTTGAGCCCCTTTCAACTCAGGTGCTATAGTTACGATTCTTATAATATCTTCAAAACCGTAAGTCAGCTCTTCAAACCTTTTTTCGTCCGGTTCTAAGAAATACTCTCCATTTAAGGCTCCGGCCATTTTCCTATTCAAGAAAGGCCCTTCTAGATGAACACCCAGAATTCGGGCAGAATCATGAGGATAAGAGGTAGATTGAATCTCCATTGCCTTCTTAACCGCTTCCAAGTTTTTTCTCATCTCAGCTATTGGTGCAGGATAAATAGAGAGAACTATGTTTTTTACACCGTAAAGGAAATGTGTGCGTGCTATTTGTAATATCTCCTCAGGAGAAGAAGTGGCAGTAGTTAGGCCCTTTATTCCGTGTGTGTGAATGTCTGTTATTTCTAAAGATCTTAGTTCAGACACCCCCCTTTTAGGCAGCCTCTTTTTCCCTCTTTATCGCCCTTTTTTCTTCCGGTGGAGGTGGGGGAACTGGAACACCAACAAGCCTCATAACAGCCTTAAATCTTGGAGGGCAAACCTCCAGACATGTTCCGCACTTTATGCACTTCTCCTGGTCTATCACATGTACCATCCCCTTTTTACTTTCAATTGCATCCACAGGACACCTTCTCGCGCAGGTCATACAGGCCTGACACTTATCAGGGTCTATGTAGTAAGACGGCACGTTTCTCAGGAGTTCTTCAACCTCCTCCCGAGTAAAGAACTCTTGCCAGCTTTCAGGTGAATTCTTATCCAGTTTAGTTCTTAGCTTTTCTCTTTTTGCCATTTTTATGTAAGGGATAAGGCGCATGATTTCTTTCAATCTACGATCAAGTTCAGCCTCAGGAATCCCCTCTCCTACCCCAATCGGACCGAGTTCCCTTATTCTCTTTACCATGTGGTTTACAGTCTCAGCGAAGTACTGACCCATGCTCGCATTCATAAATTCGATTCTCAACCTTTCTGGATGTATTCCAATTTGTTCCAAAAGTCTTTTTGCCAAAAGAGTCATGGTGAGAGCGTGATAGTTCCCGTGAGTTATGTAATTACACTCATCGAGCCTACAGCCCGCTATATATACCCCATCCATCCTGTTAAGAAAAGCTCTAAAAACGAATGAGAGATCAACTCTCCCACTGCACATGACTCTTATTATTCTTATTTCTGGTGTGTATTGTAGTCTGGAAACTCCAGCCGTGTCTGCAGCTCCGTACCCTCACCAATGGCAGAGAAAGCCGATTATTCTCGGTTTGAACTTCAAAGGATTCGCCAATTTTTCACCTCCTTTTTTCAGGATGCTACCTCTTTTACCTCCTCTGCAATCACTTTTTCAGGATTTGCGGCATCTATTTGCGCAAATAGCTGTACGTCAGTGTAATGCTTCAGCTGGATCGCTCCCGTTGGACATTTGGAATTACAGAGCCCACATCCCTTGCACAAAACCGGGTTCATTTTTGCCTTTTTTCCTTGCTTTGTCTCATAAATCTCTATCGCGCCGTATGTACACACCTCGCTGCAAGCCCCACAACCTATACATCTTTTCTCCTCCACATAACATACAGATCCGGATGCCACAACGGTATCATGGGAGATAAGCGTAATCACCCTTCCAGCTGCACCAAGGGCCTGGCTTACCGCCTCACTTATAAATTTCGGATAGTGGGCAAGTCCGCAAAGATAGACCCCATCTGTGCCAAAGTCAACCGGTCTCAACTTAACATGGGCCTCCTTGAAGAAATCATCCTGTCCTAGCTGAGCATTAAAGAGAAGAGAGATTTCTTTGTTGGTTTCTGGAGCAACCACAGCCGCAGCTAAAGATACGATATCTGAGTCTATCTCCAGATTTTTTCCAAGGATGGGATCAAAGACTGTGACTCTCAAAAGCTCCCGAGCCCCATCTTTCACAATCTTAACAGAGGGTTTGTTTTCAGGTTCGTACCTTATGAACCTAACCCCTTTATTTGAAGCTTCCCTATAATAATCCTCCTTGAAACCGTAAGTCCTTATGTCTCTGAAAAGGATATAGATGTCTACGTCCGGGTTTATTTCCTTAAGTTTCAAAGCGTTCTTTATAGATTCGGAACAGCAGACTCTCGAGCAGTAGTTCCTTTCCTCATTTCTCGATCCAACGCACTGGATCATGACAACTGTACGGGCAGAAAGTACCCTCTCATCCTTTTTAAATATCAGTTCCTCTAATTCAAGATTTGTAAGTACATTTGGAGACTCTCCGTAAAGGTACTCGGATGGTTTCAGTTCATTAGCACCCGTTGCAATGATTACTGCCCCATGCTTTATTTCGAAAGTACCTCTTTCCGACTCAACAGTGGTCAAGAAGTTTCCAACGTATCCTTTTGAAGAAAGGATCTTTGCTCCAAGGAATATATGGATTAGAGGTTCGCTAAGAACCTTCTTTATCAATTCTCTCAGATAGGCCTGAACGTCCATACCTTCTATCGTGTAGTATATTCTCCTTGCCATCCCTCCAAGTTCTCTCTCCTTTTCTATCAGATAGACCTCAAATCCTTGAGAGGCAATGGATAGTGCAGATGTCATACCAGCGATCCCACCACCCACAACAAGAACCCTCTTATCAACTGGGAGCTCAAACTCTTCCAGGGCCTCAAGATGGAGGGCTCTGGCGAGAGACATCCGAAGGAGCTCTTTCGATTTTGCAGTTGCCTCTTCTTTCTCCCTAGAGTGGACCCATGAACAATGCTCCCTTATATTGGCAAACTCAAAGTAGTACTGATTGAGACCTCCTTCTCGAAGCGAGTCTCTGAATGTGGGTTCATGGGTTCTCGGCGTACATGCCGCCACAACTACCCTGTTTAAATTATGCTCCTTTATTGCCTCCATTATCTGCTTTGTCGATTCAGTTGAACAGGAGAAAAGTTGATCGACTGCGTATACTACGTATGGCAGTTTGTAAGCGTAATCTACTACTGAAGGGACATCCACAACCCTTCCTATATTTGCTCCACAGTAACATACAAATACCCCTACTCTTGGTTCCTCCTTCGATACATCCTTTTCTTCTGGGTATACTCTCTCAACAGTCAGTCTACCCCTTCTACGATTGAGAAGTTCACCACACTTCGATGCGGCTCCGCTTCCTCCAAAGACGGACTCAGGTATGTCCATAGGGCCCAAAAAGGCTCCGCTGACAAAAACTCCTTTTTTGCTTGTCTCTTGTGGGCAGAAGGGGTCTACTTTACAAAAACCGTGTTTGTTCAATTCTATGCCCAGTTTTTCAGCAATTTTGCTCGTCTCTTTAGGTGGACAGAGTCCAGAAGACAAAATGACCATTTCAAATTCTTCTTCTTTTACCCCCTCATCAGGTGTGGAGTAGCGGATAGTTATGTTTTTCGTTATGGGATCCTCTTTCAATATATTCACGTAGCTTCTTATAAATCGGACCTTTGGAAGAGACTGAGCCCTTTGAAAGAATCTCTCAAAATCCTTTCCGTATGCCCTTATGTCATTGTGAAAAACAACACACTCAGCGTCAGGATCGTGATCTTTTGTAAGAATCACCTGTTTTTGAGTATATGTGCAACAGACTGAAGAACAGTAACTTTTTCCACCCTCAAGAACCTGTCTCGAGCCAACGCATTGAACCCATGCAAGCTTTTTAGGATGTTTAAGATCTGAAGCTCTTCTTATTGTCCCTTCGTAAGGTCCTGTAGAACTGAGTATCCTCTCGTAATCCATGCTTGTAACAATGTTCTGAAATTTTCCGTACTTGTACTCCTCTCTCAGCCTAGGATCATATGGATCAAAACCTAAGGAGAGGATTATGGCACCGACTTTTATCTCAACCTTTTCTGGCTTGGATGAGAAGTCTATTGCATTGTGCTTGCATACAGCCTCGCATATCTTACACTTCTTCTCCTTCAGGTAAAGACAGTTCTGATCGATGTAAGTTATTAGAGGGATAGCCTGAGAGAAGTATATGTGGACTGCCTTGTTCTTCGAAATCTCCTGATTGAACGGATCAGGTATCTTTACCGGACAGTACTCAACGCACGTTGTACAACCTGTACACTTATCCTCCCTTATGTACCTCGGCTTTTTAAGAAGCGTTACGGTGAAGTCTCCAGCCTCACCTTCAACGCTTTCAACTTCGGTGTAAGTTAAAACCTTAATGTTTGGGTGCCGGCCGACCTCGACCAGCTTCGGGGAGAGTATTCAGATTGAGCACTCATTTGTCGGGAAGGTCTTGTCCAGCTGAGCCATGTGTCCGCCTATGGAGGGAGAACTGTCGACCAAAAAAACCCTGAATCCAGAATTTGCAAGATCGAGTGAGGCCTGAATACCGCTTATTCCCCCCCCGATTACGAGAACATCACCGTAAATGTCCCTGTCGATGAGAAATTTAAATCTTGGTATCTCTAATATCTTTCCCTCCATTTTACCTCCCAGCTTACCTACGAATCTAAATTATGTCACTTCCTCTAAAATCTCCGTTATTTCCTTAACGGCTATCTTCTCTCCAACATCAAGGACAGCCCGACTATCCTCTAAAGCGGTGATACAGTATGGGCAGGCTGTGACCAGTTCATCTACTTTAAGGTCAAGGGCCTGCTTAAGCCTTAGGTTCGAAAACCTCTCCTCTTTCGGAGTTTCCATCCACACCCTTGCCCCTCCCATGCCACAGCAGAGGCTATTCATCTTTGACTCTTCAAGCTCCAGAAAATGAATACCTGGAATTGCTTTTAGAAGTTCTCTCGGCTCTTCAAAAATTCCGTTGTGTCTTCCAAGGTAGCAGGGATCATGATAAGTGACCCTCTTTCTGTATTCTCCTTTTATTTTTAATTTCCCCTCCTTAAGTAACGTAAAGAGGAACTGGGTCATGTGGATGACCTCAAAGTTGACCCTGAATTCTGGATATTCATTTTTGAATGTGTGATAGCAGTGCGGCGAAGAGACTATAATCCTTTTTACACCATGATCGATGAAGGTTTTAATATTCTCCTTCGCAAGACGAACAAAAAGTTCCTCATTGCCGGCCTTCCTTACACTTTCCCCGCAGCAGTTCTCTTTAGGTCCTAAAATACCAAAGTCTACTCCGCTTCTTAATAGTACGCTTGCAGTCGCTCTTGCCACTTTCTTGAGTCTAGGATCGTACGAAAGGTAACAGCCGGGAAAGTACAAAAAATCGGTCTTTTCTGTGAACTCCTTGACAGCGAGTCCATCTCTCCACTCATCCCTTTTCTGTCTATCCTCATTGAAAGGATTCCCCTGGGACTGTAAGCCCGCATAGACTGTTCTTATTGGCTTTACAGGCCCAGGATAGACTCCGTACTTGACGGCTATCCTCCTTAAGGCCACAACGTCGTCTATCTGTTTTACATCCCTTGGACATAGGCTTGGACACTTTCCACACGTAGTACATCGCCAGATCTCTTCCTTTTCTATTTCGCTTAATCCGAAAACTGCTTCCCGAACTATTCTTCTTATACTGAATCGTGTAACCTCGTTCCAGGGACAGACGGTGTCACATTTTCCACACTGGAAGCAGTTGACTACGCGTTCTCCTCCATATTCCCTTATCTCATCTATAACTTCTTTAAATGGGGCAACCGTTTCCATTTTCCTATTCCTTTTTTGACATTCTGTAAACCGCGTCCAAGACCTTATCCCATCCGAACCTGTCTATAAGGGCCTGAACTCCCATTTCCATCTCCTCCAACTTTTCCTCTTCAATTTCCTCTTCCCTTTCCTCATAGGTTATCGCATCAACCAGGCACCACTTGGCACACATAGGCTCATCAAGTGGCGGGTCATCCTCACACATGTCGCATTTCAGTGGAAGGCCAGAATCTGGTTCCTTAAATATGTCCCTTGAGGGGCAGGAAGCACCGCAGAAACCACAAACGCTAATCCCGTCTCCGTAGCTACTCTGAGGCCTATCATTAATCATGTATATGGGCCTTCCGGCACATTCGGCACTTGTGTAAAAGCTCGCCTTCACAGGTACAAAAACGTTCTTCAATTCGTTTCTGAAAACGTGGATCCTAGATCTTGCAGGATTCACATTGCTGTACTTTGGATTTGAGTGAAAGGCAGCGCATGCCACCTCACATGCTCTGCAACCCATGCATTTATCAAGGTCGATCTTCAGTATCTTCACTTTCCTTTTCATCTTATCACCCTCATTCTTCTTTTAGGATCCCTCTTTTTACAAAATCCTCGTACACATAACCAAGATCGAGTTTTTCTAAAGTCTCCTTTGTCGGAATACCTTCCAAATTCCATCCCCTGTACCGATAGTACTCGTCCATAAGCTTCTTTTCATACTCAGGAAACCTCTTCTTCCAGTGATCCTCCGGTGGTTTCTCGTCTTCTCTTCTGAGCCCCCTCCTTATGTTGTTTGCCCTTACAAGATTTCTGACCCTTGTGGCAATTTTCCAAAGCTCGTTCTCATCCACATCTAGGCCCGCACCATAGGAGACAAAGAGGGGCAAATTGTGTATGTGGTAGGGGGGTTTTATTGGGAAAGAGGAAACTCCCGCGCATAAGCCAAGAGAGTCATCTATGTAGTGCATGATCTCCTGCCATTCCACAAGCTCACAGACGAGATCAGGGGGAGGCCAGAAAGGAAAAACCTTTCCCTCTTCACCCCATTCAAGTATGAACTGCTTAAACCTTTCTTCCTTCCCAGTGGGAATCTGTATCCAGTCCTTCACAAACTCCTCTCTTATCTCCTTTGGCAGAGGCGCCTGAGGAATTTGGCCTTCAATCTGTGTGATGTTTGCCTTCTCTCCCGTTGACCACATAATGTAGTATATTGGGTTTAACATACCGAGTTTTATCGGTACCTGTTCGTGCTTTTTGATCGTATTATGATCAAATGCCTCCGCACCTTTCCCTATTTTTCTGGCTGCCCAGTAAACTCCATCTGCAAGTACATCACCTATCCCTTGCCTCCTCACAATCCTTTCTAGGAGCCAGAAAAACCTCTCCTTTTTGTCCTTTGGAAAACCCTCCATGTCGCTATCTGTAAGAATGCCATTCTCGTAAAGTTCAACAGCAAAGGCCATTACTTGAGGAGCAGTAAATCCGTCGACACCGTAATGCTGAGCTCGGGAAAGTATTTGAAAACCGAACTCAAGATCGTCAACTTCCGCTGCCATAACGTAGGTTAACTTCGTAAAGCATTTAAGTATGTAAGTAGGAAGGCCAGGAACCTCTATTATACCTGCACACCTTACAGGGCAGTTATAGCAGCTTATGAGCCTTTTTCTCACGCTCTCCATTGTTTCTGCCCATCTTTTCTCCACCTCTTTATTCCAGAATCCCTTCCTTCTGTAACGTGCATTACCCCATGCGAAACTATCCAGATGCCATTCCTCATCGTGAATGGCCATTTCCTGAGGAGATCCTATGTATGCGAGAATTGGGGGAACACCTGGAATTGGATTATTCAATCTGTAATTTATGTACTCTAGGACCTTGTTACACTCATTGATGAACTCTAGAGGCCTGGCTATGTTTATGTCCTTTGTTCCCCTGACAGCAATAGCCTTCAGCTTCTTGTCTCCCATAATAGCCCCAAGCCCAAGTCTGCTTGCGCTACCTCTGTGAGTCTCTATAGATGCGAAGAAGACCCTGTTTTCCCCTGCAAGACCTATTGAAACTACCTGGGCACGAGGTTCTTTTAACTCCTCCCTTATTGCCTCCGCAGTCTCATACGTGCTTCTTCCTTGAAGATGTCTAGCATCCCTTATCTCAACCTTGTCGTTGTTTATCCACAAGTAAACCCAGTCCGGTGATTTTCCCCTGACTACTATCTTGTCATAGCCTGCGAATTTCAGTTCAGGTGCCCAGTAACCTCCCATGATAGAGTAAGCAAAAAGCGAATTCTGCGGAGAAAGGGAAGTTATTATGGTTCTATTGGCCGCAGGTGCAGGAGTTGAAACTAGTAAACCTGCGCTGAATATGAGTAGGTTCTCAGGTGAGAAAGGCTCAACTTCAGGTGGTACCCTGTCCCAAAGTATCTTTGCGTTCGTGCCCAGACCTCCAAGGTAACTTTCAGTCCACTTTGGATCTACTTCAATCTTCTCTATGTTTCCGGTGGATAGATCCACCTCCAAAATCTTTCCGGTCTCGGCGTACCTCATTTTTTTTCTCCTATTTTAAGCTGGCTTTTTTAAAAAACCAACCATAAACGTTTACCACACAAATTCTTTCGAGTCAAGAGGAAAATGAAATAATTCACAAGCTTTTTTGTCTTGACAGCCTCTCTCGTGCTGATAAAATGTTTAAAAAAAAGAAGAAGGAGGTCCTATGAGTAATAGTGTTTACAAGATAATCGAGGTTGTTGGTACAAGCCCCACATCCTGGGAGGAGGCTGCAAAAAACGCGGTTGAAACTGCGGCAAGGACATTAGAAGACCTAAGAATTGCTGAGGTTGTCAGGCAGGATGTAACTATCGAGAACGGAAAGGTTAAGCTTTATAGGGTGAGACTTAACCTCTCATTCAAGTACCATCCAGAACTTTGATCCTTTAAAAAGGGGAGGTTTTACCTCCCCTTTTTTATTTTAGTACATGTCTCCCATTCCACCTGGAGGTGTTGGGAATTTTTCCTTTTCCTTAGGTTTCTCAGCAACCATCGCATCTGTTGTGAGTAAGAGTGAAGCCACAGAGGCAGCATTCTGAAGTGCGATCCGTGCAACCTTTGTCGGATCTATGATCCCTGCCTCCATCATATCATCCACGTAAATTTCCCTCTGGGCATCAAACCCAAAGTTACCTGATGCACTTTTTACTTTTTCTACCACAATCGATCCATCGTAACCAGCATTCTGAGCTATCCATCTTAGAGGTTCCTCAAGGGCTTTTTTAACTATCTGAACTCCGAACTGCTGCTCTCCTTCCAGTTTGAGCTCTTCAAGCTTCTTTATGCACCTTATGTATGCCACACCGCCACCAGGAACGATCCCTTCCTCTACCGCAGCCTTTGTGGCGTTAAGTGCGTCCTCGACACGCGCCTTCTTCTCCTTCATCTCACTCTCAGTTGCAGCACCAACATTTATAACCGCAACACCTCCAACTAGTTTAGCGAGCCTCTCCTGAAGTTTTTCTCTGTCGTAATCAGAAGTTGTCTCCTCTATCTGGGTTCTGATCTGTTTCACTCTGGCCTCTATCGCTTTCTTGTCACCAGCACCATCGACTATAGTCGTAGTGTCTTTGTCTATAACTACCCTCTTTGCAGAACCCAAGTCCTTAATTGTGACATTTTCCAGCTTGATACCAAGTTCCTCGGATATCATCTGACCGCCAGTCAGAATTGCGATATCCTCAAGCATGGCTTTCCTTCTATCTCCAAATCCCGGAGCTTTAACAGCCGCAACCTTCAGTGTACCCCTGAGTTTATTTACAACAAGGGTAGCAAGCGCTTCTCCCTCCACATCCTCAGCGATGATGAGAAGAGATCTTCCCATCTTTGCCACCTGCTCAAGGATTGGAAGGAGATCCTTCATGTTGCTGATCTTTTTCTCATGGATCAGGATGAGAGGTTCCTCAAGGACTGCCTCCATCTTCTCAGGATTGGTGATGAAATAAGGAGATATGTAACCTTTGTCAAACTGCATTCCTTCAACGATCTCAAGTGTGGTTTCCATGCTTTTTGCTTCTTCAACTGTGATCACACCTTCTTTTCCAACTTTGCTCATCGCCTCTGCTATTATTTTTCCAATTTCCTCGTCATTATTTGCTGAGATAGTTCCAACCTGAGCAATCTCCTTCTGATCTTTTGTTGGCTTGGAGATCTTTTTCAGTTCCTCAACAACCACTTCCACTGCCTTATCTATTCCCCTTTTCAGCTCCATCGGATTATGACCTGCCGCAACGAGCTTTGCCCCTTCTCTGTAAATGGCCTGTGCGAGAACCGTGGCAGTTGTTGTTCCATCGCCTGCCACATCACTCGTTTTACTTGCCACTTCCTTGACCATCTGTGCGCCCATATTTTCGAACTTATCCTCAAGCTCTATCTCCTTAGCAACTGTAACACCGTCCTTTGTCACAGTCGGAGAACCGAAGGACTTTTCGATGATAACGTTTCTACCCTTGGGTCCGAGAGTAACTTTCACCGCGTCCGCAAGGGTATTTACACCTCTAAGAATCGCTTCCCTTGCGCTCTGATTGTACTTTATTTCTTTTGCTGCCATAAGCCATCCCTCCTTTTCCCTAGTCTTCTACTATGGCAAGAATGTCATCTTCCCTTAGAATAAGATGTTCCTCGCCTTCTATTTTAATCTCTGTTCCAGCGTACTTCCCGAATAGAACCTTGTCCCCAACCTTCACACTTAGCGGTATCTTCGTTCCGTTGTCCAGATACTTACCATCTCCAACTGCAACAACTTTCCCTTCCTGTGGTTTTTCTTTAGCGGAATCGGGAATTATGATTCCACCTTTTGTCTTTTCCTCCTCCTCAATTCTCACAACAAGGACTCTGTCATGTAGTGGTTTGACCTTCATCTTATCACTCTCCTTTCTTGATTTTTATTAGCAATCCAACCCTTAAATTGCTAGTCAAAATATAATTACCGCCTACCTTTCTGTCAAGGGGTTTAAC
>CALKEQ010000011.1 GCA_938084905.1 uncultured bacterium
CATCCTCTACTTGAAGAGGGTAAAACCGGAGGTACTAGAATGAAAAGACCGTTTTTTGTCCCTTTTCTCTCACTTCTTCTTTTTTTACTCCCTTTTTCCGTCTACGGGCATAAACTTAACACTTACGCCCTAAGGGAAGGGGATAGGGTTTTTGGGGAGTGTTACTTCGCGGATGGATCGCCGTGTAAGAACGCAAAGGTGGAAGTTTACGGAGTTGAGGGTCAGAAGATTCTTGAGGCAAAAACAGATGAGAGGGGAAGATACAGCTTTCACGTTCAAGAAACCCCTATTAAAATTGTTATATCTGCCGGCGAGGGGCACAGAGTCGAATACTTTCTAAATAAAGGAGGGTCAAAACCGGCTAAAAGGGGAGATTATACGGTAGCAGATGAGGAGAGGCTAAGAAGGATCATGGAGGAGGTAATAGAGTCTAAGATGGAGGGGATAAGGGCGGGGATAATCGATCTGAAAAAGGAGATGGGAAAAATGAACTTAAGGGACATAATCGGCGGAATAGGATATATTTTTGGTGTCTGGGGTATAATAACACTTCTTTTGAGACGGAAAAATGCATCTTGAGGTCTTCTCTGAAGGTAACAGTTTCTTGCATAGGGCCGATCCGAGGGTAAAATTACTCCTTTTTTGCTTCTTCAGCGTCTTATGTTCCACATCTCAGGGAGTAAAATCCCCCCTTTTGTTTCTCTCCTATTCGTTATTCCTCTTACTCATTTCCAAGTTGAAAATTAAACTCGTATTAACAAGGCTTATTGCGGCAAATGTCTTTATTTTCCTCCTGTGGATTTTCCTTCCCCTAAATTACAGGTCCAGTTTTTCATCCCATCCTTACTGGGAAGGCTTAATTTATCCGCTGTCTATAACTCTCAAATGTAATGCCATTCTTTTAGCGACTATAACACTTCTTTCCACGTCTTCCATATTTTCCCTTGCCCATGCGATGCGCCACCTAAAGGTACCTGCCAAGTTTGTTACCATCTTTTTCCTTTTTTACCGTTATATAACCGTAATTCATGAGGAATACGAAAAAATACGGAGGGCAGCCATCTTAAGGGGTTTTGTGCCTAAAACGAATATTCACACTTACAGAACTTACGCCTACATGATAGGAGGGCTCCTTCTCAAAAGTCTGGACAGGGCAGAAGATATTTACAGGTCCATACTCTGCAGAGGCTTCAAAGGCGAGTTCCCCCTTCTTTTCCATTTTCGGTTAGATGGTAAAGATGTAGTATTCGGGCTAGTTTCAGCAGCAATACTCTCCATTATAAGGGGGATCTGGACTTGAATGGTCCGATAATAAGGCTCACGAATGTGGTATTTAGCTATGGCCGAAGGCCAGTTCTTGAGGATTTAAGCCTTGAGATCTACGAAGGCGAAAGAGTAGGGCTTTACGGCCCTAATGGATCGGGAAAGACAACCCTCCTCTACATTATAATGGGGCTTCTTAAACCCCAGAAAGGTACCGTGGAAATATTCGGTAAAATAAGGGAAAAGGAGAAGGATTTTTTAGATGTGAGACAGAAAATTGGACTCCTCTTCCAGGATCCTGATAGTCAACTCTTTTGTCCGACGGTAAGAGAGGATATTGCCTTTGGACCCCTCAACCTCGGAAAAACTAGGGATGAGGCAAAAAAAATAGTTAAAAAGACCTGCGAGATTCTAGGATTGAATGGCCTTGAGGACCGGATAACATCCAGTCTTTCCGGAGGAGAGAAGAGACTTGTCAGTCTGGCCACAATTTTGGCTATGGAACCTGTCTGCTTCCTTCTGGATGAGCCTTCTTCTGGACTCGATGAAGAATCGACTGATCGACTGGCCAAATATTTGAACAGTTCCAAAAAAACCTGCCTTATAGTTTCGCACGACAGAAATTTCATGGAGAGGTGTACTGAAAGGATCCTCTTCTTGAAAAACGGGAGAATAGTTTGAAAATGGGAGGTCTTTCATGGAGGAGATAAGAGTAGACTGCTACCTTTTCCCCGGATGTCCCTCGGAGGAAGCTTTGAGAAGAAACATAGAGTCTGCACTGAAAACGGAAAAGGTGAAAGGAATTGTGAACTTCCATAGGATCGATGAGGAAAAAGCCGTAAAGCTTGGACTTTCCGGATCACCCTCCGTTTTTATTGAGGGCGAAGAAATCGAGCCGGCTGAAACAAAAGGATTCACCTGAAGAGTTTTCAAAGATGAGTCTGGAGGCTCAAGCAACGTACCGAGTATTGAAACCCTAAGAGCTGCAATCAGGGAGGCCCTAAAAAAGAAGAAGATTGCGGATGTGTAATTTTGTGCCAGAAAAGCCCCATACGGAGACTCTGAACTGAGAAAAAAGGCGTTATTGCAGTTTTTCATGAAATTTCTCTAGGGAACTAGAGGCAACTTTATGTAAGAGGGCGAGCCAAAAAGAGAGGCTCAGAAACGGCTTTTTTTAAAGTGGCTCTTTATTTTGTGACCTTCCTTGTGACTTGTCCTGATTTGGTTTTAGCCCGCTAAATTGAAAAAAACCAAAAATTCTCGTAATATGTATCCCATGGCCATAGAGTACTACAGCACCAACAATTATGAAGAGAGGGTCAATTTTGAAACGGCCCTTCTAAATGGGATTGCTTCAAATTACGGACTTTACATGTTTTCAGAGAAATCTATCCCCGTTCTGAACTATGAGACTATTTTAAAAATGAGGGGGATGTCATACGCTCAAGTTGCTTTTGAGGTATTAAAGCCTTTTCTTGTGAATGAGATCCCCGAGAGGATTCTGAAAGATTTGCTTGAGGCTGCATATGATGAAAAGGAGATAAAAACACGCGTAGAGCACGCAACCGGAAGGACTTATATAATGTGGCTTTCAGGTGGACCTACTCATTCCTTCAAGGATTACGCAGCAAGGTTCTATGCGAGAGCACTTGAATTTTTCTTAAAAAGAAGAAGGGAAAAAAAGATAGTCATCGTTGCTACAAGTGGCGACACAGGAGGAGCTGTTGCACACGCCCTTTACGGACTTGAGAACATAAGATGCGTTGTCTTCTATCCAAAAAGATTTATCACAGAGGAGCAGAGAAGGCAGATGACGACGCTTAAGGGAAACGTTTATGCCTTCGAGGTGAATGGAGACTTCGATATCTGTCAGGCTTTGGCAAAGGAAATCCTTTCTGACAAATCCTACGCTCAGGAGGTATTTGGGGATCCTTTCATTTTCACCTCCGCCAATTCCATAAGCATAGGGAGGCTTCTACCGCAGGCAGTTTACCCTTTTTTCGGTTACTCAAGAATCGAAGATGATGGTCTCGGTTTTATAGCCTCAGTTCCATCGGGAAATTTCGGCAATATGATGGGGACAGTAATAGCCAAGAGGATGGGGCTTCCTGTAAGGAAAATCTTATGCGCTTTAAACGAAAATAGGGAATTCCTCGATTTTTTAAAGGAGGGCAGATACATCGTAAAACCGACTGTAAGGTCTCCGTCTTCGGCTATGAACGTTTCCCATCCGAGTAATCTTGCGAGACTTTTTGACCTGTATGGAGGCCACATCTATGATGAAAGGGATCCTGAGACAGGGGAGATAAAAAGGAGGGGTGTTATTGACAGGATGCCCGATATGGAAAGGCTAAGGATGGATGTGGAAGCCATAAGCATTTCAAATGAGGAACATTATAAGACAATAAAGGAGGTTTATGAAAAGCTGGGGATACTGCTCGACCCACACGGAGCAGTTGGATGGAAAGCTCTTGATAAGTACTTAGAGGGGGTCCATGACTTCCCCTCTATCGTTTATGAGACCGCAGACCCAGGAAAGTTTCCCCAGGTGATAAAGGAAGCCGTTGGCTTTGAACCTCAAATACCGGAAGGGATAAGAATGAGGATGGGTTTGGAGGAAAGGATATTTAAGATAGAGAGTGAGCCTAACCCCACGTGTAATGGCCTAAAGGTCAGTAAAGAACAGGTCCGAGAGGCAAAGAGGAAGATAAAAGAGGTACTCGAAGAATGAAAAGGAGCACCATTTCCATCTTTTTGTTTTTTCTTCTCCTTTTCCCATTTTCCCTTTACGGAAATCTGAGAATAGTGGCCAGTATTTTTCCCTTATACGATTTTACAAGGGAGATTGTGAGGGATAAAGGTGAGGTTCACCTCCTTATAAGACCAGGTACGGATTATCACCACTTTGATCCTTCGCCAAATGATATACTCAAGGTGAAAGGTGCCTCTTTCTTTGTCTACAGCGGAAAGGAGTTGGAGCCATGGGCAGGAAAGATCCTTCGAGCGCTAAAAGGGGAGAAGGTACACGTTATAGATGTGAGTTCTGGGCTAAAATTGGAAACCTTAAATGGTAACGTTAAGGACCCGCATATCTGGCTCGATTTTTCCTTCGTGGAAAGAATAGTCGACACAATAGCTAAAGATCTATCGGAAAAGGACCCAAAGAATGGAGAGTTTTACATGAGGAACAGCACGGAGTACAAAGAGAGAGTAAGATCGCTTGATAAAAAATACTCTGAGGTTCTCTCCACGTGTAGGATAAGAACCATCGTACATGCGGGCCATTACTCGTTTGGTTATCTTGCGAAAAGATACAATCTCCAATACGTCTCTGCCTATCCTGTAACCATGGAATCCGAACCTAAGCCCAGTCAAATAGCGAAGATGAAAGAGACCATAATTAAGAACCGCGCTAAATACGTTTTCTACGAAGAGGTGGTGAGCCCAAAAGTTGCAAAGATACTTGCTCGGGAACTTAAAATAGGGATCCTCCGGCTCAACCCTGCGGGAAATGTCTCAAAAAAGGACTTTAAAGAAGGGGTCACATTTTTGAGGATAATGGAAGAGAACCTTAAAAATCTGAAAAGGGGTCTTGAGTGTCAAGAGTAGTAGTGGTAAAGGATGTGGATTTTCGCTATAACTACGAGAAGATTCTTTCTGGGGTGAGTTTTGAAATTGTAAGTGGTGACTACTTGGGAATAGTTGGACCTAATGGTTCGGGAAAGACAACCCTCCTAAAACTTGTAGTTGGCTCTCTCAAACCCACCAAAGGCAAGATCGAAATCTTCGGAGAAAGTCCGGAGGAGATGAAAAAGAAGGAGCTCATTGGATACCTTCCCCAGGTGATGCCGGGAAAGAGCTTCAATTTTCCTGCAACTGTAATGGAGGTTGTTTTGATGGGTCTTATTTCGAAGAAAAGGTTCCCTAAAAGGATCACAAAAGAAGACGTAGAGAAGGCTGAAAGGATAATGGAAATGATGAAAATACTTGACCTAAGAAGAAAATTTGTTGGGGAACTATCGGGTGGTGAAAGGCAAAAGGTCTTTTTGTCTAGAGCGCTTGTTCACGAACCTAAGCTACTCATCCTTGATGAGCCTGTGGCAGCGCTAGATCCGGAAAGCAGGGAGGATTTTTACCGAATTATGGAGAGGCTTAACAGAGATATGGGCATTACGATAATGATGGCTACCCACGATACTGGAGAAATAGGAAACTACGCAACAAAGCTTCTATACCTCGATAGAAGGGTTGTGTTTTTTGGAAGTTTCGACAGTTTCTGCCAGTCAGAGGAGATGACCAGGTACTTTGGTGAATATTCCCAGCACATAATTTGCCACAGGCATGACAGGAAGAAATGGTAGAATTCCTTAAGGAACCCTTTGTATTAAGGGCCATTGTCTGTGGGCTTATACTTGCAATCCTTCTTTCAGGACTTGGACTTTTTTTAGTTCTCAGAAGGCTATCTTTGATAGGAGATGGGCTCGCACATGTTAGCTTTGGAGGTGTATCTCTGGGAGTCCTTCTTAATGGATCACCGTTTTATGTGGCCATACCGGTTTGTGTTCTCGCCTCAATAGGCATACTTAAGATAATAAAGATAGCGAGGATACATACAGATGCGGCTTTAGGGATCGTTTCTTCCTTAGGGATCGCTTCAGGTGTGATTCTTTCGACAATTGGAGGCGGTTTTAATGTGGAGGTTTTCAATTATCTTTTCGGTAGCATCCTCTCTGTGACATATGAAGACGTTGTTGCATCTTTTATTTTTACTTGCCTCTTTCTTTCTTATGTTTTTCTCTTTTACGGAGAGCTTGTCTCCACAACTTTCGACGAAGAACTCGCCTTCGTTGAGGGGGTTAACACTGAAAGGATAAACACGGTACTTGCGGTATTTACCGCTGTTACTGTGGTCATGGGTATGAAAATCGTAGGGCTCCTTTTGGTTACCTCTTTGCTCATCATTCCACCTGTCACATCTTTACAGTTTTCAAAGGAATTTAAAACCACATTTTTTCTCTCTATCTTCTTTGGTGTTGTGTCAGTTGTTCTTGGAATCGCTCTTTCCCTTTTGTTTGATGTACCTGCTGGATCTTCAATTGTGCTCGTAAACCTTTGTGCACTCCTTTTAGCAATTGCGATCTCGAGAAAAAACTGTTGACAAGGGGGAAAAATTGAAAAAGAATTAGAGAGAAGTAAAAAACTCTGAGATGGAGGGGGCAAGAGATGGCGCAGAAAAACGGAATTGACTGGTCATCCTTATGGAAGAAGGATGACTGGATGTCTGTCTGGATAGGATTTCTTATTCTCATAGTTTTCATAGCCGGTGTCAAATTCAAAATGCCTACTTGGAAATGGATGACTGATGCGGCCTTTTTTGAAAAGGCAAAGGGTTCTATTGCAAAAATTGAAGAACTGGCGAGAAATGCCGAAGCAAAGGGAGAAGGGCAAATAAAGGATGCAGCTTTGGCTCTTAAGGCGGCAATTGATGCGAAGGACAGAAAGGCAATAGGCGATGTAGCGGGTAAGCTTCTTGCTGCATCCAAAGAGGCGAAGGACAAGGACATAAAAAAGAGTGCGGAGAAATTGGGCAAGGATCTAAAAGACGCATCTGGCCAGCTCATAGGTAAGGTTCTTTCTGGAGAGAATCTTTTGCAGATGCTTTACCTTCTCATCATCCTTTGGATACTTGGTACTATAGGTGTTGCCATAATGGGACAGCCTGTTGGAAAGTTCATAGCCGGGTTTCCCGCCGTCTATATTCTTGGGGCTCTCTCCTTTATAATTGGTAATAACAGCACGATATCTTACTATGGTCTTGAGGTGGTTTTTTGGGCCCTAATTTTAGGGCTGATTGTAAGTAACATCTTTCGAGTACCCGATTTCATAAGAGCAGCTGTAAAGACGGAGTATTTTATAAAAATAGGACTCGTTCTTCTAGGCGCTGAGGTTCTCTTTACCACAATTGCAAAGGTCGGTGCGTACGGAATGATTCAGTCTGTTTTGGTAATAGTTGCGGTTTTTTACGTCTGCTTTTGGATTGCAAAGAGACTTGGACTTGATGACGAATTTGCTGCTATTCTCGGGACTGCTGTTTCCATATGCGGTGTTTCGGCGGCAATCGCCGCAGGAGGGGCGGTAAAAGGGGATCCGAAGAAGGTAAGCCATACCATATCTCTAGTCCTTCTTTGTGCTATCCCAATGCTCATACTTGAGCCTCTTGTTGCAAAGGCAGTTGGTATGGCTCCTGCGGTTGCAGGTGCGTGGATAGGCGGAACAATCGACACAACAGGTGCTGTCGTGGCAGCTGGTGCAATAGCAGGAGAGGCTGCAATGGCTGTTGCAGTAGTCGTTAAGATGGCCCAGAACGTTCTAATAGGCGCAGCAGCTTTCCTTCTCGCAATATGGTTCGTTTTTAAGGGGAGAGAAGTTGGAGAGGCTCCTCGGGCGGTAGAGATATGGTATAGGTTTCCAAAGTTTGTGGTAGGGTTTATCGTCGCTTCAATAGTATTTTCCTTTTTCATGAGTGAACCTTTCGCAAAGGCTGTTATATCGCAGACGAGCGGATTTAGGGTATGGTGGTTCACACTGGCTTTTGTTTGCATAGGTCTTGAGACCAATTTTAAGGAACTGGTTGCGATGGGTGGAGGAAGACCTGCGGCTGCATTTTTACTCGCGCAGTTGTTCAACGTTTTCTGGACACTGCTTCTTGCCTATCTCCTATTCGGCGGAGTTCTCTTCCCGCCGCCCAAGATATAATAATGGGGGCTTAAAGCCCCCAATTATTTTCTGAAGATCAGTGGAAAAAAAAGTAGTATCTTTCGATCTTGACGGGACACTCATTGGGTGCGAATTTGGGGACCTGGTCTGGAACGAGGGGATACCGTTGGAATACGCGAAAAAATACCGGATCCCTGTGGAGGAAGCAAAAAGAATCGTTATCTCTGAATACGAATCTGTCGGTGAAGGTAGCATCCTGTGGTACGATATTAACTACTGGATAAAAAGGTTCGGACTTCCGCTTGATGCGCAGGAACTTCTTGATAGGTACAGAGGGAGTATAAGGCTATTAGAAGGGGTAAAAGAGGCTTTGGAGATGCTAAGGAACAGGTTTTTACTTGTCGTCTGTTCTAATGCATCTAGGATATTCGTTGAAAAAGAATTGAAAGAGACGGGCATAGAAGGCTTCTTTGCTTATGTCTTCTCAGCCACAAGCGACTTCCGTATGGTGAAAAAGGAAAGAGATTTTTATATAAAAGTGATGGAGATACTCGCTGTTAGGCCCAATGAGATGGTTCATATAGGTGATCATCCGATCTTCGATTTTGAAGTGCCGAGTAGCCTTGGGATTGAGAGTTATCTTGTAAAGAGGGAAAGCGAAATAAAAGAGATATTGGCAAAGCTATGAAGAGGTGCAGAAAGTGTGGGACACCTATTGAGATGGAAAGGGTATCTGTAAGGGATGAGTGTCCAAAATGCGGGAGTGACCTCCACATCTGTCTCAATTGCAAATTTTACGACGAGAATAAAGCTTACGGATGCATGGAGATGAGAGCTGAACCTCCAAGGGAAAAGGAAAGGGCTAACTTTTGCGACTATTTTCAGTTTAGAGAGGAAGAGGAAAAGAGGGGAAGGGAGCAGGCGGAAAAGATCTGGGAAGAGATATTCGGAAAGAAAAAGTAGTGAAGTTTTACGATTTCACATCAAATGCAAACCCCTTTGGTCCTTCAAAAAAGGTGAGAAATGCCCTTCGAAAGAACATAAAAAGGGTAAACTTCCCAGAAAAAAGGGAGCGGAATTTTCTCAAAAGATCTATAGCAGCAAGGGAGAACCTAAAGGAGGGCGAGATCTCCTTTTTTTCAAGTTTACCCCTTTTTTTTCTTTTCCTTTTCCAGCTTTTCTCAGTTGAATCTATTGGCCTTTTTCCGCCAGTTTCAGGAAGAGTTGAAGGGATTTTCAAAAGCCTTGAGGCTATTGGAAAGGGAGTTTCAGTTAAGATTGTGAAAGGGGAAAGCCTAGAGGGAATCGATATGCTTTTCCTTATCTATCCTCACGACGTCTACGGTGTTTCTTTGCCCATAGACTTTAATGAAATTTTATTGAAAGCGAGAAGTTCTGGGATCCCAGTTATTGTGGATGAGACAATGAGGCAGTTTACCGATCTTTCCGCTCTCGTTCCACCTTTAGATGATAGGAGAAAGATCATAGTCTTTAGAGGTCTGTCGGAATTCTATGGGATGGAGGGGATACCTTTTTTTTGTCTTTTTGGGGAGGAAAGTTTTATTAAAAGGATCGATCCATTCATCTCCCTTGAGGGCGTTCCATCTCTTACGTATTCCGCTTTCAGGGCGGCGATCAAGGACAAAAACTTTAAAAAGAGGTCCCTTTCCCTAATAGAGGAAGAAAAGAGGTACATTTCTCATAAGGCGAAAAAAATAGAGGGTCTTCATGTTGAGGATACGGGATGCCACTTCCTTCTGCTTAGAGGTCCCTTTTTAAGGGAAGAGACTGTTGAGCTTCTAAGAAAGGAAGGCTTTAAATTCGAGGTTTACAGAGATGAAGAAAGGGGGATGTTCATTAGACTTCCCATAAGGAAAAGGAAGCTAAATGCCCTCTTCATGAATACGATCGCTAGAGTGACAAATTAGCTAAAAGGAAATGCCGGTATAGTACTCTGACCTTCCGCCTCCAAATTCATGGATTAAAACGAATGCCGCCAATTCTCCAGGATCTATGATTGTTTTACCATCCTCCATCGAAAGAGAGGGGTAGGATCCTCTCTTTGAAAATAAAAGGAAATCTCTCATCCTTTTTTGCCATCTTTTCACGTTTTTTTCCCTAGTGTCGATCCACTCTCTCTCTGCAAATGTCTCAATGTTTTTTTCAGTTATCTCCCATGGCTTCATCTCCCAAGCCTTATCTTTTCTTTCTCTATTTGCAAAAATCAGGGATTGGCCGTCTGGAAGGAGGATTGGTATACCGACAGACAGAGCCTCTCTCCTTATTGGATTTTCTTTGGAAAGCAGGAAACTGGCAATTTTTTTCGAAATTCTTGAGGGTTTCTCTTCTAACACGTCTTCTACGTACTTAAAGGATGCCTTCAGGATGCCCGCCTCAAAAATAAGCTTTGAAACTCTCGGTCCTAAAAGGCCATAGGAATATCCCTCTTCGCCAAGCTCATCCATCTTTTTTATTGCAGCTTCTCTTAAAACACCTGCCCTATAAGTTGAATGAAGGACTGAAGAATGGAGCGCTCCTATTACATCTCTTGAGCCAGATTTACCTGTGATAGATTCTATAATCTCTGCTGCAACCTCCTCAGGTGTGACAAATTCCATAAGTCCAAGGGCACTTACCACCTTAAATTCGTGAGTAGAGAAGACCCCGTTTTCACCAGTATCTATGAATGTCCCCTCTATGAAACCTCCTTCAGAAAGAATAGGGGAATCCTCAACTGAGAAGGTGGAACCGATCTTAAGTCTGAAAGGGTCACTTTGATGAAAATCGTAGGCTTTCAAAGGCCTTCCGTCCTTTGTCACAACTCCCTTCCCTATTTTTTTCCAGGCTATCATTGTGGCGGGTTTTACTTCCTTAATCACAGGGGAGCCTGGAGTTTTACTCATTATGTACAGAAGCATGGAATGGGCACCAGCGAGGGCCGCCTTCATAAGGAGAAGACGGGATGGTATTTCCTCTCCATGGGTGAATGGAATGTTGAATCCCATACCGCCTGTTCCCGTTGTCCCAACCTTTACGTAAACCTTTACATTTGCCCTCCTTAGTGCCTCGTATAAGATCTGTACGTGCCTTATGAGAAGGGGGATACCTGAGGCGAGGGCCGTTCGGTAGAATGCGTAAAGGTCGATGGAGGATGAATTTTTTTTAGATTTTAGAGCTTCCTCGTAGAAAAAGTAAATGTCCCTGTAAGCTAGGGCGGTCGCAGTATTTACGCAGTCGATAACTATATCTGGTGAATAAACTGTAATTAGCCTGAACAGGGTCGATTGGGACAAAGCCTCTTCAGTCAGTTCTCCAAAGGTATCCTCAACTAGTGAGGTGAGGTCTTCCTTGTTGGAAAAAATTTCCCCAAAGGTCCTTTCGTTCATTATCTGGCGAACGAAGATGTTTCCGTAGATTGGAACGATCTCTACGGAAGATATGGGCAACGACCTCACTAACTCTTCTACTTCCCTTTTGTTTAGCGATGAAATGTAGAGTCTACTAGGTTCGTACTTGAGGATCGCTTTTGTAATTGCCGTTCCAACTTCTCCATATGCGCCGAGAATCATGACATTTGAGCCTTTTATCTCCATTTAACCCCCCTTTAATGATTTTTTTTCTTTGGTTGAAGACGCGGTTTTGTCTCGAACCCGTAATCTGCATATTCATCTTTCTTCTTTATCAGAAGCCACTCGTTCTTTTTCCCTTTGAGCTTTGTGAGCACAAAGGTTCCTTTGAGAATCTCCCCTTCCATAAAAACCTCGATGTTTCCACTTTCAAAAGATCCCTGTAAAAGTCTATATGACCCCTTGTCCCATATAAGGACAGTGCCTGCACCATATGAGCCCTCAGGTATTATTCCTTCAAAGTCCGCATATTCGAGTGGATGATCCTCCACAAGAACTGCAAGCCTTTTATCCTTTGGGGATAGGGTTGGACCTTTCGGAACTGCCCACGATTTTAGAACCCCGTTCATCTCGAGTCTAAGATCGTAGTGTAGATTTTTCGCATGGTGTTCGTGAACAACGAATACTGGCACGTCTTCTATTATACTGGAAAGGAGGGTAAAAGAGAAGGAGAAGATTTGGAGGTGAGGGGGATCGAACCCCTGACCCCCTCGTTGCGAACGAGGTGCTCTCCCCCTGAGCTACACCCCCGTTAAATCTTCAAAAGGGCTTTTATCTTCTGTTTCAGCTCTGTAGTATCTGCCGATTTTACAACGTACTCCTCAGAGACCCAGCTTGTAAGGTCCTGTTTGTATTCACTGTATGCTGAACATAAGATTACGGGTAGGTCCTTCTTTATAGATTTTATCTCAGTTAGGGTTTTAATTCCGTCCATTCCTGGCATCTTTATATCTAACACAACGAGGTCATAATCCTTCGCTCTCACCTTTTCTATCGCCTCGTATCCATTTTCAGCCAGATCGACTTCAAAACCCTCATCCTGAAGCTCCTCCTTGTAAAGGAGCCTTATGTTCTCCTCATCATCAACGATAAGGATATTTTTTTTTCCTCTCATTGTCTCACCCCTTCTTTTGGGCCATTTTACCATTTCCAGCCTCAGATGTCGAGTTCTGATTTAGGGGGAGGTAAACGAGAAATGTTGCACCAACACCTCTTTTATTCTCCACCTCTATTTTTCCTCTGTGACTTAATACTATCTTGTTCGATATGGAGAGGCCTAGGCCAGTTCCCCGCTCCTTCGTTGTGAAGAAGGGATTGAATATGTTGTCAAAAATAAGCGGGTCTATTCCACCTCCCGTATCAGAGATGGAAACGCATAGGTATCCAGTTTGCCCCTCCTCTGTCTTAAATATCTTGACTACTATTTTACCTTCAGCTCCCATCGCCTCGAATGCATTGACGAATATGTTGAAGAAGACCTGCTTCATCTGTTCGGGATCGCAAGAAACAGGAGGTATTCCATCCTCACACTCCTTTACAATCTCAACCTTATCCCAGTGAGGGTCGGATTTGAGAAAGTGAATAAGCTCTGAGAGCAATTCATCCATGTTTATTAATGTCCTCTTGAGAGGCACATCCTTTGCGTACGCAAGAACTTCGTTTAAGATGTTTTCAAGGCGACTAACCTCGTTAAGAATTATGTTGAGGTAGCGCCTCTCCTTTTGCTCGAGGGGAAGTTTTTTTGCTAGCCTTTTTGCAAAGCCGCCAATAACAACGAGGGGGTTTTTTATTTCGTGGGCTATATTTGCTGTCATTTCTCCTAGACTTTTCAGCTTTTCCTGTTCAATCAATCTTTGATTTGCCGAGTTAAGTTCCGCCAAAATATCATTGAGCTGGGCCCGGAGTATGATGTTTTCCAGACCGTTCGACAGGTAGTTGGATATCGTTTCGAGGAGGTGGTACTTTTCATCATCTTTTCCTTCTCCACGCGCTAAGACACTTATTACCCCAATTACCACGTTTTTAGAGACTAAAGGATAGGCGTATATGGAGTAGGTATCGAATGAAGTGTTGGGAAGGCTTCCCTTTTCTCTTATCAACCTTTCCTCAATCGCCTCTATCTCCTCTTTCACATTATCGTCGGCATGTCCATAAGTTGTAAGTCTAAAAGATCTTTCTCCGTTTTTTTCTTTAAGAAGTATGCGCACATAATCTGCCTCTAAAGTTTTTGCCACAATAAGCGCGGTCTCTCTGAGAATAGAGTTTAGATCCCTGCCTGATATGAGCACCTTTCCAATTTCAGAGAGAGCCATAAGCTCCGTAATCCTCCTTCCCGACTCCCTATAAAGCTCGGAAGCCTTAAGTAAGCCGGTCAGTTCTTTTGAGACGAGTTCGAAGACTCTTTTTTCTCCTTCCGAAAAAGGGGTACCTCTGGAGGAAAAGATCATTAAGACGCCATAACATCTACTTTCATCGGAGAGGGGAAGGAAGGCGAATTGGCTGTAGTCAGATATAACTTTATCGAGCTGGGTGAGCAAAAGAAATCCAAACCTTTTCGGAAGAGAACGGATATCGAATAGCTGGGCCTCCCTTTTTTGAGCAACTGATCCTGGTACACCTTCTCCCAGAAGGGGTCTAAATTCAGAAAGAGCCAAAATAAGGGGATCTCTTCTAGTTGAGTACTTGAGTGTCAGCCTTCTGTCCTTTTCGAGAACGTAAATAGCTGCGGTTGAGTTTTCCAGATTTCTCTCCAGTATCTTTAATATGCCGTTTATTCTGGCGTTTATATCTATGTTCGAATGGGAAATATCTATTACCTTAGATAGAACCTGGATTAGATCCATGTTTCTCCATTGCAAGTTGATAAAGCTTTATGTATTCGCGCGCCGATCTCTCCCAGGAGAAGTCCTGCTCCATGCACCTTCTCATCAGGGAAAGCCATAAATCCTTGTTTCTGTAAACAGCCAGAGCCCTTTCTATGGCCTCAATCATTTCTTCCTTTGTAAAACCGTAGAACTTGAAACCGGTCCCCAAAGATGGGTTCTCATTGTAGTCAATTATTGTATCATCGAGTCCACCTGTTGCCCTAACAACTGGGACAGTACCGTATTTCAGACTGTAGAGCTGGTTGAGACCGCATGGCTCGTATTTTGATGGAAGAAGGAAGATGTCTGCGCCCGCCTCTATAAGGTGGGCTAGATCATTATCGTAGCCGATTTTGAGACCGAAGTGGTCTGGGAATCTTGTTTTTATTGCTTGAAGTTCTTCATGAAACCTTCTCTCGCCTGTCCCTAAAATTACGTACTGAACACCAAACGTAAAAAGTTGGGGGATAGCCTCAATTATTAAATCGAACCCCTTCTGCTCTGAAAGTCTTGAAATCGTAGCTATTAGAGGAACTTCCTCATTGATGGAAAGGCCGAAAGCCCTCTGTAGGGCTACTTTGTTTATTCTTTTCCCCTCAAGATTCTGAACGGTGTATTTGGCTGGAATCCTTTCATCCTTTTCCGGGTTCCACTCATCGTAGTCTATTCCGTTCAGTACTCCGAAGAGGTCTGAGGATCTCTTTCTCAAAACACCTTCGAGCCCTAAACCGAACTCAGGGGTTTGTATCTCCTGACTGTATTTCTTACTTACGGTGTTTATTATGTCAGCGAATACTATGCCTCCCTTGAGGAAATTGATCTTACCGTAGAATTCCAAATACTCTGGGGTAAAGTACTCCCATCCTACGTTCAAAAGGTGCATATCGTAATGCCAAAATATACCCTGATAACCAAGGTTATGTATGGTTAGAAGAGTTGCGACCCTACTGAGGAGTGGATCATCTTTGTAGTGAACCTTTAAAAACATTGCTGACAGGGCCGTTTCCCAGTCATTTAGATGGAGAACATCCGGTACGTATCCAGTCACCTTTATGGCTTCCAGAATGGCCTTTGAAAAAAACGTAAATCTTTCAGCATTGTCAAGGTAGTCACCGTCGGGAGTGCTGTAAAGGTAATCCCTGTAGAAGTACTCGTCTTTTTCCACTAGATATGCAATAACTCCATCATATTCACTCTCAACTATCTCTGCATCGACCGTTTTACTGGAGATTTTGCAAGAAACCTTTAGGTTCCTGTACCTAAATGGAAAATTGTCAGGTATTTGCTTGTGTTTAGGGAGTATAACCCTTGCCTCCACACCCAGTTTTTTGAGAGCTTTAGGCAAACTTCCAGTCACGTCAGCCAGCCCCCCCGTTTTAACGAAGGGATAGACCTCCGGGGAGGCAATGAGTACTTTCATCCTTTACACCTCCTTCAGAAAAGAGGTTGCTTCTTCAGGTGGAGTTGGGTTGATGTAGAAACCTGTGCCCCATTCGAAACCAGCTGGTCGCGTAAGCATTGGTATGATTTCTATGTGCCAGTGGTAATATGGGATGTGAGGAGTATTTAGGGGGGAAGTGTGGATCATGAAATTGTAAGGTGGTCTGTTGAGTGCCCTTTCGTACTTCCTAAGAATGAGGGAGAATATTTCTGCAAGGGAAGGGTAATTCTCAGGTTGATCCGTGAAACTCGACTCGTGCTTTTTTGGAAGGATCCAGATCTCGAATGGAAATCTTGATGCATAAGGGGAAATTGCGAGAAATTTTTCATTTTCCGAGACTACCCTTACTTTCTCTTCTCTCTCCTGTGCAATGATATCGCAGAAGATACATCTTTCCTTTATCTTATAGTGTGTGAGACCTCCCCTTATCTCCTCCGAAACGTTCTTCGGAACAATTGGCAAGGCGATAAGCTGAGAGTGGGAATGATCGATAGTGGCACCTGCCCTCTGACCGTAATTTTTGAATATCATGATGTATCTGAACCTCTTATCATTCGCAAGATCCAGGCACCTCTCTTTAAATGCGATGAAAATGTCACTCAGTTTCTCTGGCACCATGTCAAAGAGGTGCTCATTGTGGTTGGGAGTTTCGATTATAACCTCATGTGCACCGATTCCGTTCATTCTGTCGTAAAGCCCTATCCCCTCTTTTTCAAGATCCCCTTCTATTCTCAGGGCGGGGAATTTATTTGGAACTACCCTTACGGTCCAGCCAGGAGTGTTAGGCTGAGAACCATCCCTCCTTATGGCGAAAACCTCATGGGGTGTCATTGGTTCATTTCCAGGACAGAGAGGGCAGATAAGAGTCTTTTGAGGACTGATTTCTTCCGTAAGGAAGACGGGCCTTTTCCCCCTTTCTTCCGAGATAATGACCCATCTGTCTGTTACTGGATCCTTTCTCAATTCTGGCATGTTAACCTCTCTTTCCTCTTTCTTTTTGACAGGGAAGTAAACTCGGTGTTAATCTTAAGAAAAAGCTTATGATTCCATTGAAGGACAACATTCCCACGCGTACAGTTCCAATTATAACAGTTGGCATAATTGTTGTAAACATCTCCATTTTCATCTGGGAATCTCTTCTATTTCCAGAGGAAAGGGAGCAGGTTTTCAGGTATTTTGGACTGATCCCCAGGGAGCTGACCGTTGCTTTGGGATCAAGGATGGAACTCCTTCCGTACAATGTGATAACCATATTTACGTCGATGTTCTTGCACGGCGGACTTCTTCATCTCCTTGGAAATATGCTTTACCTCTGGATTTTTGGGAACAATATAGAGGATTCGCTCGGTCACGGAAGGTTCCTTTACTTTTATCTACTTTCCGGCCTTTTTGCAGCATTGGCTCAGTACCTTTACGACCCAATGTCAAATGTCCCGATGATTGGGGCCTCAGGAGCAGTCTCCGGGGTTCTCGGTGCCTACCTTGTACTCTATCCTACGGCAAGGGTGATAACCCTTGTCTTTATCTTTATCTTCATAAAGATAATTGAGCTTCCAGCGCTTATTTTCCTCACGTTTTGGTTCTTCATGCAATTTCTCTATTCAAACATAGAGGGGGTTGCCTGGTATGCCCACATAGGAGGATTTCTCTTCGGGCTCGTAGTTGCCAAGCCTTTTGCGAAAAGACACTACAGGAGAAGATGGTAATAAGGGCCCCAATTGTTTCACGTGAAACATATCCACGCACTTCTGATTAACCCTTTTATTTACGACTTTTCAGCTTATAATTTCTGGTCTAAGCCGATGGGACTTCTGTATGTCGGAAGTATTCTCAGAAGGAACGGGTTTAAAATATCCCTCATTGACTGTATGGAAGTTGACAAAAAGAGGAAAAAAGAGGATGGAAGGGGACATTACCTCAAGGAAAAGGTGGAGAAACCAAAGGCCTTATCGGGCATTGAAAAACCTTTCAGAAGGTACGGAATATCTCCTCAGGAGTTAAAGAGAAGGATGCTTGAGATAGAGAAGCCAGAGGTGGTCCTTGTAACTTCGCTTATGACCTATTGGTATGTTGGTACACTGGAGGTAGTAAAGATCGTAAGGGAGGTATTCCCTCATTCCAAAATCGTTGTTGGTGGCATATATCCAACCCTGTGCGAGAATCATGCAAAGGAAAAAATGGAGATGGCTGACCTCGTTGTGAAGAACGATGAACTTGACCTTTTTTACAGGTATTTGGAGGAGACCCTCTCAGTCAATTTGGAGTTCAAGCCGGGTGATTTAGAATTCAACATCTGGCCTTATCCAGCATTTGACCTATACATGGATTTGGATTTTGTACCTATCGTCACCTCCTTTGGCTGCTACTTTCAATGCACTTACTGTGCGGCAAAATATCTCCATCCGAAAATTAAAAAAAGAGATCCAAAGAACGTTATAGCTGAGATCTCTCACTGGGTATCACTCGGTGTAAAAAGATTTGTCCTTTACGACGATTGTTTCCTTCAGGACAAAGAGAATCACGCTATTCCAATTTTAAACGGTCTAAAGTCCCTCTCAGGCGAGATTCAAATATTCAATCCGAATGGATTGAATGCACAATTTATAGATTTTCAGGTTGGAGAGCTCCTTCTTCAGGCAGGTTTTAGAGAAGTGAGAATAGGGCTGGAATCGGCAAATCCACTTACCCAGAGAAGAACTGGAGGAAAGGTAGACAGAAGGATTTTCGAAAATGCGATCTCAGTTCTTAAATCTGTTGGTTTTAGAGGAAGGGATATCCACGTCTACCTTCTTGCAGGGATCCCCTTTCAGAGGTGGGAGGAGGTCAAGGAGGGAATCGACTACGTACTTGAGATGGGATGTCAACCCCATATAGCCGAGTATTCTCCCTGTCCCCATACGGAGATGTTTGAAAGGTTTAAGGCTTTCGCAAGATTTCCAATAGAAGAGGAGCCCCTTTTTCAGAACAATTCGGTTTTTCCATTTGCCTGGTCAGGATTCAAGGAGGAGGATCTCCAGTTTCTGAAGGGATATCTTAGGACGCGACTCAGTAACGTGTGACCCATAGGGTTCCGCAAAAAGCCGTATAAGGGCAAAAAGGACAAGCCAGAAGTAGATTTGAGGGTGGCAAAAAAGGTTTATCCGGATTCCTTATTTCACCTATCGCCCTCTTCACTATTTCTTCCACAGTGTGGATTCCAGATTCCTCGTCTATTTTCTCGAAAGGGTCGACGAAAGAGTCTGCATCTAGGTTTTTCGATCCAAGAAGAACGTAGCGTCCCTTTAGTTCCCTTGGATTTTTTCCATACTTCTTCGCGTAGAGAAGGATGTAAATTGGTATTTGGAGGCTGGGTAGGTTGAAGGAACTACCCTCTATGGAATGGTCAGTTATTTTTTTTCCTAAAACGAACTTCCCTTTGTCGCCAGATGTTTTGAAATCTAAAATCTCAACCCTTCCGTTTCTTTCCTGCACTAAGTCGATTCGAAAACTGAAGGGTACTCCAAAGAACTCCTCCTCCACGTATTCTTCCACGTTAAGGATGCGTATCTTTTCTTTTTCCAATATTTTTGCAAGATAATCCAAATATTCGCACAGCCTTTTTTCAATCTGTCTCTTCGTTAAAAAAGCCTTTCCGTCAATGGATAGGCCGTATTTTTGAGAGAAGATCCTGTCTACTTCTTCTTTGATCTCGGAAAAAGGGAGAGAGTCGGGCCTAAGATACCTACCAACCCTTTTTTCGAAGAACCTCCTAAGTGAAAGATGGACTATGTTTCCAATCTCCGTCTTGTCAAGATCTTCTTCTTGGCTCTTTTCCTCCTTTATCTTCAAAACGTACCTCAGATAGAAGCGGATTCCGCACTCTAAATAATCGTCAATTGCGGAGGGTGAAAAAGTGACATCTTCAATGAGCCTCTGAAGTTTTGGATTCTTCTCAATAGGCGAAGGAGAGGTGTTCGAAAGATTGACAGAATAATTCACTCCACTTAGAATACCCATATCATCAAGTATTTCCCCTTTTTTCCTCTCCATCTCCCATATTAGTTTCTCTAAAAACCTTGATCTTGTGCTTTCCGCGTTCTCTAGAAAAAGAAGGTGGACACTTTCCGCCCCACAGAGAAGGGTATTGAAATAGTGAAAGATGAGCCTTTCCCTATCCTTAGAAGTTGGAAGTCGAAGTAGCCTTCTTACGTTATGAGGGAGAAGGTAGTCCTCGTTTAGGTCTGGGAAGGTACCCTCGTTCAGATCGAGAAATATAACCGTAGGAAACTTAAGGTTACGAGTTTCAAGGAAACCCAAAATCTGAATCGGCGCCTTCGGGCTTCCCTCAAAGGGGAAGAAAGAAGAGGAAAGAAGTCTTTTGAAAAGATTAAAGTAGGAGGTTTTTTGCTCAAAGGAATGGGAGCTTAAAAGTGAGGAGGAGATCATCTCAAATTGAGTGAGATAGGCATTCGCATAAGGGTAAAAAAGAGGATGGTATGGAGCCGTACTTCGGCGAGAGATAAAGAGGAGAGCTGAGTGACATTTTTTGAAAAAATCGCCTATGTTCTCTATTTCGAAGAAAGGTTCGAGAAGATTTGAATGGATACTCTCTATGTACGTTCCTATATCTTTCTCTTTTAAGTCCACGTTCTTTTCAATCATCGACGGCAATTCATTCCTTATCCAGGAAAGGTCCGCGAATGCAAAGGAGACCTCCTTCTTAAGAATCTTCTCTATTTCGTGAATTACAGTCCTTCCCAACTCCGGTTTACCTCCGAGCTCAATGTTCTTGGTGTACGGGTGAAGAAGGAACTTTAAATATGACGGTACATAGACCCTTTTTTCGCGACACCTCTCAAGGAGGTTAAAAAGGTTGAGGAAGAAACCGTAGATTGGGGTTCTTGTAAGTGGATAACCCATTGAGATGTTGTATTCATCCTTGGAGAGAAAGGAAATCCCATGCCTTAAGAGGGGGAAGAGGGCATCTGCCCTTGGCAAAACAATTGCCACATTGCCCTTTTTCTCCTTTTTCACTATTTCTCCCACTATCTTTGCCTCTCCGTGAAGATCAGGTGCGGAGTAAAAGTGGATGCTCCTTCCATCTTTCGTGATCTCCCCTTCTTCTTGATAGACAAAAAGAAAACCCGGTCTGCTCGAAACTCTACTCAGTATTCTTTTTTCCGCCTCTGTAAGTGCAAAAAAACCGCAAAATATTAGACGAGAACAAAAAAGATGATCGTCAAGATCTTCGCATTCGGCAATTTCAACGTATCTCTTTGAACGGGTAGAGAGTCTCAACTTATCTATCTCCATGTAGAAAAGCTCGTAAACAGTCGATAGAAAATGGATGTTCCCGAGTGAGCGATAAGGCACATTTATCAAAGAATCGACCTGTTTTAAGGTGGATGGTGGAACGTACTCTATGTAGAGCTCCTCTATAACACTAAATATCCTTTCACCTAAGGGGAAGAAGTTATCAAGCTCTAAAAGGCTATCCTTCAAGAGACCGTTTTCCTTTAAGATGCTGTAAATGATTGTTACTGCATCCATTGGTTCGATCGGTCTTTTTCCAAATATGCGGCTGTGAAGGTCAAAGATGAAGTCATCCATCGAGTATATTTTTGGAGGGATATACGCTTTTCTTAATTTCTCGGCAAGTCTCAAACGGAGATAGTGGGCCGGACGCCTTCCAGGATAGACAACGGTATTCATCGAAAAATCTGAACCGGAATGGACAAGAAGCTCAGTCAGTACCTCCTGAACATCCCTTCCAGGCTCCACTCGAATAATTTTTTCCTCTTCTATGAAACTGACCTTCAAACCCAAACGACCTTCCCCTCCTCGATGTACAGGATCAATCCTCTGATTTTCTTTTGCCCAAAGGTCGATTCTATTAGTTTCTTGTATTTTAGAACCTGTTCTTTGTGTTCTTCTTTTGGCTCACCGGTTTTGTACTCCACTACTGTCACCTCATCACTGTCTATAAGGATTCTATCTATCCGATAGAGGTTTCCCTCCTTGTCGGCAATCTGGAATTCGTTTTTTACTTCTCTTTCGGGTTTTCTTTCAAAGAGGAAGGAGGTATGGGGCAATGTGAAAAGAGAGAAGATCTCTTCCGAGAGAGCTGAAAGATCCCCGTTAAAGCCAACCTCTTCTGCCAGTCTTTCAAGTTTACTTTTTATCTCATAGAAGGTATATCCATCAGCGTATTCTATTGAGGAGAGAATCCTGTGAATAAAGTCTCCTTTCCTTGTCTCCTCTGAAGCTAAGGGAGTTAATCTTTGAACCTTGAAATCGAATGATGAGGGCTCATGGGTAAGAGGGATAGTCTTCTGGACAAAAGTCGGAGAGCTCTCTTTTTTACTCTTTTTTCCAATTTTCTTGTCAAATTGGAGTCTTAAAAAATCGAATGGGAAATCAGACTCTTTCTTTACGCTGCATATAAGGTAAAGTTCGTCGCTTGCCCTTGTGATGGCAACGTAAAGTAGATTCAGAAATTCGGCAATCAAAGATTCTTCCTTGCTGCGCCTTATCCTTTCGAGTTTTTCATCCCACTTACAGAGACTCCTCGTGAGTTTAATAATGGAAAAAGAGGATCCATCGTCCTCAATTACCTCGGAAGGCAAAAGGTTCCTGTAATTGAGTGCTTCAAGATACAGAAAAACCACTGGAAAACCGAGTCCCTTCGATTTGTGGACGGTCATAAGGGTTAGAGCATCTGATGATCTTGGAAGCGAAATATCGAAGATTGGCGATTCAGGATCTGAAGAGGAAAAAAATTCTATGAAATCCTTGACATTTCCGTAACCTTTAGCCTCAAAGGCGGCTGTAATTTCGAGAAGCTTTAAAAGATGTGCTTCCTCTTTGGAAAAAAGCCTAAAGAGGTTGAACTTCTCGTAAATGACGGAGAGGAGATCGTAGACGGGCAGGTAACCTGCAAGCTTGAAGATGTCCTCAAAATCAGCTTTCCACAGGTGCGAAAATCTACTTCGAAAGGTTTCGTAAAGAGGTTTTTTTTCAATCTCTTTTTTTCTCTCAAGGAACAGATCTTGAGGGTCGAAGGAATCCCCCCTCTCTTCTAACACGAATCTGTAAAGATCGCTCAGGATGAAACAGGAAAAGGAAAAATCATCTGTCGGGGAATCGAGGAAAGACAGAAGAGCCAAAATCTCGTGAACTATTTTCCTGTACCTTATATCCAAGCTGCTGTAAGAGATAAAGGGTATTTTCTCTCCGTTCGGAAGGGATGCTCTATTGAGCAACGATGCGATCTTTGTGATCTGGTCATTTTTCCTTGCAAGTAAGGCAATATCCCTGAAAGAGTACCCCCTCTGAGTAAGATCAACTATCTGGGAGAGAATGTAATCTTTTAACTCTTCATCATTTCCATACTCGATTTTTTTCACCTCAACGTACCCTCCCTCTTCTCGAGGAAGCTGAGCGATCTCATTTAGTCCTGTGAGTTGAAGTGCATCCTCGTAGGTAGATGTGAGGATTTGGTTTTTGAGAAAAAGATCCTCAACAAAATCGACTATGTTTTTTTTGCTTCTCCAGTTAATGTTCAGTTTTTCAATTTTCACGTTTTTACCAACTGAGCAAAAAGGATTCTGCTCTTCAAGTTTCCTCATGATCGTATAGTCAGCCCCTCTGAAGCTGTATATGGCCTGTTTTGTGTCTCCAACTACGAAAAGACTGCCTCCTGAGGAGAGGGAATTTCCAATTAAAGTTTTGAGGTTACACCACTGGATTGGAGAGGTATCCTGGAACTCGTCGATGAAGAAATGATAAATAGTTTCGCCAAGTTTAAAGTAAACGTCAGGAACGATTTCCGCACTGATATTTTCTGAGATCTTTCTGTTTATATCCTCGATGAATACCTTTCTCTCCCTTCTCTTTACTTCCTCAAGGTTGTCCTTTAGCCGCTCAAAGAGATCCACATAGGGGCTATAGAATGACCGTGAATAGAGAGAAACATACTGGGAGATTATACTTTTAAGTCTACTCCAAAGCTCTTCGGCCTTTTGGTATCCTTCTTGCTTGAAGGCTTCCCTCTTAGGAGGCTTATTTATTGGAAGGTCCCTTTCGCAAAGGTCAGCGAATTCTAAAAAATTTCTGGAAGCCAATGCACGTGAAATTCTATTTTCAACATTTGAAGATGACCTAAAATTAAGGCCATAATCCTCTTTCAATTTCAGGATCTCTACTGCCAGCTCCTCCATCTCTCTTTCGTATCTAAAAATTTTCTCTTTATCCTCAAAGGGTTTCATGTTAGAGTGGGTTCTCGTATAGAAGGTGTAGAGATCTTCCAGCTTATTAAGTATGTCCCTTTTTGGATTCCAAAGGTAGGATCTCCTCTGACCCTCCAAAATCCGCAGTAGTTCTGATAAAAAAGTGGTTCCTTCCGGTGAAAGGACAAGACTGTCGATAGTTATATCGAGTGCGTACTCCATTAGACCTCTCTCACTGAAAGAGAATTCAACCTCTGGCGGGTAGTTTAGATTCAGTGCCTCTGCCCTGAAAATCTTCGCCATGAAGCTGTCTATAGTACTGACCTGAAAATCGGAGTAATTCTCAATTATCTCAAGGATTTTCTCGTTAGCTCTCTCCGCTATATCCCCTTCGTCGAATGAGAGTAGCTCTTTCATTCCCTCCCATGTATCTTTGTCTCTGAAGTAAAGCTTTTTAAGTATTTTTATGATCCTTCCCCTTATCTCATTTGCGGCGTTATTCGAGAAAGTGATGGCAAGCATGTTCCTTAGGCCGCTTGACGGTATAGATTCTGAGAGTAGAAACTGGACGTACCTTTTTGCTAGTGCGTCAGTTTTGCCTGAGCCTGCCGATGCCTTTACTATTCTTATGTGTGGAAACTCTAACTCTGTATCTTTTTCAGATACCATCCTAGATGTTGAAGAGTCTCATCTTTTTCTCTTTTTTCATTATTGGGCTTATCCGTTCTATGGCAGAGGGGGGAAGTTCCCCTAAGAATGGAGAAGGGGTCCTATTCTGACTATGGATTAAAAAGAGTTCATCTTTTGCCCTTGTCATACCGACGTAGAGAAGTCTTCTCTCTTCTTCAATATCGCCACTTGAGGAAAGTGGTATGTGCCCATCATCAAGAGCCACTATGAAGACACAGGAGAACTCAAGGCCCTTTGCCCTGTGTATTGTAGTTAAGGTAACTGAGTCTGAAGATGGATCAAAATCATCGCTCGCATCAAGAAGGCAGAGCTCGTTTACAAGCTCATCCATAGGTGTAAGGGGGAAAAGCCTTTTTGCGAGTTCGACAAGCGGAGCGAGATCGATTGGGAAAGAGCACCTTTCGAAGAACTCTTTAGGGTAAAGGCGGCCTAAAGATTCACCATCTTTTTCTCTGAGCGTGTTTTTTATGTACCCTATTAGTCTAGGTAAAGAAGAGGAGTTCTCCTCAAGCCTTTCACCTATAATCTGATATGGAATCCCAGACTTCTCAAAGGACCTTTTTAAGGAAAGTCCATCATGGTGGGTTCTAAATAGAACGGCAAAGTCAGAAAAACTGAGTCCGCCTTTTTTCTCCCTGCGGTTAATTACGCGCAAATGGCTAATCCCACCGATCCTTTTTTCTATCTCTTTAACTATGAAGTCACCGGTCATCGAAGAATGGGGGAGTGTGACCACTTTTACGGGTGATGAACCCTCCCTCTTTGCGATAATTGGATTATCGAGTCTCATTTTGTTATTTCTGATTAAGCCATAGGAAGCCTCAGCTATTGTTTTTACGCATCTGTAATTTTCAGTTAGCCGTATTATTTCACAGTCCGGGTAGTCTCTTAAAAGATCGAGGAAAATTTTTACGTCAGATCCCCTGAAACCGTATATTGATTGGTCAGCATCTCCAACAGCGCACAGGAAGCTTCCATGGAGACGTACAAGTTTGGATATAAAATCGTATTGGGCTCTATTGAGATCCTGAAACTCGTCAACTATGACGTATTCTATCCGGTTTTTCCATTCCAAATTTTCGAGGAAGAGACCCGCAAAAAGGATCAGATCCTCAAAGTCAAACAATTTCTTTTCTCTCAAACTCTTTTGATAGGCCTCGTAAATAGTCCCATCTTCATTAAAAATCATGCAGTTCTTTATCCTCTGTATTTTTTTCAACTCCATCCTTGCCCTTCTTTCGTCTTTTAAAATATCCTTCAAAATTTCCAGCTGATGATCTCTGTCTATTACGTGGACCTCCTCTCCCAAATATTCCTTTATCAACTTAAGCCCGAGCTTATGGATCGTACCTACAAAGACAGCCGAATTTTTTTCTTTCGCGTATCTATTTATCCTTTCCTTTAACTCAGATGCAGCTCTGTTGGTAAAAGTTATTGAGATGATTGAGGACGGGTCGACACCATTCTCGATTAAGTACGCTATCTTTCTTGCAATTGAGTAAGTTTTTCCTGTACCCGGACCAGCCACAAGGAGGATGTGTCCGCATACTTTTTTACAGAACCTTTCTTGGCTCTCATTCAGTTCTTTCACAGAAGAAGTTTACTCAATCTCTATCTTAATTTCCTTTGGGAGGCTTTTTTTCAGTTTTGGCATGACTATCCTTAGGACCCCGTCTCTGTACGAGGCTTTCGCTTTATCAGCAATCACCTCTGCGGGCAGTACGATCGTCCTTTGGAAAAAACCGTGAAACCTCTCAGATCTGAACAGACTCTCAGATTCGAGCTCCTCTTCCCTTTTCCTCTCTCCTCTTATTGTAAGCTTATCTTCAGAAACTGTGATTGAGACATCTTTCGGCTCTATAGCTGGTAAATCAGCGTAAATAACTATATTCTCCGGGGTCTCAAGGACATCGACTGGAAAAGTCCATCCTTCCTCCTCAATTGAGGGAAAAACGGGTCGACCAAAGAACTGCTCGAAGATCCTATCCATCTCCTCCTTCAAAGAGAGAAAATCGTCTTCCCAGAATGATTTCCAGGGTGAGATAGGCATCTACTTCCTCCTTAGTTTTTTCTTTAATTCTCCCCTTCTTTTTTCTATAATTTTATCGGTTCTGCATTTTTTTTCAAGTTCCATGTTCATACCGTCTTATCGATCACTTAAGGAAAAGGGCTTATTGGAAGAAAGGATAAAGCTTCTTGAGGAAATGATGAGCCCCTGTATCCTCTGTCCGCGAAGATGCAGGGCTGAAAGAAAAAAGGGGGATCTCGGTTATTGCAAGGCCCCCTACGACCTTTACGTCTCTTCTTTTTTCCCTCACTTTGGAGAGGAAAGACCCCTAGTTGGCACACACGGATCTGGGACTATCTTTCTCACCTTTTGCAATTTGAAATGCGCCTTTTGCCAGAATTACGACATAAGCATGTACGGGTACGGAGAGAGAGTTACCGTAAAGGACATGGCAAGAATGATGCTGAAACTTGAGAAGATCGGTTGTCATAACATAAACTTTGTAACCCCTACCCACTATGTCCCCCATATAGTGAAAGCGATCTCTATTGCGGCAGAGGAGGGGCTTTCAATTCCGATTGTTTATAATTGTGGAGGATATGAATCGGAAGAGGTTATAAGGCTTCTTGACGGTATAATCGATATCTACATGCCAGACATAAAATTTCTCGATTGGAATCTATCTCAAAGGTACCTAAACGCGAAAGACTATCCAGATGTCGTTAAAAAAGTTGTAAAAGAGATGCAACGTCAAGTTGGTGACCTTATCTTCGATGAGAATGGTATTGCCCTAAGGGGTCTCCTTATAAGACACCTTGTCATGCCCTCCTGCACTGATGACACAAAAAGGGTAATGAGATTTATAAGGGATGAAATATCGGATAATGCGTTTGTGAACGTTATGGCCCAGTACAGGCCCTGCTACAAGGCCGAGATTTTTCCCGAAATATCGAGGAGAATAACAGTAGAAGAATACAGAGAAGCGCTCGAATATGCAAGATCAATAGGATTGAAGAGAGCCTCTAGTCACTGAGTCTTTTTTTTAGGGCTTCATTGGCTTTTAAGACCTCGCCAACGTCTCTGCCCTGTATTTCCCAGCTGTAATTTCCCTTTGCGTCCCTCTTAAGTTTTACCTTTATGTCCCCTTTCAAGCTCTTCCTCAACTCTTCTATTTGCCTCTCGTACTTCTCTTTCTTTTCCTCTTGGGAGGTTTTCTCAGGGTAAGTTAGGTCTTTGAATCTTTGACAAGAGACACAAAGGAGGGAAAGGACGAGAAGGAAGGCGAGGATTTTGCCATAAACAGACATTCCTCAAAATGGTATAATGAAAGGGGGTTACTTTTCAAGAATGGGGTATGTTAGCCAGAAAAAAGAGAAAGCTCTAAAGGAGAAGATGGAGAAGCTTGGTATCCGCGAATCTGATATAGTTGAAAAATTCATCCGTCCTGGAGGACCTGGCGGCCAAAAAGCTAACAAGGTTTCAACTTGTGTTTACCTCAAACACATCCCAACGGGAATAGAGGTTAAATGCAAATTGGAGAGATCTCAAGCCCTAAACAGATTTTTGGCACGAAGAATCCTCGTTGAAAAGATAGAGGAGCTACTGAAAGGAAAAGAGTCCGATAGAAGAAGGAGAATTGAGAAGCTAAGAAAGCAGAAGAGGAAGCTCTCAAAGAGGGCAAAGAGGAAACTATTAGAATCTAAGTGCTGAATATCCCTTAAAAAAAAGGAGAAGTAGGCGATAATCAATAAGGCATGGAAAGGGGAAGTCTATCAATTGAAGAGCTTGCAGTCCTCTTTACGGACGTTGCAGGCTCTACGGAGTACTTTAGGAGGTACGGGGACGAAAAAGGCAGGAAGATGCTAAAGAAGCACCTTGATCTTTCCTCCCCTTATATCTACGCCTTTGGGGGGAGAGTTGTAAAAACAGTCGGTGACTCAATAATAGCTTACTTTAAGGACCCAAGAGATGCACTTCTTTCCGCAATCTCCATCCAAGAAAAACTGAAAAGGTTCAGGCAACCTAAAGGCGAAGAGGAAAGGATACACGTAAGAATTGGCATCCACTATGGAAGAACTATTGTCGAGGAAAATGACATATTTGGAGATGTGGTAAACGTAACTTCCAAACTTACGGAGATTTCGGAGGTGGATGGGATTTTGGTATCTTACGATCTCTTAAAGAGGGTGAATGGAATACCAAATGTCTTTTTCGTTGAGTTACAAAAATCAGAAAAAAAAGGAATTGTACCTGAAGAGATCCAAGTGTATCGCGTCATCTGGCAGGAAGGTGTAGAATTTGAGCCTAAAAAAAGGACAGGGATTTTCGTGAATGTTCTACTTCCTTTGTCGGCAAAGAGGGCAAAGGAAATCTTAATGAATAGCTACGGAAAAGATATCTCTCCTTTCGAGGAAATAAACGTGAGAGAGGAGAGCTTAATCCTTATAGTTCCGAAAAAAGGGGTGCAACTTCACGATTGCCTTGAAAAAATAGGCTATTCTTTTCTTTTAGAAGGTCCTCTCCCACCAAAAATCGTGATTGACCTATTTCTACCAGGTGATCCTCTAACATGTGAAGAAGGGGAGATGCCGTGGAGGAAAATAGTTCCGGGAGAAGCTTTCATCTCCTCCTGTGCACTTGAATTTACAGAAGGCGAGTTCGCCCTTGAAGAAGATGTGGTCTTAAGTGGAAGGGAAGGGATAAGCTACGTAAAAGTGAGGTGGTGTCCTGAGCAAAAAAACTTAATTTCTGAAGAAGGACTTCCTCTTTTTTATCTTTCCGGAGGCGAAAAACCCTGTTTTTACTGCGGTGATAGAAGGCATAAGATGAGTGAGTGTCCATCGAAAGAATTACTGGATCTTGATCAAAAAGTAGATGAGATAGGGTACTACCCTGAGGATCAACTGATAAGGAGCTTCTTTAACTATCTTATCCTTGGATCAGAACGAAATGAGGGGCTTCCAAGAATGATCCATCTGGCCTTTTTTGAGCCAAAAAAGATATTCCAGCTTAGGTTTTTAAACTTCCTTGTGAGCCGAAAGTCCAGAGAATGGGAAGACCTAACTGGAGTAAAAGACTCGGATCAGAAAGGTGGTCTTTTGAGGATTGCCATTGACTCGATTAGACTTTCCGATTACAAAAAGGCCCAGGAATTTATAAAAAGGGCAGAGGAGGAAATAGAAGACCAATTTGCTATCTTCTGCGTAAAGGGGTTTTATTACCTGGAGATAGAGAATGATGAACATGCAAAAAAAAGCTTTGAGATGGCCCTAAAATATGCAAGAACAAAGGCAGAAAAAACTTACGTTCTTTTCCTACTTTGGCGGCTTAGCTTCATCTCTAATAACTTTAAAGAGACAGAACGTCTAATTAGGGACATAATCGATTTGGATTATAGCCCTACTTTGGTCCGATATTCTTACTCCATTTTCAAACTCCACTCCTCACAGCTCTTCCCAAAGGAGAGGGAAAGGCACATAAAGAGCCTCGTAAAACTAATAGGGATGAGGAAAGAGTACTACATTTACGTAATTTTTGACGTAGAACTTGCCCCATTCTTTCCTTACATCCTTAAGGAGCTAAAGGAGCTGAACCTCATTGCAAAAAGGGAAGCTGAAAGTTTCATCTCGGAAGCCTCGAACCTTTACTTTTCCTCAGAGCCCCTTCTTCTGAAGGAGGAGATGGAAGAACTTTCATCTGGAATAGATTCTGCAAAAAAGATGATGGAAAGGGGTGGATATTTCGCTTTTCTCGACTCGATAAATACGGCCAAATTAGTTATGGAAAAAGTCAGACTTATTGCGGAAAGGAGGGCAGAGGAGAAAAAAGAGGCAGTTGAGGCCATAAAACAAAAACTTGACTGGATCAAAAGTTACGTGGACAGGTATCCTTATCAGTTTTTTTTAAAGGAGGTGAAAGTAAGACTAAAAAACGTTGTTGACAGATTTTTTTCCCTTGAAAAGATAGGCTCCTTTTCCCTATGGGCGGAAAAGAAGAAGGAAATAGAAAATGAGATTCAGTTTTTAGAGAGGCGGCTTAAGAACGCTGAAGATTTTCGTGTAATCGTGGGACTTTCGTGGACCTTTCTCAAAGTTTTCGGAGGCTGCTTGATCCTCCTTTACGTGATCGATTTTTTTATCCTTCATTTTTTCTCAAGTAGCCTTGAAAGGATTTTTAGGCGCGACTTTTTTGAGCTAAAAAGGGCTTTTTTCTATCTCGGGTTTGTGTTCTCTTTAATCTTCTCCTTTTACCTTACTGTTCGTAGAGGCGTAAGATGGAAATGGGTATCCTTTTAATCCCAAAATCTTGAATTTTTTTGAATTAGAATGGGCACGTCTCAGTGGCTCTGGGATTCTAAAACCCTTCGAACACTTAAGAACCAAATCTAAGGCAGAGTGGAGGTCTATCTTGTACCCTGGAGAGACAAAAATCGGATTCACGTCGTCCTTTGTTCGCAAAGCAGCTCCAATCACTTTTCCATCAATGTATATGTAACTGTACGATCCTCTTTTTCTTCCAGGTTGATCGTAATTGCCGAGTAGAACCTTTTTCGCGCAGCCTATGGAAGGTATTCCAGATGCGATTCCCAGGTGGCTGGCAAGACCGAGCGACCTTGGGTGGGCGATACCATGACCGTCCACGAGCAAAATGTCAGGCAAAAGGGTGAGTCGTCTCAAAGCAGAAAGTAGAGCCTTCCCCTCTCTGAAACTCAAAAAACCGGAAAGGTAAGGAAATTCGACTTTTTTCTTCGAAAATCCATCCTCCAGATGAACCATATCTGGAAACTGAAAGAGGGAGGCACAGGCGTAAATCGAATCCCCTGAATATGAGGCATCTACTCCACAGACTAAGCGCACTCTCCTCAAATAAGGAGATAGACTGACCTTTCTTCTTAGGAGATCCTGTATCTTTACAGCTTGAGAAAAATTTTTTGCCCAGAGCCTCATGCCCTATTATATAATAATACCTAATGGAGGCGAAGAATGGAGATCGGCAAAATTGAAAAACCCTCAGTTGAAAAGTTTGCTGAGAGAAAAAAGCTCTACTGCGTAAATCACGTCTTTTTTCCCGCAAAGGATGAAGATTTCAAAAAAATCTTAGACAGGTATTGGACTGAGATAGATGAGCACTTAAGGAGGCTCGAACCCCTTGGAAAGATAAAAAAAATCTTCATAGAAGGGTTCATATTGGAAGGGGATGAAAGTATTTCGGGAGTGAGGGAGGTAAATGAGAATCTATACAACCTTCTGAAAAAAAGGATAGACGAGGGGGGAAAGGTTATCCAGATAGAAGAAGAGCCTTTATTTACCGCCTTTGTTGATTTAAGGAATTGCCTTTACATAGTGAGAAACAAGGAGGTTTACGAAAAACTTTACGCCTATTACAAAGAGGTTGCGGAAAAAAGGTTCACCTCCATAAGGAAGTCGATCATCGAAGCTCTTGGAGAGGGAGAGTCTGCCCTTTTGATCATGGATGAAAACTTAAGAGCCCTAATCGATTTTCCGGAGGAGATCGAGCTCTTTCTCGTTGTCCCTCCATCTTACGATGAGATAGTGAAGTACTTTAGAGATAAGAGGTAGGACTTAGAGATCTGTGCCTTTTGGTGAGGAGCAATTTAGAAACTGGCTTTTGTCCCTTGATCTCGACCTTTTCGGCTTTGCAAGGATGGAGGACTACGATGGTGAGATCCTTGGGGTGGAGGAGGAGGTCATATACGCCCTTCCATACGCCGTATCGATTGGTATTAGGCTTTCGAGAGCCGTTCTCTCCACAGTAAAAGACGGACCCAACTTACTTTACTACCATCACTACAGGCAGATAAACTTAAGACTCGATGCCTGCGCTACTTTAATATCAAGGAAGCTTGAAGAGGAAGGATTTATGGCTCTTCCACTACCCGCTTCCCAGATTGTGGACTGGAAAAGACAGTACGGTCACATATCCCACAAGAAGATTGCAAACCTTGCAGGATTGGGTTGGATAGGAAGGAATAACCTTTTAGTTAATGAAACATTCGGTTCACAGATTAGACTGACCACCATTCTCACAGATATGCCCTTAAACCCTGGAAAAAGGTTGGATTTCGGGTGCAATGGATGTAAGATGTGTTTAAGCGTCTGTCCAGCAGGTGCAATAAAGGAAGACCCAAGGGATTTTGATCATATAGGATGTTACAAAATGATAACTGAAATGAAGAACAAGAGAAACATAGGTCAACACATTTGCGGGATATGCGTAGAGATATGTAAGGGGAAAATCAGAGAAGTCTTACAGGCACATAAGGGGATAAAAACTCCTTAACCTCTCTGATTGAGATTTCCCCTCTGTGGAATATACCTGCACCTAGTGCTGCCTGAGCTTGGGTCTTCTCAAAAACCTCAAGAAAGTGCCTTGGACTGCCAGCTCCGCTTGAAGCTATGACAGGAATGGAAACCGATTTTGATACGATATCTATAAGCTCAAGGTCAAAGCCCATCTTCGTCCCATCTCTGTCTATTGAATTGAGAAGGATCTCTCCGCAGCCTAGATGCTCAACGACTTTTGCCAAGGTTATCGCATCTATATCGGAGAGTTCCCTTCCGCCCTTTACTGTACACAAAAAGTAGCAGTACCTTTCCCCATTGGGACCTAGATCTTTACTCTCTATGACATTAAATTTAGTCCCCTCAAGGGAACTGACATAAACCCTTTTAGGATCGATTGAGACCACAACGGCCTGACTCCCGTATACCTTTGAGATGAGCTCAATTGAACTTTTTCCAGATGCCCCTTTTTTGAGAAAATCCCTCGCTATAGATACAGCATCAGAGCCTATCGATACCTTATCTGCCCCTGATCTGAAGTACTCTTTGGCCACGTCAAGTGCGGAGTAGTAATTCCCATCCACATCTACGTACTCCCTTATTCCTCCTCCTACTGTTAAGGGAACGAAGACATTTTTAGAGGTTTCTTTTAGGAGCTCAAGCATTGGCATGTCCAAAAGAGGATAGTTCCTGAAGCCTGTTATATTTAAGAAAATGATCTCATCAGCTCCTTCCTCAAAATACCTTTCCGCCATGGCTACAGGATCTCCCAGATCCCTCACCTTCCCCGTTTCCTTATCCCTAACATCGTATTTGTCACCCTTTGTAACAACGAGCCTTCCAGTATCGTCTGCTCTCACATCAAGACATACGATTATTCTTTTTGAGAGTGTTGTTCTTTCTGGACAGATGGGTAGATTCTCTTTTCCTCGCCTAAGAAAGTTTAGGAGAATCTTAAGGCCAGCCTTTCCACTTTTTTCCGGATGGAACTGGACACCAATAACATTTCCCCTTTGTACTGAACTGACAAATTCCTCTCCATAGTCTGTTGTTGAGAGAACTATTTCAGTCTCAAGGGGTTCTATAACGTAGGAGTGTACGAAGTAAAATCTCTCATGGCCATTTATTTCGTCAAAGAGAAAGGAGGGCTTTTTAACCTTTATCCCATTCCATCCTATATGTGGTACTGGAAGGGATGTTCTGAGTCTCCTCACCTTCCCCTTAAAAAATCCGAGACCCTTTATCCCAGGTGCCTCCTCACTCTCTTCAAAAAGGACCTGCATTCCTAGACATATTCCAAGATAGGGTCTTCCAGATTTCAAATATTCATGTAAGGGGTTAAGAAGACCCCTCCTTTTTAGGCTCTCAATTATCTCACCGAAGGCACCAACACCGGGGAATATAAGAACCTCTGCAGAGAGAATATCTTCGGGTTTCTCAACAAACCGGACATGGTAATTTAGCTTCCGGATGGCGTTTACAACACTTCTCACATTTCCCGCACCGTAATCTAGGATAGTTACCATAGGTATCCTCTAAATGGAAAACTTTCTGTCCATCGCTCTATAGTGGATGGCTTCCTGTATGTGATGGTCTTGAATGATCTCCTTACCCTCCATGTCCGCAATTGTACGAGCGACTTTTAAAATCCTGTGATATGATCTGGGAGAAAATCCAAACCTTTCACAGGCCTCCTCAATGAACCTCTCAGCTGAAGGTGTCATTAAACAGTATCTCTTTATGTACCTTGGAGGGATTCTAGAATTGAAGTTGAATCTCTTTCCCTTAAATCTTTCCTCTTGCATCCTCCGTGCAAGAATGACCCTCTCCCTCATCTTCTCTGAGGACTCCTCATCTGAGGCAGAGGATAACTCGGAAAGACCAACAGGTGGAACTTCAATCTGTATATCTATCCTATCCAAAAGAGGGCCTGAAATTCTAGACCTGTACCTTCTTATCATTGAAGGGCTACATGTACACGCACGCCTCCTATCTCCAAAATACCCGCACGGACAAGGATTCATAGCTGCGACAAGTATGAAATTCGCTGGATAGGTTACCGAATGGGTCACCCTTGATACTGTGACAAATCCATCCTCAATGGGCTGTCTTAACGCATCTAGAACGTTTCGCCTAAACTCCGGAAATTCGTCAAGGAATAAAACCCCGTTATGGGCAAGGGAAATCTCACCTGGTCTCGGTACATGGCCCCCACCTATGAGTCCAGCATCTGATATGGTATGGTGTGGGGCCCTAAATGGCCTCTCGGTTATTAAGCCTATTTCCGAACTTAAGGTTCCAGCTACACTGTGGATTCTTGTCGTCTCTATTGCCTCCTCGTAAGTAAGGGGGGGAAGGATCGTTGGGAGTCTTCTTGCAAGCATGGTCTTTCCAGAGCCTGGTGGTCCGATCAATAGTATGTTATGTGCACCTGAAGCAACTATCTCCATCGCCCTTTTTGCATGGGATAGCCCTCTAATATCAGAAAAGTCCAGATTCTCATCCCTTCTTTTAAATTCGAATAAAGAACCTTCTCTTCTGTATTCCTCCAGATCCTTGCTACCTTTGAAGAAGTGGACTATATCGAGGAGATGTTCAACACCGTAAACGCGTAAACCTTCTACAATTGACGCCTCTTTAACATTCTCCTTCGGACATATTATCCTTTCAATGCCCTCTCTTTTGGCTAAAATGGCCATTGAAAGGATTCCTCTAACCCCTTTTACATTGCCATCAAGTGAAAGCTCTCCAGTTATCAGAAACCCCTTTAGAGCTTCATCCTTAATGATCCTTGAGGAGCAAAGTATTCCAAGAGCAATTGGAAGATCGAAAGATGTACCCTCCTTCTTTAAGTCCGCAGGGGCAAGGTTTATCGTTATCCTGTCATTTGGAAACTCGAATCCACTGTTTTTTATGGCAGCTCTGACCCTCTCTTTACTCTCCTTTATTGAGGCCTCAGGTAACCCAACTATGTTAAATGCGGGTAATCCGTAACTTATGTCCACTTCCACTTCCACCTTTATTGCGTCTATTCCAAGGATAGCGGATGTAACTACTCTTGAGATCATTTGGATGAGAAGTGCCTGGCTATGTCTCTCACAGCTTGGGCATACTTCTGTGAACAGACCAGAACACCCTTCTCCGTTGCCACAACGATAACATCCTTTAATCCTACAACTCCAAGTTTTACCCCTTGAGAAAAGATGAGAGACCCCTCAACGTCTAGAATGAAAGGATCGCCTATTGTAACATTCGCTTTTTCTCCTTGAGCCATAAGTCTAAAAAGGGACGACCAGGTACCAACATCGTCCCATAGAAAATCTCCTCTAACCATAAGAACCTTATTCGATTTTTCCATTACCCCATAGTCTATGGATATCTTCTTAAGGTTCTTGTACTTCCAAATAAACTTCTCCCGATCTCCTTCTTTATAAAGCCTAACACATTCTTTGACCCCCAGGAGCAAATCTGGAAGATAGCGCTCTAACTCGCTGAGTATTACTTTTGTCCTCCACACAAAGATACCGGAATTCCAATAGTATTGGCCAGAATCAAGGTATTCCTTTGCCTTCTCATATGAAGGTTTTTCGACAAAAGTTTCGACCCTATATACGGGTATTTCACCTTCCTCTAAACTTTCCCCTACTTTTATGTATCCGTACCCGGTCTCAGGTCTTTGAGGAGTAATTCCAAAGGTAACGAGGTAATCGCCTTTTTCTGCAAACTCTACAGCCTTTTCTATGGCTTTTTGGAATGTCTCTTCCCCTTCTATGTAATGGTCTGCAGGAAATACAACCATTACCGAGTCACCTTTTTTTTCCTCAAGCAGAAGGGCCGAGTAGGCTATGCATGGTGCCGTATCCCTTCCCTCTGGCTCTAAGATAAGGGAATCCATGTTTATCCCACTTATTGAATCTAAGAGGGCCTTCAAGTGTTCCTCTCCGACCACAAAAAGGATCCTCTCTTCAGAAACGAGCCTTTTTGCCCTAAGATAGGTCAGTTCTATGAGGGATTTGCCATCTATGAGTTTTAAAAAAGGTTTAGGATTAATACTTGTGGAGAGAGGCCAAAATCTTTCCCCCCTTCCGCCTGCAATAATTACTATGTAGACTCCATCTATCATTTAAGTAACTTTACGATCTCCGGCAGATAAGTTGAGGCACTTCCAGCGAAGAAGTAGTCGGTTATAGAGTTTGTAAAAGGTGTCCTTTCCAAGTTTATCTCGACGATTGTAGCCCCATAGGCCTTCGATATATAGGGGATTTCAGCCGCTGGGTAGACAACGCCAGATGTTCCGATTATGAGCATAACCTTACAGTTTTTCGCTTCTTCATTTGCCCTTATCATTGCGTCTAAAGGTATGCTCTCCCCAAAAAATACCACATCCGGTTTTAAGGCCCTCTCACATCTTTCGCATCTGGGATAGGGAAAGACATTCAACGATTCCCTTGTAAATGGTTTTTTACTGTGACAGGAAGGGCAGACAAGCCATCTATGATTTCCGTGGTACTCTATAACATTTTTGTTTCCGGCCTCATGGTGAAGTCCATCCACGTTTTGTGTTATTACGGCCCTTAAAAAACCCATTCTCTCCAATTCTCCGAGTGCAAGATGGGCAGGTGAAGGCTTTGCCTCAAAAATGAGGTAAGCCATCTCCCTAAGCATCATCCAAACCTTTTCAGGATTCCTAAGGAAGGACCTTATGTGGGCGTATTCATCAGGGTCGTACCTCTCCCAGAGCCCCTGAGCTCCTCTGAATGTGGGGATACCACTTTCCACGGAGATGCCGGCGCCTGTAAATGCAACGACCTGACCCTTTTCTTTTACGATCTCAGCAACCTTTTTTAAATCTTCCATATTCCCTCCAGCTTAAGAAACCTTCGATCCTCTGAATATGTCCTTAAACGCAGGAATTATCCCGAAACCGTCCGCCTTTTTTATAGCCCTCTTTATAGCCTCTGCCACAACAAAAGCCGAAAGTATACCAACCAGGTTTATATCCGCTTCCACCTTCCCGGTTGAAAGAGCGAATATCAAATCTCCGTCGAATGTTGTGTGAGCTGGACTTATGGTTTTTACAAGGCCAGCGTGTGCCATTTGGGCGATTTTTGTCATCTCCCTTTTGTTAAACTTTCCATTTGTTGCCACAACGCCTAAGGTTGTACTTTCAATCCCAAACTCCTTCTTTACATATCCATCCCTCATCGATTTGAGGGTATCTGCAAACTCGTAACTATTCGGAGCTTTCCTCGCTCCAGCTATTATTTTTCCCGTTACATTATCAATCACATCCCCAAATGCATTAACTACGCACAAGGCGGCAACGACGAGCCCATCTGGTAGAATGACGCTACTTGTTCCCAAGCCTCCCTTCGTGGCCCTTTCCATCTCAAAGAGCTTGCCCACCGTAGCACCAACTCCCGCTCCCACACTTCCCTCAGGTACTTCATAAGAGGCGGAAGCGCACGCCTGATAACCCATTTCAGCTGTAGGTTTTGCATATGGATCCCCGAATGTGAGATCAAATATTACGGCTGTTGGTACAATTGGAATCTTCCTTACACCGACGTCGAAGCCTAAACCTTTTTCCTCTAGATAGTCCATAACTCCTTGGGCTGCCTCAAGGCCGAAGGAGCTACCTCCACAAAGGAGGATGGCGTGGATTTTTTCAACTATGTGGTTCACGCTTAGTGCATCAACCTGCCTCGTTCCTGATGCGCTACCCCTTATGTCCATGCCACAGACAGCCCCTTCTTCACACAGAATTACGGTGCAACCGGTGAATCCTTTAAAATCCGAAAAATGGCCTACTTTTATTCCCGGAACGTCAGTTATGGCGTTTTTCATCCCCTTTTTAAGTTCTCTCTGAACTTTCTTAACCTCTCTCTTATATCCTCGTACTTAATTGAAAGTATTTGACATGCAAGAATTGCAGCATTTTTTGCGGCATCGATCCCAACTGTTGCTACAGGAACACCACTCGGCATCTGGACTATTGACAAAAGGGAATCGAGTCCCATAAGGGATCCACGGTTAAGTGGAACTCCAATAACAGGGATCGTTGTATGGGCTGCAATTACACCAGGTAGATGGGCAGAAAGACCTGCAGCCGCTATTATCACTTCTATTCCATCTTCTTCAGCACGTTTTGCGTACTCAATAGTTCTGTCCGGATCCCTATGGGCTGAGGATACGCGTATTAAAAACTCCACGCCCATTTCTTTAAGAAAGGAAGTCGCACTCTCGAGCTTCGGAAGGTCAGTTTCGCTGCCAGTAATTATGAGAACCTTCGGTTTACCAGCCATTTCCAAATTTTTATGATACACGAACTCTCATTTTTTTGCCACTAAAAGATGATTCACTCTTCCTCCGTGAATCTGAATATTTCAACTACTGAAACAAAAAGTGCGACAACGAGAGGTCCCATTATTATACCTATTAAACCGAATAGGCTTATTCCACCAAGGATCGCAAAAAAGACGAGAATAAGTGGCATCCTCATCTTCTCCTTTACCAGGTAAGGCCTGATTATATTGTCGATCATACTTATTACTCCGATTCCAAAGAGGAAAAGGATAATGGCCTTGACTAAAAAACCCTTGTAAAAAAGGTAGAATGCTGCAGGACCCCAGACCAAAAACGTTCCAAGGATCGGTACAAAAGAAGCGAAGAATATAAAAAAACCCAAAAGAGCCGCTCTTGGAACATCAAGGAGCGCAAACATAAATCCTCCTGCGAGACTCTGGAGGATCGCAACTATAACCCCACCGTGGATAGTAGTTATGATAATCTCCTTTATCTGTTTGAAGAGGATCGATTTTTGTTGCTCGTGGAATGGCAGGTATTTACTTACCCTTTCGACGAAATAGGGACCATCCTTAAGGAAGAAGTAAATGGCGATCAGCATGAGAAAAAAATCGACAAATAAAGTGGGGATCTGTTCAAAGGTGACCCTCAGTTTTTTTAGCAAGCTCTTTGTTAAGTCAGAGAGAGCCTCCTTTAACAGAATTCTCAGTTGCTCCTTGCTTATTGAGAATCTCTGAATAAACTTCTCGATCCTTTTCTCCAACTGTGGAGTAGTGAGGATCCTATCAACGAATTCTATTTTCTCGTTCCTTGTAAGGTTAAGGATGTCGTCTATTTCCCTTGCAACAGCAAAAGAAAGGTAGGCGATCGGCCCAAGGATTATAAGAACAATAAGAACAAGCGTTAAAAAAGCGGATAGGGCTCTCAATCTCAAGTGGCGTAAAAAAAATGCGTATAAGGGATAAAAAACGATTGAAAAAACCACTGCCCATGCAATAGGAGATATGAAAGGTCGGAAAATGAGGTAACTCGCATAACCGAGAGTGAAAATGAGGAAAAATAGTATGAGGTAGTAGAACTTACTCCTTTTCATCGCTTCTTGGCTGGCCAGAAGATGGAAAGGATTGAAGATAGAAGTGTAAGGAGGCCATCTTTGAGCTCTTTCAAAGTGGAAGGATCAGGGATTAGAACCTCAAGGAGGGACGCGATTTTTGAGATCGCTCTTAATACCCCCTTTAGTTCATCCTTTAGAGGATTCAAATCCTCTGAGAAAGTCCTAACACTCCTCAATGTGGCCCTCATCTCATCCATTAAATGTGGCAAATTTTCGTCAAGATTCTTCAAAATCGAATCGAGCCTATCTACGGTTTTTTTTACTTTGAATGCAAGATAAAGAAGAAAGATGAAGATACACACTAAAAGGAGAGTGAAAATAAGAAGATAGGCCCACATGCTTTTTAAATACTAGCAGTAAAGGAGGGGGCGAGGCAATAATATTTCTTGAATATGGCCGGCCGATGTGATTATATATTCAAAATTCAAACTAAAAATAGGAGGTGGGAGGAAAGATGAAAGCTTCTTACTTAAGGAGTGGACTTATCCTTTCCATTCTCCTTTCTCTCTCCATCTTTTTATCTTCATGTGCAAAACCGCCAAAAGCTGAGATTGAGAGTGCGGAGAAGGCATTGATGAGTGCAAGATCGAAGGAGGCCCATATTTACAGTGAAGAAACTTACAGAAAGGCAGAAGAAGCCTTAAATAAGGCACATTCTTTCGTCTCTGAGAAGAAGTATAAGGAGGCAAAGGAACTTGCCATAGAAGCTGAAAAGTTGGCAAGGCAATCTGAGGGTGAAGTTGAGGCAAACAAGGCAAAGATGAAGGAGGAGACGGAGAAGTTACTAACTGACATAAGGACATCAATAGAAGAGACAAAGAAGATTCTTCCTTTAGGGGTGAGAAAGAAAGTGATTGCCAAAGAGGAGGCTCAGAAGCTCATAGGTAAATGGGAAACGGATCTTTCATCTGCAAAGGAAAGCCTTGAGATGGGAAAGGTAAGGGAGGCTAGAGATAAAGCTCAGTCCTTGTTAGAAGAAGTAAGGGCTAAAAGTGAGGAGATAAGAAAGTAGGAGAAGGAAACCTATGTGGGAAAAGATGTCGTATGAGGAAATTTTGGAGTGCGCAGTTGACCCTTATCCATCCATCAGAGAATGGAAGAAAAGGACTGGAAAAAGGGTTTTGGGAACTACCTTTGCGGACGTTCCGGAGGAGGTGATCTGGGCTTTTGACATCCTCCCTACAACAATAATGGGTACAACGAAGCCTTTAAAAAAAGCACAGGCACTTTTGCCAGACAATGCCTGTTCTTTGGCCAGAAGTAACCTTGAACTTGTCCTGAGTTACGAAACTGATCTTTTTGATGGCTTTGTGCTCCCTCAGGTTTGTGACACGACCCAGCATCTCTCTGACATATGGAGATTAAATGTAAAGGGAAAGTACTTTGAGAGCTACCTTGCCCCACGTCAGACAGATAGGGAAAGCGCAAAATACTGGGTAAGAAAGGAGATAGAGAGGCTCATAGATTCTCTTAGTGCATTTACTGGAAAAAGGATAGATGAGTCGGACCTTAAGCGATCAGTAGATTTACATAACGAAAATAAGAGACTTTTGAAGGAAATTTATGACTTCAAGAGGAATAACCCTTCATCTTTAAGCAACAGGGTTTTTTTCTCACTGGTGAAACTGTCCCAGCAGGTAGCAAAAGATGAATTAAATGAGACCATAAGGAGAGTGAAAGAGAGCTTAAAGGATGGCACGAAAGATGGGTACATAGACGTGATTCTTGCAGGTATAACTTGTGAGCCGATGGAAATCTACGACCTCTTCGACGAGATAAAGTTGAATGTTGTGGCAGACAATCTACTAATCGGTAGCCGCTACCTGGCAGGTGAGGTTGATCCGGGCGAAGACCTTTTAGATAGACTCGCCGCAAGGCACTTCAAAAGGGGTTTCTTTTCTCCTATCCACGGGAATGTATTCGGAGAATTTGAGGAACTGAGGAGACTATACAGGGAAAATGGTGCAAAGGCTATCATATACATCCACATCGAATTCTGCGAATCCCAGGAATACGATCTGCCTGATCTTAAAAAGATGATGAAGAGAGAAGGTATTCCAATGCACGTTGTAGAAACCGAATATCAAACCACATCCCTTTCCCACCTGAGAACTAGACTTCAGGCATTTTTTGAATCCATAAAGGGGACATAGATGAGCGAGAAACCAAAAAAAGAACTGACAAAATCACAGATTCTTTCCAAGAAAATAACGGATGAGTATTTAGATGAGGCATTCCGTGCCAAAGAAGAGGGAAGAATAGTCTGTTACACAACTGCCATCTCTCCAGTTGAGATACTCGTTGCTCATGACATTATACCAATTTATCCTGAGAACCACTCTGTTGCTAATCTTGCGGCAAAAAAAGGTGCGCAGATGTGCTCCTACGTTGAGGGTATGGGGTACTCGAGTCATCTGTGCGCGTATGCCAGATGTGATCTGGCTTACAGGGCAACGGGCTTCACTGTGACAAGGGGGATCCCGGAGCCTGATATGTTTTTAGCATGCAACGCTCAGTGCTTTACATTGACAAAGTGGTTCCAGGTTCTCTCTAGAAGGGGTGGTGGTTTACCTCTTTTTGTCTTCGATACACCTCAGTACATAAGGGATGGGAAAGCAAGGGAGGAGATAATAAAGTACTGCGTTCTCCAGCTTAAGGAACTTATAGCTCTAATTGAAACTGTAACAAAGAGAAAATTCGACTATGACAGACTCAGAGAGGTTATCAAGTACTCTAGAGAGGCAAGTCTCCTATACAGGAAGTTTCTGGATATGGCGGCACACATCCCTTCTCCCATAAGCATATTCGATGCCTTAATAGGTATGGCGATCACGGTTTACAGAAGGGGAACCCCCCAATGTGTGGAGTACTACAGAACCCTCTGCGAGGAAACTCAGGAAAAGGTTGACAAGGGTATAGGGGTCCTTCCAAAGGAAAAGGAGAAGTTTAGGCTGTACTGGGAGAACCTTCCCATATGGTTCAAGTTTAGCGACCATGCAAAACTTTTGGGATCTTACGGGGGCGTAATATTAACCTCCCTTTATGTACATGCTTGGAGTTTCGAGTTTGACCTTGACAAGGATCCCCTCTACACACTCTCTGAGAACTACGTGTCCAGATTTTCTAATGTGACGCTTGAAGATAGGGTTGATATGGCGCTCGATCTTTTCAAAAGGTACTCCTTGAATGGGATGCTCATGTTCATGAACAGAAGCTGTAAGGCCGTTTCTTTCGCAGTACCAACATTAAAGGAGATTTTGACAAAGAAAACAGGAATCCCAGCTCTTGTCTTTGAAAGCGACATGGGGGATCAGAGGTTTTACTCTGAAGCCCAGATAAGGACTAGGATTGAGGCATACTTCGAGACTTTAGAAAGGCTTGGGCTCGCAAGAAAGGCCGCGTAAGTTTGAAAATAGCTGCTTTGCTCTTTCCAAATCCTCCTCAGTATCCACTCCTATCCCCTCATATTCCCTAATCAGAACCTTGATTTTTAATCCATTTTCCAGAGCCCTTAGCTGCTCTAAGGATTCTATCTCCTCAAGGAATCCCCTCTCCATGGAAACGAACCTTTCAAGAAAATCTTTTCTGTACGCGTAGATCCCTATATGCTTGTAGGCTTTTAATTTTCCCTCCCTAGGGTAAGGGATAGGAGCTCTTGAGAAATATAGAGCGTAACCTTCTTTATCAAGCACAACCTTTACACATTGGGAACTCCTGTATTCGTCCTCACTTATTCTAGGTGTGCAAATGGTTGCCATGTAATCGTTACTTTTCTCAATGTGATCGAAAAGATCGTCTATAAGTGTAGGTTCGATGAATGGCTCATCACCCTGGAGATTAACTACGACCTCTGCTGGAATGTCTTTTATGGCCTGATAAACCCTTTCTGTTCCAGTCTCTATCTCCTTGCCTGTCATTATGACCTTTGCCCCGAATGATTCGGCAACGGTTCTTATCCTTTCATCATCGGTAGCTATTATTATTAAATCCTTTTTTTTCGACCCAAGGGCTCTCTCATAAACCCACTGAATTAATGGTTTCCCACAGATCATTCTGAGTGGTTTACCTGGAAGTCTTGTGGATCCGTATCTTGCAGGGATAGCTATGATTTTCAAGATGCGGTCCTTTTTCTTTGAGGCTCACGGAGTTCGGTTTGATCTAGGTATTTTTTTAAAAATTGACCAGTGTAACTTCTCTCACATTCCAAAAGCTCCTCAGGGGTTCCAGAGAATACGATCTCTCCACCCATTTCTCCCCCTTCTGGACCAAGATCTATTATGTAATCAGCACATTTGATGACATCCATGTTGTGCTCAATAACGATGACTGTGTTACCTCGGTCTACAAGTACGTTTAAAACTTTTAGCAACTTCTGAATGTCAGCAAAATGCAAGCCAGTTGTAGGCTCATCAAGTATGTAGAGTGTGCGACCTGTTTCCCTTTTTGAAAGTTCACGGGATAGCTTAATTCTTTGTGCCTCCCCACCTGACAGCGTTGTAGCAGGCTGTCCTAATCTTATATATCCAAGACCAACATCGTAGAGAACCTGAAGCTTTTTCCTTATATGTGGTACGGCATCGAAGAAATCCATGGCCTCGGTGACTGTCATCTCAAGCACGTCGGCTATGTTTTTCCCTTTGTAAAGGATTTCCAGGGTATCTCTGTTGTAACGTTTCCCCTTGCACTGATCACATACAATGTAGACATCTGGTAGAAACTGCATTTCTATCTTTACGTAACCCTCTCCTCTACAGGTCTCGCATCTTCCACCCTTTACGTTGAAACTGAACCTTCCCTCCCTGTACCCCCTCATTTTCGACTCAGGTAAATTTGCAAATAACTCCCTTATAAAGGTGAAAACTCCCGTGTAGGTGGCAGGGTTAGATCTTGGTGTCCTTCCTATTGGTGACTGATCTATGTCTATAACGTTATCAATCTGTTCGTAACCGATTATGGCATCGACTTCACCCGCTTTCTCCTTTGATCTGAATATCTTCTGTTTAAGTAGAGGGTATAAAGTATCCACAATCAGTGTACTTTTTCCCGAACCTGAAACTCCCGTGACACATACAAAGACTCCAAGGGGGAAACTGACATCTATGTTTTTTAAATTGTTAGCCCTTGCTCCCTTTATGGTTATAAAACCCTTAGGTTTCCTCCTTTTCTTTGGGACCTCTATCCTTAATTTTCCAGAAAGGTACTGACCAGTAAGTGACTTATCGTAATTTGCGAGTTCTTCAGGCCTTCCCTGAAAAACAAGGTATCCGCCATTTTCTCCCGCACCTGGACCGAGATCTACAACATAGTCAGATCTGAGTATCGTTTCATAGTCATGTTCAACGACTATTACGGTATTGCCCAGATTTCTAAGACGGAAAAGTGTATTTAACAGTCTTTCGTTATCCCTTTGATGAAGTCCAATACTTGGCTCGTCTAAAACGTATAGAACTCCTGTTAGCCCCGAACCTATCTGTGTTGCAAGCCTGATCCTTTGAGCCTCACCTGAGGAAAGGGTGGCTGAATTCCTGTCAAGGGTTATGTAATCAAGGCCAACATCTAGAAGAAACTTTAGCCTGGAGATTATCTCCTTCAGTATGATCTTTGAAATTTCCCTTTCTTTCGGAGTGAGATTTAAATTTTTGAAAAAGTTCAAAGCCTGAGAGATTGTCATTTTTGAGACTTCGTATATGTTCAGGCCACCTACCTTAACCCACAGCATCTCTTTCTTAAGCCTGGCCCCATTGCAAGTCGGGCATGGGACGAGGTTTATAAATCTCTCTAACCTTTCTCTTTCCCATGGATCGGCGTTTTCCCATTCCCTTTTTAGCTCTCCTATAACACCCTCGTAGGGCCTCATCACTATTTCCCTTTTTGAACCCCTCTCTACGTAAAATGGGATCGGCTTTCCCTTAGAGCCAAAAAGCAAAGCTTCTTTTACATCGTCAGGCAGATCCTTGAAAGGTTTCCTCATGTCTATTTTGTAATAATCCAGAAGGGATTCGAGAAAGGGGAGAAAGTGAATAGGGTTTTTGTCAGCCCAGGGGACTATTGCCCCCTCCCTTAGTGAAAGATCGGGATTTGGAACGATCAATGCGGGATCGAAGTACTCCTTCACACCTAAACCAGTACAGTCAGGACAAGCGCCGTAAGGGTTGTTAAAGGAAAACATTCTGGGCGTTATCTCTGGATAGCTTATTCCGCAATCTGGACATGCAAAATTCTCGCTAAATACGTAAGTCTCTGAATCCGTCTCAACCTTTACTACCCCTTGGGCTTTGGAAAGGGCAAGCTCTACCGATTCAAAGAGCCTTCTTTCAACTCCTTCCCTCAATCCTATTTTGTCCACAAAAAGGTCTATCTCGTGCTTTTTATTTTTGTCTAAAACTATCTCCTCTGAAAGGTCGTACAGAATTCCGTCAATCCTAACCTTTGTGAAGCCCTGCCTTCTTAGTTCGTCCAGTTCCTTTCTGTACTCACCCTTTCTCCCCCTTACTATCGGTGCGTAAATGGTGACCTTTGTTCCAGGACTAAAAGAGAGAATCGTTTCTACTATCTGAGGGGCGTGCTGACTCTTTATTTCCCTACCGCAGTTATAGCAAAAAACGTGACCAATCCTTGCAAAGAGAAGCCTAAGATAATCGTAGATCTCAGTTACGGTCCCAACCGTACTTCTCGGGTTTTTGCTCAAACTTTTCTGCTCTATACTTATCGCAGGAGAGAGACCTTCTATGTAGTCTACGTCAGGTTTGTCCATGAGCTCGAGGAACTGTCTAGCATATGAGGAGAGGGACTCCACGTACCTTCTTTGACCTTCTGCGTAAATCGTGTCAAAGGCGAGGCTAGATTTTCCAGAGCCGCTTGGGCCAGTTATAACAACTAGCTTGTTTTTCGGTATTACAACATCGATATTTTTGAGGTTGTGCTGTCTTGCTCCCCTAATTAATATCCTGTCCATTTTTTGGAATAAAAAGTGTATCAGATGTTCAAGATGGAAGTAAAGGATTGTGAGGGTCAGTATCCATTTTGGCTTCCCTTGCAAGGACAGAAAGGTACCTTTCTCCAGTGTCGGGCAAAATAGTGACTATCATCTTCTTTCTATTTTCCTTTAACCTTCCTATCTCACAAGCAGCGTAGACTGCAGCACCAGATGAGATGCCAGCAAGAATCCCTTCTTCTTTTGCCAACCTCTTCATCATCTTCTTTGCATCCTCATCCCTAACTTTTATTACACCGTCTATAAGTTCAGTTTTTAGAACTTCGGGGATAAACCCTGCCCCAATACCCTGTATTCCATGGGGACCTGGCAGTCCGCCTGAGAGTACAGGAGAGGCCATAGGTTCAACAGCGTAAACCTTGATTGAGGGCTTTCTTTCTTTTAGGACTTCTGCAACTCCAGTGAGGGTTCCACCCGTTCCTACCCCTGCGACGAATATGTCTATTTTGCCTTCAGTATCTCTCCATATTTCCTCAGCTGTTGTCACCCGATGGATATCCGGATTGGAAGGATTTTTGAACTGCTGAAGCATCAGGTAATTAGGATTCTTCTTAACTAGCTTTTCCGCCTTTTCGATTGCCCCTCTCATTCCCTCTGATCCAGGAGTGAGTATGATTTTCGCACCAAGAAGTCTGAGAAGCTCAATTCTTTCCCTGGACATGACATCTGGCATGACTATTATGAGTTTTATCTTCTTTACAGCGCAGACAAAGGCTAAAGCTATTCCAGTGTTACCACTTGTAGGTTCTACTATGACAGTATCCTTCCCTATAAGACCTTTTTCTTCCGCATCGAGGATCATCGCGAGACCTATCCTGTCTTTCACACTACCAAGAGGGTTAAAAAATTCGAGCTTTGCAACTATATCTGATTTTAGTCCCCTTGAGATTCTGTTAAGCTTTACAAGAGGTGTATTACCAACAAGGTAAGTTATGTCCTTTGCTATTCCACGTTTAATTTGATAGAGCTCAACACCCTTGTACCTTACCTTTGAAACATCTTCGCCTTTTTTTCTCATCTTTCCCTATAGGTCCTCGAAGACGGAAGGAGCGTGATCTTTAAGGATTTTTAGCATCTCTTCAGCCAGGTTTCTTATTTCCCACTGGGCTGAGTTGTTCTTCCTCAAGGAGATTATGTGTCTCAGTTCTCTGAAATTTGCTGTAAGGACTATTTCAGTTTCAGTTGCGTTCGGAAGAACGTACCTTGCGTCCTCGGCCTTTATGCCAATTTCCTTAAGTTTTCTATAAGTTTCCCTACTTTTTTCCATAAGCTCCTTGAAGATTTCTTTTGCCCTGGAATCTTTCTCGATAGAGGGGGGAATGACGTATGAAAATTCCCTCTCATCCACGTACCTCTGCGATTTCTGCGTAAAAGAGCAAAGCCTATGCCTTACAAGCTGATGTGAACAGGCCCTTGAGATTCCGCTTATCCTGAATGTGGCGTAGGCATGCTCAAGAACAGAATGGTGGCCGCTTTTTCTGAGCATTCGCACAAATTCCCTTTCAGATCCTTCCCTTATCTTGTGAAAGGATTGATAGGCTGTTCTTCCTGCAAGTTCTATGATTTTTTCCGCATTGGGAGTTATAAAAAGAAGTTCTACCTTAAGCATCCTCTAGATCACAGTTATCAGGGCCTTAAGTATATTTCTTGTTCCTTCGTAACCCCTCAGTACGTTTTCAATGGATATTCTCTCATTTACTCCGTGCATCCTCATTATCTCGTCTTTTGTGAGGACTATGGGAAAGAAGCCGTAGGCAGGTATGCCGAGAGACCTGAAGTACCTTAAATCCGTTGCGCCGGTGGTCATATAAGGAAGAACCTGAATTGGACCGAAACTCCTTTTTATTTCTTCCTCTAAGACTTTGAAGTACTTTGTTTTATAATTCGAGTAATAGGACTTCCCAAGGCTTTCACCGACTGGTATAACCTCAACTTCTTTGCCGGCGATTCTCCTTATCCTATTGTAAAATTTGTCCTGCCTGTCAGAAGGGAGAATGCGCGCATCAAAGGCCGCTTGAGCTTCAACGGGTATCATGTTTATCTTTTCTCCCCCTTTGAGAATCGTGCATGTTACAGTATTCCTGAGAAGGGCGTTAATAGTGGGATTCTCTTCCAGAAAGCTCAAAAAAGACTTCTTTCTCAGGGCACTCTTTAAGTTGGAATAAAGGAAATCGTTAATTACTTTACCCTTCATGATCCCATCTATGTATCTTACGGCAACAGGATAAAGTTTTATAGGCCACTTGTATGAAATTAGCCTGTGTGCCGCTTCTATCACTTTCTCATTAGGGTTATCCTTATGGGGGGTGGATCCGTGACCTCCCCTCCCTCTTGCCTTTATATAGAACTGGCTCACCTTTTTCTCCGTAACCGAGATCTGAGCATGCGTGATATTTCCCTCTTCCACTATAAATCCCCCTTCGCTCAAAACAAAATCAGCATTTCGAAGAACCTCCTTTTTTTCAAGCATAAACTTTACCCCAAGCTTTCCCCCGGTCTCCTCATCGCATGTGGCTAAATAGATTACGTCCCTCTCAGGTATAAGACCTTCCCTGAAAATATCTATAAAGGCGAAGAGCTGACAGAGTGTCTGAACCTTCATATCCAGCGCGCCTCTTCCGTAAAGATAACCGTCCTTTATTTCGCCCTTGAAGGGATCGACTTCCCACTCCTCGGGCCGCGCAGGAACAGTATCCACGTGGCTCAAAAGGACAAGAGGCATATCAGATCTTTTCCCCCTTATGCGAGCAAAAAGGTTTGCCCTTTTTGGAGCAGGGGAAAAGACCTCACATTCGATACCTTCTTTTTTTAAGAAAGACTCAAGGAAAAGGATAGAATCTTCTTCCTGTCCTGGAGGGTTAGCCGAATTTAAACAAAGAAAACCCCTTGCATGCGACAGGAGACTTTCCGGATCCATTTTCTTTTAAGAACTGCTACTTCTTCTTGCTCGTTGCCTTCTTGGAGGCGGTCTTTTTTTCACCCTGAGATTTCTTTGCACTCTTTGCTTTGCAGGCCATTAGAACCTCCTTTTTTCTTTGCATAATATTGGAAAAACGGGCCTTTGTCAATAGGAAATTTTGGCCAAATCGGCTTGCCATCCTACCAGATTGGTGATAAATTAAGAGAGATGAAGAGAAAAAAGAAGATATGCAGGAGTAAGGAAAAAAAGTGCAAGGTGGCAGGTAAGAAGAAAAATTACAGTCTGGAGATAAGTCGAGCCGTAAAAAAAATGGTTCAGAATTACAAAAAAGGTGATAGGTTCACCCACATAGAGCCGGAACCAATCCCCTCACGTGTAAAAGTCATAGACATAATATACAGGGCAATAGATCTCATCTATCCTGGCTATCATGCGCAAGAAACCCTTGATGAAAATTCTATCTCCTACTACTTTGGACAGAAATTCATAGAGCTTTTTGATCTCCTATCGGAGCAGATCGCATTCGCCTACAGGCACGAATGTATGAGGTACGGCAGGCCATGTATAGACTGTGAGGAGTTTGGTCGGGAAGTTGCCTTAAAGTTTTTGAACGAGATTCCACACTTGCAAGAGGTACTTGCAAAGGACGTGAAAGCGGCGTATGAAGGGGATCCAGCCTCAAAACATTATGACGAGGTTATTTTCTGTTACCCTGGGCTTTTTGCCATAACAGTATACAGAATTGCCCATTTTCTTCACGTAAACGGTGTTCCTCTCATCCCGAGAATCATGACAGAATACGCCCACAGTAGGACTGGTATAGATATCCATCCCGGTGCGAAAATAGGAGAGAGCTTCTTTATCGATCATGGTACAGGTGTGGTTATTGGAGAGACAACTGAAATAGGAGACAGGGTCAGAATATATCAGGGCGTCACGCTCGGTGCGCTTTCATTGAGCAAGGAGGAGTGCGAATCCTTAAGGAACAAAAAAAGGCACCCCACAATAGAGGATGATGTGATAATTTACGCAAATGCCACTATCCTTGGCGGAAACACGGTTATAGGCAAGGGCTCGATAATAGGCGGAAATGTCTGGCTAACTGAGAGTGTACCACCTAATACTGAGGTGTATTTGAAGAAACCCGAGCTCTTAATGAAAAACAGGACTTAGGGTTATCCTTAGATCATGCCCGCAAAAGCCGAATTTTTTGAAAATTAGTTGTTGACAAAAAGGCCATCTTGTACTATTAAAACGTAAAAATGGATACGCGCATGATGAAGAAGGTTTTTTACTTTTATTTTAAAAATTGGCACCCATGATTCTTGTGCCTTAGGGCACAGAGCCATGGGTGCAAAGGCCCATGGCTCTTTTATTTTAGGGCCATGGGTAAAACCCATGGCTTTTTTTTTGAAGGAGGGATAAGATGATATCGAAGAAGGTAAGAAAGCTGATTTTAGCCCAGGAAGGCTGGACAAGAAGGATGTTTGAAGAGGGGTTGAAATTAAAGAGGGTTTACGGAGAGAATAACGTCTACGATTTTTCTTTAGGGAATCCGGAAATTGAACCTCCCAAAGAGGTAAAGGAGTCGATGATAGAACTTTTGAAAGAGGAAAAAAAGGGGATGCACAGATACATGGAAAATAGCGGTTACGAGTACGTAAGAGCTGAAATTGCCAACTACCTAACTCAAAAGTACGGGCTTCCCTTTACGCCGAAACACGTATTCATGTCAGTAGGCTGTGCTGGGGGATTAAATGTGGTCCTAAAAAGTATCTTAGATAGGGGGGATGAGGTTATAATTCCTACCCCCTTCTTCTGGGAGTTCAAGAACTACGTAGAAAATTATGGAGGAAAAGTGGTGCTGGCTGAGACAAAGGATGACTTCCAGCTTGATGTAAATAGAATCGAATCTTTGATTACTCCGAAAACAAAGGCGATCCTCCTCAACAGTCCCAACAATCCAACTGGTGTGGTTTATGGTGAAGGGGTACTAAGAGATCTCTCCTCCCTTCTATTACAAAAGAGGAAAGAGGGGAGGATGATTTACATAGTTTCGGATGACGCTTACAGAAAAATAGTTTATGATAATTTTGAGCTTCCAAACCTCTTCTCCCTATACGATCTTGTGATATCAGTTACTTCCCACTCAAAGGATCTTGCTCTTCCAGGAGAAAGGATCGGTTATATTGCGGTCTCACCGAAAATAGAGTGGATAGATTTACTCGTTTCCGCATTTATGATCGCATCTCGTGCCCTGGGCTTCGTAAACGCACCTGCCTTCTTCCAAAGGCTCATATGTAGATTTCAGAATAACTCAGTAGATGTAGGTGAGTACCAGGAAAAAAGGGACATCCTTTATGGTGCCCTTACTCAGGCTGGTTTTGAGTGTGTAAAGCCTATGGGTGCATTCTACATGTTTCCCAAATCGCCTATAAAGAACGAACTCCAATTTGTGAGAGAACTCCAAAAGGAAAGGATTCTCGTAGTTCCCGGCCGGGGATTTGGAAAGAAAGGATACTTTAGGATAGCTTACTGTGTCCCAAAAGAGACGATACTTGCATCATTAGAAGGATTTAGGCGCGTAGCGCGAAAATTCATAAAAGGGGGGTAATAATGGTTATATCGAGGAAAATGTACGAGCTGATGAAAGGCTCATCTTGGATAAGAGCCATGTTTGAGGAAGGGGCGAGACTTAAAGAATTATACGGCGAAGAAAACGTCTTCGATTTCACACTTGGAAATCCGATTACCGAACCTCCAGATGAGCTGAAAGAGGAACTTATAAGAATCGTAACATCTCCTGAGAAAGGTCTCCACAGGTACATGCCAAATAGTGGCTACGAGGACGTAAGAAAGGAGATAGCAAAAAATTTAAGGGAGGAAACAGGACTACCATTTACAGAAAACCATATAATAATGACGGTCGGTTCTGCGGGTGGCATGAACGTTGTGCTAAAATCCCTGCTCGACTCGGGAGATGAGGTTATAGTTCCTTCCCCATTCTTCGTTGACTTCAAGTTTTACATAGATAACCATGGTGGGGTTATGAGACCTGTAGAGACCAAAGAGGACTTCCACCTAGATCTGGATAGGATAGATGAAGCAATTACCAACCGGACAAGGGCGATAATAATTAACTCTCCAAACAATCCAACTGGTGTCGTTTATCGTAAAGATGAACTGATTGGGCTTTCCGAGATTCTGCGAAAAAGAAAAGGGATTAACCAGAGAATTTTTATAGTGGCAGACGAGGCTTACAGGAAGATAATTTATGACGATGTAGAATTTCCAAATCTTTTTGAGATCTACGAGGACACGATCGTTGTCTTTTCCCATTCAAAAGATCTTTCACTTCCAGGTGAAAGGATAGGGTACATAGCCATCTCCCCGAGAATGGAAGGTGATCAGGAATTAATTGAAGCCGCTGTCTTTGCGAATAGGACCCTTGGTTTCGTAAATGCTCCAGCACTCATGCAAAGGCTAGTTAAAAAATTCCAAAGAAACAGTGTGAACGTAAAGGAGTACCAGAAAAAAAGAGATGCCTTATACACCGTACTTGTTGACGCTGGGATCGAAACGACTAAGCCTGATGGAGCCTTCTACATTTTTCCTAAATCTCCGATTCCTGACGATATTGAATTTGTCCGCCATCTTCACACGCATAGAATCCTCGCAGTTCCAGGATCCGGATTCGGTAAAAGTGGTTACTTCCGCTTAGCCTACTGCGTGGAGAATGAAGTAATAGAGCGTTCAAGGCCACACTTCATAGAGGCTGTAAGAGAGATAAAAAAAAGAGGCTAAGGTAAAAAGGGAGGGAGCTTAATGTTTTCTTCAAACAAATCTGAAAGATTCTTCCTTAGAGAAGGGGAAAGAACGGGTTTTTCTACATTTGGAAAGATCCCGAGAACTGGAACTGGTAGGTACTTTTTCAGGATAGTCGGGTTTGAATCGCAAGAATCGTCGGGTCTTTTCTCCTTCTCGTTCAGTATGACACCTATGACCTGAATTCCCTGGGAGAAGAGAAAGTGGCAGGTAAGAAGGGTACAGTTTATTGTGCCAAGCCTGTTCTCTGAGACAACGAGGACTGGAGTATTCCACATCTTGACAAGGTCAGAAAAGAAAAACCCCTCCTTTAGAGGTACGAGGATCCCACCTGCTCCCTCAATAACAAGGAAGTCATGAGAGTTAAGAAGCTTTCTATAAATTAGGTCAAGCTTTTCTATACTCACCTCCACATTCTCCTTCTGTGCCGCCACCTCCGGTGCAAGAGGTTGATAGAAACGGTAAGGAACGATTTCATCTATCGAATCATTTGAGCCGGAGAGTTCCTTGAGGGTAAGACCATCCGAATTTGAGGGATTCCATCCTGTCTCGATCGGTTTCATGACTCCCACATCTATCCCCCTCTTTAGAGACAGATAGGCACAGAGGGCTCCACCGACTAAGGTCTTACCAACTCCAGTGCCTGTTCCTGTAACGAATAAGGCTTTCACTACCTTGCCACAGAAAAGAATATAATGGCAACACCGATGAAGAAGGAGGAAATGATTATGGAAAGACCTATTGCTCCCTCCTGAATGATCCTTTTTTCAAAATCAGCGGAGATACTGGCGCCTATTACCTTCATTCCCAAAATAACGATGAGAACGTAAACGGATGAGTAAACGAATATCTCTACAAGGTTCCCTAACATCCCCTCATCCCTTATTTGGAAAGGTAATAAACTAGACTGTCAAGAGCGGCAGTGAAGAAAAGGTTCCTCACCTTTACATGTTCTGGAGCCCTCACAGGAACTGGAGAAAGGTTAAGAATACCTTTTATGTCTGCCTCCACAAGGAGATCGGCAACCTTTTGAGCTTCTTGAGGGGGCACAGTTATTATCCCTATTTCTATGTTCCTTTGTTTAACAACCTCTTTCAATCTGTCGATGTGGAGTATCTCTACAGGCTTTCCAAGTCTTTCTGATATTCTTCCTGTTACCCCAACAGGATCTATGTCAAAGGCCGCAACTATCTTGTAGTTCTGCTTTAGGAAGTCCTTGTAAACGAGGATGGCACTTCCCAAATTCCCTATCCCAACTACAGCTATTCTCCATTCCCTGTTTGTTCCAAGTATGTCCTTTATGTGGTTCTTAAGTTCCTTTATCCTGTAACCCATCCCCCTTACGCCAAACTCTCCAAAATAGGCAAAATCCTTTCTCACTTGGGCAGCATTCACATTGCACATGGCTGCAAGTGTGGCACTTGAGACTACCTTCTCGTTCTTAGACTCCAGTTCATCTAAGCACTTTAGGTAATTTGATAGACGTCGTATTGTAGCCTCAGGTATTTTACCGTACTTTGGCAATCAATCCCTCCTATTTTTTACTAACAATTCTAAAGTGGGGAATTCAAGAGAAAAATTTCTCAAAGGCCTCTTTTAGGCCTATCACATCTTCCATTGAATATATGCCCTCCTCTTTTTTCAATATCCACTTTGCGGCAAGAAGGGCTCCACGGGCAAAATTTTCCCTAGAGGTAATCCTGTGGGTTATCTCTAGCCTTTCCCCTTCCCCAAAGAATATCACCGTGTGCTCTCCTATTGTATCTCCTCCTCTCAAACTGAGTATCCCTATCTCTTCCTTCTTCCTTTCTCCTGTGATCCCGTATCTTCCGTATACTGGCTGCCAGTTCAAACTGGGATTTTCCTCTATTATAATCTCTTTCAGCTTGAGGGCTGTACCACTCGGAGCGTCCCTTTTCATTTTGTGATGCATCTCTACGATTTCGATATCGTAATCCTTTGAAAGAATCTTCGATATGACCCTGAGAATACTGAACAAAAGATTTACTCCCATGCTCATGTTAGGCGATATAACTGCCCTTACTCTCTTTTCAAGTACCATCAAATCCATTTGGTCCTTAGTAAAACCTGTAGTCCCTATAACTATAGCTTTTTTCCAATCTCTGGCTATGAAGAAATGGTTAAGGGCGGAAGCTGGTTCGGTAAAGTCTATGACAACGTCACATTCCTCTATTACCTCTTTTAGATCGTCCACAAGCCTTATTTCCTTATCCGCAACTGAAAGGTCTTTCAATGTCCTTCCCAGTGCAGGATGACCCTTTTTCTCAACTGCCCCAACTATTTGGAATTCCTCCGATTTGTCCGCGAGGGTCAAGACAGTCCTACCCATTCTTCCTAGAGCGCCAGTTACAGCTAATCTAATCATCCTTCCTCCTGTAAAGACCGTACTTCTTTGAGATATCCTTAAGGTACATGCTCGTACTATGAGACGGAGGACACAGAGGAAGTCTGAGCTCCCTTTCGATCATTCCCATAAAGTAAAGTATTTCTTTGATTGGGATTGGATTTGTCTCCACAAATATTGCCTGGAAAAAAGGCAAAAGCTCACTGTTTATGCGGATTGCCTTCTCCACATCTCTCTCCACGCGGAAGGCCTCAAAAAGCTCCTTCAATTTTCTTGGGATCGCATTTGAGGCGACAGAGATCACTCCCTTTCCCCCAACGCTCATTATTGGAAGGAATAGGTTATCATCACCTGAGAGTATTGTGAATTTACCTTCTGTGAGCCTGTAAATCTCTGCAGCCTGGACAACAGACCCTGAAGCCTCTTTAATACCAACTATGTTCGGGATCTGAGCGAGTCTCGCAACTGTCTCAGGTGTCATGTTTACCCCTGTCCTTCCTGGAATATTGTAGAGGATAAGGGGTATGTCGACCTCCTCAGCGATTTTTTTAAAGTGCTTGTAAAGTCCCTCCTGGGTAGGCTTGTTGTAGTATGGTGTTGTGAGGAGGCACATATCAGCCCCCACTTTCTTTGCAGCCTGTGTCAACTCTATTGCCTCATGGGTGCTGTTAGATCCAGTACCTGCAATCACAGGAACCCTTCCCTCTACGAATTTTACCGTAAGCTCTATTACCCTCTCATGCTCCTCATAGGTAAGTGTTGGAGCCTCTCCAGTAGTTCCACAGGGTACAAGTCCGTCTACCCCATTTTCGATTTGGAAATCTACAAGTTTTTTTAAGGCATCCTCATCGATCCTATTTTCCTTAAAAGGTGTTACAATTGCCGTAAATACTCCCTCTAAAACCATTTTTCTCTCCCCTTTATAATATTGCTTCAGGATGGAGCTTTCCCTCAAAAACAAAACGTACTTCACCTTCAAGAAAAACCCCACCCCCTATGTATACCCTCAGACTCTCTCCTCCCTTCGTGAGTGCATTAACAGGCGTTTTAACAAGGCCCTTCTCCTTCAAAACAACTGCAGAGGCTACCACTCCTGTTCCGCAGGCATAGGTCTCTCCCTCCACTCCCCTTTCGTAGGTCCTAACCATTATCTCGTCATCCTTTAAGATTTTCACGAAGTTTACGTTTGTTCCAGACGGAGAAAAGGTGGAATGGAAGCGGATCTTTCTGCCAAGTTCCTCAACAGGCGCATCTTCTATCTTTTCATAAATCATGACAACGTGAGGAACTCCCGTATTTACGCTATTTATGATTACCTCCTCATCATCGATACGTATCCTCTTGTCAAGACAAAGGGAATGAGGATCGTGGAGTTGGATTTTGACCCTCATCCCTTTAACTTCTGCCCTTATTATCCCGGTTTGGATTTCAAAAGTCATTGTTTCTGGAGCGATCCCCATTTCATAGGCGAATCTGGCGACGCATCTCCCTCCATTTCCGCACATCTCCGCTTCCGAACCGTCAGAGTTGAAAAACCTCCATTTGAAGAAAGCCCTATCTGACCTCTCAACCAGGATCACCCCATCGGCGCCGACGGAGAAGTTTCTTCTGCAAAGTTTTCTCACGAACGAAGACAAATCGGGAAAGGATCTGTCGATAAGTTTCTCCCTGTTGTCTATTATTATAAAATCATTTCCGCTTGCCGTCATCTTAAAAAACCTTACATCACTCATATCCTACGCTCTTTTACGGCCTCTGGAATGATCTCGTTCCTCATAAGGTCTCCAATAGTCTCCCTTTTTCTTATTAAATAGCAATCCTTCCCACTTACCAGAACTTCTGGAGGTCTTCCCCTGAGGTTGTAATTCGAAGACATGGAGAAACCGTAAGCTCCAGCGCTCATTATGGCAAGCATGTCTCCCTCATTCTGTTTAGCAATTTTTCTCCCCTTTGCAAAGAAGTCAGCTGACTCACAAACGGGACCAACCACATCTACTTTAATCTTCCTTTTTTCCCTTCCATCAACGGGAAGAATCTCATGGTAAGCGTCGTAAAGAGCTGGTCTTATGAGATCGTTCATCGCCGCATCAACTATGTAGAAGGTCTTCTCCTCAGTCTTTTTTATGTAGATGATCCTTGTGAGGAGCACCCCACTATTACCAACAATAACCCTTCCAGGTTCCAGTATGAGAGTGTAATCCTTATCGATGAGAAGCTCCTTTATCCTTTTTGCATATTCATCGGGATGGGGAGGATTCTCATCCTTATACGGTATGCCCAGACCACCTCCTATGTCCAGGTACTGAATCGGAATTCCAGAAGACCTCAGCCTCTCCCCAAGATCCAAAAGTGAACGGACAGCCTGGAGAAAAGGGGATAGCTCAAGGATCTGGGATCCTATGTGAGATGAAATTCCCACAGGCTTCAAGTACCTATCGCCTCTAATACTAAGATAGAGCTTTTCCGCATCCTTGATCCCAATCCCAAACTTGTTCTTCCTCAACCCTGTCGTTATGTAAGGATGGGTCTTTGGATCTATATCTGGATTGACCCTTATGGAAAGGTTCGCCTTTGAACCGACTCTCTCACAAACCTCTTTTAGCTTTTTTAGCTCACCTTCCGATTCAACGTTGATAAGGAGGATCCTTTTTTTCACCGCCTTCTCAAGTTCTTCCTCTTTTTTGCCTACCCCCGAGAAGACTATTTTTTCAGGTGGGATACCGGCTTTCAAGGCTTTACTCAGTTCACCAAAAGATACAACGTCAGCACCACTTCCAAGACCCCCAAGGAGGGAGAGGATTGCCAGATTTGAGTTAGCCTTCAAGGAATAGCAGACTATGTGAGGAATCCCGTCAAATGCGCTATCAAAAACCGAGTAATGCCTCTTTAAGGTCCTCGCACTGTATACGTATACTGGGGTCCCAAATTTGGAACCTATCTCCCTTAAAGGTACGTCTTCGCAGTAAAGTTCACCGTTTACGTACTCGAAGAAGTGCATCAGTCCTCCTTAAGATGGACTATGACATTATTAGATTCTTCACTTTCTTCCCCCTCCTCACTAACTGATCTTAGAAAGTAGATAAGGTGCCTCTCCTTAGGGTAACTAAGATCAACGTACAGTTTTTGGTCAACGGGAATTTCACATAGCCTCTCTGTGCCAAGGGAACTCTTTCTGTAAACTACGACTCCCCTTACCCCTTCTTTTTTCTCAATTTCCCATCTGATTTTAATCGCACTTTCGTCCTTTTCCGCTTTAACATTACGAGGAACTGGAAGCGTAACTTTTCTTTTAAATACAACTTCTAGAGGTTTTCCCATCCCCTCAAGGATCAAGTCTCCTTCTTTTCTTATTTTTCTTACCTCGTAGATGTACGTTCCTTCCTTCAGAATATAAGCGTCCCTAAAAAACGGCGTTTCAAGGGGTTTCTCATTGAGGGGGAAGAGGGCGTATGAACCCTTTTCGTACCTATACACGTTATACAGGTAACCTTTTTCTCCCAGCCACCTAAGCTCAACTGTTCTTCCATCAGAAATAGTCTCAACTTCAGATACTAAACCCGGTGGATCTATCCATTTGATTGAAAATGGATTGGAAGAACCAAAGAGCTTTCCTCCTTTAAGATAAAGGAGGACCCTGTAAGTGTATGTGTGACCTACGCTAAGTTGGTCATCGAAGAAGTAAATCCTGTCCTTGTATAAAGTGAAAAGACCCTTTTTTTCCATGCTCACATACTTTCTCTCCACTTTCCCTTTCTCGTCCTTCTTTTCAACTTCGAATCCTTCTACTTCTTCGTCTTTTAGCTCACCTTTTGGTATGGAGAAAGAAAGGAAAAGGACCCCGTCCTTGACCTCTCCTCTCAGATCATTTATGGCGTAGGAGGGGGTCAAAACCTTAGGAGTTGGAGGTCCCTTCTTCCCGCATGAAGAGATAAGAAAAAGAAGGCTAAGAGCGAAGATACAACCTTTCCCTCTCAATCTGGTTCACCACCTCTTCCACAGAGGCACCACCCGCTGTTTTTCTCATTTTAACAATGTTTCGCGGATCCATAAACTGGTAAACATCCTCGTCGAATAATTCGGAGAAACTTTTAAGCTGATCTATTTTGATATCCTTCATCTTTATTGCTCGATTTTCACACTCCCTTATTATTCTTCCAACTACGCGGTGGGCTTCCCTAAACGGCATCCCCTTCCTCACAAGGTATTCTGCTATCTCAGTTGCCTGTATATAACCCCTTTCCAATGCTTCCTCCATCCTCTCCCTATTTATTTCCATCTCCTTTACGCAAAGTCTAATAATGGAAAGGGAGGCCCTTGTCACATCTAGTGCATGAAATAGAGGTTCTTTATCCTCCTGAAGGTCTCTATTATACGTAGATGGGAGGCCCTTCATCAGAATGAGAAGACTCAAAAAATCACCTATTACCCTTGATGTCCTACCCCTTATTAACTCAAGAACATCTGGATTCCTCTTTTGGGGCATTATGCTACTTCCAGTTACAAGGCTATCAGGCAATTTAATGAAGGAGAACTCTTCAGTCGAAAAGATGATGAGATCTTCGCACATCCTGGACAGATGGATCATTATCATTGAGACGGCATATAGCGCATCTATTACGAAGTCTCTATCGGAAGCCGTATCCATGCTGTTATCCGTTATTCTTGAGAAGTTCAACCTTTCCCTTAGAAACTCTCTTTCAAGCGGCAATGTGGAACCGGCAAGTGCTCCAGATCCAAGAGGCATTGAATCGGCAGAGTTGATGGCGTTGATGACCCTTTCCCTATCCCTTTTTAACATGTAATAAAAGGAGAGGAGATAATGGGAGAAAGGGACAGCCTGTGCTCTTTGCATATGAGTGTAACCTGGCATAATCGCATCTTTTTCTTTTTCTGCCCTATTGAGGATAGTTTTCATCAGTTCTAAAAGTTCCTCTTCAATTCTTTTGAGCTCATCTTTCAAATACATTCTCATGTCCAGTGAAACCTGATCGTTTCTGCTCCTTCCAGTATGTATCTTTTTCCCAGTCTCCCCGGTTTTTTCGATGAGTCTCGCCTCTATGTGCATGTGGATATCTTCAAGCCTTTCGGAAAACTGAAAAGAACCGTTTTCAATCTCTTCCTTTATCTCTCTTAAAGCCTCTAGTATTCTCTCCTTTTCCCCTTCTGAGAGTATACCAATTTTTTCAAGCATCTCTGCGTGGGCGATGCTTCCGAGTAAGTCATAAAGGTACAATCTTCTATCCACCTCTATTGAGGATGTGAACTTTTCTACCTCTGGATGAGTAGGATCGGAGAATCTACCATTCCACAGTTTCATCTTCTTTCCCCAAAAATGGCTGTTCCCACTCTTACCATTGTGGCCCCTTCTTCGATCGCAACCTCAAAATCGATTGACATTCCCATGGAAAGTTCCCTCATTTGGAGATCGAGTTTTTCGTTCAATTTTTTTAAGAGCTCGTTTAGTTTTCTAAAGTACGGTCTTGAAGATTCCGGATCCTCAGAGTAAGGAGGGATTGTCATAAGTCCAAGAGGTTCAATGTTTTTCAATTCTTTTGCCTTCCTTACAAGCTCAGTCAATTCTTCTTCCGATCTCACTCCTGACTTACTCTCTTCTCCAGAGAGATTAACCTGAAAAAGAACCTTAATTGGCTTTCCTTGGGCATCTAATGCTTGAAGAACCTTTGTCCTGTCTACTGAATGGACGTAAGAGAAGAGATTAGGTATGTATTTTGCTTTGTTCGTTTGAATGTGACCTATCATGTGATATGTTATTTCCCAACCTAAAAGTTTTTCCATTTTTTTCTTTGCTTCCTGAACGTAGTTTTCTCCTATGTCCCTTAGTCCTTCCTCTAAAGCGACAAGGATCCTCTCCAATTCAATCCCCTTAGTTACTCCAATTAGACGAACATCTGATGGATCCCTTCCAGACCTGATACATGCCTTTTCTATTCTTTCCCTCACCTTTTTTAGCGATTCTCTTATTTCTTTCACGAGAGGATGCCTAGGCTCTGTAGAGCCTCTGTGAGTTCACATAGTGGTAGGCCTACAACATTTGCATATGAACCTTTTATCTCTTTTACCATGTACCCCCCTTTGCCCTGTATGGCGTACGAACCGGCCTTTCCAAATGGTTCGCATGTTTTGATGTATCTTAGGATTTCATCGTCCGTTAGATTTTTTAAAAAAACCTTCGTCTCCACAAAATTTTTATAGTAGACGCTTCTCTCAACACACACTATACTAAAACCCGTTATCACCTTATGCCATTTTCCTTTAAGCATCTTCAGTGTTTTGAAGGCATCTTCCTCACTTTCCGGCTTGCCAATTATCCTGCCTTTGTAAACAACCACAGTATCTGCTCCGATGACCCATTTGTCGGGAAAGTAGTTGGCTATGTTCAGTGCCTTCTCTAGAGATATTCGGACAACGTATTCTTTTGGCGATTCACCTTTTTTTCTTTCTTCGTTTATTGAAGGGGGGACTATGGAAAAGGGGATGCCCAAGGTTCTCAAGAGATCTACCCTTCTTGTTGATTCACTGGCAAGTATTACAGAATGACCATTTTTTAACTGAAACATGGATCTGTTAAATTATATGAATTTCTGGGCAAATTCAAGATAAAATTGAAGGGAGGAGGCATGAAGATCCAGATAATAACCACAGCCGACAAGAAGGAGACTATGGAGAAGATAGCAAAAACACTCGTAGAAGAGAAATTAGCTGCATGTGCCCAAATTTTAGGTCCAATAAAGAGCATCTACTGGTGGGAGGGAAAGGTAGTTGAAGATGAGGAATTCATCTGTATTATCAAGTCAAAGGCTGATCTTTACGGTGAAATTGAAAAAAGGATAAGGGAGATCCATCCGTACGAGGTACCTGAGATAATAGGAACAGTTTTGGATTTCGTATCAAAAGACTACGAGGACTGGCTAGAGGCTCACACGAAGTAAAGATCCTTTTAGATTTTAACGAGGGGATCTTACTCCTCTTTACCCTCGGTTTTAGCCTTCCTTCTTTTTCTTCTTCTTTGGCCTATACTTACCAAAGGTGCCTCTCCAGATTTTTCCCCTTCTCGTTTTTCTATCACCTTTACCCATAGGTCCCTCCTTGCGGATCTATCCTTTTACTTTAAACATTTCTTCTCTGTCAATCAAGAAGGGGACTCATAACCGTTCCAGTTTTCAAATTTACCAGACCACGGTCTGAAACTCGTAAAAATGGTATTGCTGGCGTAGAGAGAGCTTCGAGAGAAATAACAGGTTTTTTCCATCTTATTCCCATCTCCTTTGCAGATCTATTTATCGATTTTAGCCTTTCGGCAACTTCATTAAAAGGAAGATTCGATATGAGGGATCCTATAGGGAGGGGGAGTTCCTCAACTATCCCTTTATTTTTTGCAAGAACTATACCGCCGCCTAATTCGATTATCCTGTTTATGGCACATGCCATGTCATCTGTGTCCACGCCAACTGCCAAGATCCCTTTGGCCTCCCATACACTGCTCGTTGCAAATGCCCCTTCTCTCATCCCTGTTCCCCGGATGAAATAGTTATAAACCCCTTCCTCTGTGACGAAAGAGAGTCTGATTATGTCCTTTTCTGGATCTGGTTTTAAGTATCCGTTAAGAACTTCCATCTCTTTTACAATCTCCTCAGTGACAAGGTCTGTAATGTGATTTATGATCCTTACCCGTAATGCAGGTTTTTCACTTTTTATTAGTAGTTCTTTTGGACTCACCTTCTGTCTTTTGAGCCCTTCTATATTCAGGGGCCTCCTTTTTAGCCTAAAAAGCAGCTCCCCTTCCTTTACCACCAGCTTCCCGCAAGAAATAACGATTTCCGGATCAATTCTCTCAATTTTTGATGTGACAAAAAGATCCGCATATTTTCCAGGTGCTATGGCTCCGAGTCTGTCATCGAGCCTAAAATGAGTTGCCGGATTCAATGTGACCATCTGTATAGCTGTTAGAGGGTCTATTCCTATCTCTATGGCCCTGTTTACAACGTAGTCCATGTATCCTTTTTCTAAAATGTCGTCTGGCGATATGAAGTCACTTACAAGTATCACCCTTCTCGTGTCCAAATAGGATTTAGTAAATGGAGAAATGGATGAGAGGTCGCTTCTCACACTACCTTCCCTGACCATTGCGTATAGTCCGAGCCTAAGTCTCTCTAAAATCTCCTCATAGGTTACTGGCTCGTGACATGAAGAGACACCGGTTAAGACGTAGGCCTGTAACTTATCTCCCCTACATCCTGCTGCGTGTCCTTCCAAGGTTTTTTTCATCTTTGAAACGTGAGGAAGAAGGCTATAGAAGACAGGATGTTCTCTCAAAACTTCCTGCCAGAAACTCTCGCCCATGCCCAAAACCTCTTCCCTCTTTAAAAGCCTTAGAATCTCCTTAAGATCCGGTGTTCTTTTTCTTGCGCTCTCACTGAGCGTTATAAAAGGCGGAACCAAAGCGAAGACTTTGACAAATCCTCCCTTTGTAGCTCGAAGATACTTTATCATGCTTTCTATCCCAGCTTTGAAGGATAAATCGAGGAGTTCCGTGACAATACTTGTAACACCCCTTTTTACAGCCTCTTTCAAGATCTCGTCAGGATGGCAGTAAGGGAGTATGTGGGCGTGTCCGTCTATAAAGCCGGGAACCAGATATTTCCCTTCCAAATCGAGACATTTGGTTGAAGGGCCGATCATTGAGGACAAGTCTCTGTCGACTGCAACGATCCATTTTCCCTTTACCGCCACAGAGTATCCGGACAAAATCTCCCTCGTATAAACATTCACTATTTTTCCGTTCCTCAAAATCAGATCTGCAGGCTCTTTTCCTTTTGAGACCTCCATAAGTTTAAAGAGCTCCTCTTTTTTCATAGAGAGCATATGGACCTCCAGAAAATGAGATTTGAAAGAAAGCTACTTCTTTTACAATGGGAGAGTCAAGTTCGGAAAGATAAAAGGCTAGAAGCCTTTTTTCACCTAAAACACTTGAAAAATAAAGGCCCACTCAGTTATATATGCTTTCCGGAAGTTCGCCGTGTTTTTTTGGAAAACATCTAGGTGAGAATGAAGTGGAACTGAGAAGGATAGCCCTAGATTACGTAAAGCGCCATAATACAATGACAATAGCCACATGTGCGAATAATCTTCCGTGGGCTGCGACCGTCTTCTACGCGAGCGAAGACTTTGTTCTTTACTTCATATCAAACCCAAATGTTGCGGTCCACTGCAAGAACATAGCCCAAAACAAAATTGTTAGCGTTACCATAAGCGAGGATTACATCTTGAAGAGTATAAGTGACTGGAGGAAGATAAAGGGCATTCAAATGGAAGCTGAGGCAGAGATGCTTAAGGAAAGAAAGGACATTGAGAGAGCGTTCCTCGTTTACACAAAAAAATTTCCCTTCACTTCCCTTTACCTCAAGAAGCTTTTTTCCATAGGAGAATACACTTTTAAAGAGAGACTCCTTTTGAAGCTAAAAATGGTTCCACCCTTTTCCCCCTCTCTCGATAACAGGTTTTATAGGGTTTTGCCGAAAAGGGTCTTTCTCGTGGATAACGAGAGGAGCTTTGAGAGGAGAATAGAAATTCCAGTTTAGTTCTCCATTGAATTTGTTCTGCAAGTGATTATATTAGAAGTACAAAAGAACTCTGAGAGGGGAGAAAGATGGAATGGGATAAACTGACAATAAAAGCCCAAGAGGCCATAAGCTCAGCCCAGAGGAAGGCAGATTCTCTGCACCATCAGATGATGGAGAACGAGCATCTCCTTTTCGCACTGATCTCTCAAAGGGATGGCATAGTAAAGCCTTTACTCGACAAACTTGGCGCAAACTCTGCCATCATAATGAACGAACTGGAAAAGGAATTTAAAAAGATCCCCTCTGTTGAGGGAGCCACACAGGTTTACATATCTCCAAGGATGAGGCACGCACTTCAGGTGGCATTTGAAGAAGCGGAAAGACTGAAGGATGAGTATGTAAGTACGGAGCATCTCCTTATAGGAATCACGGAATCGAAGGATAGCCCATCCCATAGAATACTTAGAGAGCAGGGCGTAACAAAGGAGTCCATATATTCAGTGCTTAAGGATATAAGGGGATCTCAGCGGGTTACTGACCAGTCTCCTGAGGATAAGTACAGAGCATTGGAGAGGTACTGTAGGGATCTTACGGAAGAGGCAAGAAGGGGCAAATTGGACCCTGTGATTGGAAGGGATGAGGAAATAAGAAGGGTAATGCAGGTTCTCTCAAGGAGAACAAAGAACAATCCTGTTCTGATTGGTGAACCCGGAGTTGGGAAAACTGCGATAGTTGAGGGTCTTGCACAGAGGATAGTTAAAGGAGATGTTCCGGAGACTTTAAAAAATAAAAGGGTTCTTGCACTTGATATGGGAGCCCTTCTTGCCGGTGCCAAGTATAGGGGTGAATTTGAGGACAGGTTAAAGGCAGTCCTAAAGGAAATCCAAGAGGCTGAAGGATCTATAGTACTCTTTATAGATGAGTTACATACAATAGTTGGTGCAGGTAGTGCTCAGGGAGCTATAGATGCTTCAAACATGTTAAAACCAGCTCTTGCCAGGGGTGAGCTGCGCTGTATTGGTGCGACAACGCTCGACGAGTACAGAAAGTACATAGAAAAGGACGCGGCCTTAGAGAGGAGGTTTCAGCCTGTCTACGTTGGAGAACCGTCCGTTGAGGAGACAATAGCCATACTGAGAGGTTTGAAGGAAAGGTACGAGATTCACCATGGAGTGAGAATAAAGGATTCTGCCTTAATAGCCGCAGCAACTCTCTCCCATAGGTATATAAGTGACAGATTTTTGCCGGATAAAGCCATAGATCTGATCGATGAGGCAGCCTCAAGGTTGAGGATGGAGATTGACAGTGTTCCTACTGAGATCGATGAGATTGAAAGGAAAATGATGCAGATTCAAATTGAAATAGAAGCATTGAAAAAGGAGAAGGACGAAGCATCAATGGAAAGGAGGCAGAAACTCGAAGCGGAACTTGAGGAGCTACGGAGAGAAGTGGAAAAGAAGAGAGAACACTGGGAAAAGGAGAAGGCACTCATTACGGCGATAAGGGAAATAAAGGAGAAGATTGAAGAGGCGAAAAACGAGGCTGATCAATACGAAAGAAAAGGCGACTTTGAAAAGGTTGCGGAGATAAGGTATGGAAGGATAGTAAGTCTTGAGAAGGAGCTTAGGGAAAAAAATGAAGAGCTTCAAGAACTCCAGAAGAAGCATAAGATGCTCAAAGAGGAAGTTGACGAGGAGGATATAGCAAAAGTTGTTTCCAAATGGACCGGCATTCCTGTCTCCAAAATGCTCGAGGGAGAGATGGAAAAGCTTGTGAAGATGGAGGAGAGGCTTCATAAAAGGATTGTAGGACAAGATGAGGCAGTAATTGCAGTTGCAAATACCATAAGGAGAGCAAGGGCAGGACTCCAGGATCCAAATAGACCTCTCGGTTCATTTTTGTTTCTAGGTCCGACAGGTGTTGGAAAGACAGAACTTGCAAAGGCACTTGCTGAATTTTTGTTTGATGATGAACAGGCCATAGTGAGAATTGACATGAGCGAGTATATGGAAAAACATTCTGTTGCAAGACTGATTGGAGCACCACCAGGTTACGTTGGTTACGAGGAAGGAGGATATTTGACAGAGGCGATAAGAAGGAGGCCTTACTCCATAGTTTTACTAGACGAGATAGAGAAGGCCCATCCTGAGGTTTTTAACGTGCTTCTGCAGGTTCTTGACGATGGAAGGTTAACTGACGGACAGGGAAGGACGGTAGATTTTAAGAACACCGTCATCATAATGACATCAAACATTGGAAGCCAGTGGATTGCTGAGATCGGTCCTAAGGATTACGGAGAGATGAAAAGAAGGGTCCATGAAGCTCTCAAACTCCACTTTAAACCGGAGTTTCTAAACAGAATCGATGAGATAATAATTTTCAGGAGCCTAACACCTGAAGATATAAAGGCAATTGTCAAACTTCAGCTCGATATTTTAAGCAGAAGGGTAAAGGAAAAGGGTATTGAGCTTTCGTTCACCGATAAGCTCAAGGAGTATCTGGCAAAAGAGGGATACGAGCCCGCATATGGGGCAAGGCCACTCAGAAGGCTTATTCAGAGAAAGATTCAGAACGAGTTGGCACTTAAGATCTTAAAGGGCGAAATAAGGGAAGGAGAGAAGATTCTAGTTGATGTAGGGGACAAAGACGAGATTCTTTTCCAGAAGGCCGCCTAACCTTCCTCATTTTGGTAGGCAAGATTTTCACAGATAGACCTTATGTGTCTCCTTATCCCCTCAATATTTGTGAGCAGATCAACAAATAGGGGTCCTGCTTCCCTTCTGCATATCTTGCAGTAGAACCTTTCAAGGTGGTTGTTTAAGGCAGTCTTTATCTTCCCTTCTAGCTCTGAGGTTTCCCCTATGAGTTCCTCAATTATCCTCATATGGGGGTTTTCGATTAGTTGTGTTACGATCTCAAGGGATTTTTTGATTCTCTCCTTTAGGTTTTCAAGTTCGAGTATAGCCTGGTCAGAAAAGAAAGTTCCCCTCTCCTTTTTTATCTCAGCTATTTCAGCGATGTTTACCGCATGATCACCTATCCGTTCTATATCGTGTACGATTGCCGTGTAGGCAAAAAGTCTTCTCGATTGTTGTTCTGTCATCTCTGAGGACGAAATCTGCCAAAGGTACCTGAGTATTTCGTTCTGGAGGTTATCGATTACCATCTCTACGTAAAACATGCTTTTTCTTTTCATCTTGTTGAATTTGTACAAAAGGTCAAAGGAGTCTATAACCATCATTTTGGAGAGGAGCATCTGCCTTGAAAGCTCCTTTTTCACACATGAAAGAGCATCCTGAGGATCGCGAAGAAAGTTCATACTCAAATACTCTGGTAAAACCTGAATCGCCCTATCCTTTTCGGGCATAAGCCTTTCGAAGAGGGAAACGACAGGGCCCAAAAGGGGGTAAAAAAGGATGGCGATAAAAAAGTTAAAGAGGAAGTGAGAAAGTGCGACCTTTTGAGGGGTCCCTACCGGTATACAATCCAGGAAGGAGGTGAAAATTGGGGAAAGGAAGAAGAAGATAAGAACCCCACAAGCCTTAAAGAAAACATGGGAAAGGGCTGCCTTTTTTCCGCTTCTGGTTGCCACAACACTGCCAAGCAGGGCAGTACCAGTTGTCCCCAGATTCGCTCCCAAGACTACGAAAAGGGCTGAATCAATTTCGATAAGGTTGTTTTGGCAGAGAACGATCGCAATGCTTACTGGTATTGCTGAGGATTGAACGACAAGAGTGAAAAGAAGAGTGGATGTAAAAAGGAAAATAGGTCCCTTTTTTGCAAGAATAGCCCAACTGAAGAAGGTTTCATCCTTGAGATAGGCTGTGCCTTTTGTAACAAGAAATAGTCCGAATAGCAAAAGTCCAAAATAGAAAAGGGTTTCACCGATTCTCTTCCACTTCTCCTCTGACCGGAGTAAAAGAAGGAGGCCGAAAATTAGGATTACTGGAAATATATCCGTAATTTTCCACACAACGAGCTGTGCTGTGAGAGTTGTACCGATGTCAGCTCCCAAAATTACCGGTAGCGATTGGCCGAAACTTAAAAGCCCTGCACTCACCATGCTTACAACGAGTAAGGTTGTGGCAGAACTGCTCTGAAAGATTAAGGTTATAAGAACACCCGATAGAAGGCCGTTTATTTTTTTTAAGACCGAGAACTTTATGTATTCCCTTATCCTACCACCTATCACAAACTGGATGCTTGAGGAGAGCTTGGAGATGCTGAAAAGAAAAAGGAGAATTCCTCCGGCAAAAAGGAAGACGGATTCAAAGGCCATTTTTCCTTCACCGGATCGGAAAATTTCCCAAAGAATAACAGGTTTTTATTGCTTTTCGAAAGAAAAATTTTTTGAGGGTCGGATATTTAGGGGCCTATTCTTCCGTAGTTGCGAGCTCACCTAGCTTAGGTGTTTTTTTGCAACTTCCGCGATGGAAGAACAGTATTCCTCTACCATTTTCTGGTCAGGCCCCTCAACCATTATCCTTAACAGATTCTGGGTTCCAGAATATCGGACAAGAACCCTTCCCTCATCTCTCAAAGCCTCCTTTATTCTCTCTATTTCATTCTGGATCTCAGGTATGGAGCTCAAATCCTTTTTTTCCTTAACCTCCACGCTCAAAACTTTTTGGGGATAAATTTCCATCAATTTTCCCAATTCTGAGAGTCTTTTATTTGTCTTAAGCATAGTCGCGATAATCTGAAGAGCCGTGATTATCCCATCTCCAGTTGTGTGATGATCTAGAAAAATCGTGTGGCCAGATTCTTCTCCTCCTAAGGTGGCCCCGAGTCTTAGCATGTCTTCAAGAACGTATCTATCCCCAACTTGGGATAGATGGTAATCAATACCGTATCTTTTACAAGCTTGGCAGAATCCAAAATTACTCATCACCGTTCCGACGATGAGATTGTTTTTCAGTCTCTTTTCCTCCTTAAGCAACTTTCCGCAAATGATGAGAACATGGTCTCCCGTGAGAATATTCCCCTTTTCGTCAACTGCAATTAAACGATCACCGTCTCCATCAAAAGCAAAACCAACATCTGCTCCATATTCAAGCACCTTTCGACTCAGAACCTGCGGGTACTGGGAGCCACAACTTTCGTTTATGTTTAAACCATTGGGGTTATTGTTTATGACTTTTATTTCAGCTCCAAGTTCGAAGAAGACCTCAGGTGCGACCTTGTAAGCTGCTCCATTTGCAGTATCAAGAACAATCCTCATACCTTCCATTGAAAGTTCCTTTGGAAATGTGTTTTTGAGAAAGACTATGTATCTGCCATGGGCATCTTTAAGTCTATACGCCTGACCCATGTCTTTAGGTTTAGGGAGCCTGTCAGCCAATCTCCTATTAAGAACAAGGTCCTCTATCATCCTCTCCTCTTTGTCTGAGAGCTTGAAACCATCCCTTCCGAAAATTTTTATACCGTTGTCCTCATAGGGGTTATGGGAGGCTGAAATGACGATTCCCGCATCGGCCCTCATGCTCTGCGTGAGAAAGGAAATTCCAGGTGTTGGTAATACCCCAACCAGATAAGGATTGCCACCCATTGATGTGATTCCAGCTTCAAGGGAACTTTCAAGCATGTATCCGGATATCCTCGTATCCTTACCTATTATAATCCTCGTTTTATGGCCCTCCCTTTTGAAGAGATAAGCAACCGCCTGACCAACGAGGAAGGCAGTCTCCGCATCCATCGGATACTTATTCGCCTCGCCCCTTATCCCATCTGTGCCGAAAAGGACTCCCGTCATTTCGAGACCCCCTTTCCAAATCTATCTTTTAATTGGAACCTGATAGGAAGGTAAAAATTCCTGCGCTCTTTTCAGATAATGGTAAACGACACCGTAAAGCCACTCAGTTCCTGTCCTGGTTACCTTCTCAGGCAAGCTCTTTATGGCTTCAACGTATTCCAAGCCATTATCAAGCCTCAAAAGGATCTCCTTCTTAAATTCTTCCATCTTTGGTTTTAAACTCTCTATCTCCTCAGTTTGCCCGAAGCACTCTTCCATCTTTTCAATAGCTTCCAAAAGCTCTGTCTCCTCCTTTTTTTCCTTAGGAAGTAGCTCAACTAGTTCTTTAAACCTCTTTATCCTTTCTCTTTGCGCAAGTTCAACAGTCTGAACGAGCCCCTCATAGATTTTCTTTCCGAACTCTTCCTTTTCGAGAAATTCTTTTCGCACATTCCTGTACCATTCCTCAAGTGCCTTAAGATTTGCAAGGTAAATAAGGTTATTAGCAACGATCCTTTTGAGATCAGGGTAAGAGTTGCGCTTAAAATCTACCACCTTTCCAGTGTGCGTCTTTCCAATTATCAGTTTGTTTTCCTGTAAATAGTCTTTTCTAATTATAGATCCTGCGGCAACCACATTGCCAAAACCTACTCTTGCCGGTCCCACGGTTCCTCCTTGACCACCGAGGAATATGGGAGGTTCACGGAGCATCACCCCCCTTGGCACATCTCCAAAAAGGGAAGGGGTCGCCTTATCTCCATGGGGGGTGAAATTGAAATGTACATAAGAGCTTCCAACTTCCGTATGATTCTTTCTGCTTGTCCCTCCGGCAACCAAACAGTCGCAAAGATTTATAAGGCTACCAAGGGTCACGAAGGGAAAGAGAATGGTGTGTTTGAGGCCGCAGCAATGGGCAGAAGAAGCCTCCTCTTCAAATATTGAACCTTCCCTTACATGGGATCCGTAACCTGCTACAGACTTTTTTAAAAAAACAGAGTTCGAGAAGAAGCCGCTCTTTAACTCAACTGACGGGCCAATTATGCAATCCACAATCGTTACAGGACCCTCGGTGCCGATTTTCGCCTGGGCTGAAATTACAGTCCTACTTCCATATATCCTGCAACCAGGATAGATAGAGACGCCATTGGCAGATATGTTATCTATGTCCACATCTTCCCCTATATCCAAAGTGATGGGGTTCGGAATCCTAACCCCCTTCTCAATCAACTTTTGCACCTTTTTTATTTGTTCGGACCTTATCTCCAATTTGGCCCTCCACTAGCCTTGTAAACCTCTTTGCATCTTCCTTCTTTACCTTTTTTAAAATCAGAATCTCGAGAGGTGTCAAATCCTTTCCGTAATAGGCCCTGTTCAGATCGCCTCTCACTTTAATTATCCCTCCGTCCAGTGAAATTCCTCCAAATAGGCCTTTGGCCTTGTAATAGGCGATCACATCGGCACTTAAATTTGCGGTCTCCGCCCTCCTCCCTCCACCTAAAGGACCAATGGCAACCCCAACATCGATCCCGAGTTTAACACTACTTCCAAGCATCGAATTAACACCTCTCTCAGTCATAAAAAGGAGAAGAATCTCAGATACACTTCCTCCTGCCTGTAACCCAAAGCTCATACCCCCAAGTGTGTAAAAAGCGGGTCCAGAATAACCCTTTTCCTTTTCATCCCACAATAGGAAAATGCCGTTTCCTCCCGAGAGACCGAAAAGGAAAGCACCTTTGAGTACCTCGGGACAGATAAGAACTCCCTTTGATTGGGAAAGAAGGCTTTTAAAAGCCTCATCCCTTTCTTCGTAGACAAATCTTTCGAATGTTATATGGGCCCTATTTATCAATCTGAGAGCATCGTTTAAGTCTCCGGCAGAGCAAGTCAAACTGAAAGAAAAAAAGGAGAGAAGAAAAAAAAGAATGAAAACCATGACTAGCAAATCATATAAAAACGGAAGGACCCTGTCAACCGTACTCCAGACTGGCCCAAAGGAGACTTTGAAGGTATTATCTCCGAAATGCGGA
>CALKEQ010000012.1 GCA_938084905.1 uncultured bacterium
AAAAGGTGCTGGGAGACCCAGCACCCTAAAAAATCACAAGATTAATTTTTTCCCGCAATTCCAGAAGCAGTACCTGTAAATTGAGAACCATTTATCCTTCCTGCAGCAGCACCTTCAAACCAGAAGGCAGGGTGGCTTTGCCCTTGCAAGGAATTTGCGGCTGCATTACCATCGTATACCTCCGCCCACCACTTCCCCGACTGACTATTCCATCCGTGTAAATAAAATTCTGCTCTAATATTACCATTTGCACCAGAAAGGAGGGCCTTAACACCTTTAGGATTACCAGTATATGTGCCAGAAACGTCATTCGTCGCCCATAAAGTGGGTGCTTCCGCCGGATTCATGGAGCTTCTAAAGAATCTGACATTACTCATCGTGACCGAAATAGAGTCAGCGCCTCTTGACCCTGAACCCGAAAGATCCGTTTTTCCAACCTCGATTGCGGGAATATTAAGTTTTGAGAGCCTATCCCTTCCTGCCTCAGTACCTGCAAGATCGAGGAACTTTTGACCCTCTATCGATACACCAATCATTCCCAAAGTTAGGGTCTTTCCTTGAGGATTGAAAGTTCCCTTTGCCTCCCCTATCGATATCCACGTAGAAGGATTATTTGAAGAAATGTCAGCGCCGTATGCTAAAACTACTCCATCCGCCTTTTCTTGGTCCCATTTTGTTCCGATTATTTTGCTAATTGCAAACTCTCCTTCGTCCCAATATTGAAAGTAACCCTTCCAGGAAGGGGTCACATTGAGATTTCGGTAATCTGCACCAACTCCCGCTATAAACACACCAAAGGTCTCTCGTTCCAAAGTATCAAAAAGCACCTTACGCATACCTCTTGCATCATGGGTAAGAGAAACCCAATATGCATCCTCACTACCCTTAATCGAGAACCTGGTGTATTCCCTTCCGCTTTCGGGTTCTAACGAGCGTGTTCTGAGAAAACCTTCGAGAGAGGTGTAGGGGATGTCAACGCTATCTAGAAGTGGTACAGGATAGATTGAACCTTCTCCTTGCCACATACCTGCGTAGTTTTCGGCAGATCCGGAAAACTCACCTTTTACTATTCCTGCCTTCGAATGAGTCTCACTGATCTTTTCAAGATAAATCCCGTATATTCTACCCTCAAGTGAACCATCCATATCCATTCCCAACACATACGCTTCGAATGCTCCCTTATCATCTAGTGTTGTCTGGGTTTTTGTCTTCACATTTAAGGTTCCTATTCTTCCAGCAATAACAGAGGGTAAACCGTAAGAGTCGTAATCTCCAAGGAAATATAGCTTTGCAGGATTTTCTTCATCTGCCCCCCAGAGATCTCCCGTTCCACCCATTATCCCTGAAATTGAACCTATCTCCCTTAGCCAATAGGCATCCGAAGCTTGCCATGTACCCTGAAGAGACCTTCCCGCAAGCTCATTTGCCAAATCTTTAAAGAAACCATGCGTAAAATCCGCCGGATCGTAGCTTCCTACGGAATAATCGGTAAACTGATCTCCTTCAACATCGTAAGTGAAACTGTATTTGAGCCTCTCATGAAAAGGCCCTGCTCCGGGGGCAAAATCCACCTTTTTTATCGTTGTTTTTTTATTATCCTTAACGAAATGTAAATTTATATTCCCGCTTTCCGTTTCTTCGCTATACTCGTAGTGGGCGCTTACCCCAGTTCCTTCTGTAATATCGTTGTAGTCCCCCCAATGCTTATCTATGTAACGGACTAACCAAAAATCGACTTCTCCCGCAAACTTAAGATCCTCTTTGGTCTTCCAAACTCCTCCTGCTAGTCCGTGCATTGAGTACAGTTTTTTAGAATCGCCACATGACTGAGGCTGGGTGTAACTAGCTAGTAGTTTTACGTCGCTTATAACTCCCCTCTTAGTTAATGTCATGAAACTTCCTTCCCCTTCTGCCACAACCAAACCATCTTTAAAACTACCGCCAGGGAGTGAAATCGCCATGTATCCAAAATCTGGCTCGCCATTTTCTATTTCTCCAAATTCTCCGATACCAAAGATCTTTCCTTCCCATCTGGTGGGCAATGATGAGGATTTAAGGCTTATCCCTGCGCTCCATATGATGGAGGTGAAGATTCCCCAGTTTTCTCCTTTGATGCTATAGATTTCTCCTGAGTTTGGTACTGGGGGTTGGATTACATGACCATCCCTTAAAGTTCCAGATATGAGGTGAAGGAGACGACCGGAAAATAGGATTTCATCACTATTCGGTAGGCTGAAGTTATCTTTTAGGACCTCAGCAACCAATTTCCCTTGAGCTTCCCACATTTTGATATCTTCGTAGAAGTTTCCATCTAGAAATCCGTCACTTTTCAGAACTCCTGCCTTTCTCCCCTCAAGATCGACAAAAAGGCCAAGCATGAGTAGTTTTGTTTTAAAGGTCTCATCAATAAACCCGCCTAAAGTGAGACCATACATCCATTTTTTCGAACCGGATTCGTAATATTCTCCCCCAATTAAATCCGTTCCAAAAAATAGAGGCTTCTGATCCGTAAAACTGTACTCACCCATGACAACAACATCTGAACCGCCTTCTCTCCACGGATAGTCCTTTATTCCTAAAATGGCACGTAAGGTACCCTCAGTCGGTTTGAGGAGACCTGGGATATGCCATTTGGAGTAGGAAGTTGCGGAGAAGCGATCGATGTCGATATCAGAAGGACGCTTAGCCAGATCTCTTATGTCATCTACATCCCAAGGACCCTCATATGGGCTACCATCAGAAACCTCGATCATAGAACCATCTGGAAAATAGTATTTTTCAATATGATATTCCCACTCCTCACCCCAAAAGTATGTTTTCAGAGTTCCAATCCCGCCACCCCTATCGTCCCTGTAATGGATAAAACTGAACTCAACCTCATTTCCAGGTGCGTGGTATCCACCCTCTATAAATGTGCCAGGTACACTCCTAAAAAATACAGCCTCGTCAATTAGCAAGCTACCCTTTACCGGTTCTTGTCTCCATTTTCCCACACCAGCCACCTGCCATTTTCCCGAGGTATCTACTGTACCGAAAAGATCACCTGACATCTCACCAATTCCTTCTTCTGTGACGAATATACCTTTAGAAATCACCCCTTTGTACGTGTCAGAAGAGGTTTTTTCCAATTTTTTAGCCTCTCCAATTAGGTATCCGGACCCAAGATCAGCACCGAATCGAATGGCCATCTCGGAAGTTACACTTCCACTGTACTCACCACCCATGCCCAGATTCCAAATACCCCAGTTGTGTTCGGGAAGTCCCAGCACAGAAACCTCTGAAGTTCTTCCCAAAATATCTCCGCCACCTGTGAATGAACCTGAGATGGCGGAAAAGGAGAGAAACTCGATATCCAGATTATCCCTTAAACTTCCTGGAGCAAACTCTGTCCTCTCAACAAAAGTCCTATTTACGGATCCTCCGAGCTCCCACATAGCGATCGAAGTATAGTATTTTCCTGAGAGATTACCCTCTATGTAACCTGCATTTTTTTGAGGATCGATATATATGGCGAGAAGCTTAGTCTCTATCTCGCCATTTTTCCACAAACCAACGTTATACCCTAAAAATGCACCTCCTATCTTTGAATAGACAGTGGAAACTCCTGGATAACTGATCCACCATCCTGAACCATAAGCAAGGTAGGGCCTATCTTCATAAGGACCTGTGTATCGGCCTAACATCTTTATCGTAGCGGAAGGCTGACTCCAGATATTTCCAATCCCACCAAAAATACCTGCCACAACGTTTCTGTAATCGAGGCATGGAGACTCCCCACAGGTACCATAATAAACGAGATTTCCCCTTACATCTCCGCTGAAATCAAGGTCTATTCCTTTATAGCTTCCTAATATTTGGCCTGCCCACTTATTGGTAGAATCTGATATACCTATAAGTCTTCCCTCTATCTCGTAAAGTCGGGTAGGTGTGAGGGCCTCTCCTGATATATCTCCAGTTATTTCACCTGTAGGTGTGAAGCTTCCTCTCCCTTTAGCGATCCAGTACCCTTCTCCTTCATCAGCGAACAATCCCCTACCACCCAATTTGGAAGTCCAATCAGATCCTTGTCCGCTTGAAAAGAGGTAAGAGCCCTCTTCGAGAGTGAGTTTCAGTATTCCGAATGGCAAGGACTCACTTGGGTTTTTAAGTGAATAGTAACTACTCTTTCCAAAGACCACTCCAGAGATCTCTCCCTGTCCCGAAAAATCCCCCACCATTTTACCGTAGAGAGGCCTAATTTTAATCACATCCAACCTTTCTGGATCGATATCTCTTACAACTGGTCTTGGGGTAAGATTACCTTCAATCTTAAACATCTCTTCGCCATCTGCAAAGCGGTAATAGGAGCCGCCAAAAGTCCCGTCCATAATGCCAGCAGTTACCTTTTGATTAGAAATGGGACTCACGTAAAGAGCCCTGATTAAACCATCGGAGATCTTCCCGTCCTTCCATATTGCTAGTCCTCGTCCAAGGAAGCGACCGTAAGAATCATCCGTTGAGATCCCAATGACCGGAGTACTCATTAGATAGCGGTTTTTTGGAACTATAGCGGAGTAACTTCCAAGGGCAATGAACCTACTAGAGGCTTCCCACGGGCTCAAAGTGCCAGCAAGAATACCTATATCATCCCCAGCTACTTTCAGTAAACCTCCATCTTCGTAGTACAGCGAACTCTCATGGAAGCCCCATGAACCGAAGAATGCTGCCCGCTCTCCAGTATAAGTTCCTGATCCTGCCATTATGAATCTTGTATCATCGTACTTTCCAAGAAAGCTCATGGAGTACTTTCCGACAAATACCTGCTCACCGTAGTAACTTATCGAATCTAGCTGAGAAGAGACGGTAAATGTTTTTTTCGTCTCATCTATGGAACAGGAGAGGGAACCAAAGGCGTACTCTTTTTCGCTAATGTAGCCTAGATAGGGAATATTGGATTCGCTACTCCTGGAATATGTGCCATCGTACACAATACTGATCGTAGAGGCAAGCCTCTCTTGACCTAAGAAGATCCCTAAAGCTTTACCGGTAATGTGTTCTGGCGATATTTTAATCCCCGAATCTCCTAAAGTGTATCCGGAGGAGAAGAATTTTGGGAAATAGGGAAGATCATAAGCCACACCTTTTAGACCATCAAGGGGAGATAGACCAGGCTCAAGCGTAACGACTCCCACTGATGGACCTTTTCTCAGTGAACCGGCTAGTGTAAGTTTACCCTCTCCCACGATCTGTCCAGTTCCATCTCCAGTGAGAAAATAAAGATCTCTTCCCTCAACGTAGAATGCAGAATAGGCCGCAAGGAGCGAACCCGGTACTGCACCTATCACTCCATAGAAAGCACCACCTTTGTCTGAGGTACCAAAGATCTTTCCCACATCAGCTTTAATCTCATCCCGTAACAGAGCTTCTGCCTTTATTGAACCTATGCCTGTCAGGGGAATATTTGCCGAAATGGTTCCTTCAACACCGAAAAGGTCCAAAGTACCTGTAAAATTTGTCCCTGGAGGTGGAAGGCGGGGCGGTTCTTCCACAATGAAAGATACAGGTGCAAATTTGGGAATCTCTACGACAACAGTTGGCTCCGCTGGCAAAACCTCAGTAGTTGCCTTTACTACCTCAACTTCTGTAGCCTTTTCCTCAGGCCTTACCTTTTCCACCTTTACAAATACTTCAGCTTCCTTTATTAAAGTTTCAGGCGCCTTTGTTGGGGGAGATGGTGGTGCCTCACCTTTGACAAATGAGACAGTCCCAGCTGTAACGGGAACAACGATGTGGGGCAATTCAGGGTTATAGACGTAACCACTACCAGCCAGAAAGACGACGACAGTTGTACCCTGTGAAAATCCGACAAGCATGTTCGTTCCCCTTATGCCAGCAACAGCATTTGGCGTATGGACCTCAAACTTATTCCCTTCCGCAAGGGCAGACACCTTCTTTATAAAATCAGCACCGGATATGGCCTGTACACGACCCCTGTAAAGTTTGGCTACCTGTGAACTTCTTTGGGCATCGACTACGTATTCTTTTATTTCAACTCTCGTTAAAGGGGAAATTCTCAGAATGTTCTCGTTATTGAATGTGATCTCTGCGAAGCTTTTTGTCTTCGCCCGGTAAATATCGCCAAGATCCACAGGATCACCCAGTTTGACCGGAACTGGGGTATCCCTTCCCGCCTTTAGAACATCGACCCTACCTTCAACCTTCGTGATCTTTCCTATAGGCTCAGCATAACAGGGTATAAGAAGGAGTGTGAAAAAAACTGCACCAAAGATAAATGAAAGGAAGTTACGTTTCATGGATAAAACCCTCCCCATCTTTTGTTGGAAAAGATCTTTTTTGCGAAGATTGAGACGTGAACCCATCTCATCTCAACCCTTAGAATTTGTACTCCAACCCAACTGCAACAATTTCCCTTCTAAAATCGTAGACAGAAATGTTACACCTGTCCCTCATGTTGCTATACTGGAGAAGAAGGTCGATCTTTTTCAAAGACCCCCCTTCTGCTGATTTCCCTTTAAAGAGGTCATGTAAGAAACCCTCGTATATGAACCCCGCGCTAACGTTGTATGTCTCATCCCTTCTTTTTTCTCCAAAGAAGACATTCTCGTATTTATAGCGCGTATACGCCGCATCTATGGAACCAAGAAACTTAATTGGTCTTCCTATGCTATCGGAAAGAGGGTAAAGAAGGGTGAGACTGAACTTATTTTCCGACTCGATCGTCCAGTTCCTACCCTTTGCATCCTCTTTTCCGTAGGTGTACTTGAGAGCGAATATTCCCTTTCCCTGCTTGAAGAAGTAAGTCCATCCCAGATTGCCGTTCCAAATTGAGGCACTCCTTTCCTCTTCTGGGCTTATAGGTCTAGGATGGAGACTAGTCTCAAAGTACCTTTTCTTTCCAAGCCCAAAAGAAACCTCGCCAACACTGTTCTTTGTAACCATGAAACGGGCAGCCGGATAGATGCCGTACTGTTCCATGTAACGGGTCGTATTCCACCAGTTAAGTTCGTCTAAAAAGGTATTTCCCTTTGCTCCCTGTAAGCTATTGTAAATGTAAGTGAAAGGCAAGGTTAAAGACCAGTTTTTAAAATTGTAGCCAGGGATAACACTTATCGTATTCGACATATTATTGTACTCGCTCAGGTTTCCCCTGGTCCCATCAGCCCTTATATAATGCTTCGGAAAGTACCTTTCCGCGAAAAGGGAGTACTGGAGAGAAAGATTGTAGGGCCTGGCAAAGGAGAAAGGAAAGGTGTATCCAATACGAAGGTTCAAGTTTAGTGCCTGTCCTTCCTGACCTGAAATTGCATCAACAATTGGGCCTGAACCTTTCGCAACGACATTCGAATCGTACTTGTAATTTATGCCGAGTGAAAATCTCCACGGTCTCTCCCTTTCAATCTTCTCCGCTACCATCTTTTCATAATCCTTTGCGTAAGTTGCCAGGTCTGTTGTGGGGTCAAGGGAGATGGTAGATTTGAATCTTTTCTGGGCCTCCTTCAATTTCCCCTGCCTGGTCAGGGCAATTCCAATTTGAAATTCTGCTGCCTGTGCAAGTGAGGGATCGAGGGATTTTGCCTTCTCAAATGCGGAAACCGCCTCCGCGTAGTTCCCCTCTTTTGAGAGAATAAGGCCTTTGAGGAACTGGACTCTGGCAGGCCTGATTCCCTCCTTCTCACCTACGAGGACCCACTCTTTTGCCTCCTTAAGGTTATCAATCTGCCAAAGTGCGTCGATCAGTTCAACGAGGGCCTCCTCGATTCTTGGGGTCAATGTAACGGCATCCCTCAAATGTGGTATTGCCTCCTTCGGCTGTTCCATAATCTTATAGGTAAGACCGAGATAGAAGGCCACCTTTGAAGACCTAGGATCCATTTTTCGAGCCTCAAGGAAATACTGGAGCGCCTCTTCGTAGTTCTCCTCTTCGAATTCCTTCAGACCCTTTTCAAAACTCGTCTGAGCAAATGAATTAAAGGGAAGGAAGGCAATAAGGACGAAAAGAAGGAAGACTGAGAATCTATTCACTTTATCCTCCTTAAGGCGTTATAGCTCTGCGTAGTAAATATCCTTAAATCGGATTTGTGTCAAGTTTTTTTTAAGATTATTTCAGGGGTAGGACAGAGGAAGAACATTTTAGACCCTCCTCTTCAGGTCATGCTTTTACTGCCAATGCAACTACTCTCCGAATGAGATCCTCTAGGTGCTAATTATTATGGTATAATTGAGCGAAAAATCATATGAACGACGCAAAAGAAAGGCTTATCATTCCAGTTTTAGGGATGAGCTGTGCCTCTTGTGTAAAAAGGGTAGAGAATAGCCTCTCAAGGATAGAGGAGGTTGAGGAGGTTTCTGTAAATCTTCTGACTGAGAAGGCATCCATAAAAGTAAAAAACCTGAGCCCTAAGCTCGTAGAGAAGATAGTCGCTACGATCCGGAATTTGGGCTATGAGGTTCCAATCCAAAAGGTGATCTTTCCACATCGAATTTCTTCAATAATTCCTCCAATTGATCGGATAGAAAGGGATCTCATGAGATTGCCCGGGGTAATATCAGTCACCTTTAACTATGTAACAGAGGAATTGTCAGTCGAATACTTGGAAGGAGTTTCTTCCTTCGATGAGATAAGGAGAACTTTGGAAAAGGCGGGATTTGACATTCAAAAGGTGAGCGAAGAGGACGTGGAGATATACGAGGAGATAAAAAAGGAAAAGGAGGAGAAAGCCCTAAAAAGGAGGCTTATAGTATCTTCTTTTTTCACCTTTTTTATCCTTCTCGAGATGTTCTCCCATTTTTTCCATCAATTTCAGGGTAGGGCCACTTTAAACCTCATACTTTTCTTTCTGGCCACACCAGTCTTCTTTTACGGTGGTAGCCCTTTTCTTAGGGCATTTTTTCGCTCTTTGCCCCGTCTTTCCTTCGACATGAATTCCCTTATATCTGTTGGTTCTGGATCAGCCTACCTTTTCAGTTCTGTCAACACCTTTCTTCCCTTTTTCATCCATAATTACTCCTTCCAGGACACCTACTATGAAACATCGGCAGTTATAATAACCCTTGTACTTCTTGGGAGGCTTCTTGAATCGAAAGTGAAAAAAAGAGCTTACGAAGCGATAAGAAAGCTTTCATCCCTTCTTCCAAAGAAGGCTACCGTTATAAGGGATGGATTGGAAGTTGAAGTACGGATAAATGAAATAAAGGAAGGGGAGACTGTAATTGTTAGGCCTGGAGAAAGAATCCCTGTAGACGGGGTGATCATAGAAGGATACGGGATTATTGACGAATCTCCAATTACAGGCGAAGCTCTTCCGAAGGATAAAAAAAAGGGTGATAGGGTATTTGCCTCGAGCCTGAATCAGGGTGGTTCCTTCAAGCTAAAGGCGGAAGGGATTGGTAAAGATACTCTCCTTTCAAGGATAATAAGTACAGTTAGGGAGGCCCACTCAAGCAAGGCTCGTGTACAGATCCTTGCAGATAAAGTGGCATCCATCTTTGTACCCCTGGTTTTTCTAGTTGCAACCGGTTCCTTCTTCGTATGGAACCTTTCCGGATACCCCCTTTCATTCTCCGTTATGATTTTTGTCTCCACATTGATAGTTGCATGTCCATGCGCACTCGGTCTCGCAACTCCAATTGCGGTCTTCGTTGCAAGTACTTCTGCTGCGGAAAAGGGGATACTGGTAAAAAACGGAGAAGCCCTAGAGATGGCAAAAAAGCTCAACTACTTTGTTTTTGATAAAACTGGAACATTGACGTACGGATCGCCTAATGTGAGTGGAGTCTTTACAGTATCCGGGTTTACGGAAGACCAAATCCTAAATTACGCTGCCTCTTTAGAGACACGCTCAGAACATCCACTGGGCGCTTCAATAGTTTCCTATGCGAAAAGAAGGGGTCTTTCCCTTTCTGATCCTAAAGAGTTCCACTATGTTCCAGGTCAAGGAGTCTACGGAAAGGTAGACTCAAGAGAGGTAATTTTAGGAAGTGTCTCCTTTTTAAAGAGGATGGGAGTAGAAGGGGTTGAGTTACACTCTCAGACTTACGGAATCCTTGAAAGCGAAGGAAATACATTGATTGGAGTGGCTATTGATGGAATTTTGGCAGGTTTTATAGGAATATCGGACAAGTTAAGGGAGGAGGCAAAAGATTTGGTCACCACCTTGAAGAAGAGGGGAATGGGTGTGGCACTTTTAACAGGAGACACTCAAAAGGTTGCAGCTGCCATTGCAAAAAAATTGGGAATCGAGGAGATTTTCGCAGAGGTTCTTCCAGATGGGAAATCGAAGAAGATTGAGGATCTTGTAAAAAGGGGTTATTTCGTGGGAATGGCTGGGGATGGGATAAACGACGCCGCAGCTCTTTTAGCTTCCCATGTTGGGTTTGCAATGGGAAAAGGAACAGACATTGCCGCAAAGACAGCGGATGTTATTCTCCTAAAGAATGATCTGAGAGGGATTTTAGATTTCATAAAGCTCTCACAAGTTACCTATTCAATAACGAGGCAGAACCTTTTTTGGGCCTTCTTTTACAATTCTATCCTCATTCCAGTTGCGGCCGGTCTTCTCTATCCTTCCTTCGGAGTCCTCCTTAAGCCAATTTATGCCTCTTTTGCGATGACCCTAAGTTCACTTTTTGTGGTCACAAACTCCCTAAGGATAAAAAAATGGACGAGATCTTTTTTAGGTATTAAGGGATGAGCCCCACGCGAAGGCAAGCTTCAAAAGTGTTGATAAATTCAACGGTACACTGTTGAAAAAATCAACGAAAAGCACCTCCAATTTTTTGAAATTTTCTACAGCCAAAAAAATCGCCTCTAAAATCAAATAGTTACAAAACGGAGCTTTAAAAAAACCATGGCACGCATATTGCTGTTTATTTAAATAGAAGGAGGTGAGCCTATGGAACTTAAGGACGTGATACTCAATTACCCCGTGGTTGTGATTGTGGGACTTGTCATTATAGGGATTTCCTTCGCCTATCTTATTTGGCACCTTTTCTTCATGGCCTTTTTGCCTGCCAAAAAAATCTTAGGTGCCAAGATTAGCGAAAAGTCACTAATCTACACTCCCCAACTCGGTTACACACTGGCAGATGGAGGAGAGGAACTGAAGAAGGAGGAAAAGGATGAAGAGAAGGGAATTTCTTAAAGTAGCCCTTTCCACACTTTCAGCTCTTTCTATTTCTGGACTTTCAACTAAAAAGGCAATGGGTTTTTATGCCTGTCCAAAGGAGTTCCACGCCGTTCTCGTTGATACTACAAGGTGTATAGGATGCAGATCATGCGAAGTAGCATGCGCGGACTCACACGGTCTTTTAATTCCAGACCCGGAGGACAAAACCGTATTTAAAACCTTAAGGAAAACAGACGAAAAAAGATTAACGGTTGTAAACAGGTTCGAGACGGAAAAAGGGGAAGTCTACGTTAAGACCCAGTGCATGCACTGTTGCCAGCCTGCATGTGTGGCCGCTTGCTTAGTTAAGGCTATGAAGAAAAGGGAAGAGGGACCGGTGACCTGGAGTGAAAACTGCATGGGTTGTCGCTACTGCATGGTCTCATGTCCATTCGATATGCCAAAGTTCGAGTACGACAAGGCTTTTGGAAGGATCGTGAAGTGCGATATGTGCTACGGGAGAATTATCAAGGGAAAAGTCCCTGCCTGTGTGGAAGCCTGTCCTAGTGAGGCATTGACCTTCGGTACGAGAAGGGACATCCTGAATGAGGCAAAGAGAAGGATCTATACTAAGCCTGACACGTACATTCCCTACATCTATGGAGAGAAGGAAGTAGCTGGAACTGGCTTTCTCTACATCTCATCTGTGCCTTTTGAAAAAATCGGTCTGCCTACTAACCTTGGGTTCAAAGCCTACCCTGAGTTTACAGTCCCCTTCCTCTATTCTGTTCCCGTTATTCTTATTCTTTGGCCCGCCTTCTTATTGGGCATGCATTATGCAACTAAAGAAGGGAGGAAGTAAGGAAATGGATCAGATTGCAAGAAATACTGAAAAAAGCTGGTTTCTCTTTCTTGTATTCAAATTACTCCATCTTGGAATACACTTGTTCGGCTTTCTTATCTTTCTGGTCAGGGAATTAAAACCGAAGGGAAAGATCCTCACACCTTTCAACGTGATTACGCTCCCCATCATTGTGGCAGGCGCTTTTTTCGCCGTTGAACATATGTTTGAGGGTTTGTCTACTGGCACAAACGTTTCTCAGGAATTTCCCTGGGGAATATTCATTGGGTTCAACGTTATGGTGGGAGTCCCATTTGCTGGTGGTGCATACGTTTTAGCTTTCCTAGTTTACGTTCTCAATTTTGAAAAGTTTCACCCTATAGTAAGAGCAACAGTTTTAAACGGTTTCCTCGCCTACGCTTTTTACGCCTCTGCTATTTTTTTGGATCTTGGAAGAAAGTGGAATATCCTCAACCCAATAATAGGGAATGAGTTTGGTGTTAACTCCATTCTATTTCTTGTGGCATGGCACTTCCTTCTTTACATGTTAGCAGAGCTGATCGAGTTCTCTCCCACAGTTGCCGAATGGGTTGGACTTGAGAGATTGAAAAAGATCTTAAGCTCAATGACTCTCGGTGCCTGCGTTTTCGGAATTGCCCTTTCCACACTTCACCAGTCGGGCTTAGGTGGACTTTTCATGATGGCAAAAAACAAGCTCCATCCGCTCTGGTATTCTGAGTTTATACCGATGCTATTTTTTGCCTCAAGCATACCTGCAGGACTCTCCGTCGTCATTGTTCAGGAAACGATTACAAGGAGATTTTTTAGCCACAGGATGTCTGAGAGTTACCTAAGAAACTACGACGATATCTTCATCTGGCTTGCCAGAGGAGCAGCTCTCGCACTCTTTGTCTACTTTTTCCTTAAGGTTCTTGCCTTTATCCACGAAAAAAGCTGGGTGCACCTTTGGAGCCCATGGGGAGCCTGGTTCCTATTTGAAGTAATAGGACTCGTGCTTGTACCCTCATTTCTTTTCCACTTTGGACAGGCAAGAAGAGATAGAAGAATTATCCTTTTTGCCGCAATACTTACCATGCTCGGGATAATAGTAAACAGGTTGAATTACTCGATGATCGCCTTTAAATGGTACGTTCCTTTTAGCGAGAGGTACTTCCCATCTCTTCAAGAAATAACCATCACACTGGCAATAATTTCCACGCAGCTGTGGATATTCAGATGGGTTGTGAACAGAATGCCAGTCTACGAAGTACCCCATGTGGAGGAACCTGAGACGGAAAGAACTTTCGTCCCTGAACTTGGATTCACAATGGCAAATGGTGGGGAAAAAATATTAAAAAAGAACATGAAGGAGGTTTAAAATGGAAGTCTTCACCTATTACGATTTGTTCGCTACAAAGGCTGTCGAGTACATACTGGTAATTGTATTTCTTGGGATCTTCGTTGTTTTCTCCTATCTGGCACTAAGATCAAGAGAGACGGAGCGGAGAGTCAAAAGAGCTATTTACGGATTATTCAGAACGCCCGAGTCTTTCTACTACCATCAGGGACATACATGGGTTTTGCCACTTGGGGAAAAGTTAGCGCAGGTTGGAATCGATGATTTTGCACACAAAATGGTGGGAAGGATCGATCGCATCAATCTTCCAAAAAAGGGTGAAAACCTTGCTCAGGGAGAGGTTGGCTGGAGCCTGATCGTCGACGGAAAGGAGATAAAGATGCTCTCACCCGTTGATGGAGAAGTAGTAGAAACCAACCAGGAAGTCGTAGAAGACCCAAAAAAAATTGCCGAAAATCCTTACGCACAGGGATGGCTTCTCAGGGTTTACTCTCCAAACCTAAAGTCAAATCTTAAAAACCTCCTTCCCGGTCATATTGCGAAGAATTGGGTTGACAGCTTGGGTGAACGGCTTTTCTCTAAAATCGATTACAGGCTAGGATACCTCATGCAGGACGGTGGTTTACCTGTTTCTGGGATGGCAAAAAGCCTAAATCCAGATTCCTGGGATGAGCTTTTAAAGGAGTTTTTCCTAACAAAGGACGTCTGAGATGGAAGTCCGTAACAGGAACCTGGATGAGAGATGTATATGGATGGCGGCTGGTCTTGTTGCGTACAAGCTATGTGATAGGGACCATGAATGCTCTTTGTGTCCATTTGACAGGGCCATGAGGGGTGGATACGAGGAAGTGGAAAAAGAAGATTCCTCCTTCTTCACAATAGAACTTTTCAACTTCTACCATCCCAATCATCTCTGGGTAAGGGCTGAAAATCCGTCGAAGGTTACTGTAGGGATAGACAGGTTTCTTGCTTCCTTTCTATCGAGGGTCAAATCCGTGGTACTTCCGAATCCGGGAGATAGATTCTCACAGAACGAAACTTTCTGTCACGTTGTTGAAGAAAGGGGGATACTTCCCCTCCCTTCTCCCGTCTCCGGGCTTGTTTTATCCGTAAATGGCTCCCTGAAGAGGAAACCTCATCTTTTAAATGTTGATCCCCTAGGAGAGGGTTTTATCGTAAAAATGAAACCGATGAATTTTGAGAGGGACGCAAGGAACCTCCTATCTGGAAAAGAGGCACTAGAATGGTTAAGAAGGGACGAAAAGAGGCTTTTCGATTTTCTTCATGCTCTGAGTCAGAAGGAGAGTCTAGGTCCCACTATGCAGGACGGTGGGGTGGAGGCAATACCACAACTGATATCAGAGCTCTCTCAGAAGGACTATCTTAAATTGGTCGATATTTTTGTGCGGAGATCCTAGCCTCTGATTGCTGAAAAACATGTAGAACAGAACTGGTCAGATTTTTCGTCTATATCTTCCACATAAGTTGAGGAATTCATCACGCATCCGGGTGTGAGACAGTGGACGAGTCCATAGGTGTGTCCCAGCTCATGAATAGCCTCCTTTATAAGCCTCTTTCTGAGAAGTTCCTCATTTTCCGGAAGCCCATAGAACTTGTTGTTTAACCTGTGGACTGAGACGATCCCCGCTATCCCATTCAACTGGGCTTCACCGAAAACAAACGTAAGAATTGGAATGAAGAGATCGACGTCAGTGACTCCCAATATTCTGAAGGTATCCCTAGGGTGATTACTGAGAAGCTGAATCAGGATCTGGGAAGAATTGTACTGCTTTCTTGTGGGATTGTAAACAGAATCCAAATTTATCTTTTTTGACTCGTATATTTGGGCCTTTTTCCTGAATATTTCCGAGATCTTCGATCTCAGAAATTCGAGATTATACTTCTCCTCCCGCCATATTGGCACAATGTAGATACATGACATTTAGGGGTTTTACCTTCTGAGTTTGTATTTCTCTATTTTGTTATAGAGGGTCACCCTATCTATGTTTAGAATCTCTGCCGCCTTTGTTATGTTCCAGCCTGTCTTGTTAAGGATCTTCTTTATATGTGCCTTTTCCACATCTTCCAAGGTTTCTCCTTCAGGTTTCGGATAAGGGGAAGAGATGCTGAAGTAGAGGTCATCGACCTCTATTTTTGTCCCTTTTACGTTCACCATAGCCCTTTCAATTACGTTTCTCAACTCCCTCACGTTTCCCGGCCAGTCGTAATCCATAAGTAGGTTAAGAGCCTCCTTGGATATTTCCCTCACATCCTTATTCATCGAAAGCGAGAACTTCTTTATAAAATAGTGGGTAAGCAGGGGGATGTCAGACCTCCTCTCCCTCAGAGGAGGTAAAAATATGGTGAAAACGTTTAAGCGGTAGTAAAGGTCTTCCCTGAAGGAACCCTCCTTCACAGCCTGTTCCAGATCCCTGTTTGTTGCAGAGATCACCCTGAAGTCCACCTCGATCACTTTTTCCCCACCTAGTCTTGTGAATTTCTTCGTTTCAAGGACCCTCAAAAGGTCCATCTGCATTTTTAAACTTATGTTTCCCACCTCGTCTAAGAAGAGAGTTCCCTTGTTCGCCATCTCGAGCTTTCCCTTTCTCTGGTAAAGGGCCCCTGTGAAAGCTCCCTTCTCATGCCCAAAAAGCTCGCTTTCTAAAAGCCCTTCAGGATAGGCACCACAGTTAATCGTCACTATGGGGAAATACCTTCTTCTGCTTTTCGCATGGATGGCCCTTGCTATTAACTCCTTCCCAGTACCGCTTTCCCCTCTTATCATTACAGTCGAGTCGGTCTCCGCGACAGTATTTACCATTTCCATAACCTTTTTCATGGCTGGACTCTCACCTATAATCTCGTCAAGGCTCTGTAACTCCTCTATTTTCCCTCTTAACATGATGTTTTCAGTGATGAGGCGCCTCTGCTCAATGGCCTTTTTTATAAGTCTTGAGAGTTCATCAGGATCAACTGGCTTTGTTATGTAATCGAAAGCCCCATCCTTCATCGCCTGTATTGCTGTCTCAACGGTGGCATATGCGGTTATGATTATGGTGATTATGTTTTTGTCTATCTCCTTTATCCTCTTTTGAAGCTCTATTCCATCCATCTCTGGCATCTTAATGTCAACAAGGACAATGTCGAAATTGTTCTCCTGCAGTTTTTTTAGTGCCTCATATGCGTCCTCTGCAACCTCAACCCTATATCCATCCATCTTAAACCACTCTGAAAGGGAATTTCTTATTGAGGCTTCATCGTCAACAACAAGTATGGCTATATCCTTGGGTCTCATCAAACCACCCCCTTTTTTTCATTTGATCTTCTTGGAAAGCCTCGGCAAAGTTATCGTGAATCTTGTCCCCTCATTCACCTTTGAAGAAACTTCGATCTTTCCTCCATGATCCTCAATTATACTGTACACAACGCATAGTCCAAGGCCTGTGCTTTTCTTTGAATCTTTCGTTGTAAAGAAGGGCTCGAATATATGAGGCAAAATCTCTTCCGGTATACCGTGACCTGTATCTTCGACTGTAATTATGACCTCATCCTTTGTGTTCTTCGTGGTAACCCTTATTTCTCCTCCATTGGGCATGGCCTCAATTGCATTTATGAAAAGGTCCACAAAGACCTGTTCGATCGCGCCAGTATCGACAACAACAACATCATTTTCAGGGTCTATTTCAGTTTTGAACTTCACTTTCTGGAGCTTAGCGCTATGTTCCACTAGTCTAATACTGTTCTCTATGAGTGTTCTTAAATGTTCACCCCTTACTGTTCCAAAAGTCTTCTTCGAGAAAAGCAAAAGGTTCTTTACAATTTCGCCACATCTTTTACTTTCCTCGCTTATAAATTTGAGATTCTCTATTGCCGTCTTTATCTTTTCCGGATCATTTCCGTTCTCTTCCAGAAGTCTTGCCGTAAGTTTTCCATAAGAGAGTATGCCAGAGAGCGGATTGTTTATCTCATGGGCCACAGCTGCTGATATCTTGCCAAGTGAAGCCATCCTCTCTGAAAAGACGAGGTGAGTTTGGGCATTCTTCAACTCCCTTGTCATATCATTGAAAGAACTGGCCAACTCTCCAAGTTCATCGTTCGATCTCACATCCACCTTGTAATCAAGATTGAGCTTTGCCACCTCCCTCACACCTTTTATAAGCTTTTTTATCGGTTTGTGAACAAGAACAACAATGAAAGCTCCTTTGAGCAAAGCGGTAAAAAGGATGAGAATAATGGAATATATGAGCATTTTCCTTTTTGTATGGGCAATCTCCTCATCTATCCTTTTAAGGGAAAGTTTCACATCAAGTAAGCCGAGTTTCTGCTGTTCCTTAGAATGTGCGTGACATGCGGCATTATAGCATTCAGGACTATTTTCAATGGGATTAACGAGTGCAAGCTGCCTATACCCTTGAGGTGAGACGAGTATCCTCGTTAGGTCTTTAGTCGGAATGAGCCCCTTCGCAGGTTCTTCCTTGTGACAGATATAGCACTGTTCAGCCCTTTTGTCTGCAACTTTATGTATCTCCTCTTTGTCCTTTGAGAACGATATTATTCCTTCCCTATTGTATATCCTTATCCCGTCTATTCCTTCCGCCTTTCCAACACTCATTATTATGTTTTGCAGGCCCTCTCTATCGTTCTTCAGCATACTGTGGTAGCAGGCACTTTTTATAATGTTGCTGATTTGAATCGCATTTATCAAAACGTTTTCGTGGAGATGGGTTGTGTAGGTCCTGATATTATGATAGAGAATAACCACAAAGGCAAAAGCAAGAAGGAGAACGAGAATTATGAAGAGCTTTGTACCTAATGATCTTGTGACCCTCTTTAATGGAACCAATTTTACGTTATTATACCATTTTTCCCTTTCTTCAATCTATGAGGCATACTCTATGACGCCGCCTCCTATGACCACGTCTTTATCGTAAAAAACCACGGATTGACCTGGTGTAAGTCCTTCTCTAGGTTCAAGAAATTCTACCAGTACCCCATTTTCCTCAAGGTGGATTCTACATTCTGACGGTTCACTTCTATAACGGAACTGGGCGTATATCCTCTTATTACTGAGATCGTCGAAAGGTACAATCCAATTTACGTCTTTGGCGAAAAGGGTCCTTTTGGACAGATACTTCTTTGGCCCGGCAACAATCTCATTTTTTTCAGCATCAATTCTAAGGACGTAGAATGGCTCCTTCAAGCCTGAAAGGTTAAGGTGTCTCCTCTGTCCAACTGTATACCGGTGTATGCCTTTGTGCCTACCAATTACGTTTCCCTCTATGTCCACTATGTTGCCAGGTTTTTCAGAATCGGGAAGTAAAAGAGAATAATCGTCGGCAAAGAAATCTTGACTTTCAGGCTTTTTTGCCAATTCTTCAAACCCACGAGCCCTTGCAATCTCCTTCAGCTCATCCTTTCTAAAACGGCCAAGGGGGAAAAGGATCTTTTTTAGTTGATCCTGACTGAGTCTATACAAAAAGTAAGATTGGTCCTTCTTTTTATCAAAGCCTCTTTTCAGTAGATAGATTCGCCTCTCCTCATCGTATTCTATGCGAGCGTAATGGCCAGTGGCAAAGTAATCAAAGGAAAGGCCAATAGACTCTATCTTCTGAAGTAGAAATCCGAATTTTATTTTTGAGTTGCACACAACGCAAGGATTTGGGGTTCTACCATTCTTGTATTCACTGACAAAGTAGTTAAGAACGTATTCCCTGTACTCTTTTCTCAAATCTATCACGTAATGCGGTATGGATAGGCTCTCTGCAACTTTTTTTGCATTAAGGATGTCCTCGGCCTCATCGGGGCCATAGCATGCGCTTTTCTTTTTCCCACATGATACTTCACCATCCCATATCTGCATTGTCACTCCAAAGAGATCATACCCCCTCATTGCAAGAAGATAGCATGCCATAAACGAATCGAAACCACCACTTAGAGCTACAGCTACTTTCATCTCCGCCTGCCCTTTATTTTAACCTTTCTCACTTCCAATTCCAAGGAGTAAGGTGGGGGGATCCCAAAAATGAACCACTTTTCCACCAAAAAGGCCGCGCTATGTTAGATCTTTAACAAAATAAACCACGAAAACTTCCCTATACATTTGATGCATCTTTGCTCGGATCAATCAATTTCCTTAAAGTCTCATAAGTTAGAGAAATTCCGTGTCTTTCCTTTTTTCATTTCTTTTTTGCGCAAGACAGTACCTTTTCGCAAAGTCTCCTCCCACTCCTCTAGGAAACGGACCCGCATGTACGTGACATTCGAAAGTGGTAACTTTGAAATTAGTCTTGACTTTTTTAAAAAATTATTTTAAGAAAAAATAGGAGGTAAAAAATGGAAGCACGAAAAAGGTGGATCAATGATTGGTTTCCTGAAAGATTAAATCTTAGAATTCTCAGACAAAACTGTGCACATGCTAATCCCTATGGTGAAGGGTTCAATTACAAGAAGAGCTTCGAGGAATTAGATTTAGAAGAAG
>CALKEQ010000013.1 GCA_938084905.1 uncultured bacterium
GAAGCCTATAGGAACGAGAAGTAATGGTTCAAAATCCTTCTTTATTGCAAGGTACATAAAGAAGAAGCCTATGAACCACATGATAACATGGCCTAATGTTAAATGGACAACACCTGTTTTTAAAAGCATCTTCTCAAAGAAACTCACATCCATTACCTCTCCTCCTTCTTCTCAAATCTCTTAACAAAGAAGCTCATGAGATTCACACTTATCTCAAGGAGAATAAGGGCAACAAATACAGTCAAAAAGCCAACCAAAGCAATTTTTAAACCTTCAAGAAGCATGGTTTCCTCCTTAAGTTTTGCTAATTTTTTAAAAATAAAGGGAGGGGAAGTCAAGGGAATAATTTCACAAGAACCTCCTAAAATTGAATTTTTGCAGCAAAAGTTCTATGCTTAATCCCAATGCCCCAAAAAAGACTCGAAAGATGGCCAGATTAACAGCTCTAAAAGAGGACACCCGCGAAATAATCAAGGCATTCGGACTTGTTTTTGGGGACATAGGAACAAGTCCCATATATACCCTAACAGTCGTCTTTCTGCTGCTAAAGCCTACCGAGGAAAATGTGCTTGGTGTTCTCTCTCTTCTAGTCTGGACTTTAACCGTACTTGTAACAATAGAATATGCCTATCTTGCTATGAGTTTAGCACAGAGGGGAGAAGGTGGAACGATAGTTTTGAGAAGCATCCTCCTTCCGCTGCTAAGAAAAGAGAGATCCATTGTATTTTTTTCCATCCTTTCATTCATAGGCGTTTCCTTCCTTGTTGGAGATGGGGTCATAACCCCGGCAATAAGTATCTTGAGCGCGGTTGAGGGATCTCGCCTTTTGCCAGGCTTTGAAAAGCTAAGTCAGGAAGCTCTCCTTCTCATTGCTGGTATCATAACGATTCTACTATTTACATTCCAACGGAAGGGTAGTGACAAAATAGCCGACTCTTTCGGTCCCGTCATGTCCATTTGGTTTTTGTGGCTTGCAATTTCAGGTTTTATCTCAATCTATAGCTTTCCTCGTGTACTTTTGGCCTTTAATCCTGTGTGGATTTTTAAGTTTTTCCAGAATAATGGGGCGAGTGCCCTCTTCGTACTTTCCGAGGTGATACTCTGCGCAACCGGAGGAGAGGCTCTTTACGCTGATATGGGACATCTTGGCAGGAAACCTATAGTCAGAGCATGGGGGATCGTCTTTGTCTGCCTAATCCTGAATTACTTTGGACAGGCTGCTTTTCTACTGAGAGAAGGCGAGATGAGAGGGGCCATTCTATTTTCAATGATCTCTACCCAGACACCACCCCTTTACATCTTCTTCCTAGTATTGAGTATTCTTGCAACAATTATCGCATCCCAGGCAGTGATAAGCGCCATGTTCTCTCTTTTTTATCAAGGTATGAATAAGAGAATTTTGCCCCTATTTAGAGTCCACTACACGTCCAAGAAACTCAGGTCCCAGATTTACATAGGATTCGTGAACTGGTTTTTACTTTTTTCTGTTCTTCTAATGCTATATGTTTTTCGAGAGTCAAAGAACCTTGCCTCGGCGTACGGTCTTGCGGTAACGGCTGTCATGACCCTTACGGGGATATTTATGACCGTCATCTTTTTTCTTAAGGGGTCCTACCTTAAAACTTCTCTTTCTCTTTTTGTCACCTTTTACGCCTTCCTCTTTTTTGTGTCCACTACCTTAAAAATTCCGCATGGTGCCTACTGGTCGCTGATTATTTCGGCCATCCCCCTTTCGATAATCTTAGTATACACTGCAGGACAGAGAAAACTTTACAAAAGCCTAAGACCTCTAAAACTGGACGTTTTTCTCCCGAGTTACAATGAGCTATACAAAACTTTAAACAGGATAAAGGGGACTGCCCTTTTCTTTACACGAAGTTCGACAAGAATCCCACCGTATGTGGTTCACACAATGCTTAACAACAATATTATCTATGATGAGAACATTCTCGTCACAATTGATACAACTGATAAACCCTTCGGGGTTAAGGCATATTTTGCCAATGAGCTGGCAGAGGGTTTAAAACTTTTCAAGATAGAAGCGGGATACATGGAGGTAATAGACATAGAAAAGATTTTGCGTAATGCGGGCATAAATGAAAAAGCAATATTTTACGGACAGGAAGAAATAACAACAAAGAACATAATCTGGAAAATCTTCTATTTTTTGAAAAGGTTGAGCCCTCCTTTTGTTCAGTTCTACGATTTACCTGGTAACAAGCTGCACGGTGTGATAACGAGGGTTGAGATGTGATTAAATAAGTTTTTTGTGCATCTTGAAAAAGCGTCAAATTTGGTATTGACTATAAAGAGGGGGCAAAGAAGTGGAAAAAGAGGAAAAGATCTATGTTTCAGTTGTAGTACCAGTCCTCAATGAGGAGGAGAATATAGTTGAACTTCACGAGAGGATCTATAATAGCCTTTCTCAGAATAAGTGGCCATTCGAGATCATATATGTCAACGACGGAAGCACAGACCAAACCCAAACCATACTGGAGAAACTCTATAAGACACATCCTAACGTAAGGGTAATAGAGCTAGCAGTAAACTGTGGTCAACACCTAGCCCTAATGAAGGGTTTTGAAAAGGCAAAAGGAGATATCGTGATCACAATCGATGCCGATCTTCAGAACCCACCAGAAGAGATACCGAAGCTTATAGAAAAGATAGAGGAGGGATACGAGGTTGTTGGAACTTACAGAAAAAAGAGGAAGGATTCCATATTCAGAAGGATCCCCTCCTATTTTGCAAACAGAATTACCTCCTACCTCACCGGAGTAAAATTGAGGGATTATGGCTGCATGTTAAGGGCTTACAGAAGAGAAGTTGTCAATTACATGAATATGTGCGGTGACACTACAACTTTTATTCCTGTTCTCGCAAACACCTTCGCAAAGAAAATAGCGGAGATAGAGATCGAGCACGAGGAGAGAAAAAGGGGTAAGACAAAATACAGTCTCTTTAAACTCTTAAGACTCAACTTCGACATCGTGACCAATTTTTCAATTTTTCCAATTCAGTTCATAGGGTTCACAGGTGTAATAATTGCCGTGTTAGGCCTTCTATTCGCCATTTTTCTCTTTGTTAGAAGATTAATAGTAGGGCCAGAGGTTGAAGGAATATTCACACTATTTGCTATTCTTTTCTTCTTTATAGGGGTGCAGATTCTGGCACTGGGAATTATTGGAGAGTACGTGGGAAGGATTTATATGGAAGTAAAGAAGAGGCCTAGGTATATAGTAAAAAAGGAGCTTCTATGAAAGCTGTCCTTTTTGCCTACCATGAGATAGGCTACGTTTGTATGGAACAGCTTTTAAAGGAAGGGGTTGAAATCCCTCTCCTTTTTACTCACGAAGATGACCCGAAGGAATACATCTGGTTCAGAAGGCCTGCCTCCCTTGCAGAAGAACACGGAATCCCGTACTACACTCCAAACTCTCTTAAGGACGAAAAATGGCTTAACCTGGTAAAAAATGCAGAACCAGACTACATTTTTTCCTTTTATTATAGGCAGATCATTCCAAAAGCCTACCTTGAAATACCGAAGGTGGCTGCCCTCAATCTGCACGGTTCATTGCTCCCTAAATACAGGGGGAGACAACCGGCAAACTGGGTTTTGATAAACGGGGAAAGGGAGACAGGTGTCACTCTCCATGTAATGGAGGAAAAGCCTGACACAGGTCCTATAGTTGCACAGAGAAAGGTTGAGATTTCATTTGATGACGATATTTCCAGTTTATACGAAAAGCTTATCTCTGCATCAAGGCAATTGATTCTAGATGTACTCCCTCAGCTTAAGAAGAAGAATATAACAACAACACCTCAGGTGGGTCCCTCATCGTATTTTGGTGGCAGAAAACCAGAAGATGGGTTAATCCATTGGGAGAAGGATGCACTATCCATATACAACCTTGTACGCGCAGTAACCCATCCTTATCCTGGGGCTTTCACATTCCTTGAAGGAAAAAAACTCTACGTCTGGAAGGCATATCCTGAAGAGAAAGAACATTCATTTACTCCAGGAAGTGTAATTTCCACAGATCCTCTTTGTGTAGCAACAGGACGTGGGGTTTTAAGGCTGGACAGAGTTCAACTGGAAGGGGACGAGGAAATGGAAGGGAGAATTTTTGCTAGGAAGTACAATCTCTTTCAAAGTAAACTGGGAGAAAAATGAAGTTACTAATCCTCGGAGTAAACGGTTTCATAGGAAGCAATCTTACGGAAAGGGTACTAAAGGAAAAGGATTGGGAAATATACGGGATGGACATAAAAGATGACAAAATTCAGGAGTTCATCGGAAACAAAAGATTTCAATTTGTTGAAGGTGATGTGACAATAAACAGGGAATGGATAGAGTACCATGTGAAAAAGTGCGATGTCATTATTCCGCTTGTTGCAATTGCCACACCCGCCTCATATATAAAAGATCCTCTGCGCGTTTTTGAAATAGATTTCGAGGCTAATCTTAAGATCGTGAGACTATGTGTGAAGTACAACAAGAGACTTGTTTTCCCTTCAACTTCCGAGGTTTATGGAATGTGTACTGATAAGGAATTCGATGAGGACAGAAGTTTCCTCGTTCTAGGCCCTATAAGAAATCAGAGATGGATTTACAGTGCCTCAAAGCAGCTATTGGATAGGGTCATATGGGCTTATGGATACCAAAAGGGTCTTAAATTTACGCTTTTTAGACCTTTTAACTGGATAGGTCCGAAACTGGACGAACTCACCTTGGAGCCTGAAAAAGAGGGGAGTTCGAGGGTGGTAACCCAGTTCATAAGCAACCTTTTGCTTGGAGAACCTATAAGACTTGTGGATGGTGGTTGGCAAAGAAGGTGTTTTACTTATATTGATGACGGCCTCGACTGTCTCATAAAAATCATAGAGAACGAAAATGGAAAATGTGACGGGGAGATATTCAACATTGGAAATCCTATGAATGACATAACCATAAGGGATCTAGCTTATAAACTGAGGGACATCTTCATGAACCATCCCGCCACCAGAGGTATAAAGAAGATTTCCGAAATCGTAGAGGTGAGTTCAAAGGAATACTACGGAGATGGTTATCAGGACATGAGCTTTCGTGTTCCCTCCATAGATAAAGCCAAAAGAATACTTGGGTGGAGCCCAAAGATAGGCCTTGACGAAGCACTAAAAAGAACACTCGACTATTACCTAGAGAGGATAAATAAAAATGGATGAAAAAAGATTCTACATGGTTGGGGTAATCCACGGGGATAGATCTGCCAAAGGGAGACTCAAAGAAATTATTCGAGCCATAGACCCCGATATGATAACTGTTGAGTTCACAAATTATGGGCTTAACTTCAGAAGGAACAATTCGAAGTATCTCAAAAGAAGGATTAAAAGAATCGCACGTCTACTAAAGATTCGCTCAGAGTCTCTCTCGAACATAAGGAATTTTTTGGATTTGCCTTACGAGTATTTAGTCGCAAGGGAATACGCTAAAAAGAAGGGGATCCCCTTATACCTTGTGGATATGGATTTTTTCTCCTTCTTTCGCCTGAGGTACGCCCAGGACCTATTCAAAGAAGAAAACCTTAAGAAAATGGCAGAAGAGAAGCGCCTTCATGGACTGGACATTGAAAGGAGAATTGCTGATATGTACTTCCATAAAAACAGAAAGCTCTTTAGCCCTTCTCAGGAAATGAGAATTAGAGACGAATACGCTTTCAGGCTTATCAGTAAGCTTTTGGAAGCAAACGGAGGAAAGCTTCTACATATTTGCGGCTGGCAACACCTTGTAGATGAGTACGGTTACTTTTCAAGACTCAATCCGCAAAAAATCTACATTTATGATAAAGCTTTTGGTCTTTGATCTTGGCGGAGTTATTCTTCCCTTTGAACATAAAAAAATAGCTTTCAAGTTGCACGAAAAATCTGATCTTAAGGACAAAACAGATCCGGAAGAAATATTCGATTTTTTATTCGATTCCGTAAATGGTTTAGTAAATCCTTACGAGGAAGGAAAGATGAGCTCAATTGAGTTTTATGAGGAGCTCAAGCGTCGATTCCGATTGAGGCTTTTCTTTGAAGAGTTCAAGGAGATATGGAACCCTATTTTCACCGAAGACCAAGAAGTAGTGGAGATTTTAAAGAGCTTAAAAGAGATGGGTTACCCTCTCTTTCTTCTAAGTAACACGAACGAGCTTCATTTTTCATACATCAGAGAAAATTATCCAGTTGTTTACCTTCTGGATAGATGGATCCTTTCCTACGAGGTAGGGGCAAAAAAACCAAAAAAGGCTATCTACGACGCAATTTTTGAAAATGTTAATCTTGCTCCCTGGGAGGTCTTTTACGTTGATGATCAAGAACAATACGTTGATGCGGCCAAAAAACTAGGGATACAGGCTGTCCAATTCGTTGGAGCAAAAAATTTGAGAGAAATCCTGAAAGAGGAAGGTTTACTTCCATGATAAAGTATCCGAATATTGATCCTGAAATCTTGAGGATAGGACCCTTTTCTTTGAGATGGTACGGCCTTATGTATCTTATTGGGTTTGTCGTTTCTTATTTCCTTACGCTTCGGGAGGTTAGGAAAAAATCCGTTTCCATAAGAAGAGAACATCTTGACGACCTTTACTTTTCCCTTATCATTGGACTCATTGTTGGCGCAAGGATCGGATATGTGGTTTTTTACAACCTCGACTTTTACATTAAGAATCCCTTAGAAATTTTAATGATATGGCACGGAGGGATGTCGTTTCACGGCGGACTAATCGGTACGGTAATTGCTGGTTACATTTTTGCAAAAAAAAGGGGTTTTTCCTTCTTCATGCTGGCCGATCTTGTAACCCCATCATGTCCAATAGGGCTTGGACTTGGAAGAATCGGAAATTTCATAAACGGGGAACTTTACGGAAAAGTTACAACTGTTCCGTGGGCAATGGTCTTTCCGAAAGGCGGTCCTGTGCCAAGGCATCCTTCCCAGTTATATGAGGCTTTTTTTGAAGGACTCCTTCTTTTTCTCATCCTATGGTTTTACAAGGAGAAAAAAAGATTCCACGGAGATACCTTTACCCTGTTCCTAATCCTATACGGTGTTTTCCGTATCTTTTGTGAATTCTTTAGAGAGCCAGATGCTCCGGAGATTGTCTTCTCACTTTCCCGTGGACAGTTATTGAGCCTTTTCATGATCCTTTTTGGCATATGCGTAAGGATTTTAAAAGGAAAGACTGAGAATGTGTTATATAATTAGATACCCAAATACCGCCTGTTGGGGAGTGGGTATCAAAAAAAGGCGGAAAAAAATACCCCAACTTCAGTCCAAAGGGACTGAAAAAGGAGAGGTATGAACAAGGCTATTTTACGAGAGTACGACATAAGGGGACATGTAAAAAAGGACCTTACAGATGATGTTGTACTTTCTATTGGAAGAGCTTTCGCAACACTGATGCGTGAAAATGATAAAAAAAAGGCAAGCTTAGGAAGGGACTGTAGACTAACGTCAGAGCACTATAGGAACCTCCTTATAGAGGGGATGGTAGATGGAGGACTTGAGGTTTTAGACCTTGGGGTTGTCCCCACACCCCTCTTTTACTTCTCTCTATTTAAGCTGGATGTGGATGGTGGAATAATGGTCACAGGCAGCCACAATCCACCTGAATACAACGGCTTCAAAATTGCCATTGGCAAGTCCACAATCTTCGGAGAAAAAATAAAGTACCTGGGAAAAATAATAGAGGAGAAAAGATTCGTCAAAGGAAAGGGAAGTGTGAAGCAGTACGAAGGGATAATAGAAGACTATTACAATTTCTTAAGGAAGGACATAAAACTCACAACTCGGTTTAAAGTAGTTGTTGACGCGGGAAATGGCACCGGGGGATACGTGGCCTGCCCCATACTCAGAGAGTTTGGCCAAGAAGTTATTGAACTCTACTGTGAGATGGACGGGAATTTTCCGAACCATTTTCCCGATCCCACAATAGAGAGTTATATGGAGAAGCTTAAAGAAACTGTTGTAAGGGAGGGTGCTGACTGTGGTATAGCCTTTGACGGAGATGCGGACCGTATCGGGGTGGTCGATGACAAGGGGAAAATAATCTGGGGCGACTATCTCATGATAATCTTTGCACGGGACATTCTAAAGGAGAGGAAGGGAGCTTATTTTGTCTCAGAGGTAAAGTGTTCGAAAAACCTTTTCGAGGACATAGAACGACACGGAGGAAAGGCAATAATGTGGAAGGCAGGCCACTCTCTAATAAAACAGAAGATGAAAGAGGTGGGAGCTCTACTTGCGGGAGAGATGAGTGGACACATGTTCTTTGCTGATCGTTATTACGGCTATGACGATGCCATATACGCTTCCTTGAGGCTTCTCGAGGTTATGGAAAAGGAAAGAAGGCCATTGTCCGACCTCCTTTCAGATCTTCCGAAGATGTACGCTACCCCTGAGATAAGGATCGACTGTCCAGATGAGATTAAGTTTTCTGTGATTGAGAGACTAAAGGAAATTTACAGAGGGAAGTTCGAAATGATAGACATAGATGGCGTAAGAGTCCTATTTAGGGACGGATGGGCACTAGCCAGGCCATCAAACACACAACCCGTCATCGTTTTGAGATTTGAAGCTGAAAGCGAGGAATCATTAAAGAGGCTTGAGAAGATGGTTAAGGAAGATCTTGAGAAGATAATGAAGGAGTATGGATACTGATTTTTACATCCCTTCAAATGTCTCTAGACCAGCCAGGTACTTAGGGATAGAGAGAAACGCGGTCTTTAAGGATCTTGAGCGTGTAAGGGTAAGATTTGCCCTATGTTACCCTGACATTTATGAAGTGGGGATGTCATACTACGGCTACTTCCTCCTTTACGAGATCGCCAACGCGCAGGAAGATGTCTGGTGCGAAAGATGCTTTGCCCCATGGGTGGACATGGAGTCTTTCCTTAGGGAGTCGAAGAGACCCCTCTTTACAATTGAGTCGAAGACCCCTCTCTTTAAGATGGACATTGTGGGCTTTTCTTTGACGTACGAATTAAACATGACCAACGTACTGAACATGATGGAACTCGGCTGGATAAAGCAGAAGGCGGAGGAGAGAAGAGACGATCCGGTTGTGATAGCTGGCGGGCCCTCCATGATGAATCCTGCTCCATATGAGCCATTCTTTGATCTTATAGTTATCGGTGAGGCAGAGCACGTACTTGTTGAACTTCTAAACAGATTTAAAGAATTAAAAGGTATGGAAAGGTGGAAAATAATAAGGGAACTTGCAGATCTTGACGGTGTTTACTCGCCAATTTTCCCCAAAGACAGGGTTACTCGCCTCTACGTAAAGGATCTAGACGCATCCTTTCACGCAAAGAAGCCTCCTGTCGCAATTGTAGGAAGCATCCATGACAGATTGAACGTGGAAATATCGAGGGGATGTGGTAGTGGGTGTAGGTTCTGCCTCGCAGGGTACATCTACAGACCTTACAGGGAAAGAAGCCTTGAAAACGTAAAGGAGATTTTGGATTGTGCAATCATGTCAACAGGCTACGAAGAGGTATCTTTTCTCTCTTTGAGTGCGGGAGATCACACACAGCTGACCAACATCCTCTGGTACGTATCCGAAAGATTTCCCGGTACCTCCATTTCTTTACCCTCCTTAAGGATCGGTAGCCTAAGCGAGGAAGAGATCTCCCTTATAGGAAGGACTTCCAGAACGGGATTAACATTCGCACTTGAGGCGGCATCTGAAAGTCTAAGAAAAAGGATAAATAAAAAGATAGATCTCGACTCTTTTTATAGGCAGATCCCTTCTCTCATTAAACATGGATGGAGATATGTAAAGATATACCTGATGGTTGGGTTCCCATGGGAGACGGAGGAGGACTTCCAAGACCTTATGACATCCATCTATCCCTTGATAAAGTGGGGGATGGAAGTTCAGCTCTCAATCTCTCCGTTTGTTCCCAAACCACATACCCCTTTTCAGTACCTTGGAATGGACAAAGAGGTGAACTTAAGGGAAAAAATAAAGATTATCAAAGATCTGTTTAAAGGTAGAAAGGTGAAAGTAAGATTTAGAGACGTAAAACAATCATTTGCAGAAGCGATCATATCGCGGGGAGACAAAAGACTCTCAGAACTTTTCTCGTACCTGAGAAGGCACAAAGTTAGAATGGAAGCTTGGAGGGAATTTTTCAACTTTCAAAGATACGTGGATTGGTTCAATTCAGCGGGGCTAGAAATGGAGGTCTATCTAGGCGAAAGAAGACCGAACGAGAATCTTCCCTGGGACTTTATAGATTCAGGGATAAGCAAAGACTTTCTGTTTGAGGAGTACAGGAAATCTGAATCCGCTCTTCAGACACCAGACTGCTTTGTTGAATGTTCTTCTTGCGGGGTTTGCCAGAGCAACCGTCTTCTCCATAAAGCAAAGTCTTCAATGGAAAAGCTTTCCCTGCATGAGAAAGAGATGAGACCGGTAAAGAAAATTTCACTCAGGTACGGAAAATTGGGCAAGGCAAAGTACATTGGCCATATTGACACCATGAAATCCATTATTCGCGCATTGCGGTCATCTGGTATTTTATTTAAGATGCATGGAAAGTACCATCCCATGCCGAAAGTCTCACTCTCCCCAGCCATTCCAGTGGGTCTTGAAAGTACGTGCGAGTGGATTGTTGCGGAGGTAGTCGACATAAATTACGATTTCGCCTCAATTAAGAAGCTTCTAAACCTTTATCTGCCAAAAGGAATCAGGGTTTTTGAGATCCTGGAAGGTAAACTCGAAGGGCATCCCTCAGTGTACCTTATAGTTAGCCAAAACGGGCAGAAAAAAGAAGGTTTTGAACTATTAAGGGAAAGGAATGGGAAAAGGTTCTACGTTTTTCGTGGCACGAACATAAAAGAGATTCTGAAGGATGGGAAATTTGAACGGATAGTAAAGATAAGGGAAGGGAAAGAACATGTTCTCCGAGTTACTGATTAACGTTACTTTCAACGAGACGAGAATAGCCCTTCTCGAAAACGGCTCCCTAGTAGAATTTTTTATGGAGAGGAAGAATGAGAAAGGGATCGTCGGGAACATTTATAAGGGGAAAGTCGTTCGCATTCTCCCAGGAATGGATGCGGCTTTTGTAGATATAGGCATAGGAAAGGCCTCTTTCCTTTACGTCAAAGATGTGGTTATCGATCCAGGTATTTATGAGGATTTTGAGGAATCTTCATATTCTGCTGATCAAAAGGATAGAATAGAGTGGGTCCTGGAAGAGGGTCAGGAGCTTATAGTACAGGTCACGAGAGAACCCGTTGGAAATAAGGGCACAAGAGTTACTTCCAAAATCACTCTTCCCGGTAGGTTATTGGTGCTTATGCCTGCAATGAACCACGTTGGTGTCTCGAGAAGAATACTCAATGAAAATGAGAGGAGAAGACTGAGCCAGATCCTAAAGGAGATTTGCCCGCGTGGCTTTGGTCTTATTGCAAGAACAGCCTCTGAAGGGAAAGAGAGGAAAGATCTGGAGGAAGATCTTAACTTCCTTATGCGAATATGGAAAAACATCGTGGAGAAGGCGGAAAGGGTTCATGCTCCAAGGATCCTTCATGAGGATCTCGGGCTCATATACAGGGTCATCCGTGACTTATACGCTCACAATTTGAGCAGAATCGTTGTAGATGATGAGGAGGTTTTTTATTCTGTGAAAGAGTTCATGAAAACCCATCTTCCCGATCTTAAATGCGATGTCCAAATGTACGATGGTAAAGTTCCAATATTTGACGCATTCGGCATCGAAATGGACCTCGAAAAAATACATGAGAAGAAGGTTTACCTTAAATCTGGAGGTTACATCGTTTTCGATTACACTGAGGCTTTGACTGTGATAGATGTGAATACTGGAAAGTATCTTGGGAAAAAGAACCTAGAAGATACGATACTTAAAACAAACCTTGAGGCGGCAAAGGAAATCGCTTATCAGATACGTTTGAGGAACATAGGAGGGATAATAGTAATAGACTTCATAGACATGGAAAAAGAGGAATCGAGGCAACTTGTCTATAAAACGCTCTGTGAGTTCTTGAAAAAGGATAGGATAAAAACCATTGTTTATCCCATAAGCGAAATAGGAATAGTACAGCTCACCAGAAAGAGAACGGGGAGCAATGTCCTTGGCATGCTTCTCGAGCCCTGTCCTACCTGTGAGGGATCGGGGTATGTGAGATCAAGATACTCTGTTTGCTACTCCGTTCTCAGGGAATTAAAGTACGCTTGTATTAATGAGGAGGCAAGGGCCTTTAAAGTCAACTTATCGCCTGAGGTTGCAAAACTGATTTATGAGGAAGAAAAAGATGCGATAGAATTTCTCGAATCTCATTACGGAAAAAAGATAAATATAGTAGCCGTTCCGGAATTTTCAACAGACCATTATAGCGTAGAAAGGGTGCTGTGACAATTTGGAGTCCTTTCTGCCCTCTTTCGCAAAGGTAAACCTATTCCTAAAAGTTTTGAGAAAAAGGGACGATGGTTACCATGACATAGTGAGCCTCGTAGATTTGATCTCACTTTCCGATTCAATAAGAATAAAAGAAACGGAAGAGGATCAGATAGTTGTGAAAAGGATAAGTGGAGAGATGCCAGAAGGAAGGGAAAATGTAATCTACAGGGCAGTTGAACTTTTAAAACAGAGGTTTTCGATAAAAAAAGGAATAGTCGTGGAAGTAAAGAAGAGAATCCCTCTTGGAGCCGGTCTTGGAGGTGGAAGCAGTAATGCCGCCACAGTTATAAGGGCCTTAAACAGTCTCTGGGATTTAAAAATCTCCCCCTCCGAGCTCTTAGAGATTGGAAAGTCAATTGGTGCTGACGTTCCGCTTTTTCTCTACGGTAAGGCATGCATAATAAGAGGTGTGGGTGAAAAGATAACTCCCGTTACTCTTCCCCGAATATGGTACTTAATAGTTTATCCCGAGGTGGAGATGAAATCGAAAGAAGTTTACAGTCGCGTTAAAATCGTATTGACAAAAAATGGAGATGATATTAAATTGAAAAAAAATTTCAGTTCGTTGGAAGAGGTAGTGAGGATTCTTGAGAATGACCTTGAAGAAACGGTGATTGAGATGTGTCCGAAAATTGGGGAAATAAAAGACCTCCTCACCTCCTGTGGAGCCAAAGGTGCGCTAGTGACTGGTAGTGGTTCATCGGTTTTTGGATGCTTTGAAGATAAAAAAAGCGCGGAAAGGGCAGCAAGGAGCATGGCTCCTTACGGAAGGGTCTTCGTTGCCTGTAGTATCTAGGAGGAAATGTGGAGATAAAAAGGAAGAGAGTTAAGGTTTACGCCTCGATACTCTTCGATAACTGCTTTATGGTTAGGGACCTAAGAATAACTCCTTGCGTAGGAGAATCCTTGACGCTAGGCCGAGTAAAAAATGAAAGGATGGAACGTTAAGGGATTGCGTCCATCCTCTAAAAACGAAAAAAGGGGGAGAAGATAGAGAGCACCGTTCTAGAAAGAGAGATTTGAAAAGAAGAAAAGAAAGCTAACACTTTTGGGGCGTCGTCAAGCGGTAAGACACGGGCCTTTGGAGCCCGCATTCGGAGGTTCGAATCCTCCCGCCCCAGTTTTTTTTGGGGGAAGAAGAAATGGTGAACAAACTGAAGATCTTCTCAGGAAACGCGAATTTAGACCTGGCGATAAGAATCTGCCGTTACCTGGGTGTAGAACTTGGGAAGGCACGTGTTGGAACTTTCAGCGACGGGGAGGTCCAGGTTATAGTGGAAGAGAATGTTAGAGGGATGGACACCTTTGTTGTGCAACCCACATGCCCTCCTGTAAACCATAACCTTATGGAGCTTTTGATAATGATAGACGCATTAAAGAGGGCCTCAGCTCAAAGGATAACAGTTGTAATTCCGTATTACGGGTACGCAAGACAGGATAGAAAGGTAGTTCCTAGAACATCGATAAGTGCAAGACTGGTGGCAAACCTTCTTACCGTGGCAGGAGCCTCAAGGATACTGACAATGGATCTTCACGCAGGGCAAATCCAGGGCTTCTTTGATATTCCCGTTGACCACCTATACGCTTTGCCAGTTCAGCTAGAATATCTAAGAAAAAAGGGGGATAATACTGTGGTTGTAGCCCCTGATGCCGGAGGCGTAGAAAGGGCAAGAGAGCTTGCAAAAAGGTTAAATGCGTCCCTTGCCATAATAGACAAGAGAAGGGAAAAGGAGAATGTATCAAAGGTCATGCATCTTGTAGGTGACGTAAAAGATAAAACTGCCATAATTGTGGACGACATAGTCGACACTGCGGGAACCGTAGTACAAGCTGCGGAAGCTATAATGAACAACGGTGCCAGGTGCGTTCTAGCTTCCTGTACACATCCCGTCCTCTCTGGAAATGCGATAGATAGGATAAGAGAATCGCAACTTGAGGAGCTCGTTGTGACAAACACCATTCCCTTATCAAAGGAAGCGGCTTCCCTAGAGAAGATAAAGGTCCTGGATGTGGCACCTTTGCTTGGAGAGGCAATAAAGCGTATTCATAATGACGAATCAGTAAGTTCACTTTTCGTATAAAGGGTTCTGGAGGCCAAGATGGACCATCCAACAATTTTTGCAGAAAGACGGCAAAAAAAAGGAAAATCTGAAGCGAGAAAGCTTCGAATGAAAAACAGAATCCCTGCAATCATCTATGGAAAGGACGTTGAACCTACGTGCATTTCCATCGATTTAAGGGAATGGACTAGATTTCAAAGGACCTTTAAAAGGACTACGATCGCGACATTGAAACTTAAGAGTGGAGAAGGCTATGAGGAAAGACCCGTAATGGTTAAGGATATTCAGTATGATCACCTCGGAGACAAGGTACTTCACGTGGATTTCCTCCAGATCTCCATGGAAAGACCCGTTGAGGTTGAAGTAGGTATCCACCTCATTGGTGAATCTCCTGGCGTGAAAAAAGGCGGGATCGTTGAGCAACATCTTCACACAGTGCTTGTTGAATGTTTACCTGACAAAATACCTGAAAAAATTGACGTGGACATATCAAACCTGGACATAGGTGATTCGATCCATCTGAATGAGATCAAAATTCCTGGAGTGAAGATTTTGGGGAGTCTTGATGCTGCTGTAGTTACTATCGTCCCGCCAACGGAAGAGGAGGAAGCAGCCCCTACTGAGCCGCAGGAACCACAAAGGATAGAAAGGGAGAAAAAAGAAGAGGAATAGCCGATTCTTGTGTACCTTATATGCGGGCTGGGAAATAAAGGTGCCCAGTTTGAGAAGACAAGGCACAATATCGGGTTTCGTGTTATAGAAAAGCTGTCTGAAAGGTTGAAAATTCCACTCGACAAGAAGGCCGGGGAGTGCCTCATCGGATCTTCCACCACCTTAATACTTGCAAAACCGCAGACATTTATGAATATCTCCGGAAGGGTAATCCTTTTTCTCGTTCAGAAGTTCATGATAAGCCAGGAAAACTTAGTGATTGTCCATGACGATATGGACCTTAATTTTGGAGAAGTGAAGATTAAGTGGAACGGTGGAGATGGTGGCCACAGGGGCGTAAGGTCAATAATTGAGTCCTTAGAGAGCAGAAATTTTTTGAGGGTTAAGATTGGAATAGGAAGACCTCACTACTTACCAGCGGATGAATACGTACTATCCGAATTTACAGAGGAGGAGGAAAAAAAGCTTCCAGAGATCGTAGAGAGAGCGGCCCTTGCTATTGAAACCATAGTAAATGAGGGTAAAGAAAAAGCAATGACCATTTTCAACAGAAGAACAAAAGGATAGGTTATGGGCCTCTCCTGCGGAATAATAGGTCTTCCCAATTCTGGAAAATCTACAATATTCAACGCACTTACTGGGCTTAGCGTCCCAGCACATCCCTACCCTTTTTGTACAATAGAGCCCAATTTGGGAATAGTCCAAGTCCCAGACGAACGTTTGAGCAAGCTTGCGAGCATTGTAAAACCTGAAAAGGTAACACCAACAACAATAGAGTTTTTTGATGTTGCGGGACTTATAAAGGATGCTCATAAGGGAGAAGGTCTTGGAAACAGGTTCCTCTCCTATATACGTGGAGTTGATGCGATAGCCCATGTGGTCAGGTGCTTCAAAAGAGAAGATGTAACCCACGTTTACGGAAGTATCGATCCTTTGAGGGACATTGAAATAGTCGAAACAGAATTGGCAATCTCAGATCTTGAAGTTGTTGAGGATAGAATAAAGAAGCTAGAAAGAACCTCAAAAACCCACGGGGAAAAATTCCGGAAAGAACTGGACTTGCTTTTAGAAGTCAAGACTTTGCTTGGCTCGGGCCGTTTCATAGAGATTGGTCTCCTTAAAGAGGAGCAAAAATCCATACTTAAGTCCTTTAGTCTTTTAACCTCAAAACCTTTTTTCTACATCGCAAACGTGGATGAGGAATCCCTTGAAAAAATTCCCTTTCCTCAAGTTGAGGAATACGCAAGGAAAAGGAAGACCGCTGTTGTATACATATGTGGAAAGCTGGAGGAAGAGCTTCTTAGGTTTTCAAAGGATGAAAGAAGGGCATATATGGAAATGTACGGCCTTAAAGACCTGGCTGTTGAAAAGATAGTTAAGACTGCGTACCAGCTCCTCGGTCTCATAACTTTCTACACCATAGTGGGAAAAGAGGTAAGGGCCTGGACCGTAAAAAAAGGGACAAAATGCGTAGAGGCAGCGGGAAAAATCCACTCTGACATGGAGGCGGGTTTTATAAAGGCCGAGGTCATATCTTACGAAGATTTCATTAAGGCAGGCTCAGAGAAAGATGCAAGGGAAAAAGGGTTCGTACATGTGGAGGGAAGGGATTATGAGGTGAAAGACGGTGATATTCTGCATATAAAATTCAACATTTGACATTTCTGGAGGGGAAAATGGATCTTACGGATCTGCAGAAAGACCTAAGGAGGGCGGCAAGGGAATTTGCGGAGGGCGAATTTAGAGAAAAGGCCAGGTACTTTGATGAGATAGAAGACTTTGACTTTTCCCTCCATAAGAAGGCATGTGAGTGCGGGTTTGTAGGCACATTTATTAAAGAGGAATACGGAGGGCATGGCCTTGGTTTTTTTGAACATGCTCTAATAACTGAAGAATTTTGGAGAGTTGACCCGGGTTGTGGCCAGGCCATCCTCTCATGTACCTTTGGAGCAGAGATGATCCAGGAATACGGGACTGAGACTCAGAAAAAGACCTACTTACCTCCCCTAGTCAAAGGAGAGGCTATCATGGGATTCGGAATTACAGAACCTGATGCGGGAAGTGATGTTACTTCTGTGAAAACAAAGGGAGAAAGAAGGGGTGATAAATTCGTAATAAACGGAAGTAAGATGTTCATAACAAACGGATGTGTAGCAAATTACATCCTGGTTTTCTGTTTAACAGAAATGGAGGAAAAGGATCCACATAGAAGATATAGCGTTATTCTCGTGGAGACGGACAGAAAAGGCTTTGAAGCTCAAAAAATAAAGGGAAAGATGGGAATCAGGGCTTCAGACACAGCAGAGCTCAGGTTTAACGATGTGGAGGTTCCTGTGTCCAATCTCATCGGTCGACAGGGCTACGGTTTTTACCAGCTCATGGACTTTTTTAACAGGACAAGGTTACACGTTGCAGCTCAGGGAGTTGGTGTTGCCCAGGGAGCTCTCGAGATGGCTATAGCTCATGTTAAAAAGAGGAGGGCCTTTGGAAAAACTCTTTCCGAATTCCAGGGCGTTCAGTTCAAGCTCGCCGAGATGGCAACCAAAATAGAGGCCGCAAGAGGTTTATACTGGAGAGCGGCTTACCTTCTCGACCACGGTAAGATAGATCCTGCACTTATATCAATGGCAAAGTGGTTTGGTGGAGAGGTGGCAGTTTTCGTAACAAATGAAGCACTTCAACTCCACGGTGGCTACGGTTACATAGCGGAGTACGATATTCAGCGCTTCTACAGAGACGCAAAAATAGTTGAGATTTACGAGGGCACAAAGGAAGTGGAAAAAGCCATAATAGCGAGAGAATTGCTAAAAAGAGTATTCTGAAAACGCCTTTTTGGCCTCTTTGAGAATTTTTCTAACGAGTACCTTTGTCATGTATAGGAGTTCTGAGGATGAAAAAATGTTCGTTGCCTTTTTCTGAAAGTAGATTGAAAGTTCCGGACCTTTTTCTTCTTCCCCTTCCTTGAAGAAAAAAAGAGATTCGATCCCTGGAAGGAGAGAAAAGAGCACGGGACTATCTCTTTCTTTCAACCTCACCCCTCCGAGGGATGTTCCACATTTGAAGAAGAAACTTTGGTCGTATGAAAAAGCTCTCTTTAATGGTTTAAGAGCTTTACTCAGAGAAACACCCAACTCTTCCAAATTCCTATAATCTTCTTCTTTGCCTTCTGCCACTTCAGGTAGGTTTTTCAGGTAACGGAGAATAATAGCTTTAAGAGGAGTATCCAGGGATGCTCCGCCAACTTTCTTAAAGGTAAAGGAAGGTATCCTTAGGATGATAAGATCCCCTATAAATGGAATTTCCAGAATTTGCTCTTCCCCCTTGCGGTAATTGATGTTCAATCTTTTAAAAAAGGGTTCAATTTGGGATAGATCGATCTCCCTCTTTAGCTCCTCTACCTCCTTTTTTATGGCAGCCTTCCTTCTCTCTCTTTCACTGACCCACACTCTTTCTCACCTCTCTGATCTTTTCTGCATAGTTTTTGCTTTTAAAAATCTCCGTCCCCATAACAAGGATATCGGCCCCACATTCGACCACACGCTTTGCATTTGAAACTTTAATTCCTCCATCTACCTCAAGGAATATATCTTTATTCTTCATCAACGTAAGCTCTTTCGCCCTCTTTATCTTGTCGTACATTGAAGGGATAAAGGATTGACCTCCAAATCCTGGATTAACTGTCATAACCAAAAGAAGATCAGCGTATTGAAGAGCTTCCTCAACGGCGGATATGTTCGTTCCTGGATTAAGTGTAATGCCCGCTTTTTTCCCCTCCCCTTTTATTATCTCCAGGGTCCGCAAAACGTGCACATCCGATTCAACGTGGATCGTTACTATATCAGCTCCCGCTTTAATGAAATCTTTTACAAAGAGATGGGGGTCTTTTACCATGAGATGGCAGTCAAGAGGCTTTTTCGTTGCGCTTCTTATTGCTTCCACTACAGCTGGACCAAACGTGATGTTCGGAACAAAATGCCCGTCCATAATGTCTATGTGTATTAGATCGCATCCTGCCTTATCAATCTTTGCGATTTCCCTCTTTAAGTTGAGCATGTCACAGGATATAATTGAAGGTGCTATGAGAACTCGGCCCATATCAACCTCCAAGAAATACGTTTATAACCAGAACTTCATTGGGGCTAAGAATCGTTCCTGGTCTCTTCTCTAGAGTTATTCTTCCCTCAGACTGAGAGCGTTCTCCTCTCCTATATACGACTTTGTAATCTATTCCTTTCGATTCTAGCTCCTCAATAATTTGGTTAAAATCGCTTCCAGTCACATCCGGTACTACGTAAAATTCAGGGGGCTTCATACCTACAATAACGGTTATTCCACCGCCTTCCGGCACCCTCTCTCCGGCAGCTGGAACATGTGCCAAAATTCTATCCTCAATTTTGCTTGGAACGAATATTTTTTTTTGGATTTTCAGATTTTTCTCTGAGAGGAGGTCCTCAGCTACCCTAAGACTTAGTCCCTTCAAGTTTGGAACAACTACCATTTCCGGTCCTAACGATACCGTTACATGCACCGTTCTTCCCTCCTTGATAAGTGCGTTTGGCTCTGGTTGCTGGAAGAGAACTACCCCTTTTGGCACATCTTTCCTCTTCTCAGATCTTGAAACTTTAAGGTTGAGTCCCTTCTTTCTCAAAAGGGCTTCAGCCTCATATACGGTAAGTCCTTTTATGTCAGGACACGATACGGTTTTTTGATTTTTGAGAATGAAACCAGTTGTAAGGTAAGCGGAGAGTAAAAAAGAGAGAAGCATAAGGAAAATGTAGAAGAGGACTTTTACCTTCATAGCTTTTTGAGCCTGGCTATGAAGAAGCCGTCCATTCCCGTTCTGTGCGGAACGGAAACGAAGAATACATCATCAGTAAAAGGAAATACCTTCTCCACTTTAAATTTGGCCTTCTCCTTAAATTCCTCTATTACCTGGAAAGTCTCCTCGGGCTCAAAGGAACACACACTGTAGATTAATGTTCCATTTGGCTTTAGGCTTTCCCAAAGAGCCTCGAGAAGAGAGAGCTGTATTTTAGAAAATTTTTTTATATGGTCCTCAGAGATCCTCCACTTAACCTCAGGGTGCTTCCGAATTATTCCGAGAGAAGAGCAGGGGGCATCAAGAAGAATCGCATCGAATATTTCCTTCTTTAGAGGAGAGAAGAGAATGTCTCCGACTACCCTTTTAACGAAAGGAGGAACATTCCTGACCTTTTCGATCGACAGATCCATTGCGACAACCCTAAATACCTCTCCAAATCTGTCGACGATGTTTACTGTCTTTGTACCATATCCAGAGCAAGCATCAAGAAGAAGTCCCCTTCCATTCCCCTTTAAGGCCTCCACAGCCAACTGGGAAGCTTCATCCTGAACGTAGATTATCCCCTCTTTAAAGAGTCTATCTTTAAGGATGGGTCCAACCTTTCTCGTGTAAAGAGCACTCTCAAGCCATTTTCCACTTTCAACATCTATCCTTTTTTTCCTCAGATAATTAACTACGTCATTTACAGACATTTTTTTCGTGTTAACCCTTAAACCGAAAACTGGCGAGGTATTCAAGTAAGATAGGAGCTCTTCGATCTCCTCTCCGAATCTCCTATACCATCTTTCTGTAAGCCAATGAGGGAAAGAGTATTTTACGGACAAATCGGGCGGTAAGAGATTCTTTCCGGTACGAGTGTAGTTTCTGAGGACCGCATTTACAAATCCTCCTACCATTTTTCCCCATCTTGAATTTGCAAATGAGACAGCCTCGTTTATTACATGATATGCAGGTTTTCTCATAAATTCTACCTGGTACAGTGTAAGCTTCAAAAGGATCTTTACCTTCCTTTTCACCCTTTTACGGATGTAATGAGAAAGGAGCCATTCGAGGTAAAGCTTCCAGCGAATAACCCCTGCTACCATTTCATAGATGAGAGATTTTTTTGGTTCGTCTATTTTTGTGGTAGAGAAGAACCTGTCTAACTCTTCGTCGAGGAAAGAACCGTTTTCGACTTTGTCGATTATATCTATTATAGATTCTCTGGGGAGAGAGCCTATGTTATCTCCGATAGACCATGGCCTCGAGTCTTCTTATCCTCTCTTCAATGGGAGGATGAGTACTGAATAACGCGAGGATACCTTCACCTTTCAACGGATTAACAATGAACATCGGAGCGGTTGATGGATTTGCGTCAGTCATGGGGATCCTTCTAACCCAGGTCGCTAATTTTCTAAGAGCAGAGGCAAGGTAAAGTGGGTTACCGCTCAGTCTTGCCCCTCCATCGTCTGCTAAATATTCCCTCGATCTAGAAATGGCGAGCTGTATAAGCATGGCGGCAAAGGCAGCTAACATTGAGAAGATAACAAGGGAAAGGATATTTCCTCCGCTTTCCTCTTCATCTGAGTTTGCTCGACCAAAAAAGAGAGAAAAACGTGCAAAGTTGGCAAGCATGGTTATAGCGCCGGCAAGAGTAGCAGCAATTGTCTGAACAAGGATATCTCTGTGTTTTATATGTGATATTTCGTGTGCAAGAACGCCTTCAAGTTCTTCCCTGTTAAGCAATTTCAGAATCCCAGTTGTAACTGCCACAACTCCATTTGACGGGTTTCTACCTGTGGCGAAGGCATTTGGGCTATCGTTATCGATTATGTAAAGCCTAGGAGTTGGAATCTGTGCCTTCTGGGCCAGCTTTTGGACAATGAAGTGAAGTTCAGGTGCCTCATTTGCAGAAACTTCCCTCGCACCGTACATGGCGAGAACGATCCGATCTGAGAACCAGTAGCTTAAGAGGTTCATCAAAAGGGCAATTGCAAAGGCGATATAGGCTCCTTCTTTGCCGCCTATGAGGCTTCCAACAAAGACGAAAAGTATCGTTAATACTACCATCAAAAGGAAGGTCTTGGCCTGATTCAAGGTTTTCCCTCCCGTTTTTTTGTCAAGTTTATTATAATCACTCAAAAGAATTCGTCAAGTATGAACTTGAAGTTCCTCTTTATAACCTTTGAACCTGCAAGGAGTTCACCGTGGCCAGGAATAAGGTACTCTATATCCAGTTTTGATAGCTTAATGACGCTCTCCTTGAGCCGCTCCCCATCTCCTCCTGGAAGGTCAAACCTTCCGACGCCCATATAAAAAACAGTATCTCCTGAAATGAGCACACGTTTCTCTTCCCAGTAAAGGCAAATCGATCCTGGAGTGTGGCCCGGCGTGTCTATTACCCTGAAAGTTTTGTCTCCGATCTTCAACCTCCCCTCTTTTAAGAAGATCTTCCAATTTTCCCGAGGTGGTTGAGATCCAGAAGCCAAAAATAACTCTTTCCCCTCCCCTTTAAGGTAGCTGTACTCCTCAAAACTTATGGCCTTTATAACTTCATCTCCAAAGAGGTCACAACCCTCTGCATGGTCTGGATGGGAATGTGTTACGATAATGAACTTAATGTGATCCACAATCTTTCCCTCACTTGCCATTCCCTCAATTACGTGGCTGAAAAGGTGCCTATGTCCAGGATCAACGAGAACTGGCGGTTTCCCATCGATAAATATGGTATTGCAGTTATTCTCGGTCTGGGAGAACCAGGGGTAAATGTAAAGATCTTCGAGAAGCTTCACGGCTCACCTCACATAAACCCAGGTCTTGCCTCTTCCAATGAGCATATCTTTATGTCAGCCCCCGCCCTTGGAAGTTCCTCAACAGGTGTGGTCAAATACATTTTCCCGTTCAGGATCCACTGCTTGAGAGTTTCAGCAACCTCAACTGCCATAGAATAGCTCGATATTGGATAGGATGGGACTTCTTTACCGTTCACCTTTATCACTCCGGACTTAAGCTCAGCATATGTAACTTCTCCGATAGATTTTTTTATATTCTGAGGATAATCCGTTCCATAGTCAACAACTTGTGCCCAGAGTTCCTCATCCCCTCTAGATGCGTAGTAAGCAACTTCCTCATCAAGTACGGGAATTGGTATTCCTATCCCAACAAAAATAGTTGCTCCATAGCCGATGAAACTTGCTCCCCTCAAAAAACGAGGGTTCATTGCCTTTGCATCACCTATAACGGCCAAAGTACCAGCTGGCATCTTTGGTATGCCGTTTTCGTCTCTCTTTACATTGGGGTTGTGCTGCGTGCCCCTCCAGGCAACGTAACCTATTCCTCCTCCCAAAAATATCCTTGTGCCGATACCAATTGTCCTGTAATTGGGATCCTTAAGAAGTGGAGATAGCTGTCCTGCACTGCAGAAGTTTGCGTTTTGCAGATTGGGCTTCAATATGCCCATGTAAGTGTATAAAATACGATTCGAAAGGTTTACAGCTACGTTGTAATTCTGATAGCAGTTTCTCGGATTGTATAGATAAGCTTCGTTTACCGTTTCCTTGTTTATGTATGTCTCTATCTTCCTCCTTGGGTAACAGTCAGTTCCGTAAGCATAGGCAACGAGTCTTATGTTTTTTCCTGCAACAAAATCTTCGATTACGTGGCCACCTCCGTATTTGAAAGATCCTGGATAGACTGAATTCCTTGGATCCTCTTCTGGAAGGGCCGTTGCTCCTATGTAAATGTCCACTGCTGCAAGTCCAGCATAAGCCGGAACGTCATTAAGAAGACACTTACCCCCTCCGATTTTTATCCTTGGACTTGAATGGCCAAGGTTTATAAACATGCCAGTGCTGCACATGGGACCAAAAGTGCCAGTTGTGACAACATCCACCATCTGAGCTGCCCTTTTGACCCCTTTCTCTTTCGCTATGGCGACCATCTCTTCAGCTGTTACAACTACCACTTTTCCCTTCTTTATCTTTTCATTTATCTCCTCGACGGTTCTCAAGACTCCCTCCTGTCTACGTTTTGGAAGTCTCAGAATTATACATCAAATCATTTTGCAGTCAAATCTTTAATTTTTTACTCCTCCCGGAGGAAAAGAATTTTCCAATTTTGTCTTGACATGGCGGCTAAATAGTCGTAGTATAGGCGTGAGGTTACATAACCTTAATTTTTTTTGAAAGGAGTTAAAGAGTATGCCAGTTGGAAGGGTTAAATGGTTTAACGATTCAAAAGGCTACGGTTTTATTGAGCAGGAAGGTGGCGAAGATGTGTTCGTCCATTTCTCTGCTATAAAACAGGATGGTTTTAAAACTCTGAAACAGGGAGAAAAAGTACAGTTTGACATTGTGAATGGTCCTAAAGGTCCACAGGCGGCAAATGTAACAAAACTGAAGTAAAAAGGGGTTACCCCCCTTTTTTCTCTTTTTCCTTTATCTCCTCCCAAAGACGATCCATAACTTGAATGTCCAGGTTTTGGTTATTTAACTTCTCTTCAATGTATGAGAACCTTCTCACGAACTTATCAACAGTTTTGCGGAGGGCATCTTCAGGATCTATTCCATAAAACCTGGAAATGTTCGCAATTGTAAAAAGAAGGTCTCCTATCTCCTCTTTTATCTTTTCTTTGTCCTTTGTTCCCTCCGCTTCCCTTAACTCGCTTATTTCTTCTTGAAGCTTCTCATAAACGTCCTCCACTTTCTCCCAGTCGAACCCAACCCTTGAGACCTTCCTTGTTACTGTATAAGCTTTAAGAAGTGCTGGCATTGCTTTCGGAATACCTTCTAATAATGAAGAACCCCCCTTCTCAGCCCTTTTTATCTCTTCCCACATTTTTGGGACTGGACCTTGTAAGGGTTCCTTACCGAATACATGGGGATGCCTCCTAATGATCTTATTTTTAGCATCTGCAATTACTTCCTCTATTCCGAATTTTCCATCCTCTTTGCATATTTGGGAAATGAAGATGACGTGAAAAACAAGATCTCCCAGTTCTTCCTTTATCTCATCTGGATCACCCTTCTCTATAGCATCGACGAGCTCGTAGACTTCTTCGAGAAGAAAGGTTTTGAAATCACCTATTGTCTGCTTTTTATCCCAAGGACACCCCTTTTCACCCCGTAATATCTCCACAATTTTAACAAGCTCCGAAAACTCTCTCATCTCTTCTCCATTAACTTTAAAAGAATCTCCAGTTTTTTCTCTATTTCTTCTCTTTTCTCCTCAATTAATTTTTTTCCACTTAGCGCCATTTTGCTTCTCAAATGATCATCTGAAATCAGCCTTTCAATTTGAGTTATGAGCTCTTTCTCATTTCTCACCATAATTCCACATCCAGAACTTAGAACATCACGGGAGAGATCTTTAAAATTCTCAACGTAAGGACCGAATAGAACAGGTGTTCCGAAAAAAAGCGGCTCAATTATGTTATGGCCTCCATAAGGTGCCAGACTTCCACCAACAAATGCAACCAGACTTCTTCCATATATCTCGTGTAGGTCACCGAATGTGTCAACGAGAACAATGTCCAAGCCTTTCAGGTTCCAACCTTCCTCTTTCAAAATGGAATACCTCCTCACAGAAAAACGGTCTCTCAGGTTCTTATCCAGCTCTTCGACCATGCTAAGTTCCCTCGGTGCGACAAAGAAAGTGAAATCAGGGAATTTACCCTTCAGTTCAAGAATAACATCAATGAGAGCGTTTTTCTCATTATACCTTATACTTCCGAATGTTATTGCCCTATCTTTTTCTATTACGTGAAATTTTTCTGTTAAGTTTGCGAGATATTTAATGTTTGGGATCACATCTATCTTTGCCTTTTCCGCTCCTAGTTGTGCAAATCTCTCAAGATGCGTCTCGGACTGGGCAAGCACAAAATCTAGACAGGACAAAACCTCACGCATGAAAAAGGAGAACTTTTTGTACAGGGGAAAGGTTCTATCTGAGATTCGACCATTTACAACGATGACCGGAACCCCCTTCCTTTTCACTTCCCAGATCATGTTTGGCCAGATCTCAGTCTCAATCAGAATAAGGGCTCTAAGATTTAGGTTCTTAATGAAGGAGCGAAGTACTAGGTCCACATCGATGGGAGTGTAATAAGTCTCTACCGGATGTGGGAAAGTACGCATAATAAGATCTCTTGCATACGGAGTATTTGTGGTGAAAACAAAGGAAAATTTTTTCTTTCTTCCGAGGAATTCAGCAAGATTCTTGCCTATTAGAGCTTCCCCAAGGGAAGCTGCGTGAATCCACAAAATCTCATTTTTAAAAGGATGGGAGATTTTTGGGAATATTCTTGGAAGGAGCGATCCTCTCGTTTTCCTGTTAATGAGAAGATATAAAATCCCTGGAATGAGAAAAATGTAAGCGAGCGATCTGTATATTATTTTCCACATGCCATTTCATCCGCTTTCTTCGTTAGTTCAATGAGCCTATTTTCCAATTCCACTCTCTTTCTCTCTATATCCTCATCTGTATCCTCAGGACTTACCTTTATAGGCTTACCCCAGATAAAGAAAACCTTTGAGAAAGGAAAAGGTAGAAGAAACTTATCCCAGGAATCGAAAGTTTTTTTTTACTTGCGCTGTACGTGACAGGAATTAACGGCTTTCCAGAGAGTCTTGCGATCTCCAAAATACCCTTCTTTACCACGTATCTAGGTCCTCTTGGACCGTCGGGCGTAACTGCGACATCCAAGCCCTCTTTCAGGGTCTTGAGAATCTCACGAGAAGTCGAGATGCCCCCTTTCCCATGTGACCCTCTTATGAATCCGACCCTAAAATGGTTTATTAGATTAAAGTACTTTATCACTCGTGCTATGAATTCCCCATCCCTGTGCCTACTTACAATGACCTTTCCCCTTCCACCCCTGTACGCAAATGGCATCATGAGAAGCCTTCCGTGCCAAAAGCAGAATATAAGGTTTGTGTCTTTTCGAAGATCCTCAATCTCCTCCTTTCCAATATGAATTATCTTTGAGCTTTTTCCGATGAACATTATAAGCAGAAAAACAAGGGGTGGAAGAACGTGTAGCAAGAGAAAGTTCTTAATAGATTTAAGCATTTTTCAAAGCCTTATCAAAAGCGATGATTTTTCTCTTTCCCCTTCTGTACTGTAGCTCAAAGAGTCTTCTATAGGGGCCATCTTCTTTTAACAGCTTCTGGTGATCCCCTTCCTGAACAATTTGACCTTTATCCAGAACAACTATTCTATCCGCTCCCATAATCGTCGACAACCTGTGGGCTATTATTATCGTCGTCCTCCCACGTATGAGGTTTTCAAGAGCCTTCTGAACTTTAAGCTCTGATGCAGAATCTAGAGAGCTTGTTGCTTCATCGAGAATGAGAATCGGAGCATTTTTGTAGATAGCCCTAGCTATGGCTATTCTCTGCTTCTCCCCTCCCGATAGTTTTACCCCTTTCTCTCCGATCGATGAATGGAGACCATCTGGTAATTTATCCACAATCTCTTCCGCATATGCCATGGAGATGGCCATCTTCACTTTTTCTAAATCGATCTCTTGACCAAAGGTAATGTTGTTCAAAATGGAATCATTAAAAAGGATAGTATCCTGGGTCACTATTGCTATGTTTTCCCTTAAGGATCTGATCTTCACGTTCCTAACATCTATACCATCTATCTTAACGGACCCCTCCGTCACATCGTAAAACCTTGGTATAAGGTTCACAAGGGTCGTCTTTCCTACTCCACTTTCTCCTACGATCGCGACCACTTCTCCTTTTCTTATTTTCAGATTCACGTTTTTCAAGACGTATCTTTCATCGTACTTAAAAGAGACATTCACAAACTCTATTTCTCCTTCAACTTTGCCCAGTTCAATAGCATTCTCCTTCTCTTTAATCTCCGGTTCCCTGTCTATTATCTCAAAGACCCTCTGCGTTGCAGCAAGTCCCTGCTGGATATTGTGGTTTTCTTTGTTCAGTCTCTTTATAGGTTCGTAAAGCATAAGGAGGGCGGCAGTGAAGGAAAAGAAATTTCCAGGGGTCGATTCACCGGAGATGACCTTGCTTCCGCCGTACCATATTATAATTGCAACTGCTATACCACCTAAAACCTCCATAATGGGAGAGGAAAGGGCCCTTATTCTGTACCTCTTCATGACCGTCTGAAAAAGGTTATTGTTCTCCTCCTCGAATCTCTTCTCCTCGTAAGGTTCCATGCAGAATGCCTTCACAATACGCTGTCCCGTGATGTTCTCATGTAAAAAACTCGTAAGCCTGGCAACAGACTTTTGGGCTTTAACACTTGCTCTTCTTAGACGCCTGCCGAATTTAACAATTGAGTACGCGGCAAAGGGAAGAATGAGAAAAGATATAATCGCAAGTTTCCAGTCCCGGTAAAAAACAACGAAAACTAAAGCCAAAATGGTCAAAAAATCTTTCAAGACCGCTGTCAACGTGTCGGATACGGTGTTCTGTATGAGGTTCACGTCATTTACAACCCTTGAAATACTCGTTCCTGTAGGTGTTTTATCGAAGAAAGAAAGGGGCTGCCTCTGTAAAGCACGAAAAACAACGTTTCTTATGTCTGTCACAACCTTCTGACCCACATATCCCATAAGGTAACTCTGAAAGTAATCGCATATACCCTTAGCCACATACAAAACCACAATCCCAATAGGGACAATAAGAAGCATGCTCTCGTTTTTTTCAAAAAAGATCTTATCAAGAACAGGTTTCACAATGAACGCGGTAAGCCCGTTTGAGGCTGAAACTAAAGACATGAATATCATCGCCAGTACAAGTTTGGTCCAATAAGGTTTAACGAAACTAAGCAGCCTCAGATACAGAACCATACTTTTCACTCAAAAAATTGTACACACATTTTGCAGCGGTCTCGTAAGGATCGGGGCCAGGACCTTCTAACATTCGAGTAAGGATTTCACCCTTTGCCTTCATCTCTTCCTTTTTCTTTAGCATATACATAAGCTCAACGGCAATTTTTTCCGCATCCAACCTTTGAATAAACTCGGGAAAGACCTTCTCGCCAAGTATGAGGTTTGGAAGACTTACATACCGTACCTTAACAAGTATCTTTGCCAGTAGATAAGATATCTCCGATAGTCTATAAATAACAACGGATGGAACGCCAAGAATTGCCGCCTCAAGAGTTGCGCTGCCAGACGAAAGGACAGCACAGTCCGAGTGAAAGAGTACATCGTGGGAAAAATTTTCAACTATTCGAACGTTCTTCTTAGATAAAACGTGTCTCTCTATTTCCTTCCTGTCTATTCCATGTGCTTGGGCAATAAGAAAAAAGGAGTACTTAAAAGTAGATTCAATCTTCTCCATCAGGAGGCGAAGAAAAGGCATGTGCCTTTTTACCTCATTTTGCCTGCTGCCAGGTAAAATTGCAATGAGGGGAAAGGTATCTGGAATCTGGAAAACCTTAAGGAACTCTTCTTTTTCATATCTCGGTCTTACACTTCTCACGTACGGATGGCCTACGAACTCACACCTTACACCGAAACTATCGTAAATTTCCTTCTCGAAAGGGAAAAAACAGAGTACAAGATCGACGTAATTCTTCAAATATTTGATCCTTCCCTTCCCCCATGCCCAAATTTGTGGAGGAACAAAGTAAATTACGCTTAGGCCTAGTTTCTTTGCAACCTTTGCAATTCTCAGGTTAAATCCGGGGAAGTCGACAAGGATGACAAGAGAAGGACTAACTCTCTTTATGTGGTTTACCATCGTATGGTACGCTTTCCACAATGATAGAACCTTCCTCAGCACCTCGATAGAACCAGTTACAGAGATGTTCCTATAATCGGATATTACCTCTACACCCTCTTTTCTGAGTAATGTGCCTCCGAGCGCGTAAAAGCCAGCATCTATAAGCGATGAAAGGCGACTTACAAGGTTTGCCGCATGGACCTCTCCGGAGTATTCTCCGCAAAGGACCGTAATTTGACCGTTGAACTTCATTACCCTAATCTACTGACAATTGAGCCGACTATTCTCTCTGCAAAAAAATCAGCCAAAAGAGTTTCTTTTGCTCTTATGGGTGGATCCTTCTCTCCCCTAATGGAGAGTACGAAATCTAAAAGTTCCTCTTTCACTACGTCCCTTTTATCGTAGCCGTAGGTTACTATCTCGAATCCCCTTTTTCTCCTTAAGGCAAGAGTAAGCTTCGTATTTAAAAAATCGATTTTCACTATGCCATTTTTGTCCACAATTCTTAGACTCCTCTCCTTTTCAGTGGAGATCCTACTTGCGAAAAAAACTCCCCTTGTTCCTTGAGAAAACCTTACAAATGCAAAGGCTTCGTCCAGGTTTTCGCCCATGAGACTTATCCCTTCCGCAAAGATCGATTCTGGTTCCCCCTTTTCTATGGTGGAAAGTAAGTCGAGATCGTGGATCATTAGATCGTGTACAACATCCACGTCAGCTGTCCTCTCCTCATAGGTAGATGTTCTTCTGGCTTCAAAAAAGATAGGTCTTTCTATGAATTTCAATCCCTCGCGAAAAGCAGGGTTGTATCTTTCCGGAAAACCTACCAAAAGCTTTAGCCCTTTTTTCTCAGAGATATCGGAAAGTTCCTTTGCCTCCTTGAAGCTTAATGCGAGTGGTTTCTCTACAAAGACGTGAATGCCCATATCTAGGTAGAACCTGGCTATCTCATAGTGAGTCGTCGCAGGAGTGGAAATGATCACACCGTTTATGTCAGAATCTATCTCCCTATAGTCTTCATAACAGCGAATCTTAAACTTCTCTCTCAGCTCTTCAAGCTTCTTTCTGTCTTTTTCGATGAGGGCGACGACTTCTACATCTTTTAAAGTGAGAGCCTTCTGAAGGTGGATCATTCCCATATATCCAAGCCCTACAATGGCTATTTTTAACGGCATATTCCCCTTTTTGAATTTTGGATGAAATCTATAAGAAGCCTTATGTTCTCCCCTTCAAGCTCCTCCTCAAGGATCTTGAGAGAGGTGGAAAGGGGTAAAGAGGATCTAAAAAGAATGCGGTACGCCTTTTTCAGCTTTGCGATTTCCTCCTTTGAAAAATTGTTTCTCTCCAGTCCTATGACATTTAGGCCGTAAAGTTTTGCCCTGTTGCCCGCAGCTATCATAAAAGGTGGAACATCCTTGGGAACCCCAGTAAGTCCGCTTATAAATGCGTACCGACCTATCCTGCAAAATTGATGTACCGCGCACAAACCTCCAAAAACCACATTGTCTCCAACCTCAACATGGCCAGCCAAAGTTGCGCAGTTTGCCATGATCACATTGTTTCCCACTTTACAGTCATGGGCTATATGTGAATAGGCCATTATAAAGTTGTTGTCACCTACTTTCGTCACGCCACCGCCGTGAACAGTGCCCCTGTTTATGGTCACGTATTCTTTTATAGTGTTTTTGTTTCCAATCAAGGTTTCCGTCTCTTCACCCCTGTAAGTCACATCTTGGGGAGGACCACCTATGGAGGCAAAAGGACTTATCACGCAATCCTCCCCTATAACCGTTTTCCCCTGAATCACTACGTGGCTTAAAAGCTTCGTCCCTCTCTTTATAGTAACCTTCCCCTCTATAACGCAGTACGGACCAATGTAAACGTCCTCATCTATTTCAGCTCTTGGATCCACAATAGATGTTTTGTGGATCACTTCCTTCCCTCCTTTTCTTCTTTTAGCATAGCCATGATTTTTGCCTCCGCAACAACCTGGCCGTTTACATAAGCCTTCCCTTCAAAAACCCAGATGTCCATTCTATGCTTGACAACCTCCACAACCATCCTGAGCTGGTCACCAGGGGTAACAGGTCTCCTGAACCTTGCGTTGTCTATCCCCAAAAAAAAGACAGAACCCTTTTTCTCGGGAAATGTCTTGAATGCCAGGACTCCTCCAGTCTGTGCCATAGCTTCTATTATTAGAACACCAGGCATAATCGGGTTATCCGGAAAGTGGCCTCCGAAGAAAGGCTCGTTATACGTCACATTTTTTATTCCAACCGCCCTTTTGCCAGGTTCAAATTCCACTATCCTATCAACTAGTAAAAAAGGGAATCTGTGGGGTAAAAGTTCCATTATTTCCTTGCTCTCAATCATTTATTCTCTCCACGTTTTATTTTTTCTTCAAGGTCCTTCACCCTTGAAAAAAGCTCTGGAAGCTGTTTTAAATAGACATTGAGCCTAGCCCACTCCCTATGGTCCATATGGGGCGTTCCCATAACTTCTGAACCTGCACGAACATCCTTTGTTACCCCCGATTGTCCTCCTATCTTTACATCATCTCCGATCTTCACATGATCCCTTATTCCGGCCTGGCCTGCTATTATTACCCTCTTTCCTATTTCGGCACTCCCACCAATTCCTACCTGAGCAACGATTATGGAATTCTCTCCCACTTTCACGTTGTGTCCTATCTGAACAAGATTGTCGATTTTTGTGCCCTTCCCTATGACAGTTCTGCCGAGCGCTGCCCTGTCTATTGTCACGTTAGCTCCTATTTCCACATCGTCCTCAATTTCAACAGTTCCAAGTTGGGGTATCTTTACGTGCTCTTTTCCATTCCATACGTATCCAAATCCATCACTCCCCAAAACTGTGCCTGAATGTACAATGACCCTTTTTCCTATTGTTACTCCATCGTATACCGTCACATGTGGGTGTATCTTCGTGTTTTCTCCGATAAATACGCTCTTACCGATATGAACAAAGGGATAGATAGTTACCCCATTTTCAATTCTAGACTTCTCTCCAATGTATACGAATGGATAAATTTTTACGTTTTCGCCAATTTCCACGTCCTCACAAAGGTAAGCAAGCGGGCTCACAAAGGCCTCACCTTTTTCAACTTCTTTGAAAAGATCTGCCACCTTAAGGTACGCACCCAATGGGTCCTTTGTCACTATAATATTTCTCACATTCAACTCTTCCTTCATTCTAATATCTTCACTCACGATTAATGCAGAGGCCTTGGTCGATTTTGCCGCTTCCACATAGGATTTCCGGAAGAGAAAGGCGATCTCACCCTCCTTTGCGTCCCTTATTGAGGAGACCCCCTTTATCTCGATTTCCCCATCACCGTAAAGCTCTCCACCTACGATTTTTGAGATTTCCTTAAGTTTCATCACTTCTTTGGAGGTTGCTTTTTCACCATATCGTTGTACTGTTTTATAATCTTATCAGTAATGTCTATCGCCGGGCTAGCAAAAAGTATTCCAGCCTGGCTCTTCTCAAATATGATCGTGAACTTCTCTCTTTCTCCGACTAGGCGGATAACCTCTTCTATCTCCTTCAAAATAGCCTGGGTCAACTCCATGTCCTTTTGCTGTAATTCAGCCTGGTAGTCGCTATAGACCCTTTGGTAGTCGCGCAACTTGGCCTGATACTGCTTTTCCTTTTCAGCTCTTGCCTCGGGCGTAATGGTCATTCCTTGCCTTTCAAGAGCATCTTTCATCCTCTGGAGTTCTTCCTGCCTTATGTCCAGCTGCTTTCTCATCTTCTCAGCCTCTTCCGTAAGTGTCCTTTTTGCTTCTTTACCCTTTTCAGACTCCAGCATGACCCTTTGCAGATCCACATACCCTATGTTCAGCTGCTGGGCCCAAAGGGTATACGCAGAAAGAAAAAGGATGGTAAAGGTCAAAACGAGAGCTTTCATGTTACCTCCCCATATTTAATAGAACGTCCCGATCATAAAATCAAAAACACTCCTTTTTTCCCCTTTTCTTGGAGAAAGGTTAAAACCGAGTTCGAGCCTTATCGGTCCAAGGGGTGAAAGCCACCTCACCCCAAAGCCAGTCCCAAACCTGTAATCTTTAAAAAAACCCTTCGTCTCGTCAAAGGCATGACCGCAATCAAAAAACACGACACCTTTGAGTCCTGCCGGTTTAAAAATCGGAAAGATCCATTCAGCATTGAAAATCACTTCCTTTTTCCCACCTATGACTTCCCCTTCCTCATCCCTAGGACCTGCCTCTCCGTACCTGAACCCTCTTACGCTCCCAATCCCACCTACAAAGAATTTTTCGTAAACCGGTAATTTTTTTCCCCCATAAGGCCAGATCGAACCTAAAGTCCCCTTGACCATAAATGTTGAGTCCCAGAACGGAGCTTTTATGTACCTACCATAATAGGCGGTGGCTTTTAAAAAGTAAACATTTCCTCCAAGTATGCCACCCGCGTTTTCTAAGGAAATATCGCCAAAATCTCCCTGCGTTGGATTCAGTACGTCGTCTACCGTATTCCTGCTTAAGGAGAAGGCAAGGCCACTTACTGTTCTTTTTCCCTTTTGTTCCTTAATGTACTTGCTTGCCGTCTCTTCCACATTGTACACATCGTTCCTTTCGTATCTGTACCTTGTGCCAAAAGTAACATAGTCCGTCACAGGCCGACCTATAGATAAACCTCCTCCTGTGATCCTGTAATTGTAAGTGTCCATAATCCTTCTATAATTTGAAAGTGATATCCCTGTCGAAAGCTTATAATCTAGGAAGTATGGATCTAAAGCCGAAAGTCTAAAATCGGTAGAAACGGAGCCAATCGATGCATCAAGGTAAAGTTTTCTTCCTGTACCGAAAAGGTTATCCTGAGAGACAGACCCAGAAAGAATGAACCTTTCAGCCGTACTGTACCCTACACCGATACTTAGAGTTCCAGTAGGCCTTTCCTCCACAATCACATCCACGTTTACTCTATCAGGTTTTTCCGTCTTTTGAATCTTCATGTCCACTTCTTTAAAGTAAGTCGTGTTTCTCAGTTTTTTTTTGCTTTCAGAGATTCTACTGGCTGAAAATCTATCACCCTCCGCAAACTTGAGCTCTCTTCTTATAACCTTGTCCCTAGTTTTTACGTTGCCTATGATGTTTATCCTGTTAAAGTAAACCTCCTCGTTCTTTTTTATTTCGAACAAAACGTCTACAGTTTTTTCCTCTTCATTTATGGTTGTAATCGGGGTAATGTCGCAAAAAGCGTAACCCCTGTCCTGATAGATATCTGTAAGTTTGAGAACATCCTTATGGAGGAGACTGCTCCTGAATACTTCACCGGGTTTCAAAGATAGCATCTTTCTCGTTTCTTCTACTGGGGCTATCAGATCACCAACAAACTCTATTTTCCCAAGTCTGTATATTGGCCCCTCATCTATGTTCATTCTGATTTCTATTGTCTTTCCATCGTCAGATAACTTTATCTCAGGAGGAGAAGTTTTCACTGTAACATGTCCCCTGTCCATGTAGAAGGCCTCTATGTTCCTCCTGTCTTCCTCAAGTGTGTCCTCGTCTAGGATCCCCGAACCTGTAAACCATGAGAAGATCCCTTTCTCCTTTGTTTTCATGTACTTCTTCAATTCCCCGGACGAGTAGCTTCTGTTGCCTAGAAACTCGATCTTTCTTACGTAAGATTTACCTGCCTCCTCTATTTTCAGATTCACAGTTACGTCGTATGTTTCCTCGTAAACTATCTGGGGCTCAACCTTCGTGGCATAGTAACCTTTTGATGCATAAAGCTTTTTTATCTCATCAACGCTCTCTTTGAGTCTTTCTGTATTGAGGACTGTCATTGACTTAATCTTCAACCTTTCCTTAATCTCGTCCGTTCTGACCTTTTTGTTTCCGTATATGTGTATCGCCTTTATGATCGGTCTTTCAATAACCACAAAGGTTACAATCTTGCCCTCCTCCACATCTTTGACATCTATCTGAACATCGCTGAAAAAACCTGTCCTGTAAATGTTCTTTAAATCCTCCCTCAGCTTATTAGGATCGTAGGGATCATTTTCTTTTGTTTTTATGGCGTTCAAAATTACTCCCTTGTCAACCCTCTCATTTCCGATAATTTCGATTTTCACTATTCTCTTTTCTTCGGCAGCGAAGATTATCTGGGCAAAAAAGAGAATGGCTAAAGTATAAAATACCCTTTTCCTCATACGGCTAGCAAGGTTAACAGAAAACCTCCTTCTATGTAAAGCCAAAATTTTCATCTTACCTCCACCTTTCAACACCCCTTTTCAAACAGAGATCTGCGATTGGACACTTGCTACAAAAGGGAGAGATAGGTCTACATATCGTTCTTCCAAATCGTACCATAAGTTTATTGTAATCCTTCCAGTATCTCATTGGCATCTTCTTTCTGAGCTCAATTTCAGTATCCTCTGGATTTTTCGTGTTTACAAGACCGATCCGATTCGAAATCCTGTGCACGTGGACATCCACACATATCGCTGGCTTTCCGTAACCTTCAGAAAGTACGAGGTTTGCCGTCTTTCTACCGATGCCCTTTAACTTCAGGAGATCATGAAGAGTGTCAGGTACTTTTCCACCATATTCGTTTAGAAGTGTCTCAATCACCTTCTTTATAGTTCTAGCCTTGTTCCTGTAAAAGCCAGCAGGAAAGATCAGTTTTTCGAGCTCAGTCTCATCAATAGCTGCCAGATCTTCAGGCCTATTCACCCTTTTCTTCAGCTTCTCTAAAACCTCATCCGTCACCTCATCCTTCGTCCTCTGACTTATAATTGTGCCAACTAAAACCCAGAATGGATCTTCCTTTCTTTTTTTTGTGACATCATCTGGGAAGAAGCTTTTAAGAGCTCGAAAAATCCTCTCGAAAAGGTAAGAATCTTTCAAACCTCTATGATTCAAGAAACTCCTTTATCCATCTCGACATGTTCTCCACATGTGAACCGCTCCAGTAGATCTTTCCGCACTTAGGGCAGATACGGAATTCATCCTGTGTGTGGAATACGTATTCGGGCACGTATGGTTCCACTTTTTCTTTCTCTATTTCGTTTAGTACTTCGTTACATATGATACACCTCGTCATAATCCGGGAAGGATCGATGTAAGGTTTTATTATGTGTTTTATCTCCCTTAGCTGATCCTGAACATGATCACTTTTGATATAGATGCTGTTTCGAAAGATAGGTTTCTTTCTCCTCGTCAAAAAATAGTAAGGTTCTTCAAAGGAGAAGTCGGTTCCCTTCTTAGATGGTCGATAGTAGACCGCGTCTAGACCTAGTACCCTTAAATATTTTGCAAGCCTACCAAGCATGGAATCACATATGAATTTCATCATCTATCTCTATCGACAAGGGATCTTGCTATCCTTCTCGCATTTTCCATTATCTCCTCTTCATTAGGAACCTTCCTATCCTCCATCAAGACATTTCCCATGCATATTACAGTATCAACGCAGGAACCGTTTGCCGCATAGACGATATCTGAGTAAAGGTCAAAGTTTGGCACAAATTCGGGCCTTTTCAAATCCAAAAGAATTATGTCAACAGTGGAACCGACCTTTATTTCCCATTCCCCAAGATGAAAACAAAAGGCAGCCTTTTTCGTAGCTAATTGAAAAACTTCATAAGCGGGCAGAACTGTTGGATCACCTGTTGCGAATTTAGCGAGAAGGGATGCAAACTTCATCGTTTCGATCATGTCTAAATGATTATTTGAAGCACAACCGTCAGTACCTAGGCAGTAACTAATCCCGTACTTTGAAAATAAAAGATGAGGGACGACCTTACCAACAGCAAGTTTCATATTTGAAACTGGCATATGAACGATCTTTGCCCCTTTTCTCCCGAGGATTTCACATTCCTCCTCCGTAAGCCAGCACCCATGGCAACCTACAAACCTTTCAGAGATTAGCCCTAGTGAGTCAAGAAAATCCACAACGCTTGTTCCATACCTCTCCTTTGCAAATTTGACCTCATCTTCAGTCTCAGCCACATGCATATGTACAAAAACCCCATTTTTTCTTGAAAACTCGCTTACCCATAATAGACTGAATTCTGAGACGGAATAAATTGCGTGGGGGCCGAGGGTAAATACGACATTCGGACTGTATTTCTTCGAAAGATCATAAAGGTGTAAATTCAACTCTATCTGTTCCTCAGCCCTTTTTCTATCGAACATGTCTATGAACACCGCACTTATATAAGCTCTTAATCCCATCTCAAAGGCAGCTTTTGCAGTAGCCTCCCAATGCCAGTACATGTCGTTAAATACCGTAATCCCGTTTTTTATCATCTCAAGGCAGGCGAGTTTGGCTCCCCAGTAAACATCCTCCTCTGTTAATTTTGCCTCCAGAACCCATATCTTCTCTTCGAGCCATCTTCTTAGGGGCATATCATCAGCGTATCCCCTAAAAAGGGTCATGGCCGCATGGGTATGTCCATTAATAAAGGATGGTACCGCTACCTTTCCCTCACCATTTATAACTTTGTCCGCATCTCTCGTAAGAGATGAACCTATTGCCTCGATTTTTCCTTCGTTGATGTAAATATCGGTTGTTTCACCATTTAAAAGTACGTTCCTTATAAGTATCTTCATTTTCCCTCTCTCTCAAGAAGGATCTCCAAAAACCTTTCAATCCTGGACATATTTTTGGACTGGATAGACTTAACCTCCTCTATTGTGAGATCCCGTTCACCTATTCCATGGCAGTAATTGTCAATGGCGCATAGACTTCCGTAGGACATTCCACATTCCAAAGCAAGAGTAGCTTCCGAGGCAAGTGTCATTCCCACAACGTCACCAACTTTTTTAAAGAAGCTAATCTCCGCAACTGTCTCAAACCTCGGTCCAAGTGTCTGAATATAGATACCTCCCATCCTCACATTAAGTCCAGATTCCTTTGCTACGTCATAGGTTATCTCCATTATCCGCCTGTCCATTTTTGGAACAAAGAACCTACATTCACTGTCAAAAAAAGTTGGGATCAACCATGGACAGAAAAAGTCGTGAGGAACCAGAAAAGTACCCGGCTTCAAATTTTTTTTTAAGCTCCCGGTGGAATTTATGGCAAAAACATCCTTTACTCCCAGTTCTTTCAATGCCCATATATTCGCCCTATGGTTTATCCTGTGTGGAGGAAGAAGATCCACCCCGTGCCTTTGCAAAAAGAAAACCCCAGATTCTTTACTGACCGTGACATTGCCGTAGGGGGTCTCAACTGTTTCTCTCTTCCAGCTTTCAAATAATCTGGAATTAAAGAGAGATGAACCTCCAACTATGGCGAACAAGTTTCACCTCAAGCTCAATTCGTAAAAGGACTTTTTCTTCAGTAAAATTTCTCAGACAATTAGATGCCAGAACTCCCTCGAGCTCAATCATCTTTACGAGACCACCTTGAGTGTTCTTCCCCATCCCTCCTCTGGTAGTCTAAAACTAAGAAGCCCGTAACTGCTTCCATAACGGTAAAAATATACCAATTTGCTTAAGCCGTCAACATCCGTCCTGGGTTGACAAAGTGAGCATGGGAAAATAGAATTAAAAAAATTTTTGAAAGATATGGCCTTTCAAAGGAAAAAAACAAAGGAAATAAAGGTTGGTGGAGTCTCTATCGGAGGGGAAAACCCAATCATCGTTCAGTCGATGCTTAAAACATCGCCTGAAAACTTTGAGGGAAGCCTAAAGCAGCTTATGGAGCTGAAGAAGGCAGGTTGCGAGCTTGTAAGGATTGCCCTCCCCACGGAAGAAAGCTGTAACATCATACCTTTTCTCAAGAGGGAAGTGAACATTCCGTTAATCGGAGATATACATTTCAATACGAGAATCGCGTTCAAAGCAATGGAAATGGGTGTGGACTGTATAAGGATAAACCCTGGAACCATAAACAATGTACGGAAGGTAAAGGAAATAGCGGAAAAGGCAAAGCAGACAAACACCCCTGTGAGAATCGGGATCAACTCAGGTTCAATTGAAAGGAGAATCCTGAAAAAGTACGGCAGGGCTACCCCTGAAGCTATGGTAGAAAGTGCAATGTACTATGTTAAGCTGTTCGAAGATGTGGGATGGACGGAAATTAAGGTCTCTCTTAAAGGATCCAATGTTTTAGATACCATTGAGGCTTACAGGAAGTTCGCAAGTATGACCAACTATCCCCTTCACATAGGGATAACAGAGGCAGGACCTTTTTTTTCCGGCCTTGCAAGATCAGCTGTTGGGATTGGCATTCTTTTATACGAAGGGATAGGAGACACTCTCCGCGTATCGCTAACCGCTGATCCTGTTCACGAAGTTTTGGCTGCGTATCACATCCTAAGGAGCACAGGACTTAGAAAAAGGGGGATAGATATAATATCTTGCCCCACATGTGGAAGGTGTAAAGTAAATTTAAAGGAGATTGTGGAGGAATTCGAAATTGAGACTATGAGCATTGAAAAGTACCTGAAGGTAGCAATAATGGGTTGTGAGGTAAATGGACCTGGAGAAGCAAAGGACGCGGACATAGGTGTCGCTTACGGACAAAAGACCGCTCTCATATTTTCTCGTGGAGTTGTAACAAAGAAGGGGATACCAAAAGATATGGCGAAGGACGTCCTAAAAGAGGAACTCTACAAACTGCTTTAAGTAAGAACCTGTCTCGATTTGGAAGTAAGTGCTAAGACGGCTTCCTTTAATCCATCAAGTGTAAGTTCAAACATTGGAAATATTTTTCGTATAGCATTGACTGTCGGGTGATTCCATAGAGCCTTGGGGGTTGGATTTAACCATACCGAATAGGGAAAATGTTCTCTCAATCTTTTAAGCCATTCGATTCCCGGCCTGTCATTTGTGTAAAAGTAATCTATGCACCCGTTTACGTCAAAGAGTTCAGAGTAAGCCATTCTCGCATCTCCCACTATTATGACCTTGTAACCGCTGTGGAAATTAACGAAGAGTTTTTCAGTGGGTACCCTTTTGTAGTTTGCAATATCCTCGAAAACGTCCTGATAAATACAGTTGTGAAAGTAATAGTACCTAAATTCTTTAAAATGCTCCATCTGAGAGGCTGCGGAAAAAAGTCTCTCGCAAAGGTTGGTGTAAGGGAGCATTGAGCCGCCTGTGTCCATAAGAAGGATCAACCTTACGGAGTTCTCCCTTGAACGCCTAAAGACCAGTTCCAATTCCCCGCCTTCCTTCGCTGTCTTTTCTATGGTTCCTTCAAGGTCAAGCTCCTCCTCTCCCTCCCTTTTTAACTCTCTAAGTCTTTTTAAGGCCATTTTTATCTGTCTCACATCGAGTATGAGGTCGTTCCTGTAGTTTTTATATCTCCTCTCGTAAGCGACTTTTATGGCTGACTGCATGTACGACTCCCCACCAACCCTAATCCCCCCCGGTTGGTAGCCATAAGCTCCAAAAGGGGATCTTCCGCCTGTCCCTATCCATTTGTTACCTCCGTCATGCCTCTCCTTCTGTTCTTTTAGCCTCTTTTGGAATTCTCTCAACATTTCTTCAATGTTTACCTTCTGTCTTTTTAATTCCTCCATTTCTTCGGGAGTCAGAGGGGGTAAACCATTTTTAGGATTTTCAAGCCACTTTAAGACTTTCTCTATTTCTATATCCTCCGTTTGTATCCCTCCGAAGTACTCCTGAAAAGCAAGGTCAAACATATCATAAAAGGCCTCATTTTTAACGAGTAAAGCTCTACCTATGTAATAGAGGTGGTTAAGGCTAGATTTAAAGAGACCTAGATGAAGAGCCTCAACGAATGAGAGCCACTCCTTAATGGTTACAGGCACACCCTTCTCTCTCAGCTTATAGAAAAAGCCTGTGAACATCAGATGAACCTTCTTTTTACTTCGTAACTCCCCCTTTGATTCATAATAAAACGTTCCAGTCTTTGCGTATCCTGTTCACACTTAAGGAGGGTTCCAATAAAGGGGATTTCCCTCTCTATCCTTTCAGGATCAACCCCGCCGATACGTAGGGCCTTTATCCAGTCGAGAAGCTCACTGGTGGATGGCTTCTTCCTAAGCCCGTCTATTTCTCTTATCCAGTAAAATTTCTTTATGGCCTCTCTTATCAGTTTTGTCTCTATATCTGGAAAATGAACTTTCACTATCTGCTCCATCATCTCCGGGGTTGGAAATTCAATGTAGTGGAAGATGCATCTCCTCAGAAACGCATCCGGCAGTTCCTTCTCCGCATTACTCGTTATGACGACTATAGGTCTGTGTTTGGCTTTTATCTCTTCGTTCAGCTCGGGGATGAAGAAGGACATTTCGTCTAGTTCATTGAGCAGGTCATTTGGAAATTCAATATCGGCTTTGTCTATCTCATCTATAAGGAGAACAACCTGTTCTTCTGAGACGAATGCCTCCCCGAGTTTTCCAAGCTTTATGTACCGTCTTATATCAGATACATCCCTGTCGCCGAATCTAGCGTCATTCAGCCGCTGAACAGTATCATAAAAGTAGAGTCCGTCTTTTGCCTTTGTGGTCGATTTGATGTTCCAGACAATCAGTTTCTTATTGAGAGCTTCGGCTATACTGTGGGCTAAGAGGGTTTTCCCAGTGCCGGGTTCCCCTTTGATCAAAAGGGGCTTGCCAAGAACTATTGCCACATTTACTATCTCCATGAGCTCTTTTGAAGCTATGTATTTGCTACTTCCCCTGTATTCGTGGCCCATGACTTCCCCCAAATAAAGTGAAAAAAATCACGAATAGTATATTACGAGCAGAAACTTTTTGTCAAAGTTTTTCCAATTCAAAGGGCTAATACGTTGATTGAAAAGGAAACCTTCGATATAATTTCTTTGTGCCAATATACGAGTACAGCTGTAACAAGTGTGGCAAGGTTTCCACATTCATTTCTCTTAGGGTTAGTGAGGTTATTGAGCCTTACTGTAAGTTCTGCGGAAATAGGGATCTTCGGAAGCTGATCTCAAAAGTAGCCGTTCTAAAAACCGAGGAGAAGCGATTAGAAAGTCTTCTTGATTCATCTAAATTTTCGGAGTTGGATGAAAAGGATCCAAGGAGTATTGAAAAAATTTTAAGGAGGATGGGAAAAGAACTCGGTTCAGAAGTTGGGGACGACTTTGAGGCTTCTCTTGAAGAAGCGTTTTCTCAGGTTGACGAACAGGAAAGAGAAGACCTCAGAGAAGAAGATGAGTAGAACCCTTCCCCTTTCTTAAGATCTCCACTCTGTCCTCTACGAGCCTCACTATGGTTGATGGGTCTCCCACAAGGGTTCCTCCGTCTATTACAAGGTCAATTAAGCCTTTAAATCTCTTTTCTATTTCCCTCGGTTCGGTGAGAATTTCCTCTCCAGATACTTTCGCACTTGTGTTTATTACTGGCCTGCCCAATAAGGCCACAAGTCCTATTGGAACGGCGTGTGCTGGTATTCTTATTCCTATTTCCCTTTTTTTTGTCATCATGATCTTAGGTACTATCTTTTTCGCCCTAAGAACAACTGTGTATGGGCCCGGAAGAATGGACCTCATTATCCGGAATGCAAAATCGTTCACCACAGCGTATGTACTTACTTCTTCGAAGGATCTGCAGATAAGAGTCATTGCTTTTTTTTCGTCCATCTTTTTTATTTGGTAGAGTTTTCTTATGGCTTTTACATTGTAAAAGTCGCAGCCGAGACCGTACAAAGTGTCTGTAGGATAGGCTATGACTCCGCCGGAAAGAAGGACTTCCCTTATCTTTTCAGTCGCACTCTTTTTCGGTCTCTCCGGACGCCATTCCAAAATCATCTCTTTATCCCCACAAATCTCGCTAAAGCCTTTAGTTTTTGATTATACATGAATAAACCCTCTTCGTAGAAAATAGGCTCAAAGTCATCAAAGAGAGAGTAAAGTTCGCCATCTTCAAGTAAGAATTCGGGATTTCTTGGCCTATCTATCATGTTCTGCCTTTTTAAAAATGTTTCGTAGATCACAACTCCGCCTGGCTTTAGAAGTTTTTTGATCTCCTTCACAACATCTCTCATAAAGAAGTAAAAAACGACTATTCCCCCAAATGCCTCTTCTTTGAATGGGAGTAAGGACGCATCAGCCCTCACAAGTAGAGTATTTTTCAGCCCTCGCTCTTTTAGCTTTTCTTTGGCCATCTTCAGTGCCTCAAAAGAGATGTCCAATCCGACCATCTTATATCCTTTTTCGGCCATAAATGAGGTATCTCTTCCAGTCCCCATTGCAATTTCGAGAACAGGACCAATCTTGATGTATTTGTAATACCTTTTTAGAAGCCAGTGGGTTTCAGGAAAAGACGGATAGAACCCCTCTCTGTACCTTCTCTCCCATTCCTCCTTCACTTTCATGATTCTACGGTAGATTTTTGATCTTTTCAATGGTATATATGGAAAAAAACGATGGATATCGTCTTTTTTGACTGTGACGGAACTTTAACTCCTATAAAGAGCAGTTGGGAGTATCTGCACAGGCGTCTCAATCTCTGGGATGGATTGGCTGAGAAATTCCAGACGCTTTACTTGGAAGGGAAGATAGATTATCACGAATTTTGTAAGATGGATGCTATGCTCTGGAAAGGAATCCATTTGGATGAGGTACTAAGAATCGTGAGTGAAGTCCCTTTGACAAAAGGTGCCTTTGAGATGGTGAAAGCTTTTAAGGAAATGGGCATTCTTACAGTGATAGTCTCAACTGGCATATCCTTCTTTGTAAATAGAATAAAGGAATTACTTGGAATCGATTATGCGGAAGCAAATGAACTCCTCTTTTCCAATGGGCGTCTCACAGGAGAGGTGAAGATAAATGTGGAACAAAACAGAAAGGACATAGTTGTGAAAAGGATCCTTAAGAAATATGGAATAGCTAAGGAAAAGGCAATAGCAGTTGGAGACGGGCCTGGGGACATAAGCATGTTTCAGAGTGTTGGTCTACCGATAGGATTCAATCCGGACAAAACTCTCATGGCACACACAAAATACCAAGTCTTCGGAGAGGATCTCTCAGATGTTATCCCGTTGATAAAAAAGTTCAGGAGATGAAGGCCTTATCCTACTTTGGAATTTTTTTAATGTTACTTACTCTTTCATCTTGCGCTCCAAAGAAAGTAAAGTTTTACGATACTCAAGAGGCTCTAAGAGGAAGGGTGGTTGATCTATCCATTTCCCTTATAGGAAAACCTTACTCTCCTGGGGGCAAAGGGCCTGATCGATTCGACTGTAGCGGCCTTATTCACTACGTTTATAGATCAGTGAATATAATTCTCCCTTTGACAACTGAAAGGCTAATAAATGTGGGAGTTGAGGTCACAAGGGAAAGTGCGATGCCGGCAGATATTGTGATTTTTAAGATCAAAAAGGAGTTACACGCAGGAATCATGATAAACAGGGATGAGTTCGTTCACGCATCCAAATCTAGAGGTGTTGCCGTAGACACGCTTCGTTCCCCTTACTGGGAAAAAAACGTTCTCACATTCAGATCTGTCATCTTCTGATTTACACGCCGTGCCTTTCTGTGATATAGAAGAGTTTGACAATCAAGCGAGGAGGGAGAAATGAAAGAGCCTGTACTTGACGGAAAAAAGATTCTAGCAGTGGACGACGAGCCTGATGTGCTTCAGGTGTTGAAGGAGGAAATTCTCGACGCATGTGAAACCTGTAAGTTTGAGGAGGCGACTACCTTCGAGGAGGCAAAGGAAAAGCTGGAGAAGAACGATTACGATATAGTCATACTTGACATAATGGGTGTGAGAGGCTTCGATCTTCTTGAAATGGCGGTGAAAAAGAATATGAAAGTTGTGATGCTTACTGCCCATTCTCTTAACTCTGACTCTCTTAAGCGTTCGTACGAAATGAAGGCAAGGGCCTATCTGCCCAAAAATAAACTTGGAGAAATTGTTCCTTTTCTTAAGGACGTTTTAACAAGCGAGTATGAGTCAGGCTGGAGAAAGATTCTTAAAAAACTCGAGAAGTTTTTTGATGAGGAATTTGAACCAGACTGGAGAAGAAAGATAGGTTATTAAAACAGGGACTTTATATACTCAACAAGTTTCGGTGCGCATACCTCGACAGTGTAATTGGATAAAACCTTTTCCCTTCCCCTCTCGCCCATCTCCCTTCTGAGAAGGGGATCCTTAACGAGGATTGATATTTTTTCCACCCACTCATCTTTACTTTCCGCCCAGAAACCGTTGATACCGTCTTCTACTATCTCTCTGTTTATTCCAACGGGTGTGCATACGCATGGAATCCCCATCCCCATGTACTGGATTATCTTAAAGCCACATTTTCCTTGAGACCAGAGGTCAAAAAAGAGAGGCATGACTCCTATGTCAATTTTTGCGAGCTCTTCAACCTCTTTTTCGAGACTCCATTCGACTTTTCTTACTTTTATGTGCTCTGCCTCTATTGAAGTGTCACATATAACCGTAAGAGATACGTTTTTGAACCTCTTCCCTATTTCTTCCCATACGTCTCTATAACTCCTTAAGTAATGAATGCTTCCGTGATCCCCTATCCATCCGAGTGTGACTTCATCTTTAGCTTTTTCCTCTCTCCTGTAATATCTTCTTCCCTCGATAGGGGTAGGCAAAACCCGAACGTTCCTACTGTATTTTTCCGCCTCAGTTTTTAAAAAGTTGTTTCCCGCAATGACCAGATCAGAAAAACGCATCACCCTTTTGAAGCTCATCTTCCTTCTTAAAGAATAGGGATTTTTGGATAAAGAGTTCCTAAACATAACCGCATCGTCAAAATCGTAAATGATCTTCTTTTTTGCCAGTTTTAAAAGAGTGAGAACAGTAAGTGGTGGCCTCTTCCTTTGAAAGAAGACTCCATCGCAATTCTCAAAATGCTTAAGAGTCCTTAGCCAGCCAAAAAGATTCCGTGGATATTCTACCACCTCTGCGCCCACATCCCAATCTTTCAGGTAAGGAAGATACTGAAGTACCCGTAGTCTACTGGCAGCCACTTTCTTTCCTTGTATGAAAAAAAGAAGCTTTATTTTGCCCATTGTTCTATCCTCAACCCGCCAATTCCCTCATAAACAATTTCTTCCTTTCTTGACCCTTCCACTACCCTTTTTAAAATCTCCTTCCTCTCTTTTTTTGAATATGCCTTTATAGATGCTAATGCCCTTAAACGATCAGTCACCGAGACGGCTTTAGGGATCGTGGTATTGAGTTTTACAAGCATCCTCACCGTATCTTCCACTTTCACCTTTTTAAAAACTATGTCTTCAACATCGAGAAGGAAAAAACTCATACCCTCTGTCACGTAAATGTTACAACCCTTCAGATCCCTATGAGCTATTCCGTTTTTGACCATTTTCAAAAAAAAATTTGAGAAGGCTTTTATAAAAGCGATTCTCTCCTTTAGGGGTAGATTTTTGTAAGGACCATCCAGAAAACGATCCATCTCCATCCCACCAAAACTCCCAAGATCTTCCATTAATATGTACCCGTGAGAAAAAAGATGGGGAGGCCTCATGGAAAAAACCCTCGGAGCAATTGGCAACCTAAGGTATTCAAGGACTACGCTGTTAACCCATGCCTTTTTCAGTCTCAAAGGACTCTTATAGATCTTTTTTAGACAGTTTGTGTATTTTAGAATTTGAACCTTTCTATCCATCTTCAGAGTACGGACGAACTGACCTTCTCCAATATCCTCAAAACCTCTTAATGCTATTTTGTCCTTAGTACGCAACACAATAGAGCTTCTGTTCATGGCCCTTTTCATCTTTTTTTTTATCCATCTTGCTCTCAAGGTCTCAAGTTTTTTCTCAAGTGAGCTCCGAACATCCGGCGATCCGTAAAAAAAGAAGAAGTTCTCTTTTTCTTTTTCACTCATCTCGTCGTAAATCATATTCAGTGCATGAGAAAGATTAGAAATCTCGTCTTTCCTTTTGAGTCCCTTCTTTACGCTGATTTTATGCAGGTCCACAAGAACCAGGCGGTCCCCAATTAGCATCAGATTATTTAAATGGAGGTCATTGTGTCTTATCCCTTTGAACTTCAAATTTTTCAAAAAATCTGCAAGCCTCCTAAGGAGGGGAATGCGGTTTTCTGACGCCCTAAATACGTCTAGGTAGGTTTCTCCGGGTAGGTATTGGAGAACTGAAAATGAGCCAAAATTTGTAATTCCATATCCAAAAAAAGTGGGCGTATCTATGCCCAGTTTTTTCAACTTCTTGAACACCTTGAACTCTTTTTTCGCTCTCGGAAAAAACAAGTTTCTTAAGTACCCTATCAACCCTCCTTCCCTGAAGAATTTGACGAAGATCTTTTCCCCTCCTTCCGCATTTACCACTTTGTATCCTCTTCGTAGCTCAAACCTTTCATTTCTTAAGACTTCTTTTACCTTTTCATCCTCAACGTACCATTTTATAGCGTCTCCTTTCACTTCCCCTCCCATGTAAAATCCCCCTTGGACTTAAGATATTCGAGGGAAGTTCCGACTTATGAGCACTGACTCTATTTCGCTGTAACTGACAACTTGTGCCTTAAAACGCAACTCACCCTCAAAAAAGGCAAAAATTAACTAGTCGAAGGTTCCTCTCCTTTAATTGGCTCAAAGATTTATTTCCGGATAAGAACAGTTACTTTTGGCAAAAATTCCCTCCAACTCATCTGACACTCAAGAGAGAAAAGCAACTCCTAGAATTGCCGCGGCGTCACCAAGCGTTGAAGCCTCTATAATTAGGTTTCTCTTACTTTCGGGCATAGCCCTCTGCTCTACTATTTTTTTTGCTTCTTTTAGTAGCTTTTTGCTCCCTTTTATGACACCTCCACCCACGATTATCAAATCAGGATTGAAAATGTTTGCAATGTTCGTTAAAGCACAGCCAAGGTACTCTATAACTTCCTCCCATATTCCTTTTACGGCCCTATCTCCAAGATAGTAGGCTTTCTCCACATGAGATACTTTTAAAGGTTCTCCATCCGTGAGAAGCCTCCCAATCTTACCAACGTACCCTTCGTCTAAGAGTCTTTTTACCCTCCCTATTATGTAATCACCTCCGCAGAACGCTTCGAAGCACCCTCTTGATCCACAGTTGCAAGGGTATCCTCTGGGATTGAGAATCATGTGCCCTATTTCACCTCCAAAACCGCTTCCTCTGAAAAGCTTCCTATCCGCAATAATTCCCCCTCCAACACCCGTACCTAAGAAAACGCCAATTACATTTTCTGGCTTACCGCCAAAAGAAAACTTCCACTCTCCATAGGTTGCGGCGTTTACGTCATTCTCAACAAAGGTCCTAACAGAAAAAAAAGATTCTATATCCTTCCCTATCGGCACATTTTCCCATTTCAGATTAGGTGAAAACTTGATAATGCCTGTTTTTACGTCAATTTGACCCGCACAGGCGATTCCTATTCCCGTTAGGTCTTCGATCTTTACCCTATTTATTGAGAGTACCCGGATAACCGTATCTAAGATCTTCTCTTTAACGTGGTCGTAACCCTTATCCTTCTCAGTCTCTATTTTTTCAAAATACAGGATTTTCCCATCCTCATCCAGAAGCCCAAATGCAATCTTCGTCCCCCCTAAATCGATTCCCAATCTCATTTTTTAAGATTTTCCATAACTTTTTCCACACTTCCTTGTTAATTTGACAGATGAAGAGGTTGTTTAATAATATAACGCCATGCAAAAAAATCTCAAGCAAAAAGGAGTTGGCTTCATGGAAAAACAGTACGTCATAGACGAGATCACACTCAAAGACACATGGCGCCTTTTCCGGATAATGGCTGAGTTTGTAGAAGGTTTTGAGAACCTCTCTGACATTTACCCTGCCGTCAGTATCTTTGGTAGCGCCAGATGTAAGAAAGACCACCCCCTATATTTGAAAACCTATCAGCTCTCCAGAGCCCTTGGAAAAGAAGGTTTCAACATAATAACTGGTGGAGGTGGAGGGGTTATGGAAGCGGCGAATAAAGCGGCTCGTGATGCAGGGGTCAAATCTGTTGGGCTAAACATAGAGCTCCCTCTTGAACAAAAACCCAATCCTTACGCAAACGTAAGACTCAGCTTTAGATATTTCTTTGTCAGGAAAGTCATGTTTGTCAAATACGCTGTCGCCTATATCATAATGCCTGGTGGTTTTGGAACCCTCGATGAGTGTTTTGAGGCTATAACCCTCATCCAGACGAAGAAGGTCAAGCCCTTCCCAGTCGTACTAGTTGACTCCCAATACTGGGGTGGACTTGTGGAATGGATTAGGAACACTTTGGTTGGAGCTGGTGCGATCTGTCAAGAGGATCTAAACATATTCAGCGTGATGGACGACATAGATGAAATCGTCTCATACATAAAAAGGTTTGTCATCTTGTGATCTTTTTCGCAAAAATCAGATAGCCTGTGTGGGCCACCATCCTATCGAACGGTCTAACTCTTTCTGGTATGGTTTTGTATCTCCTCAGTAAAAGCTCAACTACTTCCACATCTGCAAAGCCTTCCTGTAAGCTTTTTAAAGTTTCAGAAATCTGATTTGCCGTAGGGACAATTGTACCTACAATTCCGCAAGGTCTTAAAAGTCTCCAAACTTCTTCCATGCACAACCAGGGTTCTCTTACGTCAATGAAAGAAGCGTCAAAATTATCCTCTTTACATTGGCTTAGGTCTCCAAGAACAAGATCCACATTTTTAAGTTCACAGAACGTATCGATGTTCTTTTTTGCGTTTCTATAATGCCTTTCCTCCTTCTCTAAACTCACAACCCTTCCATCCGGTCCGCAGACCCTTGAAAAAACGAGAGTCAAAGCTCCACTTCCACATCCTACTTCAAGCAACTTTGAACCGTTCTTTAAGTCAAGCTTTAGACATATGTAAAAACTGTCCTTCGGATAGACGATCTGCGTCTCCCTTTTTATCCCATGCATAATTAGATCCTCAAGACTGGGTTCAAGTATCAAATACTCCCCGTGTCTGAACCCGAAGTTCTTGCCTATTATATCGTCGTAGAGGAGCTTTCCAGCCCGACCCGAGAATAATTCTCCCCTTTTAACCCTTTTTAGATACCTCCTATCCTCGTGGACGATCAAGATGTAGCTACCTTCCTCAATCCTTCTCATCACATAAAGTATCAGGGATCTTTGGCATTTTTTCAACAGAAAGTGATATAATAGCTATGTGAGGGTCCTTCTAATCGAGGACGAAGATAAGCTTTGTGAATTTATAAAAAAAGGACTGGAAGAGGAAGGATATGAAGTTGACGTTTCCCTTGATGGCAGATCAGGTCTCGAGTCTATCTCAAAAAACTCCTATGATATAATTCTACTCGATCTCATGATACCTGAAATTGACGGCCTCGAAGTGCTACGTTCAATAAGAGAAAGGGGGATAGATACCCCAGTTCTTATAATAACGGCGAAGACCTCAAAAGAGGATATCGTGAGAGGGCTAGATTCGGGAAGTGATGACTACCTGACAAAGCCGTTTTCATTTGATGAGCTTCTTGCGAGAATGAGAGCTCTCTTAAGAAGATCAAAAAGGGGAGAAACTCATATTATGGAGTACTCCGATCTTAAGCTCGATGCCTACTCTAGGAAGCTAACAATATCTTCAAAGGAGGTAGAGTTAACGGAAAAAGAGTATATGATTCTGGAGTACATGTTCAAAAACAAGGAAAGACCTGTGACTAGAGAGGAGATAGCCACCCACGTATGGGGGGAAAAAGCAGGTTCAACAAACATTGTGGATGTTTACATCAACTTTTTAAGAAAGAAGATTGAGCCCCTCTCTAAAAAGAGGTACATCCACACTATAAGAGGGATAGGTTACGCGCTCAAAGATGAAAATTAGGGGAGTAGAACTGCCAATAAAATGGAAACTAGCTTTATGGTATGGATCCATTCTCGGCCTTGTGTTAATCGCTTTTTCTTTCTGGGTTTACCTCTATTTCAAAAACAGCCTTGAGCACAGTATAGATAGAAAGCTAAAATCGATCGCAGATGTTCTCTCTTCTTCAATAGTTGATCAGAATCAACCAACGATCTTCGGAAACTTTGAGAGGTATCTTGAAAACGTGTTCGGAAGAAAACCGAAGGGTAAATTCATTCAGATTCTCGACGCATCAGGAAAGATAGGGGCAAAAGTAAGCGATCTTGACACTCAGACACTACCTGTGAGTTACAAAGCATTGGAGAAGGCATTCTCAGGAGACGTCTTCTATGAAACAGTGGGAGAAAAAGGGTCAAGGATGAGAATCATAACCATGCCAATCAAGGAAAACGGAAAGGTTCTGACCATAGTTCAGGTTGGGACATCTTTAGAGGACTTCGATGAATCCATGTCAAAACTTTTGATGGTTATGGCCATAAGCATCCCAACTGCCTTGGCCTTAACGATCATAGGCGGGTATTTCCTGGCCAAGAAGAGTCTAAAACCGGTAGATCAGATAAGAAAAGCTGCGATTAAGATTTCTTCTACAAATTTGGAGGAAAGGATAGATGTTGGAGGCAGAAGGGACGAACTTGGAAAGCTTGCGGAAACTTTCAACGATATGATAGAGAGGCTTAGAGATTCCTTTCAAAGAATAAACCAGTTCAGCATAGACGTTTCCCATGAACTTAAGACACCCCTTGCCATTCTAAAGGGAGAGACAGAAGTTGCCTTAAGAAAAGAGAGGGAGAAGGAGGAGTACCAGCGGATCCTGAAAAGCAATCTGGAGGAGATAAATAGGATGACGAAAATCATAGATGATCTTCTCTTTCTTTCCAAAGCAGAAACGAAGAATTTATCTGTGAATAGGGAACCTGTTGTCCTTCAAGACTTGATCACTGATGTCTGTTTGGACATGAAAAGCTATGCGGAGCAAAAAGGTGTCAGTCTCCAGATAGGTACTCTTGAGGACATAACCCTTGAAGGAGATGAACTTAAACTTCGAAGGATGCTCATGAACTTGATCGACAATGGAATAAAGTACACGCCTCCGGGAGGAAAAGTTGAGGTTTCAAGTTCTATAGATGATGGGTATGCCAGGATCGATATAAGAGATACAGGGGTTGGAATATCTGCAACGGACTTAAAATACATTTTTGATAGATTTTACAGGGCTGACAAGGCTAGAAAGAGGGACACAGGCACTGGTCTTGGACTCGCCATATGTAAATGGATCGTGGAGGCTCACAATGGAAAGATAGAGGTCGATAGTGTACCGAAGAAGGGTAGCACTTTTTCCGTTTTACTCCCTATTTTTGCGAACAAAAAGGAGGAACGTAGATGAATAAAAAGAAGCTTTATCTTCTAGTATTTGTTCTTTTGGGAGTTGCTCTCCTTCTCGCATATACGAGGGAAAAGGTGGCTTCGAAGAATCTCAGCCTAAACGTAATAAGGTCAGAGGCTGCCCCTACTTTGCCTCTCGAAAAGCCTCTTCCTAGCTTTGCAGAGCTCGTCAAAAAAGTGAAACCCGCGGTTGTCAACATAAGTACAACGACAGTCGTAAAGGGTCCTGACTTGAGGGAGTGGTTCTTTGGAAGAAGAAGCCCATTTGAGGATTTCTTTGGAGACTACTTCGAGAGGTTCTTCGGTGATATCCCCCAGAGGGAGTATAAGCAAAGGAGCCTCGGGTCCGGTTTTATAATAGACAAGGAAGGGTACATTCTCACAAACAACCATGTAATAGAGAGGGCACAGTCCATTAAGGTAAAGCTCTACGATTCGAGAGAATACGACGCCACAGTAGTTGGAAGGGATCCAAAAACGGACATTGCGCTCATAAAGATAAACCCAAAGCAGAGCTTGCCCGTTGCGGTTCTTGGCGACTCTGATAAATTGGAGGTAGGAGAATGGGTTATAGCTATCGGTAATCCTTTTGGTCTTGAGCATACAGTAACGGCAGGGATCGTTAGTGCAAAAGGTAGGGTAATAGGTCAGGGTCCTTACGACGACTTCATTCAGACAGACGCCTCAATCAACCCGGGAAATAGTGGTGGTCCCCTTTTCAATCTGAAAGGAGAGGTTGTCGGAATAAACACTGCAATCATATCAGGTGGACAGGGTATAGGGTTCGCCATTCCTATAAATTTGGCTAAGGCTGTGGTAGAACAGCTGAAAACCAAAAAAAGGGTGATAAGAGGCTGGCTTGGAATAAAGATTCAGCGCGTTACTCCGGAGATTGCAGAAAACTTCGGTTTAAAAGAACCTGAAGGGGCATTGGTTGCCGATGTTGAAGAGGGATCTCCAGCAGATCGGGCAGGGATAAAAACTGGAGACATCATAATAGCCTATGACGGAAAACCCATAAAAGATATGGATGTCCTCCCAAAACTTGTTGCTCAGACTGAGGTTGGGAAAAAAGTTAAGGTAAAAATAGTTCGTGAAGGAAAGGTGATTGAAAAAGAAGTAATCGTAGGGGAACAGAAAGAGGAGGAACCTAGGGTCTCTAAAGAACTAGAAACGGAAAAAAGTATAGGCTTAGTTGTTCAGGATCTGACACCGGAGATCGCTAGACATCTAAACATAAAGGATAAAAGTGGAGTCCTCGTTACAGATGTCAAGCCAGGAAGTCCTGCTGATGAGGCAGGTATAAGGAGAGGGGACGTTATAAAGGAAATTGGAAAGAAGCAGATAAGAAACGTAAAAGATTTCAGGGAAGCTATGAGAAACGTTAATCTGAAAAAAGGGGTCGTTATGCTCATAAAAAGGGAGAACACAACATTTTACGTTGTGATAAAATCAGAGTAAGGGTGTGAGAGACATGCCTGTTTACGAGTGGGTAGGCAGAACTTTAGATGGAGTAGCCCAAAAGGGTACCATGAGCGCAGATTCAGAGATTTCCCTGAGGATCAATTTAAGAAAAAATGGAATCGTTCTGATTAAGGCGACTGAGAAGAAAAGGGAAGCAAAGGAAAAGTACAATCCGAAAGCAAAAATAAAGATAATGGACGTTGTTGTTTTCACTAGACAGCTCTCCACAATGATCACCTCCGGTTTGCCACTCGTCCAGTCACTCCAGATTCTCTCAAATCAGGTTGAAGACAAAAACCTAAAGGGAATAGTTAAAGAGGTAAAGGAAAAGATCGAGGGTGGATCCTCTTTTGCTGATGCTTTAAAGGATTATCCGCAGTGTTTTGACTCTCTCTATGTGAACCTCGTACGGGCAGGAGAAGAGGCGGGTATGATAGACACGGTTCTCCTTAGGCTGGCAACATACATGGAAAAGACTGCAAAACTGAAAAAAAAGGTGAAATCTGCGCTTATCTACCCTGCAAGCATAGTGGTGGTGGCAATCGGAGTAGTTATGGTTTTGCTTATATTTGTGATACCTGTCTTTGAGACCATGTTTAAGGATATGGGTGCGACCCTACCGGCTCCAACCCAGTTTGTGGTTAACTTGAGCCGACTGGTGAAGAGCTATATTCTCCATATGTTCGGGTCACTGGTTTTCCTCTTTTTCGCCTTCAAGAAGTACTACTCTACCGAGTCAGGAAGGAAAAAGATAGACAAGTTACTGCTAAAAATACCCCTATTTGGCCTTCTGCTGATAAAGACCTCAGTCGCACGTGTGGCTCGAACACTGGCAACTCTCCTTTCCAGTGGAGTTCCTATTTTAGACAGTCTAAACATTGTGGCAAAGGTAGCAGGCAATAAAATCGTTGAGGAAGCCATCTTAAACGCGAAAGCCCGCATCTCAGAAGGAAAGAGCATGTCTGAACCAATGGCAGAAAGCGGAGTTTTTCCACCTATGGTTGTGCAAATGGTTGAAGTTGGAGAATCGACAGGTGCTCTCGATAGTATGTTGAACAAAGTAGCGGACTTTTACGAGGACGATGTGGACAATATGGTTTCTAATCTGATGACACTTATGGAGCCGATTATCATGGTTTTTTTGGGTGTTATCCTGGGAGGTCTGATAATCTCCATGTATCTACCTATTTTCCAACTTGGTCAGGCTGTCGGTTAGCTCCTTCCATTTCGCAATCTCACTCAGCGCCCTTTTGACCAGGCTTTCCTTTTTCTTTTTTGTGTATCCCTCTATAAGCCCGAAATTCACATTCATAGGCTGAAAATGAGCTTTTTCTTCGGTTATGTAAGCAATAAGTGCCCCGACTGATGTAGTCCTGGGAGGAGGTATAAACTCTTTTCCTTCCTCGAAGAAAAATGCGGATATCCCCGCTATTATTCCCGTTGCACATGATTCCATGTAGCCCTCAACCCCTGTAATCTGTCCTGCAAAGAATATCCTCTCGTCTTTTTTGAGTTGCAAGGTGCCTTTTAAGAGATGAGGAGAATTGATGAAGGTGTTCCTATGCACACTTCCGTACCTGAGAAAACGCGCATTTCTCAAGGCGGGAATGAGTCTGAAAACCCTCTCCTGTTCAACGTAAGTCATCTTAGTTTGAAAACCGACCATGTTGTACATTGACCCTTCTCTGTCTTCTCTTCTCAGCTGAACAACAGCGTAAGGCGTTTTATTGGTTTTCGGGTCTTTAAGACCTACAGGTTTCAAGGGGCCAAAGAGAAGAGTCTTTTTTCCCCTTTCCGCTAGTACCTCAATTGGTAAACAACCCTCAAAATAGGGAATTTTTTCAAACTCTCTAAATTCAACCTTTTTTGCTTTGAGCAGTTCCTCGTAGAAAATCTCGTACTCTTCTTCGGTCAGTGGACAGTTAAGATAGTCAGCATTTTCCATTGAATATCTGGAGCCAAAGAAAGCTTTTTCCATATCTATACTCTTTCCATCAACAATCGGCGATATGGCGTCGTAAAAGTACAGGTTCTTCCTTCCTGTAAGGGATGCTATCTCTTCCGCCAGATCATCCGAAGTCAATGGACCTGTGGCGATGATCACCGTTCCAGATGGGATTTTCCTAACCTCTTCTCTCACAATAGTCACATAGGGGTTTTTTGAAATCTCCTCTGTTACCCTTTCCGCAAATCTCCATCTGTCAACAACAAGGGCTTTACCTCCTGGAATCTGGGTCTCCTCCGCAATCCGAAGTATGAGGGAATCGAGTATTCTCATCTCCTCCTTCAACAGTCCGTGAGCGTCAAAAAGATCCCTAGATTTGAAAGAATTGCTGCAAACTATTTCTGCAAGTAACCCTGTCTTATGAGCGGGTGTTAATTTTTGCGGCCTCATTTCGTAAAGAACAACCTCTTTTTTTCTTTTGGCTATCTGATACGCTGCCTCCACACCCGCAAGTCCTCCCCCTATTACTGTGATCGCCAACTGCAACCCTCCCTCAGACAAAGAGTCTTTTTTCCGGATACAAAAAGTGTTGGGGAGCCACATTCCGGGCACGGCCCGGCCGTTGGTACCCTGTTTGTAACGAATGAACAGGAAGGATACTTGGAGCAACTGAAAAACGTCTTTCTCGTTTTCTGAGATTTCTTTTCTATGAGCTTGCCTTCACAACCGGGAAGAGGACAGAGATGCCCTGTTGAGTAAGGTTCCGTGTAGGTGCATTCAGGATAGTTCGTGCAAGCGATAAATCTTCCATATCGGCCACTTTTTTCAAGAAGCACTCCTCCGCACTGAGGACACACACCTTTCTTTTCCCCTTCTATCACATGTATCTGCCCATTTTCATCGACAATCACGTTCTTTCTGTTCTTACAGGTATCCCGATTTGAGCATATTAGATAGTCGCCTTTTTTACTCCACTTAAGTATCATCTCCTTTCCACACCTGTCACATCTTATGTCTGTCACCCTTTCCTCACTCTTTAGATTTTTCATCTCCCTCTCTGCCCTTCTTAGGTCGTTCTTAAAAACGGAGTAAAAATTTTCAAGAATCTGGGTCCAATTTTTCTTTCCGTTTTCTATAAGATCGAGCCTTTCTTCCATCTTTGCGGTAAAGTCTATATCTACAATAAGCGGAAAAAATTGCTTCAAAAGCCTATTCACAGTTCGACCAAGAGGGGTCGGTTTTAGCTTTCCTTCCTCCTTTTTGACGTAGCCCCTCTCCTGTATAGTACTGACTATGGTAGCGTAAGTGGATGGTCTGCCTATGCCGTTACTCTCTAAAGCCTTTATAAGGCTCGCTTCCGTGAAGCGTGGCGGCGGATTTGTGTACTTTTTTTGAAGGACAACATCAGCAAGTTCAACCTTTTGAGACTCACTTATATCAGGCAGAAATTCCTCTTTTTCCTCTTCCTCTTTTTCCTCCTCGTAAAGTCTGGAAAATCCGTCAAAAATCGTCCTTTCACCTTTAGCTACGAAGGTGTACTTTCCCGCAATTACCTCTACGGTTTTTGCCTCAACTACTTTTTCAGCCATCTGAGAGGCAAGGAACCTTTTCCATATAAGGTCGTAAAGTAGATAAAGATCACCGGAAAGATACGGTTTTACAATCTCTGGGGTCAGATAGACATCCGTCGGTCTTATTGCCTCATGGGCATCCTGGGCTGTGCTTTTGTTCTTGAATACACGAGGAGAAGGAGGAACGTAGTTCTCTCCGAAGACTTCCCTTATCAGTCTCCTTGCACCTTCTCTCGCCTCCTCTGAGACTCTCACAGAGTCAGTTCTCATGTAAGTTATGAGGCCAGTAGTTTTACCTTCTCCTATTTCAACACCTTCGTAAAGTATCTGTGCAAGCATCATCGTCTTTTTCGGCGTGAATTTAAAGAGCCTGGATGCCTCTTGCTGCATCCTACTTGTTATAAATGGCGGCTGAGGATCAATTACTTTCTTCTTTACAGACACAGACTTTATCACAAAAGTCTCATTTTTCAGCTCTCCCTTTATTCTCTCTGCTTCCTCTTCCGAGGATATTCTACATTTTTCACCTTCAACTTTGTCGAGTACGGCCCTGAATTGTTCTCCAGATTCGAGTTTAAGAATTACTTCTATCTTCCAGTACTCTTCTCTAACAAACTTTTCAATCTCTTCTTCCCTGTCACAGATTATGCGAAGTGCGGCTGACTGAACCCTTCCCGCAGACAATCTGTGGCTTACCTTTTCCCATAAAATTGGGCTGATCTTGTATCCCACTAGACGGTCAAGAACCCTCCTTGCCTTCTGGGCGTTGTATTTGCACTCGTTGAGGCCAGTCGCGGATCTTAGGCCCTCTTCCACACCCTTCTTCGTTATCTCGTGAAAGAGAACCCTTTTTATCTCCTTTCCTCCATCTATAAGCTCCGCAACATGGAAGGCTATGGCCTCACCTTCCCTGTCAGGATCGGACCCTATAAGGACCTGATCAACCTCTCTACTTGCCCTTCTTATATCCTCGACTATTTTCGACTTTCCCTTTATTATCACAAACTCAGGTGTAAAGCCGTCTTTTATGTTGACTCCCAGACGGTTTTCAGGCAGATCCTTTATATGTCCATATGTGGCCTTTATTATGTAGCTTTTATCAAGAAACTTCGATAACGTTTTTACCTTTGTTGGAGATTCAACAACAAGCAGGTATTTTGCCATGCTAAGACCTCAGGTAAAAACCTCCTGGGAAGGATTTTACCAGTCCTCTCATTTCAAGTTTTGTCAGAACGGCGAGTGCTCTTGAAGGCTCCATACCACTCTTTTCTATTATTTCATCAACGTGGACCCTCACATTCCCTATAATCTGGTAGAGAAGCGATTCTTCTTTCTCAAGCTCTTCCATCTCCTTCTTTTCCAGTTTTATGTGGGGGAAGGTGAACTCGAGAATGTCATCGATACTATCCACTAGCCTCGCACCTTCTTTTATAAGTAAATTAGTTCCAGAATGCAAATCGTCAAATATACTACCAGGAATTGCCATAATATCTCTACCATACTCGAGTCCTAATCTGGCGGTTATGAGGGCCCCGCTCCTTCTAGATGCTTCCACCACAAGTACGGCTTTTGAAGATCCTGCTATTATTCTGTTCCTTTCGGGAAAGTGCTGAGGGAAGGGTGGTTGACCAGGAGGGTACTCAGATAGGATCAGCCCCTCTCTAGAGATTTTTTCATATAGCCAACGATTCTCAACTGGATAACAGACATCTATACCACAGCCTAAAACGGCAATAGTTTTTCCATTCCCTTTCAGTGCTCCTTTGTGAGCCTGCGCATCTATACCGAGGGCCATGCCACTTACGATTGTTATTCCAAGGGATGACAATGTCTCACCGATCTTTTCTGCCAGATTCATACCCTCAAAGGAGGCCTTTCTAGATCCAACAATGGCTATAGTATCCTCATGGGGTAGAAATGGGCCCTTAACGTAAAGGACAATAGGCGCGTCTGGGATCTGCCTTAAAAGTGGAGGGTAATTATCATCGAAAATTGTAACAACACGCGCTCCTATTTGATCCAAGCGCTGCAAATCTTCCTCCACCTCTCTTTCTATTTTCGCCTCTTTCATTTTTTTTGTAATCTCATCCCCTATCTCCCTTCCCTCCAATATTCTCTGCGCCAACTCTTTTTTTGCCGACTTCTTAATTCCCCTTATTTTAGAAAGGGCAATAAGAGAGACCTTGAGCGAATCCATATTTAACTTCTGGACTCTTTCTGTCTCCCGTACTTGAATTTTTCAGAGTAAAGGGAAATTATTTCCACATATTCCTTTAAAATCGCCTCTCTCGATTTACTCTCTTTCCACCATCTTTCCTGATTAAAAAAAGCAAGTTTCACGGGATTTATGAGGAAAACAACTTCCCCATTTGATCGACCTGTGAGCATTATGTGGTATCTCCTAGAAGAATACTCAGGAACAAAAACTACTACCCTCCTTATACGCTCTTTTTTACAGAGCTCGATTAGCTTTTTCCACTTTTCACTTTCTTTTCCATTTAGCCTTATCCCTTTTATCAAGTCCTCCTTAACTCCCCTCTCCTTTGCGAGCCTTCGGAGGATATTGACAACGCTTGTCTGAAGTAGCTCGTAATCTTCGACCCAAATCCGCCTTCCATTTCCCTTCTTCAGCTCTTCAAAAGCCGCGAGATAAAGTTCTCCATCTGAATCTTCGCTAAATCGGGGAACGTAAAGAACATCGGAGAATAGAATTTTGTCCCGATAGATAAGTTGGCCTCCAATGAACCTCAAAGTTTTTGGATGAAATAGAATCCCAAACACAACAAGGAAAAGTAGAAAAAGAAAAAAAAGACATCCGCATCCTACTTTTCCCTCTTCTTTTCTCATCTTTTTGTGCTCTCATAGTGGATTATTGAGAGGATCACAAGAGGGGTTGTCTCTGTCCGGAAAATTGTGCTTCCGAGAGAAAATGACAAAAACCCGTTCTCTTTAAGCCAGGCTATTTCTGAATCCTCTATACCTCCTTCTGGTCCAATAACAACGCATATATCTCCCTCTTTACAATTTTCAAATGCATCTTTTATCCCTTTTTCTTCTTCATGCTCGTAGAGAACCCATCTGTGTTCTATATCTATAACGTAAGGGAGAATCCCCCTTAAAGGAACAGGAGAAAGAACTTCGGGTACAGTGAACCTTCCAGACTGGCGGGAGGCTTCCACGGCCAGTCTTCTCCACCTTTCAACCTTTTTATCTTTCTCATCGAATCTGAGGATCGTGCGCCTAAATAAAGTGGGCAGTATTCTGTCAACACCGAGTTCAGTTGCCTTTTCTATCATCCAGTCCATTCTAGAGCCTTTGATAGGACTCACACAAAGAGTAACTCGTCTTTTCTTCTCCTCCGGGCAATAGATAACGTCGAATATCTTTAAATATGCCTCCCTGCTTTTTATTGTGTGGATTTGAGCACGGTAAAGGTATCCCTTTCCATCTATTACGTCTATCCTATCTCCAGGAGCTTTTCTCAAGACATCAACAAGGTATTTGTAAGTTTGACCGGCTACAAGAACCAATCCGTTTTTTGACTTGATCTTATCCACAAATATCCTTCTCACTTCCACTTCTAATCCCCTTTATCAAAAATCGTCACTAATCAGATTGTAGAACCTTGATTCGTAAACCCTGTGGTACTCTGTCCACCTCTCATCGACCATCCTGTCCCTCATATGTTCCCTAACACCCATAACCTTCGAATCGAGATTGTCAAGATAGTGAACTATAAGGGCCTCCACGAACATCGGTTTTTTGGGAGAACCCCACTCCTCAGTTCCATGGTGGCTAACTATTATATGGAGAAGGGCCGTGTAAAGATTATCCGGAAAACCCTCTATCTGGCTCACAATCCCTTTGAGTATCTCTATCCCTAAGGCTATGTGGCCAAGAAGCCTTCCCCTGTCAGAATACTTGAAACCTCCCCTTATCTCAATCTCCTCCACCTTCCCAATATCGTGTAAAAGGCATCCTGCTGATATCACGTCTTCATTCCCACCTATTACCTGAACAATGGCCTTCCCCATCTTCGCCATGGAAACGGAATGTTCCAAAAGACCACCAATCGCCACGTGGTGTACACCTAAAGAAGCCGGAAAGTAAAAAAACTTTTCCATTATGTCCTTTCTCTCCTCCATCTTCTCAAAGAGTCTTTTTAGATGAGAACTCTTTATCTCCCCTACAATCCGGTAATAATCTTCTTGAAGTGAATTTATGCCCACCTGATTTTCCGGAAAAAAGACCATCATGTCGTTTATGGTCATGCTTTCCTCTACTCTTCTTATGTCCGTTATGGTCAGCTGAAGCTTCTCCTGGTAAAGACTAGCCCTCGAATTTAAAAAGACTATATCGTCCTTTTCAAACTTACTCCAGAGTTCTTCCGCCTTGTCCCATATCCTCCCTTCAATCGTACCGGAAGAATCCCTTAAAGTAAGGGTTAAGTACCGCACGTTGTTCTTTGAAACAGCCATACTTTTTTTTACTACGAGGAAGTAATCATTCACTTCCTGATTATTTGTAATGTCCTTCACATAAACTTCCTTTTCCATTGGCTTACTGCGAGAAGTGTTCGTACCCTTTCTTCACGGGAAGAAATGGCTTTCCCTCTTTTATCACTTTCACTCCCTTCCCTCTTACAACTTCGCCTATTACTGAAATTTCAAACCCCTTTTTTTTAAGATCCTCTATTTTTTCAAGCTTATCCCTCGAAAAGGTAAAGAGAAACTGGTAATCTTCACCCCCGGAAAGGGCATAATCTTCCAGCTTTTCTTTTTTCAGCTGAAATGGTATCGGTAGCTTTTCGTAGTAGACAACTGCGCCCTTTCCACTCTCCTCCATCATCCTTTCAAGGTCTATGATAAGGCCGTCGCTTATATCCATCATGGCATTTGTTATATCATTTTTCATAAGTTCTCTCCAAATTTCGTATGGGGGCCTTGGCTCTCTATACCTTTTCACGAACCTCTTGTAGTTCTTCCCCAAAACAATCCCATCTTTGAGTAGCTTTAACCCGTAGGCACTTTCACCAAGCCATCCGGTTACCCCTATAAGATCGTTATCTTTTGCCGAGTTTCTCCCCTTGTACTCTTTACATATAAGTTTTCCAACCATTGACACATCGATGAAAAAATCTTCACCTGTGGCAACGGTGTCGCCCCCTATGAGGTATATATCGAATTCCTCTGCCACAGATCCCATTCCTCTGTATATGCCTTTAATTACATCTGAAGTTATCCTCTTTGGGATCCCTAAAGTAACCTGGTAAAAGAGGGGTTTAGCTCCCATAGATAAAATGTCAGCAAGATTAACATAAATGGCCTTTTTACCAACCTGAGGAGGACTCATAAAGGAGAAAGAGAAGTGAACTCCCTCTATTATAGCGTCCTGGCAAAACGCGTAAAGACTACCATTCAATTTAACAATCGCGCAATCATCTCCAATTCCTCTTATAAGTCCACTTTTTTTTCTTTCAAATCGTTTCACAATTTCAATCAGCTTTCTTTCCCCGATTTCCACTTCTTGCCTCAGATATTATCTTTTCAACCTTTTCAAGAAACCTTTTTAATTTTATCTCATACCCCCTATCAGAAGGACGGTAGTACTTTCTTCCCTCAAGTTCTGGAGGCATATAACTCTGGTCCACTATGGCTCCTTCAAAGTCGTGTGGATAGAGATAACCCTTTCCGTAATTTAGATCGCGCATAAGCTTGGTTGGGGCAGTTCTCAGATGTAGAGGAACCTCGTACTGTGGAAGTTCCCTCGCATCTCTCTGCGCCTCCTTCATTGCCAGGTAGACTGAGTTGCTCTTCTCACATAAAGATAGGTAAATGCAAGCATGAGCAAGTGCCAGGTAACCCTCAGGAACTCCGACAAATTCAAAAGCTTCTTTCGCAGATATGGCAAGCTGAAGAGCGTAAGGATCTGCACATCCAATATCTTCAGATGCAAAAATGACCATCCTCCGAGCTATAAAAAGTGGATCCTCACCCGCCTCAACCATCCTCATAAGCCAGTACAACGCTGCATCTGGATCTGACCCCCTCATACTCTTTATAAAAGCACTTACAAGACCGTAATGCATATCCCCCTTCTTATCATAGATCTTTGCCTTGGTTTGGTAGGCCTCCATTACTGTTGCCGTACCGATTCTTTCCGCCTTTTTATCCTTAGCTAGTATGTGGCTTAGCTCTAAAACATTGAGTGCCCTTCTTGCGTCCCCTTCGGAAAGCTCGGCTATTCGAAATAAGATTTCATCGTCTATTTCAATTCCATGTTTCTTAAGCTCGGGATCGTCCTTTGCCCTCCTTAGAATTTCAAAAATCTCTTCCTCTGAAAGAGGGTTCAGTTTTATAACTTCCATTCGGGAAAGGAGCGGCTTTATTATCTCAAAAGATGGATTTTCCGTGGTTGCTCCAATAAGAACTATCCTGCCATTCTCAACATATGGCAAGAAAGTATCCTGCTGTAACCTATTAAATCTGTGAAACTCATCTAGAAAGAGAAGTACTTTTCCAGCCTTGGCCTTTCTAACTATCTCCCTTACCTCTCTAACTCCAATGTTCACAGCGCTCAAAAAAAAGGATGGTATTTTAAGCTCGTTTGCAATTACGTGTCCCAGGCTTGTCTTTCCACATCCACTCGGTCCCCAAAGAACCATAGATGGGATCTGCCCTTGGTTGATAAGGGCATGTAGGAGCTTCCCTTCTCCTAAGACATGCTTTTGACCTACAAACTGAGAGAGCCTTTTAGGTCTCACACGTACGGCAAGTGGAGGGATTTCTCTACTTTCTTCGTTTTTGAAGAGGTTCACATTTTTCATGATACCAGTTTTTTTCTTTTTTTTTCAAGGAGCCTTAAGTTGATTGACCTCCAAAAAAGTTTTAATATAATGAGCTCAAAAAATGAAAGGAGGAGAAAATGGAAGAGGAAAGGATCTCATATCACAAATCTGTTAAAAAGATGTACGAGAGGATAAAAGCTGACGGACTCACGAACATATGGGAGAGATATGAGAACCAAGGTATAAAAGGTGATCCAGATCAGAGATGTCCCTTTTGTTCTAAAGGGATAAGATGCGATCTGTGCTCAAACGGACCTTGCAGGGCAGACGCTGAGAAGGAGAAAAGAGGTGTATGTGGTATAACAGCAGACGGAATGGTGATGCGTTCCATGCTTTTGAGAAATATTCTTGGGGCATCGACCTACCACTACCACACACAGGAAACCCTAAGAACATTCAGGGCAGCTTCATTAAATGAAAGCCTTTTCAGGATAAAAGAACGTGATAAACTTAGGGCTTTAGGACTGAGGTTCAACATTCCTGATAACCTTCCAGAGGAAGATATCGCATTTAACCTTTACACGTACTTTTCAACTGATTTTTCAAGAAGCCATGATGAACCGAGTCACACCGTTCAAACCTTTGCTCCAACGGAACGGATTCGAAAATGGAGAGAAATAGGTGTATTTCCTGGGGGAATCTTTGGGGAAATCCTTCTCGCTACTGGGTCATGCTTGACGAATGTGGATGGGAATTATTTGAGTCTTGCAAAGAAAGCCATGCGCTTGTCCATAGCAATGGCTTACCAGAGCCAGCTTGTAACCGAGTACCTTCAGGATATACTTTTCGGAACTCCAAAACCACACACTATGAGAGTGGATCTCGGCGTACTTGACCCCGATTATGTAAACGTTCTTCCAAACGGACATGAACCCTTCTTAGGCTTTGCAATGATAGAACTCGCAAGAAGAAAGGAATGGCAGGATAGGGCAAAAAGCAAGGGTGCAAAGGGCTTGAGGATAATAGGGTGTATAGAAACGGGTCAGGAGATAATTCAGAGATATGAGATGGACGAAGTTCTATACGGGTTTACTGGAAACTGGATCTCCCAAGAGGCTGTCCTTGCAAGTGGGTGTGTTGATCTTTTTGCCTGCGACATGAATTGTTCTATGCCCATTGATCCCATCTATGCAAAAAAATACAATTTCAAACTAGTGCCAGTGACTCCCCTCGTGTCTTTTGAGGGAATAGAAGAAAGGATAGATTACCTTCCACAAGAAGTCGAAAAACAGGCGGCTACCTTACTTCAGATGGCAATAGACAACTTTCCAGAGAGAAGAAAAAATGTGCAACCGTCTAGTGGTCTTCCAGTAAAGGAAGCACTTGTAGGCTTTTCCATCGAAAGTCTTCTTGATGTTATGGGAGGAACTCCAGAGCCACTAATTAGAGCAATTCTAGATGGGAAAATTAAGGGGATAGCAGGACTTGTATCATGCACCACACTCAGGGATACTGGACAGGATATACATACTGTCAGGATAGCGGAGGAGCTCATAAGGAATGACGTTCTCGTCCTTTCAATGGGTTGTGGAAACGCGGCTCTGCAGGTTGCTGGTATGTGTACAAAAGAAGCAAACTCCTTAGCTGGAGAAGGGCTGAGAAGTGTCTGTGAGTATCTTGGAATTCCACCGATTCTTAGTTTTGGTACGTGCACTGATATGGGCAGGCTTGCAGATTTTTTGGCCTCTATTTCCGCTTACTTGAAGGACGTCCCAATCCCGGAGCTCCCGGTTTTGGCGTGTGCTCCAGAATACATGGAGCAGAAAGCTACTATAGATGCGATCTTCGCCCTTGCACTCGGTCTTTACACCTATGTAAACCCTCATCCTCCGATAGGTGGAGCTCCCAACCTCATGAGACTTCTGGTAGAGCAACTTCCGCAAATCACTGGAGGAAGGTTAAACTTGGAGAGAGATCCTAAGAAGGCAGTAGAGGCAATGCTGGGTCATCTTCAGGAAAAGAGGATAAAGATGGGTGCAAAAGGATAAAAGAGGATTATTTTTTCTCCTCTTTCTCCTTCTTCCTCGTTAATTCAACGAGGACCATTGGAGCAGCATCACCTTTTCTCGTTCCAAGGTTCAAAACTCGTGTATAGCCGCCGTTTACGTCCTTGTATCTCTCTCCAACATCGTTAAAGAGCTTCTTCACGACCTCTTTATTCCTCAAAAGGCTAAAAGCGAGCCTCATTGAATGAAGATCCTTTCTTTTTGCGAGATTTACGAGCTTTTCCACATAACTCTTAAGTGCCATACCCTTAGCTTTTGTCGTTTTTATACTTTCATGAATGAAGAGTGCGGAAGCCAGATTTTTTAGCAGGGCTTCTCTATGACTTTTCGTTCTGTTTAGCTTCTTTACTTTTTTGAGGTGCCTCATCTTTTAACTCCTCAGATTTGTTGCTTTCTTTTTTCTGCCATTCTATCCAGTTCTTCTCTGGATGGGAAATTTTCCAGATGCATTCCAAGACGCAATCCCATACTTGCAAGTATTTCTTTTATCTCGTTGAGGGATTTTCTTCCAAAATTCTTGGTCTCCAATATTTCCTGTTCGGTCTTCTGGACAAGTTCACCAATGTACTTGATATTTGCGTTTCTTAAGCAATTGGCACTCCTCACCGAAAGCTCAAGTTCGTCAACAGTCTTGAAGAGATTCTCGTTGAATTCGTACTTCTCTTTCGGTTTTTCTTCTATCTCTACTATCTCTTCCTTTTCTTCAAGTCTCACGAAGATGCTCAACTGATCCCTTATAATCTTTGCAGCGTAAGAGAGAGCATCGATTGGCTTCACACTTCCATTGGTCCAAATCTCCATTGTGAGCTTATCGTAGTCCGTTCTTTCTCCAACCCTAGCAGGGCTCACATTGTAAGCTACCTTCACTATAGGGCTAAATGCGGCATCGATAGGTATAGTTCCTATAGGCTCATCATCCAGCTTTATTTGTTCTGCAGGTAAGTATCCCCTTCCGTTTCTGGCCTTCATGACCATGTACAGCCGTCCGTCACTGTTCAAGGTTGCTATGTGCTGTTCAGGATTGATTATTTCAACCTGGCCGTCATGCATGATGTCTCCGGCCTTTACCTCACATGGCCCCTTCTTATCGATTTTTAGCTCCTTTACCTTTCCATCATTTATTCGAAGGACCACTTTCTTCAGATTAAGTACGATTTCGATTACGTCCTCTTTCACACCGCGGATAGTTGAAAACTCATGTGGTACCCCGTCAATCCATACAGAAACGATGGCCGAACCCGTGATGGAGGAAAGTAAAACCCTCCTTAAAGAGTTACCTATAGTTGTTCCAAAGCCCCTTTCCAAAGGTTCAACGGAAAATTTAAGATATCCAGCTTCCTCCTTTTCTATATCAATCTTTTTGGGCCTGATTAGCTCGAGCCAGTTTTTTTCAATCATGAAATTATCCCTCCTTCAAAGGGGAAAACTATCTAGAGTAAAACTCGACAATAAGTTGTTCTTTTATGGGTATCGTAATGTCGTCCCTTGTTGGCAAAGCCTTTACAGTCGCTTTTAAATTTTGCCTGTCAACCTCAAGCCACTGAGGAGTTCCACGTCTCACAACTGATTCAATGGCGTTCTTAACAGGGAGAAGATCCTTCCTTTTTATTTCAATTACGTCACCTGGATTGACAAGGTAGGAGGGAATGTTTACGCATCTTCCATTTACAAGCACATGTCTATGCGAAACAAGCTGACGCGCCTCTTTTCTAGAAGAGGCGAAACCGCATCTGTAGACAGTGTTGTCAAGTCTTCTCTCCAAAAGTACAAGAAGGTTAGAACCAACTATCCCTTTCATCCTTTCTGCCATTTCAAAGAATCTCTTGAACTGTCGTTCTGTCATGCCGTACATCCTTTTCACCTTTTGCTTCTCCCTCAGACGGAGACCGTACTCAAGGAACTTTCCTCTTATCTCCGAATGCTGTCCTGGAGGATAGTTCCTCCTTTCTATGGCACATTTCTCAGTGTAACATCTGTCACCCTTTAAGAACAGTTTCATCCCTTCCCTTCTGCACAACCTACAAGATGGTCCCGTGTATCTGGCCATTTCACTCTCCTTTAGACTCTTCTTCTTTTTGGTGGTCTACAACCGTTATGAGGGATTGGAGTTATATCTTTTATCATGTGAATTTTGAGCCCGGCACTTTGCAAGGCTCTCAAAGCCGCCTCCCTTCCAGCTCCAGGTCCTTTTATAAACACGTCCACCGTTTTCACGCCCTGCTCCATTGCCTTCTTTGCCGCATCTTCTGCCGCGAGCTGAGCGGCAAAAGGCGTACTTTTTCTTGAACCTTTAAATCCGACCACACCGCCGCTTGACCATGCTATAACGTTACCCTGAGGATCCGTTATAGTTACGATTGTGTTATTAAAGCTTGAATGAATGTAGGCCGAACCAAAGGGAATGTTCTTTTTTACTTTTTTCTTAGATGTTTTCCTGGGCTTACCCATTTTTTACCTCACTTCTTCCGTCTCATAGAGCTCTTTCTAGGTCCCTTCCTTGTTCTCGCGTTCGTCCTTGTCCTCTGACCTCTCACGGGAAGACCCCTTCTGTGCCTTAAGCCACGGTAACAACCGATATCCATAAGCCTCTTTATATTCATGCTAATTTCTTTTCTCAGATCCCCCTCAATTTTGTAGTTTCTCTCAATTATATCCCTTATCCGCGCTATCTCTTCATCTTTTAAGTCCATCGTCCTTCTTCCAGGATCTATATTGGCCTCTTTGAGGATCTTGGAGGCGGAAGACTTTCCAATTCCAAAGATATACGTGAGCGCTATGTCGATTCTTTTCTCTTTAGGTATATCTACGCCAGCTATTCTTGCCAATTTCTCCCTCCTTTAACCCTGTCTTTGTTTGTGCTTGGGATTCACGCATATAACTCTGAGAACCCCTTTCCTTTTGATTATCTTACACTTGTCACATCTTCTCTTTATTGAAGGTCTCACCTTCATTTCCGCCTCCTCATTTAGCCCTGCTGATAATTCTTCCTCTGGTCAAATCGTAAGGAGAAAGTTCTACAATCACTTTGTCGCCCTTAAGTATCTTAATGTAATTCATCCTCATCTTCCCGGACACATGAGCCAGAACTTTGTGCCCATTGGGAAGTTCCACCCTGAACATTGCATTTGGAAGTGGCTCGATTACAGTTCCTTCTACTTCTATTCCTTCACCTTTTGGCATACCTTTAAACCCTGCTCAGAATATCCGGACCATCGTCCGTTATTGCTACTGTGTGCTCGAAATGGGCAGAAAGGCTTAAGTCTCTTGCGTAGGCAGTCCATCCGTTGCTTTTTATGGAGATTTCGCTTTTCCCCATGTTTACCATCGGTTCGATTGCAAAGACCATCCCTTTCTTTAGTCTAAGCCCTGTGCCTTTTTCGCCAAAATTTGGAATCTGAGGTTCCTCATGGAGACTTCTCCCTATCCCATGCCCAACAAACTCTCTCACCACTGAAAAACCATTTGATTCCACATGGGACTGTATTGCGTTGGAGATATCGTAAAGTCTGTTCCCGACACGTGCATTCTCAATTCCCTTATATAAAGCCTCCTCAGTGACCTTTATTAATCTCTCCGCCTCTTTTGAAACTTTGCCCACAGCGTAAGTAACAGCCACATCACCATAAAATCCATCGTAGATTACGCCAAAATCGAGACTAACAATGTCCCCTTCTTTAAGTACCCTTTCAGAAGGCACGCCGTGTACGACTTCCTCGTTAACGGAAACGCAGAGGGCATAAGGGTATCCATTGTATCCTTTAAAAGCAGGTTTCACATTCTTCATCTTTCTTATTTTCTCCTCGCACAACCTTTCCAGGTCCTTCGTCGTGATTCCGTCCTTTATGAAATCCTTTAAGTAAAAAAGAACCTCCATGGCGTATTTACTTGCGGTCCTGATCTTTTCTATCTCCTCATCCGTCTTTAGCACTATCATAAATAAAATATTATACCACCTGAGCCCTTCCGATAAAACCTGCTACCTCCTTCCACGCATTCGAGAAGTCCTTCTAACAAGACCATCGTAATGCCTGAGAATCAAGTGGGATTCAATCTGCTGGATTGTGTCTAGCGCAACTCCCACCACAATTAGAAGTGCCGTACCACCAAAATAAAATGGTACGTTAAACTCCTTCACTAGTACGGTTGGTAGAACGCAAACGAAGGATACGTAAAGGGCACCCAAAAATGTTATCCTCGTAAGTATTCTTTCTATGTACTCAGAGGTTCTCTTTCCTGGCCTTATTCCAGGTATGTAACCTCCGTACTTCTTCATATTCTCTGCCACATTGTCAGGATTGAAAACTATCGCTGTGTAAAAGAAGCAGAAAAATATTATAAAGATTACGTAAAGTACCTCGTGCAGAAGAGAACCGGGCGTAAGGTATTCAGCGAATCTTTTCATATACGGGTTCGGAATGAAGTTGGCAATCGTTGCGGGAAACATTATCAAAGAAGAAGCGAAAATGGGTGGAATTACCCCTGATGTATTTATCTTCAGAGGAAGATGGGTGGACTGGCCACCGTAAACCCTTCTTCCCACTATCCTTTTTGCGTACTGGACCGGTATTCTTCTCTGGGCAGTTTCCATAAAGATTATAAATCCAACAACAAGAAGCATCATTCCCACAAGAAGCAAAACCACAAACCAGTTTATCTCTCCCGATGAGACAAGTGTCAAAGTTTTGGCAATGGCATTTGGCATTCTCGCAACTATTCCTGCGAATATAATCAAAGAGATACCGTTTCCGATTCCCTTTTCCGTTATCTGTTCTCCGAGCCACATGAGGAAGGAAGTGCCACCTGTAAGTGTGAGCATTGTCATTAACCTGAAGCTCCAACCAGGATTGTAGACAACTGGTTCCCCACCTATTCCCCTCATCTGTTCGAGCCCAATGCTCAACCCGAAACCCTGAATAAGACTTATGAGAATAGTCCCATATCTAGTGTACTGGGTTATTTTTCTCCTTCCTATCTCTCCCTCTTTGGAAAGCCGATCGAGGGCAGGTACTACGACTGTGAGGAGCTGTAAGATGATGGACGCACTTATGTATGGCATAATTCCCAAGGCAAAAACGGAGAGCCTTTCCAATCCACCCCCTGCAAACATGTCAAGAAAACCTAAAAGTGTTCCCTTTGCTCGGTCAAATATCTCCGCAAGTACTTTACCATCGACTCCAGGGGTGGGAATGTGTACACCTATTCTGTAAACTGCAAGGAGTGCTAAAGTGACAAGTATCCTTCTCTTTAGCTCGGGGATCTTTCCGATATTTTGGAGTCCGTTCATCTATTTAGAACCTCTACCCTCCCACCCTGACTTTCTATCTTTTCAATGGCCTTTTTTGAAGCTTTGTGAACAGTCACCACCAAAGGAAAATCTATATCCCCGTCAGAAAGTAGCTTTATTCCATCTTTTACCTTTTTCACAATACCTTCTCTCAAAAAATCCTCTATTCCAACTTTTTCCCTCCCTCTGAATATTTCGAGGTCCCGAACCTTTACTATGGCGTATTCCTTCTTGAAGGGATTTCTAAACCCCCTTTTAGGGATCCTCCTTGTAAGGGGCATCTGGCCACCTTCAAATTCCCGACCTCTGGCTCCTCCACTTCTCGCCTTCTGGCCCTTATGCCCTCTCGTCGAAGTGGTTCCGTGTCCGGAGCCAGTACCTCTTCCTATTCTCTTCCTTTTTTTCCTCGATCCTTCCTTCGGTTTCAGTTCTTCGAGTCTCATCTACCTTACATCCTCCAAGATTTTTACAAGGTGGATCACCTTTTTAATCATGCCCCTAATTTCTGGTGTATTCTTAAGCAACCTCTCTTCGTAAAGCCTTTTAAATCCTAGGCTCCTTATGGTGTCTCTCTGATCCTTCGATCTCCCTATAAAACTTTTGGCCCATTTTACCCTTAGGTATCCCACTCACTCCTCCTTCGGTAGTTTGCCTCTTTGTCTTAACGACTTTTCAGGAGATTTAAGCATTGAAAGTCCCTTTATTGTCGCCTTAACAACGTTGTGATAGTTGCGGGACCCATAACATTTACTAAGCAGGTTTCTTATCCCTGCTACCTCCACAACAGCCCTAACAGCCCTACCGGCAATGACACCCGTTCCTTCTCTTGCAGGCTTCATAAAGACCTTACTTGCACCGTATTTGGCCATTATCTCATGGGGTATGGTTCCGTTCTGAATCGGTACCTCTATCATGTTCTTTTTTGCCTTCTCCAGTGCCTTCCTTATTGCATCAGGAACTTCATTTGCCTTTCCAAGTCCGTAACCGACCTTACCCTTTCCATCACCTACCACAACTATCGCGTTGAAACTGAACCTCCTACCTCCTTTTACAACCTTTGCAACCCTGTTTATGTAAACGAGCCTGTCCTGTAACTCAGTTACCTCTTTTGTTTCCATTTTTTCATCTACCAAGTTCTGACCTCCATTTTAAAAGATAAGGCCTGCCTCCCTTGCACTGTCCGCAAGCGCCTTTATCCTTCCATGATACTTAAAGCCGTTTCTGTCAAAAACAACCTTCTTTATACCGAGAGAAAGGGCCTTCTCCGCTATCATTTTTCCAACGAGCTTCGCCGCTTCTTTATTTCCCCCATTTTTTATAAGCTCTCTTATCTTGGGTGTGAGGGTTGAGACCCCAGTGATAACCCTTTGGGCTTCATCATCTATAAGCTGGGCGTATATGTGCTTTAGACTCTTGTACACGCAAAGTCTAGGTCTTTCCGCTGTTCCCATGATTTTTTTTCTAATTCTTTTGTGTCTTCTTAACCTTCTTTGGACTTTCTCCTTCCTATCCATTCAGTTACCCCTTATTTCCCTCCTTTTCCAGCTTTCTTTCTCAAAACTTCATCGACGTATTTTATACCTTTATTTTTGTAAACATCCGGTTTTCTCAAGGATCTTATTTTTGCGGCAACTATTCCCACAAGCTCCTTATCTATACCTCTGACAGTTATTAAGTTCTGCCTTTCAACCTCAGCCTGGATACCATCTGGCAACTTAAAAACTATAGGGTGCGAATACCCGAGATGGAAGACCAAGTCTTTTCCCCTCATCTCTGCCCTGTACCCTATTCCAACTATTTCAAGCTTTTTTTCGTAGCCCTTTACTACTCCTTCCACCATGTTGTTTATAAGTGTTCTCATAAGTCCATGATACGCCTTTGTCTTTTTATCATCTGAGAGCCTTCTGACAGAAAGCTGGTTTCCATCTATTACGACCTCTAAGCCAGGCAGAATCCTTCTAGAGAGACTGCCCTTTGGACCACTCACAACCACCAATCCATCCTTCACTTCTACCTTTGTTCCATCAGGGATTAAGATAGGTTTTCTTCCGATCCTTGACATGTTCACCTCACCAGACGTGTAAAAGAGCCTCTCCTCCAACTCTCTTTTTTCTCGCCTCTACGTCTGTCAATATGCCTTTTGAAGTTGAAAGAATGAGGAAACCAACATTCCTCTTCATTTTATAGGCTTCATCCGCACCCACATAAACCCTTCTCCCAGGCTTACTGATCCTTTTCAGACCAGATATAACCGACTCACCATTTTCGTCGTAATTGAGATAAACCTTTATAAGCCTCTTCTTTTTTTCATCGATAAAGACCTTGTAGTTCTTTATGTAACCCTCTTCCTTTAGTATCTTCAAAATCAACATCTTCATGTTGGAATATGGGACGTCAACGTACTCATGTTTTGCCATTATCCCATTTCTCATTCTTGTCAGCATATCAGCTATAGGATCTGTCATTCCCATAATCACCTCACCAGCTCGATTTTATTACACCCGGTATGTCCCCACGAAGTGCAAGAGTCCGGAAGCATATTCTACACATTTGAAAGGCTCTCAAAAAACCTCTCGGTCTTCCGCAAAGTGGGCATCTGTTCCTTTTCCGTACTTTAAATTTTGGCTCCCTTTTTGCCTTTTCCATCATAGCCTTTCTCGCCATAGATTATCTCCCCTAAACTCTGAAAGGCATGCCCATCAATTTTAAAAGCTCGTAAGCTTCCTCATCGGTTTTGGCGGTCGTGTTTATGGTTATGTTCATACCCCGTATTTTATCAGTCTTGTCGTAATCTACCTCAGGAAAGATTATCTGCTCTCTTAAACCGAGCGTGTAATTTCCCCTTCCATCAAAGGATTTTGGAGAAACACCTTTAAAATCCCTAACCCTAGGTAGAACTATCATTACAAGTTTATGGAAAAACTCGTACATTCTTTCTCTTCTCAAAGTCACCATGCACCCTATCGGCATTCCGGCTCTCAGCTTGAATGCCGCTATTGATTTCTTTGCCTTTGTTATGACTGGCTTCTGCCCTGTAATCATCATCAGATCATTCGTGGCGTAATCGAGTGCCTTTATGTTCTGTATCGCTTCTCCAAGCCCCATATTTATGACTATCTTTTCAAGTTTTGGAACCTCCATTATGTTCTTGTATTTGAATTTTTTCATCATGAGGGGCCTTACTTCTTTTTCGTAAAACTCCATGTAACTGGTCTTCAAAGAAACCTCCTATTTATCTATGACTTCATTACATTTTTTACAGTATCTCACCTTTTTCCCATCTTCTAGCACCTTTTTTCCCACTCTTACAGGCTTTGCACACTTCTCACAGTATATCATCACATTTGATACGTGTATGGGGCTCTCCCTTTCCAATATTCCACCCTTCGATTTGGCAGAAGGTCTGACGTGCTTCTTCACCATATTCACCTTTTCAACAATAACTCGATCCTTTTTCCTTATCACCTTCAAAACTTTACCGATTTTACCCTTATCCTTGCCTGCGATTACCATTACGAGATCGTTTTTTTTCACGTGGTATCCTTTCTGCATTGTACTTTCCTACCTCACACAACCTCAGGGGCTAAAGAAACTATCTTCATAAATTTCTTCTGTCTCAATTCCCTAGCTACTGGTCCAAAAATTCTCGTACCTATCGGTTCGTTGTACTGGTTTATAATAACGGCAGAATTGTCGTCAAATCGGACATAGGAACCGTCGGGCCTTCTAATCTCCTTTCTCGTCCTCACAATCACCGCCTTTACAACGTCTCCTTTCTTTACTTTCGCATTTGGTAGTGCCTCCTTTACAGATGCAACTATAACGTCCCCTACTGTGGCGTACCTTCTTTTTGAGCCACCAAGAACTCTTATGCATCCGAGTTTTTTTGCTCCAGAGTTATCAGCTACATCAAGTCTCGATCTCACTTGTATCATCGCCTATCACCTCTTCTACTACTGGTGGTTTTGTTTTTCTCTCTATTATTTCTTTGACTATCCATCTCTTTTCCTTGCTTAGCGGCCTCGATTCTACGATTAAGACCCGGTCACCAATCTGACATTCGTTTCTCTCGTCGTGAGCCTTGTACCTTTTCTTTTTTCTCACGTATTTTTTATACTTTGGATGCTTTAGAAGCTTTTCGACCTCAACGACAACAGTCTTCTGCATTTTATTGCTGACAACCGTTCCTATCATCCTTTTCTTTTTCTGTAAGGATGCCTCCATAATTACCTTTTCCTCTCCCTAAGTATGGTCTCTATTCTTGCAATGTCCTTTTTTACCAACTTTATTCGAGCCGTGTTTTCAAGTTGGCCAGTTGAGAGTTGGAACCTTAAATTGAAAAGCTCCTCTTTCAGATCTTTCTTTTTCTTTATCAATTCTTCGTCTGTTAGCTCCCTAAGTTCCTTTGCTCTCATCACTCCTCACTTCTCTCTACAATTCTCGTTTTTATTGGCAATTTAAAAGCTGCAAGTCTTAAAGCTTCCCTCGCCTTCTCCTCAGGAATTCCTTTTATCTCGTAAAGAATCCTTCCTGGCCGAACAACTGCAACCCATCCCTCAACTGGACCTTTCCCCTTTCCCATTCTAGTCTCAAGTGGCTTTTTCGTTATAGGTTTGTCTGGGAAGATCCTTATCCAGATCTTTCCCGTCCTTTTTACAAACCTGGTTAAAGCAACTCTCGCCGCTTCAATCTGCCTAGCTGTAAGCCAGCCACACTCTAAGGCCTGCAATCCAAAATCCCCAAAACTGATTTTGTTTCCTCGGGAAGCCACACCTTTCATTCTTCCTTTTTGCTGTTTCCTGTACTTTACCCTCTTTGGCGCAAGCATCACTGCACCCCCTCAAGCACATCTCCCTTATATATCCACACCTTCACACCTATCACTCCGTATTTTGTCCTCGCCTCTGCAAACCCGTAGTCGATGTCAGCCCTTATGGTCTGAAGTGGAACCCTTCCCTCCCTGTACCACTCTGACCTTGCTATCTCTGCTCCTGCAAGTCTTCCTGAACACATTATTTTTATTCCCTTAGCTCCAAATTTCAGAGCCTGACTCACATTTCTCTTCATTGCCCTTCTAAAAGAAACCCTTCTCTCTATCTGCGAGGCCACATTTTCCGCCACCAGCTGAGCATCTATCTCTGGCCTTTTGACTTCGATAATGTTAAGTATGAGCTCCTTATCTGTTATCTTTAAAAGCTCTTTTTTCAGATTCTCTATCTCCGCACCTTTTCTTCCAATTACAAGACCCGGCCTTGCAGTGTATATGTTTATCTTGGCCCTTCTGTCTTTATTTGCCGCCCTTTCAATCTCAATTTTCGATATTCCAGCTGCGTAAAGCCTCTTTTTTAAAAATTGTCTTATCCTTATGTCCTCATGGAGAAACTTTGCATAATTCTGGGATGCAAACCATTTGGAGTTCCATGTCTTTATGATCCCGAGACGAAATCCGTAAGGATGAGTTTTCTGACCCATCTAACCTCCACTCATCATGATTCTTCTAGTACTATTGTTATATGACTCGTTCTTTTCCTTATCATAGTTGCCCTTCCAAGGGCCCTGGGGATGTATCTTTTCAACATTGGTCCCCCGTCCACAATTACGTTTTTCACGTAGAGACTATCAATGTCCACATATTTCTTCTGTCTCGCATTTGCTACCGCGCTGTCTAACACCTTCTTCAGTATGCGTGATGCCTTGTTGGGCATACAGCTAAGTATTCCAGATGCCGTATTTATGTTCTTTTTCTTTATTAGATCTGCAACCAGCCTCACCTTTGTAGGCGAAATGCGGATCCTTCTTGCCCTTGCGATTATCTCCATCTCCTACTCCTTCTTCTTTACGACTTTTGCCTTCCTGTCACCGGAATGGCCATGAAACGTACGAGTAGGGGCAAATTCTCCCAGCTTATGACCCACCATTTCCTCGGTCACAAAGACAGGTATGAATTTTTTTCCATTGTGAACGGCAAAAGTAAGGCCAACAAACTCAGGGATTATCGTTGACCTCCTTGACCATGTCTTTATCACCTTAGTCGACTTCGACTCCTTTGCTTCAAGGGCCTTTTTCAAAAGTTTTGGGTCAACATAAGGACCTTTTTTTAGGGACCTGGGCATATTAGCCTCTCAGTTTGATAATAAACCTGTCTGTTCTCTTATTCTTTCTCGTCTTTAGGCCTTTGGTAAGCTGACCCCAAGGGGAGCATGGATGCCTACCACCTTTAGAACGTCCTTCTCCACCGCCATGGGGATGATCTACTGGGTTCATAGCCGTACCCCTGACAGTCGGCCGTATTCCGAGCCACCTCGACCTTCCTGCCTTTCCAATTGTCACATTCTCATGGTCGATGTTTCCAACCTGACCTATGGTTGCCATACAGTTAAGATGTATAAGCCTTATACCTCCTGACGGCAATCTCACCTGTGCGTAATCTCCCTCCTTTGCGAGCACCTGTCCGTAAGTACCGGCACTCCTAGCTATCTGACCTCCTTTTCCGGGTTTGAGCTCTATGTTGTGAATAAGTGTTCCCACAGGTATGTGTCTAAGAGGAAGGCAGTTTCCATCCTTAATTTCTGTTTCAGGATTTTTGCTTGAGATAATCACATCACCCACCTTCAATGAGAGCGGAGCCAATATGTACCTTTTTTCCCCATCCACATAATGGATCAAAGCAATATTCGCAGATCTATTGGGATCGTATTCGATGCTATGAACCACACCAGGTATGTCAAATTTGTCCCTTTTGAAATCTATGATCCTGTACTTTCTCTTGTGTCCACCGCCTATGTGTCTTGTCGTTATACGGCCGAGGTTGTTCCTCCCCCCTGTTTTCTTTAGTGGAACCGTAAGGGATTTTTCAGGTTCCTTTTTAGTTATCTCCTCAAAAGTCAAGACACTCATGAACCTTCTGCCTGGTGATGTGGGCTTATACTGTCTTATACCCATTTATGCACCCTCAAATATTGGAATCTTATCCTCCGGACTTACTCTCACAATGGCCTTCTTCCAGTCTGGTCTCTTCCCCAGAAATCTCCCGATTCTTCTCTTTTTCCCCTTCATATTTATCATTCTCACTGAGAGCACCTTTACCTTAAAAAGCCTCTCAATCGCGTTTTTTACCTCTATCTTGTTTGCGTCCTTACGTACCTCAAAAACGTATTGGTTTGAGTTATCCTTAAGGTTTGTGCTCTTTTCAGTTATTACTGGTCTTATGATTATATCATACTCTTTCATCCAAGCACCTCTTCTGTCTTTCTTAACGCACCAAGCGTAAAAACAAGTTGCTCATGCCTGATCACATCGTAAACGTTTAGGCCTTCCACCCGCAAAACCTTTGTATAAGGGATATTCCTAGCTGATTTTTCTATTTTTTCGTCTTTACTCTCAATTACGAAAAGCGGCTTCGTTAGCCCAAGAGTCTTAACGATATTGTAAAAGTTCTTAGTACTAATACTTTCAAGCTCAAGACGATCTATAACCTTCATATTCGACTCACGAAAGGTCACTGTTAAGGCAGATTTTAAAGCGTATCTTCTTATTTTTTTTGGAACTTTATAGCTGTAATCTCTTGGGTGAGGACCAAAAACCTTACCACCTCCCACCTGTAACGGAGAAGTAATGCTTCCCTGCCTCGATCTCCCTGTACCTTTTTGTCTGTAAAGTTTTCTTCCACTCCCTTTTACCTCACCCCTTGTCTTCGTAGAGGCTGTCCCTCTCCTTCTGGATGCAAGTTGCATCCTCACCACCTCGTGGATAAGGTGGGGTTTTACTTCAACGTTAAAAACCTCGTCTTTTATTTCTATTTCCCCTATCTTTTCGCCCTTGACGTTGTAAAGGTCACATAGAGCCATATCTTCACCCTTATTAGGATTTTATCTCAACGTCCACACTTGAGGATAATTCCAGTTTCATCAAAGCATCTATCGTTTGTTGAGTCGGTTCTATTATATCGATTAGTCTTTTGTGCGTCCTTATTTCAAATTGTTCCCTGGACTTCTTATCGATATGGGGAGATCTGAGTACACAGAATCTCTGTATTTTTGTGGGAAGGGGTACAGGTCCCACAACCTGTGCACCGGTATTTTTTGCCGCTTCAACTATTTCCTTAACAGATTGATCAAGAACTCTGTGGTCAAAGGCTTTCAGGCATATCCTGATTCTTCTTCTCATCTTTTCCCCTTACTCCAATATCTCAGTTACAACCCCTGCACCAACTGTCTTTCCACCTTCACGGATTGCAAATCTTAGTTCTTTCTCTAGGGCAATTGGGGTTATAAGCTCAACCGTTAAAGTGACGTTATCTCCTGGCATGACCATCT
>CALKEQ010000014.1 GCA_938084905.1 uncultured bacterium
ATAGATTCTAAATGGAGTTACATCTTCATTAAATGCCCAAGATTTTTCAATTGCTTTTTGTGCTAATAGGGTAAAGTCTGTATCACGGCTTTCTTGCCATCTTTTCTCAAACCAATTATTCAAATATTTATAATTATCATCCCCTAAAATTCTAGCATTAAGTTCTGTATTTAAACTGAGGCCACTTAGAGAAAAATTACTTGATCCTAAAATAGCTTCTCCAATTCCATACCCTCGGTCTTTATATTCAAAAAGATAAAGTTTAGCATGAAGAGGTTCTTTAGTATAGATTCTAATTTCAATCTTCTTTTCTCTAAGTTTTTCTAAAAACCATTTCAAAAATTCAATTGTTTCTTTATTAGCTTTTAAATAACTCAAATCTTCTATTAATCCTCTAAATTCCTCATCTAAAATTTTTTGCTTTTTTTCAGGATTTAAAAATTTTGCCCTTTCTAAAATATCAGCAACTTTTTCTTCCCACTTTTTTTCCAAAAGCAACACTTCAGCAGTTTGCCTATTTGTTCTTGGAGAAGTTAAAATTTCTAATTTTTCTAATTGATCAATTTCATCTTTTAACTTTTCAAACCCACTCAAAAATAACCACCCTACTGCAAATTTTGCTCTTTTCGAAACACGCAATTTTTCCTTCAAAACCTCAATTAACTTTACATTTATATTATCAATAATATCCTGCGGCATTATTTAAATTTTACCTAAAATCAAAAAGAGCTTTAAATTTTTTTAATTATTTTTGCTAATTATTTTTGTTAATATCATTTTTAGGCGTTAATAATTGAGGTGTTTTTAACTCTTGTTTAATAAATTCATTTAATTTATTCCTTAACTCTTCTATATTCTCCTTATTTTTTTCAATAAGTTTTTTTAACTTATCATCGTCTCTACAATTCTCATTGAAATAAACCAATGCTAAAGCATAAATATCTCGAGGACTTGGTTTATCATTATCAGTAGGTAGATTGAATTTTTCACGGATTAATTTTAAAAGTTCCTCCCAATTTTCTATTTTGTTCTTTAATACAGTTTCTAAGTTTTTACCAAAAACTAAAAGATGACCTTTATTAAAAATTTCGCCTTCTTGAACATTTGTAATTTCTTCTAATGAAATTTCTATTTTTGTATCATCAGGATTAACTGCATTTTCTTGAGTAAGCATTTGAACTATTTTAGTATTATCTCTAGAATTTGAATTACTATCTATTACAACTAAACAAGGAATGCCAAATGCAGTTAAAAAGGAATAAATGGCGGGGATATTAGTTTTACCACCAGCAGACACAATACCTATTTGCTCCTTTTCAGCATCGCTAAAAAATTTAAAGAGCATAACCTCTGACGGTCCTTCTACAATAACAGCTTTAGAAGTAAATAACGCCTCTTTTAAACCTTGAGAAATTGTTTCTATAAGATTGTAGTAAATATGTTGATCACTAATTTCGTTTGTCGATGGATAAAGTGCTAGTGTATGTTTTTTCATGGTTTCTTTTTTTATGTTTCTAACCTCTATAGCATCAAAGTTTGTTTTACGTAAAAAAATCACAATATTATCAAAATCACCACATTCAATAAAATCTTCAGAATGAGTTGTGTAAATAATTTGACTTTTAGCAGAGGTGTTGTTTTTTACAAATTCTTTTAAAACATAAAACAAAGTCTTTCTTGCTTGTGGATGTAAATAGGCTTCGGGCTCTTCTATAAGGAAAATTGCTTTTTCATTCCTTTCGTGTCTTTTAAGATAAGTGTGATATAGAGCAATAATTGCAAGACGTTGTACACCTTCACCCAATGTTTCAAGTGGTACATATTTACCATTTTGCATTACTGTGAGCTTAAATTGTCTGTATAATCGCCATGGGTCATAGTCAAGAAATTTTAATTCTATTCCAGTTAAATTTTTAGGTTTCATTGCATTCCAAAATTCTCTTATACTATCTTCAATTTCCTTAAATTCATCAGTCCTAAGTAGCTCTACTGCGTCTTTTATTTTTTCTTCAAAATTTTTCTTACGACTCGCATCTAATCTTAAATTATCATCTACCCTTTGCAACAGCCTACCCAAAACACTCCATCTATTTGTTGGTTGTTCTGTAGTTAATTTGGCAAGAGGTACTGTAATGACTATAGGCAGTTGATTTCTAATTTCCGCACTTATAGACTTAAAACTATCAAGTGTATCAAAATTTAATCTATCAAAGTCTACATCGTCTTGTAGTAATTTATACTTCACACTAATAGAGGTGTCGCCGTAGCCAGTAGATAGATATTTTGCTCCTACTGCTACCCCCTTTGCATCAATAAAATTGTTTTCACTTAGTTGAACACGTATAGGATCAAAAAATTGACATGCGAGAATAATTTCATTTTGTAGGTTATAGTTATGAAAATCTTCTTCAGTAAACCGTCCGAATGGCCACTTATCACCTAATAGAATCTCAAGTGCTTTTAAAACTGAACTTTTCCCAACATTATTTGGTCCTATTAATGCATTTAACCCAGAATCAGAAAATTCAATAACTGTGGAATCACTTCCAAAACATCGGTAATTTTTTATATACAGTTTTTTAACAATCATTACACACTCCTTGCCTTTTCTAATCTGTTTTTTACTAATTCGGCGACTGCCCAGTAGACTTCTTTTCGTTCTTTCTCTGTTAATCCTAATGCATCAAAAACAATATCATCTAAGGCTTTTCGGTCTGGCAATGGATTTGGCTCTTGATCCCTTATGGGCTTCTTTGGGTCAAAGCCTAGTTCGGTGAAGATGGAATGAATTTCTCTTTCTAAAAAATTTTCTAAAAATGAGGTTTTTTTAATTTTAACACTAATTGGATTTAAAATTTCCAAAATTTTTAAATCAAATGGAACTAAATAAAGAGCTCCTTCTCCTAAAGTAGACCTTCCAAAAAGTTCTATGCACAGAATAGTTAAAGTTGAATTTAATATGTAACATAAGTCGAGATTATTTTTATAGTTTATTCCAATAAACTTATGTTCAAATAGTAAGTTGTCCAAATTAAGGTGAAATATAAAAATATTATCTTTCGTGTCTCCTGTTAAAATATTTGCTCTTTTATTCAAAAATCGATTTTCTTTCTTTATCAACCATTTGGCGTCTTCAGATTTTATTTTTATTTTTCTTACATCTTTAGGTGATTTAAAAACTTTTTCATACTCATTTTTGTCAAAAATTTGTCCTTCATATCTTTTGTAGTATTTTTTGTTATTTCCTGTAATAATTCCAGCTTTCACCTCCGCAATATCTCCCAATCTTACCAATTTCCCTTTTCCCTTTCCCAAAATCTTCCAGTAAATTTCTGGTGCTCGAAGATATTTTCCGCCCCATTTGTTGCCAATATATTCTCCTTCTCGCTGACTTCCAATAAGACGTTTTCCTGTACTTTCTTTTCTTCCATATTCATATAAATCTCTTTGATTAACAAGATGTAGTCTATAAATTTCAGTTTCTCGTCTTTTTCCTTCTGGATATTCTTTTAAATTTTCGTTTTTTTCTAAATCAATAAAAATTTCAGAGTACATTATTTCTTCAAAGGGTTTTTTGAAATTTACAAATCTTACATCGTTTGTTTTAATTTCCTCATCAAAATCTTCATCTTTTGGAGCTTTCATTAAGGCAATGATTGTATTAATGTCAGCATGTTTAAAACTTCTTTTTGCTAAATTATCATAAATTGCAATAATTGGCACTCTCTTTAATAAAATCTCTTGTATTTTGGTTCCGTAGCCTACATCAAGCCAGGAATTTGAGGAAATATAACAAAGAATGCCGTCAGGGTTAAGAAGTTTTAAGCCTTTTAAATAGAAATAAACATACAAGTCTGCTTTTTTATCAAAATTACTTGGAGTAAAGGGGGCTTTACATGGTTTTCCCTCAAAATTGTAAGACCAATCTCGAAACATTTGCTCGATTAATTTCTCTTTATATTCTTTTTTTGAATAAAAACCAATTAAATCTTCAATTCTTTCTTGCCTCACATAAGGTGGATTAGCAATAACAATATCAAAGCCATTCTTAATTTGAAAAACTTCGGCAAAAGCCAAATCCCATAACATAGGTGCCTCTTTTTGTTTGCTCAATTCTTCTTTTAATTTAGTGATCTCTTTCAATTCCAGCTCTTGTCTCTCTTTTTCTTTTGATCTTATTCCAAATAAGGTACCCCGTAGTAAATCATTTTTTAGTTGAAAATTTATTTTTTGGACTTCTTTTTGAATTTTTATTTCGTATTCTTCCAAAGCATTAATTAACAATTTTTTTTCAAGATAAAGCGTCTCCCTGTACTCCTTTTCACCGCTAGTTTCGTAAACATGCTTTTTCTTCTGAACCAAAAATTTCAGGTCATCCTCTCTACTCTTCATGAAACTTTTAATTTTTCTTAGCGGAAGAATGTTATTCCCCAATCTTTGAACTAACCCATCACCGCATCTAATTTTAAAATTTAAATTTGGTAAAAGAGGTTCTATTTGATTTTTCAAAATTTCATCTTCGGCATCAACAAATAAATCAAGCCATAACCTAAGTTTTGCTACTTCTATCGCCCATTCTTTAATATCGTTGCCATAAAGGTTTTTATTGATTATCTTTTTCTTTTCCTCGTATTTACCTAAATGCGGATAATTTAACTCCTTCCACAACGGCTCTTTTAATTGATAAAGAATTTGAAGAGCAACAACCAAATAATGCCCCGATCCACAGGCTGGATCTAAAATAAATATTTCGTCCAATTCCTTTAAAATTTTTTGAGCTTCTTGAAGAGTGAAAGGGTCTTGAATTTGCTCTCCAAATTCTGGAAAAACAAACTTGTACAATCTTTCTTTATCCATTCCGGTTTTTTTAAAAAGAAATTCGACTAAACTTCTTTTTATCATTAACTCAATTTCTACTTTTGGAGTGTAAAAAATGCCGGCCCTCGCTTGTTCTTCTCGCTCTTCAACATTAACTAAGTGCTCGTATATATTACCCAGCATCTCGGGATTTATCGCAATCTCAATGTCAAAAGGCGTTGATTCTTCGATAGTAAAATTATAACTCTCAAAGAATTCAAAAATATCATCGAAAAGTTCGTCTGGAATTATCCAGCCGATTTTGTCTAATTCATTTTCTTGAAATAAACCGCCGTTAAGATAAGGAGCGTTTTTTAAAATTTCATTAAACTCCTCTAAATATGCTTTCTCTTTGTAAAGCCAAGATGGTTGAGAAAGAGATTCAAAAAATAAAACGTTCAACCATTTTTGATGAAATTCGTCTTTCCCCCCTGAATTTGCTTTATAAGCTTCCCAAAAATTTGCTAAGAAGTTTTGGTCTTGGCCAAAAGAGCCCCTTTTTTGCACAAAATAAAGGAACATAAGCCTGTTTAACGTTTGATGAATAAAGTTTCTGACCCTTCCTTCTTTTTCTTTCCCAGATGCCTGTACATTTTGTTTTATTAGGGTTTTTTTAATTTCGTTAAAAATTTCAATGTAACTTTCATAGAATTTCTCTGTCACCGCTTCCACACTAAAAGCTTCTTCAATCTTGTTTTTTATGTCAGAGAAATCTAATTTTCCTTCCGCTAAATTCAATTTCTCCAACTGCTCACAAGCGGTTCTAAGTTTATTTCTATTTTCCGGACAAATAAAAAATCTTTTTAACCTAATATTGCCCCCGATTTTTTCTGCTTTTAAAAAATCTAAATAGTTAAAATTGTTAGCCGCAAATACGAAAACACAGTTTTCAATGTCAAGTTCTTTTCCGCGAGTTAAAAAATGAACAGTTTTTCTTTCAAATGATTTTAGTTTTCTTTCAGGTGAGCTTAAATCGTCGATCTCAAAAAAAAGAACCTTAAATTGATCCCTTTCACTTAAAATTAAAGAGCAAGTAATCTCATTTTTTAATTCAAGGGGAAAACTAAAATGTGGTTTTGGAATTTTTGGTAACTCCCAATTCCATTTTTCAATAAATAATTCTCTTAATTTATTTACCGAATTAATTTCCGCCAAATAGAAGCTAGGTTTTTCCACGTTCAGTTAAGATAGAAATAACCTGGTCATTATCTTTATTTTAGCATCGTCCAAATGTTCCAATAAAATTCAAATTTCATTTTAGCACAAATTTATTACAGGGGTCTGACCCCCGTGAAATATTCCAAGTTTTCGCCAAGTTGGCGAGTAAATTTTTCGTGAGGGTCGACTTTGTGAGCTGGACTCTCCATTTTTTGAAAACAAGTATCAATTTTTTAGCGTAAAGGCAATTTTTTCTTCGTGCTAACTAAACCAGCTATTTTGTATCCTTTTATTCTGTGTTTTGAATTGCTAGCAAATCCTCCGTGAAATTTTCTCTCTTTGAAGCTTTGAAGAGTGCAGACAAAGTACATAACAAATACTCTTCAGGCCGTGAACCAGAGCAAAACCACAGTTCACAGCCATCTACCGTATTTGCGAAGCAAACCCTTCTAAATTACTCCCCGGGCAGGACTCGAACCTGCAACCTACGGGTTAACAGCCCGCCGCTACTGCCGGTTGAGCTACCGGGGAACTAGTCACATTAGTTAACTACAGCTTGAGCCTTTATGTCAAGTTAACTAGCTACCAAAAAGGACTTTAACGAACTTCCTTTTTCCCACTTTAAAGACAAGTTCTCTGATCTTGCCAATTGCTATCCATTCGTCCGTTAGCTTTTGCAAAACGCCCGATTCCCCATAGGAGATCTTTATCCCACCCTGGGAGAGGAGCCTTCTTCCCTCAGACGATGAGGAAACCAATCCTGCCTCTTTAAGGAACTGGGGAACATTTATCCTCTCTGGCACCACATTCATATGGATCACTGGAACCTTTTCAGGTATCAGTTTCTCTCTATGAATCCTCTCAAAGTTATAGTGAGCTTCATCAGCCTTTTCCTTTCCATGAAATCTTGAAACTATCTCTTTAGCGAGATTTATTTTTGCTTGCCTCGGGTGAATTCTACCTTCTAGCAAGCCTTCTTTGAGCTCTTTTAATTCGTCTATTGATATGTCACTTAAAAGCTCGTAGTATTTGAGCATAAGCTCATCCGATATAGACATGAGCTTGCCGAACATCACATCTGGAGGCTCTGTTATACCGACGTAGTTCCCGTAAGTTTTACTCATCTTGTTCACTCCATCTATGCCCTCGAGAAGTGGAACAGTGACTATCACCTGTGACTCCTGGCCGTACGCCCTCTGAATCTCCCTTCCAACGTAAAGGTTAAAAATCTGATCGTGGCCTCCAAGTTCAACATCGGCATTCAAAGCCACAGAATCGTAGGCCTGGATAAGAGGATACAGGAATTCGTGAATGCTTATGGGCAGGTTCTTTTCATATCTCTTCCTGAAATCCTCCCTTTCCATCATCCTGGCGACAGTGTACTTGGCACATAGTTTTACCATATCTGCGGCATTCATAGACTCGAACCATTCGCTGTTGAATCTTACCTCAGTTTTCTCCGGATCCAGGATTTTAAAGACTTGAGCCTTATAAGTCTCCGCATTCTTTAAAAGCTCCTCCTTTGTAAGTGCAGGTCTGGTTTCAAGTCTGCCCGTCGGGTCACCTATCATCCCAGTGAAATCCCCGATCAAAAAAATGGCAGTATGACCAAGATCCTGAAACTGTTTCAACTTCTGAAGTACAACAGTATGTCCAAGGTGAAGGTCCGGTGCCGTTGGATCGAGACCGAGTTTGACTCTTAACGGCTTTTTTTCCTTCCTAGATTTTAGCAGTTTTTCCTTAAGCTCCTCCTCAGAGATCAAATCAACAACGCCCCTCTTTATTATTTCCAATTCCTTCTCAAGGCTCAATTCGTTCATAGCTCAAGCTTAACCTTTAATCTCTCAATTTCAAGACACTTCTTTGTTGAGGGATCGATCCTGACCCTAACTCCCTGCACCTCAACATTCTCCTTCCCAACGGAAAACTTCTGAGGGATCTGGGTTAAAAATCTCTCGATAATCACGTTTTTCTCCATTCCTATCACAGAGTCCTGGGGACCTGTCATACCTACATCCGTTATGTAACCAGTCCCTCCTGGCAGAATCCTTTCGTCCGCGGTCTGTACATGGGTGTGGGTGCCGAGGACTGCCGAAACTTTCCCATCAAGGAACCAGCCCATTGCTATTTTCTCTGATGTGGCTTCTGCATGAAAGTCGACTATAACAGGCGCATCCATCTTTTCCCTTTCGAGAAATTCGCTTACAGTTCTAAAAGGGCAAAGAAGGGGGTTCATGAATACCCTTCCCTCCACGTTTATGACACATAGCGCCTTCTCTCCCTTTCTCACAACTGTAAATCCAGAACCTGGTGCTTCAGGAGGGTAGTTAAGAGGCCTAAGAATCCTTCTCTCTCCGTTTAAATACGGAAGTATTTCCTTTTTTTTCCACACGTGGTTTCCCGTTGTTATCACATCCACACCGCAAGAAAACATCTCCTCCGCCACTTTTGGCGTGATCCCGATCCCACCTGCCAAGTTTTCCCCGTTTATGATGAAAAAGTCGAATTTCAATTTTTTCACAATCTCCCTAACAGCCTGCCTGCCAGGTTTACCGATCACATCTCCCAGAAATATCACATCTATTGCGCTATCTTGCATATTCTACAGCCCTCGTCTCGCGTATAACAACAACCTTTATCTGTCCCGGGTAAGTCAGTTCACTTTCGATCTTTTTTGCAATATCCCTTGAGAGAGCGTAGAGTTCATCATCACTTACCTCATCGCTTCTCACAACAACCCTTATTTCTCTACCAGCCTGGAGTGCATAACACTTTTCCACACCTGGGAAGCTACTAGCAATCCTCTCTAGATCCTCAAGCCTTTTTATGTATGTCTGGAGCATCTCTCTCCTCGCACCTGGTCTGGCTCCAGAGAGAGCATCAGCCGCCTGAACAACAACATCAAGGATCGATTGGGCTTCAATTTCCTCATGGTGGGCAAGTATTGCGTGGACTATCTCCTCGCTCTCTCCATATTTCCTTGCAAAATCAGCTCCGATCTGCGCGTGGGAACCTTCAACTTCATGGTCAACGGCTTTGCCGATATCGTGGAGAAGACCGGCTCTTTTTGCGTCCTTCACATTTATTCCAAGCTCAGCGGCTATTATTCCAGAGATGAAGGCAACCTCTATTGAATGCCTGTAGACATTCTGGGCATAACTACTTCTGAACTGGAGTTTACCCAAAAGTTTTATAAGCTCCGGATGGACATTGTGGAGGCCAAGATCAAACACTGCCTTTTCGCCTGCCTCTTTTATCTTCTCCTCCAGTTCTTCCGCCACCTTAGCCACAACCTCCTCAATCCGTGCAGGATGAATTCTTCCGTCAGCTACAAGCCTCTCCAAAGCGAGTCTTGCAACTTCTCTTCTTATCGGATTAAAGCATGAGAGGATTACAGCCTCTGGAGTATCATCGATTATAATGTCCACACCTGTTGCAGCCTCAAGGGCTCTTATATTCCTTCCTTCCCTTCCTATTATTCTTCCCTTCATCTCCTCATTTGGCAGCTGCACAACAGAAACTGATTCCTCGGTCACATATTCTCCGGCGTACCTTTGTACGGCCAGTGCAATGATCTCTTTCGCTTTTTTGTCGGCCTTCTCCTTTGCCTCCTCCTCTATCCTTTTACAGATCTTTAAGGCCTCAAATCTTGCATTTTCCTCAACCATCTGGAGAAGTAGATTTTTCGCCTCTTCAGCTGTCATACCTGAGATTTTCTCTAATTTCTCCCTCTCTTTCTCCAAAAGTATTTCATACTCCTTTATTTTTTGGCTTGCCTCAGCTTCTCTTCGTGAGAGCTCCTTTTCCCTTTCTAGAAGTTCACCTTCCTTCCTTTCGAGGATCTCCAATTTTTTCTCAAAACTCGCCTCTTTTTGAGCGAGTCTTTGCTCAATTTTCTCCAATTCAAGTCTTCTGCTCTTAATCTCCTGGTCAAATTCGGTTCTTGCCTGAAGGATCATATCTTTGGCCTGAAGGGAAGCCTCCCTCTTTATAGTTTCGGCTTCCCTTTTCGCGTCCTCGAGGATCTTCCTCCCTATCCTTTCGTATTCTTCAAGCTTTCTTTTTTGTACAATTCTTGAGAGATAAAAACCGACAACGAGAGACAAAAGAGAAATGGCAATATAGACGAGAACTTTCACTTTCCCCTCTTTTTCTCAAGGGGTTAGGTGATGAGGGCAAAAGAGACTATTTTACGTTCTACTTACCTTTACCTCCTTACTTTTGATTTTTATATGTACAATCTCTTTTTGCCCAGCAACTAACCCTCTTAGTTGTTTATATAAACCCCGCAATGCCGTGTAAATAGTAGATCTTGAACCTCAAAACTAAAGTGGGTGCCTCATTGTTGCCTTCGGCTTCTCGCCTTTTGTGCGAGCTTGCTCCCGGCAACAAAATCTGGCTCCCATAATTGAGGTGTTGGCTCGAAGTCACTATTTATCACGAGCATTGCAGGGAACTTTAAACCTCCTCCATTTTTTTAAGGAGACGGTCCGCGCTTCTCTCTATTTCCCCAACTCTATCTTTTAATTCCAAATACTCGTCGGCCATCTCCATAAGTGCCATTATGAGTGCATTCACTGTATTTACTATCCTGTGCTCGGTCAAAACCTCACTCACTTTCCTGTCAACGTACATTGCAGCCCTTTTTATCCTTTCCTCATCCTCCCCTACAAACGTGTAAAGCTGCCTTCCTATCGTTACTTCCACTCTCTTCTCCATCTATCCTTAAGCGTTCGATATCTTTTCAATTATAGCCCCAATCTTCTCTATAATGAGATCCTTCTCGTTCTTCATTAGACTCATCTTTTCCTTCAACTCCTTGTTTTCCGCCTCAAGAGCTTTGAATCTCTCCTGATATTTCTGATTTTCCTCCTTTAAGGCCTTGTAATTCTTTAGAAGAGCGTCGATTTTTTCTTCAAGTTCTAAAAGCTTTTGATCGCTGAAAAGCTCCATAGTTATTAGATACAGCTAATTACCCTTGAAAGTCAAGTGCAAAAGGTACGCCTTTATAAACTCGTCTATTTTTCCATCAAGAACCTCTTCTGCGTTGTACACCTCAACCTTCGTTCTGTGGTCCTTCACAAGCTTATAAGGGTGAAGAATGTAGGAACGGATCTGGCTTCCCCATGCTATCTCCTTTTTATCCTGGGACAAAGCCTTAATCTTCTCCTCCTTCTTTTTCTTCTCCAGTTCATAGAGTCTGGATCTGAGTATCGCCATTGCTATTGCTTTGTTCTTGTGCTGGGAACGTTCATTTTGACACTGGACAACGATTCCAGTTGGAATGTGAGTTATCCTTACTGCCGATTCCGTCTTGTTCACATGCTGACCCCCAGGCCCACTAGATCTATACGTATCTATACGCAGATCCTCATCTCTTATCTCCACGACTATATCTTCTGGAAGCTCAGGATAGGCGTAAAAAGAGGCAAAAGAGGTGTGCCTTCTATTACTGGCGTCAAAAGGAGAAATCCTCACGAGCCTATGTATACCGTTTTCGCATTTTAAATATCCATATGCGTAGGGTCCTTTGACAAGGAAAGTTACGTTTTTTATACCTGCCTCTTCGCCATGGAGTATATCGACTATCTGGGTTTCAAATCCCTTCCTTTCCGCCCACCTTAGATACATTCTTAGAAGCATCTCTGCCCAGTCCTGAGCCTCCGTTCCTCCTGCACCCGCGTTTATATAGACTATGGCGTTGTCTTTATCGTGCTCTCCTCCTAGCATTCTCTCTATTTCAAATCTGGTCAACTCATTCTCTAGCTTCTCAACCTTCGATTTTAGCTCTCTTAGGTCCTCAGGATCCTGGGTTTCTTTGAAAAAATCCTGAAGGATGACTATTTCCTCAAACTCTCTCTCGCAGCTCTCCCATTTCTCCTTCTCTTCAGATAGCCTTGCTCTCTCCTTTAATATCTGATGAGCCCTTTCAGGATTTTCCCAGAAACCTACCTTACTAGTTTCAGAGTCAAGCTCGGCGATTCTTTTTTCTATTGAGGAGATGTCAAAGATGTCCTCTTAGAGTGTAAAATCTCTCTGAGAGGACAGTTATCTTTCCTCTGAGATCTTCAAAAGTTATGGAGTCCTTTTTCTTCTCCATTGCGGTTATTCCAGTCTTTGAAGCAGTGCCTTTCCAAATTCAGAACATTTAACAGGCTTGACACCGTCTAGATGCCGGGCAAGGTCATACGTCATTATACCTTCCTTTAAGGTCCTCTCTATAGCCTTCTCTATAAGTTCCTTTGCCTTCGGGAGTTTAATGTGTTCGAAAAGCATGCACGCTGAAAGAATAAATGAGATAGGATTGACCATATCAAGACCAGCATATTTAGGAGCACTACCATGGGTAGGCTCAAATATGGCGATTTCGTCTCCTATATTTGCACCCGGTGCCACGCCCAGCCCTCCAATCAGTGCTGCGCAGCAGTCTGAGAGATAGTCTCCATTTAGGTTCGGGCAAAGAAGTACATCGTACTCTTCTGGTCTCAGTATAACTTGCGCGAACATGTTGTCTGCGATTATATCATTAATTTGGATATCATTTCCATAAGAGCCTCTGAAAAGCTCCTCCCATATGTTGTAAGCCCATGCTCTGAAGGCTCCTTCAGTGTACTTCATTATATTCCCTTTATGGACTATTGTAATCTTCCTTCTTTTGTGCGAGATAGCGTAATTGAGGACCCACCTTACGAATCTCTCCGTCGCCTTTTTACTCATAGGCTTTATTCCAATGCCCGAATCCTCTGCAACATCCACCCCCATCACCTCATTGAGGAACTTTATGACCCTTCTTGAATCTTCAGTAAAAGCCTCCCATTCTATCCCCTTGTAGACATCATCTGTGTTCTCTCTAAATACGATAAGGTCGATCCTCTCTGGATTTTTAATGGGGCTTGGAAGACCTCGAATGTATTTTACAGGTCTCATGCAGACGTAAAGATCGAATATCTGTCTTAAATAGACGTTCATACTTCTGAAACCGCCACCAACAGGCGTAGTAAGAGGACCCTTTATGGCAAACTTTACCTCTTTTACTGTTTCTACGGTCTCTTCGGGAAGTAGAACACCCTTCTCTTCAAGGGCTTTCTGACCTGCAAGAAGGTAGATCCATTCTATCTCCTTTTCATGATCGTAGGCCTTGATCACAGCCTCTTCAAGGAGTTCTCGAGAGGCGTTCCATATATCAGGGCCTGTACCATCCCCCATTATATAGGGTATCCTTATCTTTTCCATTTACACTCTTAGTCCCCCGTTTTTTTTCACGTATGGAACAAGTCCACCTGCCTTTAGGATTTCCCTCATTATCGGTGGAAGAGGCTTGAATTTTTTCTCTGTCCCTTTGGTTATATTCCTCAATAATCCCTCATCCAGAATCACCTCCACCAGATCACCATCCTCTACACCTTCTGTTTCGCATATAATAGGACATAAACCAACATTTATTGCATTTCTAAAAAATATCCTTGCAAATGACGGTGCAACAACGCCATCTATCCCTGCCATTTTTATGATTAACGGAGCATGTTCCCTGCTCGAGCCAAGGCCAAAGTTCCTCCCGGCGAATATTAAATCACCCTTTTTTACCTTTTTGTAAAACCCTGGACAGATGTCTTCAAAGAGGTGTTTTTTTAGCTCCTCTAACTTCGACCTCAAATGGTAAAACCTTCCAGGTATAATATGGTCTGTGGAGATGCTATCGCCAAATTTCCATACTCTTCCCTTTAGTATCATCCATTACCTCCCTCACGTCCGTGATTCTTCCAAAGATAGCTGAGGCAGCTGCCGTTGCTGGAGAGGCAAGAAATATCTCCGAATCTGGGTTTCCCATCCTTCCAAGGAAGTTCCTGTTCGATGTCGATACGCATCTTTCCCCATTTCCCAAAACACCCATGTGAAGGCCTATACATGGACCGCAGCCTGGTGGCAATATTACAGCTCCTGACTCAACGAGAGTCTCTATAATACCCTCCTTAAGAGCGTTTAGGTAAATGGATCTTGATGCAGGACAGACTATTAGCCTTACATCTTTATGCTTCTTCCTTCCCCTTAAGATTCGTGCCGCAACTCTTAGATCATTTAGTCTGCCATTGGTACATGATCCAATAAAAACCTGACTTATCTCAATATTCTGAGTGGAAAGTTCCTCCACGCTTTTCACGTTATCAACCCTGTGCGGCAGACTAACCTGCGGTGTTATACTTCCAAGGTCTATTTCAAAGATCCTCTCGTATTCCGCATCTTCATCAGGTTGAAGCTCAACGTAACTCTCCTCCCTTCCCTTCTCCCTTAGGTACAAAAATGTCAGAATATCGGAAGGAAAGATTCCGCACTTGGCCCCCGTTTCAACCGCCATATTGGCAATCGTCATCCTTTCTTCCATTGGCATCTTTCTTACAGCTTCACCAACAAACTCCATTGACTTGTATGTGGCACCCTCCGCTCCTATCATCCCGATAATAAATAGTATCACGTCCTTACTGGAGACCCATTCCTTAAGCTCACCCAAAAGCACGAATTTGTAACATTCCGGCACCCTTATCCACGTTTTTCCAAGTCCCATTGCTACTGCTATATCTGTCGATCCCATCCCTGTGGCAAAAGCACCAAGTGCACCACCGGTTGTGGAATGAGAATCGGCTCCTAGAAGTACCTCTGAAGGAGAAAGGAACCTCTCGCACATTACCTGATGGCAGATACCTTCTCCCACGTCGCTTAAAGAGGTGCCGTAGCGTTTTACAAATTCTCTTATCTTTATGTGATCATTGGATAGTTCATGCCTCGGACTGGGGGAAGCATGATCTATAAAGAAAACCACGTTCTTTGGGTTAAAAACTTTTGTAAATCCAAGCTCCTCAAACCTGCTTATGGCCAGGGGAGCTGTCCCATCCTGCAGAAGGATCCTGTCCGCATTTACAACTATGTAGTCTCCCTGCCTCACATCTGTTTTTGTGTTGAGACTCAGAATCTTTTCAGTTATTGTCTTTCCCACCTTTTAGCCCTCCTTTGTCTCTTCCTCCGCTTTTGCAAGATCCTCGAACCTTATGTCAAATCCGAGAACTCCTACTATCTCTCCTGATTCATCCCTTATGGGACCTGAAACAGTTACACAGAGCGCGCCTGTAATACGGGAGGAGTAGAGGTTGGTTGTGTAAATTTTTCCAGTCTTCATTGGATTTATGAACCAGTCTCTGTCTGAAAAGTCCTCGTGGAGTCCGATCTTGTAATACTTAGCGCGGTCTTCAACCTGAGTTATGTTTTTCGTAATCTTTATACCTTCGCTGTTTACCACGTACGCAAACTGTATATATGGATATTCACTTACAACGCTTTTTAGGACCCCTTCAATCTTTTCAGGGATCATGCTTCTTATGTCTGGGTGGTCTATGTAGCGTTCAACAAGGTGAGCAGCCATGTCATATGCCCTTTTCTTGAAGAGCTCAAATTCTGAAACGAATATTTCTGGTATGTATCTTCTTGCCAGATGCTCAAGCTCAGCGTCTGAAATACATGTGGTTCTACCTTCCTCGTACTGCTTCAAAACCCATCTGTTTATCTTTGCCACACCAGGGTGATTTTTATCGATTCTATCTTTTCCTGTTAGGGCGAAGTGTGTATTTATCCAGTGGGCGATGCCTGAGAGTCCGGACTTGTCAGTGATGTTCACGGAAACTGGCCTATTGAGTATTTTCTCAGTATCAAAGGGTGTGTAAACCTCCTTGTCCTTCATTAATCCGTCTATGTGAATTCCAGCAGACGTGGTATTGAAATCCGCACCAACTAGGGGCTGGTTTTTTGGAACATGGTAACCTATTTCCCTTTCGAAATAGTTCCTTATCTCAGTAATTACCGTTGTGTCGAGCCCATTTTCCGTGCCTGTGAGTGAAATGTATTCGATTATGAGTCCCTCTATTGGAGCGTTTCCAGTCCTTTCCCCTATTCCGAGGAGGGTTCCGTTAACGTATGTGCAACCGTAAAGCCATGCACACACACTATTTACAACGACCTTATAAAAATCGTTATGTCCGTGCCACTCAAGGTACTCAGAAGGGACGCCTGCATCGTCTATCATCGCCCGCACTATTTTTCCTATAGACCTTGGAAGGGCGGCTCCTGGATAAGTAACACCTAGTCCAAGTGTGTCGCAAAGTCTTATTTTTACAGGAATCTTTGCCTGGCGAGAAAGTTCCATCAGCGCTTGAGCGAAAGGTACGCAGAATCCGTATATGTCCGCTCTCGTTACATCCTCAAAATGGCACCTAGGTACAATTCCATTATCTAGCGCATTCTCAACAATCTTCAGGTATTCCTTAAAAGCTTCTGACCTCTTCTTCTTGAGCTTCATAAATATGTGGTAATCGGAGACACTCGTTAAAATCCCGGTCTCCTTTATTCCCATGCTCTTTACGAGTTTGAGATCTTCCTCTCTGGCCCTTATCCATCCAGTTATCTCTGGATAACGGAATCCCTTCTCCATACATTTCTCAACAGCCTCTCTGTCCCTCTGAGTGTAAAGGAAAAACTCACACTGCCTTATCACACCATTCGGCCCGCCAAGTCTGTGCATCAACTCATAAAGATCTACGATCTGTTTAACAGTGAAAGGAGGTCTCGCCTGTTGCCCATCTCTGAAGGTGGTGTCTGTTATGTAGATCTCCTCTGGAGGATCTATTAGTTCAATTTTATGGTCGAACTTGACCTTACAAACCTCATGATAGGGGAAGATGTCCCGAAAGAGCTGGGGTTCTTCCACATCCACAAGAGGGAACTTGGTTGTTTTGTAGGTGTTCTGAGAGATAAACCCTCTTTTTTTCTTCATAGCTGCCCTCCAAGTGCTAAATGCTGATTTTGATTTTAACCTCATCTAACTGCTTTTTTGTCACAGGAGACGGCGCTCCTGTAAGAGGGCAAATCCCTTTTTGAGTCTTTGGAAAAGGTATAACGTCCCTTATGCTTTTTTTCCCAAGCAACATCATAAGCAATCTATCAAAACCGATTGCGATCCCTCCATGCGGAGGAGCACCAAACTCCAAAGCTTCAAGAAGAAACCCAAACTTATCCCTTGCCTCTTCCTCTTCGATATTTAGCATCTTGAAGATCTGCATCTGCTCATCCTTACGGTGAATCCTTATGCTTCCTCCTCCTATCTCTACTCCATTTAGAACCAAATCGTAAGCTTTCGCTTTTATCTCTTCGGGTTTTCCAATGAAGTCTTTTATATTTACTGCCGGGGAGGTAAATGGATGGTGCCTTGCCACGTACCTTTTCTCCTCCTTACTGTACTCGAGAAGAGGAAAATCTGTGATCCAAACAAATCTCATATCTTCCGTTTTTAATGGACAATATTTCTCACCCAAGTAAAGCCTGAATTTGCCTAAAACCTCATTTACCTTTTCTTTCATCCCAGCAACTATAAAGATCGTGTCTCCATCAAGAAGCTTAAGTCTATCCTCCAGTTCCTTTATCTCCCTTTCCTTCAGATATTTGATCACCGGAGAGTGATATGAATTTCCCTCCTTCTTTATCCAGATAAGACCATCCGCTCCAAGTTCAATGGCCTTTTCAACAGAAAGATCCAGTTCTTTTCGCGAAAGATTCCTTTTTTGAAGGTGCACGCATTTTACGATCCCTTTGTTATCAAGAACCCTTCTTAAGATTCCGAGCTCAGTTGAATAAAATACCTCCGTTATATCTATAAGCTTAAAATCTATTCTCAAGTCTGGCTTATCTGTGCCATAGAACTCTATGGCCTCATCATAGGTTAAGCGAGGAAAGGGCGTATCAATCTCTTTTCCTTTAAGGCCCTTTACAAGTTCCCTGATGAGACCTTCGCTCACCTCAATTACGTCTTCCACTTCCACAAAACTCATCTCCACATCAATCTGGGTAAACTCAGGCTGCCTATCCGCTCGAAGGTCCTCATCTCTGAAACATCTGGCAATCTGAAAATACTTGTCGAACCCTGCCACCATGAGTATCTGCTTAAAGAGCTGGGGCGATTGTGGAAGAGCGTAAAAATGACCAGGATTTAGTCGACTCGGAACTATGAAATCCCTTGCACCTTCAGGAGTGCTCTTTGTGAAATAAGGGGTCTCGAATTCGACAAACCCCTTCGAAAAGAAGTAGTCCCTGACGATTTTGTACGCCCTACTCCTTATTTTAAAAATTTCCTGAACTTGCGGTCTTCTCATGTCCAAGTACCTGTACTTCAACCTTATGTTCTCGTTAGGCTCTTCCTCGTCCAGATTAAATGGAAGCTCTTTACATTCATTCAAAATCTCAAGGGAATGGGCAGCCAGTTCTATCTCACCTGTGGGGATTTCCTCGTTCTCGGTTCCCGGTGGTCTCCTTTTCACAACCCCTTCAACCCTTATCACGTATTCAAGGCCTAAATCTTTTGCAAGTTTATGTGCCGCTTCCGAGTAATCAGGGGAAAAAACAACCTGTATAATACCAGTCGTATCCCTTAAGTCCACGAAGATAACCCCACCGTGGTCGCGCCATCTGTAAACCCAGCCGCATAGGTTAACCTTTCTTCCCACATCTGCCTTATTTAGGGTACCACAGTAAGCGTCTCGCAAATCTTCCTCCAAGTAAAGCCTCTAATTATACATGTTAAGAACTTCTGATGTCAATTTGATGGCCACCTACCTTAGTTTTAGGCTACTTACAGCGAATCGGTTGTAAACTGACACATCCCCTACTGAACTCTTCTCAAAAAAAGAAAGAATACGGTTTGACATAAAAGGCTCTTTCTTGATAATCTATTTCCCAAAAGGACAGAGGTGAAAAATGAAGCGAACCTATCAGCCCCACAACAAAAGAAGGAAAAGGACACACGGATTTCTTGTCAGAATGAGAACAAAGGCCGGAAGAAGGGTGATCAATAGAAGAAGGGCAAAAGGAAGAAAACAACTCGCTGTCTAGATGTCTCCTCACTAGCTATTGCCGAACCTATGTCAACTTTTTCTTTTAGAAGGGAAGAAAGGATAACTAGAAAAGACACAAGAGGCAAGAATTGGAAGCAGCTTGGCGAAACCGAACACTTCCGTCTTTTGGAATCAGAAAATGATCAGGGTTTGACAAAATTCGGCGTATTTGCTGGAAAAAAAAGCGGCAGTGCGGTCGAGAGGAATAGGATAAAAAGGATCGCAAGAGAATTTTTTAGGTTAAACAAGCAGCTCTTACCAAAGGGAAAAAATATAATTGTCAGAGTAAAGAGGAGGCCAGAGAAAATTAGAATGTCCGAACTTAGAGAAGAGTTTCTTTCTTTACTGAGAATGAGGGATCTCGATGAAAAGGATGCTCATTCTCCTCATTGATACTTACAGATCTTTTATTTCTCCCTTTTTGCCATTCCAATGCAGGTATTACCCAACCTGCTCATCCTACGCCAGGGAAGCTATTGAAAAAAAGGGCGTGATAAGGGGTTTTTTCCTTTCCGTAAAAAGAATCCTTAAGTGTAACCCTTTCTTTCCAGGTGGTTTCGACCCTGTAGAATGACGGAGGAACTAAATGGAAAAAAGAGCGATTCTTGCTTTCATATTAATGCTTCTCGTACTTTTCGTATTTCAAACGTACTTTTCCCCAAAACCACAAGATGGCAAGGAAAAGAAGGAAAAAGTAGAAAAAAAAGAGCCTCAGAAAAAGCTTGAAAAGGAAAGTCAGGTAAAATTCACCTTCCAGAAAATCCCTCCAAAGGAGATGACTGTTGAAAACCAACTCTTTAGGCTCACCTTCACGGAACAGGGAGGGGGAATAAAGAGCGTTAAATTGAAAAAGTACAAAGAAACTGTTAAGGATGATAGGGAAAAAGAGATCATAGAGGACATAAGACCTTACGCCTCTATCCCCGCACTGAGGGAGATTTCGGACGACGTAAGACAAGAGGATACTATCTGCCGTGGAAATTTGAGTACTTCTAAAGTATTGGAAAAGCCAGAAGAGATCAGATTCGAGTGTGGCCTTTCCGACGGTGGGGTTGTGATAAAAACTTACAGGATATATCCGTCAGAGTACGTCATTGACTTAGACATAGAGATAATGGCACCCAGAAAGGTGAATTTTGAGCTGGACATATGCGCCATATCTCCCGTTAAAAAATCGCATAGTTTTAAAGGACCTTTCATCTTCGACGGAAAAAACCTTGAGCAAATAGAAAAGATAGACAAGAGACAGAACGTGAAAAGCACATATAAATACGCCGGTCTGGACGAGGGTTACTTTGCGGTAATCTGGATTCCTAACGACCAAAACTCTGATGTGGCAATAGCCAAAACTGATTCAGGGATACCGGCCATCAGGCTTTTGCCAAAATCGAATAGGATATCGGGCAAACTCTTCTTTGGACCGAAGCAGGAGGAGGTTCTCAAATCTCTAAATGTGAAAGCTGAAAAGATAATAGATTTTGGATGGTTCGACATAATTGCCAAGCCTCTTGTGAGCTTACTCAAACTTTCTCACAAAATCACACACAACTATGGCCTTGACATAACTCTTTTGACTATCCTTATAAAGGTCATTTTCCATCCCCTTACCCTGAAAAGCTACAGATCTATGAAGGAAATGCAAAGACTTCAGCCTCAGATCATGAAACTCAAGGAAAAGTACAAAGATAATAGAGAAAAATTGCATCAGGAACTGATGGAACTTTACAGGAGAAGGGGTATAAATCCAATGAGCGGTTGTCTGCCCCTTCTTGCACAGATACCAGTTTTCTTTGCACTTTACAAGGTACTTACTGGAGCAATAGAGTTGAGGCATGCACCCTTCGTTTTATGGATAAAGGATCTATCCGAACCAGAGGACCTTTTCTCCCTTTCTATTTTAGGCTTCACCATTCCTGTGAGGGTCCTTCCACTTGTTATGGGGGTGACACAGGTTATCCAGCAGAAGATGACCCCCACTGGAGGAGATCCTATGCAGGAAAAAATAATGCTTATTATGCCAATTTTTTTCACTTTCCTATTCTGGGGCTTCCCATCCGGACTTGTGCTTTATTGGCTTGTAAATAATGTGGTATCCATATTCCAGCAGTTACTAATCAATAAAAAAATGAGGTGAGGAGGAGACAGCATGGATTACATTGAAGTAGAAGGAAAGACATATGAAGAGGCAGTGAAAAAGGCATGTATAGAGCTAAATGCAAAGGAGGAAGACCTCGATATAGAGGTCAAGGAAATAGACACAAAGGGAATACTTGGGATAATAGGCTCAAAAAAAGTGAGAATAACTGCGCGCCTTAAAGAGAAGGACGAAGAAAGAGAAACTCCAGAAGAATACGGTAAGAAATTTCTAAAGAAAATGGCTGAAATGCTCGGGATCCCTTCAGAAGTTGAGGTAAAAAAAGTGGGAGACAGGATCGTTTTCAGTCTATCTTCAAGAGAAGGGGGTTTATTCATCGGAAAAAATGGGGAGGTTATGGAGGCAATCCAGTTCATTTTGAGACTTGCGATAGCAAAGAAATTCAAGCAGAGTTACAGACTTCTCTTTGATATAAATGGGTACAGGGAGAAGAGGAAGAAGGCTCTCATCGATCTGGCAAAAAGGTTGGCACAGAGGGTCAGAAAAACGGGAAAACCGGTGAAGACTAAACCCTTAAATGCCTACGAGAGAAGGACCCTTCACACTTTCTTTAAAAATGACAGGGGAATTGAGACAAAAAGCGAAGGTGAGGGACCCCAAAAAAGGGTTGTGATAAGTCTGAGAAAAGATAAGAAAGATGAAAATGGCAAAGGATGATACCATCTGTGCCATATCTACACCACCTGGTGAGGCGGGAATAGGTATAGTCAGAATAAGCGGACAAGAATCCTATCCTATACTTAAGAGAATCTTTAGGCCAAAGTCCAAAACAGAGGTCCTTCTCTCCCACAGGTTCTATCTTGGAAAGATAGTTGATCCAAAAACGGAAAAGGAGGTTGACGAGGTTTTAGCCGTCTACATGAAAGCACCGAAAACTTACACACGGGAGGATGTTGTTGAAATCCATTCGCATGGTGGCTATTTTGTCCAGCAGAAAATCCTCTCCCTCGTATTGGAGCAAGGCGCAAGACTTGCAGAACCTGGTGAATTTACAAAAAGGGCCTTCCTTAATGGGAGGATAGACCTTCTTCAGGCAGAGTCTGTTTTAGCCATAATTGAAAGTGAGAGTGAAAGTGAACTTGAGTGTGCGTTGGCCCAGTTAGATGGCAAGGTTTCAAGAAGAATCGGGAGAATAAAGGAAAATATAAAAACAGCTTTAGCGCTTGTTGAAGCCCAGATAGACTTTCCTGATGAGGATGTGAATGTAAATCTAGAAGAGATCTTTCACTCTTTGAGGAAGGCGCACCGTGATGTCTTATACCTTTTAGAGTCCTATAGTAGTGGACGAATCATAAGGGAGGGCTACCTTGTCCTCCTTGTTGGAAGGACAAACGTTGGAAAGTCGAGTCTTTTAAATGAGATGGTTTTGAAAGAAAAGGCCATTGTTACACCCTATCCAGGAACAACGAGGGATTTAATTGAAGAGGTGATCAAGATAAATGGGATGAAATTTAAGATTGTCGATACTGCCGGGTTTAGAGACCCGAAAGACCCTGTGGAAAAGGAGGGAATAGAACGAGTAAAGAGAAAGATTCCAGAGGCTGATCTTATCCTTTGGGTTATAGATGGCTCTTCTGGAATAGTCGATGAGGACTTGAAAATTTACGAAGAGATAAAAGGGTTTGATCTCCTTGCCGTGATCAATAAGATAGACCTCGATCAGAAGGTGGACATGGACTTCTTCAGTAAAAACGGCACTCCCTTTGTTAAAACCTCCGCTTTAACTGGACTGGGAATAGAGGATTTGAAGGAGGCAATGTACAGAAGGTTGATTAGAAAATCTCCAAAAAGGGGAAGGATCGTCATCACAAGTGCAAGACACAGAGATGTTTTAAGTAGAACCAGAGACTGTCTGGAGAGAGCAAATTCTGGTCTGGAAAAAGGTATCCCCGATGAACTTATCGCTTTCGAACTTAGGGAAGCTTTAAACAGTGTTTGTGAGATCACAGGTGAGGTTTACTCAGATGAAATACTAGCTGAAATATTCAGCAGATTCTGTATTGGGAAGTGATATGAAACTGAAACTAGATCACATAGGTTTCGTAACAGAAGAGAGAGATAAAATAGAAGGGGTTCTAAGAAGAATAGGTTTCGAGAAGATAACAGAACCTGTTCCGGATCCCTTGCAGAAAGTCTCCGGATCCTTTGTGGACATTGGAGACAAAGACAGAATCTACCTTGAAATCTTAACTCCCACTGACAGGGATTCGCCTGTAGCAAAATTTCTCAAAAAGAAAGGACAGGGTTTGCACCATCTCTGTTTTGAAGTGGAAAATATAGAAGAGGCAAAAAAGATATTGGAAGATGCAGGATTTCAGACTGTATGTGAGCCAGTTGAATGTGAGGCTTACGATATAAACTTTGGAAGAAACCCGCAAAAAAAAACGAAAATAGCTTTCTTTTTCATTCCTAACCTTGTACTTATCGAGCTTATAGAGAAGGGCTAGGATTCTATTTTTATCTCAGGGAGACTCGTTCTCTTAAAGAGGGATAAGAAATAGTAGCACGCCAAAATTAGGACATAGTAAGTGGCAAGAGATGAAAGAAAAAAACCGAAGTATGGAATTCTCATGAGGCTCTTTGCAATGTAAAATCCGAGAAAAACAAGTAAGTATCCTGAGACGTAAGGGAAAAAAACTTCTCTTATCCCTCGGACTATCTTCTCGTAATCGAATGCTTTTTTAACGTCTAAATATTCAACGTATATAGAGAGAGCGAAGGGTAAGGGAAAGGTGAATATAAGGAAAACGGGATAGGAGAGTTTCATGCAAACTCTTCCAAAAAATCCAACAATCCCTGGCATACTGGAGAGAAGGAAGCCACATGAAAAGATAAAGAAAGGGATCGCCTCGTAGAGTACGCATATTAGAACAATCCGTATTCCCTCAATCCACATTCTCAACTTATTTTCCCATGTTGGTAGACCTATATTTCCGATCAAAAGGAGCCTTCCAATATGGGACAGGTAGCCAAGGGAAAAAAAATTCAGAACCGGGACGTAAACTACTATTCCCGGAAGAATCCACCTAAGTACGTATCTCGAATTGAACGTAAACTGGACAAATGAGAGAAGTTCCATTTCACTTCCCCTTCTTAAGGGAAGCTATAAAATCTACAAAGCTATCCTTTACATAACCTGTCATACCTCCGTCCATCGCTATCGTTTCCCCGTTTATGTAGCTGGCCTCTTTACTGGCGAGAAAGAGAACAAGTGAAACAAATTCGCCAACTTCTGCCATTCTGCCCATCGGCGTCCTTTGTGAGAGAAATTCAACAAAGACATCTTTTTTAATTAAACTCTCATTCATTCCACCTTTTATAAAACCAGGTGCGACAGCGCAGAGTGTAACTCCGTACTTGGACCATTCCTGAGCGAGAATTCTCGTCATGAGCATTACGGCCCCCTTGCTCACTGCGTATGGTAAAAAGCCCTTCTCTCCAAAAAATCCTACTTGGGACGCGATACTTACAATACGTCCCTGTCCCCTCTCTATCATTTTTCTGCCAAAAACCAAAGTTGTGTAGAATGTGCCTTTAAGGTTTACATCAATCACTCTGTCGAAATCATCCTTTTTTATATTTTCCGCTGGTACAAGCGAATTAACAATCCCGGCGTTGTTTATAAGCACATCTATTCTTCCGTATTTTTGGACAAAATCCTCTGCAATTTCCTCCATCCTTTTGTAATCTGAAATATCCCCTTGATATACTGTAAGACTTTCATCCTCTTTCCATTCCTCTTTCAGAGCATAGATTGAGTTAGGGTCTCTTCCGTTTACACCAACCTTTGCCCCCTCTTCCAGAAATTTAAGCACGAGAGCTTTCCCTAGCCCTCTTGAGCCACCAGTAACGAATACTACCTTATCTTTAAACCTCATATTGAACCTCCATACATTCTTTTTATTCTTTCATCGAATCTCTCTATGAGATCCTCATCCGTTTTCAAATCCTCGCCAGTAACCTCTTTCCACACATGCGGTCTCTCCATGCACAAATAGATGAAAAGGTCATTTTCCCTCTCCTTGAGGAGCTCGTAAAGGTACCTATAGATGCGTATCCTTTCTTTTTTTAAATATCTGAACTTCCCGTCCTCCCCTATCACAAATTCTCCATGGAGAAGGTTGACCCTTTTTTCCTCAAGAAAAATCTCATAAAGTTCCCTTGGAAATCTGAGCGTACCAAGGCTTACCCATATCACCTTTTTTAGATCAAGAACCCTTGCTATATCTTCAATCATGGATTTGTAGTCCTTTTCAAATCCTGGATAGACGATCACCGGATCAAAATGTAATCCTACGTAACAACCGATGTCAATGGCCTTTTTTAGAGTGAGGAGCCTCTTTCTCAGCGGGCTTGTCCTTTTTTCCTCTTTTTCAATGATTTTTTGGGGTGCGAGGGAGAACGAGATGACCGTGTACCTGTTTAGATAGGGAAGAAGATGGTCAATGTAAGCCCATTTGGACTTAAGCTCGAGGATCGCCTTTTTTTCCATTCCAAAAAACTCTATTAGAGGGATATTAAGTCCGTATTTTTTGTCGAGTGCCAGACTATCGGAAAGCTCACCAGTACCGAACCTCAAAATGTGCTTGTTATTCTTAGTTATCGTCTCTCTTATCTGGTTTAGTACGTAGTCCGGATCTTTTATAACCCTTATCTCCCTATGCGTCAGATAGTAGCGAAGAATGCAATAAGAACAGAAAAGAACGCATCCTTCTATTAAATCTATCGTTTTATAACCGCAGCACACATGATTTTTTGTTCCCGGGCAGTCCCTTACAACACTTCCCCTTCCTTTAGTAACTACCAGATGTGAGCTCAAAGATCCTATGGAAATCACCCCTTTTCAGAGCGGATTGTAACTTAGTTAACGCATTCTCTATATCCTCGGTCCTTTTTGCCTCTATTGATATCTCCACCTCCTCCTTCTCAAAGTATGGGTCGACTCTAACCTTCGCATTTGGAGGAAGTTTCATTTTTGCGCAAATCTCCGTAAACTCATCCCCAAGCTTAGAAAGTGTAGGTGATACCTTTTTTTTGAGTAAGCCTATGGCCTCTTCTAAGCTTTTTACCGTTTTTAATTCCTCATATGGGGGTCTGCCAAATTTCACGAGGAAAACTGAGAAAGAAAAGAAGAACTCCCTAAGCAGGCTTTCTGTAATCTTCTTTCCTTTAAGAAAGGAGATCACCATTTCCCTTTCTTCTTTCCCGAAATTTAGAAAGTAGCTTATGGTCTTTATGGAAAGCGAATGCTCTACAAAATAAGATTTTGTGTCTTCGTCCTCTTTGGCTATTTTGAGACAAACGTCTAGAATCCTTTCGCTCCCACCAAGACCTAGCTTCGCCATCTCCTTAAGTATGTCTCCCTTTTGGAATCCCAATTTGAACATTTTATAAACTGCTGTGGCTTTTTCTACTACGTTCAGCCCCCTTAAGAAGTTTTCGTATATTGCAATAAGTAGAGCCTCCTGAGGAGAAACACTCAACACACAGGCCGGAACATCCTTCTTGCCAATATCCAGCGCGTATCCCACCCTTCGAAAACCGTCAATCAGAATGTAAGGTTTTGTTTGAAGAAGAAGGACAGGACTTATAAAACCAGTTTTACTGAGGATCGTACAAAGAGAGGGTTCATCGCTTGGAAAGGAAATCCGGTATTGCCTATTCTCAAAATCTATTTCCCCAAGGTTTACAAATCTTAAATCGGCAATTTTTTCCAAAGACTTTTCTCAATCTAGAGGGCGTGGGTTAAATCGTAATCCTTGAAAAAGTACTCGAGGTTCTCGTCTTCTAAGAGTTCCTCGATGGATATTTCCCTTGTAACAACGCTACTTCCGCACTCAGGACAGAAAATGTTCTTTCTATCTAACGAATAGAAAGAAAAGCCACACATTCCACAGATATATTCCTCTATGAAATTTTTCACTTTTCCTCCTTGAAATGTGGTGAAGAATTTTTTTGGATTGCGAAAACCTCTCAAGATGTCCTATGGTAATTATAAGTACCAATTCGAAAAAATTCAACATAAAAGGGATCATCCGTTCTCCAACCCGAGACCAAAAGTCAAGGAGGGGCTTCTGAAAGGTTGACTTTAGAGGGATGCGTGTCATATTATAATATGCTTTAAAGTCAAGAAAAGGAGAGAAGGGATGTACGCAATAATAGAGTCAGGAGGAAAGCAGTACAAGGTAAAAGAAGGACAGAAATTAAAGGTGGAGAAACTTCCTTTTAACGAAAACGAGACCATACAGATAAACCAGGTTCTCTTTGTAAAAAAAGACGAAAAGGTGTACACTGGAACGCCTTATGTTGAGGGGGCAAGCGTTGAAGCAAAGGTCCTTTCCCATGGAAGGAACAAGAAGATAATAGTCTTTAAATACAAGAGAAGAAAGGACTATAAGAAAAAAAGGGGACATCGCCAGCATTACACCGAATTACTTATAGAAAAAATCAACTTGGAGGAGAAAAATGGCACAGAAGAAAGCAGGGGGTAGTTCACGAAACGGAAGGGACAGCAAAGGTCAGAGGCTCGGTGTAAAAATCTTCGGAAATCAGATTGTAAGGGCAGGACAGATCATTGTGAGACAGAGGGGAACGAAAATACACCCTGGAAAGAATGTTGGTTGTGGAAAGGATCATACTCTTTTTGCACTATGTGATGGTATCGTGAATTTTGAAACTTCAAAGTTGAGGAAAATTGCAAATGTGATTCCCATCAGATGAGATTCGTCGATGAGGTTAGCATATTTGTTAAGGCAGGAGACGGGGGAAGAGGCTGTGTCAGTTTCAGAAGGGAAAAGTACGTGCCAAAAGGTGGGCCGGACGGAGGAGACGGAGGTAAAGGCGGGGACGTTATAATCAAGGGAGATAAAAACCAGATTAGTCTACTCGATTTTAAATACAGAAGAGTCTTCAAGGCTGAAAAAGGTTCAAACGGATCTGGAAACAATAAAAAGGGAAGGGACGGAAAAGACTGTATAATAAGGGTTCCCCTCGGAACACTTATCTACGAGGAAAAAAACGGATTAGTACTTCTAAAAGAAATATTGAATGAAGAGGATTCTTTTGTTGTAGCAAAGGGCGGCAGGGGCGGAAGAGGAAATGCCCATTTTGTCTCGCCGGTAAACCAGGCACCTGAAAAATTTGAGTACGGAGAAAAGGGTGAGGAAAAGAGGTTAAGGCTTATTTTGAAGCTTATGGCTGATGTTGGCCTTGTGGGACTTCCAAATGTTGGAAAGTCAACGCTTATCTCAAAAATCACCCGCGCGACTCCAAAGATCGCAGAGTATCCATTTACCACACTTAGCCCCAACTTGGGGGTTGTAAATATCGATGATGACTATTTTGTTATCGCTGACATCCCCGGGATCATAAAAGGTGCCTCATCTGGGAAAGGGCTTGGCCTCAAGTTTTTAAGACACATTGAACGGACATCTTCACTTATCTGGGTAATAGATGGATCTTTGGATAATCCAAAGACGCAGTATGAGATTTTGAAGGAAGAGTTATCTCTTTATGACAAGAGTTTGCTTCAAAAGAAAAGGTTGATTGTCTTAAACAAGGAAGATCTGATCCCAGAGGAAAAGAAAGCAAATTATGAAAAGCTTTTTAAAGAAATGGGAGAAAAGGTTATTCTCACAAGCGCATTATACGGCACAGGATTGGATAGGCTGATTGAGGAGATAAAGAACCTGGATGAGAAGCGTAATAAGTAGATTAGTCGTCAAAATCGGTACATCTGTTATAACGGATAAGCTCGGAAAGGTAAGTGGTAGAAAAATAAGAGATATAGGCCGGCAGATAAAAGAGGTAACTGCACTGGGTGTGAAAACAGTGATCGTTACAAGTGGGGCAATAGCCTCAGGAATGGAACTCTTAAGTATCAGCAAAAAACCGAAGGAGATAGGAAGAAGGCAGGCTCTCGCTTCTGTTGGACAGGTCTCCCTTATGGAACTTTACGCTCGCGCCTTCAGAGCCTATAATCTTCACGTGGGACAGATTCTCGTCACCCATGAAGATTTCAAGGATAAGAACAGATGTCTCAACCTAATGAACACTCTCAGTACACTCATCTCTATGGGAATAATCCCTGTTATCAACGAGAACGATGCCCTCTCTTTTGAGGAAATTCAGTTTGGAGACAATGATAATCTATCCGCGATGGTTGCGCAGATAGTGAATGCGGATCTTCTACTTTTGCTTTCAGATGTGGATGGCCTCTACGAGAGGAATCCAAAGAAGTATCCAGGTGCAAATCTATTGACAGTGGTAAAAAAGATAGACGACAAAATATGGAGCATAGCAGAAGGAACTGAAAGCGAAAGAAGCATAGGGGGAATGGTAAGTAAGATAGAGGCAGCAAAGAAGGCAGGTCTATACGGCATACATACAAGGATAGTTAACGGGAGTGTCAAAGATGTGATAATAAGGGTTGTAAAAGGTGAAGAGATAGGTACACTTTTCTTACCGGAGAGAAAACTGAGCAGAAACAAGTGGTGGACCGCGTTTGCTTACAGACCAAAGGGAAGGATATGGATAGATGAAGGTGCGGAAAAGGCGATAAGGGAAAACGGAAAGAGTCTTTTACCTTCCGGCATCTTTAAGGTGGAAGGCCAGTTCTCAAGGGGTGAATGTGTGGAGATTCTAAATAAGGAAGGTATTCTCATTTCAAAGGGGATTACCAATTATCACTCCTACGAAATTGAAATGATAAAAGGACTGAAAACTGTTGAGATTGAGAAAAAACTCGGATATAAATACACCGACGAAATAATCCATAGGGATAATATGGTGGTGCTATGAGTCCGAAAGAGTTGGCACAAAAGGCAAAAGAGGCGAGTTTTGTCTCGGCAAGTCTTTCAACGGAGAAAAAAAACAGGATCCTTTCCCGGCTGAAAAACCTTATAGAATCTGAAAAATCCTATATCCTACAGGAAAATCAGAAAGACCTTGAGGAAGCTCAAAAGATCGGTCTCTCAAAGAGCCTTATAGAGAGAATGAAAGTCGACGAAAAGGTCCTAAGGGAGATGACCTCGAGTATAGGGGATGTCCTTTCCCTCCCTGACCCTGTCGGAGAGATTACAAAAATGTGGAGGAGGCCGAATGGTCTTCTGGTTGGGAGGATGAGAATCCCAATAGGTGTAATATTCGTTATCTACGAATCCAGACCAAACGTGACAGTTGAGGCATTTTCCCTCTGTTTGAAAAGTGGGAACGCAGTAATACTTAAGGGAGGATCGGAGGCGTTAAACTCAAATCGTGCCTTATATACGCTGATAAGAAGAAGTCTTTCTGAGGAGGGTGTTTCGCCAGAGATAGTTCAGATGGTGGATACCCAGGACAGAAACTACATATACCAGCTACTTGAATTAGATGAGCTCATAGACTTAGTAATACCGAGAGGCGGCGAGGAGCTGATAAGGACAGTTGTAGAAAAGTCAAAAATTCCAGTTCTCAAGCATTACAAGGGGGTTTGCCATATCTTTGTTGATGAATCTGCTGACCTTTCAATGGCTTACGAGATATGCTTAAATGCAAAGGTCCAAAAACCGGCAACCTGTAATGCGATGGAAACCCTCCTCGTTCATGAGAACATAGCTCAAGTATTTCTCCCAGAGATGGAGAAGAGGTTCTCACAATACGGGGTGAGGTTGAAGGGGTGCGAAAAAACAAGGAAGATACTGAAAATGGTTGAACCGGCAGATGAGTCAGATTGGTACACCGAGTATCTGGATCTTATCCTCTCAATCAGAGTCGTTACTGACATTGAGGAGGCTATAGCCCATATAAAGAGGTACGGTTCTAACCATACTGACGCGATAATCACAAGGGATTACGAGAGGGCATGGAAGTTCTTAAGAGAGGTCAATTCATCCCTTGTCCTTGTAAACGCTTCAACAAGGCTGAACGATGGCTTTCAACTTGGACTCGGGGCCGAAATGGGTATAAGTACAACGAGGATCCATGCTTTCGGACCTATGGGCTTAGAGGAATTAACAGTTACAAAGTTCGTTGCTTTTGGTAACGGACAACTGAGGTATTAATGAGAATAGGAATCCTAGGTGGTACTTTTGATCCCGTTCACTTTGGACATCTGCGTGCTGTGGAAGAAGTGAGAAACTCCTTCATGCTAGATAAAATAACCATAGTCCCTGTAAATATTCCTCCACACAAGAAGGACTTAAAAATCTCTCCTCCAGAAGATAGACTGAACATGCTGAAGATGGCAATAGATGGGAATGAGGCTTTAGAGGTTTCTGATGTGGAAATTGCTAGAGGTGGCATATCTTATACAATAGAGACTCTTCTCGATTTCGAGAAGAAATACGAAGATCTGTACTATCTTTTGGGTGTGGATTCTTTCCATGAGATAGAGACCTGGCACATGTACGAGGAACTTTTCTATCATACCAACTTCATCGTCATGGCCAGACCGTCAAAAAAGAGGTTTTTAGGCTTAGATTCTTTTCCCGAAAAAGTGAGAGACAAGTTCGTGAAAATTGACGAAAGGACCTTTAAACACGTTTCTCAGAAGATGGTTTATGTACTTGAGGTAACCCAGCTCGATATTTCCTCTTCGAAGATAAGGGAATACGTGAAGAGGGGGTTTTCCATTAAATATTTAGTTCCTCCAGCTGTGGAGAGATACATTTATCAGAGGGGGCTGTACAGGGAATAATTGGATCCTTTTGAAATTGCCAAGAGAACAGGAAAACTGGCTGAGGAGAAAAAGGCAAGAGACATCGTAATTCTGGAGCTTGCCGGATTAACGGATATTGCCGATTACTTTTTGATAGTAAGTGGAAGAAATGAAAGGCATGTGAAGACCATTGCAGGCCATATACTCGAGTCGATGGAACTTATGGGAGTGAGACCTTACTCCACTGAGGGATTTGAAAACGGTAGATGGGTAATAATAGACTATCAGACCGTTGTGGTGCACGTGTTTTTGCAACCGATAAGAGAGCTTTACGATCTGGAGAGTCTCTGGTTTGATGCGAAAAGACACACTTTGGGAAGTGAAAAAACCTTAAAAGGGGTGAAAGATGGATAAGGAAAAGATTGCCATTTTCAAAAAAAGGCTTCTTAAAATGAGGGAAGAAATTGTAAGTAAGTCAAAGCGCCTCAAAGATGAGTCACTCTCAATAGGCGTTGACGGCATTCAGGACATGGCTGATGCTGCAAGTAATACGTACAACGTTGACATACTTATGAGTCTCAGTGACAATGATATCAATATGCTCAAAGATATTGATGCAGCCCTCGACAAAATTGAAAAAGGACAATACGGCATATGTGAGGGCTGTGATGAACCGATAAACGAAAAAAGACTCGAGGTCAATCCTACTGCGAGGTACTGCATAGAGTGTCAACGGATGGTGGAAAAGAAAGGTCCGTGATGAAGTACAAGTTATTTTTTCTCCTCCTCGTCCTCTTCTTTCTGTTTTACCTTTATCTCTCCTATCTTAACCCCGAAAAGGTAAAGTTTTACGTTGGGGGAGGACGCTTCTTTGAGGCGAGTATTGCCACCCATGTAGTTGTCGGATTTCTCGTAGGTCTTCTTCTTTCGTTAGTTGCAGGTTTTTTTTTCGATCTGAAAAGGTTCTTTGAAAAATGGAAAATAGAGAGGGAGAAAAGGAAAAAGCAAGAAGTACAGGCCCTTCTTGAAAAGGCGAAATATTACGACTCAAAGGGGGAAAGGGAGAAAGCCATAGAAATAATAAACAAGTTGATTCTTAAAGAACCTACTGCCGAGGACCCTTATACGCTTTTGTCCCAAATTTACTCATCCTCAAAGGACTATCAAAAGGCTTTAGAAGTACTTAACCTTGCAGAAATAAATGTGGGAAAAAAGGAGACCATCCTCATGCAAAGAGCTATTTTTCACATTGAAAGGAAGGATTATGAGAGCGCTGAAAAGGATCTTAGGGAGATTCTAAGGTTAAATGAACTCAACTTCAAGGCCCTCTCAATGCTCCGAAAAATCTATGTACTTCAAAAAAGGTGGGAGGACGCTCTAGATATTCAGAAAAGGATATCTAGACACATAAGAACCGCTGAAGAAGAAAGGAATCTTTTGGGAGTAAGATTTGAGAGAGCAAAAAGTCTCTATGAAAAAGGAGGGTCCTCAAACAGCGATGCGATAGTTAAGGAATTAAAGGAAATACTGGCTGAAGACAAACGTTTCGTTCCAGCCTACATCCTTTTAGCAAAGATATACGAGAAAATGGGAAAACTTAACGACGCAGGAAGGGTGTATGGAAGGGGTTATTCGAAAACAGGGCACGTTGTTTTCCTTAAAAAAATGGAGGACCTATACATAGGGAGAGGTGAACCGAGCGTTATTCTAAAGATTTACAGGAGAATACTCGAGATCTCACCTAAAGATAGACTTATATCCTTTCTTTACGCGCTACTTTGCCTGAGGTTGGAAATGATTGGTGAGGCAATGGAGATGCTCAACCAGCTCCATTATGAGGGTCTAAACATTCCGGCTTTGTACAGGGCGATGGCCGAGGTGTACATCCACAGGGGAGATCTAAAAAAGGCTGTGGAGAACTTTAGCAAGGCATGTCCCTCTGGCGAGTCATTTATACCCTTTGAATGTACAAACTGCCATGCACCCAAGGCAGAATGGGTAGATTTTTGTGATACTTGTTTTTCATGGAACACAATTAACGTTAAGAGGGATGAGTTTGTCTTCGAAGAATCCCAGGAATTTAAAAGACTATATGAAGAGGAAGGAGGCACCATTTGATAGAGAGTGTTATACTTAAAAATGAGAAAAAGATCATCTTTTTGGTGCTCGACGGATTGGGAGACATACCGGACAGGAGATTCTCTGGTAAAACTCCCCTTCAGGCTGCAAAAAAGCCGAATATTGATCAACTTTCGCGGGAATACGGTATTATCGGAAGAATGATCCCTGTTGAGATTGGAATAACTCCCGGAAGTGGACCAGGACATCTGAGTCTATTCGGATACGATGCATCATCTTATGAAATCGGAAGAGGAGTTTTAGAAGCACTAGGACTCGATATGGAACTTGAAGACGGAGATGTGGCTGTGAGAGCAAACTTCTGCACAAAAAAGGACGGAATCGTTCTTGATAGAAGGGCGGGAAGGTTGAGATCGGAGGAAACGGAGAGAATATGTGCAATGATTTCAGAACGTATCAGGGAGATAGACGGAGTGAGAATCATCATCAAGCCGGGGAAGTCCCACCGCTTTGTTGTCGTTTTCAGAGGAGAAGGGCTTTCGGATAAACTTACCGATGGTGATCCACACAAAGACGGGCTACCATACGTATATCCTGAGCCTAAAGATGAAGGTGCCCTTTTTACAGCGAAAATAGCCAAGGAGTTTCTTTTTAAGGCACATGAGGTTATCTCATCAGAAACTGTTGCCAATGGAATACTTCTCAGGGGCTTCTCAATGAAGCCAAAGATTCCCCCTTTTCAAGAAAGATACGGAATGGGCGCCTGTGCAATAGCAACTTTTCCCATGTATAGAGGGATATCTAAGATATTGGGAATGGACGTAGTGGGAAATCCTGAAACTTACGAACAGATGGTTGAGCTTTTAAAACTCAACTTCAATAAGTATCAGTTCTTCTTTCTCCATGTGAAAGAAACAGACATAGCTGGTGAGGATGGAGATTTTGAGGCAAAGAAAGAGGTGATTGAAAGGGTTGATAAGTTGGTACCGGAAATATGGGGACTTGGCCCCGATGTTCTCGTAATAACGGGAGACCACTCCACTCCTTGTGCCTTAAGAGGACATAGCTGGCATCCCGTTCCCGTACTTATAGTAAACAGGCTTGGAGAGACTGACTCCCTTCCTTTTGATGAAAGGAACTGTATTGTGGGAAGCATCGGTACGATATATGGAAGGAATCTTATCAATTTAGCCCTCGCCCTTAGTGCAAAACTTGATAAGTACGGCGCTTGAAACTCTAAAGTGCATCACTGATCTTATCTTTCCCGACTTATGCGCAGGCTGCGGCAAAAAAGAGAAGACCTTCTGTGAGGATTGTAAAAGAGGTATAGAAGAGGTAGATCCTTACCGTTCCTGTCCTCTTTGCGGAAGATTTACTGGAAGAAGTATTATATGCGGGGAATGTTTAGGGGAGAAGAGGAACTATTCCCGGGGCTTTTTCCTCTACTACTACACTACGCCTATAAAGAACGCAATTTACGCTTTTAAATTTGATGGAAAAAAAAGAGTTGGGAGGATACTTGTACAGATGGCAAATGAGAGGATAATGGGGTTGAGGAATAGATTCGACTATCTTCTGCCAGTTCCTGTTACAGAGAGGAGATTGAAGGAAAGAGGCTTCAACCAAGCTTACATCATAGCAAAAGAAATCTCTCGCATTATTTCGGTTCCTGTTCTGTCAAATACTGTTATAAAACTGAAAGAGACAAAGGACCAATACACCCTAGATAGGACTGAAAGGGCAAAAAATGTAAAAGGTGTTTTTGCATTAGTTGAGAAGGATCACCTTAAGGATAAAAACATTCTTGTCGTAGACGATCTTTTCACAACTGGCTACACAGTAATGGAAGTGGTAAAAACGCTAAGGTCCGCACAACCGAAGGATGTGTGTATCTTTGCCATAGCAAGAGCACTTTAATGAAAAAATTGATAATCGTCTTTTCGATCGTCGGTATTTTACTGGTCAGCCTATTCTACGTGAAGTCTAAAATTTTTCCATTCGCAACGTACATGTTAGAGAAAGCAATAGGTTTGAGGGTCGTGTGGTCCCACGCTGATGTGCGGTTTAGGCCGTGGATCCTAGAGGTGGATCTTGAAGGGGTCACTCTTTCCGGATTTGTACATGGCCGCATAAAAAACCTAAGCCTAACTGTAAACTTAAAAAAGGGGTTATGGTTTCAGTACGTTAGGCTTTCGAGTTTTAACGGAGAAATTAAGGTACCACTGGAAAAGAAAGTACTATTCTCTTTGCCTCCAATTGAATTCCTAGAAGCAGATGATGGAAGTTTTACCTTAGAGGGTAAAAAAATCATCGTAAGAAAGGCAAAGATAGAGGGGCTTATTCCGGGGAGACCTTTTACTTTTTACGGACGGGGAGCCATAGAGCCTTTCTTCAAGGAAGGGACATTCCACATTAGGGGAATCTATGGAGAGGGTTTTAGCACCCTTAAGGGTTACTGCGATGTAAAGGGCTTAAGCCTTTTTTCATTAAATGGCTATGTTCAAGGGAAAACAGATCTTAATGGAACTTTCACATTTGAAGAAGGTCAGCTCACCCTGGGCGGCCAAATCAAAACAGAAGATGTATCAGTAAGGTCAGAAGTTCTAAAGGAGCCGTACAGATTTATCGGAGCGAAAGGATCCTTCAAGGTTGTAACTTTTAGAGAGAAGTTCTCTTTAACGACTTCTCTTATGAATTCCGACGGCATTCATATGGACATCATACTCCATCTTAAGGAAGGAAAGTTAAAGGATCTAACGCTAAGGACTAACAGGATGGGGATGGAGTTTTTTAAAAGGTACGTGAGGCTGGAAAAGCTTACAGGTTCCGATCCACTAGATCACGTAGTCACTGGAAAAATAAGGATTGAAAAACTATCCTACACTGACGATCCCCCTTCCCTTTACACGACGATCTCACTAAGTGAAACCTCCTTTTATCTTAATCGTTTTCTCTTCGAAGAAGTGGAAGGTCAAATGGAATTGGATAATGACAAAGTCCGAATATCTAACGCAAAGGCCCGTTATAGGTCAAGTTATGTTAGAGAGCTAGTAGGTGAGATTATTCTCAATGAGGAAAGAGGGAAACTGCGCGGAGCCTTTTTTTCAGACCTTTCCGATTTCTCCGAATATCTAAAATCCAATGAATTCCGCGTATATGAAGGGTGCGCAAAGGGAAATTTTGAGCTAAGCTGGGACAAAACTGGAGATATCGTATACTCTGGTGAGGCAGAAATAGCAAATGGCAGAGGCCACCTTTACGGGATTGACCTTGAGTTTAAGGGAAGAATCAGATTTTCAAACGACTCCATTGAGCTTAAACCAATTTTCCTTTCTCATATGGGTACAGGTTTAAATCTCTTTGGCTCTGTGGGAAAAAATTCCGAATTCGATCTTTTAGTAAATGGAGATGTTTCATCGGAGAGTATAAGGTCACTAGTACACCTACCTTTTAAAGAGTTGGACGGCCTCTTACGAGTCGATCTGAGAATGAAAAAGTGGCAAGACGAATTGAGTCTTATCGGAAAATTTGATCTAACAGACCTTAGCATACTTTTACCTGGAACATTTACAAAGTCACAGGGGGTCAATTGTGATCTCGCACTCTCCGTTGAAAAAAGGGACGAAAGAATAGAGGTAAAGGATTTGAACTTAAACCTCGGTAGTCTAAATCTAAAAGGATCGGGAAAAGGTGATCCTCAAAGGATGGATTGCGATTTTTCCCTCGATGTTGAAGATACTTCACAGTTGGCCTCCCACTTCTTTTTGCAGGATTTCTCCCAAAAGGGTAACCTTAAGGCGAATGTATCAGTAAGGGATCTCCTTTTCTCTTTGGAAAAACTTCCATACGTTAGGGGGTACGTTGAGATCGAAAACGGCTTTTTCAAGTTGCCCACATTTAAGGCTCCAATAAGCAGTATCAATTTGCGCGCTCATTTTGAAGGTGAAAAAATGGATGTGATAGTTTATAAAGCGAAGATGGGAAATTCTCTTCTCAGATCAGCTGAAATTAAGGTAGAGGGGCTCGAAGAACCTCATTTCAGCGGATATTTACATCTTGAAAAAATAGAAACCTCAGACTTTGAGGAGGAAGAGAAAAGTACTTTAATTTTTCCCGTCTTGAAAGAGGGAGACCTCGCCTGGAGAAGCAGGATCTCGATGAGATTAATGGTAGATGAGATCTACCATAACCGGACCCTTTTACCTGGCCTTTCTTTAAGAATATCTAAAGAGGGTTCTCACATTTCATTTGAGGGCGACACTCTCTTTTTTGGAGGAAAAGCGGAATTGGTAGGCAAGCTTGCGCTTTCAGAACCAAAGCCTCAATTTAATTGCCAAATGAAAATTACTGGCATAGAGATGAAGGAGGTAAGCTCCGCTTTAGGATGGGATGACATCTTAGAAGGAAGGGCCACTTTCTCCGTAAAGCTAAATAGCAAAGGAAAGACCTTAGAGGAAATGGGTGAAAATCTGTCAGGACAAATAATCGCTTTGGCGAAAAATGGGACTATCAGGAAATGGAACCTCCTTGCCAGAATACTCGAATTCTTAAACCTTTATCAAACGATCAAATTGAAGCTCGACTTTGCGCGGGAGGGTCTCTTCTACGAGCGGATGGGTGGGTCATTCACAGTATCTCAAGGTATACTCCACACTGAAAATTTCACCATTCACAGTCCTTCGATGATCATAGTTGGAAAAGGTGACATAGACATCTTCCACGACAGGATAAAAGGTTCATTTTCAGTATCGCCACTTGTCGCACTCGAAAAAACAATAGACAAGATTCCTCTGCTGAGAAATATTCTCAGAAGGGAAAAGGGTTTTATCACGGTGGAATACAAGGTAAATGGAAGGCTATCAGATCCTGAAATAAGGGTAGATGTGGTAAAAACTGTACCGGGAAAGATTTTCGATATTTTGAAAAACATTCTCATTCTTCCAAGAGATATCATTGAACTTGATACTGGAAAATAGTGTGAAAATAGGCATAATAGGCGCCGGCAAAGTGGGAATATCAATGGGGTACGTCCTAAGGAAGAACGGTCTCAACGTTATTGGATTCTCTTCCACGAGACAGGATGCTCTCGATACTGCTAGATTTTACTGCGGAGAGTCTTTGATGTACACGAAGGATAATTTTGAGCTTGTTTGCGCCTCCGATGTGATTGGAATAACAACTCAAGACAGGAACATAAGGCCAGTTGCCAAAAGCATAGCTGAGAAATTCAGCGACTTAAGTGGGAAACTTTTTTTTCACACAAGTGGCTCCCAATCTATAGATTCTCTTCTTCCATTAAAGAAAAAAGGGGCTCTTCTCGGCTCCATCCATCCTCTTCAGACTTTTCCAGATATTCAGAGCGCCATAAGGGTTCTGCCGGAGACTTTCATTTTTATAGAAGGCGAGAAGGATTCGATCCCCCTTCTTACGATGATAGGAAATAAACTCGGTTTCCGTACGATCCACATAGAGAGCGAAAAAAAGGTTCTCTACCATGTTTGCGCTGTCTTTGTCTGTAATCTCTTATGTGCCCTCATATATGCCGGATCAAAGCTCATGGATAGAATAGGGACAGATCTTGAGCCCTTTTTTCCCATAATAGAAACAACACTTGCGAATATAAAAGAAAAGGGTCCCATCTATGCTCTTACCGGTCCAATTGTGAGGGGAGATGTGGAGACGATTCTGTCCCATCTTGAAAACATGAGAGATATGCCTCTTTTTCTCGAAACGTACAGATCCCTTTCCCTTTTTGCGCTTGAGATCGCAAAAAAGAGAGGAACACTTGACGAGAATACGGAGAAAGAGATAGAAAGAATCCTTATACCCCCAAAAGGAGGCACAGGTGATAGAGGAAGCAGTACGGATTCTTAGGCAAACTTCATCCCTTTTAGTTATAACTGGAGCAGGAGTATCTCAAGAAAGCGGGATACCCACTTTTAGGGGAAAAAACGGACTTTGGCAAAACTACAGGGCAGAAGATCTTGCCACCCCATGGGCATTTGAAAGGGATCCGGAGACTGTCTGGAGGTGGTACGATTGGAGAAGGGGGATAATAAAAAATGCTCAGCCAAACAGGGGGCATCTGGCAATAAAAGAGCTAGAGGAACTGTACGAAAATTTCTATCTCATTACTCAGAATGTGGATGGTTTGCACGGAAGGACTGGTGTGAAAAATATGATCGAAATCCACGGTAATCTCTGGAGAGTAAGATGCACAAGGGAAAACATAACATTTATGCTTCTGGATGTTCCCCTTAAAGAGATTCCACCAAGGTGCAAATGTGGCGCCCTTTTAAGGCCAGATGTGGTATGGTTTGGAGAATCCATCCCTAATGAGCTTATGGAGAAAGCTTTTTCTCTACTAGAGACCTATGAAACACTAATTGTCGCTGGAACCTCTGGGGTTGTATATCCTGTAGCTTCCTTCCCAACGATTATGAAATCCAGAGGAGCAAGCGTTATAGAAATAAACGTTGAGAGGACACCAATAAGTGACGTTGCAACTGTGTCGATCATGGGAAAGACTGGGGACGTCCTCCCCGAAATTGTTGAACGATTGAAGAAGATGGTTTAGAATTAGAAACCTCTGTGAGACTAAAAAGGATCGTTCTTCTCTCCCTTTTTCTTCTTTTCGCAAAAGATCTTTTCGCAAAGGTATACCTTGACGTTTACGCAACTGGAATTAGGAAGGTTATAATTGCGGTCCCCTATTTTAAAAGTACTGAGGCTACAAGGCTTAGAGCAGAATTGCCAGAACTCCTACAGAAAGATCTTGATTTTTCCGGTTTTTTTGCCTGTGCACCCTGGTCCTTAATGGACAGAGATTTGTTGGATGAAGGAATAGAAAGAAGTCAAATAGCCTTCAGTAAATGGAGGTCAATCGGTGTTGAGCTTCTACTAAAAGGGAAAGTGGAGGAACAAGGGGAAGAGGTTGTGACTGAGATTTATTTATACGATACTTCAGATGGATCCCTCGAATTTGCAAAAAGATACCGGTCAAGAAAGGATTTAGTTAGGGTCCTTGTACACAGAATAGCCGACGACATAATTGAATCGGTTACTGGTCAAAAAGGGATACTAAGTTCAAAACTCGTCTTTACCGCAGGTCAAAAGGGTTCAACGGATGTTTACATTTCCGGAATTGACGGTTTTGGAATAAGAAGGCTAACAAACTACAGAACAATAACTGTTCTCCCATCCATTTCTCCTGATGGAAGGTATCTCTCGTACACTTCATACAAGGGTGGAAAACCCGACCTCTACGTTGTTGACTTAAAAACCGGCCATGAGGTCTTTGTGGACAGAGATGAAGGGATGAAGGTTGGGAGGGAATGGCTCGATAGAAAGACACTATTGTACTCTCACACTTACGGAAAATTCTCATCCATAGTTAAACTCGACCTTGAAACTAAGACGAAAAAAACGATCCTTAAAAAAGAGGGAATTATAACAAGCCCGTCTCCATCACCAGACGGAAAGAGGATCGTATTTACTTCCGATATGCATGGAACACCGCAAATATTCTCAATGGATATGGTCACAGGAGAGATAAAGAGGCTCACATATCAGGGTAAGTACAACACATCACCATCCTACTCACCAAGGGGTGATCTTATAGCATTTGTGGCAAAAATAGAGGGGGCTCTGGAGATATGCGTTATGGACCCTTCCGGAAGTAACGTAAGGATACTTACCAATTCAGGTGATATAAACGACTCTCCCCATTTTTCAAATTGCGGACGGTACATAGTATTCTCTTCCCAGAGGAAAGGAAAAACAAAGATAAACATAATGTTCACAAATGGGGAAAATAAGAGGGTACTCGATCTCACAAATCAAAATGAGATGCAACCAAGATTTGTTCCCCAATAATTGGAGGGCTAAGATGAAACTACTAGCACCTATGCTTGTAATCTTTCTTCTTCTCAGTGGGTGTGCGCCAAAAGTTCTTGAGGTACCTATTAGTGATGAATGGCAAAGATTAAAGGAGACGGACGCAAAAGAGGAAGAAAGAAGGAAAGTCTCTTTAGAGCCTGAGACGAAAATTGATGAAGCAAAGATTGAGGTGGAGGAGATTCTAAAGAGAGAAAGGGAGAAAGTGGTAAAAATAGAGGAGACCCCCTTCAAAGACATTCTTTTCGACTTTGACAGTTATGCAATTAAAAGGGAGTACTATCCTTTGCTTGACTCGATATCCGAGTGGTTAAAGATGAGGAAGGAAAAAAACGTGCTAATTGAGGGCCACTGTGACGAGAGAGGAACCCACGAATACAACCTCATTTTGGGACAAAAAAGGGCAGAAGCTGTAAAAGAGTACCTAGTAAGGAAGGGAGTCGATGAAAAGAGGCTTAAAACAATATCTTACGGGAAGGAGAGACCCCTCGATCCCCGCCATACAGAAGAGGCATGGGCAAAAAATAGAAGGGTCCATTTCGAGTTAAAATAGGAGAGGAGAGATGAGAGTCCTTTTGATCTTTTTTGCCATCCTTTTTCTCTTCGGATGCGCGGCAAACGATGAGCTCGTAAAGACCCAAAGAACCGTTACCTATCTTAGCGCTGAACTCCAGACTCAGAGGGAGGAACTAATAAGGGCAGTTTCACGTTTGGAAAAGGTTGAAAAGATATTAAAGGAGCAAGAGGACAGGATCATTGGAGAAAGAAAAGAAAGGGAGAGAGAGAAGGAACAGATCATAAACCTTCTCATCATAACGGACGGGCTTAGTGAGAAAATGAAGACACTTTTAGGGAAAGTTGACGAAATAGAACACCAACTAAATACTTACTGGAGGGAGACGAAGGAGGAGATTTCAAGTATTAAAAAGGCCCTCACTCCGCCCCATCCGGAAAAGAAGTTAGAAAAGTCATACGAGGAGTTTTATAAGGAGGCCTTAGAAGCTTACCAAAAGGGAAATTACGAAGAAGCAGCAAGAATGTTCAGTGAGTTTCTGAAACACCATTCTGACAAGCCTTTTGCTCCAAATGCCTGTTATTGGTTGGGAGAGAGTTTTATGGCACTAAAAAACTACGAGAAGGCTATTTTGAGTTTTCATGAAATCATCGAAAAGTACGGAACATCAGATTTCGTTCCCAGAGCTTACCTCTCCCAAGCTGAGGCTTTCTCTTTAATTGGCGACAAAAAGAGTGCACGAACTATACTAAAAAGACTGATTGAACTTTACCCCAAATCGGAGGAGGCCAAAATAGCTGAAAGGAGATTAAAGATCCTCCTTTCAGACTGAGGTCACCTCCATTATCTCAGGTTTTTGCTCCTTTTTGTCTGCAACTCTCATTTCGTAATGTTTGTATCTGGGGAAACCTGTCCCGGCAGGTATTATTCTTCCCATTACCACATTCTCCTTAAGCCCCCTAAGATAATCTATCCTCCCCTCTATTGCAGCCTGGGCCAAGACCTTTGTGGTGTCCTGGAAACTTGCGGCAGAGATGAAGCTGTCAGTTATTAGGGAAGCCTTCGTTATCCCAAGGAAGAGTGGTTCCGCATGAGCCGGCCTTCCGCCTCTTGCTATGACCTTCTGGTTCTCCTCTTCAAATATCCACCTCTCCACAGGTTCATCTATAATGAAGTTCGTATCTCCAGGATCTGTTATCCTTACCCTTTTTAACATCTGTCTCACTATTATCTCGAAGTGTTTGTCATTTATCTTCACACCCTGTAACTGATACACCTCCTGGATCTCATCCACAAGGTACCGGGCCAGTTCCTTAAGTCCACTTATTCTCAGTATGTCGTGCGGGTTCACTGGACCATCCATAAGGGGTTCACCAGCCTTTACGTAGTCACCCTCGTGAACTAGGATGTGTTTTCCTCTCGGAATAATGTACCTCCTCTGGTCGCCTCTCTCACTTGTCACTATAATTTCCCTTCTTCCCTTACTCATCTTCCCGAATGAGACAAAACCGTTTATCTCACTTACTATAGCGTGCTCTTTCGGTTTCCTAGCCTCGAAAAGTTCAGCAACCCTCGGCAGGCCACCTGTTATATCTTTCGTCTTTGTTGTCTCTCTTGGCATCTTAGCTATAACGTCTCCAGCGTGTACTTCATCTCCCTCATTCACAACTATGTGAGCTCCGATAGGAAGGATGTACCTTGCAGGGCTTGTCGTACCAGGAACCATCATTGTCCTTCCCTTATCATCCTTTATGGAGATTCTAGGCCTCTTCTCAGGGTCTCTTGGCTGAATGATCACCTTGTAGGCGAGTCCAGTAACCTCATCCTTTCTTTCCTGCATCGTTATACCTTCTTCTATGTCTCCGTACTTGACCCTTCCAGTGACTTCAGAAAGTATCGGGATAGTGTAAGGATCCCATTCGGCGAGAATCTGTCCCTCCTCCACGTGCTGACCCTCTTCTACCTTCAACTTTGCTCCGTATATAAGCGGATATCTTTCTCTTTCTCTCCCTGTCTCCTCGTCAACGATCACAATTTCTCCATTTCTGTTCATAACAGTCGGAACACCTTCTCTATCCCTTACCAGCTTTGTGTTCACAAGTTTGACCCTACCAGGGTTCCTACACTCAAGTGTTGATTGTTCAGCTCTTCTCGCTGCTGCCCCTCCAACGTGGAATGTCCTCATTGTTAGCTGAGTACCAGGTTCCCCTATTGACTGGGCAGCGATTATTCCAACAGCTTCTCCTATGCTCACAAGCCTACCCCTTGCGAGATCCCTACCGTAGCACAGCACGCATACTCCCCTCTTCGACCTACAGGTCAAAACTGAACGGATCTTTACCTTTTCGTAGCCTGCCTCCTCAATTTTCTTTAGGTGTTCCTCTCTTATTTCTTCGTTCTTTCTAACTATAATCTCTCCAGTGTCCGGATCTTTGATGTCTTCCAAGGCAACTCTTCCGAGTATTCGCGCATCAAGTCTCTCTATAATTTCGCCTCCTTCAATTAACGGACCAACCTCAATCCCATCTAGAGTACCGCAGTCGTATTCGGTCACCACCACATCGTGTGCCACATCTATAAGCCTTCTTGTCAGGTATCCTGCATTTGCGGTCTTTAGCGCAGTGTCCGCAAGTCCCTTTCTAGCACCGTGTGTTGAGATGAAGTACTGATGAACATCTAGGCCCTCTCTAAAGTTACTGGTTATGGGTGTCTCTATTATTTCACCAGAGGGCTTTGCCATAAGTCCTCTCATCCCTGCAAGCTGCCTTATCTGCTGTGCGTTTCCTCTAGCACCAGAGTTGGCCATCATGTAGATCGGGTTAAGACTGTTCTGGTACTCGATTCTCCCATCAGGTGTAACGATTTTTTCTATTCCCAGTTCTTTCATAAGCTCATCAGCTATCCTCTCATTTACGTCTGCCCATATATCAACGACCTTGTTGTACCTCTCGCCATCCGTTATGAGACCTTCCCTATACTGGTTCTGAACTGCCAGTACTTCCTCCTTAGCCTTGGCAATCAGTTCTTCTTTTTTAGCCGGTATTTTCATATCATCTATACATATGGATATTCCCCCAACTGTTGCATAATGGAAACCGAGATCTTTGAGCCTATCCGAAACTATAACAGTTACTTTCTCTCCTCCGAGCATGTAGCACCTTTCTATGAGCTGGGATATGGCCTTTTTGTCCATTATTCTGTTTATATCGTCAGTTAGCTGTCTCAGTATTTCGTCAGTCCTCTCTCTATCAGCTTCCTCCAAAGCATTTCGGAGTACGTCCCATAAAATGACTCTTCCAACCGTCATCTCCTTGATGGAACCGTCCATCCTGACCTTTATTCTCGCATGAAGGTCCACTTCCTGGCTGTTATAGGCAACGAGAACCTCCTCTGGACAAGAAAAGATTTTCCCCTCCCCTTTTACATACTTTCTGTCGAGGGTTAGGTAGTAAAGCCCAAGGACTATATCTTGGGTTGGAACTATTATCGGTTTTCCGTTGGCTGGAGAGAGAATGTTGTTTGTGGACATCATCAAGACTCTTGCCTCAGTTTGGGCCTCAATTGACAATGGCACATGAACTGCCATCTGGTCTCCGTCAAAATCCGCATTATACGCAGGACAGACAAGGGGATGGAGCCTTATAGCCTTACCATCTATTAGGATCGGTTCGAAAGCTTGGATACCGAGTCTATGAAGAGTTGGAGCCCTATTGAGAAGGACAGGGTGCTCCTTTATTATCTCCTCCAAAACATCCCAAACCTCTGGTCTTTCTTTCTCAACCATCTTCTTAGCAGTCTTTATTGTTGTGGCGTAACCCTTCTGAATCAACTTCCCAAAAACGAAGGGCTTAAACAATTCCAGTGCCATGTACTTTGGCAAACCACACTGATGGAGCCTGAGCTCTGGTCCGACCACGATAACCGATCTTCCAGAGTAGTCAACCCTTTTCCCTAAGAGGTTCTGACGAAATCTCCCCTGCTTACCTCTGAGCATATCACTTAGGGATTTTAGAGGCCTTCTGTTTGTTCCCTGAACAACCCTTCCCTTTGAATTGTCAAAGAGAGCATCTACAGCTTCCTGAAGCATCCTTTTTTCGTTCCTTATTATTATGTCAGGGGCATTCAGTTCTATGAGCCTTTTGAGTCTGTTATTCCTGTTTATGACCCTTCTGTAAAGGTCGTTCAGATCTGATGTTGCGAATCTTCCACCATCTAAAGGTACAAGTGGCCTAAGTTCCGGTGGGATGACAGGGATTATGTCTAGTATCATCCATTCTGGCTTTACTCCTGACTGTCTGAAAGCATTCACTATTTTAAGTCTTCTAGCTATTTTCTTTTTCCTTGCTTCGCTTGTCGTCTCGTTCATCTCCTTCCTCAGGTTCTCCGCAAGCTCTTCAATGTTTATCCTTTTCAAACACTCCTTTATCGCCTCGGCACCAATTCCTGCAACAAAAGAATCTCCGTACTTTTCTTTTGCCTGCAGGTATTCCTCCTCAGATATCAACTCCCTCTCTCTGTAAGGCGACTTTCCAGGATCGATTACGATGTAAGACTCGAAATATAGAACCCTCTCCACATCCTTCATTGTGAGCTCTAGAAGGGTCCCAATTTTACTGGGCATGCTCTTTAAGAACCAGATGTGCGCCACTGGAGAAGCCAGTTTGATGTGGCCCATCCTTTCCCTTCTCACCTTCGATTGAATTACCTCAACTCCACACTTCTCACAGACAATTCCCCTGTGTTTCATCCTTTTGTACTTGCCGCAAAGGCATTCATAGTCTTTGACAGGTCCAAATATTTTCGCGCAGAAAAGGCCGTCCTTTTCCGGTTTGAAGGTCCTGTAGTTTATCGTCTCCGGCTTCTTCACCTCTCCGTATGACCACTTCTCTATCATCTCAGGAGATGCGAGACTTATCCTTATTGCTGTGTAAGCCAGAGGATCTTTGTTTCTTTCACCAATTTTGAAGTACTCGTCCAAGGCTTACCTCCTTTATTCCTTTAGTAGTTCAACATTTATGCAAAGGCTCTGGAGCTCTTTTACAAGTACATTGAAGGACTCAGGCAGACTCGGGGTAAGCACATCTTCTCCCTTCACTATTGCCTCGTATGCTTTGACCCTTCCTGAAACATCATCAGATTTTATGGTAAGGAACTCCTGTAATGAGTATGCAGCTCCATAAGCCTCCAGAGCCCACACTTCCATTTCTCCAAGGCGCTGACCTCCGAACTGGGCCTTTCCACCAAGTGGCTGCTGAGTGACGAGCGAATAGGGACCTATGGATCTGGCATGGATCTTGTCTTCCACAAGATGGTGGAGCTTGAGCAAATACATGTAGCCGACTGTTACCGGGTGGTGGAAGGGTTCACCGGTCCTTCCATCATAAAGGGTAACCTGCCATGAATCGTTCATTCCGGCCAGTTTGTAAAGCTCCTTTATTTCCTTTTCCTTTGCGCCTTCAAACACGGGTACGGCAAAATAGACACCATCTCTCATTTTTGAGGCCAGATCGATCAGCTCTTCATCCGAAAGCCTGTCAATAAATGAGTTAAAATCAGGATCGTTGTATATTTTCTTTATGTAGTCCCTTATTACCTGAGGAGATGTAACCCTGGCATAATATTCATCCACCAATTTTCCTATTCTCTTTCCAAGCTCCTTTGCAGCCCAGCCAAGATGTGTCTCAAGTATCTGCCCAACGTTCATTCGCGAAGGGACTCCAAGAGGGTTCAAAACCACATCAACGGGGGTTCCATCCTCCATAAAAGGCATGTCTTCCTCAGGAAGGATTATCGAGACAATACCCTTATTTCCATGCCTTCCCGACAGCTTATCGCCCACGGCTATTTTTCTCTTCATCGCTATGTATACCTTTATAGTCTTTAAAACACCAGGTTGCAACTCATCCCCTCTTTTCAACTTATTGATCTTGTCCTCGTAGTAAAGCCTTACAAGATCGAGCTCGCTCTCCATAGTGTCGAGTATTCTATCTATCTTCGCCTGAATTTCCTCATCTTTTACCTTCAAGTTTCTCAACTTCTCCACACCTATTTTATCCACAATATCAGGAGTTATTCTTTCGCCTTTCTTTATCAGTGCCTTTCCCTTTGAGTCTTTCAGTTCTCCCTGAACGTTAGATGCTGCGAGCACCCTTTTTATCTTTTCCTTTGCACTTTCTATGATTATGTTCATCTGATCTTCCTGATCCTTGAGTATGTTAGAGATCTCTCTATCCTCAATGTCCCTACTTCTTTCGTCCTTTTCAAGTCCCCTCCTCGATAGAACCTTCACATCTATGACTATACCTTCTATTCCGTGTGGCACCCTTAAGGAGGTGTCCTTAACATCCGCTGCCTTCTCTCCGAAGATTGCCCTTAAAAGTTTTTCCTCAGGGGTCAGCTGGGTCTCCCCTTTTGGAGTAACCTTACCTACGAGTATGTCTCCTGGTTTTACCTTTGCTCCAATCCTCACAATTCCGCTCTCATCAAGATCCTTGAGCATCTCCTCCGCCACATTCGGGATATCCCTCGTTACCTCCTCCTTTCCAAGCTTCGTATCCCTTACGACGCATTCAAGCTCTTCTATGTGGATGGATGTGAGCACGTCATCTTTGACTAATCTCTCACTTATAAGAATGGAGTCCTCGTAATTGTAACCCCTCCATGGCATAAAGGCCACAAGAAGGTTCTTTCCCAATGCAAGTTCACCCCTATCAGTAGAAGGGCCGTCCGCAAGTACATCTCCCTTTCTTACGTAATCACCTTCATTTACTATTACTCTCTGGTTTATACAGGTATCCTGGTTTGATCTCTTGAACTTCATGAGATTGTAAACATCAACTTTGACCACCGGCTCTCCATTCTGGTTTTCCTCGTACTGAACAATTATTCTATTTGCATCCACACTTTTCACCACACCATCATGCTTCGCAATGATCGTCACTTTAGAGTCCCTACCCACTATTCTCTCCATGCCAGTTCCGACGAGGGGAGCCTCAGGGACTATAAGCGGTACTGCCTGTCTCTGCATGTTTGAACCCATGAGAGCCCTGTTGGCGTCATCATGTTCGAGAAAGGGAATAAGGGAAGCAGAGACACTCACAAGCTGCTTTGGAGATACATCCATAAAGTCAACCTGTTCAGGGCTGACGTAATAGAAATTCCCACCTTTCTGTGCCTCTACCAAATCGACTAAAAAGTTCCCCTCTTCATCAACAGGAACAGAAGACTGGGCAATGTAGTACTTTTCCTCCTCATCTGCGGTGAGATAGACTATCTCGTCTGTTACCTTACCATTAACCACCCTCCTATAAGGTGTCTCTATAAAGCCAAACTCGTTTACCCTCGCGTATGTTGCAAGAGAAGATATAAGCCCTATGTTTGGTCCCTCAGGTGTCTCAATTGGACAGATTCTTCCATAATGGGTTGGGTGAACATCCCTAACCTCGAATCCAGCCCTCTCCCTTGTCAGGCCTCCAGGACCTAACGCACTGAGCCTCCTTTTGTGAGTGATCTCACTTAGAGGATTTGTCTGATCCATAAATTGGGATAGCTGGCTTGTTGCAAAGAAGTCCTTAATAGCAGTCATAACAGGTTTTGGATTCACAAGATCGTGGGGCATAAGCGTTTCCATTTCTGGAAAGGCCATTTTTTCCCTTATCGCTCTTTCCATCCTCATAAGCCCCATTCTGAACTGATTTTCAAGTAACTCCCCAACCGTTCTCACTCTTCTGTTTCCCAAATGGTCTATATCGTCTCCAGGCCCTCTTGTATCCTTCAATTTGAGAAGGTGTTTAATGGTCTCTAAGATATCCTTTTTTGTAAGAACAGTTTCCTCAAGGGGTATATTGAGACCGAGTCTCTGATTCATCTTTAGCCTTCCAACTTGCGATAGATCGTACCTTTCTGGACTGAAGAACATGTTATGGAGAAGAGCTTCTGCAAATTCCAGGGTCGGAGGATCACCTGGCCTCAATTTTCTGTATATTTCCAGAAGAGCCTCCTCCTTTGTCTGAACCTTGTCCTCAAGTAACGTGTTTCTAAGTGAGGGGCTTACATTCAAATTATCTATGAAAAGTACTTCAAAGCTCTTGACATTACGGGATTTTAATAGTTCAAGGTCCTCCTTTGTAATCTCCTTGTTCAAAGGTAAAAGAACTTTTCCCGTCTCCGGATCCTTTATTTCCTGAGCCGTCACCTTCCCTATCACGTCGTCCTCATCTATGGGGATCGAGGTTATGTTCAGAGCTTCCATTTTTTTGAGAACGGCCTGTGTTATCTTCTTATGCTTTTTGACCAGAACCTCCTCAGTCTTTTCGTCAACTATATCCGTTGGTGCCTTCTGACCTAAAAGCAGGTGGGATGGTGTACTCTTAAGGAGAGTATTGTCATCCTTGATGATAATCGTCTCCTTTTCGTAAAAATAATCGAGTATTTCCTGCGGAGTATACCCAAGGGCTTTCAGAAAAAGAGTGACGGGAATCTTTTTCCTCTTGTCTATCCTTACGTAGAGGAGCTCCCTATTATCAAATTCGAAATCGAGCCAAGATCCCCTGTACGGTATTATTCTTGCCGTGTAAGATGGGAGACCACTTAGCGGAGATTTTTTCTCCTCGCAGTCGAAGTATACACCGGGAGATCTGTGTAACTGATTCACCACAACCCGTTCAACGCCATTTATGATAAAGGATCCCCTCTCAGTCATTAAGGGGATCTCTCCAAAATAAACGTCCTGTTCCTTTATCGCCTTAACCTCTTTAGTTTTTGTCTCAGGGTTAGTACTCCAGACAATGAGCCTTATTGTGACTTTCATTGGCGCAGAGTAAGTTAGTCCCCTTATTAAGCATTCCTCTTCAGTGTTCTTTGGTTCCCCAATCTCGTACTTAACAAACTCTAAAGATGTGCTTCCGTGGGCATCCTTTATGGGAAAAACAGACTCGAAGACGCCTTGTAAGCCAATCTTCTTCCTTTTTTCCGGCGGCACATCCTTCTGGAGGAAGTTGTTAAAGGAGTTGATCTGGATCTCTATAAGATTAGGTACTTCGAGGATCTCCTTCTTTCTGCCGAATTTTTTTCTAAAGATCTTCGTATGAAAGGTTTCTTTCATAGTGTATTCACCCCGTGGTGCCTTAATTTGGGGGCAGAATTCTGCCCCCAAGGGATTTATTCAATCTTTACCTGAGCGCCTACCTCCTCAAGCTGCTTTTTGATCTTTTCAGCCTCTTCCTTCGACACACCCTCTTTTACAGCCTTCGGTACGCCCTCAACGAGGTCCTTTGCCTCCTTAAGTCCCAGGTTTGTCACTGCCCTTACAACCTTTATTACCTGTATCTTCTTGTCAGCCTCATATCCTGCAAGGATCACATTGAATTCCGTTTTCTCCTCAGCCTTCTCCTCTTTGGCTACCTGCTGGGCTCCGACAGTCGCAACCTGGGAGGCAACTGGCATCGCCTGAGCCTGAACTCCAAACCTTTCCTCAAGTGCCTTTATAAACTCTGAAAGCTCTAAAACTGTCATGTTTTCGATGAATTTTATCACCTCTTCCCTTGTTATACTCATCTTTACGCCTCCTTACTTTTTTCTTTTTTTGACCTTATCGCCTCTAAGGTCCACATTAGTCTAAACAAATTCCATTTCAAAGCTGTCACAAGCCTGACCGGCATGTTGTTAAGCAGGCCAAGTAATGATCCAAGAAGTACGTCCCTTGTGGGAAGCGTGGATAGCTTCTGAAATTCCTCAGGTGTGAGAAGTCTTTCTCCCAGAAGTCCCGCTTTAACTCTAAGCTGGGGCATCTCCTTCATAAAGGAGCTTAAAGTCTTTGCCACACTCACAGGATCCCGGTAAACGGAGACAAGGGCATTTGGCCCAAGAAGATACTTACTTAGTTCCTCACCAGATGTTCCTCGAAGGGCAATCTTCAGCAGGCTGTTTTTTACCACTCTAAATTCAGCATCGAGCCCTCTTAACTCCTTTCTTATCTTCGACATTTGAGCCACGTTTAACCCACTGTACTCCGTTAAAAAAAGTGAGTTTACCCTACCTAACCTTTCTTTCAACTCTTGAACGACCTTTTCCTTCCTTAGCCTCTCCAAGTATATCCTCCTCCTTTCCTCCTTAATGGTCAAGGGAAGTCAGGGACAAACCTATACTTAAGTCTCGGCAGGCCGTGATCGTTTAACATAATTGCACCTGCTGTCTCTGACTTATTCCCTTTATTTTGAGAGTTTCTTTACATAGTTTGGATCGATCTTTATTCCTGGACTCATCGTTGTTGATATTGCGATACCCCTTATATAGGTACCTTTGCTCGTAGGAGGTTTCAGTCTCAGAACCGTCTCAAGGAAAGCGTCGATGTTTTCCATCAGTTTCTCTTTTCCAAAACTGAGTTTCCCGACGGGAGCGTGAAGATTACCCGCTTTATCCACCCTGAATTCTACTCTCCCCGCTTTGAACTCTTTCACAGCTTTTGCTACGTCAAATGTGACTGTACCCATCTTTGGATTTGGCATAAGCCCCCTTGGCCCTAATATCTTTCCTAGCTTACTCACCATCCCCATCATGTCCGGAGTCGCAATTGCTTTATCAAATTCCAGCCAGCCTTTCTGGATCTTTTCAACAAGATCTTCTGCACCCACGTAGTCTGCTCCTGCTTCCAGGGCTTCCTTCTCCTTCTGCCCCTTAGCAAAAACAAGTACTCTAACTGGTCTTCCCAATCCATTTGGAAGGGTCACACTCCCCCTTACCATCTGGTCAGCATGCCTAGGGTCAACACCGAGCCTCAATGCTATCTCCACCGTTTCATCGAACTTCGCATATGAGATCTGGGGAAGAAGGTCGAGTGCCTCTTCCATCGAGTACCTTCTCTCCCTATCTATCTTCTTTTTAGCTTCCAAATATTTCTTGCCCTTCCTTCCCATAGTTGCTCTCCAGAAATTTATTAACCTTCGACAATTTCTAAGCCCATGCTTTTTGCCGAGCCCTCAATTATCCTTATGGCTCCCTCAATATCTTTTGCGTTCAGATCAGCCATTTTAATTTGAGCTATCTCACGTATCTGAGATTTTGTCACAGTTCCAACAATTTCCTTCTTTGGATTTGAAGATCCTTTAGCAAGCTTCGCCGCCCTTTTCAGAAGGAAAGTAACAGGTGGGGTTTTTGTGACAAAGCTGAAACTCCTGTCGGAGTAAATCGTTATGAGGACAGGAACTATCGTCCCCTCCTGCCCCTTTGTCCTCTCATTAAAAGCCTTGCAAAACTCCATGATGTTTGCTCCGTGCTGACCGAGTGCTGGCCCGACTGGAGGGGAAGGTGTGGCCTGCCCAGCTTGTAACTGCAATTTGACAACTGCTACAACTTTCTTTGCCATTCTGTTTCTCCTTTCAAATCTTCTCTATCTGAATGAAATCGAACTCGACTGGGGTAGTCCTGCCGAAAATGTTTAGTAAAACTTTAGCCTTTCCCTTTTCAGGCTTAATCTCTTCGACTGTTCCTGTAAAGTTCGTGAACGGTCCATCTGTGACACGAACGCTATCGCCTTTCTCGAACTTTATCTTCGGTTTTATCTTACCCTTTCCTTCCTGAATCGCTTGCAGTATCTCCTGAACCTCTTTTTCCGGTAAAGGTGTTGGATTCATTTTGTCATGACCAACAAATCCCGTCACTTTCGGTATATTTCTCACAAGGTACCATGTGTCGTTGTTCATCACCATATTCACAATAACGTATCCGGGATAGACAACCCTCTGAGACTTCTTTATCTTTCCTTTCACTCTCTCCACAACCATTTCGGAAGGGACTATTATCTCCCCAAAGTACTCTTCCATACCATTCAACTTTATACTCTCTTCCAGTGCCTCCTTCACCTTCTGTTCATATCCGGAGTAAGTATGTACGACGTACCATTTTTTTTCCATAAGGTCGCCTAACCTCGCAAAAGTGCCTGTATTAACTTTGCAAGACCCACGTCTATGATTCCGAGGAAGATGGCAGCTATTATGACCGTTATAAGAACCACGTATGTTCCCTTCATGGTCTCCTTTTTCGGAGGCCACGTGATCCTTTTCCCCTCTAGGTAAACCTCCTTAAAGTACTCTTTCAAACTTATAATTTTGCCCTTTATGTCCATCTTTTACTTCCAAAAGCCAATCAGGCCAGGAGGGATTCGAACCCCCATCACCCGGATTTGGAGTCCGGTGCTCTATCCGTTGGAGCTACTGGCCTTTACTTGGTTTCCCTGTGCAAAGTGTGCTTTCTACAAAACTTGCAGTATTTTCTAAACTCAAGTCTGTCAGGAGTTTTCTGTTTATTCTTGGTCGTGGTGTAATTCCGATTTTTGCATTCAGTACATGCGAGTATGACAAGCTGCCTCATTTCTTACTCCAATATCTCAGTTACAACCCCTGCACCAACTGTCTTTCCACCTTCACGGATTGCAAATCTTAGTTCTTTCTCTAGGGCAATTGGGGTTATAAGCTCAACCGTTAAAGTGACGTTATCTCCTGGCATGACCATCT
>CALKEQ010000015.1 GCA_938084905.1 uncultured bacterium
ATCGAATACATGCCACCTTTTACCCCGTAACTTGTGTTACGTGGTCTTATCCGGTATTAGCCCCGCTTTCGCAGGGTTATCCCAGTCTTGGGGGTAGATTACCCATGTATTACTCACCCGTTCGCCGCTCTACTCGTCCCCGAAGGGACTTTCGCGCTCGACTTGCATGTGTTAGGCACGCCGCCAGCGTTCGCTCTGAGCCAGGATCAAACTCTCAGAAGAAACTTTCTCTTTTAAGACGGGAACCTGCTGCTTTAATTTTCAAAGAGCTGATCAAACCGATTAATATTATACACACCTTTTTTTACTTGTCAAGTGGATTCTTTCTTCCTTTTACTTTCTTGCCCACGAACTTTTTCAAAGTCATCTGAAAAATCAACTTTTCCAAATCCCCTTTTTCGATCTCGCCTTCAGAGGAGCGGCAGATACCGATCCAATTCATACGGATGGATTCTTATCCTGTATTCATCCCACTCGATCCTCTTGCTCGTAATTAACTCATTAAATATGTGGTCGCCAAGAGCCTCCCTTAAAAGCTCGCTTTTTTCTGCTATCTCTATTGCCTCTATCAAGCTACCTGGCAATTCTTCTATACCCATCTTTCTTCTCTCTTCTGGTGTTAGGTGATAAACATCTGTCTCCGTAGGCTCGGGAAGCTCATAACGATTCTCTATCCCTTTCAAACCTGCGATGAGCATACAGGAAAATGCAAGATAGGGATTACAGGCCGGATCTGGTGAGCGGAGTTCTATCCTTGTTGCCTTCTCCTTTCCTGGTTTGTACATTGGTACCCTTATCAATGCGGATCTGTTCCTCCTTGCCCAGCATATGTATACGGGCGCCTCGTATCCGGGAACGAGTCTCTTATAGGAATTTACCCATTGGTTAAGAACAAGTGTTATCTCCTTAATATGTTTTAGGAGTCCTGCTGTGTAAGCCTTTGCCACACTGGACATGTGGTACTTATCATTTGGATCAAAAAAAGCATTTTTCTCACCTATGAAAAGAGACTGGTGTGTATGCATCCCACTACCATTCACACCAAAAAGAGGCTTCGGCATAAATGTGGCGTAGACGCCGTATTTTTTAGCCATCTCCTTTACCGTGACCCTGTAAGTCATGACCATATCTGCCATCTCCAAAGCGTCAGCGTATTTTAGGTCGATCTCATGCTGAGAAGGCGCGACCTCATGATGTGAATACTCAACCTTTATCCCCATTGATTCAAGGGCGAGTATGGTATCCCGCCTTAGATCTTCTGCCGCGTCTAAGGGATAATCGAAATATCCTGCATCGTCAAGGGTTTCAGGGGACTTTTCAGATCTGAAATAAAAGTATTCAAGTTCAGGTCCCAGATAAAAATTGGTGAACCCCATCGATTTCATCTTTTCTAAACTCTTCTTAAGAACGTATCTCGGGTCTCCCTTATAGGGTGTACCGTCTGGCTCGAAGATATCGCAAAACATCCTCGCAATGGGATGTTCCTTTGAGCTCCAAGGAAGAAGGGTGAATGTGGTTGGATCTGGTCTAGCAATCATGTCGCTTTCGTCTATCCTTGCAAATCCTTTGATGGATGAACCATCGAAGCCCATACCTTCGTCAAAGGCCATCTCAAGCTCATCGACATGTATGGCAAAACTTTTAAGCTGACCGTGGATATCAGAGAACCAAAGCTTCACAAAACGGACATCATGTTCTCTTACAAGCTCCATTACGTCCTTTTTGTCCCTTGGCTTTTCCATGTAATTCCTCCTTGTGAGTTAAAACGAAGAATTAAGTATATACGGACGGGGGTCCATTTTTATGAGACGCAAATCTATCTGGTTCTTTTATTTTTACCCGGATAAGTCTCTGAGTCAAGCGGGCAAAAAGGATTCTCTTTTGCTTTTTAAGCCAGAAGAGGGGTTTGAGAAGATTTAGATCCGCTGCCTAACTATTCACCTATCCCAAATTGGGCTAGACACTTCTTTCAAGTATCTAGTTTCTCAAGGCCCGATATGGATAAGCCACCTCCACCGATAGTCGACTGAAATTATGAGGACAAAGAAGAGACTCATGAAGATGAACCCGAACCATCCCCAGTATTAACTTTTAGCTAGGTTTCAGGAAAAATACCCGATCCTTCATCTCCTTTTTTATCCAATGCGAAATTTCACCTATCTAGATTCTTCCGCTTATCGGACCTCTCTCGTTCGCCAAAAACTTTTAAGGCCTAGATAGCCCTATCTTTACTCCTTCAGTACAATCCTTTTTCAAATTTTGTAAACGCGAACACAGCATTCTTTGTGTAATGCCTGTCCAGAGACAGGGCATGATACGGACGACCTAAGCATAGCATCAGAAACTCCTCTTCCTTTTGCGATTTGACCAAATGCCCAGTGGCCAAAACCGTGCTGTAGGCCGACCACTTCTGGATGGATTCCCTCTGTAAGTTTTGCTCTAGCTTTAATCTTGGCATACCTAGATTCTACGATTACAACATCTCCATCCTTTATCCCCAGTTTTTTTGCAGTGTGGGTATTTATGATGAGCGGGTTCTCACCCTTTAATTCCACAAGATAGGGATTATTTTGGGTCCTCGTATGGGTATGGGACGCCTCTTTCCAATTGATAAGATAGAGTGGGTACTTTTCGTCCGGCTGCCAATTTCTAGGACGATATTCGGGCAATGGCGATAATTGGTTCCCATCCGCGTCCCTCTTATTCTTGTGATCTTCAGCGTAAAACTGTACTTTACCAGTTGGAGTGAAGAAACCTCTCGTTGGGACACCATCTTTCAAGAAACCGATCTGTTTGTCCTTTTTTCCATCCTTTGTACTGTATATGATACCGTCCTCAATAATTGCATTCTTGATCTCGCTCTCTGAAAGCCTCTTTTTATGTTTCTCGTATTCTGTCCCCTTGTTCGAGACCCACACAGCACCCGGCAGTTTCTTCAACTCCTCAAGGGTTATTTTTGCTTCACCTTCCAAAAGTTCCCTGGAAAGGTATTCTTCGTACCACTTCGTCTTATCATCTACACGCTTATTCGACAGGCGACCTATCCAGAAGAAATCATTCCCGTCCTTTTCCTTGAGTCCCAGCCTTCTTCCAAGCTCGCATACAAACTCATATTCCGTTGGCTGGCCAAATAAGGGTTTAACAACGGGTTGTCTCAAACCAATTGCTGGCCAACTGACCCAGTGAGTGTTTAAGTCGTACCGTTCCAAATAAACTGTTCCAGGTACAACGATATCTGCAAACTGAGCAGTTTCAGAGAGGAATATGTCATTCACAACAACGAATTCTAGCTTTGAGAGGGCTTTTGCAACTATCTCAGTTCCAGGGACAGACATTAGTGGATTCTGAAAGACTATGATGGCAATTTTAGGCTCATATGGGCCGGTTCCTTCCGCTATATTTCTGAAAATTTCAGTATAAACGCCTGATTTGTGAAAGTAAGGATATTTCTCCTTACCAAAATCAACCCGCCTTTCCCTTAGTGTCCTCTCTGCCACCTCGTCTGGGTGAACTTCAATGTGTTTATTCCCCTTTTTATTAGGGATAATCAGTGTTCCTGGCTTCTCAATCTGCCCAGTGAGAGCGGCCAGCAATCCGATCGCCCAAGAGCTGTAAAAACCGTTCGAATGCTGTCCTGGTCCAGACCAAACATCAACGACTGCCGGTTTGGTTGTGGCAAATTCTATGGCAATTTGCTCAATCTTTCTTGCCGGCACACTGGTGATTTTCTCTGCCCACTTTGGGGTCTTATCTTCAACGTATTTTTTGTATTTTTCAAAACCTACTGTCCATTCATCAATGAACTCCTTATCAATAAGTCCCTCCCTGATTATCACATTTCCCATGGCTAAGGCCATTGCACCGTCCGTACCGGGCCTTATGGGAATCCACTCATGCGCCTTGGCTGCTGTAGCGGACAGATAGGGGTCAACAACTACCAATTTGGCTCCCTTCTCAATAGCTCTTGGAATTACCCTTGCCAAATAACCCCATTTTATTGCACCAAGGGGGTTCCAGCCGAAAAGTAAAATGTACTTAGAGTTGATAAAGTCGCACAAGGGTCTTTCGTCACCCATCATTGCTTTAAATGCAGCCTTCCTCACCACATCACACAGGTTCGAATGCATACTAAAGTTAGGAGTTCCGTACAGTTTGCAGAAGTCACTTTGAATATGGGTAAATGAGTGATCTTCACAGAACCACAGCAATTTATGAGCTTCTCCATTTTCCCTTAACTTTTTTAGCCGTGAGACGATTTCGCTATACGCCTCTTCCCATGATATTTCTTGCCATTTCGGATCCACATCGAGGCCTTTTTTTGGGTTTGTCCTTCTAAGTGGGGCCTTTATCCTGTCAGGATCATAGAGGGTAGCAATTCCAGCGTTCCCCTTAGCACATATTCCCGAACCCTCCTTCAAGTGGTTTCTGAAAAAGTCATCGGAGTTATTGGAAAAATTATTCGGATTGTAGAAATTCGGGTTAATTTTCACAACCTTCCCATTTACGACCCTTACCATTATTCCGCATTGGCTGCCACACATATTACAGCAGGAGGGTATCCACTCTTCTTTATAAGAGGTTCCAGTCTCTCCGTTGCCGGACGGTTTTTTTGTCGTCGAAATAGCCTTGTTACACGAGACCAGCGCAGCAGCTGCTGTCCCGGAAATGCCTAAAAACTCCCTCCTCGTTACTTTCCTCATCTTTGTTTTACCTCCCTATGTTCTAGCGGAACGATTCGACTACTTATTAGAAACATCAGCAATCCTCCTGCAAAAAGTCCTGCTACAAGAGAGGCTTCAACCCATGTTGGGAAATATTCAACACGGGCGGTCACAAGTAAAGGACGGTAAAAGGATGGCAAGACAATATCGATCCTCTCTGCGAAAACTCCTAAGAAGGAGAGAATGGCTATCAGGGCAACACCTTTAACAGTCTTTGCAATTGGAAAGAAGCACAAAAGAAAAGGAATTAGAATCCCACCGATCATATCGAACCAAAAGGTGGCCGCGAACCTTCCTCCGACCATCTCTTTTAAGACATCTGTGTGGGAAGGGATTCCACCGTAACTTATCGTTAAGAATTCGCAGAATAGGAGATAAAAAAGGATGGGCAGTAAAAACTTAAAGTACTTTCCAAGGTCAATAACGACATCATCTTTCACATCCACGTTTAGCGCCCATCTGGCAAACAAGACCATTAAAATAACCGCAGCTAAGCCGGAAACAAGAGCAGAACAGATGAACAAGGGAGCCATGATCGCGTTATACCATCCGGGTTGGGACTCTATTAGCCCAAATATCCACGCGGTAATTGAATGGACAAGAACAAAGGTTGGGATAGAGATATAGGCAAAAATTTTTGTCAGTCTTGGTTTGTCTTTCAAGGAGGTCCAAAGGAGCAAAGTGCACAGCACAAGGTATATTGTCAGTATAGAGAAGTCCCACATGAGAGGTGATAATGGATGCATGTAGGCAATAATGTTAAGAACCCTTTCAGGTCTACCCAAGTCTATGAAAATAGAGATCATTGCTAATATGAGACTTATGATCGCTGTAACTTCCGCGATCCTTCCAATGGACTTGTACTTCTCAACTCCGGCCAAATGGGCAAGTGAAGCAACTGCTATACCTCCTGCGCTAACTCCAATCAAAAATACGAATGTGACAATGTAAATTCCCCAAAATACAGGGCGATTCATGCCTGTTACGCCAAGTCCGTGGATAAGCTGATTCACATAGGCATAAACTGCTAAGGCCACAATCGCTAATAAAACAGCTCCAAGTATCCTTACATTTCCCTTCATGATCATTACCCCTTCCTCATCTGGGAAGCAAATAAAATACCTTTGGCTCCGTCCCCAAATATTCTTCAAAGCGAAAGGCAGGGCCAGACCTGAGCAACTTAGACACTTGACTCTCCGGATCATTTAGGTCGCCAAAGAATCTTGCATTTCCCATGCATGTCAAAACACACGCGGGTTTTATCTCGCCATCCTCTATTTCTCTTTTTTCCCTTTTTGCCATTTCTTCTGCTTTCTTTATCAGATGGACACAGAAGAGGCACTTTTCAACTACACCTTTGTTTCTTATCTCTACGTCGGGATTGAAATAAACCTCCCCTTTATCTTCGCGGCTCGGTTTTGACCAGTTGAAATATCTTGCTCCGTACGGGCAAGCAACGGCACAGTATCTACACCCGATACATCTTTCGTATCTTTGAAGAACCAACCCTCTTTCCTCATCTTTATATGTTGCCCTTACCGGACAAACTTTAGTGCAGGGAGGATTTTCACAATGCATACAGGGTCTAGGCCAAAATCTTCTCTTTGTGAACGGATATCTTCCCTCCTCCTTAAAAATAACCTCATTCCAAGAGATTTTCCTGGCCGGTTCTCCATAATTATCAGGGGGTATGTTATTTTCGACCTTGCAAGCCACGGTACATGATTCGCATCCAATACATCTTCTTAAATCGATTACCATGGCATATCTTCTTTTGGCCTTGGACTTTGGCAATATCTCTTCAGGACTAACTCTTTTTAGATGGCCCTCTAAAGCAAGAAGCGCAAGTCCTGCACCCCCCACCTTTAAGAATCTTCTTCTGTCAAAACCTTTTTTTTGTTCTCGGTCCATTGCCATTATTTCCCCCTTATTTCCAAGCCATACCGTATCAAATTGATAAGTGAATTTTTTTGGTAGCTCGGTGTTTAAATTATTCTCTACTAAAAAAATGTGAAAGTCAAATTTTTTTTGACTTCTTTTTCCCACTTTTACATCGGAATTAGTCCAATGTAGTTCATCAGTTTTCCGGTTAAAAAAGCCTTCTTTCTTTTTTTATTGCAGACTTTTCTCCTTTTTGATATAGTGTCCCCGTGATACTCTGAAAGGAGGTGGAGATGGCGAGACTGAAGTACAGGTACGTTATCGACGTATCCAGATGTTACGGATGCATGTCCTGCATCGCCGCCTGCGCTTCAGAAAACAACATTCCAATCGGTGTATTTAGAACGTGGGTTGAAAGGTTCGTAAAAGCGGATGGTACCACATTTTTCCTACCAAAACTCTGTAACCATTGTGACAACCCAACATGTGTGGCAGCATGTCCTGTCAAAGCAACATACAAAAGTGATGAAGGGCTCATTCTCACAAACGATGAAAAATGCATAGGCTGTGGCGCTTGCATTCAGGGTTGTCCATATGGGGCAAGGTTCATAAATCCTGTTAAAGGTGTGGCTGATAAGTGCACCTTTTGTTCACACAGGATACCGAAAAAACTTCCAGCATGTGTTGAGGTATGTCCTACCTCGGCGAGGCTTTTTCTAAAAACTGAGATTTTAAATCTCCCTGTTCACGTACTAAAACCTACAACTGGCAATAAACCCCAAGTTTACTACCTAAACTACATGGGGGTGGAATAATGGATCTTTTTCAATTCACCTATCCTTATGGATACATCTATTTTAATGAGACCCTGGTATGGCAACCAGTTGCATTTTCTTACTCATTTTTAATCCTAGGAGCCGACTTCTTTCTCATTGCGGCAGTCGCATACTTTACCAGAAGGATCGTAGAGTGGATTCCGGCATGTCTAATCACTGGACTTTCCTTCTTCTCTGTCCTGCTTTTAGGTCCGCTTGCAGACGTTACGTTGCCACATAGGGCATGGAGGGTAATTCTAAATGCCCACATCTCTTCTTCCCATTTGTATCCAGGAATTTCTGTTATGGCACTTTACGGGGGTGTCTTCTGGATTATTACGCTATTTCTGGGTGGAATCACAACTTTTTTGTACCTCCGAAAAAAAAGCCGTGAAAGTCTACTTTTAAAAGTCCTTTTCGTAATTCTCATACCTTTCGCACTTGTATGGTGCATCTATCCAAGCACTCTCTTCGTCACTGAAACGTGGGTGTGGAGTTGGAGAAGCTGGTACCTACTTCCGGCTATGTTCTTCGTGGAGACTTTTATATCAGCTACTGCCACCCTCATACTCATTAGCAGAATTTTCAACAAGAGACTCGACAATTTTTTGCTCTTCAAGCATTCAGTGGCGGCTTTTGTGATGGTTTATTTGATACTCATGCAATTGGCTTTCTGGAGCCTTCAAGTTAGAGCTACAGACTTTAAGGCAATATATAGCCTGTACCGTCTCTTCATCGTAGCTATAGTTATTTTCTTAATAACGGGTAGCCTGGCAAAAAAAGCTGCCAGCACTGGTAAAGGGTTAACGTTTATAGGTGTTTTGGCATTAATTGGGGTAGCAATCAACAAGTGGAACATTATCATCAATGGTCAACTCATCTCCAGAACGGGAATGGGAACCATAGAACTTAATCTTCACAGCTGGTGGATCCTCGAAACCCTCTCCCCCATCGCTTTGGCAGTTTTGATATTTACGATACTCTCCACATTATATCCACTGAGAGGTGAAATCCATGAAGGGGCTAAGTAGAAGAGAATTTATTAAGGGCTTAGTAGGCCTAGGATGTGCTTCAGTTTTTGTGGCCGGCTACGCTCCAACAATCGGAAGAATCATCAGTCCGAAGTATCAAAGCGTTTTGCCTGACGAAGAGGGAAGAATACTTCATTCTGCATGCTTAGGATGCAATGTTAGATGTGGAATAAGAATTAACATCTTGAAAACAGACTACGGAGAGGTTGTTGAAAGAATATCCGGCAATCCCTACCACCCATACAACAGGGCCGTTGGTTTAGAAAATCAAACAAAAAGGTACTTTTCCCTCCCTTACCATACTCCCCTTAAGGAAGCCCTGAATTACACGGGAACGATCTGCGGTAAAGGAGAAGACGGAATCCACTACCTTTACGATCCGTATAGAATTCTTACGCCTCTTAAGAGAAGCGGAGCAAGGGGATCAGGGAAGTTCAAGGTCATATCGTGGGAACAGTTGATAAAGGAGGTAACAGAAGGAGGGATTATAGAGGAGACAGGGGAAAAAATACCTGGTCTTCGAGAGATATTCGTGTATGGGAAGCTAAAAAAAGCAGGTTTTGATCCGGTCGAAGTTTTGAGCGAAATGAAGAAAGACGTGGATGAGATAAAAAGTAAAATAAAGGCCAAGGAGATAGCAGATAAAGAAGCTTTGCGCTCCCACATAAATAGTTTCAAGGAAAAGTGGCAGAAAAAATTGTCCGGTATCTCCCTCCATGAAATCCTTATAAATCCCGAAAGGCCCGACCTTGGAACAAAGGCCAACCAGGTAATATTTTACAGGGGAAGGGGACAGGCTCATGCGGACTACTTTTATAGGAGATGGATTGATGCCTTTGGAAGCGTAAATTGGCTGAGACACACCTCCTCCTGTCAGCTTGGCTATTACGCTGCTAACAAGCTGTGGGCAGGAGTAACCGATCTACAGATGGACGTTCACTCTTCCAAGGTCATTGTGATGGCTGGGGCTCAGATGGGAAGACTTCATCCCGGAGCTACAGGACAGGGGCTTCTCATCGAAAGAGCGGCGTTAGGAGAATTGAAGATCTACTATGTAAATCCCACGGCTCCGAGAACTTCTGCGAACGGTAATATAGTCTGGGTTCCAGTCAAGCCGGGAACAGATGCTGCCCTGGCAATGGCTATCCTTAGGGTAATGTTTGAGAAAGGGTGGTACAACAGTCACTTTCTCTCAATCCCAAATAAGAAAGCGGCTGAAAAGGCGAAACAGCCAGTCTACACAAATGCAACATGGCTTGTCATCCTTGATGGTGAGGAAGCAGGGGAGATACTAAAGGGAAAACACCTTGGAGCATCCCACGATAATCCTATCGTTTATTCTTCCGGGTACAGGGATTCATCAACTGTAGACAAGGCGGAACTTTTCCACGTAGGCAAGGTCACGATTAAGGGAAAGGAAGTGAACGTAAAGACAGTGCTTCAGATCCTAAAAGATGAGACCAAATCAAAGACGCTTGGTGAATGGAGTGAAATATGTGGCGTCCCTGTCCAGATGATAGTGAAGATCGCACAGGACCTGTACAGAAATGCTCCTTACTCCGGTACCACTGTTCATCGCGGTCTTGGAATGAATCCTGTCGGGGAGTATACGGTCTGGAGCTTCAGGGCGATAGACACGCTTCTCGGAAATATTCACAGAAAGGGTGGACTCCTTGGAAGAGCCGGCCATTTAAAATCCAACGATTACATGTACGATCTTAAAAAGGTAAAGAACGTATCCTGGGGCTTTCCTATAGACCGTCACGGCGTTGCTTACGAGGAAAGCTTTGAATTTATCTTTTCTGGTTATCCTGCTAAGAGACCGTGGTACCCCCTAACCCCCGAGGAAATATACACTGAAGCGTTTGCAGGAATACACGAAGGATATCCTTATCCAATTAAAGCCCTGATTCTCTATTACGCCAATCCCGTCCTTTCCGCAAATTACGGGATCAAGTTTATTGAGACACTTAAGGACACGAAGAGGCTCCCCCTTTTCATAGGCATAACTACAACCATAAATGAGACCTACCTTTACGCGGACTATATCGTTCCCGATACTACCTACCTGGATGGCGGTACTATGGGCTGTCAATTCCTTTACGCCTCCAGTGGCGGTGTGAAAATAGCGGAAACTTGGAGAACTCCAGCGGTTATGCCACAAACGGTAAAAGTCGGGACCTGTCCAAACGGCCATCCCAAATACGCCTCTATGTGGGAATTCTTAATCGATGTAGCTCTCCGACTTGGGATGCCTGGCTTTGGAGAAAAAGCGATTATGGGAAATCCGGAGAAGGAAGAAATGAAGGATCGGACTTTCTCCCTTTTTTGCGTGTGGGAATACATCATGAGAGTCTTTGCCAATTCCGCAATGGATGGAAAAGATGCGGGTTTAATAAAGGAGGCAAGTCCTGAGGAGATCAAATTCGTGGAAAAGAACTATCCTTTGGCCCAGTTTAAAAAAATAGTGCCAAATGAGTGGAAATATATCGCATACGGACTTGCTCGAGGAGGTGTCTTCACAGATTACAGATCTTCTTTTGACGAAAACGGTGTATCCACTAGGAAACCACCTACGGAATTGTTACAGTTGTGGAATGAAAAACTCGCAAAAACAAAGAACAGTTTAACGGGAAAAAAATTCTACGGGGGACCAAAGTACTTCGAAATAAGAGATTACACTGGTAGAGGTTTGAAAAAGGAATTTGAAGCTTATCCATTCACAGTCGTTTTTCCAGGAAGCCCTCTATTTACGAAACACAGAAGTATGTTCTACTACTGGATGAAACAGATAATGCCAGAAAATTTCGCCCTCATCCACCCGGAGGACGCGAAAGAAGCGGGGATTAAAAGTGGCGATACCGTGACTATAGAGACCCCTACTGGTTACCTTGATGTTAAGGCTGTAATAGAACCATCTGTGATGAAAGGGGTTATTGCGATACCCGTTGGTATGGGGAGATGGGCAGATACGGTCATAATGAAGCCAAAGTATTTCACACTGAAAGATGAAAAGGTCAATAGTTTAATAGAGGGTTTACCTCCGAAAATAGAGATACCGGAGGAGGCAGTAAATCCTGTAAAGGCACTAGATGAGCTAAGAAAGAAGATTCTCTTTACTAAATCTAAGAAGAGCTACTACGAACACCTCATACCCGATAACTGGAGGTTCTCGGGAGTCACTCCAAACGTTGTATCCCTTGTAGATTCCAGCACAGGGAACTGGCCTTTACTCAGTTGGATCGGAGGAGCACAAAACTACTTTACGGTAGCAAAGATAGTGAAAAGGAGGGAGGGTAAGACTGAGGTTCCATGGATAATATGGTAGAGGATAACGTAGTTTTGACAATTGGCAGAGCGAAGATGTACTCAGCAATCTTTACCGCCCTTTATTCAATTTATCACGGAAAAAGCGTTCCAGAGGAAAGTGTAAGAGCCTTGAAATACTTAAGTCCCAGAATAGAGGATTGGATAAATGAAATCAAAGATGAAAGGCTGGAAGAACTCAGAGGTTCTTACGCCTTCGAGGGCTTAAAAGGACACACGTATCAAAAAATAATGGAGGAGTTCTATCAGACTTACGGATTCGAAGCTAAGGAGTTACCTCCAGACCATGTTATAACCCTTATAGCCTTTATGTCTAGGCTCATAATGGAGGAGCTTCAGTCGATTCAAAGAAATGAAAGGGAGAGAGCCCTCCATTTCCGTGTGATTCAACATAGGCTTATTTCGACTCACCTCTTAGAGCTCCTCGGGTCCTTCGAAAAAATGAAACCTCTGCTCGATCTTGTTAAGATGGACCGGTATATCCTTTTTTCAGCATTGAGGGATGAAATTTCTAAAAGCCCCTAGACTTATAGAGCGTACTAAGGGGATTCTCGAAACTTTCTTTGGAGGAACTTATGGATTTAGAGTTTGTAGAGAGGTTTAACGGGTATCGGAGTCCAGGTGTTATCCTTGGACTAAAAATGGTAGACATAATTTGCAAGCGTTTCAATGGTGAGCCAAAAGGCAAGAGGATAATCGGCATTGCAGAGACGAAGATGTGTCTTCCCGATGCACTCCAGATCGCTGTACAGGCGACGGTGGGAAACAAAAATCTAATTGTCTACAATTACGGAAAGCTGGCACTCTCGATTGTCTTGAAGGAATCAGGATTGGGTTACAGGGTATCTCTTAAAAAAGACGCAATCAATGTTTCGGAGAGAATGAGAAAGTTTCTTTTAAGGGAAGGCAAACTCTCACAAGAGGAAACTGACCAACTTATAAAGGACATTTGTAATCTGGATGAAAAGTACTTTAACGTTGAAAAGATTCGTATAAATCTGCCTCCAAACGAGGAACAACTTGAAATTGAGGAATGTTGCGAATGTGGGGAACTTCAGCCGCGCAATTTTATGCTTCAAATCGATGATAGGCTTCTCTGCCAGGTATGCGGAGGGAAAGGGTACTTCTATAGAGAGTAATTCCTCTCGTCATCCTTTAAATTCTTTTCAATGACTTTTGGCACATTTGGTCCCCCAGCCCTTACCATCTGGAGAAGTGCAAGACCTACGGCAAAAAAGAGTCCTACAGTTAATACAGCAGGTCTATGACTTCCTGTGGCCGCAGATATATGGCCGAAAAGTAAGGGGCCAAGGATAGCTGATGACTTTCCTATCATAGCGTATACACCGAAATACTCAGTTTCCTTTCCCGGTAGAACAAGCTGGGTAAAGAGGGCTCTCGATGCCGCCTGGATTGTACCGAGATTGAACCCGCCAATTATGGAGATTACCCAGAAATGGACCTTCTTGTCGATAAAATAGGCAAAGAAGCAAACTAAAGTCCAAATTAGAAGGGAAAGGGTAATTACCTTTTTTGGACCGGAATAATCTATAGGTTTAGCCATAAGGAACGCTCCTATCGACGCCACGCTTTGAACAGATAAGTAAAGTACTATCAATTCCTGGTTTGTGAATCCGAGTGTGGAAGCTGCAAAGATACTCGAAAAGACTAGTACCGTGTTTAATCCATCCTCGTATACCATATAGGCAATGAGAAACTTTCTAGTCTCCCTCTCACCCCATATTTTCTTTAGGCCACTTAGTGTGAACTTCAAACCCTCTTTGGCTGATTCTAGTACCTTTGATTCTGTTTTTCTATCTTCTGGAAGGTAAAGAAAAGCAGGTATGGAAAAGGCTAAGAAGAAGATTGCAACCATTATCCAAACCAACTCAATGCGGTTGACCGTAACAAGTGGAAGGGCTCCCAGCAGAGAAAGGATGGAACCCACATATCCAAATGCGTATCCCCACGAGGATATTCTCCCTTGATATTCCTTTGGAGCTATCTGGGGGAGAAAGGAGTTATAAAAGACAAGCCCACCTTCCATCCCAACGTTTGCGACTGTAGTAAGGATAAAGGCTTCTAAGATCATACCCTCTTTCAGTTGTGTGAATAGAGAAACAGATGTGACGCACATGATCGTGTAAACTATTAGAAATCTCTTCTTTAACCCTCCGAAATCTGCAATTCCGCCGAGAAAAGGGGATGTCACAAGAACTATAAACATACTCAAGGCAACTGCCCTTCCCCACCATAGATCCCCTAGACCTTTTTCTCCGGACGCTATATGGGTTGTAAAGTAAACGGGAAAAATGACAGAGGCTATAACCGCAGAGTAACTAGAATTGGCAAAATCGAAAAGACACCAGCTAATGATCTTTCTAGGATCCTTCAACACATAAAGGCAACAAAAAGGGAAATATTGGGAAAAAATAGGATTACTCGTGCGAACTTAGTTGCCAGCTAAACTTCCATATTCGACCGTAAAACTATTTTTTTATCTTCATCCTTTTCTTTCGCAACTCCTGAGCCATTTCTCTTATTTCCGAGAGAGCACGCTTCATCTTACTCCATCCGTACCAGAACGCATAGTCCGGGTTGGCATGAAAAGTGCCTTGAAAAGTCCTCATCCTGTACTCTAAAAACATTTCGAACAGTTTCTGCTCGATAACACTAGGTGCATCGTGGAATGTTAAAAGGTCTGGGAAATCGTAAGCGTAATTTTTTGCTTTTTTAAGTACTCCATCCTTATACAGACCGGCTACTATATTTATTGCCTCTGCCATAAGTCGATCAGCTTCCTTTATCATAGCATCGCCTTTCTCTAACTCTTTCTTGGCAAAATTTGCCGAGTGGCACTGGGTACAGATCGTGAGCATCTTTTCCCTTTCATTCTTCCAGTCCTCTTCAGTTAATCTTGCCACATCCGCATTCTTGACAAGCTCGAGCCTGGTTGTGGGTTTGCCATGAGGATCGAGCACTCCCAAAGCTTTAAGTAGTGTGATCCTGTAAGATGCCCATTCTTTGTCTTCGGGCAAAGGTAGTCTCACAGCTAGAAAACCCCATGCGGTCCTGTTAGCGTGGTTTCCGTCTTTCATGTGACATGTCTGACATGTGGGAGCAGACGCACTTTCATCTAGAATTTTCTTTTGCTTAAGGGAATATCTCACTCCGTGTTTTGAGGAAGAGTACATTTCCCACTGGGGATGGTCAAAGCCCATGTGACAAGTGCGACAGGCCTCTGGCTCCCTTGCCTCACGGACCGAAAAAACGTGACGTGTGTGACAGGCATCACATGAAGCAATCCCGAAGCCAAAGCCCATTCTTTTAAGTTCCCTTATTTCCTCCTCAGACTTTATTCCTATCTTGTGACAGCCTCCACATCCCTTCATCCCTTCCATGAGCGCCATAGGCTGCCAGTGGGCAGTGGGCATTGCTTTCATCGATGCCCATGCTTTCGCATGCTTACCGGCAAGAAACTGATCCAGCTTTTCTTTATGACACATCCCACAGGTCTTGGGATCCGGTATTTTAGCCTTTTCAACGTCTTTTTTACTTTTATGTTCTTCGCCATGACAAATGGAACACGTGATGTTACTCGCCGAATGTTTGCTCAGTTTCCAATCCTTCACTATACCAGGTGTAACATTCTTATGACACTCCACACATATCTCAGATTTCACAAGCTGAGGAAGAAAAAGGAGAGAAAGAAGAGTTGCTGTCAAAAGCGGAATTCTTCTCATAGTTTCCCCCTTTTGCTTCGTATACTACTCTTATAATTCATGATTTTTCAGCTTGTCAAGAACCATCTCTTTTATCAAGTTCGATCTAAACTCCCTTTGAATAATATCTGCCTTTGCCAGAGAGAAAAATAGGCCTATACCATTCCACCCATCTAAAACGTTAAATTTGACTCCTTGAAAGAACATTAAAGACTTGTGAGAAAAATCTCTTCTTAGATTTTCTTCTGTTTTCTCAATTCCTCTACAAAGGCATCGTAAACATTGACTTTTCTTCCAACTTTTTTGGGTATCTGAATGCCCCTTTTTCTTAATTCATATACTATTTTGTTTACTTGAAATTTACTGATTCCGATCTTATCACATATCTGAGATACACTCATGTGCGCGTAATTTTCGTAAACGAACCTGACATCTTCCAAAGTGACACGTCTACCTCTTTTCCTCATTTAGAGCCTCCCTACAAACGTTTTTCAATTATATTACAACTTCTAGACAGGAAAGTACAATCAAAATGGTTTTTGGTGAGCTTTCCATTTACGCACATATCAAAACTTTGCTACTTTACAATCAAAATCCGAATAAAATCTGGAATTTGAAAAAATTTTTCTTGACTCTTTTTTAATTTATAGTGCCTTTAATATCAGAACCGTTTTAAGAGGAGGTGCAGAAGGTGTATCCGATATGGGATGTACCCTATTTGAGTTCGGCCCTAATAGTCGGTCTTATTTCATCCTTCCACGTTTTACCTTCCCATTTGGCAGTGGGAGCTCTTTGGGTTACGGTTTTTATTGAAAAACTTGCCTACTCTCAGAACCGGTCAGATTACCTTGATTTCGTCAAAAGGTTTACCCTCCTATTACTTATATTCAGCTTTGTCTTTGGATCCCTTTCTGGGATAGGAATCTGGTATTCTGCTACTGTTTCTAGCCCAAGAGCGATCTCTGCGCTTATACACAACTACGTTTGGGGTTGGGCAACAGAGTGGATTTTTTTCCTCATTGAGATCGCTACAATTTATGCCTACTACCTTACCCTAGGAAAAGTCGATCCTAAAACCCACATAAGACTCGGCTATATATACGCCATAGGAGCATGGATTAGTATGATAATCATCACGGGAATTTTAGCCTTCATGTTAACACCAGGTAAATGGTTAGAAACTGGAGATTTCTTTGACGGCTTCTTTAACCCTACCTATTTTCCACAACTTTTTATGCGTACTTTTTTGATGTTTGGAATTTCTGGAATATACGGTTTACTCATCTCCTCTACATTGAACTATCAAACAAAAATAGATCTGTCTAAGCTAATCTCAAAAATTGCCTTCTTCGGCATGATCTTGGGCGGACTTTTCTCACTCTGGTATTACAAAAAGCTACCAGCAGAAACATACCAGATAATACAGGGTCTCCCATATATGAAAACACTCATTAAGGTTTCTATTCTCTCCTTCTTCATACTCCTAGGATATTTTCTCTTGGTTGGATTTATCATCCCAAAGCTTAACAACTTCGCACTCTCCCTCGTCATAATAGTAATCGCCTTTATAGGGATTTTGTCAGGAGAAGGGGTAAGAGAAGGGGCAAGGAGACCCTACATTATAAACGGTTTCATGTACGGCAATCAAATTATTGCAAAGGATCATCCCGCTTTGAAAATAAAATCGGAGGTACAAAAATTCGAGGAAACAGGGCTTCTTACGCATTTGGGTTATTTACCCCAGAATCTTAAAAAAATTACATCCGATAACAGACTTGAAGTTGGAAGGATTATTGCTCTCCATAACTGTGCGAATTGCCATGCTTTCACAAAAGCTGGACTAAGGCCTCTGCCTAAACTTTTAGCTGGATTTAATCCGAAAAGTCCTGAAGATATAGACGCGTTTTTATCTGCCTTATCAGCTTTCCCATACATGCCACCTTTCGCAGGTAATGATGAGGAGAGGAAAGCTGCGGCAGAATACTTGTTCACATTAGTCTCTTCGAAAAAGTAAAGAGGAGGCACGCTATGCAAATTGGAGCATATCTGAATTCAATGAGAGATCCGGCAGGGCTACCAGCCCCAGCTTTCATCTTCGATGCCTTTCTAGTTCTCACTTTTGCATTACATATCTTGTTTGTTAATCTCGTCATAGGTTCTGCCATACTGATCGTTTGGGGGAAAATAAAAAAGACAGAGTACTCAGCCAGACTCTCTTCTTCGCTTAGTAAACTTCTTGTAAATTCTGTTTCCTGGGCAATTGTATTAGGCGTAGCGCCTCTTTTGTTTATCCAGGTTATTTACGATCCCTTTTGGTACACTGCAAATACTCTATCTGCCTTCTGGGCCCTCATATTCCTCGCTTTTATCGCTCTGGGATTTTCCTTAATTTATGTTTACTATCTTAGTGATGGTAAACGTAGCGTTCTCTGGATCATCCTTTCCTTAGGTCTCTTTCTCTTGGCAGGTATCGTTAAGCACTCTTTGGCTATAACTCAGCTCTACCCTGAAAGCTGGCCTAGTTTTGCAGTCAGAGACGGCCTCTATATTTCCACTGGGAAGTACTTGCATGGTTTTGAAATTTTCCGCTTCTTACACTTCGTTATACCTTCTCTGGCTGTAGTCGGGGTGTGGCTCATTTTCTATGCGAAGTACTTTAGAGGGAAGTATGAAAATGAATATCTCGATTGGGTTTCAGGACTAGGTATTAGATTGGCTCTCATTTTCAGTGTAATACAGGGAATTATTGGTTTCTTTTGGCTCTTAACCTTACCTGGAGATTTAAATTTCATCCGGCATCCCGTATTCATTGTTGCTCTGATCCTCTCTCTCATTTTTATACTCTATCTCTTTCTTTCTTACAGATCTGGCAACCTGAGGCCAACCTTAATGGCCATACTTTTAGGGATCACCGTTTCGGCTATGAGTGCTGCAAGGGAGTCTTTGAGAATTGCCTATTTTTCTAGGGTTGGTTATAACCTTGCGGATTATCCGGTAAATCTCTCTTTGGGTTCTCTGATTCTCTTTCTTTCAACCTTCATTATGGGTCTAATTGTTCTTTTCTACGTAGCTACGGTTGCATACAGGGCCGGAAAGGGAATAAGGGAAGTTGGGGCTCACGCTTTGGGTAAAATCTCTGTCTACCTACTCTGGCTCTGGATTATTTTTATGGTCTCGATAGGGCTTTACAACACTATTAAGGGTTGAACCACTTTTAAATAGACTTTAATTTGGCGTAATTTTTCTATAAAAAGCTAAACACTCTTCCACTCTCGTAGGCATGATTACTCTTTTGTAATTGCGCCCATATTCTTCTTGACCTTTGTTGGTAGGCCTCTTATATCTTTTTTGGGTCTAAAAATCCGAACACTTATCTCATCCTAAGAAAAGAACTGAGATACTTTTTCGAATGGCCTCCGAATAAAAATTGACCTTGACAAAGGGTGTGAGAGTAATTATATTAGTCGTGGCTCATATGAGGACACGCTAATATGGTTGATCACGATGCAATAGAGATCCTATCGCGACTCTTCAAACTTTTAAACGATAAAAACCGCTTGAAAATTCTTTTTACGATTGGAAAAGACAAGAAATCAGTATCGGAAATTGTAGAAGAAACTGGGCTTTCTCAGACGCTTGTCTCCTTTCACTTAAGACCATTGAGGGAAAGCGGAATTCTCTCGGCAGAGCGAAAAGGTGCCTTTATTTACTATAGTCTTACAGAACCCACTCTTATAGATATTCTTCAATCCCTAGCAGGAGTAAAAATAAGAGACGAAACTGGCACGGAAGAAAAGGATTACCTTTTTCCGCCTATGAGATTTATGTGCTACTGGATAAAAAAAGGCAAGGAGGTATAAATTATGAAGACAGAGGAAACAAAGAGTGGCATGGACATGATGTCTGAGATGATGAAGTACATGATGGAAAATATGATGAGGGGGAAAAAAGTTATGCATAGTATGCCTGAGATGTGCTTCAAGATAATGGAACAGATGGCAGCCTCAAAGCACGGATCACCTCCTATAACATCCTACGCTACAGAGGAGATGCGAGGTCTCTTTGAAGAATGGTTGAAGAATTTAGAGGATGAGATTATGGAGTTCGTAAGGGAAAAGGGAAAGGTATCTCCTGATGATTTAACCTCGAAATTGAAACTATCCAGAGAAAGCGTCCTCTTTCTGGTAGGGAAGTTGGCAAGGGAAGGAAAGCTGACGATCGGGGAGATAAGGACTGCGTAGAGATGGCTTGAACGACTAGCCGAAACTGAGAAGTCTGCTACTCCTTCTGCGCTTGCAATCCGTTCAACCGGAAGAAAAGCAGGGAGAAGTGATGGTAAGCCATAAGGATGATACTACTGTAGTGACATTACTGGAAAAAGCTTTAATCAAAGAGTGTAAACCAAAGATTGCCTCATTCACTCTTGGTATAGAAAAAGGTAACCTCAACATCACTTATTTCTTTGTCCTTTCTAAGAAATTCTTTATGGACAAGGCAATTTGCGGGAAGCTTCTAGGGGATTGACGGAAGAGGTATGCGGAACAGTGCATCCGATTGGACTTGATTTATCTGCAGAGATATAAGGAGAATCAGCCGTAAGCGTTTTACAGGGAATCATTGCTCCAAAGTAAGTATGCGCAGAGAGGAGGGAAAATCTAAAAAGAGTATGTAAAAACCAAAAAAAAGGAGGAATAGGAAATGGCAGAAGAAAAACATTGGCAAGAGGGAATGAAAACTCACGAAAACGTCATCTTTTCCTGTTTTGGAGGGCTTTCAAACACGGGTATAACTAGTGCCTTAGCTTGCATGGAGGTTGTTAAAGAATTGGGTTTAGAAAAGGTGGCCATCGGTTGCCTGGGAGCGATTCCTTTGAATGTAGCCCCTGTGATAGGGAAGACGAAAGCCGCTAAAAAGGTTATCACGGTTGATGGCTGCCCATTCGAGTGCGCTAGGAAGACTGTTGAACAATCAGGTTTTACGCCAACAAAAAGTATTGTCCTGGTCAGAGACATCGGTATGAAAAAGAAGGCCCTTCACGAAGACATAGGAGAGAACATGAAACCATTAATGGACTATGTTTCTCAGGAGGATGTGAAAAAGGCGAAAGAGTTGATTGTGAAAGCTATCTTGGAGGAATAAGTTAGAAGTTTTAACCGATGAGGCTAAAAAAAGACGATTCACGGAGGTATGGAACAAGTATCAAGGCATAACAAACAGAGCAAGGTATTAAAAAACCAGAGCTTATAATTAGGTATTCTAGCCCCCTCAAAAAGAGGGATTGTTATAAGCTCATTTTCTTCCACATGGCAAAAAGTGATCTTAACCTTAAAATAACCTGGAATTTTTGGATGGAGTAATCCCCATACTCGACATAAATGTCGAATAAATAGCCTCTTTAGGCAACGTTTGTCGAGGTAAGTTCTTGTTTTTCAAGCGTAATTCCCTAAAATAACCAATCCACATTGTGGCACGGTCCTTGCAAAAAAAGTAAAAGAAAGGAGGTGAATAAAAAAGAGAAAGCCAAAAACGCTAGTTTTGAGATGAGGTGGAGATGAGCCCACCAAAAAAAAGAGAGGAGGTATTAACATGAAAAAAGCACTTATTATCTTAGCGTTGGTTCTTGCGGTGGTAGTCCTTGCAGTAGCAACCTGGGCTGGTCCATGGGGTGGAAAATTCTACGGAAGAGGACCTGCTATCACAAATCTCACACCGGAGCAGCAGCAGAAGATAATCGCACTCCAGCAGGCGCACCTTGAGAGAATTACACCTATTCAGGAGCAACTCTTCAAGAAAAAGATGGAATTAAGAAACCTCTGGGCGGCTCAAAATCCAGATCAGTCAAAGATAAATGCTGTCCAGAAAGAGATCTTTGACCTTATTGACAAATTACGACAGGAATCAGTAAAGCTAAGAAGTGAAATCCTCAAAGTATTGGAATCATCACAGGCAAAATGAGGATTGTAAAAACTAAAGCTGTGAGGGTCTCTCCCCTCACAGCTGATAAAATCAAATTTGCTTAAAAAAAGCCTTTTTTGAGGCGGATAACGAGCTCTTTCAAAAGAATTTAGAAGTGGAAGAGATCAGGCCCAAAAAGACATGCCGGGTAATTTTCGTGTTTAAGCCTTATGTTTTAGACCTTGATTCTAAAGGGGTGTCTTCAACTCTTTTTTATCAAAAGCATGCCCATTACATCATGAGCCCTCCTTCGGGCCTCATAAAAAAATATACACCTTTATAGGCTCCGTTACTTTTGGTTTAGATCCTCTTTCTTACTCGTTCCTTACCACTTCGACCATCCCAAAACCCTGGCCTGTTCTAAGCCCAATGCCCTTTTTGTAGAGAAATTCTATATCCTCAGGATCCCCACCTAGGTGGAAGTAGCCCTCAAAACAGGTAAAAGTAGCATAGGACTTGCCAAGCTTGTCTTTTATTTTCTGCAAAGTATGCTTTACTACCTGTTTTTTCCATTTCTCCGAAAGAGGCTCAAATCTCATCTCCTTTTTGAGACCGTATCCTCTTAGGTCCTTAAGAATTCTGTCGTGTATAGCATTAAACTCCTCGTTACACTCTTTATCTGGGAAATTACCATTCCTAAAAACAGGGCTACCATCGGCTCTTTCAATGAGAATAGGTGAGTAAGTTTTAAAAAGCACCCAATCTGAGGTTATTTTTCTTTCCACCATGGGGAGAATCTTCTTTAGTGATAAGGTTACGTCTTTGTTGAAAGGAAAGCTCTTTATTTCAAGCAGGCCGTTGTAAAGGTACATAATGAACTCATAATCTACAGAGCTTATAAGCAAATTAACGAGGGATCCCTCCATGGGATAAAATACAAAATCTTCAACAGAATGCTTCCCATCCAAGTCCAAATAGAAGGCTTCCCTTTTACATCTTGTTCCTTTTGGAAAAAGAACGGCAAAAGTAAAGGGCTTGATCTTTTTTGTGTACACCTCATCATCGTAGAGATGTGCTTTATAATGTATGTTTGACCGACTAAGAGATTCCTTAATGAGGGCTAGAAATCGATGTCTATAGATTATAGGTAGCTTTTCCGTCTCTATGAAAACTTTTAATCGCATGGCAAAACTCAACAATTTAAAGGTTGCTAAGACCATTTTACGAAAACGTACAAAAAAAAGTCAATACTACGCGGTAAGTTCTGCCATTTTACAATTATTGGATCGCCAGTTAATCTCGTCCTAAGGCTAAAGCCAAAGATTGATAATACTTGCACAAAAAGAGATGTCTTAGTCACCCTCAATTTCCCTTCATAGAGGGGAAGGACCTAAATATCT
>CALKEQ010000016.1 GCA_938084905.1 uncultured bacterium
AATCGCTGTTGCCCCTTTCAACCCTGAAAAACCTATTGCAGGGTTAGGATTTCGCTATAGTGGCATAAACCCTGACAATCCTTTGCTAATTACAGATTTGCGGGTTGCTACTTACAGCCGCCGAGAACCAGCACCGCAAAGAGGTAGCACTGCGCAACTCCTTTTGGTTATTGACAAAACGAAACTGGAAGAAAAGCATCCTTTGCGAGAAGCCTTGCAAAAGTTTGGCGCTCTTGAATTGGACAGAGGTTGGTGGCTGCCCTTCCCTACTACGCCCTTCGCAGAGCCCGGCACTTGGCAGGTCAAGCTGGACGTCAAATCAGCCGAACAATGGTGTAAGCAAGTTAAAAAAATATTGAGCCAGGCGAAACAGTTGCAACCTCGTGCCCATTTGCTTGTGGAAGGCTTTGCACCTGAAGTTGCCGAAGCAAAAGAAAAGCCACTGGAATTCTGGGGACGGCAGTTGGAATTTTGGCTGGCAGCATTGCGGGCTAAAAGTCTTTCCTTCTGGCTGGTTCAGTGCGGTTTTGCACCTGAAGATTTGCAAACTGCTCCGTAGGAAACAGTTATGCCGTTTAGAAGATTAACTCTACAGGATGCTGAGAAGTACTCTCTCCAAAACAGAAATTGGCACACTGAAACAAGCCTTCTGAGGGATTGCAATATGGCACATTTAAACGATTTAATTTGCTTGACACCAATAGAACAAGTCGCTGCTCTTTGCGGCGGCTATTGCAGCGACCCATTTGCGGTTTTTAGGTATACGTTTTGTTGATTTCGGGACGGAGGACAAGGGACGCAGGGCGGGATTAAAAATTTTTTTTTTCGCCCCACGCCCCGCGTCCAGCTACACCTCGTAGGTGGACACCTCGTAGGTGGACACCTCGTAGGTGGAGGTTTGGGGTCACCAAAAAGGTTGTTTTTATAAGCAGTGTGTGCTATTTTGTGGTAGGAAAGTGCTTAAATCTTACGAGATCCTGAGAATCAGGCCATGTATTGCCGATCCTGAAAGGATAAGGGTCATTGCAAAACTGTCAGATGAGATCCACGAGATCTTTCCTTATCTGAATGCAATTCTTGAAAGCTGCATCTACAATCAGAATCTCCGCACCTTAACGTTTAAAAAAGAGGAAAAGATGATAACCTTGCATCCCACACATATAACCCTTACCATGATAAGGGATGAAAAAGAGGCTCACCAAATTTTGAGCTGGATTAAAAACCTGATCAATGAGACTTACGAGAAAAGATCTCAGATAGTTCCCAATTACTCTTCCGGAGATTCACTAAAACCCTCCGACATTCAGAGACTTCTTCCAGGAACCAATTGCAGGGAATGTGGGATGAGAAGCTGTCTCGCCTTTGCCTTTAGATTACTGGAAAGGAAGATTGAAATCGAAAAATGCCGACCTTTATTTACCGATGAATTTAAAGAGAGAAGAGATCTTCTCATGGAAATATTGGGCCATCGACCCACCTACGAAGTGGACACCTCGTAGTGGAGCTTTGGGAATAATGCTCCCTAGGGGGTGCGATTATGCGAGTTAAGGATTATGAATTAAGGCTAATTCTTCCAGATTGCGATTTTTCATCTGAAAAGGTAAATGCGATTGTGACGCTTCCTCAAGACATTAGCGAAGTCTTTCCCTACCTTAATCGCCTCTTTAGAGGTCTCCATTATATCCATGATAAGAAGGTCTTGACGATAAACATATGCAATAGGCTTGTGACATTGAGGCCTAAAGAGATTGCCATTCCGAAACTGAGCGACGAAAAAGAGGCAAAAGAACTGGCAGAAGAGATAATAAGGATAATCAACGAGACATACGAGAATCGGGATAAGATTGAACCGGATTACACAACCCCAAAGGAACTTAAATCCTCTGACATAACCAAACTCCTCCCAAACACGAACTGCAAGGAGTGTGGAGAGCGGACATGTTTTGCCTTTGCCTATAAACTCTTAAGGCGTGAAACAACGATAAGAAGGTGTCAACCTCTTTTTTCTGGCAAATACGAGGACAAAAGGATCGCCGTAATCGATCTTTTAACATCTTACGGATATGAAGTGTAAGGTTGCCTTTTGCTTTCGAGATGTTATCGACTTTTCCTCTCCATCCAGGAATTCCGAAAATCGGAGCTTTCTTTGATTTTTTTTATTCCTCTGCTAAAATAGTCTAAAGGAGAGAAAGATGCCACTTGCAGATTACAAAATCTTTTGCGAGATGCTTGATCGGGCAAGAGAATTGAAGTACGCCTATCCTGCCATAAATGTTACCTCATTCCAGACGGCAAATGCGGTACTTAGAGGCCTTGCGGAAAGCAAATCAGATGGAATAATTCAGGTTTCAACAAGTGGAGCAGCTCACATATCTGGCACCTATTTAAACGATATGGTTTTGGGAGCAATCTCTATCGCGGAATACGTGCATAGGGTTGCAGACAGATACCCAATCTACGTTGCCCTCCATACTGACCACTGTCCGATAGACTTACTCCACACGTTTCTCATTCCCTTAATAGAGGAGACAGAAAAAAGAAGAGAAAAAGGTCTACCTAACCTTTTCCAGGGCCATATGTTTGACGGAAGTAATCTGCCCCTTAAGAAGAATCTGGAGGTATCCTATGAGCTTTTAGAGAGGATGTCAAAAAGTGAGCTTGTTCTGGAGATAGAGGTCGGTGTCGTTGGAGGGGAAGAAGATGGAATGAAAGCATCTGAAAATGCACGTCTTTACACAAGTCCAGAGGAGACCCTTGAAGTGGCAAAAAAATTAAATTCCCTTCGGGGAGCAAGGTACCTTCTCGCAGCAACATTTGGAAATGTCCATGGAGTGTACAAACCTGGTCATGTGAAACTGAAGCCCGAAATACTTAAAGCCTGTCAGGAAAGAGTGGAGAGTGAATACGGTAAAGATGCGAGGTTCTACTTGGTCTTCCATGGAGGGTCAGGATCCTCTCTGGAGGAAATAAGGGAGGCGATAGAGTACGGAGTTGTAAAAATGAACATAGACACCGATACCCAGTACGCATTTACTAGGGCTATAGTCGATCATGTGTTCAAAAATTACGATGGGGTCTTAAAAGTCGATGGGGATGTGGGGCGCAAAAAGGCCTACGACCCTCGAACATACATGGCACTGGCAGAACTTTCAATGGCAGAAAGGGTAAAAAAGGCAGCCGAGGATCTGATGAGTGCCGGTAAAACCTTATATAAGGCGTCTTGAACTACTCAACTATTTCATCAAGTAAATTCTCTCTGAGAATGTTTCTCGCAACGGCTTGAGCGTCTATCCTGTATTCTCCCTTCTCCATTGCCAATTTTACATCCCTTACCTTCTCCTCCCTTATGTCAGCTACTTCCTTAACCTTTTCCACGAGACGCGAGACAAATTCCTTCCTTGCTGAGATCTGGACACTGTCCTGGACAGGCTGTTGGCTTCGCTGAATCTCAGATTCAATCTTTTTCGAATTTAAGTCTGCCTTCCTTAAATGTTCTGTTAGAATACTCGCGAGCTTCGAGTTCTCGACTTTCATTAAGGCCTCCGGCTATTTTTTTCTACTATTATTATCGCACATTTCCACCTTAACTTAAAAAAATTTGAGGGCAAGAAGACCAAACATCAGGAAGAGAACTTCAGAGAACTCATTTACAGCTCCGAGATTATCTCCGGTCATCCCCCCAAACTTTCTCTCGAATAGTTTTTTCAACCCTAGAAGAGATAAAAAAGCAGCTGAGAAGGCGAAAATGGAAAAAACGATCATTTTGAAGCTCTGTGTCAGGGCGAGATATATAGCAAAAAAAATTGAAAGGCACAGAACTAAGTGGCAAGTTCCTATTTTCCCAATGAATATCTGACCCAATCCTTCATTTTTTGCACTTTTACCGCTGAACATAGAAAAGACCAAGCAGGACCTGGAGAAAGCAGGAGCAATAGTCAAAAAAATCGGCCACTCAGCAAAGGTGACTATATCCTTCATAAATGCGAATCTCAAAAGAAAATCGAAAAGGACCGCAGCAGACCCAAGAGGACCCTGGTTGCCTGAAGACATCACACTTAGTCTCCTTTTAATATCTTCAGTTCTTTCGCCCTTCGATTTAACGGAAAGGCCGTCAAAAGTGTCAGAAAGTCCGTCAAGGTGAAATCCACCTGTAAGGATAATTAAAAGAAGAAGGTAAAGGAGAATGGAAATTTCCCTGGAAAAAAAGGATGAGGAGAGAAAAAATACAAGGGATGAGGCAAATCCGAGAATGTACCCAACAACTGGAAAAAAGATGACAGAGTTTCTCAGGTCAGACTCGTCTATCTTAGCCCTCCCAAAAGGAGGGATCAAAGTGAGAAGGGAGAAGGAGGCAAAAAGAGCCCTATTAAGTCTCACTCTATCTTTTTCGATACGGAAGCCTCCTCAAAGGTCGCCATCTCCCTGTAAAGCCTAAGGGACGCCTCAATTACAAGGGATGCAAGAACCCCTCCAGTCCCCTCTCCCAATCTCATATTAAGGTCTAAGATTGGCTGAAGTCCAAGCTCGGAAAGAACAGCCCATTGCCCCTTTTCCTCTGATCTATGCCCAGCGAAAAGAAATTCTACTACCTTCGGTTCAAGTTTTGCGGCAATCAATGCTCCGGCACAAGAGATAAGACCGTCGAGGACAACAGCAATCCTTCTTTCTGCGGCACCTAAGATAAAACCCGCAATAGCACCGATTTCTGCTCCTCCGACCTTTGAAAGGACATCTATCGGGTCTTCCTTTCGAGGCCTGTTTACATTAATTCCCTCCTCAATCGCACTTATCTTTCTCTTTAGTCCCTTTTCGTCGATTCCGGTCCCTCTCCCCACAACTTCTTTAACAGGTAGATCGAGTATTACGGAGATGATGGCAGTTGAGGGAGTCGTATTTCCTATTCCCATATCACCAGGAACAACAAGGTCGTATTCTTTGTCGCCACACATATGGGCCAATTCTCTGCCAATTTGAATACATCTCTCTGCTGACTCCCTATCCATGGCAGGTCCCTTTGTGAAATTCCTGGTACCTTTTAGAACCTTCCTTATGAGAAGCCCCTCTCTTTCTTCGAAATCGTAATCTACGCCAACATCCACAACTATACAATCAAATCCTGCGAACCTGGAGAGAACATTTACAGCAGCTTTACCACGTAGAAAGTTGTAAACCATCTGGTAAGTTACATCCCTTGGATAGGCTGATACACCCTCCTCTGTCACCCCATGGTCTCCAGCGAAAACGAAGACAGCTTTCTTTCTTATAGAAGGGAAAAGTTGATTTTTCTGAGCTACGAGTCTTTTTGCAATCTCTTCGAGCCTCCCTAAGGAGCCTAATGGCTTTGTCAGACTTGCAAGCCTCTCATCTGCAAGTTGGAAAAGTTTTTCATCGATCGATGGAACTACAAATCTCATGAGCTTTCTCCTCCCAAGTTGCCTTTTATTTTGAGGGGGATCCCAGCGACCATAAGGTAAACAGTGTCAGAGATTTTTGCAAAGGACTGATTTACTTCACCCATTAGCGTCCTAAATTCCCTTCCGAGAGGGTTCTCCGGAACTATGCCCATTCCAACTTCGTTTGAAACGACTATGAAGTTCGATTCTTTCCTTTCCAACGCTAAGATAAGCCTTTTTAACTCAGCCTCCACATTGAGACGATGGTAAATCAAGTTTGAAACCCATATGGTTAAACAATCGATCAGTATGACATCGAATCTCCCTCCGATATTTTCGATCAATTCCCCAACTTTCACAGACTCTTCAAAGGTTATCCAAGAAGGGCCTCTATCAAGTTTATGTCTTTTGATTCTTTTTTCCATTTCCTCATCCACTGGAGTTGCAGTTGCAACATAGGCCCTTTCCCCTCCAATTGCTTCTCCCAGTTTAAGAGCAAAAAGGCTCTTACCGCTCTTTTCGCCTCCAATCACAAACTGGATCGTTCTCATCTTTTCATCCATTCCTCGAAGACTGGAAAGACGTATGGTCTTGAAGATATGGGATTTTCCTTGACAATAACCATTGTCCTGTAAACATTTTCCAGATTCTGGAAGGTCAGAACCTGATTTGGAGTTCCATCACATACCACTTCCCCTTCAGAGAGGAGAATGAGCCTACCACAGAACTCGCTAGCAAGGTTAAGATCGTGAAACACAACAATCTGAGTCAAACCCCTCTCTCTGTTCAACTTCTTCAGAATGTTAAGTATCTTTACCTTATGGGCAATGTCGAGATGGGAGGTTGGTTCGTCAAGCAAAAGGAGCGTCGGATTTTGTACAAGTGCCCTACTTATAACAGCAAGTTGTCTTTCCCCTCCACTTAGGTTTGAGACCAATTCATCTTTGAGATGTAGAATCCCCATTATGCCCAGGCAGTCCATCGCTATTTTTATATCCTCATCTTTTTCGAAAAAAGTGAAAGGTCCCATATAAGGAATCCTTCCAAGAAGGACATAATCCATAACCCTCATATTTAAATCATGTGGACCCTCTTGTGAAACAACCGCTATCTTCTTTGCCAGTTCAGTGTGTGGTATCTTACTCAGATTTTTACCCCCAAAAAGGATTGAGCCCACTTTCGGTCTTAGGATACCAGAAATTGCCCTAAGTAGTGTTGTCTTCCCAGATCCATTTGGCCCAATCACACCGACAATCTCTCCTTCTTCAATAGAGATACTTACGTTTCTAAGAACGATCTTTTTTCCATATCCGCAGGAGACATTCATCAATTGGACCAACTTTGCCATCACTTTCTCCTAAGAAGGAGGAAGAGAAAGAGGGATCCTCCAACTATTCCGGTTATCACGCCAACCGGTAACTCTGCAGGCTTGATTAATGTTCTCGAGAGGGTATCACAAACTATGAGAAAACTGCTCCCGAAGAGGAATGAGGAAAAAAGTAGAAACCTGTAATCTGAGCCAAAAAGAAGTCTCATAAGATGAGGTATGAGTAAGCCAACAAACCCAACTATCCCTGTTATTGAAACAGTTACTCCGGTAAGAATAGATGACATAAAGAGCAGAAACCTCTTTACACGGAAAACGTCTATTCCGAGATGTGCTGCCTCCTCCTCGCCAAGCTGGAGAGCGTTCAAATGGAGTGAAAAGAATTGTGAAACGAAAAGGGAAAGAAGTGACAAAAAAGAGAGGAAAAGGATAAATTCCTTTTTCTCCTCCTGTAAGGTGCCCATCATCCAGAATATTATCCTATGGACATCCTCAGACTTTAAAAGTGAAAAACAAAGCATAACGAAAGATGACGAGATAAAACTTATCATAACACCCGAAAGCAAAAGCTCCTCTTTTTTTAGATGCCGCTTCGAAGAAAGAGTAAGGATGGTTAGAATGACAAGAAGTGAGCCTGCAAACCCTGCAACCGATATGGCAAATTGACCGAATATTTCATCCAGGCGAGCCACGATCGAGAGAGCAACAAAAAGCGCCGCGCCTCCAGATATCCCCAATGTGTAAGGCTCTACCAGGGGATTTCTAAAGATGCCTTGAAGTAGGAGGCCTGAAAGGGAAAGACTCCCCCCAGCTGCGAAGCCTAAAAGTACTCTCGGCAATCTTATATTTAAAAGTATGGCCCTCTCGTATTGATCTGACGGGAAAAAAAGGAAACCAGCAGGGCCTGTAACTAGCGAACCTATACCGCATAAGAGTAAGAAGAACAGAGAAAAAAAGAGAGAGATTAGCCACTTCCTCTTCTTTTCCATCAATACTCTATTCCCTTTCGTGCAGTAATGCCCTTTGAGTAATAGTGCTTTATCTCCTTCATCTCAGTCACAAGGTCCGACTCCCTAATCAGCTCATCTGGAGCAAATCTGCCTGTAAGGACAAGTTCTACGTTTTGAGGCTTGCTCCTTATCAGTTCAAGTATTTCCTCTTTCCCGATGAGACCAAAGTGGAGGGCAGTTAAAACCTCATCTAGTACCACAATACCGTAATCTCCTGAGAAAACTGCCTCTTTTATTTTTTCTAATCCCCTTTTTGCAAGCTTTACGTCTGATTCATCAATTTCCCCACGACTGTGGAAAAATCTCTTCCTTCCGTACTTCTCTATTGTGAGATATGGCTTTAGAAAGCGTGCTGCTTTAATCTCACCGTAGTTGTGACCTTTCATAAACTGGCCCACATACGTTTTTATTCCGTGACCGGAAGCTCTGAGCGCAAGCCCGAGTGCGGCAGTAGTTTTCCCCTTACCTTCTCCAGTGTAAATCTGAACGTACCCCTTTTCCTTCAAAATACCTTTTCCCATTTTTCACCTCCTCCTTCAGGATCTCTCCTATTTCCTTCACCCCACTTACGTAGGTCACAACTGTTGGACTGCAAAACTTGTAAGAATCAACAACGAAGATTTTTCCATCTCTTACCGCCCTTAGCTCTTTGAGCTTGGACCACCTTTCTTTCTCCTCTTTTTCATCCAATCCCATCCCAACTACGATTATATACTCTGGATTTTTTAGAAGCACCTCCTCCTCTGAGAAAAGTCCAGTCCTTGAGTCCTTTCCGATGTTTTCTCCACCTGCATCCTCGATGAAGCTATTAAGTATTGAATCCTTTGTTGCGGTAAAAAGAGGATTTCTGCCGATTTGGACAAAAACTTTCGGTCTCTTTTCCTCTTTGGTGCTACTCTGTTTAATACGGAAGTAGACCCTTTCACAGTTAAGGACGATCTTGAGGGCAGTCTCTTTCCTCCCCACTATCTCCGATAGCTTAAGGAACCTCTCCTTTATCTCTTGAAAATTTTTCGGATGGGAAAAGACATGGACATCTATTCCTATTTTTTGAAGCTTATCCAGTGCCCTTTTGTCCGTCAGAGGTGACGCGAGAACAAGATCCGGTTTCAATTTTAAAATCTTTTCCAGATTAACATTTACAACTGAACCAACCTTTTCCTTTTTCTTAGCATCCTCAGGTTTTACGCAGTAAATAGTATTCCCAACTATACTTTGTCCTAAGCCCAAAAGGTAGAGTTCCTCAGTCAATGGCGGAGACAAAGAGATGATCCTAGGTCCTGATTCCCCGCAGGCAACTGAAGCAAAAAGCAAAAAAAGGAAAAGAGCGAGGGCGCTGTCTTTGCCTCCACTCCATGAGCAAAAGACCCTCATAAATCCTCCACATACCCGCAAATTTTACAATGGGTTCCATTTTTTCCGCCCCTGCAATTAGGACATACAATCTCTCCATCTTTCGGTTCTGGGATTGAACCGAATAGGCTTTTAAAGATTTCAAAATAGTAGAGGTGATCCTTACTGTAAAAGTTCATTCCGTAAAGCCTTTTTTTCTCCTCAAATTCTTCATCCTTTATTTTTGAAGCCAAATATTCCCTTATTTCACTCATTCCAGAACCGACCTCAAGTGGCCTTTTCTCCTGATAAATGAGACTTTGCGGGAGAAGACCCTCGTAAGCCTTTCTCAGTATCCATTTCCCAAAACCGTCTCTTATCTTCATGTCCGGTGGAACCATTTTTGCGAAGGATTTCACCTCCCTTTCAAGATAGGGCCTTTTTACTTCAACACCCAGTGATCTTCCGAGAAGATCGGAGTTGAAATGGATGTTCTGGCAGATCCTTTTTAAGTGCTCTTTTAGATTTTTCAATCCTTTCATGTACTCGTACCCGGCAAAAATCTCGTCTGCTCCTTCACCTGTCATAACTGAGCCGATCCCCATCTCTCTCAGCTTTTTTAAGCCGAAATAGATAACAAGATCGTTTGGTATTGCAGGATCAAAGCTTTTGAGGATCTTTATTACCTTTGGGATCGCATCTACTACTTCTTCAAGCCTTACGTTATGAATTACGGGATCTATTGAAAGGAAGGATCTGAGCCTATGTGTGTAATCCACGTCCGAACCTTTACCCTCAAAGGAGACGCACAGCGGAAGAAACTGAACCCTCTCACTCTTCAAAATGTACGCGAGGATGGAAGTGTCGAGACCTCCGGACAAAAGAAGGGAGGGGGCAGAATTTTTTAGTACCGATTTTCTGAGTAGTTCTCTGAGTTTCTCAATCATAGGGTCTTTAGAGCTTCAACCAGTTTTCTATTTTCTCCCCTTTTTCTCACAGATACTCTTATGAATCTTTCACCGAGCCCTGAAAAATTTGAAAAGTCACGCACAAGGATACCCTTTCTCAAAAGCTCGGTCTTCACCTTTTTTGAGGACTGTCCTTCCTTGAGCTCAAAAAGTAAGAAGTTTGTAACAGAAGGAAATACCCTGAAGCCCGCCTCTCTGAGCTTCTTTGAAAGGTAGTTCCTTTCTTTTTCGACGAGATCGAGGGTTTTTCTCATAAATCCTTCATCCTTTAAAAAAGCCAAAGCGCCTTTCATCGCAAGCCGATTTACTGTCCATGGCGGA